>JAHBSO010000002.1 GCA_019639075.1 Actinomycetota bacterium | reverse complement strand
ACAAGCCGGTGACCGAGAAGCCCGCCGAGACCCGCATGGGCTCCGGCAAGGGCAACCCGGAGCGCTGGGTGGCGGTCGTGAAGCCCGGTCGGGTGCTCTTCGAGCTCACCTACGCCGACGAGACCATCGCCCGCGAGGCCATCGACCGCGCCATCCAGAAGCTGCCGATCAAGGCCAAGTTCGTCACCCGTGAGGAGAGCTTCTGATGGCGAAGTCGACGACCACCGCCGCCGACCTCGACACCGCCACCATCGTGGAGCGGCTCGCCGAGGAGAAGGACCGGCTGTTCAAGCTGCGGGTCCAGCACGCCACCGGCACGCTGGAGAACAACGCCGCACTGCGCACCGCCCGCAAGGAGATCGCCCGCTACGAGACCGAGCTGCGGGCCCGGGAGATCGAGGCCGCCGAGGCCCTCGCCCAGGAGGAGAAGGCCTGATGGCTGAAGAGACCACCACCACGCGGGAGAACGCCCGCAAGACCCGCGAGGGCATCGTGACCTCCGCCGGCATGGACAAGACCGCCGTCGTCACCGTCACCACCCGCAAGCCCCACCCGCGGTACCGCAAGACGATGGCTCGCTCCACGCGGCTCTACGTCCACGACGAGGAGAACACCCTCCGCGAGGGCGACCGCGTCCGGGTCGGCGAGACCCGCCCGCTCTCCAAGCTGAAGCGCTGGCGGATCCTCGAGATCCTGGAAAGGGCGAAGTGATCCCATGATCCAGCAGGAAACCCGTCTCCGCGTCGCCGACAACAGCGGCGCCAAGGAAGTGCTCTGCATCAAGGTGCTCGGCGGCTCCCGCCGGCGCTACGCGGGCATCGGCGACGTCTTCGTCGCCACCGTCAAGGACGCCATCCCCGGCGCCGGCGTGAAGAAGGGCGACGTCGTGAAGTGCGTCGTCGTCCGCACGAAGAAGGAGCGTCGTCGTCCCGACGGCTCCTACATCCGCTTCGACGAGAACGCTGCCGTGCTGATCAACGACCAGCAGCAGCCGCGTGGCACGCGCATCTTCGGCCCGGTCGGCCGTGAGCTGCGCGACAAGAAGTTCATGCGCATCGTCTCGCTCGCCCCGGAGGTGTTGTGATGGCAGGTCTGAAGATCCGCAAGGGCGACCGCGTCGTGGTCCTGTCCGGCAAGGACAAGGGCAAGGAGAGCGTGGTCACCAAGGCGCTCCCCAGCGAGGGCAAGGTCGTCGTCGAGGGCGTGAACACGGCGAAGCGCCACACCAAGTCGCGCACGGCCACCGAGTCGGGCGGCATCCACGACAAGGACATGCCGATCCAGGTGAGCAACGTCGCCCTGATCAGCCCCAAGGACGGCAAGCCCACCCGCGTCGGCTTCAAGGTCGTCGACGGCAAGAAGATCCGCATCTGCAAGCGGACCGGCGAGGAGATCAAGTGAGCGCCACCGCCACGGTGCCCCGTCTGAAGACGAAGTACCAGGAAGAGATCCGGGCCCAGCTCCAGAAGGACCTCGAGCTCGGCAACGTCATGGAGGTCCCGCGCCTCGAGAAGATCGTGGTGAACATGGGCGTCGGCGATGCCGTGGCCCAGGGTTCGCTCCTCGAGCACGCGGTCGCCGACCTGACCCTGATCACCGGCCAGAAGCCGCTGATCACCCGGGCGAAGAAGTCGATCGCCACGTTCAAGCTGCGCGAGGGCAACGCCATCGGCGCCAAGGTCACCCTGCGGGGCGATCGCATGTGGGAGTTCCTGGACCGGTTGATCGCCCTGGCGATCCCCCGCATCCGCGACTTCCGCGGGCTGCCGGCGAACAGCTTCGACGGTCGGGGCAACTACACGTTCGGCGTGACCGAACAGCTGATCTTCCCGGAGATCGACTACGACAAGATCGACCGGACCCGGGGCATGGACATCACCATCGTGACCACGGCCCGGACCAACGCCGAGGGCAAGGCGCTGCTCGACGCCTTCGGCTTCCCGTTCAAGCGTGAGGGGCAGAGCTGATGGCGAAGAAGGCGTTGATCAACAAGGCCAACAAGAAGCCCAAGTTCAAGGTGCGGGGCTACACCCGCTGCCAGAAGTGCGGCCGTCCGCACTCGGTGTACCGCAAGTTCAACCTGTGCCGCGTCTGCCTGCGGGACATGGTGCACGCCGGGGAGATCCCGGGCGTGACCAAGGCGAGCTGGTGAGGAGGCAGGAACCATGACCATGACCGATCCCATCGCCGACATGCTGACCCGCATCCGCAACGCCAACACGGCGATGCACGACGAGGTCTCCATGCCGTCCTCCAAGCAGAAGGAGGCCCTCGCGGCCATCCTGAAGAAGGAGGGCTACATCGAGGACTTCGCCGTCGCCGCGAACAACGACAAGCCCGGCAAGTCCCTCACCGTCACCATGAAGTACTCGCCCGAGCGGGCCCGGACGATCTCCGGCCTCCGCCGGGTGTCCAAGCCCGGTCTCCGGGTGTACTCGCCCGCCCAGGACGTCCCGCGCGTCCTCGGTGGCCTGGGTGTCGCCGTCGTCTCGACCAGCCAGGGCCTCATGACCGACCGCGAGGCGCGCAAGCGCAACGTGGGCGGCGAGGTCCTGTGCTTCGTCTGGTAGGAGCGCAACGTGTCCCGCATCGGCAAAGCCCCGATCACCATCCCCAGCGGCGTCGACGTCACCATCGCCGACCGCCACGTCACCGTGAAGGGTCCCAAGGGCACCCTCGAGCGTGACGTGCCCGGCGAGATCACCGTCCGCCAGGACGGCGAGACGCTCCTCGTCGAGCGCCCGAACGACGAGCGCCAGAACCGGGCCATGCACGGCCTGGTCCGGTCGCTCGTGAACAACATGGTCGTCGGCGTGACCGACGGCTTCGCCAAGGAGCTCGAGATCATCGGCGTCGGCTTCCGGGCCACCGCCAAGGGCTCCGACGCCATCGACCTCGCGCTCGGCTTCAGCCACACCGTGAGCGTCTCGGCCCCCGACGGCATCTCCTTCGAGGTGCCGGCCCCGAACCGCATCGTGGTGAAGGGCGCCGACAAGGAGGTCGTCGGTCAGGTGGCCGCCGACATCCGCAAGCTCCGCAAGCCCGAGCCCTACAAGGGCAAGGGCGTCCGGTACCTCGGTGAGCACGTGGCCCGCAAGGCCGGCAAGTCCGGGAAGTAAGGAACTCCGATGACCGTTTCTGCGAAGAAGAACCGCGAAGCACGGATCCGCCGGCACCGCCGGGTCCGCAAGAAGGTGAAGGGCACCGCCGAGCGTCCCCGCCTGGCCGTGTTCCGCTCCAACAAGCACATCACCGCCCAGGTCATCGACGACCGCGCCGGCCACACCCTGGCCGCGGCGTCCTCGACCGAGCCCGGCTTCGAGGGCTCCGGCGGCAACGTCGACGCGGCCAAGAAGGTCGGGGAGCTCGTCGCCTCCCGGGCCAAGGACGCCGGTGTCGCCACCGTCGTCTTCGACCGCGGCGGCAACCTCTACCACGGCCGCATCGCGGCGCTCGCCGATGCCGCCCGCGAGGGCGGACTGGAGTTCTGATGGCACCGCAGACCAATTCCGACGTGCAGCTCCGCGAGTCGCGCGTGATCAACATCAACCGCGTGGCCAAGGTGGTCAAGGGCGGCCGCCGCTTCTCCTTCACCGCGCTCGTGGTGATCGGTGACGGCGCCGGCCGCGTCGGTCTCGGGTACGGCAAGGCGAAGGAGGTGCCGCTGGCGATCCAGAAGGGCACCGAGGAGGCGCGCAAGAACCTCTTCTCCGTCCCGCTCGCCGGCTCGACCATCACCCACCCCGTGATCGGGGTCATGGGTGCCGGCCGCGTGATGCTCAAGCCCGCCGCCCCCGGTACCGGTGTGATCGCCGGTGGCGCCGCCCGCGCCATCCTCGAGGAGGCCGGCATCCACGACGTGCTCTGCAAGTCGCTCGGCTCGGCCAACCACATCAACGTCGCCCGGGCCACCATCGCCGGCCTCCAGGACCTGAAGCGCCCCGACGAGGTCGCCCGGCTCCGCGGCCTCTCGCCCGAGGAGTTCGTCCCGAAGGGCCTGCTCGAGGCCTACCGGGAGTCCGAGCGCGGCCCGGTCACGATCGAAGAGGTGAAGTGACCATGACCGACCTCAAGGTCACCCAGATCAAGTCCACGATCGGCACCAAGCCCAAGCAGCGCGGCACCATCCGGGCGCTGGGCCTCGGCCGCATCGGCAAGTCCAACACCCTCCCCGACCGTCCCGAGGTCCGCGGCATGATCGCCAAGGTCCCGCACCTGGTGTCGGTCGAGGAAGTCAAGGAAGGCGAAGCCTGATGAAGGTCCACGACCTCCAGCCCGCGGCCGGTTCGAACCGGGACCGCAAGCGCGTCGCGCGCGGCATCGGCGGCCGGGGCGGCAAGACCGCCGGCCGCGGCACGAAGGGCCAGAAGGCCCGCGGCACCATCCCCGCCGCCTTCGAAGGCGGCCAGATGCCCCTCCACATGCGGGTGCCGAAGCTGAAGGGCTTCAAGAACCCGTTCCGCGTGGAGTACCAGGGCATCAACCTCGACACCCTCGACGCCACCGGCCTCGACGAGGTCACGCCGGAGTCGCTCCACGCCAAGGGGCTGGTCGGCAAGAAGGCGCTGGTGAAGATCCTGGGCCGCGGTGAGATCGGCCGCGCGGTGACGGTCAAGGCCCACGCCTTCTCGGCGTCGGCCGAATCGGCCATCACCGCAGCGGGCGGTACCGTGGAGCGCCTGCCCCTCCCGTGGGGCGACGGTCGCCCGCCCGCCAAGGGCAACCAGTTCACCAACCGCTGACGTACCGCTGACGGCCCTCGGGCCGTCATCCCAACCCTGGAGCGCAGGTGTCGACCCTCCGCAACGTCTTCAAGATCGCCGAACTGCGGAACAAGCTGCTGTTCACGCTGTTCATGGTGGCGGTCTACCGCTTCGGGGCCCACATCCCGGTGCCCGGGATCGACCTCGCGGTGATCACCGACCTCGAGGAGCAGGCGAAGAGCGGCGGCGTCCTCGGGTTCCTCCAGACCTTCTCCGGCGGCGCCATCACCCAGTTCGCGGTGTTCGCGCTCGGGATCATGCCGTACATCACCGCATCGATCATCATGCAGATCCTCGCCGTGGTGATCCCGAAGCTGGAGCAGTGGCAGGAGCAGGGCGCGGTCGGCCAGCGCAAGATCACGCAGTGGACCCGCTACCTCGGTGTGGGCATCGCGCTCCTCCAGGCCACCGGCATCACGTACCTGTTCCACACCGGCGGCCAGGGGGCCTTCGGCCGGGGTGGCATCGGCAAGGACATCTTCGGCACCAGCTACTCGACCGGGCGCTTCGCGCTCGTCGTGCTCACGCTGACCGCCGGGTTCTCGCTGCTGATGTGGTTCGGCGAGGTCATCACCGAGCGCGGCGTCGGCAACGGCATGTCGATCCTGATCTTCGCCTCGGTGGTGAGCACCCTGCCGGCGCACTTCTGGACGGTCCGCAAGGAGTCCGGTCTGACGGCGATGATCCTCATCGGCCTCATGTTCATGGCGCTGCTGGTGGCGATCGTCTTCGTCGAGCAGGGGGTGCGGCGGATCCCGGTCCAGTTCGCCAAACGCCAGGTCGGCCGCAAGATGTACGGCGGCCAGAGCACCTACATCCCGCTGAAGGTCAACGGGGCCGGCGTGATCTCGATCATCTTCGCCAGCTCGGTCCTGTACCTGCCGGTGATCATCTCCCAGATCCTGCCGGCCGGCGACGCCACCGCCGAGAACCCGAACTGGGCGTTCAACGTGCAGACGTGGATCAACAGCCACCTGGTCCGCTCGACCTCGCCGTTCTACCTGGCGTTCTACGGGATCCTGATCATCGCCTTCGCCTACTTCTACACGGCGATCCAGTTCGACCCGCACAAGCAGGCCGACCAGATCCGCAAGCAGGGCGGCTTCATCCCCGGCATCCGGCCCGGCTACCAGACCGAGCGGTACCTGGCGAAGATCCTGTCCCGGATCACCCTCCCCGGCGCCCTGTTCGTGGCCGCCATCGCGCTGATCCCGGCCTACGCCATCGGCCAGGCCCTCGGTGACACCACCGGCGGCAACTCGCTCGGCTTCTTCGGCGTCTCGATCCTCATCGCCGTCGGCGTGTCGCTCGAGACCGTGAAGCAGATCGACGGTCAGCTGATGATGCGCAACTACGACGGCTTCCTCGACACCGCCAAGGCCCGGGCGAAGGCCTCGGCGAAGGGCAAGTAGGTCCGGCGATGACCGACGGGGTCCGTCTCGTGATGCTCGGCCGACAGGGTGCGGGCAAGGGCACCCAGGCCGTCCGCCTGGCCCAGCACTTCGTGGTGCCGCACATCTCCACCGGCGACATGCTGCGGGCCGCGGTCGCGGCGGGCACCGAGTTCGGTCTGAAGGCCAAGTCGGTCATGGACGCGGGTGGCCTGGTGTCGGACGACATCATGGTCGGCATCGTCGACGAGCGGCTCAACGAGAGCGACACCACCGCCCGCGGCTACATCCTCGACGGGTTCCCCCGCACCGAGGCGCAGGGCGCGGCGCTGGCCGAGATCACCTCGGAGCGTCCGTTGCAGGTCGTGGTCAACCTCGAGGTCCCCGAGGACGTCGTGCTGGAACGGATCACCAAGCGCCGGGTCTGCGAGTCCTGCGGGTCGATCTACTCGGTCGACGCCCCGCCCAAGAACGGCTGGATCTGCGACGTCGACGGCGGCAAGGTCGTCCAGCGCGACGACGACGAGGAGGGCGCGGTGCGCAAGCGCCTCGACCTGTACGCCGCCGAGACGCTGCCCCTGGTCCCGTTCTACGAGCGGGCCGGGCTGCTGGTCGACGTCGACGGCATCGGGACCGCCGACGAGGTGTTCACGCGGCTGCTCGCCGCGATCGAGGCCCGGATCGGCGGCTGACGTGCTCTTCGCGAAGGGTCCGGCCGTGCGGACCGACGCGGAGATCGCGGTGATGCGACGGGCCGGAGCGGTCGTCGCCGAGATGCACGAGCGGATCCGCGAGGCGATCCGGCCCGGGGTGACCACCGGTGCGCTCGATCGGATCGGTCGTGAGGTGCTCGCCCGCCGGGGCGCCACGTCGAACTTCCTCGGCTACTCGAACCCGCCGTTCCCGGCGGTGATCTGCGCGTCGCCGAACTCGATGGTGGTGCACGGCATCCCGACCGACGAGGTCGTGCTGCACGACGGCGACATCGTGTCGATCGACTGCGGTGCGATCGTCGACGGGTGGCACGGCGACGCGGCGTTCACCGCCCCGGTCGGCACCGTCGCCCCCGAGGTCCTGGCCATGATCGACGCCGCGGAGCGGTCGCTCGACGCGGCGATCGAGGCCATGGTGCCGGGTGCCCGCCTCGGCGACATCGGCCACGCGGTCGAGTCGGTGGCCACGGCCGCCGGTCTGTCGGTCGTGGAGGGCTTCACCGGCCACGGCATCGGACGGGCGATGCACGAGCCGCCCAACGTGCCGAACCAGGGTGCCGCCGGCACCGGTGTGAAGCTCCGGGCCGGCAACGTGCTGGCCGTCGAGCCGATGGTGGTCCTCGGCGATCCCGAGGTCGAGCTCCTCGACGACGACTGGAGCGTCGTGACGGCGTCGGGCGACTGGGCCGCGCACGTCGAGCACACGATCGCGATCACCGCCGACGGGCCGCAGGTCCTCACCCGGCCCTGAGGTCGGGCGCCGGCCTCACTCCCAGCGGGACCAGCCGAACTGCACGGCGACGGGCGGGTGGTCGCTGAGGTCGGCGCCGTTCGCGTCGACGAAGGTGTCGTCCTCCCATCGACGTTCGTCGACGGCGAGGATGACGCCGTTGCCGTTGCGCCATGCCACCTTGTCGATGGATCCGGGCTCCTCGCAGGCGGTGATGGTGCAGACGTCGATGAGTCCGGTCTCCTCGACGAAGCGGTCCCAGATCGGTCCGTGGATCGGTTCCATGACGTGACCGGGCTCGGTGTGCAGGTTCGTGTCGCCGGCGACGATGACCGGTCGGCGGGCCGAGTGCGTGTTGATGTAGTCGGCGAGCAGCTCGAAGTCCTCGGCGTGGACGCGGTTGTCGGCCGCGGTCCGGCCGGCCTCGGCGTGCAGGTTGTACACGTCGATCTGGACGCCGTCGGCCACGGTGATGCGGGTCATCGAGAAGCCCTTCATCGCCAGGCAGTCGCCGGCGCCGCCGTCGGAGGTGTCGGCGCCGCCGAAGCAGTGCTCCCACGGCACCCGGTCGGTGCCCTCGAACGGGAAGCGGCTCATCACGCCGAGACCGTCACCGACGATCGGCATCGGTCGTTCGGGGTCGGTGCCGTCGATCCCGACCGCGGCCGGGCCGGGGTGACGGTCGGTCCGCCACGGGTACGTGGTCTGGGCCCGCAGCCGCTCGTGGTAGTTGGCGAAGTCGAGGACGTCGAGGGAGGGGACCCACCAGTCGAAGTCCTCCTGGGTGAGGACGATGTCGTACGGCTCGAGCTTCGGGCTGATGAGCGGGATGTTCGTGCCCGGGTGCTCGGTCGAGATCTCCTGGGGGAGCCCGGCCACGTTGTAGGTGAGCAACGTGAACGTGCCCTCGTCGACCTTCTCGCAGCCCGTCGTCGTCGCCGCGACGACCGCGAGCGCGATCGCGGCGAGACCCCCGGTGACGACTCGTCGGAACGGTGTGCGCATGTCGGCCTCCCCCGGGCGCCGGACCCCCCGTCCGTCGACCCGTGGGGCACACTACCCGCGCCGATGGGTACGCTCCGGACGGTCCCCGCGCACGCTCCTGGCATGTGATAGGACCGTCAACTTGGACCTCGGCGGGGGTCGCGTTAGCATCTTCCTTCGGCCCTGAGCGGGGTCGCGCCTCCGGCGCGTCGCTCGCGGCCGACCCCGCAAGTTCGATCAGGAGCATTTCCCCTGCCCAAGCCCAAAGAAGACGCCATCGTCCTCGAAGGCACCGTGCTCGAGGCGCAGAAGAACGCGATGTTCCGCGTGGAGCTGCAGAACGGGCACGAGGTACTCGCGCACATCTCCGGGAAGATGCGGATGCACTACATCCGCATCCTGCCGGGTGACCGAGTGCAGGTCGAGCTCACCCCGTACGACCTCACCCGCGGTCGCATCACCTACCGCTACAAGTAGCCGTCGCCCAGAGCGATCGGTCGACCAACTCCGAGGCACCGATGAAGGTCCAACCAAGCGTCAAACCAATCTGTGAGCACTGCAAGGTGATCCGCCGTCACGGCCGGGTCCACGTCATCTGCTCCTCCAACCCACGGCACAAGCAGAGGCAGGGCTAGCCATGGCACGCATCGCCGGCGTCGACATCCCCCGCGAGAAGCGGCTCGTCATCTCGTTGACCTACGTGTTCGGCATCGGCCGGACCACCGCGTCGCAGATCTGCGCCGCGACCGGGATCGACGAGAACACCCGCACCCGCGACCTCACCGACGAGGAGGTCAACCGGATCCGCGCCCACATCGACGAGCACATCAAGGTCGAGGGCGACCTCAAGCGCGAGGTGCAGCAGGACATCAAGCGGAAGATGGAGATCGGCTCGTACCAGGGCCTCCGTCACCGCAAGGGCCTGCCGGTGCGCGGCCAGCGCACCCACACGAACGCCCGGACCCGCAAGGGCCCGAAGAAGACCGTCGCTGGGAAGAAGAAGGTGCGCAAGTAATGGCCAAGGCCAAGCCCGGGGCCCGTCGCCCCCGTCGCAAGGAACGCAAGAACGTCACCTACGGGGTGGCGCACATCAAGAGCTCGTTCAACAACACGATCATCTCGATCACCGACCAGGAGGGCAACGTCATCTCCTGGGCCTCGGCCGGCAACGTCGGGTTCAAGGGCTCCCGCAAGAGCACGCCCTACGCCGCGCAGCAGGCCGCCGAGCAGGCCGCCCGCCGGGCCATGGAGCACGGCGTCCGCAAGGTCGACGTCCTGGCCAAGGGCCCGGGCTCCGGTCGCGAGACCGCGGTCCGCTCCATCCAGAACACCGGCATCGAGGTGACCGGCGTCAAGGACGTGACCCCCATGCCCCACAACGGCTGCCGCCCGCCGAAGCGGCGCCGGATCTGATCCGGGGAGAAGGAACACATGGCTCGCTACACCGGCCCCAAGGTCAAGATCTCCCGGCGCCTCGGCGTCAACATCTTCGAGAACGAGAAGGGCTCCAAGGCCCTCAACAAGCGCCCCTACCCCCCGGGTGAGCACGGCCGCAGCCGCCGTCGCCAGCCGTCGGAGTACTTGCTGCAGCTCCAGGAGAAGCAGAAGGCCAAGTACATCTACGGGGTGCTCGAGCGTCAGTTCTCGAACCTCTACAAGGAAGCCTCCCGCCAGAAGGGCGTCACCGGCGAGAACCTGCTCCGCATGCTGGAGCAGCGCCTCGACAACATCGTCTTCCGCGCCGGCTGGGCCTCCACCCGCCCCCAGGCCCGTCAGTTCGTCAACCACGGCATGGTCAACGTCAACGGCCGCCGGGTCGACATCCCGAGCTACCGGGTGCGCAAGGGCGATGTCATCTCCCTGCGGGACAAGTCCCGCCAGATGATCGTGATCCGCCACAACATCGACACCGTCGACCGGCTCAAGCCCGGTTGGATCGAGGTCGGCGACAACGGCTTCCAGGTCACGGTCAACGAGCTGCCGGTCCGGTCGCAGATCGACGTGCCGGTCCGCGAGCAGCTCATCGTCGAGCTCTACTCGAAGTAACTCCCCACCGATCAATCCCTGAGGAAGGTCACATGCTGGTCATTCAGCGCCCCACGGTCGAGCCCGTCGGTGAGGAAGAGCGCAACCGCCAGCGGTTCTCCGTCAGCCCGCTCGAGCCCGGTTTCGGCCACACGCTCGGCAACTCGCTGCGGCGGACCCTGCTGTCTTCGATCCCCGGCGCCGCCATCACGGCGGTCCGCTTCGACGACGCGCTCCACGAGTTCGACACCATCACCGGCGTCACCGAGGACGTCACCGACATCATCCTGAACCTGAAGGACCTGGTGCTCACGTCGACCTCCGACGAGCCGGTCACCCTCCGCATCGACGTGCGGGGCCCGGCCACCATCACCGGGGCCGACATCCAGACCACGTCCGACGTCGAGATCCTCAACGCGGACCACGTCGTCGCCACGTTGAACGAGAAGGGCCGCCTCGCCCTCGACCTCACCGTCGAGCGCGGCCGCGGCTACCTCTCGGCCGATCGCGACAAGGGCACCAACGCCATCGGCGTGATCCCGGTCGACGCCATCTTCTCGCCGGTGCGCCGCGTGACCTTCCTGGTCGAGCCCACCCGCGTCGAGATGGACACCAACTACGACCGGCTGGTGCTCGACGTCGAGACCGACGGCTCCATCACGCCCCGCGACGCCCTCGCGTCGGCCGGCGACACGCTCACCAAGCTGGTGCAGCTCGTCGCCGAGATGAGCGACGAGCCGCCCACCCTCGAGCTGGGCGAGACGAGCGCCACCGTTGCCTCGTCGCCGGAGCTCGAGACCCCGATCGAGGACCTCGATCTCTCCGAGCGTCCCCGCAACTGCCTCAAGCGCGCCCAGGTCAACACCGTCGGCGAGCTCCTGCGCAAGAGCGAGGACGACCTCCTGGCCATCACCAACTTCGGCCAGAAGTCGCTCGACGAGGTCAAGGAGAAGCTGAACGAGCGGGGCCTGGCGCTCCGCGGGATGGAGTGACATGCCTGCAACCCCGAAGAAGGGACGTCGCTTCGGCGGCGACGCGGCCCACCAGCGCCTGATGATGGCGAACCTCGTCGCGTCGCTGATCGCGGCCGAGGGCATCACCACCACCGAGGCCAAGGCCAAGGCCCTGCGGCCCGTGGCCGAGAAGATGATCACCAAGGCCAAGAAGGGCGGCCTCCACAACCACCGTCAGGTCGTCGCGTACCTGAACGACAAGGAGATCGCCGCCAAGCTCTTCGAGGACGTCGGCCCGCGCTACGCCGAGCGCAACGGCGGCTACACCCGCATCCTCAAGCTGGGCCCGCGCCAGGGCGACAACGCCCCGATGGCGCGCATCGAGCTGGTCTGACCCGGCGCACCGCGCCCGCGCGACACCGCGCCCGCGCGGCACCGCGCCCGCGCACCCCGTGCGCACCCCGCCTCGCCGAACTGGCGTAGCTCGTGGTGGTTCTCCCACCCCGAGCTACGCCAGTTCGAGGTTTTGGGGTGACGTGTAGGTTCGGACGCCGTGACCTTGTTCGAAGCCGCGGAGGTGCCCGCCGAGCACCACGGCCCGCACGGGCCGACCGAGCGGGTGCGGCTCGTCGTCGCCTACGACGGCACCGCGTACCACGGGTTCGCGATCAACGCCGGCGTGCGGACCGTCGGCGGGACGCTCGCTGCGGCCCTGGGGACGGTGCTCGGCCAGGACGTCGAGCTGACGTGCGCCGGGCGCACCGACAAAGGCGTGCACGCCCGGGCGCAGGTGGTGACCTTCGACGTCGAGCGCGGGCGGTTCGACGCCGTGGGGCTGCTCCGCTCGGTGAACAAGATGTGCGGGCCGTCGATCGCGGTGACCGACGCGGCGGTGGTGCCCGACGACTTCGACGCCCGCTTCTCGGCCACGGCCCGCCGGTACCGGTACCGCATCGTGAACCGTCCGGCCCCGGACCCGTTCCAGGCCCACCTGGCCTGGCACGTCGCCGAGCCGCTGCACCTGCCGTCGCTCCAGCTGGCGTGCGACCCGTTCATCGGCGAGCACGACTTCGCGGCCTTCTGCCGCCGACCCAAGCGCCGCGACGGCGAGCCGGCCTCGTTGGTTCGCCGGGTCACGGCCGCGGCGTGGACCGACGAGGGGGGCGGCGACCTCCGCTTCGAGATCGAGGCGTCGTCGTTCTGTCACCAGATGGTCCGCTCGGTGGTCGGCACCATGGTCGACGCGGGACGGGGGCGGCTCCACGCCGGCGACCTGCTCGACATCATCCGCTCGGGTGACCGCAACCGGGCCGGCGACCTGGCCCCGCCCCAGGGCCTCACGCTCTGGACCGTCCGCTACGACGGCTGGTCGTCGGGCGGCTGACGGCGTCTCGACTTCGCTCGCTGCGCTCGCTCTCGCTCGACGATCGGGTGGAGGTGCTGCGCTCGCTCTCGCTCGACGATCGCAGCCATTTACGACGGTTGACTTAGTAAGTCATCTGTCGTAGAACCGGGACATGGCAACACGTGGTGAGGTGGCGAGCACGACGCTGATCCAGGCGGCCGAGCGGCTCTTCGCCGAGCGGGGCATCGAATCGGTGTCGTTGCGCGACATCTCCGCCGCCGCCGGCCAGCGGAACCACTCGGCCGCCCAGTACCACTTCGGCGACCGCGCCGGCCTCGTGGCGGCCGTGTTCGAGCACCGCATGCGCGAGGTGAACGACCGTCGCCACCGGCTCCTCGACGACCTCGCCGCGCAAGGCCGCGACGACCTGGAGGGCTTCGTCGACGCCACCGTCCGGCCCCTGGTCGAGGTCGTGGAGGAGACCGACGGCTGGTACGCCCGCTTCCTGGTGCGGGCGAGGTGGGACACCTTCGCGCAGGGGGTCGTGGCCGACGCCCCCGTGCTGTCGAGCTTCCGTCGGGTGGTCGAGCTGATCCTCTCCCGCCTCGACGGGCCCTTCGAGCACCGCCTCGAACGCATCGACCAGATGACGACCCTCCTCATCGGCACGATCGCCGGCTGGGAGTGGCGCGGGCACGACGACGAACGACGACCATCGGCCGACGCGCTCCGAGCCGATCTCGCCGGCACCTGCCGGGCCGTCCTCACCGCACGCGCCGCCGAGCGCACGACCGCAGGGAGCACCCCATGACCGACGTCCTGCACGCCCACGAGCCATGGACGGCCCCCCGTCCGTTCCGGTCCGGCCTGCGGTTCGGTCCGCAGGTCGCCGCCCGGACCCCCGCCGACTGGGTCGACCGGCCGTACGAGCGGTTCGAGCTCCGTCCGCTCACCCCGACGATCGGGGCCGAGGTGGTCGGCGTCGACCTGGTGGCCATGGACGACGACACCTTCGCTGAGGTGCACCGGGCCCTGCTCGAGTGGAAGGTGCTGTTCTTCCGTGACGCCGGGCTCGATCCCGAGTCGCACACCGCGCTCGGGGCGCGATGGGGGGAGCTGGAGTCCCACCCCTTCCTCATCAACCGCGCGGACCTCCCGACGACGGTCCGCTTCGAGAAGAACGAGGCGTTGACCGGCTACGAGAACGTCTGGCACAGCGACGTCAGCTGGCGAGCGGTGCCGTCGCTCGGCTCGCTGCTGCGGGCCGTCGAGGTGCCGCCCACCGGTGGGGACACGCTGTGGGCCGACATGGCCGCCGCCTACGACTGCCTCGACCCCGCACTCCAGGAGCGGCTCGACGGATTGGAGGCGGTGCACGACTGGATCGACACGTTCGGGATGCTCATGGACCCGGAGGAGCGGGAGCGGACCCGGGAGAACTTCCCGCCGTCGGTCCACCCCGTGGTGCGCACCCACCCCGAGACCGGTCGAAAGACCCTCTACGTGAACGCCATCTTCACCACGGGCATCGTCGGACTCGACCCGGAGGAGGGCGACCAGCTGCTCGAGCACCTGTGTCGTCAGGCCGACCACCCGGAGTACCAGTGTCGGTGGAAGTGGTCCGTGGGCGACCTGGCGATCTGGGACAACCGCGCGACCCAGCACTACGCCACCTCCGACTACTCGCCGCAGCGGCGGGTCATGGAGCGCGTCACCGTCATCGGCGACCGTCCCTTCTGAGGGCGTCTCGACTTCGCTCGCTGCGCTCGCTTCCGCTCGACGATCGGAAGGAGTTCGCTCGACGGTCGGAGGGGTCAGCCGGCCGGGTCGGAACGGAGGTCGGCGGCCGACCGGCCCTGCGTCGACCCGACGATCCGGGCCGCGGCCCGGGTGAGGGCCACGAGGTTCGACCGGTCCACCTTGTCGATGGTGTCGACCTCGTCGAAGAGGTACCAGGGGGCGGCCAGGAACTGCACGATCGGGACGCCGGCGTCGGCGAAGGCCCCGCCGTCGGTCGGGGGCCGCTGGCCCAGCGCGGTGGGCGCCACGATCATCGACCGGCGGAGGTCCTCGGTCGTGATGGCCGACATCACCGCGTCCTCGAGCTCGCTGATCCGTGAGGTGAAGAACCACCGGGGGACGCACCGGTCGAGCGCGACCAGCTCGCCGTCGCGCTCCTCCGCGTCGAGTGCGGCGTGCTCCAGGTGGACCTCCAGCACGACGTCGTCGAGCTCGTCGGCGTGGGTCGCCAGGTAGGTGCGCAGTCCGGCGGCACCGCACATGTGCCCCCCGTTCAGCACGAACCGGAGCCGGTGGGGCCGGTCCTCGACGGGCTGGGCGGCCCAGTACGAGGCCTGGGCGAGCACCAGCGCGACACCGGACGCGTCCTCCACGGCGGAGGCCCACGGGCCGTCGTGGTGCGACCCGACGATCACCACCTGGTCGTCGGCCCCGGCGAGGTCGCCGACCACCGTGGCCGTCTCGACCTCGGTGCGCTCGGCGTCGACCTCCAGGTGCACGCGCACTGGCCCCTCGGCCAGCCGGTCCTGCAGCCACCGGGCGTCGGACGGTGCGATCCAGACCCCGGGGATGGGCGAGGGCTCGCCGTTGTACGGGACGAAGTAGCGGCAGGTGTCGATCGGGTAGTCGACGACCGAACCGATGAAGGCCGCGGCCCCGGCGGCGACGACGGGTTCGAGGATCCGGTTCCGCTGACCGGTGTGGGGGAGCACGTGCTCCTCCTCAGCGAGCGTGCCGTCCGGGTCGTGGACCCGACCGGCGACCTCGTCGGGCGCCACGCCCACCGCCGCTGCGGCGGTCGCCGGTAGGCGGACCAGCTCGGTGGCCACCAGCGCGGCGGCCCCTCGGACCGCGTCGGGGTCGTCGGCGTCGTGGGCCCGGAGCTCGACGTCGAGGCCGGCGGTCGGGGCCCCGTAGGGGATCGGCCAGCACCCGACGTCGACGGGGTCGCCGCCGTCGGGGGTCGCGACCAACGACCACCGGTGCGGTTCCCACCGGGTCACCGCCACCGGTTCGCGGTGGACGTCGACGAGGCCGAGCTCGCCGAAGCGGTCCTCGACGAAGTCGGTCGTCCACTCGTCGGCCGGGTAGCCGGGGCGACGGATCCCCTGCTCGACGATCCGCTCGATCCATCCGTGGATCGTCGCCTCGTCGGGGACGCCGCCGCCGTCGAGACCGGGGCGGGCCGCCGGCGCGACCGACGAGGTGGTGGTCGACGCCGGGCCGCCGTCGCTGCCGGTCGAGCAGCCGACGAGGAGCGCGGTGCCGGTGGCCGCCGCCCCGGCGAGGAACGTCCGGCGGTCGAGGCCGGCGGCTTGCCCGGGGTCAGCTCCCACCGTCGGCTCCTCCGGCGGGCGGCAGGGTCAGCTCGTGGCCGTCGACCGAGGAGGTGATGGTGCCCTCGATGCCGCCGACCGAGATGACGGCGTCGGCGCGGAGGAAGCCCTCGTGGTCACCGGTGAGGGTGAGATCCGCGGTGTAGGTGGTGGTGCCGCCGCGCCGCTCGGCCCGCTCGGTGCCGTCGATCACCCACTCGCCGTCGTCGGAGAACCCGTCGTAGGTCAGGGACACGGTCAGCTGGTCGGCGGTGTCGACGACCTCGACGGTGACGGTTCCCGACGTCTTGCCGTCGCGCGACTGCGGCGTCGGGACGCCGTCGGGGACGTAGCCGGCGAGCGCCGGGGCCCAGGTCGGGTCGATCTCGTCGGCGCCGATGGGTTCGAGGGCGTCGACCGGCTCGCGATCGACCAGCTCGGTCACGACCAGGCGGGACTCGCCCGGGTCGGTCTCGAACCCGCTGCCCGATCCCTCCCAGAAGGTGATCGCCGTCCCGTCGGGGCTCCAGTTCCAGATCGGTCGGGCGTCGAAGTCGCCGTCGGGCACCGGGATGCGGGTGCCGAGGTCGCCGTCGGCCTCGGCGCCGGAGCGGACGATCCAGCCCTCGAGGAGCTGGGGCCGGTACCCGGCGAACAGGGCGGCGGTCAGCGGGTCCAGCGCGCGTCCGAGCAGTGACGGGCGATGGACCTGCGACACCGTCTCGAACAGCCCGGAACCCCGGCCGCTGCCGACCACGTACGACTCGCCGTCGGGGGAGTACTCGACCGGCTCGTCGTAGTCGGGTGCATAGGTGACCCGCTCCTCGTGCCCGGTGGCCAGGTCGATGCTGACGACGTCGGGGTTCGCGAGCTCGAACGGGCCGGGGGTGAACTCGGCGACGAGGACCCGCCGGCCGTCGGGCGTGAAGGACTTGAGCTCGCCGCGCTCGCTCACGACTCGGGGGTCGTCGAGCTCGTACGCGGTGTCGGTGCGGGTCAGGCGAGCGACGATGGCGATCAGGTCGCTGGTGCCGGTCGCGGACGTCCGCACCTGGCTGATGCCGACGTGGAGGCCGTCGGGCGACAGCCGCAGCTCGCGCTGATCCTGCTGGACCGCGGGGTCGTCGGCCGCCGGCGGCACCAGCGGGACGAGCTCGACCTCGTCACACGACGCGACGCTCGGCGTGCACTCGACGATGGCGTGATCCGCGGCCTTCGTGGGGTTCTGGTTCCCGACGCGGATCGCGATGCGCCGTCCGTCACCGAAGGCCATGGGCTTGAGGAGTGGTTCGGTGAGGTCGGCCTCGACGCCACAGGTGATGCAGGCGAGGTCGCTCCCGTCCGGGGCGACGGACATGATCTCGACGCGGCTCGAACCCGCGGGCGTGGCCGAGAACAGCAGCCGCTCACCGTCGGCGCTCCACCACGGGAAGCGGGCCCCCTCGACGTCGTCGGGGAGGGGCACGACCCGTGACGCGAGCCGGTCGGCACCCGGCTCCGCGGGGACGGTCGTGGTGGTCGTCGGCCGCGGCGCGGCATCGTCGGCCGAGCCCGAGCACGAGCCGAGGCCGGTGACGGCGAGCACGACGAACGGCGCGAACCACTTGGACATCTTGGGCTCCTCCATTTACTACGAGACGTGAAGTTAAGATGGCCGGGTCGTCCCGTCAAGGAGTGCAGGTGAGCGCAGCGATGCCCGAGGACCGGGGTGCGGGATGAGCGGGACCTCGATCACCGGGGGCACCCACGTCCTCAGGGCGCTGCACCGCACGCAGGTGCTCGACCTCCTGCGCACCCATGGCCCGCTGTCGCGGACCGATCTCGCCGACCGGCTCGCCCTCACCCGGTCGGCCGTCACCCCGATGGTCGCCGAGCTGATCGACGAGGGGGTGCTCCGGGAGCTCGGCCCGGCCGACGGTGACGGCGTGGGCCGGTCCGCCCGAGGTCGGCCGCGCGTGCTCGTCGGATGCAACCCCGAGGCGGCGCGGGTCGTCGCCGCCCAGGTCGGCGCCCGCTGGGCCCGGGTGGTGCTGGCCGACGCGGCCGGAGCCGTCGTCGACGCGGTGACGGTCGACGTCGCCGCCGCCCCGCCGTCGACCGTGGTCGAACGCATCGCGGCGGCCACCGACCGGCTCGTCGCCGCCGACGGGGGACCGCCCCTCGCGAGCGCGGGCGTCTGCGTGCCCGGGGCGGTCGACACCACGTCGGGCACCGTCGTCCGCAGCGACGTCCTCGGGTGGCGCGACGTCCCCCTGGCCGAGATGCTGACCGAGCGGTTGGCCACGCCGGTGCAGGCCCAGGACGTGACCCAGGCCGCGACCCTCGCCGAGGCCCGCAACGGTGTGGCGAGCGGGGCGCGGGACGTGGTCGTCATCGATTACGGCGCCCGCATCGGGGCTGGGCTGGTGATCGACGGGAGGCTCCACCGCGGTGCGTCCGGCCTCGCCGGATCGATCGGCCACGTTCCGGTGTTCGGCGACGACACGCCGTGCCGGTGCGGAAGGGTCGGCTGCGTCGAGGCGGTCGCCGGCGTGCGAGCGATGGTCGCGCCCCGTCCCGGGCACGGACCGGGGGACGAGGTCGCGGCGTTCGAGCAGGTCGTCGAGAGGGTCCGCGCCGACGAGCCGACGGTCACGGCCGTGGTGCACCGCGTGCTCGACCGCGGCGCGCACCTCGCCGTCTCGATGGCCGCGCTCATCGACCCCGAGGTGGTCGTCGTCACCGGACTGATCGTGCAGTACCCCGACCTCGCCGCCCACCTCTGCCGCCGGATCGAGGCGCTCGCCGAGGTCGACGGTGGGCCCCGGTTCGACCTGCGCACCTCCACCCTGGGCATCGATGCCTGGGTGCGCGGGGCGGTCCTCGTCGCGCTCCAGACCCTTCAGCCGAACGTTCGCACCGCCCTGTCGGGTCGTTGACCCGTCCGGCGTGACGGGTGGCTCTTGGCCCGGGGCCGGATGCGACTCATACTGCACCCGGACAACAAGGGCTCCCGGCCGTTCGCGGGCCGGCTCGAACCGAGGCACTCGCCATGTCGATCACCTTCCACTGGTTCCTCCCCACCAACGGCGACGGTCGCCACCTGGTCGAGACCGCGTCACCGCGCCCGGCCACGCTCGGCTACCTCACCCAGATCGCGCTGGCCGCCGAGGACCTCGGTTTCGAGGCCGCGCTGACCCCGGCCGGGCCCTGGTGCGACGACGCGTGGATCACCACCGCCGCCCTCGCCCAGCGAACGCGTCGGCTGAAGTTCCTCGTGGCGTTCCGGCCCGGCCTCACCTCGCCCACCCTCGCCGCCCAGCAGGCCGCCACCTACCAGTTCCACACCGGTGGCCGCCTGCTCCTCAACGTCGTCACCGGGGGCGACTCGCGCGAGCAGCAGCTCTACGGCGACTGGCTGGGCAAGGACGAGCGCTACGCCCGGTGCGACGAGTTCCTCGACATCGTCCGTGCGCTCTGGCAGGACGCGGTGGTCGACCACGAGGGCGAGCACCTGCACGTCGCCGGTGCCCGGCTCGGTCGCCGCCCCGACCCGGTGCCGGCCATCTACTTCGCCGGTTCCTCGGCCGCAGCGCTCGACGTGGCCGCCCGCCACGCCGACGTCTACCTCACCTGGGGCGAGCCGCCGGCGCTCGTGGCCGAGAAGCTCGATCGCGTGCGCGAGGCCGCAGCGGTCCACGGGCGCACACCGAGGTTCGGCATGCGCCTGCACACCGTGGCCCGCCCGGACGCGGCGGCCGCGTGGGCCGCGGCGGACTCGCTGTTGGACGGGATCAGCGACGAGGAGATCGCTGCCGTCCACGCCCGGATGTCGACCACCGAATCCGAGGGCCAGCAGCGGATGAACGCCCTGCACGGTGGCCGTCGCGACGCGCTGGAGGTGGCTCCCAACCTGTGGGCCGGCGTCGGTCTGGCGCGGGGCGGGGCCGGCACGGCGCTCGTCGGGAGCCACGAGGAGATCGCCGATCGGCTGGAGGAGTACCACGCGCTGGGCGTCGACGAGTTCATCCTCGGCGGCTACCCGCACCTGGAGGAGCTGTACTGGTTCGGCGAGGGGGTCCTCCCGATCCTCGAGGCGCGCGGTGCGTGGAAGCGGCCCGTCGAGGCCGCCGTCGGCCTCGACACCGGGTCGATCGCTTCGGGCGGGGTGTCGTTCGGGGTCGTGCCCACGCCCTGAGCGATGCGCGGCACGGTCGGGGTCCGACCCCGACCGTGCGCCCGGGTCAGGCCAGGCTGACCACCCGGAGGTCGCCGGACACGGCACCGACCTCGTCGACGAACCGGGCCACGTCCACGCCGAACGCCAGGCCTCCGCCCTCGGGGTCGTCGAGCGGGCGGAAGAAGTCGTCGTGGTGGGTGATGACGACGGTCCGGGGGGCCAGTCGGGGCAGGATCCGCCCGAGGTAGTCGTCGGTGACCTGCCGGCCGGCGATGCCGCAGAGGAAGACGTCGACCTCGCGCCGGCCGATCTCGTCGTCGAGGAGGTCCGCCGAGCCCTGGTGGTAGATCGTCGCCCCGGCGACCTCGATCTGGATGCCCCACACCTGTCCGCAGCAGTACGCCTGGCCGGTGAGGCCGTCCAGGTGCTCGCAGGTGATCTCCCCGCCGTTGGGCACCTTGAGGCCGAGCACGAGCTTCGAGTGCACGCTCGGCACGAACGTGATCGTGAACGGGCCGATCTCGAACGGCCGATGGGCCTCGACCTCGACGGCTTGTCCGGCGAGGCCGTGCAGGCCCATCAACGTGGCGGCGGACCGGCCGCCGTAGACGGTCGCGCCGTCCCGGGCCGCGATCGCGGGCGCGTCGAGCGCGTGGTCGAAGTGGGTGTGGCCGAGCAGGATCGCGTCGGCCCTCGGCACGTGGCGGTCGAGGAGCACGGGATCCGACGACCACACCCGTCGGCGCAGGAGGTCGCCGACGGGGCGGCGGGTGACGTACGGGTCGATGAGGAGCGTGGTCCCCTCGGAGGAGAGGGCGAACCCGGCGACGCCGAGCCAGCGGACCTCCACGCCGTCGGGGAGGCCGAGGTCGTCGGCGTCGACGGCGAGGTCGGTCAGCACCGCACGGTCGGCCCGGTCGTGGCCCTTGCGGGTCGCGGCGTAGGTGAGCAGGTCGCGGAGGTTGGTGAGGGCCGATGGCACGAGGGGCTCCGATCAGTGGTCGTGGTCGTCCTCGACGTCGGCGCCCTCCACGTTCTCGAGGAACCAGCGGCCGTCGACCTGCACCACGGTGACCTCCTCGTGGTAGCTGCCGTCGGCCGCCTCGACGGAGAACGTGGCGCGCTCGTCGGTGGCCGAGCCTGCCGTGACCGTCGGGTCGGTGTAGATCTCGCGAGTGCGGGCCTTGCGGTCCTCGGGTGTGTCGGCGACGGCCGATGCCGTGGCCCACTCGCAGTAGCCCTCGGCGTCCCGACCGTCGAGGGTCGCCATCTCGGCGACGACGTCGGGGTGGCGCAGCGCGCAGTCCGCGGCGAGGTCGTAGGCGCGCGAGGCGGCGATGTGCGCGTCGACGACCTCCCGCGGCGTGGCGAAGCCGATCGGATCGTCGCCGTCGCCGCTGCACGCAGCGGCGAGGAGCACCACCGCGGCCAGTCCGGCGAGCAGCGCGCGGGCGGGTCGGGAGGTCGATCGGGGGCGGGGGAGCGCGGCGATCGCACCACGGTAGGGCGAGCGCCGCCGATCGGTGGGACGTGACGTTCGCTACGCCGGTGGTGCGAGGGTGGGGCCGCGGCGGGGGCGTACGGTTAACTGGACCACCGGGTGTGTCCGGGCCGGGACCGTCCCTCCGCCCGACGAGGACCGTTTGCCATGTCGAAGTTGAACGTCATCAAGCGCCGCGTGCAGCTCTTCCTCGCCCGTCCTGCGGTGCGCACCGCGAGCGAGCGCGGCAATCGGGCGGTGCTCGGCGTCCTCACCGCCAACCGGGTCACGGCCACGATCGGGTTCTGGCTGTCGCCGTTCGGGTTCAACCGGGAGCGCTACGCCGTGCTCACCGGCAAAGCCGCGTACCACCGCAACCAGCGTCGGCCGGCGGCCACCTCGCCGAGGCTGCGGCGCAACGTCCACCGGCTGGAGAAGGCGCTCATCATGGAGCCCCGTCGGCCGGTGTTCGCGCTGGACTACATCGAGGAGACCGTCGAGGCCTTCGAGGCCTACCAGCGGGACCCCGCGGCGATCGACCCCTCCCTCGCCCGCTGGAGCGAGGACGTGCTCCGGGCCTACTTCGACGCCGTCGAGCAGGACGACCACCTCGCCGCGCTGCACGATCGGTTCCTGGTCGCGGCCGGCGACCGTGATCCCGGGCTGGCCCTGGAGATGGACCACTCGCCGTTCCAGCGCAAGCAGAGCCCCGAGCTGTCGGTGTCCTACGACGCGCTCCTCGAACTCGCCATGCGGCGTCGCTCGGTGCGCTGGTTCGAGGACAAGCCGGTGCCCCGCGAGCTCGTCGACCAGGCGCTCATGGTCGGCCGTCAGTCGCCCTCCGCGTGCAACCGCCAGCCCTTCGAGTACCGGATCTTCGACGATCCGGAGCTGGTGAAGCGGGTCGCGTCGCTGCCGTTCGGCGCCGCCGGGTACAGCCAGAACATCCAGACCGTCGTCGTCATGGTCGGCAAGCAGGACAACTTCTTCTCGGCCCGCGACCGCCACGTCCCCTACATCGACGCCGCGCTGTCGGCCATGGCGTTCATGTTCGCCCTGGAGACGCTGGACCTCGCCTCGTCGGTCATCAACTGGCCGGACTTCGAGCCGCTCGAGCGCAAGATGGCCAAGGCGATCGGGCTCGAGCCCTACGAGCGCGTGATCTTCCTCATGGCCGTCGGCTACCCGCGCAGCGACGGCGGCGTCCCGTACTCGGCCAAGAAGAGCCTGGACTTCCTGCGCAGCTACAACGTGGCGCCGCCGTCACCCACGTGATCGCCTCGTGACCGCCCTCCGCGAGCGGTTCCGCGACCCGCGGTGGCGCTACGCCCGCACGGCCGCGTTCATCGCGCTGATCGCGTTCATCGCGTTCTCGGTGCTGTCGCGCCTCTCCTCGAACTACGAGGACCTGGAGGGCCAGAGCTTCATCGGCGGGTGGCGGGGCGTCGTGGCCACCGTGACCTTCACCATCGCCGTGCTCGTGTCCGGCGTGCTCTGGCGCAGCACCGTCGATGCCTGTGCCCGTACGGCGGTCCCGCTCGGCAGCGCGGTGCGGGCCAACACGGCGGCGTGGCTCCTCAAGTACGTGCCCGGTCAGGTCGGGGCGTTCGCCTGGAAGGCGTCGTGGGGGCCGAAGGTCGGCATCTCGAAGTCGCAGGCCACCGTGGCGTTCATCTACGAGAACCTGTTCCTCGGCATCACCTCGACCGTTCCGACCATCCCGATCCTGCTCGTCGGCCTCGGCTCGACCGCGACCACCAGCCTCGGCTGGTACCTCGTCGCCGGCGTCGCCGTGGCGGTGGCGTTCGTCGGCCTCAGCATGGAACCGGTCCTGCGCCGGATCATCACGCTGCTCATCCGGGTCACCAAGCGGAAGGTCGACCCCGCCCAGCTCAGCTTCATCGGCCTGGGCGACGCGCTCCGGTTGCAGCTCCTCTACACGGTGCCCCGCATCATCAACGGCATCGGCTTCGTGGTGCTCGTCAGCGCCGTCTACGACGTGGGCCCGGGCGACGTCGTGATCCTCACGGCGGCCTACACGCTGGCCGGGATCCTCGGGATCCTCGCCGTGTTCGTGCCGTCGGGCATCGGCGTCCGCGAGGCGGTGATCGTGATCGTGCTGTCCCGGATGATGCCCGTCGAGCTCGCCGCGGTCTGCGCCATCAACGCCCGCATCTACGCGACCATCGCGGACGGCGTGCTGGGCGTGGGCTATCTGCTCGGTCGAGAACGAAAGCAGGCAGTGACGTGAAGTACGTGATCGTGGGCCCGGCCCTCTCGGGGAACATGGGCGCGGCGTCGATGGTGACCGCGACGGTCCGCACCATCGGCGAGCGCGACCGCGAAGCCGAGATCACGCTGCTCAGCTACTACCCCGACGAGGACCGCCGGCAGGGGTGGCTGCCCGAGCTGCGGGTGCTCGACGCCCGGCCGGCCCGCCTGGGCACGCTGATCAACGGTGGCGCGGTGCTGTGGCGGGTGCTGCCCCCGCTCCGCAAGCTGATCGCCCGGAAGGTCCCCGAGGTCGCGGCGATCGCCGAGGCCGACGTCGTGCTCGACCAGGGCGGCATCGCGTTCTCCGACGGCCGGGAGAAGTTCCTGGTGTTCAACGTCGCGATCCTGCTGCCGGCCCTCGTGCTCGGGCGACCGGTCGTGAAGTGCGCCCAGGCGCTCGGCCCGTTCCGCAGCCGGATCAACCGGTGGACGGCCCGGGCGATCCTTCCCCGCATCGACCTGATCGTCGCCCGCGGGGCCAAGACCCGGGAGTTCCTCGACGGGCTCCGGCTGGACAACGTCGAGCTCGGCACCGACCTCGCCTTCATGATGGGCGTGCCCACCGAGGAGGAGGTCGCCGGCCGGGGGCCGGTCGACGAGGCGCTGGCCCGGCTGGCCGGCCCGCAGCTCACCGTCGGCATCGCGCCCAGCGTCGTCGTGAAGGCCAAGGTCGAGGCGGCGGGTGGCGACTTCGATTCGATGATGGTGGCGGTCGTGGAACGCCAGCTAGCGGCCGGGCGGCGGGTGCTGCTGGTGCCCCACAGCTTCCGCAGCGACCCGACCAAGACCCACAACAACGACGGCCCGCTGGTGAACGCCATCGCCGCCCGCATCGACCACCCCGATCTCGTCGTGGTGCGGGAGCAGATGGACCCCGAGGAGCTGCGGTACCTGATCGGCCGATGCGACGCGTTCGTGTCGTGCCGGTTCCACGCCATGGTCTCGTCGCTGTCGATGGGCGTGCCCACGCTGGTGCTCGGCTGGAGCCACAAGTACGTCGAGGTGCTCGACCTGTTCGGGCAGGCCGACCGCTCCATCGACGCCGCTGCGCTCGACGCCGACGGGATCGGCGGGGCCCTCGAGCGCCTGATCGACGACCGGGAGGCGGTCCGGGCGGCCATCGACGCGGCCCAACCGGCGGTCCGCGCCCTGTCCGGCGCCCAGATCGACCGCATCCTCGAGATCGCCCGTTCCTCCTGACCCCCGGGAGGGTCCCTCGGGCGGGGCGGGCGACGTGGTATTTGCTCCGGTTCGGCGGGGAGTCGTAACGTGTCCCTCCGGCCCGGGCGCCCGTCCGTCGACGCGTGCCCGCCCAGAACCGGTACGACCAAGGACCAGATTGTGACCACCTACAGCCCCAAAGCCTCCGAGATCGATCGTGCCTGGGTGCTCATCGACGCCGACGGCCTGGTGCTCGGTCGCCTGGCCACCGAGGTCGCCAACATCCTCCGCGGCAAGCACAAGCCGACGTACGCCCCCCACATGGACATGGGCGACCACGTCGTGATCATCAACGCCGACAAGGTCGTGCTGACCGCCGAGAAGGCCTCGAAGAAGAAGGTCTACCGCCACTCCGGCTTCCCGGGCGGCCTCAAGGAGCAGACCTACCAGGACCTGCTCGACCGCAAGCCCGAGGAGGCCCTGCGCGGGACCATCCGGGGCATGATCCCGAAGACCCGGCTCGGTGCCGCCCAGCTCCGCAAGCTGAAGGTGTACGCCGGCCCCACCCACCCACACGCGGCGCAGCAGCCGCAGGTGCTCGACCTGGCCCACGCCCGGCGCAGCGCGTAGGAGAACGATCTCGTGACCAAGCCACTCGTGCAGTCCACCGGCCGTCGCAAGGAGGCCGTGGCCCGGGCCCGCCTCCGCAACGGCGAGGGCAAGATCGTCGTCAACGGCCGTTCGGTCGAGGACTTCTTCCCGAACCCCACCCACCGCATGATCCTCACCGAGCCCCTGCGTCTGACCCAGACCGAGGAGCTCTACGACATCGACGTCACGATGCACGGCGGCGGCGTCACGGGCCAGGCCGGTGCGCTGCGCCTCGCCATCGCCCGGGCCCTCATCGAGCTCGACCCCGAGCTGCGCACCCCGCTGAAGCGGGCCGGCTTCCTCACGCGGGACGACCGCAAGAAGGAGTCCAAGAAGTACGGCCTCAAGAAGGCCCGCAAGGCCCCGCAGTACAGCAAGCGCTGATCCGGTCGCCGGCACCACCGCCGGCACCGATCCGAGAACGACACCGAGGGCGTGCCCACCAGGGCACGCCCTCGGCGCGTCCGCCCCGGCTCCATGCAGTAGCGGGTAGACATGCAGCGAAGCCGGCCCGGCGGTCGAGCCGGTCGACAGCGAAGGGTGGAGTTCCGTGAGCGACGGCGTCCTCGTTCTCCTGCGTGTCGTCGGCGTCCTCGCGTCGCTCGCGCTGCTCGTCCACCCCGGCCCGCGCCTGTACGTCGGGTCCGTCCTCATCGCCCTCGGAAGCATCGGCCTCGGGGTGTCGCTGCTGTCCCTCGCCGAGGACGGTGCGGCGACCATGGCTTGGTTCTGCGCAGTGGCCGTCGTGGTCGGCGCGGTGCTCGTCGCGTCCGGGCTCCGGAGCGCTGGCGTCCGGGCGTCCTCACCCGACCCACCCGCCTGAGCGTCGCCCACGGTGGTGAACGGGGTCGGGCCGGGCACTAGGTTCGGTCGGTCCGCGGTCCGGGTCGTGGGCGGAGAGGATGCCTGCGAGATGACGTTGAAGTTCGGGACCGACGGCGTGCGGGGCGTCGCCAACCGCGAGCTCACGCCCGAACTGGCGCTCGAGCTCGGTCGCGCCGCGGTCCGGGTGCTCGGCGGCGGGCGATGGCTCATCGGCCGCGACACGCGGGCGTCGGGCCAGCTGCTGGCCGCGGCGCTCGCCGCGGGCCTGGCGTCGGAGGGGGCGGAGGTCGCCGACATCGGGGTGCTCCCCACACCGGGGGTCGCGCACGCATCGGCGGTCGACCAGGTCGGCGCGGCGATGATCTCGGCGTCGCACAACCCGTTCCCCGACAACGGCATCAAGCTGTTCGCCCCCGGTGGCCGCAAGCTCACCGACGAGGTGGAGGAGCGGCTCGAGGCCGAGCTGGCGGCGTTGCGGGCCGGCGACGACCGGGGCGCCCGGCCCGAGGGCGGCGACGTCGGGACGATCGGGGTCGACGACCACCTGCGGGACCGCTACCTCGCCCACCTCACCACCGACGTGATCGACGGTCGGGGCCTCAACGGGCTGCGGGTGGTGGTCGACGCGGCCAACGGCGCAGCGTCCGCGTTCGCCGGCGCCGCGCTCGGCCGCCTCGGCGCCGACGTCGTGGTCATCCACGACCTGCCCGACGGGCGCAACATCAACGAGGGCTGCGGCTCCACCCACCCCGAATCCCTCCAGGCCGCCGTGCTGCACCACGGCGCCGACGCCGGCCTGGCCCTCGACGGCGACGCCGACCGGGTGCTGGCCGTCGACGCCGCCGGCGAGCTGCTCGACGGCGACCAGATCATCGGCATCTGCGCCATCGACCGGCACCGTCGGGGTCGCCTGGCGAACGACACCGTCGTGGTCACCGTGATGAGCAACCTCGGGTTCCGTCAGGGCATGGCCGCAGCGGGCATCCAGGTCGTCGACACGAAGGTGGGTGACCGCTACGTGCTGGAGGAGCTCGACCGGGCCGGCCACGAGCTGGGGGGCGAGCAGTCGGGCCACGTCATCTTCCGGGACCTCGCGTCGACCGGCGACGGCCTCCTCACCGGGATCTCGCTGCTCGACGTGGTCGCCCGCAGCGGGCGCAGCCTGGCCGACCTGGCCGCGGAGGCGATGACCCGTCTCCCCCAGGTGATGATCAACGTGCGGACCACCCGCCGCGACCCCGACCTGATCGCCGCCGTGGCCGGGCCGGTCGCTGATGCCGAGGCCAGGCTCGGCGACGCCGGTCGGGTGCTCCTGCGACCGAGCGGCACCGAACCCCTCGTCAGGGTCATGGTCGAGGCGCCGACCGACGCCGAGGCCCGGGCCGTGGCCGAGGAGCTGGCCGCCGCCGTCCGGAGCGCGGCCGGCGACTGACGGGGGCGCAGGGAGGCTCCGGCGGCGTGACCGGTAGCATGCATCGACCGCCGGACGAAGCGTCATCGACCTTGGAGGTCATCGAATGTGCGGCATCATCGCCGTGCTCCGTCGCCGGAGCGAACGATCCGTGCCGTCGTCGAGCGAGCTGCTCGCGATGGTCGACGGCGCGGTCGAGCGCATCGACGCGGCCCCCGTGTCGGACCTGTCGGGCGTCGTGTCGGAGCTGGCCGACCGCTTCGGCGAGGTCGACCGTCTGCTCCGGGGCACCGTCGGCGTGCGCGCCCTCCTCGGCGATCGCAACCTCTCCGGTGACCTCGACGAGCGGACGAGCGAGGTCGCGGCCGCACTGGCCCGTCGCGAGGCCGAGCTGGACGACGTCGCGCTCGAGCCGGCCGAGCTGGAGGCCACCAACGCGGCGGTGATCCGCCTCAAGGACGCGCTGTGGGCGATCGCCCGGGACCGGCTCCGCACCGCCACCGCGGTGGCCGACCTCGCCGGCCGTGAGCCGTCCGCCGAGGCGATCGAGGCGTTCACCGCCGTGCAGGCCGCCCTCTCCGCGATCGACCGGCTCGAGGTCCGGGGTCGCGACTCGGCGGGGATCAACGTGCTGCTGCGCGGCCACGGCCTCGACCCGGCCGACCCCGAGGTCGTCGGCCTGCTCACCGATCGCGTCGGCGACCCGCTCTTCACCGACGGCGCCGTGCGGTTCACGCCCGAGGGTCACCTGAGCATCGTCTACAAGACGGCCGCGGAGATCGGAAAGCTGGGTGACAACGTCGCCGCCATCCGTGCCTCGATCCGCGGCGACGCGCTGCTCCGCCGGGCGCTCGGCACCCCCGGGGCCGAGGTCACCGTGCTCGGCCACACCCGCTGGGCGTCGATCGGCATCATCTCCGAACCCAACGCGCACCCCATGAACTCCGACGAGGACGGTCGCGTCGACGGCCCGTACGTCACCGCCGCGCTCAACGGCGACGTCGACAACTTCGCCGACCTCAAGGTCTCCGACGACCTGCGGGTGGCCGCCGAGATCACGAGCGACGCGAAGGTGATCCCGACGCTGGTGTCGCGGCGGCTGGCCGCGGGCGACGAACCGCTGGAGGCGTTCCGCCAGGCCGTCCGCCGCTTCGACGGCTCGGTGGCGATCACCGCCAACGTGGCCGGCGCGCCGACCCGCCTCCAGCTGGCGCTGCGGGGCAGCGGTCAGGCGCTCTACGTCGGTCTCGAGGACGACCTCTACGTCGTGGCGTCCGAGCCGTACGGGGTGGTCGAGGAGTGCACCCGCTACCTCCGCCTCGACGGCGAGACCCCGGCCGATCCCGACGACCCGTCGGGCACCCGCGGGCAGGTCGTGGAGCTCGACGGCGACCTCGCCGGCACCGTCGACGGCATCCGGCGGCTGGCCTACGACGGCACGCCGCTGCCGGTGCGCTCCGAGGAGCTGGTCGAGCCCGAGGTCACCACCCGTGACATCGATCGGGGTGCGCACCCGCACTTCCTGCTGAAGGAGATCCAGGAGTCGCCCGGCTCGTTCCGCAAGACGGTGCGCGGCAAGATCGCCACCGGGGCCGACGGCCTCCTGCGGGCCGAGCTCGGCACCGACACCCTGCCGGCCGACGTCCGCGAGGCCCTGCGGGCCGGCACCCTCGACCGCATCCACACCATCGGTCAGGGCACGGCGGCGGTGGCGGGCCAGAGCCTGGCCCGGGCGCTCAGCGCCGAGCTGGCGGCGACGCCGGTCAACGTCGTCGGTGGGCTGGCCACCGAGCTGTCCGGCTTCCACCTGCGGCCCGACATGTCCGACACCCTCATCATCGCGATCAGCCAGTCGGGCACCACGACCGACACCAACCGCACCGTCGACCTGGCCCGGGGTCGTGGCGCCCGGGTGATCTCGATCGTCAACCGTCGGGGCAGCGACCTGACCGACAAGAGCGATGGCGTGCTCTACACCTCCGACGGGCGCGACGTGGAGATGAGCGTCGCCTCCACCAAGGCCTTCTACGCGCAGATCGCCGCCGGGTTCCTGTTGTCCGTGGCCATCGCACAGGAGGTGCCCGGCACCGACGACCGGGCCCAGCTGCGGTCCGAGATCCTCGCCGGGCTCCGGGAGATGCCGGTCGCGATGGAGGCGACCATCGCCCGGCGCGACGTGATCGCCGAGGCCGCACAGGAGCTGGCGCCGTCCCGTCGGTACTGGGCGATCGTCGGGTCCGGGGCCAATCGGGTCGCCGCCGAGGAGATCCGGATCAAGCTCTCCGAGCTCTGCTACAAGGCGATCGCCTCGGACTCGATCGAGGACAAGAAGCACATCGACCTCTCCTCGGAGCCGATGATCCTCGTGTGCGCCGCCGGGCTCTCGGGCTCCAACGCCGACGACGTCGCCAAGGAGGTGGCGATCTACCGCGCCCACAAGGCCACGCCGATCGTGATCGCCACCGAGGACGAGGACCGCTTCACCTCGGCGCTGCGGGTGATCACGGTCCCCGCGGTCCGACCGGAGCTGGCGTTCATCCTCACGACCGTCGCCGGCCACCTCTTCGGCTACGAAGCGGCGCTCGCCATCGACGCCCAGGCCCGGCCCCTCCGCGAGGCCCGCAGCGCGATCGAGAGCGCGCTCGCCGGCCCCGACGCCGGCGACGCCGATCGGCTCCTCGGCGGCCTCCGGCCGGTGTTCGAGCCGATCTCGGCGAAGTTCCACGACGGGCTCCGCTCCGGCGCCTACAACGGCCACCTCGAGGCCGGCACCGCCGTGCGGCTGTCGTCGATGTTCCGCTACGCGACGGGCCTGGCCCCCCTCGACCTCTACCAGGCCGAGCACGGGCGGGTCGGCACGCCGAGCGTGGTCATCGAGGACGTCACGGCCGCGCTCACCGGGGCCATCGAGGAGCTCACCCGGCCCGTCGACGCCATCAAGCACCAGGCCAAGACCGTCACCGTCGGCATCTCCCGCAGCGACGAGGGACTGCTCGACGTCGGGCTGGTGCGCGAGGCGATGATGGCCGGTGCGGCACGCGACCGGCTCAGCTACAAGGCGCTGCGGACCCTCGCCGGCCTCGACGCCGCCGTCGAGGAGGTCGTGGGGTACTCCCGCTACCGCATCGAGGGCGACCCCGACCACGCCGACGCCACGATCACCGTGGTCGACCGGGGTGGCATCGCCCGCGAGCTGCCACTGCGCACCGAGCGCAACCCCATGCTGCGAGGCACCAAGCACCGGGTGGCCACCGAGCGGGAGGTCACCGTGGCGGTCGGCCGCAGCGACGGTCGGCACCTGGTGCTGATCCCCGAGGTGAAGGGCAACCAGTGCACGGGCATCACGCTGCTGCACGTGCGCTTCGCCGAGCACCTGCCCCCGGCCCGGATGCGCTCGGTCCTCGAGGCGTACCGCAACCGCTACGCGGCCCTGAAGGACGCGGTCACCGAGACCGAGCCGACCTTCCGCGACGACCTGCTCGGCGAGCTGTCGGTCGTCGACATCCTGACCGTGCCGGTCAACGTGCTCGCCGACCAGTGGCGGTCCGAGGACGACGCGTGATCGTCCTCGCCGTGGTGGCGGTGCTGGCGCTCGCCATGATCGTGGTCGCCTTCGTCAACAACCGCCGGTGAGCCGGCCCGAGGTCGGTCGGTGATCGGGATCGGGGTCGACCTGGTCGACGTCGACCGGATGCGGGCCGCGCTCGCACGCACGCCCACGCTGGCCGGTCGGCTGTTCACCGACGCCGAGCGCGCCTACGCGGAGCGGGCGAAGGACCCGGCGGCCCGCTTCGCCGTGCGCTTCGCGGCCAAGGAGGCCGTGATGAAGGCGCTGGGCGTGGGGCTGGGCGCGTTCGACTGGCACGACGTCGAGGTGGTCCGGGCGCCCTCCGGTGCCCCGTCGCTGCGGGTCACGGGCCGGGCGCTGGAGATCGCGTCCGCCACCGGGGTGCGGGAGTGGAAGCTCACGCTCACCCACACCGACGACCTCGCCGAAGCCATCGCCGTCGCCCTCTGAGCGGACGTTTCGACTTCGCTCGCCCAGGGGCTCGCTCCGCTCAACGAACACATCGGTTCCTCGAGCGAGCGGAGGCCGCCCTTCTGTTCCTTGAGCGAGCGGAGCGAGTCGAAAGGTCGCCCGTCTGTTCCTTGAGCGAGCGGAGCGAGTCGAAAGGCCGCCCTTCCGGAGCTCAGGGGTCGACGAGGACGCCGGGGTTGAGGATGCCCTTGGGGTCCAGGGCCCGCTTGGTGGCGACGAGCGCGGCGGCGAAGGGGTCGGGCCGCTGGCGGTCGTAGCCCGGGCGGTGGTCGCGACCGACGGCGTGGTGGTGGGTCACCGTCGCCCGGTGGCGGGTGAGGACCTCCATCGATGCCGCCTTGATCTCGTCCCACATCGCCAGCTCCGATCCCCGTCGCGCCGCCCCGATCACCGTGAAGTACGGGGCCGCACCGTCGGGGTACACGTGGGTGAACCGGCAGGTGACCAGGCCGTCGGTGCCGGTGACGGTCCGCACCGCGTCGCCGACCGCCGCGCGCACGTCCTCGTAGAGCGCCTCGACGCGGTCCCAGGTCGTGGCCGTCTCGAAGGTCTCGGAGATGGCGCTCATGCGGGCCAGGCCGTCGCGGAGGTACGGCATGCGCAGGAACGTCGACCGCCACGCCTCGGCCGCCCGGTCCCGCGTCGGGGCCTCGGCCGTGGTCGGTGGTGCGGGGTCGGCCGGGGTGCCGTCGTGGCCGCGGGCGATGTCGACGAGCAGCGCCAGCGTGGCGTCGACTGGGTGGTGGGCCGACTCGACGCCGAGCACGAGCACCCATGCGGCTCCCGACCCGGCGCCCGACAGCGCGGCCTCGCCGGGGTCGAGGAGACGGCAGTTGGCCGGGTGGAGGCCCGACTGGGCGATCGCCCGCACCGCCGCCATCGCGTCGGTGGTCGAGGTGAAGGTCACCGTCGTCGACCGTCGGTGCGCCGGTCGGTCCTGGAGGCGCATCCAGGCTTCGGTGATGACGCCGAGCGTGCCCTCCGAACCCAGGAACAGGCGGTCGGGTGACGGGCCCGCGCCCGATCCGGGTAGGCGCCACGACTCGCTGGTCCCGATCGGCGTGACCACCCGAACGGACTCGACGAAGTCGTCGATGTGGGTGTGGAGGGTGGCGTAGTGGCCGCCGGCCCGGGTGGCGATCCAGCCGCCGAGGCTCGAGAACTCGAAGCTCTGCGGGAAGTGCCGCAGCGTGAGGTCCGCGGGCCGGAGCTGGTCCTCCAGCGCCGGCCCCAGCACGCCGGCCTGGATGCGGGCCGCCCGGCTGATCGTGTCGATCTCGAGGACCCGGTCCATGGCCGACAGGTCGAGCGTCACGACGCCGGCGTGGCCGTCGCCGTCGCACTCGACCCCGCCGACGACCGAGCTGCCCCCGCCGTAGGGGACGACGGCGACGTCGGCTTCGGACGCCCAGTCGAGGACCGCCACCACGTCGGCCTCGGTCGCCGGGCGGGCCACCAGGTCCGGCGCTGCGCCCACGTCGCCGTGCAACGCCCGGATCACGTCGCGGTAGGCCTTCCCGCGGGCGTGCGAGGCACGGGCGGCGGGGTCGTCGGTCAGGATCTCGGCGAGGGTGGTCGGCGCGGACACCCGTGGCGACGGGAGGACGACGTCTCCGATCGACGGCGACGGCAGCGGCGTGTCGGCGAGTCCGGGGATCATCGAGCCGAACGCCACGCACTCGGCGTCGGTCAGGGCCTGGTCCTCCCAGCCCCAGCCCCACCAGGAGCGGACGGGGTCGTCGTCTCTCACGGGTCGCCGCGGTCGGGAACGACCGCCACGTCGAGGTCGCGGGCGATCGCGGAGATCGTCCGGGCCAGATCGACGTCGAGGTCGGTCAGGCCGCCGGCGTCGTGCGTCGTGATGCTGACGGCGACCGAGGGGTAGGTGATCGTCAGGTCGGGATGGTGGTTCGCGGCGTCGGCCGCCTCGCCGATGCGGACTGCGAACGCGATGCCGGCGGCGAACGACCCGGTGGCGAACCGCGCGTGGACGGCGTCGTCGACGACCCGCCACCCGTCCGGTCGAACGGCGGCGGCGACGTCGGCGGGGGACCGTCGCTCCATCCGGCCATCCTGCCACCGCACACCGAGGTGCACGTTCGGGGTCGGATCCCAACCGTGATGCCGACGGGGGATCATCTGCTTCCGGCATCGAGCACGGTTGGGATCCGACCCCGAACGTGCGGTCAGGATGCGAGGGTGGTGAGGATCCGCTCCCAGTGGGTGAGGGCGACCAGGTGTCCGGCGTCGGGGACCACGGTCAGCTCGGCCCAGCGGAGGCGGCCGGCCCACCAATGGCCGAAGCTGGGTGGCGCGGTGGTGTCCCGGGCGCCGTAGGTGAGGTCGACCGGGCAGGCCACCGCCGACCAGTCGACGTCCGGTGGCTCGACCTGGAGCTCGACGTCGCGCACGATGCCGGCCAGCCCGTCGGCCACGCTGTCGACGAGCCCGTGGACCATCGCGTCCTCGGCGCCGGGCACCGAGGCCAGCTCGGCCCGGCGGAACGGATCGGCGGTCTCCCGGAGGTGGTCGCGGGCCAGCGCGTCGTCGCAGGGCCATGGGGCCACCATCGGCGCCGCGGCCTCGGCCAACCCGGCCGGACCCAGCTCGGCACCGAGCTCGGCGACCATCCACCGGCCCCCGTCGGCGTCGTCGAGGATGCCGGGCGTGGCGTAGGCCTCGAACGGCACCAGGCCGGCGGCGACCGCGACCCGGGCCACGCGGTCGGGGTGCCGCGCGGCGAGCGCGAGGGCGTACACCGACCCGGCGGACCAGGCGAACGGACGCCACGCCGACACGTCGAGGTGATCGGCGAGGGCGACGAGGTCGTCGGCGATCGAGCCGACCGTCGCGGTGGGATCCGCGGTCGACGAGCCGAACCCCGGACGGTCGACGGCCACCAGCCGGACGCCGAGCCGGGCCGCGACGCCGTCGTCGGGGTGGCGGGCCCGGCGCGAGTCCGGCGTGCCGTGGACGAAGAGCACGGGCACGCCGTCCGGGTCGCCGACGTCGTCGAAGCCGAGCACGCGGCCGTCGCTGAGCGGGATCGTCCGTGGGGCCGACATCGGGCGCAGGTTAGGTCCACCCGGGCCGGGCACCGGCCGAACCCGGCAGACTGGCGGTCGTGGAGCCGATCGTCACCCCGACCGAGATGGCGGCCGTCGACGCGGCCGCTCCCGAACCGGTCGAGGTGCTGATCGAGCGGGCCGGGTGGGCCACGGCCCGCGAGGCGATCGACCTCCTCGGCGGCACCTACGGGCGACGCGTCGTGGTCCTCGCCGGCAAGGGGAACAACGGGGCCGACGGCCGCTCGGCGGCCCGCCACCTCCGCCGCCGCGGCGTGCGGGTGACGGTCCTCGACACCGCGACCGTGACCCCGGGCGACGTCCTTCCCCCGGCCGACCTGCTGATCGACGCCGCGTTCGGCACCGGCTTCCGTGGCACCTGGACCCCACCGGAGCCCGGGACCACGCCCGTGCTCGCGGTCGACGTGCCGTCGGGCGTGTCCGGCCTCACCGGCGAGGCTGCGGGGGCGCCCTGGGCGGCGGTGCGGACGGTCACGTTCGCGGCGCTGAAGCCCGGGCTCCTCCTCGGCGACGGCGCGACGCTGGCGGGTGAGGTGGTCGTGGTCGACATCGGACTCGACACCTCGGGAGCATCGGCGCACCGGGTGCGGGACGAGGACGTGGCGGCCTGGTGGCCGACCGAGCGCCGGGACACCCACAAGTGGCAGCACGCGGCCTGGATCGTCGCCGGGTCGCCGGGGATGACCGGCGCCGCGCGCCTCGCCGTGGCCGGCGCCCAACGGGCCGGAGCCGGCTACGTCCGCCTGTCCACGCCGGGCGTCGACCCCGCCGACCCGGCCACGGTGGCCGGTGCCGCACCCGTCGAGGCCGTGCGGGTCGCCCTCCCCGCTGCCGGCTGGGCCGCGGTCGTCGCCGACGGGGCCGAGCGGTTCGCCGCGCTCGCCGTCGGACCGGGTCTGGGCGCCGACGGCGCGGTCACGACCGGGGTGCGCGAGCTGGTTGCGTCGACGACCCGGCCGATCGTCGTCGACGGCGACGGGCTCCGAGCGCTCGGGCGCGAGGCGGCCACCGTGATCGGCCGCCGACCCTCCGGGGCCGGGCCGGTCGTGCTCACGCCCCACGACGGCGAGCACGCGCTCCTCACCGGTGCCGCACCCGGGGCCGACCGGTTCGAGGCCGCGCGAGCCCTCGCCCGGACCACCGGCGCGGTCGTGCTCCTGAAGGGCCCGTGCACCGTGGTGGCCGACCCCGACGGCGCGGTGCTGGTGGCCGATGCCGGCGACCGCCGCCTGGCCACCGCCGGCACCGGCGACGTGCTGACGGGGATCGTCACCGCCCTCCTGGCCCAGGGCGTGCCCGCCCTGCGGGCCGCGGCCCTCGCCGCGCACCTCCACGGTCGGGCCGGGGCGCTCGGGCCGGTGCACGGCCTGGTCGCGAGCGATCTCCCGGCGTTCCTGCCGCGGGTGATCGACGACTGCTGCGGCCCACCGACGTCCACCGGTCCGGGATCGTCGTCGCGCCGCGCCGAGGCGCAGCGGTAGCCTCGTCCCCGGCCCGCACGGTCCCCGCCGTCGGCCCGGTCGGCGCCCCGACCCACCCACCCCAACGCCGGAGGAACGATGTCCCGCAAGTCGCCCGTGAGCGAAGTCATGACCACCGACGTCCTCACGTTCGGCCCGGACGACAACGTCGCCGACGCCATGCGCACGCTGGTCGACCGCAGCATCGACGGCGCCCCGGTCGTCGCCGCCGACGGCACCGTGGTCGGCATGCTCTCGACCGGTGACCTGATCGTGCAGGAGAGCAAGCTCCACTTCCCGACGGTGATCTCCCTGCTGGGCGCCACCCTGGAGCTGCCGAGCGCGCAGCGCCAGTTCGACGACGACCTCCGCCGGGCCTTGGGCAGCACGGTGGCCGAGGTGATGCACCGCGACCCGGTCACCGTCGCCGCCGACGACACCGTCGAGCGGGCCGCCACCCTCATGCACGACCACGACGTCTCCCGGCTGCCGGTCGTCGGCGACGGCGGGCTGGCCGGCATCGTCGCCCGCGTCGACATCCTGCGGGCCATCATCCGGGACGACGCCGACTGAACCCCCCGATTCGCCCCGTCCGGGCCGAGGTCGACCTCGGTGCCGTCACGGCCAACGTCGCCCGGTTGCGGGACCTCGCGGGGGTCGACGTCTGTGCCGTCGTGAAGGCCGACGGGTACGGGCACGGGGCCGTGCCGGTCTCGCGGGCCGCACTGGCCGGGGGCGCCTCGATGCTCGGGGTGGCGCTCGTGGCCGAGGGGGCGGAGCTGCGGGAGGCGGGCATCGACGCGCCCATCCTCGTGCTGTCCCAACCGTCGCCGGACGAGGTCGCCGAGCTCGTCGCCCGGGACCTCGACGCGACCGTCTACACGCCATCCGGTGTCGAGGTGCTCGCCGCAGCCTCCGGCGCGGGAGCCGCTGATGGCGGGCACGCGCCGGTCCGCACCCACCTGAAGGTCGACACCGGGATGCGCCGGGTCGGCGTCCAGCCCGACGACGCGGTCGCGCTCGCCCGGTCGATCGAAGCGGCGCCGGGGCTCGCCCTCGCCTCGGTGTTCACCCACTTCGCGGTGGCCGACGAGCCGGACAACCCCACGACGGCGGTCCAGACCGAGCGCTACCGCGGGGTGCTCGACGACCTGGCCGCGGCGGGCATCGAGGTCCCCCTGCGCCACGCCGCCAACACCGCTGGCGCCATCGCCCACCCCGACGCCCGGTTCGACATGGTGCGGTGCGGCATCGGCATCTACGGGCTCGACCCCAGTCCGAGCCTCAGGGGCCGCGTGCCGTTCGAGCCCGCGATGTCGCTGCGGGCCCGGGTGTCGCACGTCAAGCGCCTCGCCGCCGGCGACCGTGTGTCGTACGGGCACCGCTACGAGGCGGAGCGGCCGACCACCCTCGCCACGGTGCCGCTCGGCTACGCCGACGGCGTGACCCGAGCGCTGTCGGCCGACGGCGGGGAGGTCCTGATCGGCGGACGCCGCCGCCCGATCGCCGGCACCATCACCATGGACCAGCTCATGGTCGACTGCGGCGACGACGATGTGCAGGTCGGCGACGAGGTCGTGCTGTTCGGCCGGCAGGGCGACGAGCACCTCCCGGTGGACGAGTGGGCCGCGCGCGTGGGCACCATCACCTACGAGGTCGTGTGCGGCATCAGCTCGCGCGTCCCCCGCCGCTACTCGGGAGGTCCTCCGACGTGAACCTGAAGAAGCTCGCGCTGATCGCCGCCGGCACCGGGGCCGCCGCGTTCGGCCTCTACCGGGCGACGCACCCGTCGGTCGCCCGCACCGCCGGCGGGCGCTCCGTCGGCCGTCCCCTCACCGACGACCGGTTCGCCCTGCCCGACGGCATGACCGACCACCACATCACCACCCGCGACGGCGGCACGATCCATGCGATCGAACGTGGTGAGGGCCGGCCGCTCGTGCTCCTCCACGGCATCACGCTCCGCTCCGACGTGTGGGCGCCGCAGATGCACGACCTGTCCGACCAGTTCCGCGTGATCGCCGTCGACCTCCGGGGCCACGGAACGTCGTCGCCGGGGGAGGGCGGCTTCGGGCTCACCCGGCTCGCCGACGACCTCGCCGACCTGCTCGAGGCCCTCGACCTGCACGACGCGATCGTGGTCGGGCACTCCATGGGCGGGATGACGCTGATGACCTTCTGCGCCGAGCACCCGGACGTGCTGGCCGAGCGGGTCGCCGGCACGGTCTTCCTCAACACCCGGGCCCACCAGGTGTTCCCACCCGGTGTCGACCGTCAGATGCGCCGCCTGGTCGGCCGGGGTTCGGCCGTCGTCGAGGGGGGCCGTGCGCTCCCCGGTGCCGACGTGGCCACCGGTCGGGTCGTGCGGTTGGCGTTCGGCTCGCGTCCCTCGCCGACCGCGATGCGCATCGTGGCCGACATGGGTGCCTCCATGGATCCGGCTGCGATGCTGGCCTCGGTCGACCAGATGTTCGACCACGACGCCCGGGAGGCGCTGCGCCGTACCGAGACGCCGTCGATGGTCGTGGTCGGCACCCGCGACCTGCTCACCCCCGTGCCGGCGAGCCGTCACCTGGCCCGGCTCCTGCCCGACAGCGACTTCGTGGTGCTCCGGGGCGCGGGTCACCAGATGATGCAGGAGCGACCGGACGAGCTGGCCGAGCTGCTGCGGGGCTTCCACGACGCGCTCGCCGAGCGGGCGTCGGCGGAGGAGATCAGCCCAGACCGACGTCGGTGATGCCGATGAAGCCGTTGTTGAAGGCGTCGACGTCGTCGTTGATCACCGTCACCGTCGACGCGCAGTTCTGCGTGGTGTAGCTGCGGCCGTTCAGCGCCGGAGCGACCACGGTCTCGACGGTGCCCCGCACCGTGGTGCCGGCGGCGCACGTCGGGATGTTGATGTTCGGCACCGTCATGTACGGAGCGCCGGCCAGGCCCAGGCGGTACCGCTCCACGAGGTCGAGGGTGGCGGTGACGCCGGTGGGGAAGTCGACCGGGAGGCTGAGGCCGCCCTGGCTGCTGGCGATGGACGGGAACGCCCGACGGGCGGCGACGCGGGCGGCGCCAACGGTGCCGGACAGGGCGACGATGCCGTTCATGTTCTGACCGAGGTTGATCCCCGACACGACGAGGTCGGGCACGAGGTGGAGCTGGTCGAGTGCGTAGTTCACCGAGTCGCCCGGGGTTCCGGCGACCGCGGTGGCCGGTCGGCCGCTGGCGGTCGTCGCCGGTTGGCCGGTCGCGCCACCGGGTGTCACGGTGTCGCCGGTCCCGGACTGGTTGGTGGCGGGTGCGACCACGTCGACCACCACGTTCGGCAGGCCGTACAGCCCTTCGACGAGGGCGTCGATGCCCGGGGCGCCGATCCCGTCGTCGTTGGTGACGACGAACCGGAACGGCTCGGGGTGCGAGGCGACGTAGCAGGGGTCGGTGGTGGCGGTGACGTGCCCGCCGCCCACGAGGCACGGGTGCGACGCCGCGAACACGTCGGGCTGGTTCTCGTAGCCGCGTAGGGCCCAGACCGGGAGCCACCAGACCGCGGGGTCGCCCACCGCGATCCAGTGGTCGCGGTCGCCGTCGAAGCCGGACGGCTCGGCCCCGGTCACCGCGTAGGCGAAGCCCACCAGTCGGGCGCCCGGCGCCGAGCTCTCGTAGAGGAGCACGTTGGGGCTGCCGGCGACGAAGGAGGCCCGCGCCGTGCCCATCGCGTAGCCGACCCCGGCCGGGGCGCCGGCCGTCGGTGTGAGCCCGTCCGCGAGGGCGTCGGCGACGGTCATGTGGGCCTGCGCCTCGGCGATGGCCACGTCGAGGATCGCGGAGAAGTTCTGGCACTGGGCCGCCGAGAGCTCCGGCGAACCGCCGCACCACCACGGTTGCGCCTCGGTGCCGCTGCCGTCGGTCAGCTGGAACGATCTCGGGAAGTACAGGCACCCGCCGAGGCCGGTGGCCAGCACGAGGGCCAGCCCGATCGTCGTGACCATCCGCGCCCGTCGTCCCATGCGGCTCCCCTGTCGTCGACCGGTCGGTGTGACCGATGTCTCTGAGGCGGCCGACACTACCGATCCCGCGCGCAACGCGCGTCGACGGTTCGACCGGGGTCGACGGGGGTCGGGGTGCACCGGCCGGAGGGGATGGACCGCGCCCCCGCGGCAGTAGTCTCCAACGGTGCCCGTCGAGCCCCCCGACCTGCGTCGCACCACCGTTCGATGACGCGACCCACCACGGTTCGCGCCGCGTCCGCCGCCGAGACGCAGGCCCTCGCGCGGGCGATCGCGGGCATCAGCCGCGCCGGCGACATCATCGTGCTCGCCGGTGAGATGGGCGCCGGCAAGACCGCCTTCGCGCAGGGGTTCGCGGCCGGTCTCGGGATCGCCGAGCCGGTCACCAGCCCGACCTTCACCATCGTGCGGGAGTACCAGGGTCCGGACCTGTCCCTGCACCACCTCGACGTCTACCGGCTCGACCAGCTCCGAGAGGTCGCCGAGCTGGGCGTGGGTGAGATGCTCGACGAGGACGCGGTGATGCTCGTCGAGTGGGGCGACGCCGTGCTGCCGGCGCTGGGCGACCGGTACCTCGAGGTGCGGATCACCTTCGGCACCGGCGACGACGACCGCACCATCACCCTGCTGCCCCGCGGGACCTCGTGGTTCGCCCGCTCGCGCCTGGTCGACGAGACCGTGGCGCCCTGGGCGGGCGGCGGAGGCGACCCGTCGTGCTGATCCTTGGCCTGGAGAGCGCCACGGCGCAGGTGGGGTGCGCGATCGGCGGGCACGAGGGCGTGCTGGCCTCCTCGCACTCGTCGCGCGGCAAGCGCCACGCCGAGAACCTGACGCCGGCGATCCGCTTCGTGTGCGAGCAGGCTCGGGTCGAGCTGTCGGACATCTCCTGCGTCGCCGTCGACCACGGACCGGGGCTGTTCACCGGCCTGCGGGTCGGCGTGGCGTCGGGCAAGGCGATCGCGCAGGCCCTGCGGGTCCCGATGATCGCGGTGTCGAGCCTCGACCTCCTGGCCTTCCCCCTGCGGTTCGCGAACCGGCGGGTCGCCGCGGTCGTCGACGCCCGCCGGGGTGAGGTGTTCTGGGCGTTCTACCGGCCGGTGCCCGGCGGGTTGCAGCGCACGAGCGAACCCACCGTCGGGTCGCCGGAGGAGCTGGCCGCCGAGCTGCTGGCGCTCCCGGGCGAGACCCTGCTGTGCGGCGACGGTGCGGTGCGCTACGCCGATCGTTTCGACCGTCCCGACGTCGAGGTGGCCGGGGGCGACCAGGCCCACCCCTCCGCCCGATCGCTCGTGCAGCTCGCCCACGCCAAGGCGCTCCGCGAGGACTGGGTCCGACCCCACGAGATCGAGCTGCTCTACCTCCGCAAGCCCGATGCCGAGATCAACTGGTCCACCCGGGAGGGCGCGTGAACGCCGCCGGTCCCGACCTCGGTCGGCCGGCGGTCGTGGTCACGCCGATGCGGCGCCGACACCTTCCCGGCGTGCTGGCGATCGAGTCCCGGGTCTACCCGCGGCCGTGGTCGTCGAAGCTGTTCGAGGACGAGCTGGAGCGGCGGGGCCGGTGCTACCTCGTCGCCCGCCAGGGCGAGGCGGTCGTCGGCTACGCCGGGCTGCTGATGATCGCCGACGACGGCCACGTGTCGACCGTCGCAGTCGATCCCGGCGTCCAGGGTCGTTCGATCGCCACCCGGCTGCTGGTCGAACTGGTCCGCTGCTCGCTGGAGCTGGGCGCCCGCCAGCTCACCCTCGAGGTGCGGGCGTCGAACGAGCGGGCGCAGCGCATCTACGGCCGGCTCGGCTTCGCGCCGGTCGGGGCTCGCAAGGCGTACTACGGCGACAACGGCGAGGACGCGGTCGTGATGTGGGCCCACGACATCACCACCGACGCCTACGCCGCCCGGCTCGACGCGATCGAGGCCGAGCTCGGTGCCGCCACGGTGCGCAGCGGCCTCGACGTCGCCACCCACGCGCCGCCGGTGCACCCCGCGGCTGCCCGGTCCGGGGCCGGTGGCGGCAGGATGGGGTCCGCATGATCCTCCCGCCCGCCCCCACCTCGACCACGCCCGTCGCCGTCGACGCCCACACCAAGATCCTCGGGATCGAGACCTCGTGCGACGAGACCGCCGCCGCCGTCGTCGTCGGCGGGAGCGTGGTGCGCTCGTCGGTGGTGTCCAGCCAGGTCGACATCCACGCCCGCTTCGGCGGCGTCGTCCCCGAGATCGCCAGCCGGGCCCACGTCGACCTGCTCACCCCGGTCATCGCCGAGGCGCTCGTCGAGTCCGGTCTCGACGGCCCCGACCTCGACGCGGTCGCCGCCACCTACGGGCCGGGCCTCGTGGGGTCGCTGCTCGTCGGTGTGAGCACGGCGAAGGCGCTGGCGCTGGTGTGGGACGTGCCCTTCGTGGCCGTGAACCACCTCGAGGCCCACCTCTACGCCGCCCTGCTGGAGGACCCGTCCCTCGAGCTGCCGCTGGTGGTGCTCCTGGTGTCGGGCGGCCACACGATGCTCGTGGCCATGGAGCACCACGGCCGCTACCGGCTGCTGGGTTCGACCCTCGACGACGCCGCCGGCGAGGCCTTCGACAAGGTGGCCCGCTACCTCGGCCTCGGCTACCCGGGCGGCCCGGCCATCGACCGGATCGCGATGGAGGGCGACCCCGACGCGATCGCCTTCCCCCGGGCGATGCAGAACGACGGGCTCGACTTCTCCTTCTCCGGCCTCAAGACCGCCGTGATCAACCACGTGCGCAAGCACCCCGAGGCGTCCACCGCGGACGTGGCGGCCAGCTTCCAGGAGGCGGTCGTCGACGTCCTCGTCACCAAGGCCCGTCGGGCGGCGCGCCAGATCGGGGCCAAGGGCCTGGTGCTCGGCGGCGGCGTGGCGGCCAACTCCCAGCTCCGGGAGCGCTTCCTCTCGGCGTGCGTGGAGGACGGCGTCCACGGCTTCCTGCCCAGCCGCGACATGTGCACCGACAACGCGGCCATGGTCGCGTCGGCCGCCTGGTACCGCCTGGGGGCGGATGGTCCCTCCGGTCTCGACTGCGGTGCCGACCCGAACCTGCGCCTCCCCCTGCTGACCGACTGAACGACCAGGTCGGTTACGCTCCCGCGGTTCGTCGGGAGAGGTAGCGCGGGTGGAGAGTTCGAGCGGACGCGACGGGGTGCACCGGCTGAGGCGGCGCCCGTCGTTCGCCCTGGCGTTGGGCGTGGTCGCGGTGGTCGGGGTGCTCGTCCGTCTGTGGTTCGGCCTCGGCGTTGCGTCGGACATGCCGTACGCGAGCGACGTCTCGGCGTATCGGAGCATGGCGGAGAACCTCGCCCACGGGAACGGGGTCGCGCTGAGCGAGGAGCCCGGATCGCAACCGGAGGCCACCGGGGCGCACCCGCCGTTCCACCCGACGGTGATGGCGATCGCCGACGTGGCCGGGCTGCGATCGGCGGACCAGCAACGGGTGGTGTTCGCGCTGGTCGGCGGCCTCGGCGTGGCGTTCCTCGGGCTGGCGGGGCGTCGGCTGGTCGACGGGCGGGTCGGACTGGTCGCGGCCGCCATCGTGGCCGTGCACCCCCTGTGGTTCCAGCCGTCGGGCCTGCTGACCAGCGAAGCGACCTATCTCCGGTAGTGGCGGCGGTCGTGCTGCTGTTCGCCCGATGGTCGGCCTCGCCGGGGGTGCGATCCGCCGCGTTGCTCGGGTTCGGGATCGGGCTCGCAGCCCTCACCCGGGCCGAGGCGGCCCTCTCGATCCCGTTGCTCGGCGTCGCGGCGATGTTCGCTTCGGGGGCTCGGGTCCTGCCGTGGCGGACCCGGCTGACCGGCGCGGCCGTCCTGGTCCTGGTGGCATCGTCGATGGTCGGGGCCTGGATGTTGCGAAACCTCGAAGCGATGGGCACGCCCCAGCTGTCGACCAACAGCGGCGTGACCTTGGCCGGCGCCAATTGCGACGAGACCTACGCGGGCGAGCACCTCGGGTCGTTCCGGCTGCCGTGCGTCATGCGAGCCGCGTTCGGCGCGCGGACCCTCTACGGGCCGGATCGAACCGACAAGCAGCTCGACGCCTTCACGCGCCAGGCCGGGATCACCCATGCCCGGGAGCATCGAGGGCGGCTCCCGGTGGTGGCCGCGGCTCGGGTGGCCCGGTCGGCCGGCGTGTGGTCGCTGGAGGACCAACTCGCCTTCGACGTCCGGGAGGGCCGCAATGAGGGCCTGCAACGGCTCGGGATGTGGTTCCACCTGGCGTTGCTCCCGTTCGTGGTGGCCGGGGCGGTGATCCTCTGGCGGACCAGACGGCGCGACGCGCTCCTCGTGGGCGCGGTGCTGACCTTCAGCGCAGCCTTCGTCGCCGTGGCGCTCTACGGGAGCACGAGGATGCGAGCCACCGCGGAACCGGTGGTGGCGCTGTTCGCCGCGGTCGCGATCGTGTGGTTGCTCGATCGGCTCCTCGGTCGTCGAGTCGCGGAGTAGCGTCCGGCGCAGGTCGAGCGACTCGGAGGTGGGACCGTGCGGGTTGGAGCGAAGCGGATCGTGGGTGCCGGGCTGATCGCTGGCGCGTTGGGGCTGCTGGCGGTCGTCGGGGTCGGTGACGCCGGCGCCCAGGAGGGTCCGACGCTGACCGTGACCCCCACCCGTGGCACCGCCGGGGACCTGATCACGTTCACGTACACCGACGACGCGTGCGACGCACCCACGTTCGAGACGTTCGATTCAGAACGCCTGCGGGTCGACGTGGAGGCGACGATGGTCGTCGCGGGGGTGTGGGAGGTCGTCGACGTCGATCCCGGCGCAGACGTCTCGCTGACGGCCTGGTGCGGCGACTCGAACGTGTGGATCACCTACGACTCGGACGTGCCGGAGTTCTACCTCTTCCCGGCGAGTTCCGGGCCCCCGATGGGCACGTTGCGAGGGACCGAGTGCGACATGCCGACCGCGACGATCGTCGTGGTCGACTCGTCTGGGGAGTCGTTCGCGGAGGAGGTCTCCGTCGACGAGAACGGCTCGTTCCAGCACCCGGGGGAGATCTACCCGCGGCTCCTGGACCGTGCCGAGGCGACCTGCGGCGACTTCGTCTACGACACGATCGAGTTCGGTGGTTCGGTGCCGCCGACCACGACCACCTCGACCACCTCGACCACCTCGACCACCGGGCCGGCCGAGCCCGCGGCGCCGGCGGCTGCCGCGGCTCCGGTGGCCGCCGAGGCGGCCTACACCGGCTGAGGGTCCGTGGCTCGCTCGGGGCGCGGCCGGGGGTCAGCCGCCGACGAAGCCGGGGACCGACGGGCCGGCCGGGCCGACCGCGGGCGAGAGGTTCGCCAACTCGGCCTTCGGGATCCAGAGCTCCTCGGGGCCGAGGTGGTAGCGGGCGTGCGAGCTCGTCACGGCGCCGGGCACGAGCTGGTCGAACCCGAACAGGCCGACGACCGCCGAGGGTCGGCCGTTGAACCCGGAGCGCTTCAGGAGCGCGAAGCCCTGGTCGCAGACCGCGATCATGCGGTGGGGCGACATCGCATGGACGGCGACGATGATGACGACGACGCCCGGGAACATGACGGTGCCGAAGATCACCGCCGTCGCGACCGCCACCGCGATCGCGCCGCCGGCGGCGATCGCGGCCGACCCGAGGGGGTGGACGCCGCTTCGGGCCGGGACGATCGTCGCGACCGGAACCCCGAGGAGCTCGCCGGCCTTGGTGCGCGCCTTGTCCCGCTGACGCTTCGAGAGGCTCATGGGTGCCCATCGGCCCCGGGCCGGCCGATGTGAGCACGGCCGTCGAGCGGCGGAGCCGATGCGACACCGGGCTCGGTTCGGGGCGCCTCAGAGCCGTCGCAGCCAGCCCGAAGGGCACATCGTCAGGATCAGGCACTCCCTGTCGCGGTCGACGACGAATCGGTCGTCACCGGTGAGGAACTCCTCCACGGCCGTGATGGGCCCCGGCCCGTGGTCGGGGAGCAGCACCTCGGTCAACATGTCCTGCACGATCAGGTAGCACCCCGGCGTCACGAGCGAGGCGTACGCCGCCAGCTCGGCTCGCACGTGGTCGGCATGGTGATCCGAGTCCAGGATCACCATGGTCCGCCTGTCCCGCACGAGGTCGGTCACCCGTGCGACGATCGCCGGATCCACCGTCGACCCGTGCAGGAACCGCACGCGCCGGTCCCACAGCGACCGCTGGCTCGCCATCTCCGTGTGGTCCTCGATGTCGATCGCGACGACGAGCCCGTCGATCTCGCACGCCTCCATGTGCGCCGCCCACATGAGCGCCGACCCCCCCGAACGATCCGCACTCCACGATCACCTCGGGCCTGGTCTCCCAGATGATCTCCTGGGTGATCTGGACGTCCAGAGGGTTCTGGACCGTCATCACCCCGAGGAAGTGCCTGCTGAACATCGTCCGGGTGAGGTTCTCCTCCCAGGCTCGGGCCAGCGGCATCCCGGGAGCCATGCGTTCGAGCTCCCTGTCGACTGCATCGTTCCGCGCCATGAGCGGCAACGTAACCCACGCACCGGCCATGGCGCTGTGGCACCGACCTGGGTGGCGCTGGTCCACGAAGCTCGGACCCGAAGGGCCGTTCGCGGAGGGATTAGCACTCTCGGCCGCCGACTGCTTGCGAGTTGCCGATCCTCGCCGTATCGTTAGCACTCGCTACACCCGAGTGCTAACGCCCCATGAGCGGGCGGGCACGCCCCCGAAACCGCACGCCATGGAGGCGCAAGATGGCTCTCAAGCCCCTCGAAGACCGCATCGTCGTCAAGCCCGGTGACGCCGAGGAGACCACGGCCAGCGGCCTGGTCATCCCCGACACCGCCAAGGAGAAGCCCCAGCAGGGCGAGGTCATCGCGGCCGGCGAGGGCCGGTGGGACGAGGACGGCGAGAACCGCATCCCGATGGACGTCAAGGTGGGCGACGTCGTCGTCTACAGCAAGTACGGCGGCACCGAGATCACGGTCGACGGTCAGGACGTGCTCATCCTGAACGCCCGCGACGTGCTCGCCATCGTCGAGAACTGAGCCGGAGGAACCAATGCCCAAGATCCTGAAGTTCGACGACGAGGCCCGCCGCGGCCTTGAGGCGGGTGTCAACAAGCTCGCCGACGCCGTGAAGGTCACCCTCGGCCCGAAGGGCCGCAACGTGGTGCTGGAGAAGAAGTTCGGCGCCCCGACCATCACCAACGACGGCGTCTCCATCGCTCGTGAGATCGAGCTGGAGGACCCCTACGAGAACATGGGCGCCCAGCTGGTGAAGGAGGTGGCGACCAAGACCAACGACGTCGCCGGCGACGGCACCACCACCGCCACCGTGCTCGCCCAGGCCCTGGTGAAGGAGGGCCTCCGCAACGTGGCCGCCGGCGCCAACCCGATGTCGCTCAAGCGGGGCATCGACAAGGCCGTCGCCGCGGCCGTCGAGTCGGTCAAGTCCCAGGCCAAGGAGATCGACGACCGCAGCGAGATCGCCCAGGTCGCCACCATCTCCGCCAACAACGACAGCGCCATCGGCGAGGTCCTCGCCGACGCCATCGACAAGGTCGGCAAGGACGGCGTGGTCACCGTCGAGGAGTCGAACACCTTCGGCATCGAGCTCGAGTTCACCGAGGGCATGCAGTTCGACAAGGGCTACCTGTCCCCGTACTTCGTCTCCGACGCCGAGCGCCAGGAGGCCGTCCTCGAGGACGCGTACATCCTCCTCACCGAGAGCAAGATCACCGCGGTCGCCGACCTCGTGCCGGTCCTCGAGAAGGTCATGCAGACCGGCAAGCCGCTGCTGATCATCGCCGAGGACATCGAGGGCGAGGCCCTCGCCACCCTCGTGGTCAACAAGATCCGCGGCACGTTCAACTCGGTCGCCGTCAAGGCCCCCGGGTTCGGCGAGCGTCGCAAGGCCATGCTCGGCGACATCGCCACCCTCACCGGTGGGCAGGTCGTCTCCGAGACCGTCGGCCTCAAGCTCGAGAACACCACGCTCGACCTCCTGGGCACCGCCCGCAAGGTCGTGGTGACCAAGGACAACACGACCATCGTCGAGGGCGGCGGTTCCGCCGACGACGTCAACGGTCGGGTCGCCCAGATCAAGCGTGAGATCGACGAGACCGACTCCGACTGGGACCGCGAGAAGCTCCAGGAGCGCCTCGCCAAGCTGGCCGGCGGCGTCGCCGTCGTCCAGGTCGGTGCCGCCACCGAGGTGGAGCTCAAGGAGAAGAAGCACCGCATCGAGGACGCGCTGTCGGCCACCCGCGCCGCCATCGAGGAGGGCATCGTGCCCGGCGGTGGCACCGCCCTCGTCCGGGCCCGCGCCGCCGTGGCGTCGGCCATCGACGGCCTCGAGGGCGACGAGGCCACCGGTGCCCGCTCGGTGCACAAGGCGCTCGACGCCCCGGCCCGCCTCATCGCCGGCAACGCCGGCCTCGAGGGTGCCGTCGTCGTCCAGCAGGTGGAGAGCGAGAGCGGCTCGTACGGCTTCAACGCCGCGACGGGGACGTTCGAGGACCTGCTCAAGGCCGGCGTCCTCGACCCGGCCAAGGTGACCCGCGCCGCGCTGCAGAACGCGGCGTCGATCGCCGGTCTGCTGCTCACCACCGAGGCCATCGTCGCCGACAAGCCCGAGGAGGAGGCCGCCGCCGGCGGCATGCCCGGGGGCATGGGCGGCATGGGCGGCATGCCGGGGATGATGTGATCCCGGCTCGCTGACGCAGCCAGAACGACACGGAGCCCGGGCCTCGGCCCGGGCTCCGTCGCGTCCGAGGTGGGTCAGGTGGGCCGGTCGGACGACACCTGGGGTGCCGGGCTGATGGGCCGGATCCGCGGCCCAGGATCGCTCCAGGCCGGGTCGCCCTCCGGTGGGAACTTGGCGTCGAGGTAGGTGATGATCAGGTCGGCGTACTCCTGCGCCGTGCGCATCTGCTCGGCCGGTGCGAGGTGGCCGACGGTCGACAGCAGGGTGAGGACCACGTCGAGCAGGATCCGGGCGACGCGGGTGCGGTCGTCGGGATGGATGCCGGGCACCCGCAGGTCGAGCACCGCCTCGAGCTGCGCGTGCATGTTGTCCCGCAGCAGGTGGCCGGCGGGCGACGGGTTGCCGGGCGCGATCGCGCTGGCCAACAGCGCGCCGAGCGCCGGGTGGGTCGTGACCATGGCGGCGAGTGCTCGGACCACCCGCGACACGAGGTCGGCCGCCGGTTCGTCGGGATCGCTGTCGAGCAGCGACTGGTACATCGCGCCGAGGTCCTCCAGGTAGCGCTCGGCGAGCGCGTCGGCGAGGGTCGCCTTGTCGGGGAACCACCGGTAGAAGGTGCCGGGGGAGACGCCGGCCCGTTCGGCGACCATGGACGTGGTCGCCTTGTCGTAGCCGACCTCGTCGAACACCTCGGCGGCCGCGTCGAGCAGCTCCTCGACCCGTCGCCGGGCCCGCTGCTGGCGCGGCGGGTTGCGAAGCGCCTGCGGGGGCTGGCGGCTGCTCACGTCGATCCGATCCCGTCGTCGAGCGTGACCGCGGCGAGCCGGGCCGTGCGGTCCGGTGCCGGGAAGCGGGGGGTGACGGCCGGTTCGGCCTCGGACCACACCGGGTCGTCGGGGGTGGGGAACTTGGCCTCGAGGTAGGCGATCATCGCGTCGACGTACTCGTCGGCGAGGCGGGCCCCGACGCCGTCGTCCATGGCCGCGGAGATCACGAGGTAGAGGAACGCCACGCACACCTCGGCGGTGTCGTCGCGGACGTCGGCGGGGATCCCCGGCACCCGGACGTCGAGGATGCTGCCGATGTGGTCGGTGAGGGTGCCGCGGAGCCGGGTGCCGGCGTCGGAGCGACGCCCGGGGACCATGGTCGACACCAGCAACGCGGGGAGCGCCCGCTGGGACCGGGCGCGCTCGACGATCACCGCCATCACCTGGCGGATGAAGTTGCTCATGTGCTCGGCGGGCGTGAGGTCGCGGAGCAGCTCCACGTACATCCCGAGCAACTCGTGGATGTACCGGTCGGTCAGGGCCTCGGCCAGCGCCGCCTTGTCGGGGAACCAGCGGTAGAGGGTGCCGACGGGGACGTCGGCGCGGGCGGCGACGAGGTTGGTGGTGGCGGCGTCGTAGCCGACCTCCTCGAACACCTCTTCGGCCGCGTCGAGCAACCGTTCGACGCGGGCGGCCGAGCGCGCCTGTCGAGGGCTGTTGCGCAGGTACCCCGTCGGGCTCGTGCCGGTCAATGTTCTCCCATCCCGTCCCAACGGGACGCGATCAACGTAGCGGCCAGGTCCGGGGCATGTGGCCCGTCGGTAGGCTGCCGCCATGGAACTACCGCCCGCCGACCCGGCCAAGCTACTCGCCTCGTGGATGGAGTGGGAGCGAGGCGAGACCACGCCCGGGCGGGTGATGGCCGACCTCAAGAAGGGCGGCCTCCGCCAGCTGCTCGAGCACCTGGCCGAGCCGGCGACCTCCGACGCCTGAGGCGACGGTGACCGCTCCCGGCGGCGACGGCGTGCGGGGCGGTCCCCAGCACATCCCCCGGCCCCCGGGGGTCTTCGCGGGGGACCCGGCGCCGTGGGCCGGGCTGCCGCCGGATCGACGACGCCCCGACGCGGCCCGGTTGCGCGAAGCCTTCGCCGTGATCGGCCCGCCCCGACCGTCGCCACGGGCCGCGGTCGCCCCGCTCGCGGCCGCGGTGCTCGCCGCGTGCTTCGAGGAGGACGGCGAGCTCTTCGTCGTCCTCACGCGTCGGTCGGGCGACCTGCGGGTCCACAGCGGCGAGGTGGCGTTCCCCGGTGGGCGCCAGGAACCGGGCGAGGACCTCGCCACGACCGCGTGCCGGGAGGCGTGGGAGGAGGTCGGCCTCGAACCGGCCTCGGTGGAGATCGTGGGCGAGCTCGACCACCTCTCGACCATCTCGAGCCGGTCCTACATCGCCCCGTTCGTCGGGCTGCTCGCCGCCCGGCCGACGCTGGTGGCCAACCCCTCCGAGGTCGACGCGGTCCTGATCGTCGCCTGCTCGGAGCTGCTGGCCGACGGCGTGTTCCGTGAGGAGCGCTGGCCGATCTTCGGCGCCGATCGGCCGATCGTGTTCTTCGAGCTCGTGGGCGACACGGTGTGGGGCGCGACCGCGGCGATGCTGCGCCAGCTCCTCGGCATCCTCACCGACACGGTCGGGCGCGGTGGGCTGGGCCACGACTGAGCGCGCTCCCGTCGGGTCCGTCGGCATCCGGCGTCCGCGGACCTAGCGTGGCCGATGTGACGAACAGCGACGAGGGGCCGTCGAGGGCTCGGGGACGGCGATGAGCCACGCCGGCCGGCTGTTGGTCGCCACCCCGATCCTCGGCGACCCGAACTTCGAGCGGACCGTGGTCCTGCTCCTGGCCCACGATCCCGGGAGCGGAGCGTTCGGGCTGGTGCTCAACCGGCCGAGCGACACGACCGTCACGGAGGTGGCGTTCGAGTGGTCCGACCAGGTCGCGGCGCCGGGCGTGGTGTTCCTCGGCGGTCCGGTCGACACCGAGTCGCTCATCGGCCTCTGCCGCCGCGGGGGACCCGAGGACCGGTTCGCCCCGCTGGTCGGCGACCTCGGGACGGTGGACCTCACCCAGCCCGTCGCCCCCGACGAGCCGGCGTGGCCCGGGCTGCGACTGTTCCTCGGATCCGCCGGATGGGCACCGGGCCAGTTGGAGGACGAGATCGCCGACGGGGCCTGGTGGGTGGCCGACGCCGCGCCGGACGACATCGTGACCGCGAACCCCGACCACCTCTGGCGCCAGGTGGTTCGCCGCCTCCCCGGGAAGCTGGCGTGGTTCGCGCAGTGCCCGCTCGACCCCACGGCGAACTGAACCCGTGCGGATGCCGGTCCGGGTGGTCCGGCCGGCGGTAGCGTCTCGGCATGGCAACGATCTCCTTCGAGGGCGAGACCCACGGCGAGCTCGTGCTGAAGGTCCGGCGGTGGCTGGCCTCGGTCGAGGGGGAGGAGGAGGGCAACCTCACCACTCACGAGGCCATCGAGCAGGGCGCGGAGCTGACCAAGGAGGCGCTGCGGATCATCGCGTCGGCCGCGCCGGAGCCGATCGCCCAGAGCGAGGTGATGAAGGCGCTCACCTCGGCGGGCTACAAGGCGACCGACACCGCCAAGCAGGCCATGGTCGACGGGCTCGACAGCGTCGAGGAGGTCACCGGCGGGAGCGTGGTCAAGCTGGCCCGGGACACCTCCCGCAACGCGGTGTACCAGATGAACACCGCGGTGGCGCGGCAGATCCTCAAGTCGCTTCGCCGCTGAGGTCCTCGCGAGCGGCGGGGGCGGGTAGCCTGCGGCAACGAAGACGCCGCCAGGAGAACACGACATGGCCGATGCCGCCGACCGCTTCGCCACCGAGGGCCTGACCTTCGACGACGTCCTGCTGGTCCCCGCGGCCAGCGACGTCCTCCCGAACGAGGTCTCGACCGCGTCGCCCGTGGTCCCCGGCATGGCGCTGCACGTCCCGATCCTCTCCGCGGCGATGGACACGGTCACCGAGGCGAACCTGGCGGTCGCCATGGCCCGGGCCGGCGGCCTAGGCATCGTGCACCGCAACCTCTCGGTCGCCGACCAGGCCGCCGAGGTCGACAAGGTCAAGCGGTCCGAGTCCGGGATGATCACCGACCCGGTCACCCTGGGGCCCGACGCGCTCGTGGCCGACGCCCTCGACCTGATGGCCACCTACAAGATCTCGGGTGTCCCGATCACCGACGAGGACCGCCGCCTGGTCGGCATCCTCACCAACCGCGACCTCCGCTTCCACGAGGACGTCGACGAGCGCATCGGCAACGTCATGACCTCCGACGGCCTGGTCACCGCTCCGGTGGGCACGTCGCTCGAGGAGGCCAAGCAGATCCTCGGCCGGCACCGCATCGAGAAGCTGCCGGTGGTCGACGCCGACGGGCGCCTCACCGGCCTCATCACGGTCAAGGACATCCAGAAGCGGATCAAGTACCCCGATGCCACCAAGGACGACGTCGGCCGCCTCCGGGTCGGCGCCGCGGTCGGCACCGGGCCCGACGCGTTCGAGCGGGCCGCGGCCCTCGTCGACGTCGGGGTCGACCTGCTCGTGGTCGACACCGCCCACGGCCACTCGGCCGGGGTCGTCGACATCGTCGGCAAGATCGTCGCCGAGTTCCCGGTCCCGATCATCGCCGGCAACGTCGCCACCTACGACGGCACCCGGGCGCTGCTCGACGCGGGGGCGGCCGGCGTGAAGGTCGGCGTCGGGCCCGGCTCGATCTGCACGACCCGGGTCGTGGCCGGCGTGGGGGTCCCGCAGCTCACCGCCATCGCCGATGCCGCCCGGGCCGCCCAGGACTACCACGCCACCGTCATCGGCGACGGCGGGATCCAGTTCTCCGGCGACATCGCCAAGGCGCTCGCCGCCGGGGCCGACACGGTGATGCTCGGTAGCCTGCTCGCCGGGGTCGACGAGAGCCCGGGCGACGTGGTGCTCTACCAGGGCGAGCGGTTCAAGGAGTACCGGGGCATGGGGTCGATGGGGGCGATGAAGACCCGTTCGTACTCGAAGGACCGCTACTTCCAGGGCGACGTGATCGACGCCGAGAAGCTGGTGCCCGAAGGCATCGAGGGCCGGGTCGCCTACAAGGGTCCGGTCCGGCGGATCCTCTTCCAGCTCGTGGGCGGGCTGCGCCAGGCCATGGGCTACTGCGGTGCCGCATCGATCGCCGACCTCCACGAGGCCCGGTTCGTGAAGATCACCGGGGCCGGCCTCCGCGAGAGCCACCCGCACGACATCACGATCACGGCCGAGGCCCCGAACTACCGCAACCGATGAGCGACGCGACCGCCGGCGAGTACCTCTGGGAGGGTGAGCGGGTCGCCCGCTGGCTGGCCCAGGCCCACGGGCTCGACCGCCAGCTCACGCCGGTGAGCGACCTCCTCTTCGCCGCCGCGGCCCTCGGCTCGGGCGAGCGGGTGCTCGACGTCGGGTGCGGCCATGGGCCCACGACCCGCCGGGCGGCCAGCGAGGTGGGCCCCTACGGCCGCATCACCGGGCTCGACGTCTCCTCGGACATGATCGCCGCCGCCGAGGAGATCGAGGTGTCGAGCCAGGCCGCCACCATCGACTGGGTCCACGCCGACGTCACCGGCTGGGAGGCGCCCTACGCCCACGACTCGGTGATCTCCCGGTTCGGCGTGATGTTCTTCGCCGACCCCGTCGCCGCCTTCTCCTCGCTCGCGGCGGCGACCGTGCCCGGCGGCCGGCTGTGCATGGCTGTCTGGGGTCGCCGCGAGGCATCCGACCTGTTCGAGGTGCCGTACCAGGCCGCGGCGGCGACGCTCGACGAGCTCGGGTTGCGCTTCGAGGAGCCGCCGGCCGACGGGGGGCCGTACTCGCTCAGCGACCGCGATGCCTCGACCGGACTGCTCGAGGCCGCCGGGTGGAGCGACGTCGGCTGGTCGCCGCACGAGGTGGCGCTGCCCGTCGGCGGGGGCGTGTCGCCCGAGGAGGCCGGGGCGATCTCGCTCGACTTCGGGCCGGCCCGGCTCATCACGCCGGAGGCCCCGTCGGTGCGCCAACAGGTCGTCGACGCCATCACCGACGCCTACCGGGGTCACCTGAACTCGGACGGTCACGTGGTGCTCGGTGGCCAGGTCGTGGTGATCACCGCCCGCCGGGCCTGAGGACGCCGGGCCCACGTTCGGGCCGGCAGGGCCCACCGCGTAGGCTCGGAGCTTTCCACGACGAGCTCTGAGGGAGCGCAGGTGGCCGAGATCGAGATCGGGATGGGCAAGTCCGGGCGGCGGGCCTACGGGCTCGACGACGTCGCGCTCGTGCCCAGCCGCCGCACCCGCGACCCCGAGGACGTCGACCTCTCGTGGGAGATCGACGCGTTCCGCTTCGAGCTGCCGATCATGGCGTCGGCCATGGACAGCGTCGTCAGCCCGGCCACCGCCGTCACCATCGGCGAGGCCGGTGGCGTCGGCGTCCTCGCCCTCGAGGGCCTCTGGACCCGCTACGAGGATCCGACGCCCCTGCTGGCCGAGATCGCCGGCATGTCCGACAGCGCCCACGCGATCGTCCGGCTGCAGGAGCTGTACGCCGAGCCGATCAAGGACGAGCTGATCCGGGACCGGATCAAGGAGATCCGGGGCTCCGGTCAGGTGTCGTGCGCGGCGATCTCGCCGCAGCGGCTCCCGGCGTTCGCCGACACGCTGCTCGCCGCCGAGCTCGACCTCCTGGTGGTGCAGGCGTCGGTGGTGTCGGCCGAGCACGTCACCCGCGAGGGCGACCCGCTGAACCTCAAGACGTTCGTGCGCCGCTTCGACATCCCCGTGATCGTTGGCGGCTGCGGCAGCTACCAGGCCGCCATCCACCTGATGCGCACCGGCGCGGCCGGCATCCTCGTCGGGGTCGGCACCGGCGTCACCTCGACCACCCCGCAGGTGCTCGGCATCGGATCGGCCCAGGCCACCGCCATCGCCGACGCCCGGGCGGCGCGGATGCGCCACCTCGACGAGACCGGCGTGTACGTCCACCTGATCGCGGATGGTGGCATCGCGACGGGCGGCGACATCGCCAAGGCGATCGCCTGCGGCGCCGATGCCGTCATGATGGGCAGCCCGCTCGCCGCCGCGTCGGACGCGCCGGGCGGCGGCGCCCACTGGGGCCTCAACACGGGCCACCGCGACCTCCCGCGGTCCGAGCGGGTCACCGTCGAACCGGCGGGCACGCTCACCGAGATCCTCACCGGCCCCGCGCACCGCGCCGACGGTCGGACCAACCTCGCCGGCGGGCTGCGGCGGGCCATGGCCACGCTGGGCTACCCCACCCTCAAGGAGCTCCAGAAGGCCGAGCTCACGATCACCCCGGTGTGCCGATGACCGATCCCGTGCCCGCTCCCTCCGTCGCCGACCGCACCGGTCCCGTCCTGGTCGTCGACTTCGGCGCCCAGTACGCGCAGCTCATCGCCCGGCGGGTCCGCGAGGCCCACGTCTACAGCGAGATCGTGCCCCACACGATCTCCCCGACCGAGCTGGCCGAGCGGCGGCCGGCCGGCGTCATCCTCTCCGGTGGACCGAAGTCGGTGCACGTCGAGGGCGCGCCCGAGATCGACCCGGGCGTCTACGACCTCGGCATCCCGGTGCTGGGCATCTGCTACGGCGCCCAGCTCGTGGCCCAGCAGCTCGGTGGCACCGTCGCCAACACGGGCATCGGCGAGTACGGCCGCACCGAGCTGACCGTCGCCGACCGGGGCGTGCTGTTCGGCTCGACGATGCCGGACACGCAGCAGGTCTGGATGAGCCACTTCGACTCGATCTCGGTCGCGCCGGAGGGCTTCACCGTCACCGCCTCCACCAACCAGACCCCGGTCGCCGCGATGGAGCACGTGGAGCGGCGCGTCCACGCGGTGCAGTTCCACCCCGAGGTCGTGCACACCCCGCACGGCCAGCAGGTGCTCGAGCACTTCCTCTACGACGTGTGCGACGCGCCCCCGGCGTGGACCATGGGCTCGGTCATCGATGCCCAGGTCGAGCTGATCCGCGAGCAGGTCGGCGACGCCCGGGTCATCTGCGCCCTGTCCGGCGGCGTCGACTCCGCGGTGGCCGCCGCGCTCGTCCACAAGGCGATCGGCCACCAGCTCACCTGCGTGTTCGTCGACACCGGTCTGATGCGGCTCGGCGAGGGCGACCAGGTGGTCGAGACGTTCCAGAAGCACCAGCGCATCGAGCTGATCCACGTGCGGGCGGCCGACGAGTACTTCGCCAAGCTGTCGGGCGTCCTCGACCCCGAGGACAAGCGCAAGGCCATCGGCGAGCTGTTCATCCGGATCTTCGAGAAGACCGCGGGCGGCATCGAGGACGCGGCCTTCCTGGTGCAGGGCACGCTCTACCCCGACGTCATCGAGTCGGGCACCGCCACCGCGGCCAAGATCAAGAGCCACCACAACGTGGGCGGTCTCCCCGAGGACATGCAGTTCGAGCTGGTGGAGCCGCTGCGGTCGCTGTTCAAGGACGAGGTCCGCAAGGTCGGCACCGAGCTGGGCCTGCCGGACGAGATCGTGTGGCGCCAGCCGTTCCCCGGCCCCGGTCTCGGCGTGCGGATCATCGGCGAGGTCACCCCGGAGAAGGTCGACCTGCTCCAGCGGGCCGACGCGATCGTGCGCGAGGAGATCCGCTCGGCCGGCCTGGAGCGCGAGATCTGGCAGGCGTTCGCCGTGCTGCCCGACATCCGGTCGGTCGGCGTCATGGGCGACGAGCGGACCTATGGCTACCCGGTGATCATCCGGGCCGTCACCTCCGAGGACGCCATGACCGCCGACTGGGCCCGCCTGCCCTACGACCTCCTCGAACGGATGAGCAACCGGATCATCAACGAGGTCGACGGCATCAATCGGGTCGCCTACGACGTCACGTCGAAGCCCCCGGGCACCATCGAGTGGGAGTGATCGGCCGGCCCTGATCCGGCCTCGTCCACCCGCCACCGAGGGTGGCCGGGTGGTCGCTGCGCCTACGTTCGGCGAGCGCATTGCCGCGGTTCGTGGCGATCTGACTGTTCTCGGGGCTCGAAGCCGTCTACCGTTCGGCTCACCCATGAGGCATGAGGGAACGCGTGTGGCCGGGACGTCCGGGCTCGCGGCCGATCGGGAGCTCGACCACGCCGACCGGCTCGCAGACGTCCTTGCCGCGCTCCGGGGCGCGGCGGTGGCCCCGGCGGACACCGCCGACCTGTTCCAGACCCACCTCCAGGCCGGGTGCCGGGCGGTCGCCGCGCCCGCCGGCTGCGTCGTCGCCGGCGGTGCCGGCGAAGCGCTGACCGTCGCCTCGGTCGTCGATCCCGACGGGGTGGGCGGCTGGACGGTGGGCGACGAGGTCGACGATGCGTCGATCCGGCGGGCCATCGAGGACAAGGTCACCCTGGCCCCGCTCGGCCTGCCCGGGACGCGGCCCCTCGTCATCGCCCCCGTGTGGGCCAGCGGCCAAGTGGCCGGTGCCGTGGTGCTGCTCGGTGGGGTCGAGCGGGAGGTGTTCTCCGCGCTCGACCTCGCTCTCGTCGACCTGCTGGCCGACGGGCTGGGTCGCGTGTTCGAGCAAGGTGCCGCCACCGGTGGCCGCCCGGCAGCAGTGCTGGCCTGGGAGGCCGTGGGCGACCGCGTCGCCGTGCTCGACGGCGAGGGCCGGGAGCTGGTCGCCGGTGGCGCGACCCGGCCGTTCGACCCCGCCCGCGACCTGCGGGCCGAGGGCGAGGAGATCCCCTCCGCGGTGGCCCGTTCGGTGCGCGACGCGGCGGGGGCCGTGCTCCGCAGCGGCACCGCGCTCACCCGCGTGTTCACCGTGGGCGAGGACCCGGACGCCCGCTCGGTCGAGGCCCGGTTCGCCACGCTGCCCACCGGCGAGCTGGCGTGCATCGTGCGCGAGGTCACCGACCGGCAGCGCATGGACCTCGTGCTGGGCGAGCAGGTGGCGTTCTCGACGCTGCTCCGGTCGATCAGCACCCGGCTCCTCCTGACCGATGCCGAGGACCTCGACTCGGGCATCACGGGCGCCCTGCGCGAGCTCGTCGAGTTCACCGGTGCCTCGGCGGCCGCGGTCTACGAGCTCGACCTCGGCGGCGTGCGGCTCCACCGGACCCACCGGTGGTCCGAGCCCCGCTTCGATGGCGAGGACGTGCTGATCCAGGATGCCGGGACGTCCTGGCTGCTCGGCCGGCTCGCCACCACCGACCACGTCGAGGTCGCCTCGGCCGACGGGCTCGGGGCGCCGCCCGGAGTGTCGCCCGATCCGGGCCAGGGCCCGGCGGTGTGGCTGCGGCTCGGCACCGGGGCCATCACCGGCGGCGACCCTTCGACCGGGACCGACGGCTGCCTGCTCCTGCGCTGGCGGTCGGGGCGCAGCGGGCCGAGCGCGACCTCCGCGTCGCTCCTGCCCAACGCCGCCGACCTGTTCAGCGGGGCGATGCGTCGCCGTCGCGCCGCCATCCTGTCGCGGGCCTACGCCCAGGTGTTCGAGGGGATCGCCCGCGACGAGCCGCTCGACCGGGCGCTCCACGCCGTCGGTCGCCTCGTCGGCCAGTACACGCTCGGCTCGGAGGTCGTCGTGCTCGCGGTGGACGGCGACCGGTTGCGGGTCGCGGCCGGCGACCACCGGTGGGCGTCGTGGTTCGCCGAGCAACCCCTCGACCTCACCTCGCCCTATGGCCAGGCCGTCGTCACCGGCCAGCCCGTCCTGGTCGTCGACTCGGCCCACGACCACCGCTTCGGGGTCGGATGCGTGCCCGAGGCCCGGTTCACCGCGCTCCAGGCGCTCCCGGTCGGGTCGTCGGCCCTCGCCCGTCCGGGTGCGGTGATCGTGGTGCTGGGGTCCACCGCGTCGGGGGTCATGGTCCAGGGTCCCGTCCGCAGCGCCGCCACCTCGCTCGTGGCCGTCGCGTTGGAGCGCGACGAGGACCAGCGCCGCCTCGCCCACCAGGCCACCCACGACCCGCTCACCGGCGTCGGCAACCGCGCGGCCCTCGTGCAACGGCTCGAGGCGGCCCTGGCGACCGGGCGCGAGACCGGCCGGCGGGTGGCGGTGCTCTACGCCGACCTCGACGGCTTCAAGGACGTCAACGACCGCTACGGCCACGACCACGGCGACCGGCTGCTGATCGAGGTCGCCCGACGGATCCGCAGCGCGGTGCGGGCCGGCGACCTGGTGGCCCGCAGCGGCGGCGACGAGTTCGTCGTGGTGTGCGAGGACCTCGAATCGGTCGACCAGGCCGCGGTGATCGCCGAGAACGTCCACGCCGCCGTGGAGGACGAACCGGTCGAGTTGGGCGACGTGGGGCTGCCGGTGGCCATGAGCGTCGGCGTGGCCCTCGCCGACCCCGTGCTCGACGACGCCGACCGCCTGCTGCGGGTGGCCGACCTGGCCATGTACGAGGCCAAGGGCCGGGGCTCCCGCCACGACGACGGCGAGCCGTCCACCGGGCGCCTCGGTCGCTCACGGTTCACCGTCGACCTCGTGCGGGCCATCTCCGGCGGTGACCTCGACATCCACCAGCAGCCCATCCTCGGCATGGACGGCGTGCTCGTCGGCGTCGAGGCCCTCCTCCGCTGGCCCGGTCGCGACCACCGCACCCTCGGCCCGGAGCGGGTGGCCCGGGCCGCGGCCGAGGCCGGCTACGCCGCCGCGCTCGGCCGCTGGGTCCGCCGCCAGGCGCTCACCGAGCGGTCGGGCTGGCCCATGGGGTCGGGCGGCCGGCGCGACGTCCCACCCGTGCACGTCAACGTGGCCGCCGCCGACCTGCTGTCGGTCGGGTTCGTCGTCGGGGTCCTCGACGACCTGCGCGACGTCGGCGCCGAGGTGACCGACCTGGTGCTCGAGGTCCAGGCCGCCGACCTCCGTCGACCCGACGTGCGGACGGTGGCCAAGGAGCTGGCCGGCCACGGCGTGCCGTTGATGGTCGACGGTCTCGGCGGCACCGGGCTCCCGCTCACCGAGCTCGTGCACCTCCCGCTCACCGGCGCCCGACTCGGCCCGCAGATCTCCGCCAACCTCGCCACCGACACCGCGGTGGCGTCGGTGGCCCAGGCGTTGGTGACGTTGTGCGCCGGCGTCGGCTGGGTGAGCCACGCCGTCGGCATCGAGGACGACGAGCAGCTCCGCCGGGCCGAGGACATCGGCTTCGACGCCATCCAGGGCTGGCTCGTCGGCCCCCCGCTCGCCGCCGACGAGTTCAACCGCTGGCTCTGCGACCGCGCCTGACCGCACAGTCGGGGTCGGATCCCAACCGTGCACAGTCGGGGTCGGATCCCAACCGTGCGGTCCTCGACTGTGCATCTCGCCAGCGCGGGCACGGTTGGGATCCGACCCCGACTGTGCATCTCGCCAGCGCGGGCACGGTTGGGATCCGACCCCGACTGTGCTCTGGTCAGGTGGAGGGGCGGGGTTCTCTGGGGAGGCCCAGGACGCGTTCGCCGATGATGGTGCGCTGGACCTCGCTGGTGCCGCCGGCGATGCGCATCCCGGGCGAGTAGAGGAACCCGTCGGTCGGCCCGCCCGCGAGCATGCCGACGGGACCGGAGGCGTCGACGGCCAGGCCGGCGGCGTCGAACTCCAGCTCGGTCCGGAGCAGCTTGGCCGCGGATCCGGCGCCGGGCCCACCGCCGGAGGCGACCAGCAGCGCTCGGAGGGCCTGGCCCCGGGCCAGCGTGCGGGCGAGCCGGTCGCGGGTGACCGGGTCGTTGGCGCCCATGGCGCTGAGTCGGGCCAGGCGACGGTCGAGGCTGATGAGCCCCGAGGCGCCGCTCGATCCCCGCTCGTCGCCCAGTACCCCCATGCCGACCGCCCACCCGCCGCCGAGGGGGCCGAGGAGCGCGTCGGCCGGCAGGTGCACGTCGTCGAGGAAGACCTCGGTGAACTCGGCGTCGCCGGTCATCTGCCGCAGCGGCCGCACGTCGATGCCGGGGAGGTGCATGTCGACGAGGAAGAAGGAGATCCCGCGGTGGCCCGGACCACCGGTGCGGGCGAGCAGGATGCCCCGCTCGGCGAGCTGGCCGTTCGAACACCACGTCTTCTGGCCGTTCACGACGAAGCCGTCGCCGTCGGGGACCGCGGTGGCCCGCAGCGACGCGAGGTCGGACCCGGCCTCGGGCTCGGAGAAGAGCTGGCACCACAGCACCTCGCCGGTCGCGGTGGGCGGCAGGTGGTGCGCGATCTGCTCGGGCGTGCCGCTGCGCAGGATCGCCTCGCCGGCCAGCACGATGCCCTGGAGGTTGAGGTACGGCGAGACCTCGGCCCGGGCGCACTCCTCGAACCAGACGGCCGTGTGCTCGCGGGTGAGCCCCCGCCCGCCCGCCTCGGCCGGCCAGTGCAGCCCGGCGAAGCCGTGGTCGGCCATGTGGCGCTGCCAGGCCCGGGCCCGGTCGTGGAGGTGGGGCGGGAGGATCGCCCCGAACGCGGGGCAGGCGGCTCCGTCGTCCGTGGCCGAGCGGAGGTACGCCACGACCTCCTGTCGGAACGGTTCGAGGTCGCTCATCCGCCCGCCACCGCCGGTGGCTCGTCGGGCTCGGGCCCGATCTCGTCCTCGTCGTCCGGTTCGTCGGCTATGGCCTCGTCCTCGGGGGCCACCCCGATCTCGGCCCGGACGACGGGGACCGAACCGGTCCAGCGGTACTCGCCGGTCTCGTCGTCCCAGACCCGTCGGCTGATCGACTCCTCGAAGGTGGTGCGGCGGACCCGGGCGATCGGCGGTTGCCCCCGGCCCACGCGGCCGAACCGCAGCGTCAGGTACGACAGCCCGCCGAGCGGGATCGGCATCCAGAACTGGGCGAAGCGCCAGCTCAGGACACCGGCGAGGGCGATGCCGGGCGGAACCCCGAAGCCGGTGAGGGTCGCGGGGAGCGCGGCCTCGACGACCCCCAGGCCTCCGGGGGTGATCGGGATGGCCGCCGCGACCTGGGCGACCCCGTAGGCGACGATCAGGACGATCGGGTCCACCGATGCGCCGAACGCCCGGAGGAACACCCAGAGCGATGCCGCGTCGATCAGCCAGTTGGCCGCGGCCCACCCCGCGCCCTTGCGGACGAGCTCCGGCTGGCTGATCAGGTCGTGCAGGCGGTCGGCGAGCTGGTGCACGAACCTCGACATGGTGTCCTCGTGCACGAAGGGGATGCGGCGGGCGATGGCCCGCAGCACCCGCTCGGCCCGGTCGCGGCCCTCCATCAGGGTCCACACGAGTGCACCCGCGGCCGCGAGGAGGAAGACCCCGATCAGCGCCGCGCCGACGTAGGCCTGCTTGAAGCCGTTGAGCGGTATCGAGATGACGAGGCCGACCCACAGGATCAGGTTGAGCACCACGGCCGAGCCGATGCCGACGGTGGCCATCGAGAACCCGGCGGCCGTGGCGGGCACGCCGGCCTGGGTGAAGAGGCGGAAGCCCAAGGTGCTTCCGGCGGCGGACCCGCCGGGCACCACGTTGGTCACCGCCCTGGTGGCGAGCTGGATCCGGAAGATGGTGAACAGGCTGAGCTTCGGATGCTCCGGGAGGGTCACCCGCGTGAGGATCGAGTAGGCGATCAGGGCCGCGATCTCCAGCCCGAACGCGGTGACGATCAGGACCGGGTTGACCTCCTGCAGCTTCTCCGCGGTGTCGCGCTGGGCCGCCCACTGCGGCAGCACGAGGTAGAAGACGATGAACAGGAAGACGACGATGACGAACGTCGTCCGGACGGCGTTGCCTCCCCGCGAGCGTGGCCGCCGGGAAGCCGCGTCCAACTCGGCGCGCGCGGCCGATCCGGTACGGGCAGGGGTAGAGATGCGGTCCATTCTTCCCGAGGACGTCGGGCCGCATCGACATGTGGCCGCCACCGTCGGTGGCGGTGGTACCGCTGGAGGTCCCGACGGGGCTGTCGGGGGGTCCCGGTAGGGTTGGCCCGATGTCCGAGCACCACCGCGACTCCGACCTGCTGGCCGGCCTGAACCCGGTGCAGGCCGAGGCCGTGGTGCACGACGAGGGGCCGCTGCTGATCGTGGCCGGCGCCGGCTCGGGCAAGACCCGCGTGCTGACGCACCGCATCGCCCACCTCGTCGAGACCGGCACGTCGCCGTTCGAGATCCTGGCCATCACGTTCACCAACAAGGCCGCGCAGGAGATGAAGGAGCGGGTGGCCGCGCTCGTCGGTCCCGTCGCCCAGAAGATGTGGGTGTCGACCTTCCACGCCGCCTGCGTGCGGATCCTGCGGCGCGACGGCCACAACCTCGGCTTCCCGTCGTCGTTCACCATCTACGACCAGGCCGACTCGCAGCGGCTGTGCGGCTACGTCATCCGCGACCTGAACCTCGACCCGAAGCGCTTCCCGACCCGGTCGGTCCACGGCACCATCTCGGCCGCGAAGAACGACGACGTCGGTCCCGAGGCGTACCTCGCCCGGGCCGAGACCATCTTCGAGCGCAAGATCGCCGACGTGTACGTCGAGTACCAGGCCCGCCTCCTCAAGGCCGGGGCGATGGACTTCGACGACCTGCTCCGCAACACCGTCGAGCTGTTCCGCACCCAGCCCGAGGTCCTCGAGCACTACCGCCGCCGCTTCACCCACGTGCTGGTCGACGAGTACCAGGACACCAACAAGGTCCAGAACGAGATGGTCCTCCAGCTCGCCGGTGGCCACCACAACGTCTGCGTCGTGGGCGATTCGGATCAGTGCCTGCTGCCGGGGACGCCGGTCGCCACCCCGTCGGGGCCGCGTTCGATCGAGGAGATCGAGGTCGGGGATCAGGTCCTCGGTGCGTGCGGTGGCGATGCGCTCGTACCGGCGACGGTGACGGCCGTCGACGCCGGCTCGTACCGCGGTCGGGTGTATCGGATCTCGGCGGGCGACCGCACCATGGTGGGGACCCCGCACCACATCGTTCCCGTGCGGATCACCCTCGACGATGACCACCACCTCGTCTACCTGATGGAGCGGGAGGATCTGGGCTTCCGGATCGGTCAGACCAAGAGCGTCCGAGTGAACAAGGCGGGCGCACGCGATCTCGGTCCGCGCGTCCGGTTGAACCAGGAGCGTGGAGATCGGCTCTGGATCCTTGGGATCTACGACCGCGCCGCCGACGCCTCCTACTGGGAGGCATGGTTCGCGGCCCAGTACGGCCTGCCGACGTCCTGCTTCCACGACGCCGGAAGACGCCTGTCCATGGGGCAGCCCGAGATCGACCGGCTGTTCGCATCCATCGACACCCAGGGCCGGGCGAAGGACCTCCTGGAGGACCTCGACCTCCATGTCGGATTCCCCCACCTGGTGCCGAACAACGGGCGGCGTCGGAACACGCTGAACCTCACGATGTTCTCGGATGCGAGGAACACGGTCGGCTACCACCGCGTCCAGCTGTCGTCGAACCAGCCGCACCTCTACGACGCTCTCAGGGAGGCGCGACTCCCGGTCGTGAAGGGGTCGAGGCCCGGCACGTGCCGGCTGGAGCTGTGCCGTAAGCACTACGAGGAAGCCCTCGAGATCGCGAAAGAGGTCGCGCATGTCGCGGGGTTGGACCTACGGCGACGGGCCAACCTCGGCGGCCAGATGTTCGACCTCATGCCGCTCAGCCACCTCCGTCCGGGCATGGAGGTGGTGACCCCCGACGCTGACGGCCGCCTGGTGGCACGACGAGTCGACGCGGTGGAGATCAGCGAGCACGACGGCCCGGTGTACGACCTCGAGGTCGACCCCGTCCACACGTTCGTCGCCGGGGGGATCGTCAGCCGGAACTCGATCTACCGATTTCGCGGTGCCGACATCCGCAACATCCTGGAGTTCGAGGAGGCGTTCCCGGACGCCACGGTGGTGGTGCTGGAGCAGAACTACCGGTCGACGCAGACCATCCTCGACGCCGCCAACTCGGTCATCGCCAACAACCTCGGTCGCAAGCCCAAGGAGCTGTGGACCGACGAGGGCGAGGGCCACGCCATCATCCGGTACCACGCCGACGACGAGGCCGACGAGGGCCAGTGGGTCGCCCACGAGATCGCCAAGCTCCACGACTCGGGCCAGCACCGCTGGGGCGACGTCGCGATCTTCTACCGGACCAACGCGCAGAGCCGGGTGGTCGAGGAGCACCTGCTGCGGGCCGGGATCCCCTACAAGGTCGTCGGCGGCACCCGGTTCTACGACCGGCGCGAGGTGAAGGACGCGCTGGCCTACGTCCGGGCGGTGGTCAACCCGGCCGACGAGGTGTCGGTGAAGCGGGTGATCAACGTGCCCAAGCGCGGCATCGGCGACTCGACCGTCGCCCGGGTCGACGCCTGGGCCGCCGGCAACGGCTACCCGTTCCTCGAGGCCCTGCGTCGCGCCCCCGAGGCCGGGGTCACCGGGCGGGCCGTGAAGGGCATCGAGCAGTTCCTGGAGATCGTCGACTCGGCCAAGGAGCGGGTGGAGGACGGCCCGGCGGCCCTCCTCGAGCACCTCCTCGACCGCACCGGGTACGTGGAGGAGCTCCAGGCCGAGCACTCGATCGAGGCCGAGGGCCGGCTGGAGAACCTGGCCGAGCTGATCGGCTCGGCCCGTGAGGTCGCCGACGTCGACGAGTTCCTGGAGCAGGTCAGCCTGGTGGCCGACGCCGACCAGATCCCCGACGACGACTCGCAGGTCGTCCTCATGACCCTGCACTCCGCCAAGGGCCTGGAGTTCCCCGCCGTCTTCCTGATCGGCCTGGAGGACGGCGTGTTCCCGCACCTCCGGTCGCTCACCGAGCCCCACGAGCTCGAGGAGGAGCGCCGTCTCGCCTACGTCGGCATCACCCGGGCGCGGGAGCGGCTGTACCTCAGCCACGCCTGGAGTCGCACGATCTTCGGGGCCACGCAGTACAACCCGCCCAGCCGGTTCCTCGACGAGATCCCCCAGCGGCTCGTGTCGGCGATCGAGGGCAACCGCCGGGCGTCGCGGTCCGGCGCCTGGGCCGACTCGGTCGGCACCACGTCCTCGGCGTCGAGCTGGGGGGAACGACCCTCGCGTCGCAGCGGCATCTCCTCGGCCGACCGCCAGGCCCGGCGGGACGCCAACAAGGAGCGCATGGTCGAGCAGGCCCTCGCGGCCGGGCAGGCCGCCATGGCGGCCCGCACCGCCGAGGCCACCACGTCGGGCGCCGGCGATTCGGGGTTCCGCATCGGTGACGACGTCGTGCACGGCAAGTGGGGCGAGGGTGTCGTCCTCGACCTCCAGGGCGCGGGCGACAAGACCGAGATCACCGTCAACTTCCCGGCGGTCGGCCAGAAGGTCCTGCTGCTCGCCTGGGCCCCGCTGAAGCGAGCCTGACGTTAGGCTCACGCCTCGTGTTGGGAGGAGGCGGATGAGCGAGCGCGAGGAGTCGGCCGAGCCGGCGGTGGACCATCGCTCGGTCAGCGATCGGGCCGCGATGTGGGTCTTCGTGGCGGTGATCGTCGCCGCAGTGCCGATCATCTTCCACCAGGCCCGCGACCAGTGGTTCTTCCTCGACGAGTGGGACTTCCTCGCCGGCCGCGACCTCGATTCGATCGGGTCGCTGCTGCAGCCGCACAACGAGCACTGGTCGACGGTGCCGATCGTCGTCTACCGGGTCATCTGGCAGTTCGTCGGCCTCAACCACTACTGGCCGTACCTGCTGGTGCTCGTGGTGCTCCACCTGACCCTTGCGGTCGAACTGCGGATGCTCATGCGTCGTGCTGGTGTCCACCCCTGGATCGCCACGGCCGCCGCGTCGCTGTTCGCGGTGTTCGGCGGCGGCCGCGAGAACATCACGTGGGCCTTCCAGATGGGTTTCACGGGGTCGGTGACCTTCGGGGTGGCGGCGATCCTGCTCGCCGACCACGACCAGGGGTCGGCGCGGGCGCGCGAGCGCGACATCGCCGCGGCGATCGCGCTGCTCCTCGCCCTCATGTCGTCGGGCATCGGGGTCTCGCTCATGGTCGCGGTCGCGGTCTCGATCCTGCTGCGGCGGGGGTGGCGCCCGGCCACGTTCATCGTCGGCCCCTCCGCGGTGGCGTTCACCCTCTGGTACGTCCGCTACGGCGATCGATCGACGCCGCTGTCGTTCAACGGCGACGCGGTGCGGTTGGCATCTCGGATCGTGAGCTCGACGTCGGGCCAGGTCGGAGCCACGACGGTCCTCGGCTACCTGCTGTTCGCCGCCGGTCTCGTGGGCTTCGTGATCGCACTCGTCCGCGAGGGCCGGACCCGTTGGCGTGGGGAATGGGCACCGGTGATCGGCATGCTCGTCGGGGCCGGCATCTTCCTCTCGTTGACCAGCGTCGGCCGGGCGGTGCTCTCCTTGGAGCCGGCGACGCGGTACCGCCACATCTTCCTGGCGCTGGTGCTCCCGGCGATCGGCGTGGGGTTGACCGCCCTCGGACGCCTGTGGAAGCCCGCCGTGTGGATCGCGGTGGCGATGCTCGCCGCGGCGATCCCCGTCAACGTCGACCGCCTCGAACCGCACGGTCTCGATCGGCTGACCCTGGGCGGTCGCCACGACGTCCTGGCGATCCTCAACGCCGACCCGCCACCCGCGGCCCCCTCGTACCTGCAGCCGCTGCAGACCATCGCGCCCGAGGTCACGCTGGGGTGGATCGACGACGCCGAGCGCTCGGGCAAGATCCCCGCCGCGGACCCGATGACCGACCTCGAACGGGGCACCGCCGATCTGAGGGTGTCGTTCCGAACGCTCGGCCCTTCGTCCGGGCACGACTGCACCGATCTCGGGCGGTACCAGCCGGCCCGGCTGGAACGAGGCGATGTGCTCCGCGTCCCGGTGGACCAGATCCTCATCACCGAGATCAGCGACGGCGAGCCCGTCTCGGGGCCGATCGACGTCCGATCGGCACTCGGGGAGGGAGCCGCGACCGGCGAGGTCGTGCTACGGGCCTACCGGCCGATGGTGCTGCGGGTGCAGGCGCCGGGCGTGACGGAGCCGACCGAGGTCTGCGACCGGATCTGAGGCCGCCGTCCCTCCCGGTGCCGTCGCCGGATCGCTCAGCCCTGTGCCGCACCCTCCGGGAGGTGCTCCATGCGGTGTCGGCTGGCGTTGAAGACCTCCGCCGGAACCCGAACGCGCGGATCGGTGGTGGCCGACGCCGCGAGGGCGGCGAGATCCTCGTCGGACGGGTGGCCACCGATGGCTCCGCCCACGGTGAGTGCCGCGAGGTGGTCGAACAGGTCGACGTCGGTCGGCGGGATGGGGTCGCCCGGTTCGCGCATCGCCCCCCACACGTCCCACGGCCGGGTCTCGACGCCCAGGAGCGACGCGACGTCGCGCAGCAGGTTCTGGGCGATCCACCAGTCACCGTGCTCGTCGATCACCGAGAGCCCGCAGCGATCGGGGTCCACGGTCCCGGCCCGAAACCCGAGCCAGGCGTCGCCGGCCACGACGAAGCGATCGCGGGGTACGTCCATCGTGTCGAGGTCGATGCCCATCGCCCGTCGCTGGACGTCGTCGATCTGGGCGTCGACGAGATGCCATCGACCGGTCGTCGGTGACCGCACCTCGGCGACCCAGTGGTCCTCGAGGTAGCCGGGGTTGAAGTAGGCGCCGAAGCCGCAGCGGGCCCGGGCGGCGATGCCGTGCGCCCGGAGGATCGCCGTGGTCACGACGCTGAACTGTCGGCAGTTCGACGGCACCCGGTCGCTCGGATCCCGAGGCTCGGTGAGCGGTGCGTCGCCCGCCAGGGCGAGGATGTCGGCGGCCCGGTGGAGGTTCACCGCGTCGCTGCCCTGGTCGATCTCGATGTCGTAGAGCGGTCCGAGGAACTCGTGGATCAGGAGCCCCTGCACCGCGGCCACGATCGACGGCAGATCGTCCGGGATCGCGGCGACGCGGTCAGCGAGCGGACCGACATCGGTCATCACCCCCGGCAGCAGGAACGCGTCGTCAGACATCAGATGACCAGGCCGAGGCCGCCGTCGACGAGGAGCGTCTGGCCGGTGGCGTAGCGGGAGCCGATGAGACCGACGCAGGCATCGACCACGTCCGCGGGCTCGGCCACGCGCCCGAGCGGCGCCATCTGCGAGACGGCCTCCTTCTGCGACCCCCACTCCGACGTCCAGGGCGTGGCGACCAGGCCGGGGGCGACCGCGTTGACCCGGACCCCGCCGCCGAACTTGGCGAGGATCGCGGTGAGGTGGTCGAGCGCGGCCTTGGACACGGCGTACGGCAGCGAGCTGCCGGTCTGGCGGATGCCGGCGATGGAGGTGATGTTGAGGATCCAACCGTCGTCGGACGCGCGGAGCAGGGGGAGCGCGGCCTGGCTGACCAGGAACGTGCCGACGACGTTGGTGCGCAGCACCTCGTCCCAGTGCTCGGGGCGGACCGCACCGATGTCGTGGAGCGGGACGTCGATGGTCACGCCCGCGTTGTTGATCACGCCGTCGAGGCGTCCCCACCGATCCGCGGCGGCGGCGACGAGGGCGGTCGCGGTGGCCGGGTCGCCGACGTCGCCCTGCACGTACACCGCGTCGGGGAGCGATGCGGCGACCCGCTCGCCGGCCTCGACCGACGACGCCGAGTTGACGACGATGCGGGCCCCCATGCCGGCGAGTCGGACGGCCGCCTCCTCGCCGATCCCGCTCGACGATCCGGTGACGATGACGACGCGATCGGTGAGGTCCACGGGCGCTCCTGGGTTCGACGGTCGTGGATCAACCTACGTCGGGCGGGCCGGCCCCACCCGACCGATCGGGCGCGATGTCGAAGTAGGCCGCCAGTCGGCGGGAGTGGGCCGGGATGCTGCGCAGCACGGGCAGGGCGAAGATGCGCTGCGTCAACGAGCCGTAGCGCTCGTGCAGCACGGCGTCGACGACGAGGCTCAGCGTCACGAGGCGGCCGATGATGAACAGGTTGCCGAGCACCGCGATCGTCGCGGCGAGCGAACCGAACGTGTCGGAGGTCCGAGCCACCTTCCCCGGCAGGTACACGTGCATCACCGCCTGGAGCGCGGCGAAGCCGATCCCCATCATCGCCGCGCCGGGCAGGAGCGGGCCGGGGTCCGACACCGGTCGGGGCAGGGTCAGGCCGACCAGGAACCACATGTAGGCGCTCACCGCGGCGACCGCGACCCACGTCGCCATCGCCAACGGCACGCCGGTGTGCGAGCGGAGGTACGAGAGGATGCCGGCGGCGAACAGGTTGGCGAACAGGATCCCGGAGGCCGCGAGCACCGTCGTCGTCTTCACCTTCGCCTCGCGCAGGTCCATCCGCCAGGCCAGCACCGCGCACGACACCAGCACCCGGGTGAGCGAGCGGCCGGCCAGCAGGAGGAGCACGATGCCCGAAACCAGGATCGACACCGACCGCCAGCCGTCGACCTCGGTGACCACCCGGGCGATCTCGCCGGTCGTGGAGTCGGCGGTCACCCGGTCGTCGAGGAGGGACCGCATGCGCAGGATCCCCGCCAGCGCCGCCACCACCACCGTGGTCGGGACGAGGAACAGGAAGAGCCGGAGCGCGAGGGCGCTGCCGAGCACCGAACCGTGGGCGTCCTTGTCCCGGTCGGCGATGGCTCCGGCCAGGTCGACCAGCTCGAACCGTTCTCGGGCGTCGTTCCAACGGGCCTGGGCGGCCTCGGTGAGGCGGGCGGTCCGACCGGTGAGGGGCAGCGGTTCGGGCAGCGGGAGCGGGACCGGCCGCGGGTCCTCGGGATCGTCGGCGTCCTGGACGTCGTCGACGTCGCTCATCGGGACCCGTCCGACGCGGGTCCGGGGACCAGCACCACCTTGCCCCGCACCTTCCGGTCGAGCAGCTCGCGGAGCACGGTGCCGGCCTCGTCCAGCGGGCGTCGCTGGGGCTCCGGCGGGTGGAGCCGGCCGGCGACGACCTCGGCCAGCACCTCGTCGAGCAGGGCGCGCTGCTCGTCGGGGTGCTGCATCGCCCACGCACCCCAGTCGACACCCACGACCGTCCGGTTGTTGAGCAGCACCTGGTTGGCGGGGAGCGTCGGGATCGGGCCGGCGGCGAAGCCGATCACGGCGAGGCGGCCACCCTGGCGCAGCGCCCGCAGCGCGGCCTCGGTGTGGGGGCCGCCGACCGGGTCGACGACGACGTCGACCCCGCCGCCGCCCAGCTCCCGGGCCCGGGTCTTCAGGTCCTCGTCGGTGTAGGCGATGGTCGCGGTGGCGCCCTGCCGGGTGGCGTCGGCGAGCTTCGCGGGGGTCGATGCCGCCGCGATCACCGTCGCTCCGAGGGCGCGGGCGACGTCGATCGCGGCCAGGCCGACGCCCCCGGCCGCCCCGAGCACCAGGACCACCTCGCCCGGTTCCACCCGGGTGCGTCGGGTGAGCGTGAACCACGCCGTGCAGTAGCTCTGGACGAGGGCCGCGGCGACCGCGGTGCCGAGGCCCTCGGGCACGGGCGTGCTGCCGGCGGCCGGGATGATCACCTCGTCGGACCACGCCCCGAGGCCGAGCGACGAGATCACGCGGTCGCCGACCGCGATCCCGTGGACGTCGGTGCCAACCTCGGTGACCGTGCCGGCCAGCTCGCTCCCGGGCGTGAACGGCGGCGGAACCTTGATCTGGTACGTACCGGCCACGAACAGCGCGTCGACGAAGTTCACGCCCGCGGCCTCGACCGCGACCCGCACCTGGTCCGCGCCGAGGGGCCGGCGCTCCTCCTCGACGACCTCGAGCAGCTCGGGCTCGGCCCACTGCTGGCAGACGACGCGGCGGACCATCACGCTCCCCGGACCTCGCGGGCGTACTCGTAGAAGGCGACGTCGAGCTGGTTGTCCTCCTCCACCACGCGTCGGAACGCGGGATCGACGTCGTCGGACCCGGGGGCCACCTGGAACCGCTCGGCGGCGTCGAGGTCCCATCCGAACCGCCGGTTGCACTCCTGGACGAAGTCGTCGTAGCGGTCGGTGAACCCGACCACGTCGACCAGCTCCAGTCGTTCGCGGGCCCGGGCGAGGTGGCGTTCGTCGAGGTCCAGCGGGTCGTCGTCGACCGAGCGGGAGAACTGGCGGACCTGGTAGTTGCGGACCAGCTTGCGGCGCAGCTCCTCCTCGTAGAACTCCTCGACCGAGCTCCACCGGTCCTGCTGGTCGCGTCGGATGATGTGGCGGATGTGGGAGATCGCCCGATCGACCGGATCCCGCAGGATCGTGATCGTGCGGTCGGCCCCGATCAACTCGCCGACGAAGAGCGGGAAGTGGCCCTGCACCACCCTGAACGCCTCGCGCTGCTCGACCGGCATGTCGAGCAGCCAGTCGAACGTCCAGTACTCGTCGGCCTTGTCCGGACCGGCCGCGGGGGCGACCTCGCCCTCGGCGAACTGGCGGGCCAGGGCCATGCTGAACGAGGTGCCCGCGGTCTTCATGATGTGCATGAAGAACAGGCACTCCGTCGACGGCGGCATCGTCGGCAGACCCTAGTTCCGGTGTCCGTTCCGGCGGTCAGGGCGCCGACGTCGTCGTTCCGTCCTCCCCGGCCTCGTAGGAGGCTCGGGCATCCGCGTTCAGGTCGATGACGATCGTGTCGCCGACCGTCACGTCGAACTGCTCCAGCCCGGCCCCGTCGGCCGGCGCGGTCCGGGTCGGATCGCACTTGGCCCGGAACAGCTCCTCGTCGGGCTGCCACTCCCACGTGCAGCTCTGGTCCTTGTCCGGCGGGTTCGCCAGGAACGCCGACCAGCCGGTCTCCGGATCGTCGCCGATGTGCTGGAGGATCAGGTTGCGGTCCTGGCGGCCCGACACGTCGGGGAGGAGGAGCGGCCCGTGCTTCTCGATCGACTCGGCGACCGCGTCGGTCCGCCCCGCGGTGAACGTCTGGTCACCGATGCGCAGGTCGGGGCTGTTGCGGTCCGACAGGACGAGGGTGACGAGCCAGAGGCCGCCGAACACGAGGACGACCGCGATGGCCGACACCGTGGCGGCCCGACCGACGTGCCCGCGACCGCGCTGCTCGACCGGGCTCACGGGGCGACCGGTCGCCCGGGTGGGACCGGTGCTGCGGTGGGCGGGAGCGGATGGGGAGACGTCTCGGACACCTGCCTAGTATCCCTGCCGTGGAGAACCGCCGACGAGTCGCTGCCACCGAGCGCGCCGTCCGTCGTCCCACGACCCAAGCGGCGACCGTGGCCCGGCGACCGGGCTCCGCCGCCCCGTAGCGAACCCAGGAGTCCGGATGGACCTTCTCGAGTACCAAGGAAAGCAGTTCTTCGCGGGCTTCGGCATCCCGGTGTCGCCGGGCGAGGCCGTCACCACCGTGGACGACGCCGTCGCCGCCGCCGAGCGCATCGGCTACCCGGTGGTGATCAAGGCCCAGGTCCACGTCGGCGGGCGCGGCAAGGCCGGCGGCGTGAAGCTGGCAGCGAATGCCGACGAGGTCCGCGAGCACGCCGGCAACATCCTCGGCCTCGACATCAAGGGCCACGTCGTCAAGACGATCTGGGTCGAGTTCGCCTCCGACATCGCCGAGGAGTACTACGCCAGCTTCACGCTCGACCGTGCCGCCAAGAAGCACCTCGGCATGCTGTCGGCCCAGGGCGGCGTCGAGATCGAGGCCGTGGCCGAGACCGACCCCGATGCGATCGCCAAGATCTGGATCGACCCGGTCGACGGCCTGAGCGAGGAGGCCTGTCGGGCCTGGGTGTCGGCCGCGAAGCTGAACCCCGACGCCACCGAGGGTGCCGTCGACATCCTCCTCAAGCTCTACCGTGCCTACGTCGACGGCGACGCCGACCTCTGCGAGATCAACCCGCTGATCCTCAAGCCCACCGGCGAGGTGCACGCGCTCGACGCGAAGGTCACCCTCGACGGCAACGCCGAGTTCCGCCACGAGGGATGGGACGTCTACGACGCCACCCAGGTGCGTGACGAGCGCGAGCAGGCCGCCCACGACAAGGGTCTCCAGTACGTCGGCCTCGACGGCTCCGTCGGCGTCATCGCCAACGGCGCCGGCCTCGCCATGTCGACCGTCGACATCGTCAACCAGGTCGGCGGCAGCCCCGCCAACTTCCTCGACATCGGCGGCGGCGCCAACGCCGAGGTCATGGCCGGTGCGCTCGAGGTCATCAACAACGACCCGAACGTGAAGTCGATCTTCATCAACATCTTCGGTGGCATCACCAAGGGCGACGAGGTCGCCAACGGCATCGTCACCGCCCTCGGGCGGGTGCAGATCGACGCCCCGATCGTGATCCGCATCGACGGCACCAACGCGGCGGAGGGTCGGGCGATCCTCGCCGACCACGAGTCGGAGAAGCTCCAGTCCAAGCCCACGATGATCGAGGCGGCCAAGACCGCCGTCGAGCTCGCGAAGTAAGCCCGGAAGGAACGAGAGAACGATGGCGATCTTCGTCGACGAGAACACCAAGGTCCTCTACCAGGGCCTCACCGGTTCGCAGGGCCGGTTCTACGGCCTGCGCAACCGCGACTACGGCACCCAGGTGGTGGCCGGCGTCAACCCGAAGAAGGCCGGGACCGACGTGGACGGCATCCCCGTCTACGCCACGGTCGCCGAGGCCAAGGAGGCCACCGGTGCCACGGTGTCGTGCGTCTTCATCCCGGCGCCCGGCGTGAAGGCCGCGGTCCTCGAGGCGGCCGAGGCCGGCATGGAGCTGGTCGTGGTCATCACCGAGGGCGTGCCCGCCCAGGACGAGGCCTACTTCTTCAACAAGGTGAAGCGGGACTACCCGAACACCCGCATCCTCGGCCCGAACTGCCCGGGCATCATCAGCCCCGGCAAGGCCAACATCGGCATCACCGCCGGCGAGATCGCCAAGGCCGGTGGCCCGGTCGGCATCGTGAGCCGCTCCGGCACGCTCACCTACCAGGCGCTCTACGAGCTGAAGCTCCAGGACATCGGCGTCACCACCTGCGTCGGCATCGGTGGCGACCCGGTCCCCGGCACGTCGTTCATCGACTGCCTGGAGGCGTTCGAGGCCGATCCCGAGACCAAGGCCGTGATGCTGATCGGTGAGATCGGCGGCTCGGCCGAGGAGGAGGCCGCCGAGTTCATCAAGAACAAGATGACCAAGCCGGTCTCGGCCTACATCGCGGGCGTCACCGCGCCTCCCGGCAAGAAGATGGGCCACGCCGGCGCCATCGTCTCGGGCGGCAAGGGCACTGCGGCGGCGAAGATGGAGGCCCTCGAGGCCGCGGGTGTGAAGGTGGGCCAGAACCCGACGGAGGCCGGCGAGCTCATGGTCGAGATCGTGAGGTCACTCGGCTTGTGACCGAACGGGGGGGACCGAGAGCGGGGGAGACGTACTTCTTCCTCCACCTCATGAAGACGGGCGGGACGTCGTTCCTCGAGCACATCGCCGACAACTTCGCGCCCGAGGACCGGTGGCCGCCCGAGGACGGCCCGCGCGACCTCGAGACCGCGGACGGGCGGTACCGGTCGATGCGGGTGCTCCGGGAGGGCGTGGCCCGTCGTCCCCGTCCCACGATGTTCGCCGGGCACCTCCCGTACCTCGCGGTCGACATCGTCCGACCCGACGTGACGATCGCCTTCCTGCGCGAGCCCGTCGAGCGCGCCATCTCGGCGCTCAAGCAGATCCAGGGCAGCGACGGGCCCGAGCCCCGGTCGCTCGAGGAGCTCTACGAGCACCACGAGGGCCGGTGGTCCCTCGTGCAGAACTACCAGGTCCGCCAGTTCGCCCTCACCGAGGAAGAACTGGTCGAGACCGCGTCCCAGATCGATGCGTTCTTCCCCGGCCGTGGTGCCGAAGCGCTCGACTCCCCGCAGTTCGTCCACCGGGACGTGGACGACGAGCGACTGCGCAGGGCGATCGACAACCTGGGTTCGGTCGAGCTGGTCGGCCTCCAGTCGTCCTACGGCGAGCTGCTCGAGGAGCTCCGCACCCGCCATGGGTGGAGGATCCGCTCGATGCACCGTCGCCGGATCACCTCCAACGCGGCGCCGGTCCCGGAGGCGCTGCGCCGACGGATCGCCGAGGACAGCGCGGCCGACGTCGAGTTCTACGCGGCCGCCGAGCGGCTCGTGGCCTCCCGCCGCCGCTGACCCGAGCGGTTCGATCCCGCCCGCTGCGACCTCAGAACGCGGTCGGGTCCGGCCCGGGTGGAGGCGGCGGACCGGGCGGGGTGCCGAAGCCTGGCTGGGGCCCGGCGGTGCGCACCGTCCCTGCCGGCCCTTGGAGGAGCTCCATCAGGGTCCCGGCGAGGAGCGCGAGTGCTCCGAGCAGCATGAACCAGAACCCGATCCCCCACGACATGCCCTCGTCGGGCCCCATGATCAGGAACCCGACCATGATCAGTGCGCCGGAGAACGCCAGGCCGGCGAGGAGCTGTGGCGCGGCGAACCCGGCCACCTCGGGCGGGTCGAAGTTGGTGAAGGCGTCGGCGGCGGCGATGCCGGCCACGGCGAGGGCGATCAGCGCGGGCCACGTGAACAACGGGAAGCCGAAGTCCATGTTCCACGCGGATGCACCGTCGAGGACGTCGCACGCGGCGATGGCCTGGTCGTAGTCGTCCTGGTACTCCTCGGGCAGGTCGGACCGGTCGACATCGGCGATCTGGTCGCACTGCGAGTCGAGGCCGTCGGCCTCACCGCTGTCGACCTCGATGAAGGTGAGGAAGCTGAAGATCACGAGCACCAGCCCGGCGGCGAGGATCACGATCTGTCCTGGACGGAGGTTCATCTGATCGTCCTCCTTCTCAGAACGGGCTCGGCGGCGTGGAGGCGGCGGCGCGGGTCGGACCGCCCTCCTGCTCCATCACGGTGCCCATCAGGAGCCCGATGGCGGCGAGCGCGGACAGCCACGCTCCGGCGGCGGCGTCGAAGACGTCGCTGAAGAGACCCATGCCCACGGCCCCGATCTCGATCAGGACCGAGGTGAACGCGAGCACGACCAGGATCTGCGCGAACGAGAAGGTCAGCACGTCGTCGGGGAGCTTGGCCTTCCCGAACACCGTCGCCGCCGTCGCGATCGCCGCGATGAGCCCGAAGATGGCCGGCATCGTGAGCGTTCCGATGTCCTTCCAGGCGTTGTCGGAGTCCTTGAACACCTCCATGAACGAGAACGCGAACAGCAGCGCTCCCGAGATGAGGATCAGCCACTGGCTCGGTCTGACGTCGTCCACCTACCGCTCCTGTCTTGACTTCGAATTCGGACATCGTCGCGCGTGGAGCGCCCGGACGCGTCGGTGCCGGCCCGAGGGCCGGCACCGGACGTCGTTCGAGGGACGGTCGGGTCAGAAGGGGCTGGGCGGCTGGTTGGGGGCAGCGCCACCGCCGCCACCACCGACCGCCTCCTGCGGGCCGACGCCGAGCAGGTCCATCACCGAGCCGGCGACCAGGCCGATGCTGCCGAGGAGCATGAACCAGAAGCCGATCCCCTTGTCGGGCCCTCCGTCGCCCACGCCACCGCCGAACAGGTACCCGATCATGATGAGCAGGCTGAACGCGGAGAGGATGAAGAAGAGCTGGGGCCAGGAGAAGGTCAACACCTTCTCGGGCAACTGCACGTTGCCGAAGGCGACGGCCGCGACCAGCCCGCCGACGACGAGCCCGAAGATGGCGGGCCAGGTGGCGAGGAAGAGCGTGCCGGCCTCGCCGCTCCACGCGTTCCACGACTTGCTGATGCCGAAGGAGTCGTACTTCAGGAAGGCCAAGAAGCTGAAGATGAAGGTCACGGCGCCCGAGGCCATGAGCACGATCTGGCTGGGTTTCAGGCTGGCGTTCACGTTGTGGAGGCTCCTTCGGAGGCGACGGGAGGTCGTCGACCACCGTAACCATGCAGGTCGGGCCAGGTCGGGCTTTTGGGACGAGGTCGATGCCGGTCTTCGGCAGACGATCGACCAGTTCGGGGTCCTCGCGGTGGCTGGTAGCGTCCCGGCACGTGCGAGTGGCCGTGCTGGTGTCGGGAACGGGGACGATCCTCCGCGCGATGTTGGATGCCGACATCCCGGTCGCGGTCGTGATCGCGGACCGTCCGTGCGGCGGCCTCGACGTGGCCCGGGCCGCCGGGGTCCCGACCGAGCTCGTGGCCCGTCCCTCCTTCGGGGCCGACTTCGACCGCGACGCGTACTCGACCGAGATCGTCCGGGCGCTGCGCGACCACGAGGTGGACCTGGTCGCCATGGCCGGCTTCGGCACGATCCTCTCCGAGCCGGTGCACGAGGCGTTCGGCGGTCGGCTGGTCAACACCCACCCGTCGCTGCTGCCGGCCTTCAAGGGCTGGCGGGCGGTGCGCGACGCGCTCGACGCGGGGGTCGAGGCCACCGGCTGCACCATCCACCTCGCCGGCCTCGACGTCGACACCGGGGCGATCCTCGCCCAGGAGGTCGTGCCGGTGCGCGACGACGACACCGAGGAGACGCTCCACGAGCGGATCAAGCAGGTGGAACGCCGTCTCTACCCGGCCACCCTCCGCGCCATCATCGAACAGGGCCGGGTCCCGGCGTGACCCCACGTCACCGCAAGTGTTGCTCGTTCCTTGAGCGAGCGAAGCGAGTCGAAAGGCTCCGCTCCGCCTACCACCACCCCTCGGACGCCGAGACGTCCGGGACGACCCGGAAGGACCGAACGCCATGAGGGCGCTCATCTCCGTCTACGACAAGACCGGTGTGGTCGAGCTCGCCCGAGGGCTCGCCGACCTCGGCTGGGACCTCGTCTCGAGCGGCGGCACCGCCTCGACGCTGCGCGACGCCGGGCTCCGCGTCGCCGACACCGCCGAGCTGACCGGGTTCCCGGCGATCCTCGGGCACCGGGTCGTCACGCTCCACCCGAAGATCCACGGCGGGATCCTCGCCGACCGCCACAACCCGCACCACGTGGCCGAGCTGGAGCAGTACGGCATCGACGCCATCGACCTCGTCGTCGGCAACCTCTACCCGTTCGGCGCCGACGAGCAGGAGTTCGCCCACGGCGCCACCCCCGAGGACCTGATCGACATCGGCGGCCCGACCCTCGTGCGGGCCGCCGCCAAGAACCACACCCACGTCGGCGTGGTGGTCAACCCGTCCGACTACGGCACCGTGCTGGACGAGATCCGCGAACAGGGCGAGCTGACCGCCGACACGCGCCGTCGCCTCGCCCGGGCCGCGTTCGCCCACACCGCGGCCTACGACGCGGCGGTCACCGCCTGGTTCGACCAGGTCGAGGGCGACCTCCTGCCGCCCACGCTCCACGTGGCCGCTACCCGGGAGGACCGCACGCTCCGCTACGGCGAGAACCCGCACCAGCGCGCCGCGCTCTACCGCGACCACGGCGCCTCGCCCTGGTGGGCCACGGCCGTCCAGCACGGCGGGGTCGCCCTGAGCTACCTCAACCTCTTCGACGCCGACGCGGCCTGGCTGCTGGCCCACGACCTCGGCACGCAGGGTGGCACCGTGCCGGAGCGCCCGGCGGTGGCGATCATTAAGCACGCCAACCCCTGCGGGGCGGCCGTGGCCGACACCCTGGCCGACGCCTACCGCCTGGCCTTCGAGTGCGACCCCCGCTCGGCCTTCGGTGGCATCGTCGCCCTCAACCAGCCCATCGACGACGACACCGTGGCCGAGATGGTGGCCGCGGCGCAGGCCGACCTCGTGATCGCCCCCGGCTACGCGCCGGGCGTGATCGAGCAGCTCCAGGCCAAGCGCAAGAACACCCGCCTCATCGAGGCCGAGCCGCCCGTGCCCAACCCGCGGCACCTCCGGCCGGTCACCGGTGGTTGGCTGGTGCAGGAGCCGCACCGGGTGGTCACCACCCCCGACCAGTGGACGGTCGTCACCGAGCGCCGTCCCACCGGGGCCGAGCTGGCCGACGCGGCCCTCGCCTTCCGCATCTGCGCGGCCACCAGCTCCAACTCGATCGTCCTGGTCAAGGACGGGGTCGCGTGGGGCATCGGTGCCGGCCAGCAGAACCGGGTGGAGGCCGGCGAGATCGCCGCGTCGAAGGCCGCCGGCCGGGCCGAGGGCGGGGCCTGCGCCTCCGACGCCTTCTACCCCTTCCCCGACGGCATCGAGGCGGCGGCCGGTGCCGGCGTCGCCGTGATCGTGCAGCCCGGCGGCTCGGTGCGGGACGACGAGAACGTCGCGAAGGCGAACGAGCTCGGCGTGGCCATGGTGTTCACCGGCGAGCGCCAGTTCAAGCACTGATGGAGGATCAGCGATGACCGCACGCATGCTCCCCGGGGGCCCGGTGGCCGACGCCGTGTTCGCCGACCTCGCCCCCCGCATCGACGCCCTCCTCGCGGCTGGCCACCGTCCGGGGCTGGGCACGATCCTCGTCGGCGACGACTCGGCCAGCGCCGGCTACATCCGGATGAAGATGGAGAAGGCCGAGTCGCTCGGCTTCACCTCGCCGCACCACCACCTGCCCCAGGACGCCACCCAGGCCGACGTGCTGGCCGCGATCCGCGACCTCAACGAGGCCGACGACGTCGACGGGATCCTCCTCCAGCACCCGACCCCGCCCCAGATCGACTTCGACGCCGCGCTGCTGACCCTCGACCCCGACAAGGACGTCGACGGCCTCCACCCCGTGAACATGGGGCGGCTCGCGCTCGGCATGCCCGGTCCGGTGCCCTGCACGCCGGCCGGCATCGAGGCGCTGCTCGCGCACTACGACATCCCGGTGTCCGGCCGAGAGGTGTGCATCCTCGGTCGGGGCACCACCCTCGGTCGCCCCCTCGCCCTCCTGCTGTCGCAGAAGCGCCCCACCGCCAACGCCGCGGTCACGGTCGTGCACACCGGCGTGCCCGACTGGCCGAGGTACACCAAGCGGGCCGACATCGTGATCGCGGCCGCGGGGGTGCCCGGCATCCTCCAGCCCGAGCACCTGACCCCCGGCGTCACGGTGGTCGGCGGCGGTGTCCGCTACGAGGGCCGCAAGCTGCTGCCCGACGTCGACGAGCGCTGCGAGGAGGTCGCCGGCGCCATCACCCCCCGCATCGGCGGCGTCGGCCCGACCACCATCGCGCTGCTCTTCCGCAACGCCGTCGAGTCCGCCGAACGCCGAGCCGGCCTCCGCTGAGCACGACCGACCCCGCTCCCGACGCGGGCGCCGTCGCCGTCGATCGCGCCTCGGTCCCGATCGCATCGATCGTCGGGGCCGCGGTCGCGGGCGCTGCGGCCACCGCGTTGGTGCTCCCGCTCCCGCTGGAGATCGTCGACGGGGTCACGATGTGGCACCTGTTGTCGTCGACCGGCAACCGACTGCTCGTGCTGGCCGTCGCCGCCTCCCTGCTCGCGCTGGCTGCCGCGCTGCTCGTGCGACCCCGATCGGCGCCGGTAGCCGTGGTGGCGCTGTCGCTGCTCGTCCCGGGCATGGTGTGGTCGAGTGGATCGACCGGTGGAACCGAGGAGCTCGCGGCGCTCGGGCTGGCCCGCTTCGTCGGATCGCTCGAACCTGCTTCGTGGGCGTACCGATCCTTCGCCTACGGCTGGGTCGTGGTGCTGGTGATCCTGCTGGTCGGATCGTCAGCGGTGATCATCGGGGACCTGAGGTCCCGGGCCGGCACCGAGCGGGTGTCGGTCGGCGGCGACGCCGTGGCGGCGGCGGTCGGGCTCACGTGTGTGGTCGTGGCGTGGTTCACGAGCCTGTCGGTGATCGAGGACACGTTCGGGATCGCCGATCGTGAGGTGGGCCCGGCCTTGCTGGAGTGGCGGTTCCTGTCCGGAGCACCGGCCATCGATCAGGTGTTGCGGATCGCCTGCCCGGTCGTCACCGTCCTCCTCGTGGCCTCGAGCGGGCTGATCGCTCCCGAGGACCGTGCCCGTCGTTGGATCGGGGCCGCGACGGCCTCGATCGGGCTGTTCGTGGTCCGGGCGACGCTGGGGTTCACCAGCGAGGGGATGAGCGGCCAGTACGAGGTGCGTCCGACCGTCTCGGGGCTGCTCCTCGCCCTGGGAGCGGCGCTCGGGTTCGCGGTCGCGGCCTGGATCGCTCGGGTCGAGGTCGTGCAGACCGGGGGCGCCGGGCCGTCCGATCCTCAGGGCACTAGCCTGCCGCGGCCATGACGCGCATCGCCGACCTGCTCGCGAAGGGGACCTCCTGGTCCTTCGAGTTCTCGCCGCCGCGCTCCGAAGCGGCCCAGCTGGCCTTCGACGACGCCGTCTCGGAGCTCGCCGCACTCGAGCCGACGTTCGTGTCGATCACCTACGGCGCGATGGGCTCGACCCGTGACACCACCCGCGACCTCGTGGTGCGGGTGAACGGGGAGCAGACGTTCCCGGCCATGCCCCACCTCACGTGCGTCGGCCACACCCGCACCGAGCTGACCGACCTGCTGGCCACCTACCGCGACGCCGGCATCCACAACGTGCTCGCCCTCGCCGGCGACCCGCCCGCCGACGGCTCACCGGTCGACGGGGACTTCACCTACGCCACCGAGCTGATCGACATCGTGCAGGAGGTCGACCCCGGGTTCTCCATCGGCGTCGCCGCGTTCCCCGAGCTGCACCCCCGTTCGCCGGACCGCGCCACCGACCGTCGGTACCTGGCGGCCAAGCTGGCCCGCGCCGACTTCGGGCTCACCCAGTTCTTCTGGGAGGTCGAGCACTACCGGCGCATGGTCGAGGAGCTGGCGGAGCTGGGGTGCGACACGCCGGTGCTCCCCGGGGTGATGCCGTTCGTCAACGTCGCCGGGGCCCGGCGCATGTCGGCGATCAACGGCACCCACATCCCCGACGACCTCCAGGCCCGCCTCGACGAGGTCGACGGCGACCCCGAGGCCACCCGCCGGCTCGGCGTGGCCGTGGCCACCGATCTCGTGGCCGAGCTGCTGGAGCTCGGCGTGCCCGGCGTGCACCTCTACGCGATGAACAAGGCGCAGTCGATCCAGGAGATCTACGACCGCCTCGACCTCCGCCCCTGACCACCCTTCGGCTTCGCTCGCTGCGCTCGCTCTCGCTCAGGGAACAAGATGGGAAGCGGAGCGCCTTTCGACTCGCTTCGCTCGCTCGAGGAACAGATCTGTTGGTTGAGCGGAGCGCCTTTCGACTCGCTTCGCTCGCTCAAGGAACAGATCTGTTGGTTGAGCGGAGCGCAGCGGAGTCCGCTGTTGTTGGTTGAGCGGAGCGCAGCGGAGTCGAAACCCCGCGGTCAGCCCAGCTGGGCGAGGGCCTCGTTGAAGGTGGTGCTGGGGCGCATGGCCGCCGCCGCAAGCTCCGGGTCGGGCTGGTAGTAGCCGCCGATGTCCATCGCCGTGCCCTGGACGGCGTTCAGCTCGTCGACGATCGTCGCCTCGTTCGCCGCCAGGGCCTCGGCCAGCGGCTCGAAGCGGGCGGCGAGGTCGGCATCGGCGGTCTGCGCGGCCAGCTCCTGGGCCCAGTAGAGGGCGAGGTAGAAGTGGCTGCCCCGGTTGTCGAGCTCGCCGACCTTCCGGCTGGGGGAGCGGTTCTCGTCGAGGAACCGGCCGGTGGCGGCGTCGAGCGTGTCGGCCAGCACCTGCGCCCGGGGGTTGCCGGTGGCCCCGGCGAGGTGCTCGAGCGAGACGGCCAGCGCGAGGAACTCGCCGAGGCTGTCCCAGCGGAGGTGGTTCTCCTTCTCGAACTGCTGCACGTGCTTGGGGGCGGAACCGCCGGCCCCGGTCTCGAACAGGCCGCCGCCGTTCATCAGCGGGACGACCGACAGCATCTTGGCGCTGGTGCCCAGCTCGAGGATCGGGAACAGGTCGGTGTTGTAGTCCCGGAGCACGTTGCCGGTGACCGAGATGGTGTCCTCGCCGCGGCGGATGCGCTCCAGGGAGAAGGCGCACGCGTCGGCCGGCGCCATGGTGTGGAACTCGAGCCCCTCGGTGTCGTGGGTCGGCAGGTACTGCTCGATCTTGGCGATGAGCTGCGCGTCGTGGGCCCGCTCGGCATCGAGCCAGAACACGGCGGGCGAACCCGTGGCCCGGGCCCGGGTGACGGCGAGCTTCACCCAGTCCTGGATCGGGGCGTCCTTGGTCTGGCAGGCCCTCCAGATGTCGCCCTCCTCGACGGTGTGGCGCATGAGCACCGTGCCGTCGGAGCCGACCACCCGCACCTCGCCGTCAGCCGCGATCTCGAACGTCTTGTCGTGCGAGCCGTACTCCTCGGCCTTCTGCGCCATGAGGCCGACGTTGGGAACCGAGCCCATCGTGGCCGGGTCGTAGGCGCCGTGGGCCTTGCAGTCGGCGATGACCGCGGCGTAGATGCCCGCGTAGCTGGAGTCGGGGATCACGGCGAGCGTGTCCTGCTGCTCACCGTCCTTGTTCCACATCTGGCCCGAGGTGCGGATCATGGCCGGCATGGAGGCGTCGACGATCACGTCGCTCGGCACGTGGAGGTTGGTGATGCCGCGGTCGGAGTCGACCATGGCGAGGTCGGGCCCGTCGGCGTAGGCGGCGTCGATCGCGGCCTCGATCTCGGCGCGGGCGGTGTCGTCGAGCGAGGCGACCGCGGCGAGGACGTTGCCGAAGCCGTTGTTCGGGTCGGCGCCGGCTGCGTCGAGCTGGTCGCCGTAGCGGTCGAACACGTCGGCGAAGTACGTCGTCACGACGTGTCCGAAGATGATCGGGTCCGAGACCTTCATCATCGTGGCCTTGAGGTGCACGGAGAAGAGGACCCCGGCGTCCTTGGCCGCCTGCACCTGCTCGGCGAGGAACGTCCGCAGGGCGGCCCGGCTCATGAACGTGCCGTCGACGACCTCGCCGGCCAGGACGGGCAACGACTCCTTGAGCACGGTGGTGGTGCCGTCGGTGGCGACGTGCTCGATGCGCAGCGTGTCGTCGTCGGCCAGGGTGACCGACTGCTCGTTGGAGAAGAAGTCGCCGGCGCCCATGGTGGCGACCTCGGTCCTCGACTCGGGCGACCACGCGCCCATCGAGTGCGGGTGCTTTCGGGCGTACTCCTTGACCGAGCGGGGCGCCCGCCGGTCCGAGTTGCCCTCGCGCAGCACGGGGTTCACCGCCGAGCCGAGCACCTTCGCGTAGCGGGCCCGGATCTCGACCTCCTCGTCGGTGGCCGGCTCGTCGGGGTAGTCGGGGACGGCCCAGCCGTGGGCCTGGAGCTCGGCGATGGCCGCGGTGAGCTGGGGGATCGAGGCGCTGATGTTGGGCAGCTTGATGATGTTGGCCTCGGGCCGCAGCGCCAGCTCGCCGAGCTCGGCGAGGGCGTCGGCGGTCTGCTGCTCGGGGGTGAGGTGGTCGTTGAAGTGGGCGAGGATGCGGCCGGCGAGGGAGATGTCTCGGGTCTCGACCTCGACGTCGGCGGCCCCGGTGTACGCCGAGACGATCGGGAGCAGCGAGTAGGTGGCGAGGGCGGGCGCCTCGTCGGTGTGGGTGTAGATGATCTTGGCGGTGTCGCTCATGGGGCTCTCGTCGTCTCGGGGGCGGCGGCGGCGTCGCTCGCCGGGGCGGTCGGTGGCCGGGTGGGCCGCCGGAACGGCGGCACCCAGCGCCGCCGAGGCTACCGAACCCCGGGCACCCCCCGTTCCGACCGGCCCCACGAACCGGTCCGCCATCGGTTCTTCGGGGGGATCTTCGGGCTCAGGGGGCAACTACCCCCGAAGAACCGCAACGGCGGCCCGGCTTTGACGTTCTTCGGGGGGATCCGGGCGCCGAGCGTGCAGATTCCCCCGAAGAACCGATGGCGGTAGGATCTGACGGAGCGTCAGAAACGATCCCGGAGGCTCCCGCATGCTCGACCACCTGATCAAGGGCGGCACCGTCGTCGACGGCACCGGTGCCCCGGCACGCGTGGCCGACGTCGGGATCCGGGACGGACGCATCGTCGCGGTGGGCGAGATCACCGAGGACGCCGCCGACGTCGTCGACGCCACCGGGCTCCTCGTCGTCCCGGGTGTCATCGACCCGCACACCCACTACGACGCCCAGCTCTTCTGGGACCCGGGCGCCTCGCCCTCCAACGTGCACGGCGTCACCACCGTCATCGGCGGCAACTGCGGCTTCACCCTCGCTCCCCTCAAGGCCGAGGACGCCGCCTACACCCGCGAGTTCATGGCCAGCGTCGAGGGCATGTCCGTCGGCGCCCTCGAGGAGGGCGTGCCGTGGGACTGGGAGACCTTCGCCGAGTACCTCGACCGGCTCGAGGGCAACATCGGCGTCAACGCGGCGTTCCTCGTCGGCCACAACGCGATCCGTCGCTACGTCATGGGCGCGTCGTCGGTCGGCAACGAGGCCACCCCCGAGCAGGTCGACGAGATGAAGCAGGTCCTCGCCGAGTCGATCGAGGCCGGCGGACTCGGCTTCTCCACGACCCTCAGCCGCACCCACTCCGACGGCGACGGTCAGCCGGTGGCGTCGCGTTGGTCGACGCCGGAGGAGCTGATCGCTCTCTGCACCGTGGTCGGCGAGCACGAGGGCACGACCCTCGAAGGGATGACCGACGGCTGCCTCGACCGGTTCAGCGACGACGAGATCGAGCTGTTCTCCGACATGTCCGCCGCGGCCCGCCGCCCGCTGAACTGGAACGTGCTGACCGTCGACTCCCGCGAGCCCGGCCGAGTGCCCCGCCAGTTGGGCGCCGGCGACCGGGCGGCCGAGAAGGGCGGGCGGATCGTGGCGCTCACCCTGCCGGTGCAGGTGCCCATGAACATGAGCTTCCTCAACCACTGCGGGCTGTTCCTCATCCCCGGCTGGGGAGACATCCTGCGCCTGCCCGTGCCCGAGCGCATCGCGAAGCTGCAGGACCCCGAGACCCAGGCGTTCATGGTCGAGCGGTCCGCCTCGGAGGAGGCCGGCGTGTTCCGCCGCCTCGCCGACTTCGAGAACTACCTGATCGGCGACACCTACTCCGAGGCCAACGAGGGCCTCAAGGGTCGCCGGGTGGGAGACATCGCCGCCGAGCGCGGCACCGATGCCTTCGCCACCCTGATCGACATCGTCGTGGCCGACGAGCTGCGCACCGTGCTCTGGCCGATCCCGCCCGACGGCGACGCCGAGTCGTGGGAGCTGCGTCGCCAGGTCTGGGCCGACGAGCGGGCGATCCTCGGCGGGTCCGACGCCGGTGCGCACCTCGACCGCATGTGCGGCGCGCCGTTCCCGACGCGGTTCCTGGGCGACACGCTGCGGGGTCGCAAGCTCGTGTCGCTGGAGCGAGCCGTGCAGATGATGACCGACGATCCGGCCCAGCTGTTCGGCATCATCGACCGGGGGCGGATCGAGGAGGGTTTCCACGCCGACGTGGTGGTGGTGGACCCCGAGACGGTGGGCGCCGAGCACGCCACGCTGGTCTACGACCTGCCCGCCGACTCGCCCCGCCTGACCGCAGCGCCCATCGGTGTCCGTCGGGTCTTCGTGAACGGCGAGACGGCCGTCGTGGACGGCGAGCCGACCGGCGCCCGCCCCGGCACGGTCCTGCGCAGCGGTGTCCACACGCGGACCGTGGCCACGTCGTAGCGGTCGCGACGCGCTCCGCGCGAACAGCCCGGAACAAGGCGGATGGGCCGGTCGGCCCACGTCGACGGCTGCTCCTGGGTCGTCCGACCCATGGAATGCGGGCGCGATCGCGCTGAGAGAGGTAGCCTCGACACTGTCGGGGGTGCGAACGCCCAGGGAGGGCCAGTGCAGACGTTTGCAGAGCTCTACATCGACGGTGGCTGGGTCGAGCCGGTGGGGAGCGGGACGATCGACGTCGTCAACGCGTCCACCGAGGAGGTCATGGGGTCGATCCCCGAAGGCTCCGCCGAGGACGTGAACCGGGCGGTGGCCGCCGCGAAGGCCGCCTTCGACGGGTGGTCGATCACCAGCCCGAAGGAGCGGGCCGGCTACGTGCAGGCCATCGCCGAGGGCCTGGCCGCTCGCCAGCAGGAGATCGCCGAGACGATCACCGGCGAGGTCGGCATGCCGATCTTCCTGTCCCAGCTCATCCAGGCCGGCCTGCCGCAGGCGATCGCCGGCAGCTACGTGGGCATCGCCGACTCGTTCGAGTGGGAGGAGCAGATCGGCAACTCGCTCGTCGTGAAGGAGCCGATCGGCGTCGTCGGGGCGATCACCCCGTGGAACTACCCGCTGCACCAGATCGTGGCGAAGGTGGCTCCCGCGCTCGTCGCCGGCTGCACCATCGTGCTCAAGCCGAGCGAGGTCGCACCGCTCAACGCCTTCATCCTCGCCGAGATCATCGACTCGGCCGGGCTGCCCGCCGGGGTGTTCAACCTCGTGTCCGGCACCGGCCCGGTGGTCGGTGAGGCGATCGCGTCGCACCCCGACGTCGACATGGTGTCCTTCACCGGCTCCACCCGGGCCGGCCAGCGGGTCGGCGAGCTCGGCGCGCAGACCATCAAGCGGGTGGCGCTGGAGCTCGGCGGCAAGTCGGCCAACATCCTGCTGCCCGGCCTCGAGGGCGCCGAGCTCGAGAAGGCGGCCCGCGCCGCGGTCGGCAGCGCGTTCCTCAACTCCGGACAGACCTGCACGGCGTTCACCCGGCTGCTCGTGCCGCGGGCGAAGGAGCAGGAGATCCTCGACATCGTCAAGGACGAGGTGGAGACGACCTACACCATCGGCGATCCCGCGGCCGGCGCCGGCCGCCTGGGCCCGCTGATCTCCGACGTGCAGCGCGACCGGGTCCGCGACTTCATCCGCACGGGTGAGTCGGAGGGTGCCACGCTCGTCACCGGAGGAGCCGACGCCCCCGACGACCTCCCCACCGGGTACTACGTCAAGCCGACCGTCTTCGCCGGGGTCACCCAGGACATGACCATCGCCCAGGAGGAGATCTTCGGGCCGGTGCTGTCGGTGCTGGCCTACGACGACGTCGACGAGGCCGTCGCGATCGCCAACGACACCCGGTACGGGCTGTCCGGTGGCGTGTGGGGCGCCGACGCCGAGGAGGCGAAGGACGTCGCCCGGCGGGTGCGCACCGGCCAGCTCGAGATCAACGGCGGTGCGTTCAACCCCCTGGCGCCGTTCGGTGGTTTCAAGCAGTCCGGCAACGGACGAGAGCTCGGCCCGTACGGCCTCGAGGAGTTCCTCCAGACCAAGTCGATGCAGCTCTAGGGCGGCTGCCAACCTCGTCGACGCCTTCCCTCCCTCCCTCCGGGCGTCGGCACGGGGCGGTCGGGCCGTTGCGGCCCGACCGCCCTTCTTCTTGCCCGGTCAGCGTTCGGCGAGACCGTCCCACCGGGCGATCCGCTCCCATGCCGGGTCGACGGTCCGGCACTCGTAGGTCCACGCCGGCCCGGCCGTCGTCACGACGACGATCCGCGCGAACGTCGGGCCCTCGACCTCGTCGAGCAGGGCGAGGACCACGGCGGCATCGACCGGCGCCCAGGCGACCCACCGGCCCGGGACGCTGTCGCCTCCCTCGGTGAACCGGGCCGCGGGCCAGCCGTTCCCGGTGTCGTACAGGTGGCCGGGCACCGAGGCCGGCGCGTGGTTGGTCGCGAACGGGGCGAGCAGGGGCCACCGCAGGTGTCCGGGCAGCAGGGTGCCGTAGACGAAGACCGCGTCGGGCATGGCTCCATCGTGGCCGGCGCCCACGGCGCGCCCACTTGACCGGACGGTCAAGTTCGGTACCATCGCCGCGGTGAGCTCCGCCGCCCCCGCCACCGCGTCCCGTCCGGCACCGAGGCCCGGTGTCGTCGCCCGCCTCGCCGACCGGCTGCCCGAGGACTGGCGGGAGCGCGCCACCGCGCTGCCCGGGCCCATGGCCCCGCCGGTCCGCGCCGGCACGGCCACGCCCCGCATCGCGATCATCGGCTCCGGCTTCGGCGGGATCGGCCTCGCCTGCCGGCTGCGCCAGGCCGGCATCGAGAGCTTCACGGTCTACGAGCAGGCCGACCACCTCGGCGGCACCTGGCGCGACAACACCTATCCCGGTGCAGCGTGCGACGTGCCGAGCCACCTCTACTCCCTGTCGTTCGCGCCGAAGCTCGACTGGAGCCGCCGCTTCCCGCCGCAGGAGGAGATCCTCGGCTACCTCGACGGGGTCGCGGAGGACTTCGACCTCCACCCGCACCTGCGCTTCGGTGCCGAGGTCACCGACGTCGTCTTCGTCGAGCCCGACGACGGGACCCCCGGGCACTGGTCGCTGCGGTTCGCCGACGGCTCGACCGACGAGGCCGACGTCGTCGTCTCGGCCACCGGTCAGCTCAATCGTCCCTACACGCCGGCCTTCGAGGGCCTCGACGACTACGAGGGCCACGCGTTCCACTCGGCCCGCTGGGACCACGACCACGACATGACCGGTCGGGACGTCGCCGTCGTCGGCATCGGCGCCAGCGCGATCCAGTTCGTGCCCGAGATCGTGAAGCAGGCCCGCTCGGTCACGCTCTTCCAGCGCAGCGTCAACTACGTGGCCCCGAAGCCCGACGCGCCGTTCAGCGCCCGGACCCGTTCGATGTTCCAGCGGGTGCCCGCCCTGGCCAAGCTCTACCGCGCCTCGATCTGGGCCCGGTTCGAGGCGAAGTGGATCTGGTTCAAGAAGGACTCCCGCACCGCGCACTGGGCCGAGGGCCTCTACAAGAAGAAGGTCGAGGCGTCGGCCACCGACGCGGTGCCGGCCGACGTGCTCGTGCCCGACTACCCGCTCGGCTGCAAGCGGATCCTCATCTCCAACGACTGGTACCCGGCCATCTTCCAGCCGAAGGTGCGGATCGTGAGCGACCCCATCGAGCGCTTCGAGCCCAAGGGCGTCCGCGCCGACGGCGCGACGTACGAGGTCGACACGGTGGTGTTCGGCACCGGGTTCCAGTCGACGGGGTTCCTCACGCCGATGCGGGTCACCGGTCGGGGCGGCGTGGACCTCCACCAGACGTGGAAGGACGGGGCCGAGGCCCACCTCGGGCTCACCGTGGCCGGCTTCCCCAACCTGTTCCTGCTGTACGGACCGAACACCAACCTCGGCCACAACTCGATCATCTTCATGCTGGAACGCCAGATCGGGTACGTGCTGAGCTGCGTGCGCCGCCTGACCGAGGGCGGGGCGCACCTGATCGAGGTCCGCCCCGAGACCCAGGCGGCATCCAACGACCAGCTCCGACGGGAGCTCGACGACACGGTGTGGGCCGAGGGCTGCCACTCCTGGTACAAGACGGCGAGCGGGCGCATCACCAACAACTGGTCGGGGCCGACCTACCGCTACTGGCTGCGCACCGCCCGGCCGCACTGGAAGGACTTCGTCGGCTCGGCCGAGGGCTGACGGCGGCTTTCTGGGCCCGGCGCGGGACTGGGTAGGGTCGGGGCGAACGGGCCGCGAGGGCCCGCCGCGCCTGCTCCACGAGGAGACCAAACGATGACCACGCCCGTACGCGTCGCCGTGACCGGTGCCGCCGGCCAGATCGGCTACAGCCTCCTGTTCCGCATCGCGAGTGGAGCCCTCCTCGGCCCCGACACGCCGGTGCAGCTCCAGCTCCTCGAGATCACGCCGGCCCTCGGCGCCCTCGACGGCGTGGCCATGGAGCTCGACGACTGCGCGTTCCCGCTGCTGGCCGGCATCACCAAGTCCGACGACGCCGAGGTGGCGTTCGACGGTGCCGACGTCGCCCTCCTCGTCGGCTCCCGTCCCCGCACCAAGGGCATGGAGCGCGGCGACCTGCTCGCGGCCAACGGCGCCATCTTCACGACGCAGGGCAAGGCGCTCGCCGCGTCGGCCAGCAAGGACGTGAAGGTGCTCGTGGTCGGCAACCCGGCCAACACCAACGCGCTGATCGCCATGAACAACGCGGACGGGCTCGACCCGCGGCAGTTCACGGCCATGACCCGTCTGGACCACAACCGGGCCAAGGCCCAGCTGGCCGCCAAGCTCGACAAGACCGTCAACGACATCTCGAAGATGACGATCTGGGGCAACCACTCCGCCACCCAGTACCCCGACATCTTCCACGCCGACGTCGACGGTCGGAACGCCGCCGCCGTGGTCGGTGACCTCGAGGACGGCCTCATCGCCGAGACCGGCTGGTTGGTGAACGACTTCATCCCGACGGTGCAGAAGCGCGGCGCGGCGATCATCGAGGCCCGGGGCGCGTCCTCGGCCGCCTCCGCGGCCAACGCCGCCATCGACCACGTGCGCGACTGGGTCGCCGGCACTCCCGAGGGCGACTGGGTGTCCATGGCCGTCCCGTCCGACGGCAGCTACGGCGTGCCCGAGGGCCTCATGTCCTCGTTCCCCTGCACCTGCAAGGACGGGAAGTGGGAGATCGTCCAGGGCCTCGAGATCGACGACTTCTCCCGAAGCCGCATCGACGCCTCGGTCGCCGAACTGGCCGAGGAGCGCGACGCGGTCAAGGAGCTCGGCCTCATCTGACCGCCGCGGCGGCTACTTGAGGAACTTGCTGGTGGTGTTGTCGGCGAGAACCTTGCCGGCGGTCTGGCACGTCGGGCAGTAGTCGACCTCGTAGGCGCGGTAGGTCACCGAACGGATGGTGTCGCCGCACACCGGGCACGGTTCGCCGGCCCGGTGGTGCACGGCGTGGGTGCGGTCCTTGGACCGCACCATCTCGCCGCGCGTGCGTTCGTCGGCCAGGGACTCGTCGAGACACGCGACGAGGGCCGCGTGCAGCGCGTCGACCTGGTCCGCGTCGAGCTTCGCGGCGTTCGCGAACGGCGACAGCTTCGCCCGGTGGCAGATCTCGTTGGCGAGTCGGCGGCCGACGCCGGCGATGATCGACTGGTCCCGGAGCCAGCCGTGGAGCCGCATCGAGTGCGCGGCCAACAGCGCGCCGAGGGTCGCCACGTCGACGGTGTCGGCGTCCGGGCCGAGGTGGTCGAGGGGCTCCTGGGCCTGAGGGTCACCCTGGACGACCCAGACCCCGGCCCGTCGCTCGCTGCCCGGCTCGGTGAGGAGCAGCGCCCGTCCGTCGGCGAAGGTCCAGCGGGCGATGCCGCCCCGGGGCTTGGCCGCCTGCTTCTCGTCGGGCTTCAGGCGGCCGCCCTGCATCAGGTGGACCACGAACGTGACCGGCTCGGTCTCCAGCAGCAGGTACTTGCCCCGTCGTCCGACCCGCACGATCGGTGACCCGGCGGCCGCGGAGGGGTCGGGGCGGGCCGTCTTGAGCGCGGTGAACGTCAGCGGGCGGAACCCCTTCAGCACGACGCCGCCGAAGTCCTCGGTCAGGCGTTCGGCGTGGGCTTGCAGCTCCGGTAGCTCGGGCACGGCCGCTCCGTTTCGGGTCGCCGGGACACGCGGTGTTTCCCCTGTGGTTCTGCACCGCTGATGGTGCAGAACCACAGGGGAAACACAACGTCCCAGGTCAGGGGGGTGGTTGATCGAGGTCGGTGGTGGCGGCGCGGACCCGGGCGAAGACGTCGGTGAGGGCGGCGAGGAGGTCGCCCCGGTCCACGAGCATCCGCAGGTCGCCGCCCACCTGGAGCGCACCGGCCATGAACGCCCGCTGGGCCGACGAGCGGCCCGAGGCGATGCCGACGGCGGTGGCGTGGTCCTGACGGAACCGGACGTCGGCCTCGGCCACCGGCCCGGCGACGAACCGGACCGCACCCTCGGCGATGCGCACGTGGTAGGTGACGTCGCCGCCGGGGCCGCCGACCACCTCCTGCTGCACGACGAGCTCGGGGCCCGACGCCAGGTCGGCCAGCCGCTCGTCGGAGCGGGCCGCGTCGTCGAGCGCGCGGAGCCAGGCGTCGGACAGGAAGGCGGGCACCGCGACACGGTACCGGCCCCCGGTCGCCGGGCCCGCCCTAGGATCCGCGATGACCAAACGGAGGTACGACCAGTGACCGACATCGAGGCCGTCCCGGCCCGCCCCGAGAACGAGGCCGATCACCTCGCGCTGCACGACGACGACCCGTTCTGGAGCGAGAGCTACTACCTCGACTTCTTCGACGTCGACCGGGGCGTCGGCGGCTACGTGCGCCTGGCGTTCCTGCCCAACCTGGGCCGCTGCTGGTACTGGGCGTGCCTGGTCGGCCCGGACCGGCCGCTGGTCACCGTCATCGACCACGACGTGCCCCTGCCCGCCGGGTCCTCTCGCGAGATCCGCTCGGAGGGCCTGTGGGCCGACTACACGGTCGAGACGCCCCTCGAACACGTCACCGTCGGGGTGGAGGCGTTCGCCGTCGCCCTCGACGACCCGGCCGAGACCTACGGCGACCTCCGGGGCGAGCGGGTGCCGTTCGGTCTCGACCTCGAATGGGAGACCGACGGGACGTCCTACGCGTACCCGGGCGTCACCCGCTACGAGGTGCCCTGCCGCGTCCACGGCGAGGTGCTCGTCGGTCAGGAGAAGATCGAGCTCGACGGCTGGGGCCAGCGCGACCACTCGTGGGGGAACCGCGACTGGTGGGCCCTGAGCTGGAGCTGGACCGCTGGTCGCCTCGACGACGGCACGCGGTTCCACGGCACCGCGGTGGAGCTCGAGGGCGCCCACGTGTACGGCACCGGCTACGTGCAGCCGCCCAGGGCGCCGATGGCCGCCACCGACCGGACCGACTACACCCCGGACCTCGGCGCCCACGGGTTCCCGACGGCGTGCGACTACCGCCTCGGCGAGCTCGACCTGACGATCGAGCCGGTGGCCTTCTCGCCGGTCCGCCTGGTGGCCCCCGACGGGCGGGTCAGCCTGTTCCCGCGGGCGTGGACCACGTTCACGACCGCCGACGGTCGGACCGGCCAGGGCTGGACCGAGTGGAACCAGCCCCAGCCGACCTGAGGTTCAGTTGGCGGGAGCGGACTCCAGCTCGTCGTCGCCGACCTTCTTCGAGTAGGCGATGGCGCCGACCACGATGACGGCGGCGGCCACGGCCACCACGATCGCCAGTGCCTCGGGCTCCTGCTTGAAGTCCAGGAGCTTGTCGCTGTCGTAGAGGTTGATGATCGCCGGCAGGATCAGCAGCGAGACCAGGTTCATCACCTTGATCAGCGGGTTGAGGGCCGGGCCGGCGGTGTCCTTGAACGGGTCGCCGACGGTGTCGCCGATGACGGCGGCCTTGTGGTTCTCCGAACCCTTGCCGCCCTCGTGGCCGTCCTCGATGTACTTCTTGGCGTTGTCCCACGCCCCGCCGGCGTTGCTCAGGAAGTTGGCCATGAGCTGGCCGACGACGATCACGCTGGCCAGGAACGCGCCGAGGCTGATCGGGCCGAGGCCGAAGCCGATGATCACCGGGGCCAGCACGGCGATGACGGCCGGGGTGGCGAGCTCGCGGAGCGAGGCGGCGGTGCAGATGTCGATGGCGGGGCCGTAGTCGGGCTCCTTGGTGCCGGCCATGATCTGCCCGTCGGCGAACTGGCGCCGGACCTCCTGCACCACCACGCCGGCGGTGCGGGACACGGCCCGGATGGCGAGCGAGGAGAAGATGAAGGCGATGGAGCCACCGATGAGGAGGCCGATGAACACCTTCGGATCGGCCACGTTGATCACGTAGCCGGCGTCGGCGGACTTGACCGCCTCGAGGGTGCCGTCGACGGCGGGGGTGATCTGCTCGATGATGGTCTCGCCGTAGGAGGCGAACAGCGCCACGGCGGCGATGACCGCGGAGCCGATGGCGAAGCCCTTGGTGACGGCCTTGGTGGTGTTGCCCACCGCGTCGAGGCTCACCATGATCCGCTCGGGCTCACCCTCGAACTGACCGGCCATCTCGGCGATGCCGGCGGCGTTGTCGGCCACGGGGCCGAAGGTGTCCTCGGCGACGATGATGCCGGTCGTGGAGAGCATGCCGATGCCGGCGAGGGCGACCAGGTACACCGAGAACTTGAACGAGCCGCCGCCGAGGGCGATGGCGCCACCGATGGCGACCGCCACGGCGATGAGCGCCCACACGGCCGACTCCAGGCCCGAGCTGATGCCCTCGAGCACGGTGGTGGCCGGGCCGGTGCGGGTGGCCTTGGCGATGTCCTGGACCGGCTTGGTGGTGGTCGAGGTGAAGTAGGCGGTGATCTTCGATGCGGCGAAGCCGAGGGCGACACCGACGAGCACGGCGCCGAACATGCGGGCGCCGGGGTTCGAGACGGCGAGCTCGCCACCGCCCGCCGCATCGGGGTTCCCGACGTAGAGGAAGGCGAGGGCGCCGGCACCGACGACCGAGAGGACCTGGGCGACGGTGATGCCCCGGTCGATGCACTTCAGGGCGTCGTCCTCGCCCGGGCGGGCCTTAACGAGGAAGATGCCGACGATCGAGGCGACGAGTCCGAGGGCCATCACCGCGACCGGGAAGATGAGGCCGCGGGCCGCCTGGTCGGGGCCGACGCCGATGGCCTGCATCGCGCTGACGCCGAGGATGATCGAGGCGACCAGGGTGACGCCGAAGCTCTCGAACAGGTCGGAGGCCATGCCGGCGCAGTCGCCGACGTTGTCGCCGACGTTGTCGGCGATGGTGGCCGGGTTGCGGGGGTCGTCCTCGGGGATCCCCGCCTCGACCTTGCCGACGAGGTCGGCGCCGACGTCGGCCGCCTTGGTGAAGATGCCGCCGCCGACCCGGAGGAACAGGGCGAGCAGGGAGCCGCCGAAGCCGAAGCCGACGAGGATCGCCGAGCTGGTGTTCTGGAAGACGAGGATGATCGTGGTGGCGCCGAGGAGACCGAGGCCGGCGGTGGCCAGGCCGACCGAGCCGCCGGTGCGGATCGCCACGGTGAGCGCGCCGCCGAAGTCCTCGCGGGTGGCCGCCGCGGTGGTGCGGATGTTGCCGCGGGTGGCGAGCCACATGCCGAGGAAGCCGATCGCCCCGGAGGCGACGCCACCGGCGACGAAGGCCAGCGTGCGGAACAGCCCGGACGAGAAGAACCCGAGCGCGACCTCGCTGTTGCCCGGCTTGACGATCTCCGAGGAGGTGACGAACACCACGACGGCCAGCGGGATGACGATGAGGCCGATCGTGCGGAACTGGCGCGTGATGTAGGCCATCGCGCCCTCCTGGATCGCGGTGGCGATCTTCTTCATCTCCGGCGTGCCGTCGTCGGACGCCAGCACCCCCTTCATGAGGGCGTACCCGACGCCGAGACCAGCCAGCGCGATGGCCAGCGAGACGTAGAGGAGGGCCTTGTCGGTTCCACTCAGGACGAATTCCTGGTAACCGCCTTCGGCTGCGAGCAGTGGCACCGGTGTTCCTTCAGGAGTCGGGGTCAGGGGCGTGCGGGAGAGCGCGGACGGGCAGATGGGAGCCCGGACGGTCGATCCCCCGGCACGAAGTCGGGCAACTCGCTACTACGTCGCCTAGCTGTGTGCAACATGACACAGCCCCGGCGGGGCCCCGTCCGGGCCCCGAGAACCGCCGGGGCGCGAAGGCCGCCAGGTCAGAAGGTGCGGTCGTCGACCGGCAGGTGCGCGCCGTCGCCGATCCCGCGGAGCGACCAGATGTGTCGACCGGCCACCGGCACGGTCCGCAGCACCGCGAACGAGGCGTGACCCATCGAGAAGCGGTCCCACTCCCAGGGTTCGGGCGGCACGCCGAGGAGGCGGGCGATGATCGAGCCGTTGGTGCCGCCGTGGGCGACCGCCACGACCCGGTCGATCTCCGGTGACGGCGGCTCGACCGACCACAGACCGGGTTCGTCGGCCGGTTCGACGCCGACCGACGCGAGGAGCGGGAGGATGCCGGCGGCGATGCGGTCGTGGAAGGCGCGCAGCGACTCACCGCCGGGGTGGCCCTCCCACCACTCGTCCCGGGTGCGGTGCTGGAACGTGGCGAAGGCCTCCTCGATCACTTCGCGCGGTGAGCCCTCCCACGCCGGGGGCATGCCCAGCTCGGCCAACCAGTCGAGCGTCTCGACCTCGAGGCCGAGCGCGGCGGCGATCGGGGCCGCGGTCTGCTGCGCCCGCAGCATGGGGGAGACCACGAGCCGGTCGACGTCGCCCCGCGCCGGCTCGTCCTCGCTGTCGGCCAGGCGGGTGGCGGCCTGGGCGGCCTGCGCGTGGCCGAGGTCGGTGAGGCCCGGGTCGTTGTCGCCGGTGCCGTCGGGCCGGAACCACGCCGGTTGGCCGTGGCGGACGAGGATCAGCTCCATGATCGGGACCCTACCGATCGATCAGGGCGCCGCCGCCGGATCGTCCGCGGGCACCACGAAGATCCGCGAGGCAGCGCCTCCGATGCCGAACACACCCAGTCGGTCGAACCCCTCGAAGGTGCTCGTCGGCTCGGCCGGGTCCCACGACGAGATGCGTCTCGACCCCTCGGGCGGTGGCGGTGAACTGCCCGTCACGGCGATGTAGACGGTCAGGTCGGGTGTTTCGTCCGACGGGTGCTCGGACTGGTAGGGGATCCAGAACCCCCAGATGTCGAACGGGTCCACCTGGACCGTGTAGCCGTCCATTCGGAGCTGGCCGACGAGCGATTGCAGGATCGCGTAGGTCGTCGCTTGGAGGTCGCCCGTCCGGATGCGAACGGTCGAACCTGGCGCCGCCTCCCGTTCGATGGCCTCGGTGTGCGTCCTGATCGCGCCCCAGAGGATGGACTCGCGGATCTCCTGGGGTCGTACCGTGGTCGTGTACGGAACGAGGACGAGGCCGAGCGCGACGCAGGCTGCGACGGGAGCGACCATCCGGGGAACACGGATGTCGGGGCGACCGAGCCTCCGCCACAGGATCGAGGTGAGGAACCAGAGCGCGATCGCGGCGCTGATCCAGACGATCGCGCTGACGGGCCGCCAGATCACCTGGTTGGCGGGTGAACGGAGCGCCGGGCCGTCCCCGGGGAGGCGGGAGGTGACGAGGAACGCGCCGGCCAGACCGGTCAGCGCCACCGCGCACGGCGCGACGACGTCCCTCCGTCGGCGTCGGAGGGCGACCGCCAGAGCGACGACGACGAGGGCGACGAGCAGCACGGCCATGAACACCTGGACCCCGTCGGGGTCGTCGGACCGCGGGCCGTAGGTCGATTGGGTCCAGATCGGCCGCACGGCGAGCATCCGGATCGACCGGTCGAGCGCGAACCCGTACCCGACGGCGGACACTCCCGAACCCGACGACAGGAGGCGGCCGAGGTTGCCGGAGCCGAAGAACTGGTCGTACAGCGGTCCGATCCAACAGAGCAGGCCGGCGACCACCGAGACCGGCAGCACCCGTCGCAGGAGCGTTCGTCGCCGGTCGTCGTCGGCCGGACGCCGGACCACCTCGGCCACCACGCCGGCCGCCGCGAGCAGGACGAGCGCGCCGACGAGGGGGAGCCCGGTGACGTGCACCTGGGCGGTCAGGCTGCCGGCGATCACGAAGCCGACCAGGAACCAGTGGCGACCGAGCAGGAAGGCGGTCAGGGCCAGCATCGTGGCCATGCCACCCGGGATGAGCGGATACGGGTTGAACGGGCTGACCGAACCCTCGTCGCCGAAGCCGTAGACGAGCATGGCGATCCCGACGACGGCGGTCAGCGCAGGGAACGCGCTCGTCCGCAGATGCCTGCTCGAGGCGGCGGACAGCGCCACGAGTGCCACCGTGATCGCCACCGTCGCCAGCGCGACGCCGTGGCCGGGCGAACCGAGCAGGCGCACCGCCGGGCCCAGCAGCCAGAACTGGAGCGGCCCGGGGTGGTGCAACGTCTCCCCGGATCGTAGGGACAGCGAGGTGGGCATCCCGAGGAGCGGCGTGTGGGAGGTGCCGGTGTCGGCGGAGTAGGCGGCGATCATCCCGTTGTCGCCGGTGGGCATCCAGTGGCCCAGGACGACGACCGCAGCCACCCAGACGAGGGCGAGGGCACCGAGCACCCACGGGGCGAAGGGCGCGGCCGCGGCGGCGAACGTGCGGATCGCCACGGCCCCATCGGGTCGGTCCTCGCCTCGGATCACCGCCGGACCCTAGCCGTGGCTCCGCCGGGCAGGTTCGGGATCAACCGGCCCAGGTCCTCGTCTGATCGGCGACGCGGTCGACGATGTCGCCCATGACGAGGTTGACGTCGATCAGGTGCAGTCCCCACTCGGGCGACAGCCGCCCGCCGAGGTCGGTGACCCGGCGGTCGCCGTCCGCGGGGGTCACGGTGGCCTCGAGGTAGTTGACCCCGTTCGCGTCGGTCGTGCACTCGCCCTCGACCAGACCGGGGAGCGTCACGAACGGGGTGTCGACCTCGCCGGTGCCGTCGGCGAGCCACGTCGTCGCCCCCGACTCCTCGGGCGGCGACAGGATCGAGCGGCCCCGCTCCGACGGCAGGTAGACGTGGAGGGGGACGGCCCCCTCGCCGATGCCCGCCGGGTTCGCGCAGGCCGCGACCGTGCTGCCGTCGCCGCCGCGCACCTTGCCGAAGAACGTGCCGTCCGGTGGCGGGCTGTCGGAGGCGAACGTGGCCCAGGTGGTGACGCAACCGGCCTCGGCGTCGTCGGTGCAGATCGGCACGTGGGCGAAGTCGCCGCCGACGGTCGCGCCCTCGGGCACCGCCACCGCGCCGCCCGCGAGGTAGGCGCCCACCAGCAGCGCCCGCACGTCCTCGTCGGGGTCGATCTCCTCCTGGATGAGCCGGTTGAGCATCCCGGTGCCCTGGGAGTGCCCGATGAGCACGAACCCGCGACCGTCGTTGTCCTCGGCCATGTAGGTGCGGAAGGCGTCCAGCACGTCGGCGAAGGGATCGACGTCGGGGCCGACGACCTCGGTGCCGCCGCCGGTCATGTTGCCGACGAGGGCGGTGAGGGTCCGTTGCCGGTAGACCGGGGCGAACACCCGGCACACCGACCCGAGGCGGGCGGCCTGCTGGAGGGTGACGAAGCCCTCCTGGTCGGCGGAGAAGTCCCAGTCGCTGTAGGTCGTCTGGTCCTGGGAGATGGTCGGGTAGACGTAGAAGCAGTCGATCGGGGCGTCGGGGTCGGCCTCGAACGTCTCGACAGAGGTGCTGCCGTCGGCCTCGACCACGGTGGCGTCGAGGTCGCCGTCGCAGATGTCGTCGGCGATGTCGGGACGGCACACCCAGTGCGCCGGGTCGTCGTAGCTGACCGTCTCGTAGTCGGCGTAGCGCGCCAAGGTGCCCTCGCCGACCGCGCCGGGCGCGGTGGTGGTCGCGGCGGCGTCGGCGGTGGTCGTCGGCCCCGAGGACTCGTCGTCGGAGCTGCTGCACGCGGTGACGACGAGCGCGGCGGCGACCAGCACCGTGAGCACGCGTCGCCCCGATCGGGTCGGCGAGGGGATCATCGCCCGAACGTACCCCGGCACGGCGCGGGGTCGGCGCCCGGATCAGGGCGCGACGGGTGTCGCCGCTTCGCCGTCGGCCAGGAACTCCTGCCAGCCCGTGCCCGGGTACGTGGGCACGGGGTTCTCACCGACGACCACCACCCGCCCGTCGTTGCTGATCCGAGGCTTCCCCAGGGCGCCGTCGCCGACGAGGACCTCCTGGCGGGAGCCGAGGCGATCGAGGACGTGGAGCTCGCCGTCGCCCGAGCTGAAGGCGAGGAACCGCCCGTCGGCGGTGATCGTCGTCGGTTTCGGCCGGTAGTCGATGAACACCGAGCCGAGGTCGGCGGGCGCGGACATCCGGTGGGTCCCCTTGGGGCTGGCGACCACGATGGCCGTGGTCGTCTGGGTGAAGTCGCACGGCGGGGTGAACAAGGTGCCGCAAGGGGTGGAGACGCTGCCGGTCGCCAGCACCTCGGTCGCCCAGACCACGGGCCGGTCGGCCGCGACCTTGATGTCGGTGAACAGCGCTTCGTCGATCGTGGACATCTCGGCGATGACCGTGTCCGGGTCCCACCGGTAGAAGAGCCGGATCCGCATAGACCCACCGAAGTGCGTGCCTTCGAACCCGTAGACGTCGAGCAGGGGCGCCTCGGCGACGAAGTTGCCGGACGCGCTCACGATCGCGTCGCAGGTCGGGAACACCGTGGTCGCGGCGGTCGCGATCTCGAAGATCGTGGTGGAACAGCCGTCCACGGGGTCGGTCGTCTGGTACCAGGCGATGGCGCCGTCGTCGCTGATGCCGATGCCGGTCGCGTTCAGGCCCGCCGTCCCGAACACGGTCCTCGTCCCGGTGGCGAGGTCGACGCGGGTGAGACGGGAGGTGAGCAGGCCCGTGAAGATCGCGAACCGCAGATCTCGGCTGAACACGGAGCCGGCCGGGGCCGCGGTGACGTACGCACCGTCCGTCCAGACCCGCGTGGTCCCGGGGTCCTGCACCAGGATCCGTTGGCCGTCGTCGCTGATCCCCAGGAGGGAGTCGGGGGCGAGCGGGAGCTCCGAGGTCGTGCCGTCGCGTCGATCGATGAGCCAGAGTCCGGGCCCGGGCACCGTGGCGCTGGCCGCTGTGGCCCGGGCGACGACGAAATGTCCGTCACCGCTCAGGAGGACGGCCTCGATCGTCGAGGCCGGGTCGACCACGACGTGGTTCGGGTGCGGTACCGGTTCGCACGCTGCGGCCACCAGCACCAGCGGGCCCAGCAGGCCCAGCACCCAACGGCGCCGCCGTCGGCCCCGGGTCGGACTTCCTGATCGCAACATCGCAGCCCCCGCGTCGTCGACGTACCCGTCGTGGTGACGACCGGGCCTCCCGCCCGGGGTCGGCCGCTCCAGGCAAGCTACCCGCGACGACGAGGGGCCGCTCGGTTCAGTCGTGCTGGGAGAGGCGCTTGCGGTTCTTGAACTTCGACTTGAGGTACTCGCTGTTCATGAGGGCGATGAAGTCGATCGAGATCGACTTGGGGCAGGCCTCTTCGCACTCGCCGTGGTTCGTGCACGAGCCGAACAGCTCCTCCATGGTGTCGACCATGGCCTCGACCCGCTTGTAGCGCTCGGCCTGGCCCTGCGGGAGCAGGTTCAGGTGCGACACCTTCGCCGAGGTGAACAGCTGGGCGGCCGAGTTGGGGCACGCGGCCACGCAGGCACCGCAGCCGATGCACGCCGCAGCGTCCATGGCCGCGTCGGCGACGGTCTTCGGGATGGGCGTGATGTTGGCGTCGGGTGCGCCACCGGTCTCGGCGGTGATGAAGCCGCCGGCCTCGATGATGCGGTCGAACGCCGCCCGGTCGACCATCAGGTCCTTGACGATCGGGAAGGCGGTGGCCCGCCAGGGCTCGATCACGATCTCGTCGCCGTCGGCGAACTTGCGCATGTGGAGCTGGCAGGTGGCGGTGCCCTTCTGGGGGCCGTGCGCCTGGCCGTCGATCATCAGCGAGCAGGTGCCGCAGATGCCCTCGCGGCAGTCGTGGTCGAAGACGATGGCGTCCTTGCCGTCGGCGATCAGGCGCTCGTTGACGAGGTCGAGCATCTCGAGGAACGACATCTCGTCCTTGATGCCGGGCGCCGGGATCGTGTCGAAGTGGCCGGCCGCGTTCGGTCCGTCCTGCCGCCAGACCTTGAGGGTGACGTTGATCTCTTTCACTTGTAGCTCCGGACGGCGAGGTGGACGTCGTTGAACTCGAGGGGCTCGACGTGGCGGGTGGGGTTGGAGGCGTCGCCGGTCCACTCCCAGGCCGCGACGTGGGCGAAGTGGTCGTCGTCGCGCATGGCCTCGCCGTCGGGGTACTGGTGCTCGGCCCGGAAGTGGCCGCCGCAGGACTCCTCGCGGGTGAGGGCGTCGAGGCACATCAGCTGGGCCAGCTCGAAGAAGTCGTCGACCCGGCCGGCCTTCTCCAGCGTCTGGTTGGTGGAGGAGCCCGAACCGGTGACCCGCAGGTCGCGCTTGAACTCCTCGTGCAGCGGCGGGATCAGCTCCAGCGCCGTGGTGAGGCTCTCCTTCGTGCGCTCCATGCCGCAGTGCTCGAGCATGATCTTGCCGAGCTCCATGTGGAACGAGTCGGGCGAGCGGGTGCCGTCGATGGCGAGGTAGCCGGCGTAGCGGTCACGGGCGGCGGCCTCGGCGGCCTGGAACTCGGGGTGGTCGGTGGGGACGACCGCCTCGCCGAGCTTCGGGGCGAGGTAGTTGGCGATGGTGTTGGGCAGGACGAAGTAGCCGTCGGCCAGGCCCTGCATCAGCGCCGAGGCGCCGAGTCGATTGGCGCCGTGGTCGGAGAAGTTGGCCTCGCCGGCGGCGTACAGGCCGGGCACCGTGGTCATCAGCTCGTAGTCCACCCAGAGGCCGCCCATCGTGTAGTGCGGCGCCGGGTAGATTCGCATCGGGACCTTGTACGGCGACTCGTCGGTGATGCGCTCGTACATCTCGAAGAGGTTGCCGTAGCGCTCCTCGATGACCTTCTCGCCCAGGCGGCCGATCGCCTCGGAGAAGTCGAGGTACACGCCGTTCTTGAGCGGCCCGACGCCGTGTCCGCTGGCCACCTCGACCAGGGCGGCCCGGCTGGCGATGTCGCGCGGGGCGAGGTTGCCGAAGCTGGGGTAGCGCCGCTCGAGGTAGTAGTCGCGGTCGGCCTCGGGGATCTGGTCCGGCGACCGGGTGTCGTTCGTGTCCTTCGGGACCCAGATGCGCCCGTCGTTTCGGAGCGACTCCGACATCAGCGTGAGCTTCGACTGGAAGTCGTCGCTCTGCGGGATGCAGGTCGGGTGGATCTGCGTGTAGCAGGGGTTGGCGAACGCCGCGCCCTTGCGGTGGGCCCGCCACGCCGCGGTGACGTTGCACGCCATGGCGTTGGTGCTCAGGAAGAACACGTTGGAGTACCCGCCGGTGGCGAGGACGACCGCGTGGGCGGAGTGGCTCGACACCTCGCCGGTCAGCAGGTCGCGCACGACGATGCCGGCCGCCCGGCCGTCGACGACGACGACGTCGACGAGCTCGGTCCGGTTGTACAGCTCGACGTTGCCGAGACCGATCTGGCGGGCGAGCTGCTGGTAGGCGCCGAGGAGGAGCTGCTGGCCGGTCTGGCCCCGGGCGTAGAACGTGCGGGCCACCTGGGCTCCGCCGAACGAGCGGTTGTCGAGCAGGCCGCCGTACTCCCGGGCGAAGGGCACGCCCTGGGCGGTCATCTGGTCGATGATGTTCACCGACACCTCGGCGAGGCGGTACACGTTCGCCTCACGGGAGCGGAAGTCGCCGCCCTTCACGGTGTCGTAGAAGAGGCGCCACACCGAGTCGCCGTCGTCCTTGTAGTTCTTGGCGGCGTTGATGCCGCCCTGGGCGGCGATGGAGTGGGCCCGGCGGGGCGAGTCGTGGAAGGTGAAGGCCTTCACGTTGTAGCCCTGCTCGCCGAGCGTGGCGGCGGCCGACGCGCCGGCCAGCCCGGTGCCGACCACGATGACGTCGTACTTCCGGCGGTTGGCCGGGTTCACGAGCTTGTGATCGAACTTGTACTTGGTCCACTTCTCGGCGACGGGGCCTTCGGGGATCTTCGAGTTCAGTTCCATGGGTTCCGGTTCCTCAGGTGTGCACGGCGCCGGCGAGCACGGCGATCGGGAACGAGACGTTGCCGATGACGACGATGGCGGCGATGGCGACGGCGATGTTGCGGCGCCAGGCGTTGAACCGGGGGTTCGACCAGCCGAGCGACTGGAAGAGGCTCCAGGTGCCGTGGAAGAGGTGCACGCCGAGGGCGAGGTTGCCCACGATGTAGAGCAGGGCGACGGGGACCCGGCTGAGGCTGTTGGCGACGTTCTCGTAGGGCATGCCCCGCACGTAGTGGTAGTTCGTGCCGGTGAAGGTCAGGTCGAAGAGGTGCCAGACGAGGAAGATCCCGAAGATCACGCCCGTGTACCGCATGGTGCGGCTGGCCCAGTTGGCGGCGATGTAGTCGCGCTTGCTCTGGTACTTCACCGTGCGGGCGGCGTGGTTGATCCGGGTCAGGGAGTACGCGGCGTGGATGTGGAGGACGAAGGCGGCGATGAGCCCGATGCGCAGGAGCCAGAGCGCGACCGTGCGGGGCAGGATCGGCACCAGCAGCTCGCGGAGGAACTCGCCGTAGTGGTTGAACTCCTCGGGCCCCAGGTACATCTTGAGGTTGCCGACCATGTGGGCGATCACGAAGCCGATCAGCATGATCCCGGTGATCGCCATGACGTACTTCTTGCCCAGGGCGGACCGGTAGAACTCGACCGGGAACGGAGCCTTGCGTTTGGCCCGAGCGCCCGGCTTGGCCGGACCGCGGGCGACCGTTGTCGTTGCCATCACGAGCGAACATACCTCCGGGCCGTTCCCCGACGTGAACCGAGTGGCGTCCTGCGCCCCGTCCACTCGGACCGGCGCGCGTCCACCCTGCCTGCTAGGCAATGGCCGAACGCTACGCATCGGTCTGTCGACGGATGGGTAGCGGACACGGACGCTGTCGGGCGTGGAAGGGGAGCTCCGACACGTGGAGGGGGAGCTGCAGCGGGCGGTCGGACGCAACATCCGTCGCGTGCGCAACGAGCGCGGCCTCTCCCAGGAGCAGTTCGGTGAGGCCATCGGCTGGCACCGCACGCTGGTCGGCGCGGTCGAGCGGGGCGAGCGCAACCTCACCCTCAAGTCGGTCGAGCGGGTGAGCATCCAGTTGGGCGTCGACCCGCGCGACCTGTTCCGCGATCCCGAGGCCGCCCCGCTCCGGGTGGCTGCGGCCGACGGCGCCGGCGAGCCCGGGCGAGCGCCCGGATCCCGCAGCCGCCGACCTCGCCGGGGCTGACCGCTCGTCCGGTTGTCACACCGGCGCGGGATGATCGGGGTGTGGAACGGTGGAACCCCTGGCGCGCGTTGCGCGCGACCGACGTCGAGCTCTGGTTCGCCGCGCTGGGCGGGCCCCGCGGTCGGTGGACCCGGGTCGGCGACCGCGACGAGGTCCTGATCGAGGAGACCCTCGGCCGTCGAGAACGTCGGGAGGTCCTCGCCCACGAGCTGGTGCACGTCGAGCGGGGCATCGGGTGGCCCGACGCGACGGCGGCGACCATGGAGCGCGAGGAGGCCATCGTGTGGCTCGAGGCGCTCGACCGGCTGGTCCCGCCGGCCGACGTCGCCGCGTTCCTGGCCCGCCGGGCGACCACCGGGCCGGTGTCGGTCGCCGAGCTGGCCGAGGAGTTCGACCTGAGCGACGACGGGGCGCAGCGGGTGGCGGCCCGGTGGGAGCGCCGGGACCGCTGGCGGGTCAGCGGCGGACGATGCGGGTGACGTCGGTGCGGGTGAGCGGTCCGCCGGGCACGTCGTCACCCCGCAGCTCCAGGTCGAGCGTCATCGGGCCGGGCACGTCGGGCACCTCGATCGGGAGCGTGCCCACCCGGAGGCAGCGGTCGGCGTCGATGGTGCCGCCGAAGCGCCACCGCTGCTCCTCGTCGCGGCCCCAGCGCAGCACGGCGGTGACCTCGACGTCGTCGATCGGCGTGCGCAGGTCGCTCACCACGTGGACGTCGACCGCGAGGGTGCTCCCGGCCACCAGCTCGTCGGGGAGGTGGTCGGCGGTGACGATGACCGGTCGACAGACCTCGACGAAGGTGGCCCACGCCGCCTTCGGTACCCGCTCGTGGTCGAGCAGCGACCAGCTCACCGCCGGCTGGGCGTCGGCCAGCATCCGCACCGCGAACCCGCCGGTCGGCCGGTACTTGATGCGCCGGAGGGTCTCGACCTGCCGGCGGACCACCGCGGCCTGGTAGGCCTGGGTCGCGGCCCGCCACGAGTCGAACGTCGGGTGGTCGACCGGCGGCACCCGCTCGTCGAACACCTCGCGCTCGAGGCCGTGGGCTGCTTCGAGGTGGGCCCAGTCGAGGTCGGGCCACGAGGCCGGGTCGCAGAACTCGGCGTTCTCGGGCACCGACCGTGCCCCCATCTCGGTGACGAAGCGGACCATCCGTGGCATCGCCCTGGCGAAGCCGGCCAGCTCGCGGGCGTCGCCGTGGTACCAGCCGAAGCCGAGGTGGCTGTCGGTGCCGTCGAGCATCGGCGGGTGGGGCAGCACGCCGGAGTGGGGGACCACCGGGCGGCTGCCGTCGGCCTTGTCGAGCGCCCGCTTCACCGACCGGTCGAGGATCGTGCGGTTCCACGACGGCAGCTCCTGGCGGACCACGAACCGGGCCGTCGACCGGCCGCCCTCGTTGCCGACACCCGCCGCGCCGGGGCCGGCGCCGATCTGCTCCGGGTCGTTGTGGGCGCACCACACCGCGATCGACGGGTGGTGGCCGAGCAGGTCGACGGCCTCGCGGGCCTGGTGGACGGCCTGCTTGCGGATGGTCCGGGCGTAGCCCCACTGCAGCGGGAAGTCCTGCCAGACGAGCATCCCTGCCTCGTCGGCCGCGTCGTAGAGCTCCTTGCGGGCGATGTGGCCTCGGACCCGCAGGAGGTCGAGGTTGGCCTCGCGGGCCAGGCGGACGTCGCGGGCGATGTCCTCGCCGGTGGCCTCGGCCAGGTCGAAGCGGGTCGGTCCGACGTTGACGCCCTTGGTGAAGAGCCGCTCGCCGTTGACGTGCAGGACCCAGCCGCGCAGGTGCACCTGGCGCAGCCCGATCCGCCGGACCACGCGGTGGCTGACCGGCCCGAGCTCGGCGGCGAGATCCTCCTCCTGCTCACCCTCGTCGGTCTCGTCGGCGAGGTGGGGGACCACCTCGACCACGACGTCGTGGAGCGGTTGGTCGCCGAGCGCGTGGGGCCACCACAGCTCGGGTTCGTCGACCCTGACCTGCCACTCGACCTGGTTCTCGCCGGCGGCGAGGCGGCGGACGTCGTCGACCTCGGTGTCGCCGACCGAGGAGCGCAGGGTGACGTCGGTGGCCTCGGCCGCGTCGAGCACGGCCCGGAACCGCACGGTGGCGCGCGTCTCGTTGGCCTCGCGGCACACCACCCGCAGGTGGCGGATCCGGATCGGGCCGGTGCGCTCGATCGACACCCGCCGCCAGAGGCCACCCGGGTTCGCCGTCGGGTCGAGGCTGTCGTCGTGCTGGAAGACGCCGGTGATGTTGCGCTTGGCCTTGAGGTCGCGCTGGGCCGAGCAGGTCACCTCGATGCCGAGCAGGTGGTCGGTGCGGGCGGCGAGCGCCTCGGTGATCTCGAACTTGTGGGGGAAGAAGTAGCCCTCGGGGTCGCCGACGTAGCCGCCGTCGAGCCACACGTCTCCCTGGTAGAAGATCCCGTCGAGCCGGAGCCAGAACCGCTCACCGGGTTCGGGGACCGGGTGCTCGAAGCGGAGCCGGTAGAGCAGGGGACCGTCGGTGTCGGCGAAGGCGGGGGTCGACCGCCAGTGGCCCGGCACCCGGATCGGCTGCCAGTCGGGGACCTCGGCGTCGAGGTCGGGGTCGGGGCCGTCGACCACGGTGGCCGGGTCGGGGTCGACGTCGTCGAGCCACGTGCGGCGCACGTCGTCGTCGGCGACCACCGCTTCCCACGGCCCGTCCAGCTCCATCCGGGGCACGCTACCGCCGAGGCCCAGCCCAGGGCCCACGCGGGGTGAGCGAAGGCACAGATGGGGTCGGACCCCGACCGTGCGTGCGAGGAGCGCACCTTCGGGTTCGATGACGGCACGGTCGGGGTCCGACCCCATCTGTGCAACCGACGGAGGATCTGATCGTCGACGGGGTGCGGGGCTACGTTCGGCGCTCGACCGACCAGACGCCGAAGGTGCGACATGAGCAAGACCAACCCGGGCAACTTCTTCGAGGACTTCGAGCTGGGCCAGGTGATCGAGCACGCCACGCCACGGACGATCACCGAGGGCGATCGGGCGGTGTACGGGGCCCTGTACCCGACGCGGTTCGCGATCCCGTCGGCCGCGACCTTCGCCGCCGCCTGCGGTCTCGACGGCGCGCCGGTCGAGGAGCTGATCGGGTTCCACATCGCCTTCGGCAAGACCGTGCCGGACGTGTCGCTCAACGCCGTCGCCAACCTGGGCTATGCCGAGCTGCGCTTCCACCGGCCACTGGTCCCGGGCGACACCCTGTCGACGTCGTCGGAGGTCATCGGCCTCAAGGAGAACTCCAACGGGAAGACGGGCGTCGTCTACGTGCGCTCCACCGCGGTCGACCAGCACGGCGCCACGGCCATCGACTGGGCGCGCTGGGTCATGGTCCACAAGCGCGACCACGACGCCCCCGCGCCCGACACCGTCGTGCCGGAGCTGGCGTCGGTCGTCGCCCCGGAGGACCTGATCGTCCCGGCCGGGCTCGACCTCACCTCCTACGACTTCGCCGCCGCCGGCGAGCCGCACCGCTTCGACGACTACGAGGTCGGCGAGAAGATCGATCACGTCGACGGGGTGACCCTGTCCGAGTCCGAGCACATGATGGCGACGCGGCTCTGGCAGAACACCGCCAAGGTCCACTTCAACGTGGAGGCCCGCCCCGACGGCCAGCGCCTCATCTACGGCGGCCACGTCATCTCCATGGCCCGGGCGCTGTCGTTCAACGGCCTGGCCAACGCCCAGCTCCTCGTGGCGATCAACGCCGGAGCGCACACCGCGCCGGCGTTCGCGGGCGACACCGTCTACGCGTGGTCCGAGGTGCTCGACAAGGCCGAGGTCGACGCGCCGGGCGTGGGGGCGCTCCGGTTGCGCCTGGTCGCCACCAAGGGCCGTGACGAGTCGATGACCCTGAAGGGCGACGACGGCAAGTACGCCGCCGGTGTGCTCCTCGACCTCGATGTCTGGGCGCTCTGCCCGCGCTGAACCTGGGAGGTGCGATGTGGGGGTGACGCGTCGATCGAAGCTGACGCTGGTGACGGCGATCGCGGTGCTCGGCCTCGTGACCGGCTGTTCGAGCGGCGCGGGCAGCGAGGGGTCCGCGGCGACCTCGACGTCCGCGTCGGTGTCGGTGTCGACGACGGCGGCGAGCAGCACCACGACCGAGCCGATCTCCGACGTGCGGACCAGCGCCGGCTGCGGTTCGACCCCGCCAACGCTGGGCGAGCCCGACCGGCTCGGTGACGTTGAGCAGGAGATCGACGTCGACGGGACACGCCGCACCTACCTCCTCGCCGTGCCCGACGACGTCACCGCCGACGATCCGGTCGGGGTGATCCTCAACCTCCACGGCTCCGGGTCCAACGCCGCGCAGCAGGCCGTCTACTCCCGACTGCCGGTCGACGCTCCGGACCGTGGCTACATCGTGGTGACACCCGACGCGATCGACGGGAAGTGGCAGATGGCCGGACGGGGCACCGACGACGACTTCCTCATGGCGGTGCTCGACCGCATCGAGGCGGACTACTGCGTCGACCTCGACCACGTGCACACCACCGGCATCTCCCTCGGCTCGTGGAAGGCGACGATCGTGGCCTGCCACCACCCCGACCGGATCGCGTCGATGGCGCTGGTGGCCGAGGAGGTCGCGCCGCCCGACTGCGCCAAGTCGGTGGTGGCGTTCCACGGCACGGCGGACAGCGCCGTCCCGTACGGCGAGGGGGCCGACGAAGGCGTCGTCGTGACCGGCTCGAACGCCCGGTTGAGCGGCGTCGAGGTCAACATGCCCGCGTGGGCCACCCAGGCCGGTTGCTCGGACCAGAAGGACGTCGAGCGCATCGAACCCGACATCGAGCACTGGATCTTCCAGGACTGCCCGGAGGGCATGGGCGTGGAGTTCTACAGCATCGAGGGCGGCGGCCACACCTGGCCGGGCGCCGCCGTCGAGATCGGTGCGACGACCGAGACCATCGACGCCACCGAGATCGCGCTCGACTGGTTCGACGCCCATCCCCTGGTCGAGCCGTGACCGTTGGGGTCACAGTTGGGGTCGGACCCCAACTGTGACCCAACGAGGTCTTCGAGGTCTTCGTCGTCGCACAGTTGGGGTCCGACCCCAACGGTCACGCCCGCGGTGTGAACGGGAGACTGCGGTGGCGGCGGACGTAGGGGCCGCCGGCGTACTCGCCGCTGGCCTCGTCGACCTCGAAGTCGGGGAAACGACGAAGCAGCTCCTCGAGCGCGACCCGACCCTGGAGGCGGGCGGCGGCCGCGCCGAGGCAGTGGTGGGCGCCTGAGCCGAAGCTCAGGATGCGGTTCGGGTTCCGGGTGACGTCGAGGTCCTCGGCGTCGGGTCCGAACTCGCGCGGATCCCGGTTGGCCGCGCCGTAGAGGAGGAGCACCTTGCGACCGGCGGGGATGGTCGTGCCCTGCACCTCGACATCGGTGGTCGTGGTGCGGGCGAGGCCCTGCACGGGGCTGGTGAGGCGGAGCAGCTCCTCGACCGCGGCGGGGAGCAGCTCGGGCGACGACGCCAGCAGCGCGCGCTGATCGCGGTGGCGGGTGAGGAGCACCGCGCTCCCGCCGAGCAGGCCGGTGGTGGTGTCGTTGCCGCCGGCGACCATGGTGAAGGCGAAGCCGAGGATCCGCAGCACGGTCGGGTTGCCGTCCGCCTCCGCCGCGGCGACAAGGTCCGACACGGTGTCGTCGCCGGGCTCGGCGCGGCGCAGCTCGACCAGGTGCGAGAAGTACTCGAACAGCTCGCCGACGGCCTCGGCGGCGTGCAGCACGTCGCCCTCGGCGTTGGCCGCGACCACCGCGTCGGTCCAGCGGTCGAAGCGGGCCCGGTCGGCCTCGGGGACGCCGAGGAAGTGGGCGACGACCATGCTGGGCAGCGGCTTGAACAACTCGGCGACGATGTCGACCTCGTCGTCCGCGGCGGCGATCGCGTCGAGCCGATCGGCGACGAAGCGTCGGACCTCGTCCTCCATCGTGATCACGGCCCGAGGGGTGAAGCCCCGCGACACCAGGCGTCGGAACTCGGTGTGGTCCGGCGGGTCGAGCATGACCATCGGCGCCACCTCGTCGAGCCCGACCGCTTCGCGTTCGCCGTACATCGTCGTCAGGCCCTCGGCCGACGAGAAGCGCTGCGGGTCGCGGGCGGCGCGGAACACGTCGTCGAACCGGGACAGGACCCAGTGGTCGCCGTCGGCGACGTGGTGCACCGGGTCGCGCTCGCGGAGCGCGGCGTACATCGGGAACGGGTCCCGCCAGCTCTCGCCCGATCGGGGCTCGAAGGTCGGTCGGTCCTCGACGGTGGCATCCGTTGGCACGGCCGGATCGTAGGACCGGTCGCCGTCAGGTGCGTCGCTCGCCGCCCATCCAGGTCTCGAGCACCTCGACCTGGGCCAGCATCGACGGATCGACGGCGCGGGGGTCCTCGGCCAGCACCACGAAGTCGGCGAGCTTGCCCGGCTCCAGGCTCCCGATCTCGTGATCGCTGTGGCACTGCCAGGCGGCGTCGGCGGTCATCGATCGGATCGCCGCCTCGACCGGCACGCGCTCCGCGGGGTTGAGGGCGGTGCCCGGCTCGCGCCACAGGTCCCGGGTGACGGCGTTGTGGATGCAGCGCATCGGGTCCATCGGGGTCACCGAGTCGTCGGAGTGGATCGTCCAGCGGATGCCGTGGGCCGAGCAGGACGCGGTGCGGTCGAGCAGGTCGGCCTTCTCCGGCCCGAAGATGTCGTCACGGAACGCCTGGCCCCAGTAGTGGACGTGGCCGATCAGGAAGCTGGGCGACACACCGAGCTCGGCGATCCGGGCGATCTGCTCGTCGTGCAGGATCGAGCAGTGCTCGATCCGGTGGCGGTGGTCGGGGCCGCCGGCATCGACCGCGGCGGCCAGGGCCTCGATGGCGTTGTCGATCGCCGCGTCGCCGTTGGCGTGGATCACGACCTGCCACCCGTCGGCCGCCCGGGCGGCGGCGTTCGCGACGAGCTCCTCGCGCTCCACGTAGGCGATCCCGTACGAGTCGGTCCCGAGGTACGGCTCGCGCTGGAGGCCGGTCCGGCCCTGGTTGGAACCGTCGGCGACCAACTTCCAGCCAGTCGCCCGCACGTGGTCGTCGCCGTGCCCGGGGCCGATGCCCGCGTCGACCAGGGCGTCGCCGCCCGTGCCCCACACCGAGTACCGGATGCGGACCGGCAGCCCGTCGGCGGCGAGCGCGTGGTACATCTCGACCTCGGCCGGCCCGAGCGTCAGGCCGGTGCCCTGGTCGCAGATGGTCGTGATGCCCTTGGTCGAGGCCCGGTGGCCGGTGTCGCGGATCGCGGTGGCGAGGTCGACGCGGGCGATGTTGGGCGCGAACGCGAGGACGCTCATGATCGCCCCCTGGCCCTGGAGCACCCCGTTCGGCGTTCCGTCGGCGGTCCGGCCGTACGGGGACCCGTCGATGTCGGGGGTGTCGGGACCGACGCCGGCCGCGGCGAGGGCTGCGCTGTTCGCGTAGGCGAGGTGGCCCGAGGCGTTGATGAGGACGATCGGGACGTCCGCCGAGATCGCGTCGAGCTCCTGGGTGGTCAGCACGTCCGGGCCGGCCTGGAGCGACGGGTCGAACTGGTTGGCGACGAGCCAGGATCCATCGGTCGGCACCACCGTGCAGAGGTGGTCGAGCACCGCGGCGACGTCGTCGAACCGCTGGGCCCGGACGTTCTCGAACGTCGACTGGACCCCGCTCAGCAAGAAGTGTGCGTGGGGCTCGACGAAGCCCGGGAGGATCACGGCGCCGGGGCGGTCGACGACCGTGGCGTCCTCCCCGGCGGCGGCCATCACGTCGGCCTCCGTGCCGACGGCGAGGATCCGTCCGTCGCGCACGGCGAACGCCTCGGCCTCGCTGAACGCGTCGTCGACCGGGAGCACGGCGGCACCCCGCACCACGAAGGTGCCCCGATGGCCGGGCCGGGGTTCGGCGACCTCGGGGATGCGCTGGTCGGCGAGGGCGCCGAGGTGACGGGCCAGGAGCCCGCCGCAGCACGAGTCGCCGTGGGTGGTCGGGTGATCGAGCGTCGTCGTTCGGGGCGTCGGTCCGGGCATCGTGGTCCTCCGGCGGTCGCGGGCCGGGCCGAGCGTAGGTGCCTAGAGTCCGGGCGTGACCGGCTCCGACACCGCCGCGGGCGATGCCTTCGCCCGCCTGCTCGCCACGCTGGCCGAGGTCGGCGACCGCTTCGCCGGCGAGGAGTGGTCGGTCGTCGACCCCGACGACCGGGCCGAGGGCCTCGCCGTGGTGCTCGACCACCTGGCCACCGCCTTCGAGACCCAGTTCCGCGACAGCCCGGCGCAGCCGGTGCTCCGCGAGATCGTGACGCCGTGGCGCAAGGCCTTGGGCGACAACGCCGACGCCGTGTACCACGACGCGGCGGTGCACCCCGACGGGGTCTACGAGATCACCGGCACCTCGCCGGGCTCGATCTACCTGTCGATCACCGTCGAGGCCGACGCGGTCGACGGGGCGTTCCCCAGCGGCACCGTCGGCGTGCTGAACGACACCCTCATCGACGTCGACGACGCCGGGCGGTTCACCGTGCGGCTGGGCGGCCCGGCCGCCGACCGGAACTGGATGGCTCTCGACCCCCGGGCCAGCCGCCTCACGATCCGCCAGTACTGGGAGGACACGACGAGCGGCGCGGCCGGACCCGGGCGCGACAGCAGGCTCCGGATCCGGCTGCTCGACGGCGACGTGCCCGACGAGCCGAGGGCGTCGACCGACGCGTCGACCGCTCGCCGCATCGACCGGCTGTCGACCTACGTCCGGGCCCGCACCGTCGACCTGATCCCGAAGCCGGGCGAGGGCACCCCGCCGGCGTTCGTGTCGCAGGTGCCCCACGAGTTCCCGCCACCGGTGCCGCCCGGCGACCACGCGCTCGCGGCGGCCGACGCCGCCTACAGCATGTCGCCGTACCTGCTCGGGCCGGACGAGGCGCTCGTGATCCGGGCCCGCTGGCCCGAGTGCCGCTGCGCCAACGTGAACCTCTGGAACCGGTTCATGCAGACCTTCGACTACACCCGGCACCGCATCAGCCTGAACCGGGCCCAGACCGAGGTCGACGACGACGGGTGGTTCACCGTCGTGGTCGCGCACCGCGACCCGGGCGTTCCCAACTGGCTCGACACCGAGGGTCGTCCCTTCGGCCTCGTCTTCTGGCGGTACATGCTGCCCGAGGGCCCGATCGAGCGCCCCGAGGCCGAAGTGGTCCACCTCCCCCTTCCTTGAGCGAGCGCAGGCTCCTCTGTTCCTTGAGCGAGCGCAGCGAGTCGAAAGGGCTCCCTCCAGCGCCTTTCGACTTCGCTCGCTGGCGCTCGCTCCGCTCAAGGATCAGACGATCTGTTCCTTGAGCGAGCGCAGCGAGTCGAAAGGCCGGGCGGTACGGTCCGGGCGATGGGACTCCTGGACCTCGTCACACCCGCCGTCCGCACGGTCCGCTTCGGTCTGCCCCTGATCACGCTGAAGGCCGGGTCGTCGCGGACCATCCCCGACGTGATGGACGAGGTGGTGAGGTCCCGCCCCGACCACCCGGCCATCCTCGACGGCGACCGCTCCGTGTCGTACCGGCAGCTCGACGAGGGCGCGAACCGGGTGGCCCGGTGGGCGCAGGGGATCGGTGTCGGCCGCGGCGACCGGGTGGGGCTGCTGATGCTGAACCGGCCCGAGTACGTCGAGACGTGGCTCGGGCTGGCCAAGGTCGGCGCCACGACGGCGCTGCTCAACACGAACCTGACCGGCGTGGCCATCGAGCACGCCGTCGAGGCCGCGTCGGCGACGCACCTGATCGTCGGTTCCGAGTGCCTCGACGCGCTCGCGACGGCCGACGTCGGCGACTGCACGATCCACGTCCGGCCCGATCCGACCGGCGACGCCGCAGTGCTCCCCGACGGTGCCGTCGATCTCGATGCCGAGCTGGCCGAGCTGTCGGGCGAGCCGCTGCCCCTGGGCGTCCGGTCGCGGTCGCGCACCGGCGACGACCTCTTCTTCATCTACACCTCCGGCACCACGGGCCTGCCGAAGGCGGCGCGCTTCTCGCACCTGCGCTTCATGACCACCGCGAGCGGACCGCGCATCGCCGGGTTCGACCCGGACGACGTCATGTACTGCGCCCTGCCGCTCTACCACACCGCCGGCGGCGTGATGGCGGTCGGCGCCGCCCTCCTGTCGGGCGGCACGGTGGCGCTGCGCCGCAAGTTCTCCGCCAGCGAGTTCTGGAGCGACGTGCGCCGCTACGACGCCACCGTCTTCCAGTACATCGGCGAGTTCTGCCGCTACCTCCTGCACGCGCCGCCGAACCCCGACGAGCGCCGCCACCGGATCAAGTTCTGCATCGGCAACGGCCTGCGGCCCGACATCTGGGACGAGTTCCAGGAGCGGTTCGCCATCCCGAGGATCGTCGAGTTCTACGGTGCCACCGAGGGCAACGTCGCGCTCCTCAACCTCACCGGTGAGCGCGGGTCGGTGGGTCGCCTTCCCTCGCGTCTCATCGCCGACGCCCGGATCGTGCGCTACGACGTCGATGCCGACGAGCTCGTCAGGAACGCCGACGGGCGGGTGATCGAGTGCGGCCCCGACGAGCCCGGTGAGCTCATCGCTGCGATCCCGACCACGAGCAAGGACATGCGCGGCCGCTTCGAGGGCTACACGTCCGACGAGGCGACCGAGCGCAAGATCCTGCGCGACGCCTTCAAGGAGGGCGACGCGTTCTTCCGCACCGGCGACCTGCTGAGCCGTGATCGCCGCGGGTTCTACTACTTCGTCGATCGCATCGGCGACACGTTCCGGTGGAAGGGCGAGAACGTCTCCACCCAGGAGGTGGCCGAGGCCATCTCGGGCTTCCCGGGGGTGCTGTTCGCCAACGTGTACGGCGTCGAGGTGCCCCACGCCGATGGTCGGGCCGGCATGGTGGCCCTCCAGGTCGCCGACCCGAAGGCCTTCGACGGTGCAGCGTTCGGCGCCCACGTCGCCGATGCCCTGCCCGCCTACGCCGCGCCGGTCTTCGTGCGCATCCAGCCCGAGTCGGACGTGACCGGCACCTTCAAGCTCCGCAAGGTCGACCTCCAGCGCGAGGGCTTCGACCCGACGGTGGTCGCGGATCCGGTCTTCGTCCGCGATGACGACGGCTCCTACGTGAAGCTCACCAAGAAGCGCTGCAAGGCCATCACCGACGGCTCCCTCCGCTGACCCCTGTTCGTTGAGCGAGCGGAGCGAGTCGAAACGCCAACAGTCCGTTCGTTGAGCGGAACGGAGCGCAGCGGAGTGGAGTCGAAACGCCGCGAGTCCGTTCGTTGAGCGAGCGAAGCGAGTCGAAACGCCGCCCTACTCGACGGGGGTGGCGAGGGTCTTGGACTCGAGGTACTCCTCGAGGCCGGCGACGCCCATCTCGCGGCCGATGCCGGACTGCTTGTAGCCACCGAAGGGGGCGTCGGGGCCGTACCACATGCCCCCGTTGATCGAGACGGTGCCGACCCGCAGCCGGCGGGCGATCTCGGTGGCGCGGTCCTGGTCGGTGCCGAGCACGGTGCCCGACAGGCCGAACTCCGAGTTGTTGGCGATGGCCACGGCGTCGTCGTCGTCGGTGTAGGTGAGCAGCGCCAGCACCGGGCCGAACACCTCCTCCTGGGCGACGGCGTCGTCGGGGTCGACGTCGACGAGCAGCGTCGGCTCGTAGAAGAAGCCGGGTCCGTCGACCGGCTTGCCGCCCTGGGCGACCTTCGAGCCGGCGGCGACCGCCCGCTGCACGTAGCCGTCGACCTTGGCCCGCTGCTCCTCGGTGATGAGCGGGCCCATCATCGTGCCCGGATCGGTCGGGTCGCCGTAGGGGACGCTGGCCAGCATGGCGGCGATCTTCTCGGCCGCCTCGTCCTTCTTCGACTCGGGCACGAGCACCCGGCTGGTGATCGCGCAGCCCTGCCCGGCGTGCGAGCAGATCGTGAAGCTGGCGAGCATCGCGGCGATGTCCATGTCGCAGTCGTCCATGACCACGAACGCCGACTTGCCGCCGAGCTCGAGGAACACCTTCTTCACGGTGGGGCTGGCCGCGGCCATGATCGCCCGACCGGCGGGCGTGGAGCCGGTGAAGCTGACCATGTCGACGCGGCGGTCGTCGACGAGCGCCTTGCCAACCTCGACGTCCGACGACGTGAGGACGTTGATCACGCCGGGCGGGATGTCGGTGTGGTCGTGGATGACCCGACCGATCGCCGCGGTGGTGAGCGGGGTCTGCGGCGGGGCCTTCAGGATCACCGTGCACCCGGCGGCGAGGGCCGGGACGATCTTCGCGATGCTGATCTGGAAGGGGTAGTTGTACGGCACGATGCACGAGACGACGCCGACCGGCTCCTTCTCGACCCACCGGTGGCTGACCCGACCCATGGACTCGGCCTGGCCGAGGTCCTCGGTGAACTCGTAGGTGTCGAGCAGGTTCGCGTACCACTCGACCATCGAGACCGGCACGTCGAGACCGGGCCCGTGGGTGAGCATCTCGGGCACGCCGACCTCGGCGATCATCAGGGGCCGCAGGTTCTCCTGCTCCTTGACGAACCCCTCGTGGAGCTGGCGCAGGCAGCGCTTGCGCAGCTCGACGTCGGTGGCCCAGCCCGACTCGTCGAACGCCCGACGGGCCGCGGCGATGGCCCGCTCGGTGTCGGCCAGGGACGCGTCGGCCGCGCTGGCGACCTCCTCACCGGTGGCCGGGTTGATGCTCGGGTAGGTCGCCCCACCCTCGGCGGCCACCAGCTCGCCGTCGATCAGCAGGCGGTCTTCGTGCCACAGGTCCATCACAACGCTCCTCGTGCGGCGCGTCCCCATGAGCGCCGGTCCGGGCCGGAACCTATCGGCTCGGGCACCCTTGGTAAAGTGCCTCTCTCCGAATACGGAAACCTTCTTCTCACCCAGTGGGAGGCCCGCCGTGGCCGCATCCGAGTCCGCCCTCGACGTCGTCGTGGTGGTCGGCAACCCGAAGCCCGGATCCCGCACGCGGCAGGCGGCGGAGCTGGTGGCCGAACGGGTGGCCGGGCACCCGGCCGACGAGGTGATCGAGCTGGCCGACCTCGGGCCCCGACTGCTCGGCTGGGGCGACGAGGAGGTCGGCCGGGCCAAGGCGCGGGCGCTGGCGGCGGATCTGGTGGTGGTCGCCTCGCCGACGTTCAAGGCCACCTACACCGGGCTGCTCAAGCTGTTCCTCGAGCAGTTCGACGCGGGCGAGCTCGCCGGCACCCCGGCGCTCCCGGTGATGCTCGGCGGGTCGCCCGCCCACCAGCTGGCCGGCGAGCACACCCTCAAACCGGTGCTCGTCGAGATCGGCTTCAGCTGCCCGACACCGTCCCTCTACCTGCTGGATTCGGAGTGGGACACCAGCCCCGCCCTCGCCCCCTGGCTCGAACAGGCGAAGCGCACACTCGGGGTCGGATCCCAACCGTGATCGAGCGCGCACGGTTGGGGCGCACAGTTGGGGTCGGATCCAACCGTGACGACCCTCGCCGTTTGGATCCAGCTGACGCGCGCACGGTTGGGATCCGACCCCAAGTGTGCTCAGGGGCGGTCGAGGCCGAGGGTCTCGCGGAGGGTGGTGCCGGTGTATTCGGTGCGGAACAGCTCGCGGCGCTGGAGCTCGGGCACGACGAGGCGGACCACGTCCTCGTAGGCGCCCGGGGCGTGCGTGGCGGCGATGACGAAGCCGTCGCAGGAGTCGGTCGTGAACCACTCCTCCATCTGGTCGGCGACGTCGGTCGCGGTGCCCACGAAGCGGGGGCCCTGGAGGAGGGTGGCCCGGTGGCCGGCCAGGTCGGCGAGGGTCACGTGGTCGCCGATGTGCTGGCGCAGGTTCTGGACCAGCCCCCGGATGCCCGAGACCGACTCGATGAGCTCGTCGGTGATCGGCGCGTCGAGCGGCAGGGTCGAGAAGTCGTGGTTCATCAGCTCCGACAGGAGCGCGAGCGACGCCTCGGGGGCGACCAGGTCGTTGAGGAAGAGCTGCTCGCGCTCCTCGGCGTGGGCCTTGGACTCGCCGACGACCGTGTACGCCATCGGCAGCATCTTCACGGTCTGCGGGTCGCGCCCGCCGGCGGCGATGCGCTCCTTCTGGTCCTTGTAGTGGCTGCGGGCAATGTCGACGTTGGGGTCGCCGGTGAAGATCAGCTCGGCCCAGCGGGCGGCGAAGTCGCGGCCCCGGCCCGACGAACCGGCCTGGAGGAGGACCGGCCGGCCCTGGGGCGTGCGGGGGACGGTGAGCGGCCCGCGCACGTCGAAGTACTCGCCGTGGTGGTCGATCTCGTGGACCTTGGTCGGATCGGCGAAGGTGCCCGAGGCGCGGTCGAGGACGAGGGCGTCGTCCTCCCAGCTGTCCCACAGCGCGGTGGTGGCCTCGAGGAACTCGTCGGCGCGGTCGTAGCGGGCGTCGTGGTCGAGGTGGATCGTCGACCCGTAGTTCTGGGCCTCGCTGTCGTTCACCGAGGTGACGACGTTCCACGCCGCCCGGCCGCCGGTGAGGTGGTCGAGCGTGGCGAAGGTGCGGGCCACGTGGAACGGCGAGTAGTAGGTGGTGGAGTACGTGGCGCCGAGGCCGATCGAGTCGGTGACGCCGGCGATCAGGCCGAGGACGACGCTCAGGTCGAGCTTCACCGGGCGGGCGCCCACCCGGACCGCCTCGGCCACCGAGCCGCCGTAGATGCCGGGCATGGCCAGGCGGTCGTCGAAGAACATCATGTCGAAGCAGCCCTCTTCGAGGGTGCGGCCGAGCTTCTGGTAGTAGCGCTGGTCGAGGAAGCCGTGCTCGGTCGCGGGGTGGCGCCACGATCCCGAGTACACGGTGGTGTTGCCGGCCTGCATGAAGCCGACGAGCGACATCTGACGGGTGGGAGCCATGTGTTCCTCCTGTGAGAACGCCATTATCATTCAGGAAGAAGCCCGTTGCAACCGCGAGCTTTCCCCTGTGGTTCTGCACCATTGACGGTGCAGAACCACAGGGGAAACGATGAATGCCCAGGTCAGGTGGTCAGGCAGGTTCGCGGACGACGGCGCCGTCCTTCATCACGAAGGCGACCGACCGGAAGGCGGAGATGTCGGTCAGCGGATCGCCGGCGACGCCGACGATGTCGGCCAGCGTCCCGGCGGTGATGCGGCCGAGGTCCTCGCGGTCGATCAGTTCGGCCGACACCGTGGTGGCCGCCCGGATCGCGCCGAGCGGCGTCATCCCCCGGCGCACCAGCACCTCGAGCTCCTCCGCGTTGCGGCCGTGCCAGATCGCCGGCGCGTCGGTCCCCAGCGCCACCTTCACCCCGGCCTCGATCGCCTTCGCCAGCGACTCCTTGGCCTTGGGGAACACCTCGGCCGCCTTGGCCTGGAGGGCCTTCGGCTGGTGGGAGATGTCCCAGTTCTCGGTGAGCGCGGCGGTCGACACGAGGAAGGTGCCGGTGTCGACGAGTCGCTGGATGGTGTCGTCGGTGATCATCATCCCGTGCTCGATGCAGTCGATGCCGGCGTCGATCGCCGCGTTGACCGCGGTGTCCCCGTGGCAGTGTGTCGCCACCCGGAGGCCCCGCCGGTGCGCCTCGTCGGCGATCGCGGCCAGCTCCTCGGTGGAGTACTGCTGGGCGCCGGGAGGGCCGGTCGGGGACATCACGCCGCCCGACGCGCAGCACTTGATGAGCTTGGCGCCGTGGGCGATCTGGTAGCGGACCGCCTTGCGCACCTCGTCGACCCCGTCGGCGATCCCCTCCTCGACGGTCATCGGCATGATGCCCGGGGCCAGGCCGCTCTGGGCGCTGGGGTCGAGGTGGCCGCCGGTGGGGCAGATGGCGTGGCCCGCCGGGATCACGCGAGGGCCCTCGAACCAGCCGGCGTCGATGGCCTCGGCGAGGTCGACGTCGACCATGTACCCGCCGGTCTTGATGAACAGGCCGAGGTTGCGCACGGTCGTGAACCCGGCCCGGAGGGTGCGGCGGCCGTTGACGACGGCCCGCAGGCCCATCTTCACCGGGTCGAGGCGCACCGGGTCGGTGAGACCGGCGCCCGGACCGCCGAGGACCAGGTCGACCTCCATGTCCATGAGCCCGGGCACGAGGGTGAGATCGGGCAGGTCGATCACCCGGTCGGCCCCGGTGGCGGCGCCGGCCTCGTCGGTGACGGCGGTGATCGTCGTGCCCTCGACCACGACGACGGCGCCCTCGAGCACCTCGCCGGCGTCGACGTCGAGGACGCCCCGCGGGCGCAGGACGGTGACGATGGGGTCGGTCATGTGGTGCTCCTGTCCACGGATGCGGGCACCCCGACCGGGTCGGTCAGGCGGAGCCGGCGAGCCCGGCGACCAGCAGGTCCCACAGGTTCGATGCCGCCTGGTCGGTGTTGATCACCGGGGTGCCGGCGATGGTGTCGCCGAACGAGCTGAACATCACGGCCTGGAGGATCACGCCGGTGATCTGGCCGTGGTCGAGGCCCGGGCGGATGGCGCCCGCCTCGGCCGCCTCGTCGAGCAGCTGCTCGCACAGCGCGGCGAGCGGGGCGAAGGCCTGGGCTGCGGCGCGGGGCTGCTTGGTGAGGAGCTGCTGGGCGAACTCGGCCATGGCGGAGTTCGCCGAGTTGGACTTGATGTTCGCGGGGCGACAGGCGCGGTAGTAGGCGTCGGCGAAGAGCCGGAGCCGTTCGAGCGGGTCGTCCTCGGCCTCGATGACGCCCTCGAGGTGCACTGCGGTGCCACGCACCGCCTCCTCGAACAGGGCGAGTAGCAGCTCGTGCTTGCCGGCGAAGTACTGGTAGAAGCTCCGCAGCGACTGACCGGAGCGCTCCACGACCTCCTGGACCGTGAACTCGCGATCGGGCGAGCTGGCCATGAGTTCCGTGGCAGCATCGAGGAACCGCTGCACCCGCTTCTCGGCCCGGGCCCGGGCCGGATCCAGGGAGCGGGCCACGGCCTGCTCCCGCCAGCTCGCCGGTGCGGCGTCGGCCTCGGGTGCGTCGGTCATCGTGGAAACCCTACCTGAGGTTCGCGAGAGACACGCTCTCTCTCACGAAGAACGCGGGTTGCCAACGCTCGCTCGCCACCACTGCATGGGCGCTCGCCTCGCTCTCCTCGAACTGGAGGAGATCGTCGGCGCCGTCGTTGACCACGGCCCGTTCGAGATCCATGACGTGGTGTGGAACGAATCGCGAACCATCTGCGGTCCCACCGAGCTCGACGCAAGGTGGCTCCCTGCCGTCCGGCCGAGCGAACTCCGGTGGATCAGGCCTTGAACAGCGGGACTCGGGGGCGCAGCCGTTCGACGACGGGCTTCAGATCGCTCTCGTCGGACGTGACGATCCCGAACCTGAGTCGATGAGCGGTGAGGACGACGTGGACGTCGACGACATCGGGAACGCTCGCCTTCCCGGCGAGTGCGCCGACCTCATGGGCATGGGCGGGATCGAACGGCACGACCTCGCAGCCACGGAGGAACCGGCGCAACTGCGCCTGTCGAGGCGAGCGACTCGCCTGGGCAACGACCGGCGCGGTCGTGACGGGCACCAGTCCCATCTCCAGTCGCACCCGATGGTCCGCCCATGCCTCCCGGTCGGATCGGTCGGCGGCGATCAACGCGCCTGCGTCGTAGACGACGCTCACGCGGAGCGGCGGGTGGACCGGCGTGACGTGGTGCCGACCTGTGCGGTGACCCGTCGACGGGCGGCTTCGAGCTCGGCCTCGCTGAACGCCCCGTGTTCCGTCTCCCACTCCGTCACCGCGGCGAGACCGTCACGAGCGAGGAGTGCGCGTCGTGCCGCATTCGTCATCCAGGCCGACACGCTGACGCCCTCGGCCTCGGCGGCCTCGAGCACGTCGCGGTGGACATCGGGGTCCACGGTGATGGCGAGCTTCGGAGAAGGGTTCCCTCTGGGCACACCGAAAACGCTACCACCGTGGTAGGAGAGTCAAACCTCCGAGTCGAACCCAGTTCTGTTGGTTGAGCGGAGCGAAGCGGAGTCGAAACCCCGCTTGGATCAGACGGCGGGTTGGACGATGGCGTCCATGTTGGCGGCACCGCTGTCGGGCACGCGAGGCTGGCGCCAGACCTCGACCGGGAACGACACGTTCACCAACGAGTAGAGGAGCCACAGCAGCCGCGTCTCGGCCTCGGGCAGCGCCGCGAGGTCGAGGGCGTCGAGGTGGTCCTTGGCCGCCTCGAGGTGCGGCATCGCGGCGTCGTAGAACGCCTGCATCTCGTCCATGGAGCTGGTGAGGCGCTTGTCGTAGCGCTCGCCCTCGGTCTCGAGCGACCACTCGGCGAAGGGCTCGAGGTCGACGAAGGCGGCGGGGAAGATGCTGGTCACTGTGGTCTCCTCAGCGGGCGCCGGCCAGGTCGACGGCGGTCTCGCCGTCGGCGGCGACGTAGTCACGGGCGGTCTTGTGCAGGTGGCGCAGGAGCACCTCCTGGTCGTTGAGCGGGAACTCGGTGACGGCTCGGGACTCGATCATCGTCTGGGTCGCCTCCAGCGTGTTGCCGTCCTGGAGCGCGTACTCCTTGAACGTCACCGCGGCCAGCTCCTGGGCCAGGCGCTCGCTGGCGTTCTTCGGGGGCACGAAGTAGAGAGCGCCCTCGAAGATGTGCTCGTTGTAGGCCGTCGGCCAGTAGTGGTACGTGAGGTACCAGCCGGGCGCCCACACCAGCAGCATGAAGTTGGGGAACAGCACGTAGCTGTCGACGCCCCACACCTTGCTCTTGGCCGGGTTGATCATGGCCGGCAGCTCGCCGACGTCGATGGGCCGGTCCCACGGGCCGAACAGGCCGCTGCGCAGCACCCGCTCGATGGGCTTGACCATCGATTCGTCCTTGGGCGGGGACATGCCGCCCCACGACGACACCATGCTGTGCGGACCGTCGATCTCGTAGTGCAGGGCCTCGTAGCCGTAGCCGGACAGCTTCTTGGACTCGTCCGCCACCGCTTGCTTCGCGTGCAGGACGGGTGCGTGGTAGAACTCGGCGAACGCGTCGATGAAGAGCTTCCAGTTGGCTCCGACGGTGGCCCGGTACTTGTAGACCTCGGTCATCTCGCCGAAGGGGTAGCCCTCGATGCCGGCGCCGATCTTGCCGAGGTAGTCCTTGGCGGACGTGGTGTTCTCGGGGTCGAGGTTCACGAAGATGAACCCCTCCCACACCTCGGCCTGGACCGGGACGAGACCGAAGTCGGCCTTGTCGAGGTCGAAGAACTCCTCCTCCTGCTGCACGAAGGTGAGGTCGCCGGAGAGGTCGTAGCGCCAGCCGTGGTACTTGCAGGTGAACTGGCGGCAGGTGCCCTCGACCTCGACGCCGGGGAAGTCGTTCCACACGAGCTTGTTGCCCCGGTGGCGGCAGATGTTGTGGAACGCCCGGACGGTGCCGTCCTTGTCCTTCACGACGATGACCGAGGTGCGGGCGGCGTGGAGCTCGCGGGTGAAGTAGCTGCCGACGCGGGGGAGCTGCTCGACGCGACCGACGTTGAGCCAGGTCTTGCGGAAGATGGCGTCGCGCTCGCGCTCGTAGTGCTCGGGCGAGATCGAGTCCTCGTAGGACACCGGGGCGGTACCGAGCTCGGGGTAGTGCTCGGTCCAGCTTCCTTCGGCGGGCTTGGCGAAGTGGGCCATGGCGTGTCTCTTCTCTCGTTCAGCCGTCCGGGCGGCCGCGCCTGCGGCCGCTGGGGCCGAACGGTATCACGGATCTCCCAGAATGAGAACTAGATTCTCAAGAACGCTCCGGTGGCGTCTCGGCGGGCGGATCGGCGACGACGCCGAAGGTGCGGAACGCCATCGCGACGAGGTCGTAGGCGCCCACGGTGAACACCAGGTCGAGCAGCTGCTGGGTGTCGAGCCCGTCGGCCAGGACCGCCCAGGTGTCGTCGGTGACCATGGCGTCGTCGAGCAGCTCGTCGGCGGCGCGCACGAGGGCGGCCTCGAGCGGGTCCCACCCGGCGGCGTCAGGGCCGGCGGCCACCCGGGCGATCTCGTCGTCGGTGATCTCCGCGTCGTGGGCGAGCAGGACGTGCTGGTCCCACTCGTACTGGCTCGACCGCAGGTGGGCCACCCGAAGGATCACCAGCTCCCGCTGGCGGGCCGACAGCGTCGTGGCGAACAGGATGTGGCCGTTGAACGTGTGGAACGAGCGGGCGAGCGTCGGGTGGTGCAGGAAGGTGCCGAGCGCGTTGACGCCCTTCGACCGTCCGTCGCGGGGCGGGAACGGGTGGCGGGGCTCGGCTGGCCGCATCGCCGCGACGGCGTCGAGCATCTCCTCGGTCCAGGCCGACGGGGGGAGCGGGTCGATGCGGGCCATCAGGTGTTCCTCCCGCCGTTGACGCCGATGACCTGCCCGGTCACGTAGCTCGCCTCCTCGCCCACCAGGAAGGCGCAGGCGTTGGCGATGTCCTCGGGGCGGCCGACCCGGCGCACGGGCGTGCGGGCCTCGTGCTCCTCGACGGTCCCGCCCAGCAGGCCCTTCTCCTCGCTCTTGCGCAGCATCGGCGTGTCGATGAACCCGGGCGGGATGGTGTTGACCGTGATGCCCTTGCGGCCGAACTCCAGGGCGAGGCTCTTGGTGAGGCCGATCATCGCCGCCTTCGACGACACGTAGGCCGCCATGTAGGGCTGGCCGCCCTGGGCGCTCGACGACGAGATGTTGACGATGCGGCCCCACCGCTCGGCGAGCATCTCGGGGATCACGGCCTGGCAGCAGTGGAAGGTGCCGGTGAGGTTGATGTCGAGCACCGAGCGCCAGGTGTCGAGGTCGATGTCGAGGAAGGCGCCGAACTGGTCGCGGCCGGCGTTGTTCACGAGGATCCCCGGCGTGCCGAGCCGGTCCTTCACGTCGGCGACCGCGGCGTCGATCGCGGCCCGGTCGGTGACGTCGACGGCGCAGGCGATGGCCGTGCCACCGGCGTCGGTGATCGCGGCGACCGCGGCCTCGGCGGCACCGGCGTCGCGGTCGAGCACGGCGACCGGTCGGCCGTCGGCGGCCAGGCGGGTGCTGATGGCGAGCCCGATGCCCGAGGCGCCCCCGGTGACGATGGCGACCCGGGTGGGGGCGTCGGCGGTGGCAGCAGCCATGGAGGTCTCCTTCGAGGGTGTGCCGGCGCGAGCAACGTAACCGACCCGGTGCGTCCGCGCTAGCGCCGTTGCCGCTGGGGGAGAATGCCATTATCGTCGGCGCCATGCCGCCGCCCGGTGCTGTCGACGCCACCCGAGACCACGGGTTCCACACCCTCCGGGTCGCCCGCGTCGTCACCGAGACCCCCGACGCGGTGTCGCTCGTGCTCGACGTGCCCGACGAGCTGCGGGCCACCTACGAGTACGCCGCCGGGCAGTTCTGCACCTTCCGGGTGGTCGTCGACGGCGCCACCCTCCTGCGCTGCTACTCCATGTCGTCCGCCCCCGGGATCGACGACGCGCTCGCCGTCACGGTCAAGCGGGTGCCCGACGGTCGGGTGTCGAACTGGATCAACGACAACCTGTCCGACGGCGGCGAGATCGAGGTGACGCCGCCCGCCGGCGTGTTCTGCCTCGGCGACGAGCCCGCCGACCTGCTCCTGTTCGCGGCGGGCAGCGGCATCACCCCGATCTTCTCGATCCTGAAGACCGCGCTGGCCGCCGGTGACCGGCGGATCCGCCTCCTCTACGCCAACCGCGATCGGGAGTCGACGATCTTCCGGGCCGAGCTCGACGCGCTCGCCGTCGCGCACGGCGACCGGTTCGTCGTGATCGACCACCTCGACGTCGACGCCGGCTTCGTCGATGCCGCCGTTGTCGCTCGGACGTTGGCCGACGACTCGACCGACTGCCCGGCCTACGTCTGCGGGCCGACGCCGTTCATGGACATCGTCGAGGACGCCCTCCTGGCCGCCGGCGTCGCGCCCGATCTGATCCACATCGAGCGGTTCACGCCGGCCGCAGACCTCGACGAGTCGTCGGCTGCCCTCGCCGACGCACCCGCCGACGGCATCGAGCTCACCATCGAGCTCGACGGCCGCACCGAGACCACCGCGCACCGGGCGGGAACGACGATCCTCCAGACCGCCCGCCAGCTCGGGATGGACCCGCCCTACTCGTGCGAGTCGGGGAGCTGCGCCACCTGCATGGGCCGGCTCCGCGAAGGCACCGTGACCATGCACACCAACGATGCCTTGACCGACGAGGAGGTGGAGGAGGGGTGGATCCTGACCTGTCAGTCCGTCCCCACCGCGCCCGTCGTGAGCGTCGTCTACGGCTACGACTGAGGACCCATGACCGACCCGTCCACCGACGACATCATCGAGCTCGAACAGGTGCTGGCCCGCTACGCGGTCGGCATGACCAAGGGCGACATAGACGCCGTGCTCGACGTGTTCACCCCCGACGGCACCTACAGCGCCTTCGGCGACACCTACGCCCTGGCCGACTTCCCCCGGCTCGTGGCGGCCGCCCCGAAAGGCCTCTTCATGGTCGGGCCACCGGCGGTCGACCTCCGGGGCGACGAGGGCACCGGCGAGCAGCCGCTCTGCTTCGTCGACCAGACCAACCACGACATGCGCATCGGTTGGTACACCGACACCTACCGCCGCACCGCCGAGGGCTGGCGCCTGCGCACCCGGTCGATGACCTTCCTGCGCCGGAGCGGCGCGAAGGACAGCGGCCGCCCCCACGACCCGACCCGCCCGACCCCCGGAGAGGGTTGATGGACCTCGACGAGTTCCGGTCCGGGCTCGACGCCTGGCTCGACGAGCACCACGACGAGCTGGTCGCCACCTCGCACGACCCCGGCGACCTCGCCGCCGACATGGCCCACCTGTCGAAGGTGAAGCGCATGACCTTCGACGCCGGCTGGATGCGGTGGGGCTGGCCCGAGCGGGTCGGCGGCCTCGGCGGCTCCACGCTCTTCCGGGCCTACCTGGGCGAGGCGCTCACCGGGCGGGGCCTGGTCGAACCCGGCGTCTACTCGATGACCGAGGTGCTGGCGCCGACGATGATCGACCACGCGCACCCCGACGTGGCAGCGGAGATGGTGCCGAAGTTGCTCCGCGGTGAGGAGACGTGGTGCCAGGGCTTCTCAGAGCCCGACACCGGCAGCAACCTCGGCGCCCTGGCCTGTCGGGCGGTGCGCGATGGCGACGTCTGGCGCGTGACCGGCCAGAAGGTGTGGACGAGCCTCGCCCAGCACTCGCAGCGCTGCGTGCTGCTGGTCCGCACCGGGACCACCGAGGATGCGCACCGCGGCATCACGGCGCTGTTCGTCGACATGGACAGCCCGGGCATCGTCGTCCGGCCGATCGTGACGATGCACGGCCGCGAGGAGTTCTGCGAGGTCTTCTTCGACGACGTCGTCGTGCCGGTCGAGCGCATGCTCGGGCCCGAGGGCAACGGCTGGACCGTCGCCATGGAGTTGCTCCCGTTCGAGCGCAGCACCGCGCTGTGGCACCGGGGCGCCTACCTCCACGAGCGACTCGACACGCTGCTGGCCACCGCCGAACCCGGTGCGCTCTCGGCCTCGGAGGTCGGCGCGGCGTGGGCGAAGCTGTTCGCCTTCCGGGCCCGCTCCCGCATGACCCAGCATCGCATGGCCTCCGGCGACAAGCTCGGCCCCGAGACCTCCGTCGACAAGATCCTCCTCGGCACTGCGGAGCAGACGATCTTCGACCTCGTGGCCGACGGCCTCGCCGAGGACGTGGTGCTCGGCGACGACGCCGAGTCGGTCCGCTGGCGCTCGGAGTTCCTGTACTCCCGGGCGGCGACGATCTACGGCGGCAGCTCCGAGATCCAGCGCAACATCGTCGCCCGCCGCCTGCTCGACCTGGGGGCCGACCGATGACGATGGACCGCGACGAGCAGGAGCTGTTCACGGCGACCGTGCGGGCCACGGTGGCCGGCGCTGGTTCGGCGGCGGCGCTCGACGCCGCGCTGGCCGAGCTCGGGTGGGTCGACGCGTTGGAGGTCGACCCCCGCACGGCGGTGGCGGCGCTGTTCGAGGCGCAGGGCGAGCTGACCGCCACGTCGTCCGCGCTCGGCGTCGTCGTCGGTGCCGCGTTGGGTGTCGGTGTCGAGGACGGCGGCGGGCTCGTGCTGCCGACGATCGGCCACGACGACCCGCCGGGGCGGACCGAGGGGTCGTGCGTGCCGGTCCGCGGCCTCGGCCTGCCGGGTCTCCTCGACCGGTCCCGGGCGACCGTCGTGGCGACCGGGGCCGACGGCGCGCTGCACTCGGCGCCGGTCGACGTCGCCGCCCTGGCGCCGACGTTGGTGGCCGGGTTGGACTCGGACCTCGGCCTCGCGGTGGTCGACGTCGAGTGCGTCTCGACCGCCGAACCGTGGGCTGCGGCGGAGGGGACGTGGGACGAGGCCGTCGCCGCCGGCCGCCGGGCGCTCGCCCACGAGCTCCTCGGCACGATGCGCACCATGCTCCGCCTGGCGCGCGAGCACGCCCTCGAGCGGATCCAGTTCGGCCAGCCGATCGCCCGGTTCCAGGCCGTGCGCCACAAGCTGGCCGAGGTCTACGTGGCGGTCGAGGCGACCGAGGCGGCGATCGACGCCGCCTGGCAGGACGGCACCCCTGCGTCGGCCACGCTCGCCAAGGTCGTGGCCGGCACCAACGCCCGCATCGCCCGCACCCACTGCCAACAGGTGCTCGCCGGCATCGGCTTCACCACCGAGCACGACCTCCACCGCTCCATCAAGCGCAGCCTCGTCCTCGATGGTCTCCTCGGCGACGCCAGGACCCTCACCACGAAGGTCGGCGCCGAGCTGTTGGAAGCCAGAACCGCCCCCGCCATCACCCCGCTCTAGGGGACGACGCGAAATCGCGCTCGGAGTCGGCCAAGCATCTGCGAGTGTCGCCCTCATGACCGAGCTTCGGACCCATCGCAGCCCTGCCCAGGCGGCGCTCGCCGAGTGGGATGCGTACCCGAACGCCGGGGCGCACGTCGTTCGCGTGACGTTCGAGGACGAGGACCATGCGATCGTCGTCGTCGACACCGTGCCCTCGCACCCGATGTGGAACTACTGCGAACGGACGCCGAGGGGCTGGGTGTACACCCACGACCACGACGGACCAGCGATCGAGTAGCCGACCGAAGGGGATCCTCGTCGACCGGGACCTGCGTCGGGTGCAGGTTCGGTGTGCAGTCATTTTGCGACGATTCTGCTAGCATATTGCGACATGAGGACGCTCTACCTGCGGAACGTTCCCGATGAGGTCGGGGAGCGGCTCGAACGGCTGGCTGCTCGCGAAGGGATCTCGCTGTCCGCGTTCGCCACGCGAGAACTGGCGGTCATCTCCCGCCGGGATGAGAACCCGGCGCTCCTCGCGGCCCTCCCGGATCTCGGGGTCGAGGCGCAGTCGGTCGTCGACGACATCGAAGCGGGGCGCGCTGCACGGTGATCGTGATCGACGCCTCGGCGGTGGTGCTCGGCCTGCTCAACGACGGAGACGCAAGGGCGTCGCTCCGTGACGGCGCGATCGCGTGTCCCCATCTCGCGGACTCGGAGGTCGCCCACGCGCTCCGGGCCCGCGTGATGCGCGGCGAGGTCGATGAGAGTGACGCGGCGAGAGCCCTTGTCACCTGGGGGCAGATGGGCATCGAGCGCCTCGGGTTGAGCGGACTTCTGGGACGGGTCTGGGAGCTGCGCGGGAATCTGAGTGCGTACGACGCGACCTACGTGTCGCTCGCCGAGGCCCTCGATGCTCCCCTGGTCACTGCGGACGGCAGGTTGGCCCGCGCTCCAGGACCCCGGTGCGTCGTGACCGTGGTCCGAAGCTGACTGCCGTCAGTCGTTGGAGGACGAGACGACGAAGTCCGTCTCGCGGAGTTCGGTGACGGACGGAACGGTCTGCCTCAGTCGACGATCGATGCAGCTGTACGCGGATGCAGTTCGGCGAGCGGCGACGAGTGGCTACTCCGCGATGACGGGCGCCGAAGTGCCGATGTCGGCTGGGCACTCGGAGGACACGAAGCCCGAGGCGGGCGACGGATCGTCGACGGATGTTGCGTCAATGCGGGACGTCGCGAAGTTGGCGAACTCGCTCACGTCGATCGTTTGCCCGAGATCGGCAGATGCCTCGTCGGCGGCTACGACGCTGCCGTCGATCGCGGCGCGTGCCTCGTCGGCCGATCGGCTCCCCGTGGCGAAGCGCGCGACCTGCTGGCAGATGTTGCGAGCCTCCATGACGACGATCACCTCGGCGTTGGCGCTGGGCAGCTCGCCACCGATGGCCGCGATTGCCTCGGGCCGGTAGCGCTCGAGACCGGATCTGTCGGCGCCGTTCGGCGCTGTTCGAAACCCGACGAAGAGAACGAGGCCGACGACGGCGATCGTGCCAGCGGCCCATACGCGGGCGTCCTTGGGTGAAGGTGACATGTTGAATCTCCCAGTCGTTGAGTCGGCCGCCGCCTACTCGATCTCGGCATCGCCCAGGACGGTTCGTCCGTGGCATGGCTCTGTTGTGGCACGGGGGTCCGCCTCCGTGTCGATGTATGCGCCGAGGTCGGACCGTACCGTCGCCGACGCGAGCGGACAAGGCCACGCGCGCTGACGTCTGGGTTGGTCGAGCAGTCCGCTCGAACCGTGGACCGGACGGGTCGGAGCGGCTCAGTCGTTCGAGGCGAGGAGGCGGTCGAGGTTCTCGCGGAGCTCGGGGGAGCGGAAGGAGCGGTCCTCGGCGGTGAGGGCGAAGTCGAGGACCGACAGAACGGCCCGCTCGACGTGGAGGTTGAGGATGCGCTTGGTGTCCTCGGTGGCCCGCTTCGGCAGCTTGGCGATCTTCTTCGCGCAGGCGAGGGCCTGGTCGAGCACCTCGTCGGGCGGGCAGACGTGGTTGGCCAGGCCGATCTCGGCGGCCCGCGCCGCCGTGATGCGATCGCCGGTCAGCGCGTACTCCTTGGCCAGCTGGATGCTGGTGAGCAGCGGCCAGACGACCGGCCCGCCGTCGGCCGCGACCAGGCCGACCATCACGTGCGGGTCGGCGAGGTGCGCCTTCTCGCTCATGTAGACGATGTCGGACAGCGCCACGATGCTGCACCCGAGCCCGACCGCCGGGCCGTTGACCGCGGCGACGACGGGGATGCGGCAGCCGACCATGCCGGTGACGATCCGCTTGCCGTCGATCAGGGTCTGGCGGCGGAGGGCGTCGTCGGTCGTCAGCTCGTCGATGTAGTTGAAGTCGCCGCCGGCCGAGAAGGCCCGGCCGTTGCCGGTGATCACTGCGACTCGGGCGTCCTCGTCGGCGTCGAGCATCGGGAAGACGTCGGCCAGCGCCTGGTGGAGCACGTGGTTCGTGGCGTTGAGGTCGTCGGGCCGGTTGAGGCGGACGATGCGGATCGGTCCGTCGATCTCGACCTCGAGCTCGGGCGGCAGGTCGTACGTCATGAAGGTGGTGGCTCCGGATCGGGGTCGGTCGTGGTGGCAGTGTCGTCCACGAGCAGGCGGGGCGCCCACTCGTCGCGAAGGGTGCGGCGCAGCACCTTGCCAGACGGCAGGCGGGGGATCTCGTCCACGACGACGAGGTGGCGCAGCTGCTTGTAGGTGGCGAGCGTGTCGGCCACCAGGTCGATCAGCTCCTGCCCGGTGGCGTCGGCCGCCGGGTCCCACGCCACCACGGCCACCGGCACCTCGCCGGCGCTCGGATCGGGGAGGCCGAACACGGCGCAGTCGGCGACGGCGGGGTGGCCGTGGAGGACGGCCTCGATCTCGGCCGGGGCGACCTGGAAGCCGTTGACCTTGATCATCTCCTTGGACCGGTCGGTGAGGTGGACCCAGCCCTCGGGCTCCATCCAGCCGACGTCGCCGGTCCGGTACCAGCCATCGACGATGACCTCGTCGGTGGCCTCGGCCGGGAGGTAACCGGCCATGAGCGACGGGCTCCGGGCCTGGATCTCACCCGTCTCGCCCGGGGGGAGCACCTCGCCGGTGTCGAGGTCGACGACCCGCAGCTCGACCTCCGGCGCGGGGAGCCCGGCCGAGTCGAGACGCCACCGGTCGGGCTCGCCGACGGGGTTGGCGGCGAGCACCGGCAGCTCGCTCGCGCCGTAGGCCGGCAGCCAGCGGACGCCGGTGCGGGCGGTGACGGCCTCGGCCACGCTCGGTGTCACCGGGGTGGCGCCCCACATGATGTAGCGGAGCGACGAGAGGTCGTGCTCCTCCAGGTTCGGGTGCGCGGCGAGGGCGAGCGCGATCGGCGCGACGGCCATCTCCAGGGTGAGGCGGTCGGCCTCGATCGACCGCAGCACCGCGTCGAGGTCGAAGCGGGGGTGCAGGCGCACGGTCGCCCCGGCCTCGACCGCGGCCAGCAGGTTGAGGAGCCCGAGGATGTGCGACGGCGGGGTGGCGACCTGGAAGCGGTCGTCGGGTCCGAGGCCGAGGGCGTGCACCCAGTGCGCGGTGGCCCGACCGAGCGACCGGTGGGTGTGGCGCACGGCCTTCGGCAGCCCGGTCGTCCCCGAGCTGAACACCAGTACGGCGTCGTCGTCCTCGGTCGCGGGGTTTCGACTGCGCTCGCTGCGCTCGCTCCGCTCAACCAACAGTTCGGGGTTTCGACTCCGCTCAACCAACGGTTCGGGGTTTCGACTGCGCTCGCCCAGGGGCTCGCTCCGCTCAACCAACGCCTCGTGGTCCCCCTCTGATCCTTGAGCGAGCGAAGCGAGTCGAAAGGTGTCCAGGTCGGTGACGTGCTCGGGGCCGAGGACGGCGCGGAGGACGTCGGTGCCGGGGGCATCGGCGACGGCGTGGACCGGGCCGGTCAGCTCGACCGCGGCCCGAACCTCGGCCTCGCGCCACGCCGGGCTGATCAGCACCGCGGCGGCGCCGAGGCGGCTGATGCCCTCGACCGCGGCGAGGAACTCCGGCCGGTTGGTCGACATCACCGCCACGCGCTCACCGGCCGTCACGCCGAGGTCGGCGAGCAGCCCGGCGAACCCCTGGCTGTACCGGTCGAGGTCGGCGAAGGTCCAGGTGTCGTCGCCCGCCCGCAGCGCCGCCTGGTCGGGACGTTCGGCGGCAGCCCTGACCAGCGCGTCGTGGAGCATCCGGTCAGCCGTTCGAGAGGCGGGCGCGGAGGTCGTCCTTGACGACCTTGCCGGTGGCGTTGACGGGCAGCTCGTCGATCAGCTCGACCCGGCGGGGTGCCTTGTAGTTGGCCATGTGCTCGCGGCTCCAGGCGACGATCTCGTCGGGGTCGGGGGTGCTGCCCGCCGAGGGCACGACGAACGCCATGCCGACCTCGCCGAGGCGCTCGTCGGGGATGCCGATCACCGCGGTCTGCGCGATGTCGGGATGGGCGAGGAGGAGGTTCTCGATCTCGGCCGGGTAGGCGTTGAACCCGCCGACGATGAACATGTCCTTCGACCGGCCGACGATCTTCAGGTTGCCGGCATCGTCGAGCACGCCGAGGTCGCCGGTCTTGAGGAAGCCGTCGTCGGTCACCGCGGCCGCGGTGGCCCCCGGGTCGTCGAGGTAGTGCGACATCACGCTCGGCCCCCGCACCCAGACCTCGCCGGTCTCGCCGGCCGGCACGTCGGCGCCGTCGCCGTCGACCAGCCGGAGGTCGAACCCGGGCCGCGCCCGGCCGACCGTGGTGGCCACCGTCTCGGGGTCATCGTCGGGGGAGGTGGCCGCGGCGGTGCCGGCCTCGGTCAGGCCGTACCCGGTGACGACGACCTCGAAGGGCAACTCGGCCCGGATGCGGCGGATCAGCTCGACGGGGATGTCGGCCGCACCGGTGACGGCGAGGCGCAGCGTCGACAGGTCGTGCCGGTCGCGGTCGGGGTGGTCGAGGATCGACTGGTAGATCGTCGGCGCCCCGGGCAACACGGTGATGCGCTCCTGGCCGACCCGTTCGAGCGCCCGTCCCACGTCGAAGGTGGCCTCGGGGAACATGGTCACCCCGGCGGCGATCGACGGGAGGATGCCGGCCTTCAAGCCGAACATGTGGAAGTACGGGTTGACCATCAGGTAGCGGTCGCCGTGGCGGAGCCCGGTCATGGCCACCCAGTCGGTCGCCACCCGCAGGGTCCGGGCGTGGGTCTGCACCACGCCCTTCGGCTTGCCGGTGGTGCCGGAGGTGAAGAGCACGTCCGCGGTGTCGTCGTCCGTGACCGCCGCGGACCGCTCGGCCAGCGTGGCCCGGTCGTCGTCGGTGGCGAGTCCGTGGAGGTCGTCCCAGGACAGCGCGCCCTCGGGCACGGGCCCGTCGATCACGACGGTCGTGGTCAGCACCGGCAGCGCGACGCCGGTCGCGGCCAGCGCGGCGACGTTGTCGACGCCGAGGAAGTCGGTGACCGTCACCAGCGCCCGGGCCCCGCTGCGATCGAGGATGTCCGCGGCCTCGGCACCCTTGAACCGGGTGTTGATCGGCACCAGAGCAGCACCGGCCTCCCAGAGACCGAGGGCGGCGACGATCCAGCGCACGCCGTTGGGCGCCCAGATCGCCACCCGGTCGCCGGGCTCGATCCCGGCCGCCACGAGGCCGGCCCCGAACGCCCGGGCCGCGTCGCGCAGCTCGGGGAACGTGAGGACGACGTCGCCGTCGACGACCGCGGTCGTGTCCGGGTACCGCTCGGCGGCCTCGGCCAGCAGGCCGGGGATGGTCATGCTGCCTTCGCGTCCTCGACGCCCATGAGCCGGGCCAGGTTGCCGCCCATGATCTTGCGGACGGACTCCTCGGGCAGCCCGTCGAGCTCCTTCACGTAGGAGGCCGGTTCGGCGAGACCCTCGGGGTGCGGGTAGTCGGATCCGAACAGCACCCGGTCGATGCCGACCAGGTCGGCGAGCGCACCGAGGTCCTCCTCCCAGAACGGGCTGATGTGGACCTGGCGCTTGAACACCTCGACGGGGTCCTCGAGGAAGTCCTGCGGCATCTTCTTGTAGACGTCGGCGAGGTTGCCGAGCAGCGGCGCGACCCAGCTGCTGCCGTTCTCGATCACCGAGAACTTGAGCGTCGGGAACCGGGAGAGCGCGCCGTGGCAGATGAGCGCGGAGACCGAGTCCTCGATCGGTCGCCAGCCCGACAGCATCCGGAACGCCTGGGGCTGGAACGGCAGCATCTCGCTGTTCGAGCCCATCCAGTCGTTGGTGTAGCGCTCGTACCCACTGTCCGACGAGTGCATCGCGACCAGCACGTCGTGCTCGACGACCTTCTCCCAGAACGGGTCGAACTCGGGGAGACCGAACGAACGGGGGCCCTGGAAGCCCGACGGGGGAGCGGGGCGGATGAGCACGACCTTGGCGCCGCGCTCGACGACCCACTCCAGCTCCTCGATGGCCTTCTCGACGATCGGCAGCGTGATCACCGGCGTGGTGAAGATGCGGTCCTCGTAGTCGAACTGCCAGACCTCGTACAGCCACTCGTTGAGCGCGTGGATCGCGGCGTGGGTCAGCTCGGGATCGTCGCGCATGCGCTCCTCGAGGAGGCTGGCGAGGGTCGGGAACATGAGGGTGCGGTCGAGGCCCTGCTCGTCCATGAGCTCGATGCGGGGCGCCGGCTCGCGGAAGGCCGGGATGGCGCGCATCGGGTCGCCGAAGATCTCGCGGCGGCTGAGCCCCTTCGGGTTGCCGTGGCGGAAGTAGTCCTCCTGGGCGCCGGGGCGGGCCACCACGTCGAAGGTCGGGTTCGGGATGTAGTCGCTGATCTGGCCCCGCACGACGATCTTCGTCCGGCCCCGCACGTCGACGTAGTCGATGGCCCGCTTGTACCGGTCGGGCAGGAACTTCGTGAGCGAGTCCCTGTTCTCGTACAGGTGGTTGTCGGCGTCGAACACCGGGATGTCGAGGTGGGTGGAGGTCATCGGAACCGCTCCTCGGGTGGAGATGAGAATGTCATTATCGCTATCGGAGAGCGACGCTGCAACCGTTGCGTTCCTTGAGCGAGCGGAGCCCTATCTGTTCCTTGAGCGAGCGAAGCGAGTCGAAAGGCTGCCGGAGTTTCGACTTCGCTCGCTGCGCGGGTCCTGAGCGAGAACGGAGCGAAGCGGAGTGAAGTCGAAGGGCGCTTCGCTCAACCAACAGAAGGGTCAGAAGTCGCCCTGCAGGGCGGTGAGGAAGTCGCGGGTGCGGTCGCGGGAGGCGATGAGCTCGTCGCGGGTGTCGCCGATGGGGACGACCCGCACGCTGAGGTCGGTGACGCCGGCATCCGCGAAGGACTGGAAGCGCTTGCGGACCGACGCCTCGCTGCCGGCGGCCAGCAGGTCGCCGACCTCCTTCGCGTCGCCGCGGTCGAGGAGCGACTGGTAGTTCGGCGAGACCTCGGCCTCGGCGAGGATCCGGTTGGTGCGGGCGACGGCGACGTCGACCTGGTCGTCGTCGCAGACGCACACCGGGATGCCGGCCACGATGCGCGGCGCCGGCCGTCCCGCGCCCTCGGCCGCGGCGACGAGCTTCGGCGCGATGTGGGATTCGATGGCCCGCTCGTCGGCCATCCAGAGGATCGTGCCGTCGGTCCGCTCGCCGGCGATGCGCAGCATGCGGGGGCCGAGCGCGGCGAGCAGCAGCGGGGTGGGCGTGACGTCGGTGATGTCGAGCGGGTTGTGCACGGTGAACATCGAGTTCTCGACGTCGACCGGCCCCGGCCCGGCGAGCGCGACCTCGAGCACGTCGAGGTAGGCGTCCATGGTCGTCGCCTGCTTCTCGTAGGGCAGGCCGAGCATCTCCTCGATCACCCAGTGGTGCGACACGCCGAGGCCGAGCGCGAGTCGGCCCTTGCACACGGCCTGGGTGGAGAGGGTCTGCTGTGCGAGCGCGATCGGGTGGCGGGGCTGGATCGGTACGACGGCGGTACCGATCTCGATCCGCTCGGTCTCGGCGCCGATCACGGTGACCGCGGTGAGCGCGTCGAACTCGTCGGGGATCTGGGGGACCCAGATGCTGGCGAAGCCGGCCTCCTCGGCCCAGCGGCCGTCGCGCCGGAGGCGGTCGACCTTGCTGTCGTAGCGACCCCGCTCGGGACCGATCATCACGCCGATGCGCACGGCACACCCTTCCTGCACCGTTCCGGGGGACGGGACGCCACCCACGGCGAGAACGGCATTCTCGTGCTACCGTAACGATCATCTCATCCGCTGTCGAGGAGACCTCGTGACCGCACCCCCCGCCGCCCACGAGGGCCACGTGTTCATCGGCGGCCGTTGGGAGCCCTCGAGCGGCGGCGAGACGTTGACGGTGATCTCGCCGCACACGACCGAGCCGATCGGCACCGCCACCGCCGCGTCGGCGGCCGACGTCGACCGGGCCGTCACCGCGGCCCGCGCCGCGATCGACGAGGGCCCGTGGCCGACGATGCCCGTGGCCGAACGGGTCGCCGCGATCCGTCGCCTCGCCGACCTGTACGGCGAACGCCGCAAGGAGATGGCGTCGCTCATCACCGACGAGATGGGCGCCCCGATCTCGTTCTCGAAGATGGCCCAGGCCACCCTTCCATGGTCGATGTTCGCCACCTTCACCGCGCTGGCCGAGGCCCACGCCTGGGAGGAGAAGCGCCCCGGCGCCTACGGCATGGACGTGATCCTGCGCCGCGAGCCGGTCGGCGTCGTCGCCGCGATCGTGCCGTGGAACATGCCGCAGTTCCTCATCGTCGCCAAGCTGGCGCCGGCGCTGCTGGCCGGCTGCGCGGTGGTGCTCAAGCCCGCGCCGGAGACACCGCTCGACGCGCTCCTCCTCGCTGAGATGATCGAGCAGGCCGACCTTCCCGCCGGCCTCGTCAGCGTTCTGCCCGGCGGTCGCGAGGTCGGCGAGGCGATCGTCGCCCACCCCGGCGTCGACAAGGTGTCCTTCACCGGCTCCACCGCGGCCGGCCGCCTGGTCGCCGCATCGTGCGGCGCATCGCTCAAGCGCGTCCACCTGGAGCTGGGCGGCAAGTCGGCCGCGGTCGTGCTCGACGACGCCGATCCCGCCGCGGTCGCCGAGGGCGTGAAGGTTGCCGGGCTCATGAACAGCGGCCAGGCCTGCGTGGCCCAGACCCGCATCCTCGTCCCCGAGTCCCGCCGGACCGAGTACGTCGACGCGATCGCGGCGATGGTCGACTCGCTCGTCGTCGGCGATCCGACCGAACGGGCCACCGAGATCGGCCCGCTGGTGGCCGAGCGGCAGCAGGCGCGGGTCGAGGGCTACATCGGCGGCGCCGGGGCCGAGGGGGCCCGGCTGGTCGTCGGCGGTAGCGGGATGCCGAAGGACGTCGACCGGGGCTGGTACGTCCGTCCGACGCTCTTCGACGGCGTCGACAACCGCTCCACCATCGCCCGCGAGGAGGTGTTCGGTCCCGTGCTCACCGTCACCGGCTACCGCGACACCGACGAGGCGATCCGCCTCGCCAACGACACCGAGTACGGGCTGTCCGGCTCGGTGTGGACCGCGGATGACGAGCGCGGACTCGACGTCGCCCGCCGGGTGCGGTCCGGTACGTTCGGCGTCAACCAGCCGTACAGCATGGATCCGGCCGCCCCCTTCGGCGGGGTGAAGGCCAGCGGGATGGGCCGCGAGCTCGGCCCAGAAGGACTCGACCAGTACACCGAGATCAAGTCGATCTCGGTCCAGCCGTGACCACGGAGGCCACGCGATGACCACCGCCACCTCGGACGTCTACTACGACCCGTACGACTTCGGGATCGACGCCGACCCGTACCCGATCTGGCGCCGGCTCCGCGAGGAGCAACCGCTCTACTACAACGCGAAGTACGACTTCTACGCCCTCAGCCGGTTCGACGACGTCGAGAAGGCCGCGGTCGACTGGCGCACCTACAGCTCGGCCAAGGGCACGCTGCTGGAGCTGATCCGGGCGAACATCGAGCTGCCGCCCGGCACGTTCATCTTCGAGGACCCGCCGGACCACACCCGCCACCGCGGGCTCATGTCGAGGGTCTTCACGCCAAGGCGCATGAACGCGATCGAGGACCAGGTCCGCGCCTTCTGCGCCCGCACGCTCGACCCGCTCGTGGACGCCGGCGGGTTCGACTTCATCGCCGACCTCGGCGCCGAGATGCCCATGCGGGTCATCGGGATGCTGTTGGGCGTCCCGGAGGAGGACCAGCGGGCGATCAAGGACCGCATCGACGCCGGCCTCCGCCTGGCCGACGGCAGCGCGATGCCCGAGGTGACCATCGACAAGCACCTCGACACGGTCGACGGCGACTTCGGTGCCTACCTCGACTGGCGGGTCGACAACCCGTCCGACGACCTCATGACCCAGCTCCTCCAGGCCACCTACGAGGACGAGGACGGCAACGAGGCCCGGCTCACCCGACAGGAGATCCTCGGCTACATCGGCCTGATCGCCGGTGCCGGCAACGAGACCACGACCCGCCTCATCGGCTGGACCGGCAAGGTCCTGGCCGAGCACCCCGAGCAGCGGGCCGAGCTGGCCGCCAACCCCGAGCTGATCCCCAACGCGATCGAGGAGCTGCTCCGGTTCGAGCCCCCGTCACCGGTCCAGGCCCGCCTGGTGATGGAGGACGTCGAGCTCCACGGCACCGTCGTCCCGAAGGACAGCATCATGCTGCTGCTCAACGCGTCGGCCAACCGTGACGACCGCAAGTTCGCCGACGGCGACACCTTCGACATCCACCGCAAGATCGACCACCACCTGACCTTCGGCTACGGCATCCACTTCTGCTTGGGCGCCGCGCTGGCCCGCCTCGAGGGTCGGGTCGCGCTCGAAGAGGTGCTGAAGCGCTTCCCCGAGTGGGAGGTCGACTGGGACAACGCCGAGCAGGCGAGGACCAGCACCGTCCGCGGCTGGGAGAAGCTCCCCGTCACCACCCGCTGACCGCACTGCACTTCATCGTTCTGGCGTAGGTGGTGGTGGCGGAGCCACCCGGACCTACGCCAGAACGACGGGCTGCCTTCGTTGTCCGACCCCCTCGGTAGGTTCGAGACCATGACGACGATGGCCGGTGGACACTTGGTGAGTTGGGCCGTTTCACCAAATAGGCTCGATGGCATGGCCCTGCAGGAGTACCTCGTGTCGAAGTCGGGGCAGATGTCGCTCCCGGCTGCTGCCCGTCATCGTTGGGGTCTCGACGAGGGTGGTCCGGTCGACGTGATCGATCTCGGCTTCGGCGTGCTCACGGTGCCTGCCGGTACCGGGCCCGCGCTGCTGAACGATCTCCTCGATCGTGATCGCCATGCGGCGTTCGTCGAGTCGCTGGACGACGACCCTGATCTCGCGACGACGCACCGCGTTCTGGCGTAGATCCGGGTGGCTCCGCCACCACCACCTACGCCAGAACGGTTTGGGGGGGTGGAGATCTAGATGTACATGCCGCCGCTGACGGCGAGGATCTGGCCGGTGGTGTAGCCGGCCTCTTCCGAGCACAGGTAGGCGCAGGCCGCGGCGATGTCGTCGGGGGTGCCGGCCCGGCCCATGGGGATCATCGGGGCGATGACCTCCACGCCGGGGAAGTCGCCCTTCTCGGTGGCCTGCTTGGCCATCGGGGTGTCGACCACCGTCGGCGCCACCGAGTTCACGGTGATGCCGGCGCGGGCGAACTCGACCGCCATCGAGCGGGTCAGGCTGATCACGCCGCCCTTCGACGCCGTGTAGTGGGCCATGCGCGGCGCACCGGACAGGGCGCTCGACGAGCTGATGGTGACGATCCGACCCCAGCCGCCCTCGGTCATGTCGGCGACGGCGTGCTGGATGCAGGTGAACGTGCCGGTGAGGTTCACCGCGATCACGCGGTCCCAGATCTCGTCGGTGATCTCGGCCAGCGGGTCGAACGACTCGATGCCGGCGCTCGTCACCAGGATCTCGACCGGGCCGAGCTCGGCGCGGACCCGGTCGAAGCCGGCGGCGACCGCGGCGCGGTCGGCGACGTCGATGGCGACGCCGACCGCCTCGTCGCCGTCGGCCCGGATCGCGGCGGCGGCCTCGTCGCAGCGCTCCTGGCTCAGGTCGGTCACCGCCACGCGGTTGCCGGCGGCGGCGAGGTGCTGGGCCGTGGCGAGGCCGATGCCCGATGCGCCTCCCGTGACGACTGCGACTCGGCTCACTTGGCCACCTCCACGGGCGTCAGGTCGATGTACAGCTCGGTGAGACCCCGCAGGATCCACGTCGGTTCGTAGGTGAAGGGCCGCTCGGCGTCGGGGCCGTGGTGCTCGGGGGAGAGGCTGATCTCCCAGCGGTCCAGGATCCGTTCGAGGCTGATCTGGCCCTCGGTGCGGGCCAGTGGGCCACCGGGGCAGGAGTGGGCGCCCCGTCCGAACGCGATGTGGTGCTGGGCGTTGACCCGGTCGATCTGGACATCCGCCGGGCAGCCGAAGTGTCCGGGGTCGCGGTTGGCGGCGCCGTTCAGCATCATCAGCGGGGTGCCGGCCGGGATGTCGACGCCGCCGAGGGTGGTGTTGCGCAGCGTCATGCGGAAGTCGGTCTTCACCGGCGACTCGATCCGGAGGATCTCCTCGAGGAAGGTCGGGATCTTGTCGTGGTCGGCCCGCAGCTCGGCCTGCACCTCGGGGTGCTCACCGAGGTACTTGAGGGCACTGGCCAGCAGGCGGGCGGTGGTCTCCTGCCCGGCGGCGAAGAGGAACGTGGCCGTTCGGACGACGGCGGTGACCTCCGGGGTCGAACCGTCGGGGTACGTGGCGTTGGCCAGGTAGGTGAGGACGTCCTGGCGAGGGTTCTGGCGGCGATCTTCGACGAAGGCCGAGAACTCGTCGTCGAGCCAGCCCAGTGGGTTCTCGCTCGGGTTGCCGGCCTCGCCCTTGCCGATCGTGCCGACGCCGGACGTGAGGCCGAAGCCCTCGCGGAAGCGCTGGTGCTCGGACTCGGGGATGCCGAGGAGGTCGGCGATGACGAGCATTGCGAACGGCTGCGCGTAGGTCGAGATGAACTCGATCGAGCCGGACTCGGGGAGCTCGTCGAGGAGCTCGTCGGCCAGGCGGCCGATGAACTCCTCGTTCTCCCGGAGCCGCCGGGGCGTGAGCAGCCGCATGAGCAGCGCCCGCTCCCGCGTGTGGTCGGGCGGATCCATGGTCACCAGGTGCTCGTGCATCGGCATGTGGTGTCGGTGCTCGGCGACGAGGTCGGTGATGTCGTCGCCCTCCAGCGGCACCGGGAAGGGGGCGAAGGGGCCGACCACCGAGTTGCACGACGAGAACAGCTCGGGCTGGCGGTACACGTCGCAGGCCTCGTCGTAGCCGGTGACCGCGACCACCCCGAGGTGCTCGAGGAACAGCACCGGACCCTTCTCGCGCAGGGCGTCGTAGTAGTCGTAGGGGTCGTCGATCAACGACGGATCGAAGAAGTAGTCGATGGTGCTGACGTCGGTCACGATGGCTCCTTGCTGAGCACCTGCACAGCCGTTGGTTGGGCGACTGCTTAGCACCGCCCGCCCGGCGCGGCAAGGCTTCGACTCCGCTCCGCAAGCTCCGCTCCGCTCAACCAGCAGGAGGCTTCGACTTCGCTCAACCAGCAGGAGGCTTCGACTTCGCTCAACCAGCAGGAGGCTTCGACTCCGCTCAGCCAGCAGACGGGGTCAGGTCTGGGCGACGCGGCCGCGGAGGGCGGCGAAGCACAGCGACATGCTGATCGAGGCGACGATGCCGATGGCCAGGAAGCCACCGCCGATCGCGCTCCAGTCCCACCCGCTGAGCGTCAGGGCCCGCAACCCGTCGAGGATGTAGGTGACGGGGTTGAGCCCGGCCACGGTGTCGAGCCACCCGGTGAGCTGGTCCCGCGGCACGTACGACGACGTGAGGAACAGGAACGGGAAGAACAGCAGGAAGCTCGACTGCACCGCGGCCGGGTTGCCCGTCTTGAGGGCGATGGCGTAGCCGAACCCGGCGAAGGCCAGGCTCCACAGCGCCGACATGGCGATGAAGACGAGGATGCCGAGCGGCCCGGTGGCAAAGTCGACCCCGAGGATCAGGCCCAGGGCGATGATCGGCACGGTGAGTGCGGCGGCGATGGCGACGTCCGCGGTCAGGTGACCGACGAGGATGGCGCCGCGCCGGACCGGCGTCATCAGCAGCCGGTCGAGGTAGCCGTCCTGCACGTCGATGACCAGGGCCGGGGCCCGGGACACGCCGGTGACGCCGAGGAGGATCGCGGTCGCCATCTGGAACGCCGTGTAGTCGAACCCGGCCGCCGCACCTTCGGTGAGGCCCTTCAGCGTGCCGATGTTCACCAGGAAGAAGAACACCGCGATGAGCACGGGCGGGACGACCGACTCCAGGTCCTTGGGCACGGCCCGGAGCGCGCGCCCGGCGATGGCGACGACGTCCTGGACGGCGCCCGCGGGTCGGGCGGTGATGGCACCGCCGGTGTGGGGGACGGTTGCTGCGGTCATACCAGGACCTCCTCGGTCGGGGTGGGTTCGTCGTTCTGGATGCGGGAGCCGGTGAGCTCCAGGAACACGTCGTCCAACGTCGTGGTGCGGAGGGTGAGGTCGCGCACCGCGATGTCGTGCTTGCCGAGCGCGATGGCGACCGGGCCGATGGTGACGGCGCCGTCGGCCGTGCTGACGAGGATCTCGTCGTCGACCGATTCGACCGAGGTCACGCCCTCGATCGAGCCGAGCGCCCGGACGGCGGCCTCGGGGCCCGAGTCGGTGTGGATGATGATGAGGTCCTGGCCGACGCTGCGCTTGAGCGCGTCGGGCGTGCCCTCGGCGACGAGCGACCCGCCGTCGATGATGCCGACCCGGTCGGCCAGTGCGTCGGCCTCCTCGAGGTACTGGGTGGTGAGGAAGACCGTCATGCCGAGCTGCTCGTTCAGCCGGCGCACCTCCTCCCAGACCTTCGCCCGGCTCATCGGATCGAGGCCGGTGGTCGGCTCGTCGAGGAACAGCACGGTGGGGTTGTGCACCAGCGCGGCGGCGAGGTCGAGCCGGCGGGCCATGCCGCCGGAGTAGGTGCCGATCGCCCGGTCGAGCGCGTCGCCGATGTCGACCAGCGTGGTCAGCTCGGCCACGCGGGTGGCGGCGTCCCTCCTCGACAGGCCGTAGAGGCGGCCCTGGAGGTGGAGCAGCTCGCGGCCGGTCTGCTTCGGGTCGAGCGAGGCCTCCTGGAGGGCGGCGCCGATCCGGAGCCGGACCTGGTCGGGTTCGGTGGCGACGTCGAACCCGGCGACGGTCGCCCGACCCCCGGTGGGGGCGAGCAGCGTGCAGAGCATGCGCACGGTGGTGGACTTGCCGGCGCCATTGGGGCCGAGGAATCCGTAGATCTCCCCGGGCTCGACCTGGAGGTCGAGGCCCCTGACGGCGTCGTGTTCGGAGAAGGCTCTCGAGAGCCCGGTCGCTTCGATCATGGTTCTGATGATCCGTCGAAACGAGGAACGATCCGTTCCTAGTTATGGAAGAATCTCGGAACATGTCCGATCCGTCGGGCCGGCTGCTCCGGCTCCTCTCCCTGCTCCAGGCCACGCCGACTTGGACCGGCACCCAACTCGCCGACCGGCTCGGCGTCACCACCCGGACCATCCGCAACGACATCGCTCGCCTGCGGGACCTCGGCTACCCGGTCGAGGCCACCCCCGGCGTCGCCGGCGGCTACCGGATGGGGCCGGGGGCGCAGATGCCGCCCCTCCTCCTCGACGACGACGAGGCGGTCGCGGTGGCGGTCGGGTTGGGCAGCGCGGCGAGCCACGGGGTGGCGGGGATCGAGGAGACGTCGCTGCGGGCCCTGGTGAAGCTCGAACAGGTGCTGCCGAACCGCCTCCGTCGGCGGGTGCAGGCCGTGCAGAGCCAGGTCGAGCAGATCGGTTGGGGAAGCGCGCGCGACCTGGTCGACGCCGACATCTTGGCGATCGTGTCCCAGGCCTGCCGGGACCGCGAGCAGATCCGGTTCGACTACGCCGACCGCAAGGGCGCGCACACCGCGCGACTGGTCGAGCCCCACCGCCTGGTCGCCGGCAACCGTCGTTGGTACCTGGCGGCGTGGGACGCCCGTCGGGAGGACTGGCGGACGTTCCGCCTCGACCGGGCCGACCGGGTCCGCCTGGCCGGCGTCCGCTTCGCACCGAGGGAGCCCCCGACGGGCAACGCGGCCGAGTACGTCCGGGAGTCGATCCGATCGATGGACTACCGGTACCACGCGGCCGTCGTCCTCCACGCGCCCGCGGCGAAGGTGCGCGAGCTCGTTCCGCCCGGCGCGGTCGAGGAGGTGTCGGACCGCGCCTGCCGCATCCGCATGGAGGCCGACAACCTCGAGTGGCTGGCGATGCGCGTGGCGATGATCGGCGAGGACTTTGAGATCGAGTCGCCCCCCGAGCTGCGCGAGGCGATGGCGCGCATCGGCGCCCGCATCACCCGAGCGACCGCTGCCCGCTGACGTCGAGGCCCTGCCCGGCGATCGTTTGTCATGCACCATTGACACAAAATCGGGGCATCGGTATTGTCGCAAGAGCGCGCAACAAACGGATCAGGGTCGCAGTTGGGGAGTCGGGCATGCAGGAATTCGCCGTCTGGTTGCTGGAAGCCGCCGTGCTCGGAGCGGCGCTGGTCGGCTGGTTCGTCGGCACCGGGGGTGACGCCGATGCCCCGGACGTGTGGTGCCGGTCCCACGGTGTCCCGGCCACACCGGCGACCCTCCCGTTGGTTCGCTGGTACCTCAGGCTGAGCGCCACCTCGCGGGGCATCGGCGGCGTCGCCGGCGTCCTGGTCGGTGCTGGCGTCGACCAGGCCTTCGGCGTCGACACCTCCGCCGGCTACGGCTTCTGGGCCTGGGTCATCGCCGGTTGGATGCTCGGCGCCGCGTGGGCGGAGCGTCGGATCGACCGACCCGGCGAGCCCGGCACGGCGACGCTCGTGCCGCGCCGGCTGACCGACTACCTGTCGAACGGCCTCCTCCTCGCTCCCGCCGGTGTCACCCTCCTGGTGGCGGTCGCAGCCCTCCTGGGCACGGGCGCACCGTTCCCGGTCGACCCGCTCTTCGACCGGCTCGGCGACGGCGCGCTCCTCGGCTCGACACTCGCCTCGGCCGGCGTCGCACTGCTCGCCTTCAGCATCCAGGTCGATGTCGTGGCGAGACGTCAGCCCGCCTCGTCGGCCGAGGTCCTCGCCGTCGACGACGCGATCCGGTCATCCACCGTGCACCAGGTCGGCGGCGCTGCCACCGCTGTCTGCTTCTGCATCCTCGGCGCGGTGCTCGTCGGTGTGGTGATCCCGATCCGGTCCCTCCCCCTCGGCATACGTGGCTGGGTGCCGATGTTGCCGGTCGCCGGCATCCTCGCCACCTGGCGGTTCTGGGCGTACTGGCCCTGGCACGTCCGCCGAACGGTGGCCGTGGTGACGTCGTGATCATCCGCATCGATCCATCGGGGCCCCCGCCCTACGCCCAGATCCAGGACCAGTTGGCGGTGATGATCCGCAGCGGTGTGTTGGCGCCCGGGATGCGACTGCCCGCGATCAGGCACCTGGCGAACGACCTCGGCCTCGCCGTGAACACCGTCGCTCGTGCCTACCGGGGCTTGGAGGACGACGGCCTGGTGACGGCCGACGGTCGGCGGGGTACCAGCGTCCTCGATCTGGCCGAACGCCCCGCCGCCGATCCGGCCGACCTCGGTGACGCCGCCGATCGATTGGCGATCGAAGCCCACCACCGAGGGATCGGGTTCGACGCTGCGCTCGACCAGCTGCGAGCCGCGTTCGGTCGGATCGCGCTGGAGGACGGCTGACAAGTCGACGGGATGGACCGTTGCGCGGTTCATTCTCGTATCGCGAATGATATTGTTCGCTATGTGAGAACGTCGCCGCCGGGGATGATTCCCCTGTTCCGGTCGGATGGGCAAGCCCGGCTGCTGGCCGTGCTGTTCGACCGGTCGCGATCGCCGCTGTCCATCGGGCAGCTGTCGGTGCTCGCGGACTCGCCTGTCCCGACCGTCAGCCGGGAGGTGCAGCGACTTGCCGATCACGAGATGGTCCTCGTGGAACAGGTCGGACGGACCCGACTCGTCACGGCGAACTGGCGCCTGCCGTGGGCAGGCGCGCTCGCGGAGCTGCTCGCCCAGACGTTCGGGCTACCGGGCGTGATCGCCCGAGCCCTCGCGGAGATCGCGGGGGTCGAAGATGCCTTCGTCTTCGGGTCATGGGCAGCTCGCTACCACGGGGTGGATGGCCGCCAGCCGAACGACATCGATCTGCTCGTCGTTGGCGATGTGTCGCTCGACGATCTCCGGGTGCCGTTGAAGCCGGCCGAGGCGATCGCCGGCTTGTACATCAACCCGACGCTCGTTTCCCGTTCGCAGTGGGAGGACCCCGAGGATCCGTTCGTCGCCACCGTGCGTGCCCGCCCGATGGTTCCGGTGCCGATGGAACCGCGGGAATCCGGCCGTGCCAGTGGAGCGTAGGGTGTCGGCCTTGGGTGGGGGGCAGATCGAAGTCGCCGGCGCGGCGACGAGGATGATGTGAGCCTCAACGAATCAGATCACCAGCGATGGCTGACCGAGATGCTGGCCACCAACCGGATCAGCAAGGTCCAGCCGAACACCGCTCGCGGCAACGACCTCCTCGTGCAGGCCCGACAACACGTCGCTTCTGCTCGCGTCCTGGCGACGGCTGATCCCACGCTGGCGCTCGCTGCCTGCCACGACGCCGTCCGCAAGGCGATCGACGCCGAAGCGGGAGCGAACGGCCACCGGTTCGAGAACGCTCCGGGTGCTCACGCCATCACCATCGAGTACGCGAGGACCCAACTCGATGGCGTGCTCTCGGTTGAAGACGCATCCCTCGCCGACCGCCTGCGGGAACGCCGTCACGGTGCCGAGTACGGTCGGCTTTCGGTCCACGCGGTCGGTCCCGTGGAGATCGAGGCGTTCGCCCAGATGGCGGATCGCGTCGTCAGGGCCGTCATCGCTCGGAGAACGGCTGACCCGGACGGCTAGGCGGGCCGGGTCAGAACTCCATGCGCATGAAGCCGACGGCGTCGACCGCGGGCTGGTACGCCTTGCTGGTGCCCGAGGAGAAGTAGCCGGCGTCGGACACCACGGTGATGCCGGTGATGCCGCTGGCGGCCGGGCTGCACAGGAACACGAGCGGGTAGGCCTGCTCCAGCGGCGTCGAGGCCTCGATGCCGACCTCGGCCCGGTAGTCCTCGGCGAAGGTCAGCCACGTGTCGGCGTTGGCCTTGGCGAGCGGCGTGGTGGTCGGGCCGGGGAGCGTGGCGTTGATGCGGATGCCCTTCTTCAGGAGCGGCATCGCCTCCTGGGCCACGAACGCGTTGACCGTGAGCTTCGACCAGAGGTAGTCGGTGCGGCCGTGCTCCTGGGCCCAGGCGGTGGCCTCGTCGAAGTCCCGCACGGCGAGGTACTGCTCGACGTTGTGGAGGTTCTCCTCCCAGCCGAAGCCGGCGGCGGAGGAGATCATGCCGATCGCCGAGCCGCGACCGAGCAGCTCCTTGTCGACCATGCGATCGATCATGTGGCGGTGGCCGATGAAGTTGATGCGCTCCAGGCCGGGGGTGCCATCCGCGACGCCGGCGCAGGAGAAGAGGGCGTCGACCGGGCCGTCGAGTCCGTCGACCGCCGCTTCGATCGACGCCTTGTCGGAGAGGTCGAGCGACACGGCGGTCACGCCGTCGCGGGTGATCTCGGCGCGGTCCATGGCGATGACCTCGGCGCCGGCGTCGAGCAGCACGTCCACGACGGCGGCCCCCATGCCGGTGGCGCCGCCGGCGACCACCGCGCGGCGACCGTCGTAGCGGTATGCGTCGAACAAGCTCATCAGTGCCTCCTGGGCGGTACTTCGGGTGAAGGGAGAAGGGAAGGGGAGAGCGGCCGGGGTCAGGCGACCACGCCGCGGACCTTGAGGTCGATGATCGCCTCGGTGTCGAGCCCGAGGGACTCGAGGATCTCGTCGCCGTGCTCGTTGAACTCCGGGGCCCGCTTGGGCTGGGGCTGCTCCTCGTCGTACTGGACGGGGGCGCCGGCCAGCTTGAAGGGTGTGCCCGACTGGGTCTCGCAGTCGACGACGTACCCGTTGGCCACCGACTGCGGGTCGTCCGCGGCGGCGATGGTGTTCTGCACGATGCACCACTGGCCGGAGAAGTCGGCCAGGCGCTCGCGCCACTCGTCCGCGGGGCGCGAGGCGATGGCTTCGCGCACGATCGCGGCGGCCTCGGTGCCGTTGAGCCCGAGGCTCTCGGGGGCGAAGCGCTCGTCAGTGGCGGCATCGGGGCGGCCGAGCAGCTCGCAGGCCTCGACCCAGTAGCGGGGCGCCTGGAGGCAGGAGAACGAGACGAAGGTGCCGTCGGACGCCTCGTAGGTGCCGACCAGCGGGTTGCCGATCGGGCCGCCCTTCGGGGGTGGGGCCCACGGCATGTTGAGCTGGAGCGACAGCGCGAGCGCGGCACCCATCGACCACAGGCCGGTGCTGAGCAGCGACACGTCGACCACGGTGGCCTCGCCGGTCTTCTCCCGGTGGTAGAGCGCGCCCATGATCCCGCCGGCGATGGTCATGGCCCCGATGGAGTCGCCGAACGCCGGGGCGGGCGGGTTGGGGACCGACTCGGCATCGGCCTCCTTGAGCCCCATCGACACGCCGGCGCGGTGCCAGTAGGCGAGCACGTCGTAGGCGCCCTTGTCGGCGTCGGGGCCCCGCTCGCCCTGGCCCGTGCCCCGCACGTAGATGATGTTCGGGTTGGCCTCGCGGATCGCATCGACGCCGATGCCCAGCTTCTCGCGGACGCCGGGCAGCTTGTTGGTGAGGAAGACGTCGCAGGTGGCGGCGATCTTCTTCAGGATGTCGAGCCCCTCCGGGGTGGTGAGGTCGAGACCGAGGCTCTTCTTGCCCCGGTTGGAGTGCTCGAGCAGGACGTGCACGTCGGTGTTGAAGATGCCGACGCCGCTCTTGAGGAGGCCGCGCATGGCGTCGCCCCGTTCGACGTGCTCGATCTTGATGACCTCGGCGCCGTAGTCGGACAGCAGGGCGGAGGCAGCGGGCACGAAGGTGTGCTCCGCGACCTCGAGGATGCGGACACCTTGCATGACGTCGGTCATCGGGAACCTCGGGTCGGCGACGATGGTGACGGCCGACACTACCAACGGCGCGAGAGTCCCACCACCGCCGAGCGAGATTCCCATTCTCAGGCCCCGATGGTACGGTTCTCGACCGTGCTCGAGCTCGACGACCTCCTCGGTGCGCTGGCCCTGGAGGCTGCTGGCGACGGCCGCTACACCGCGACCAACGCCGCGTCCGCGACCGGCACCGTGTTCGGCGGTCAGCTCCTTGGTCAGTCGATCGTCGCCGCCTCGCACGGCCACGACGACAAGCGGGTCAAGACCATCCACACCGTGTTCGCCCGGGCGGCCCGCCCCGACGCCGGCCTCGACATCGTGGTCGAGCCGATCCACGCCGGCCGCACCTTCGCCAGCAGCACGGTCACGATCTTCCAGGGCGGCCGCCTGTGCGTGCGGTCCCAGGTGCTCCTGAGCGCGGATGAACCCGACGTGATCCGCCACGAGGAGCCGGCGCCCGAGGTCGGCTCGCCCGAGGACTGGGCCCCGGCCGTGGACGGCTCCTGGCAGGTGCGCATCGTCGACGACATCGACGTGTCCGACCCGGCGCTCGTCGGCCCGCCCGACCTCGACGTGTGGGTCCGGTTCCCCGGCGCACCGGAGGACCCGGTCATCGACCAGGCGCTCCTCGCCTACTCGACCGACGGGTTCCTCATCGCCACCGCGATGCGGCCCCACCCCGGCGTCGGCCAGTCCCAGGCCCACGTGAGCCTGGCGACCGGCGTCATCAGCCACACCCTCACGTTCCACCAGCCGGCCCCCGCCCGCGACTGGTTGCTGCTGAGCCACCACAGCCCCTTCGCCGGGGGCGGGCGCAGCTACGGCACCGCCGACGTGTTCCGACCCGACGGCGCCCTCGTGGCGTCCTACGTGCAGGACGCGATGATCCGCCCGATGGGCTGAACCACCACCTCCAAGGAGACACCGATGACCGACGCAGTGATCGTGGCCGCGGCCCGCACCCCCATCGCCACCTCGTTCAAGGGCACCCTCGTCGACGTCGACGCGTTCGAGCTGGGTCGCCAGCTCCTCGGCGAGGTCGTCGCCCGATCGGGTCTCGACCCCGAGGTGATCGACGGCGTGCAGCTCGGCGAGACCCTCTACGGCGGCGGCGACGTCGCCCGCTTCGCGGCGATCGAGGCCGGAATGGAGCACATCGCCGGCGTCGCCGTCAACGAGCACTGCGCGTCGAGCCTCGCGGCGATCGCCAACGCGGCCGGCTCGATCAAGGCCGGCATGGACCGAGCGCTCGTCGCCGGTGGGGTGAACTCGATGTCGACCTCGCCCCAGGGCAAGCGGCGGGTGCCCGGCACCGACGAGGTGGTGTCCTGGATGTCTCCCAGCCACCCCGAGACCCCCGACGCCCCGGCGTTCGACATGTCGATCACCGTCGGTTGGAACGCCGCGGTGGAGGCGGGCGTGACCCGCGAGGAGATGGACGCCTGGGCGCTGCGTTCGCACCAGCGGGCCGTCGCCGCCATCGACGAGGGTCGGTTCGACGCCGAGGTGTTCCCGGTCGAGTTCGTGGGTCGCGACGGCGAGAAGAAGACCTTCGCGGTCGACGAGCACCCGCGGCGCGAGACCACCGCGGAGAAGCTGGCCGGGCTGAAGGTCCTGCATCCCGAGATCGACGGCTTCAGCATCACGGCCGGCAACGCCAGCGGCGTCAACGACGCCGCCGCCGCGGTCGTGCTCGCCTCGGCCGAGGTGGCCGCCGAGGCCGGCGCCACGGTGCTCGGCAAGGTGACGGCATGGGCCTCGGCCGGCGTCAACCCGGCCCGCACCGGCCTGGCCCCGACCATCGCCATCCCCAAGGCGCTGGAGCGCGCCGGGCTGACCGTCGCGGACGTCGACCTGTGGGAGATCAACGAGGCGTTCGCCTCGATGTGCGTGGCGACGACGCGGATCCTCGGCATCGACGAGGAGATCGTGAACGTGTCGGGGAGCGGCTGCAGCCTCGGTCACCCGATCGCGGCGAGCGGCGCCCGCATGGTCGTGTCGCTCGTCCACGAGCTGCGCCGCCGCGGCGGCGGCACCGGCGTCGCGGCCATGTGCGCCGGAGGCGGGATGTCCACCGCCGTCGTCGTCGAGGTCCCCGCCCCCTGACGGTCACCCGTTGCCGAGGTGGCGACCCGGGTACAGTCGCCGCGCTGTCGACAAAGGACGTGCCGTGGCGAGACTCGAGGTCCCCCGGAAGCTGAACCGAAGCGCGTACCTCGACCAGGAGGAACACCGTCGCAGCGCTCGCGTGCTCCTCGGTCTGTTGGCCGACGCGATGGGACGCGAGGACCTCGCTGGGGTCGACGTGCTCGACGTCGGGTGTGGGACCAAGTTCTCCGAGGCCATCGTGAACGACGGCCTCGCCGTCGGCAGCTACCACGGGGCCGACGTGAACCGGGAGGTGATCGAACACCTCCGGACGCACAACGCCGATCCCCGCTTCAGCTACCACCACGTGGGGGTTCGCAACGAGCTGTACAACCCCGATGCACCCGAGATGGGCGTGGACACCGACCTCGGTTGCGGTGACCGGACCTTCGATCTGATCTGCCTGTTCTCGGTGTTCACCCACCTCGCACCGACCGACTACGCGGTGATGTTGCGGTTGCTGCGTCGTTACGTCCGTCCCGACGGCATGTTGTTCTTCACGGTGTTCCTCGACGAGCTGACCGAGGGCGGTCACAGCTTCCCCGACATCATCGACCGGCGGATGGGGGGTCCGGAGTCCGGGCTCTCGATCGCCGAGCGCCAATCGGCCCGTACCGTCGTTCCGTTCCACGACGCAGATCCGTCCCGGCCGCTCACCTATGCCATCTATGCGCGCGAGTACGCGATGGCGCTGATCGATGGCACCGGCTGGGAGGTCGTGGAGGTGCGCGACCCCATCCGCGAGGCGCAGCACCAGGTGGTGTGTCGGCCGGCCTGAGCCGGACCTCGCGTCGCTGGTCGCCTCAGGTCCCGTCGGCCGCGTCGCCGCCGCGGAACGGGGCGCCGATCAGCGGGGAGATGAGGCAGACGTTGGCCGCGCCGGCGACCAGGGCCACCACGCCGAGCGCAGCCAGGATCAGGCCGGCGCCTCCCATGTTGATGCCGAGGGCGATCAGCACGAGGCCGGCGACGACGCGGATGCCCCGACCGGCGGGGGTGGCCATGAACTGGGCGAACTTCATGAGGGCTTCCCTTCGACGTCCGTTCGATCCGTGTCTATCGCTCCGGTCGCGACCTCGCTCGACGGAACGGCCGTCCGCGGTGTCGATCAGGCGTCGTCGGAGAACTCGGGGAAGGCTTCCGGGGTGATGAGGCGGGGCGCGACGGTGACCGATGGCAGGTTCGCGGTCACGTCGCTGTTGAGGACCATGTCGACGGTGGCGACGAGCTGGGCGACGTCCATCAGTGCGCCGGTCATGTAGTTGCGCTGCACCCAGGTCGGCACCATCTCCGCGGCCAGCTCCAGGTCCCACGCCGAGGCCATCTGGGTGACCGAGTCGCCGGAACCGCCGGCGCACTCGCCCACGACCAGGCGGGTGAAGCCGATCTCGGGGTGTTCGACGCGCCAGGCGTCGACCATCTTGTCGAGCGCCGCCTTGCTCGTCGCGTAGGCGCCGAGGCCGGGCCAGGGTGGGGTCTGCGAGGCGCTGACCGACGACAGGTACACCGCGGTGCCGGAGGACTCGAGGAGGTGGGGAAGCGCGGCGCGGGTGACCACGGCGGCGCCGATCACGTTGGTGTCGAAGGCCCGGCGCCAGGTGTCGACGTCGAGGTCGGCCAGCTTGACGAGGGGCGCGGTGCCGGCGGTGTAGACGAGCCCGTCGATGCCGCCCAAGTGGTCCACGGCTGCCGCGATGGCCTCGGCGACCGAGGCCTCGTCGGTGGCGTCGCAGGTGATGGCCACCGCGTTCGCGCCGGCCTCCTCGGCCGCCGTCGCCAGCAGCTCGGCCCGTCGGCCCATGAGTGCGACCTGTGCGCCCTTCTCGGCCAGGCCGGTGCCGATGCACCGCCCGAGGCCGCTCGACGCGCCGACGATCACTGCTCGCATGGGGGCTCCTCGCGTTGACCGGGGCCGGGGCCGCCGGATGGGAGCGTGATGCTACCCAAGCGAGAACGCCGTTGCCGCGGGGAACGCCACGATGACACGGAGCCCGCCGCCGGGTGCGTCGGCCAGCTCGACCGAACCCGCCGAGGCGGTGGCCAGCGACCGAACGATGGCCAACCCGAGCCCGGTGCCGGGCCGGGTCGTGCTCCCACGCCAGAAGCGGCCGGTGGCGTGGGCCTTGTCGGCGTCGGACAGCCCCGGCCCCTCGTCGATCACGACCAGGCGGTGGGTGGTCGTCCCCGGTTCGACCGCCACGACGACGGTCGAGCCGGGCGGTGAGACCCCGATGGCGTTGTCGAGGACGTTGTCGAGGATCTGCTCGATCGCCCCGGGCACGGCGCTGGCCGTGACCACCCCGTCCGGCAGGTCGACGCGGAGGGTCACGCCCGCCCCCTCGGCGACCGCGGTCCAGGTGTCGACGCGATCGCCGGTCAACGCGGTGAGATCCTGCGCCTCGGCCGGGGCCCGGCGGTCGGCCCGGGCCAGGTGGAGCAGGTCGGTCACGAGCGCGGCGAGGCGGTCGATCTCGTCGATCGCTGCGTCGACCTGCTCGCCCTCCTCGTCGTCGAGCTGCGCCTGGAGGTTCTCGAGCCGGAGGCGGAGCACGGTGAGCGGCGTGCGGAGCTGGTGCGACGCGTCCGCGACGAAGAGGCGTTGCTCGTCGATCATCGCGTCGAGCTGGGCGGCCATCGTGGCCATCGTCGCCGACAGCTCCCGCAGCTCGGGTGGGCCGACCTCGACCCCGGGGTCGACCGTGAGATCGCCGGCGCCGTACCTCTGGGCGGCGTCGTTCAGGCGGCGCAGCGGCAGGGTCACCGAGCGGGCGATCAACCGACCGACCAGGCCCATCGCCGCGAGCACCACGGCGCCGATCGCCGCCAGCCCCCACCAGAAGCGGTGGACGTTCGCGTTCACCTCGTCGGTGTCGAGCGTGAGGCGCACCGCGCCGTGCACGACGCCCTCCGACGCGACCGGGACGGCCACGTAGAGCAGGTCGGACCCGAGCGTCTCCGAGCCGCGGGTGCCCGTCGCCCGGTGACCGGCCAGCGCGGTGCGGATCTCGGGTCGGGTCGAGAAGTCGCGGGGCGTGGATGCCCCGGTGTCGACGATGGAGATACCTCGACCGTCGACGACCACGACCCGGGCCCCCGTCCGTTCGGCGTAGTCGTCGGCCGGCAGCGGGTCCGGAACGGTCCCGTTCTCGAGGTTCTCCTCGTAGAAGGTGGCGATCACCGACGCGTCGCGCTCGACCGCCGCGGTGAGGCGGTCCCGTTCGCGCTGGCCGTAGTAGATGCCGAAGGGCACCTCGAGCAGGACGAGCACGACCACGGTGATCGCCAGGTAGCCGACGATCAGGCGTCGGGTCATCGCGGGTCGGTGTCGAGCACGACGAGCCGGTAGCCGACGGACCGGACGGTCTCGATGATGTCGGGGCGCAGCTTCCTGCGGAGCGAGGCGACGTGGACGTCGAGGGTCTTCGTCGACCCCCACCAGTGCTCGTCCCAGACCTCCCGGATGATCTCGTCCCGGCTGCGGACCGCACCGGCATCGACGGCGAGGAACACGAGGAGGTCGAACTCCTTCGGGGTCAGCGAGACCTCGTCACCGTCGAGTGCGACCGAGCGGGTCCGCCGGTCGACCTTCAGCGGGCCGGCCGACACCTCGGCCTCGGGCTCGCGGCGATCAGGGGTCGAGGTGCGGCGGGCGACCGCCCGGATGCGGGCCACCAGCTCCCGGAAGCCGAACGGCTTCACCACGTAGTCGTCGGCACCCAGCTCGAGCAGGACCACTCGGTCGATCTCGTCGCCCCGGGCCGACACCACGATGATCGGCACCGGGCCGCGCGCCCGCAGTTCCTGGCAGACGACCCGACCCTCGAGGTCCGGCAGACCGAGGTCGAGCAGGACGAGGTCGACGGGTGGCGCGGCCAGCGCGGCGGCTCCCGTACCGGCCACCTGGACCTCGAAGCCCTCGCGCACCAGGCCGTCCCGCAGGGGCCCCGAGATCGACGGATCGTCCTCCACCACGAGGATCTTCATGGGGGTGAGCATGCCCCGTCCGACCCGGGTCGACGAGGTTCGTGGCCGGGTTCTTGGCCGAACGCTTACCTGGACCTGGCGATCCCGTGGCGCGGCCGTCCGTACGTTGTCGGCGTGACCTCGTCGACCCCTACGCCCGCCCCGCCGCCCCGCCGGCGCGGCCTGGACGGGCGGACCCGCCTCGTGACGGTGGTCTCGATCGTGGCGGTGGTCCTCGCCGGAGCAGCCGCGGTGAGCGCCAACGTGGGCATCCTCGACAGCGCATCGGACGGTTCGGTCGGCAGCGCGTCGGCGTCGGGCGACCTCGCCGATCCGTCGAGCCGGGTGCTCGACGTCTACCTCCCCGACGAGGTGACCGACGACGACGGCGACCCGTTCGAGCAGACCTACGTCGTCGACGTCGCCGGGAAGGTCACCGTCGTGTCATCGGTCGACGGCCTCCGGTTGGGCGAGGTCGACCCGGAGGACGGCTGGACCTGGACCCTCGACCAGCCCGATCCGACCCACATCGCGGTGGTGATGACGAACGGCGCCCGCACGTTCGAGCTCGACGCGACGCAGAACCTCGACCGCACCATCACGGCCAAGGTCACCGAACCGATCGACGGCGCGGTGTCGGCGCCATCGACGGCGGCCACCTCGCCGCCGGCCACCGCTGCCCCGGCGCCGATCACGACGAGCGGGAGCAGCGTCACGGTCGACGACCACGGTGACGGCAGCGACGACTCGGTCGAGCGGGCCGAGGACGAGAGCGAGCAACGGGAGTCCGAGGCGGAGGACCGGGAGAAGGAGCAGGAGGACCGCTCCGAGCACGAGGAGGGTCACGATGACGACGACTGACCCGCTCGATCCCACCGACGCCCCCACGGTCGATCTCGATGCGGAGCACCTCGCCCGCATCGAGCAACTGCGCCAACGGCGCACGGGAGCTCGCCCAGCTCCCACACCCGCCCGGGCCGGATCCCACCCCGGCCCGGGCGGTACCCGGACCCGGAGGGCCCCGACCCGCGGTGCACCGGCCAGCCGGGTCGCCGCCACCGGGCTCGGCCTCGCGTCGATGTTCGGCCTCGTGGCCGCCATGGGCCAAGCCGGACGAGCGTCGGCCGCGACGGACACGGCCACGCCGACGACCACGTCCCAGCCCCGGATCGTCGTCGTGGTCCACCGCATCGACGGCGGTGGACAGGACACGGCGACATCGACGACCGGCCCACCGATCGTCCTGCGCGCGGAGCCGACGGTCCGGGCGGGCGCGACGGCCCAGCCGCCGGTCCAGGCCCGACCCGACGTCTCGTCGTCGGCCACGACGCCGCCGAGCACGCAGGCCCAGGCGCCGGCGACGACCCAGGTGCAGGCCGCGCCGCAGGTCCAGACCCCATCGGCACCGGCGCCCGTCGCCACCACCGGTGGGAGTCGCTGAGCACCGCCGGGCCCGGGATGCTCAGCGGCCGGAGGCGTCCCCGACCTCGTCGACCAGTCCCCACGCGAGCGCCGTCGACGCGTCCACGGCGGTGCCGGTGAGCGCTAGCCACGCCGTCCGCTGACGGCCGATCCGCCGGGGGATCGACACCGTGCCGCCGGCGCCGGGCACGAGCCCCATCGACAGCTCGGGAAGTGCCACCCTGAGATCGGCCCGGGCGATCACGCGGTCCGCGAACGCCGGGACCTCGATGCCCGCGCCGATGCAGTTCCCGTGGATGGTCGCGGTGAGCCGATCGGCGACCAGGTGGACCGCGGCGCCGGGGTGCGCGGCCAGTCGGACGGCGAACGCGACCGCGGGGTCGCTGGTGGCCCCGAATTCGTCGAGGTCGCCCCCGGCGCAGAAGTCGGGACCGTTGCCGTCGAGCTCGACCCGTTCGATCGACGGATCGGCCCGGGCGACGTCGAGCGCCGCGATCAGCTCGTCGCGCATCACCCGGTCGAGTGCGTTCCGCCGCTCCGGCCGATCGAGCGTCACCCGCAGGATCGCGCCCGACCGCTCCGCTGCGACCGCACACTCGGGGTCGGATCCCGACCGTGCGCTGTTCGGGTGGTCGAACGATGGTGGGTGGTCACGGTCGGGATCCGACCCCGAGTGTGCGGTGTTCGGGTGGTCACGGTCGGGATCCGACCCCGAGTGTGCGGTGAGCCAGCGGTGGTGGTCGTTCGAGCCGAGGAGCATGGCGTAGGTCGCCGCCTCGGCGGCGATGGCCGACCAGACGTCGAGGTCCTCGGTGGCGCGGAGGAGGGCGACGAGCGCGAGCGCGGCCTCCGCGTGCTCGTCGACCGGTCCGACGAGGTCGTCGACCGACCCCTGCACCCACGGCCGGTGCGGGCTGCCGACCTCGGTGAGGCAGATGTCGGCCGCGACCGCGAGGTCGGGGTGGGCGTGGACCGGGTCGTCCACCAGCACCGTCACCGCCGGTGCGGTGCGCAGGGCGAGGGCGGCCCGCTCCGACTCCTCGTCGGAGCGGGGACGCGGCGCGACGACCACCAGCGGACCCCGCCGGTGGAGCGAGGACAGCTCGGCGCGGTCGACGGCGCCGACCAGGTCTCGGAGCGTCACCACCGGCACGTCGGCAACCTACCGGCCGTGGGTCGGCCGATCGTGTCGACGTAGGGTCCGTGCGTGGACGAGGTGGCGAGGTGGGCGGCATCGGGAGCGATGGCGCTCACCGGTGATGCCGACGGTCCACCGCTGGCGCCCGTCACCTCCGCGGCCAGCCGGATGGACGAGCTGCTGGCACCGTTCGGCCTCGACGCGCGGGTGTTGTCCGAGCGCGCCGCGCTCCTGGGGCTCGAACGGTCCGGCTCGACGTCGGCCGGTGGGGCCACCCGTCTCCTTGAGGCCGCGGATGGATGGTTCGTGCTCGCGCTGCCCCGACCCGAGGATCGCGACCTCGTGCCCGCGCTGCTCGGCATCGCGCCCGATGGCGTCGATTGGCCGGCCGTCCAGGCGGCCGTGCGCGAGCGGCCTGTCGCCGGGCTCGTCGCCGGGGCCGAGCTGCTGGGCCTGGCCGCAGGCGCGGTCGGCGAGGGCGGCGCGGCGGTCACGGTCCGGGGTGCGCCACGGCCCGGCGCGCAGCCGTCGGACCGTTGGAGGGTCATCGACCTGTCCGCCCTGTGGGCCGGACCCCTCTGCACCCACCTGCTGACCCGGGCGGGGGCGGACGTCGTGAAGGCCGAGTCCGTCGGGCGTCCCGACGGTGCCCGCGCCGGGAACCGCGCGTTCTTCGAGCTGCTCGATGCCGGGAAGGAGGGTGCGAGCTTCGACCACACGACAGCGGATGGCCGCCGGGCCCTCGCCGACCTCGTCGACTCGGCCGACGTCGTCGTCACCTCGTCGCGCCGCCGAGCGATCGAGCAGCTCGGCCTGGATCCCGACGCGTTCCTCGCCGGTGGTGACGACCGGATCTGGGTGGCGATCACGGGCCACGGCTGGGGGTCGGACCGGATCGGGTTCGGTGACGACGCCGCGGCGGCGGCGGGGCTCGTGGCGTGGGGTGACGACGGTCGTCCCCGCTTCGCCGGCGACGCGATCGCCGACCCCCTGTCCGGGGCGACCGCGGCCGCCGAGGTGGTCCGTCGGCGCGCGCTCGGGGGCCGCTGGTTCGTCGACGTCCCGCTGGTCGGCGCGGCGGCCGCGGTCGTCACCGCCCCTCCTGCGCTGGCCCGCGCCGCCGACGCATTGCCCGGTGACGGCTGGTCGATCGACGGCGTGCGGGTCGAGGACCCCGCCCCGAGGGTCGGGTGGTGACGACGCTCGTCCTCCACCGGGCCTCGCTCGGACCGGGTCGTGAGGCCGATGTCGTCGTCCGCCACGGACGGATCGCCGAGGTCACCGCGGTCGGTCGGGCGACGGGCGACGACAGGGTCGATCTCGGTGGTCGGCCGCTGCTCCCGGGTCTGGTCGACCACCACGTCCACCTGTTCGCGTCGGCGGCCTCGCTGCGGTCGGTCGACCTCGGTCCGGCGGCGCTGGTCGCGGCCGGTGGCCTCGATGCCGCGCTGCGGGCCGCTCGGGCCCGGACGCCGCACGGGTGGTTGCGCGGGGTCGGCTACGACGTCGCCGCCTCGGGTCCGCTCGATCGAGATCGCCTCGACCGCGTCGGGGTAGGACCGCTCCGCATCCAGGACCGGACCGGGATCCTCTGGTTCCTCGACGGACGGGCGCTGGCCGCGGTCGTCGACGACGATCCGTCGCGTTGGCCCGACGGGCTCGAGCAGGCCGACGGCCGACCCACGGGGGTGCTGCGCCGACTCGATCACTGGCTCGGTCACCGGCTGCCGTCGTCGACGCTCGACCTCGACGAGGTCGGTCGTCTCCTGGTCGCGGCCGGCGTGACCGCCGTGATGGACGCAGGTGCGGACAACGATCGGGCGTCGCTCCTCGCGCTGGCGGCGGCCGGCCTCCCGTGCCGGCTCCACGCGATGACCCGTGACGCGGTCGTCGACCCGGTCGACGGTGTGGCGGTCGGTCCGGTGAAGATCCTCCTCGACGACGCCGACCTCCCCGCCCTCGACGACGTGGTCGACCGGGTTCGGGCCGCTCGGGCCGCCGGCCGGGGCGTGGCGGTGCACTGCGTGTCGGAGGTCCAGCTCGCGCTCGCCCTCGCCGCCGGCGTCGGGCCCGGCGACCGGATCGAGCACGCGTCGATGGTCTCGGCCGGCGCGCTGCGGCCGCTCGCCGAGGCCGGCCCCACCCTCGTGCTCCAACCGGCACTGGTCCGCACCCGCGGGGACCGGTACCTGGCCGAGACCGATCCGGCCGACCGTCCGGCGCTGCACCGGTCGGCGTCGTTCCGACGCGCCGGCCTGTGGATCGCGGCCAGCAGCGACGCGCCCTACGGCCCGTCCGACCCGTGGACGGCGATCACCGCCGCGGTCGAGCGTCGCACCGCGGGAGGACGATCCTTCGGGCCCGACGAGGCGATCACCGCGACCGAGGCGCTCGCGTCGTGGACGGGAGCGCCCGACGACCCGGCCGTGCCCCGCACGATCGAGCCCGGCGACGACGCCGACCTGGTGGTCCTCGACGCCGACTGGTCGGAGCTGGCCCGGTCCCCCGAGATCCTGACCACGGTCGTCGGTGGCGACGTCGTCCACGGGCGGTGGCCCACGCCGTAGCCCTCGGTCGGGATCAGGGCTCTAGGGCGACCTGGAAGTAGTCGAGGTAGTCGGCCAGGTCGACCCGGACCTGGTCGGCGTCGAAACCCCAGTCGGCGGCGGTGTAGTGGTGGGTCCCGTGCTTGCCGCGCGGTTTGGCGCGCAGGTACTCGGTGATCGCCGTCGCGTGGTCGTCGGTGAAGGGCCGGCCGATCTGCTCGTAGGCGCCGGCGATCGCGACGACCGGGTCGGTCATGAGGTCGCCGAACCGCACGTCACCGAACGTGCCGCCGATCGACCCGTCGCGTCGGCGTCGGGCGGTGGCGGCGAGGGCATCGGAGAACACGGCGCCGACCACGAGCGACAGGCCGTCGAGGTCGAGGTCGTCGGATCGCAGCCACCGGGTCATCGCCGCGGTGCTCACCGTCGACGGCATCGTCTTCGCCGGGTCGCGATGGGTCTGCACGATCCGCACGTCGGGGTAGGCGGCCAGCAGGTCGTCGAGCATCATCACGTAGCCCGGGGTCTTCAGGATCCACGTCGCCGTCGGCCGGCCGAACTGCGCGGCCTGGAGCACCGACCGGTGGAACGCCATCTCCGGTCCGGGCTCGGGCGCCCAGTCGCCGAAGTCGTCGAGGACCATCGCCCAGTGGCTGCCGGCGAACGACGGGAGGGTCAGGGTGATGCACTCGACCGGCAGGTCGGAGCGCAGCTCGTGCATCGACGCGAACTCCGGCTGCACGTCGGCCCACAGCTCCTGCTCGCACTCGGTCATCAGGGTGCGTTGCTGCGGGGTCGTCCCCGCCGGCGGCACCGGGTGGAGGACCTCGGTGGCGATGGGCGATCGCAGCCCGGGGTCGAGCGCCAGCAGCTCGAAGAGGATCGTGGTGCCGGAGCGGGCGGGGCCGGTGACCACGATCGGGGCGACGATCCGCTCGTCGCGCACCGAAGGCTCCGCCTCCCGGTGCGCGGCCAGCAACAGGCGGGTGCGCAGGCCCCGCAGCAGCTCCTCGCGGGTCATCAGCCGACCGACCACGTGGAGGCGCGACGCGTCCACCGCGGTGACGAGCCGCCGGAACCGTCCCTCCCAGTCGCCGTCGTCGAGGTCGAACCGGTCGAGGCCGAGCGACGTCGTCGCTCGATCGAGCAGCTCGTCGGCCTCCAGTGGCACCATCGCCGCCCCGCCGCCGACGGCGCCGGCCATGGCGTTGATGCGACGGACGAGGTCCGGGCGCTCGTAGCGAGCGGTCATCGGTTCGAGCATGCGCGCAGTCTGGCCGTTCAGTGCGCCGGATGCCCGGGGGTGACGTCGGTGACCGATCGGTAGTGCAGCGGTGAGAACCCGTCGGCGGCCCGCACGTCGACCGGTTCGACCACGATGCAGGAGTGGTCGGTGTCGCCGGCCAGCACCGCCCGGCGGTGTCCGACGATGCGGGTGGGACAGGCGAGCAGGAGCGGAGGTCGCTCGTGTTCGGCCCACGGGCCCTCGGCGGGCATCGCGGGTTCGACGACCTGGCCCGCGAACTTGTCGACCTCGTCGCCGGTCAACGAGCCGAAGTGGCGCGCCAGGTCGTGCTGGTCGTCGGTCAGGAAGTGGATGGCCAGGGCGACGGCGTCGGTGAGGATCGGATGGCTGTGGTTCGCCCGCGAGATCCACACCCCCCAGCGTTCGGGTTCGATGCTCACCTGCGAGTGGAAGCCGACGAGGCAACCGGTCGCCTCGCCCCGGTGCCGACCGGTGACGACGACCATCGCCGCGTCGGTCGCGGCGACGATCCGGTCGAACGGCCTCGGAGGTGGGGTCACGGCGCGGACGGTAGCGCCGGCGGGCGTCTCGCCGCCGGGGCTCGTTCCCGAAGAACCTGTTGCAACAGATACTTTGCGTGCGTACGATCGAACCGACGATGGCGTCGGACGACCGAGGGGATCGCCATGGAGCGGCAGTTGCAGGTGGGCTACATCGAGATCGAGGTGCCGGAACCGTCCGCGCTCTCGTCGTTCTTCGGCGAGGTCATCGGCCTCGTCTCCGGGGAACCGGCGGATCGCGGGGCGCTCACCTGGCGGGACGACGACCGGGCGCAGCGGGTGATCATCAGCCCCGGCGCGGCGAACGACGTCGCGGCCGTCGGCTTCGAGGCCACCGACGACGCAGCGTTCGACGCCACGATCGCTCGATTGCGTTCGGCGGGCTTCGAGCCCCGCGACGGCTCGGCCGACGACCGTGAGGCCCGGCGGGTCGCCCGCCTCGCGTCGGTCGACGCGCCGTGGGGCACGCCGGTCGAGGTCGTCACCGACCTCGCCGCCGCGGTGGCGCCGTTCGAGTCCGAGCTCGTGCCCGGCGGCTTCTTCACCGAAGGCGTCGGCTTCGGCCACGTGGTCATCGCCACCACCGCGTTCGACGAGTCGGTGCGGTTCCTGTCCGAGGGGCTCGGCCTGGTGCGGTCCGACTGGCTGGAGATGGAGCTGGCGCCGGGCATCGAGCTGGTCGTGCACTTCTTCCACTGCAACGAGCGCCACCACTCGGTCGCGCTGGCGCACGCGCCCTTCGAGCTCCCGCAGAAGCTGCACCACATCATGTTCGAGACGAACGAGCGCGACGACGTCGGCGCCGCGTTCGACCGGGCGTGGGCCAGCGACCTGAACATCCCGAACGGTCTCGGCCGCCACGACAACGACGGGATGTTCAGCTTCTACGTCGAGAGCCCCGCCGGCTTCCAGGTCGAGGTCGGCCACGGCGCCCGCGTGGTCACCGACGACTGGGACGACGACCGGCGCTACGACCGCATCTCGGCCTGGGGCCACCAGCCCCTCCGCCAGGCATGACCGCGGACGGAGCGGTCGACGCGGAGGTCGTCGTGGTCGGGTGCGGTCCGGTCGGACTCACCCTCGCCATCCAACTGGCCCAGCGGGGCCGGTCGGTGGTCGTCGTCGAGCGGTGGCCCGAGCCGTACCCGTTGCCCCGGGCCGTGCACTTCGACCACGAGGTCGGTCGGATCCTCCAGTCCTGCGGTCTGGGCGACGACCTGCGAGCCATCTCCGAGCCGGCCGAGATCTACGAGTGGCGCAACGCGGACGGGCTCGTCCTCCTTCGCTTCGGGCGCATCGGGGCCGCCTCGTCGGGGTGGCCCGAGTCGTCGATGTTCTGCCAGCCCGAGTTCGAGGCGCTGCTGGCCGAGCGGGCCGAATCGCTCGACGGGTTGGAGATCCGCCGCGGCGTCGCCGTGTCGGGCCTCACCCAGCACGACGACGGGGTCGACGTGCAGTTGGAGGACGGGTCGGCGGTCGGCGGCCGCTACGTCGTCGGGTGCGACGGGGCCAACAGCACCGTGCGCGACCTCGTCGGCCTCGGTGTCGTCGACCTCGGCTTCTTCTACGACTGGCTGATCGTCGACGTGATCCTCGACGAGGAGCGCGTGTTCGACCCGATCAACCTCCAGATCTGCGACCCGGTGCGGCCCACCACCGCGGTCTCGGGCGGCCCCGGTCGGCGGCGCTGGGAGTTCATGTGCCTGCCCGAGGAGAACATCGAGGACTTCGACGACGAGGCCCGGGCCTGGGAGCTGCTCGAGGACTGGGACGTCCGCCCCGACAACGCCCGCCTCGAACGGCACGCCGTCTACACGTTCCAGGCCCGCTACGCCGAGGACTGGCGGGCCGGCCGGGTGTTCCTCGCCGGCGACGCCGCCCACCAGATGCCGCCGTTCGCCGGCCAGGGCATGTGCTCGGGGATCCGTGACGCCGCGAACCTCGCGTGGAAGCTCGACCTCGTGCTTGGCGGCCTCGCCGACGACGCGCTGCTCGACACGTACACGACCGAACGGCTGCCCAGCGCCAAGCAGGCGATCGACTTCTCGGTCGGCCTCGGCCAGGTCATCTGCGTGCCCGATCCCGAGGAGGCGGCGGCGCGCGACGCGGCCATGGCCGCGGACGTCACCGACGCCATCAGCGAGGTCCCGCCCTTCCCCGGCATCGAGTCCGGCATCGTCGCCGAGGACTCACCCCACCACGGCTCGCTGTTCCCTCAGGGCTTCGACCAGGGTCGACCGTTCGACGACGTGCACGGGGTCGGCTGGCGACTGGTCACCACCGACGACCCGGTCGACCTCGATCCCGCCCTCGTGGAGTGGTTCGGGTCGATCGGCGGCCTCGTGGTCGCGGCGCCGACCGACGCGCCCGACCGCGATCTGGTGTCCTGGTTCGTCCTCCACGACGTCGCCTGGGCGCTGGAGCGTCCCGACTTCGCCCTCTACGGCACCGCCACCGACGCCGCCGGGGCGTCGGCCCTCCTCGACCGACTCCGCGGCCAGCTCGCCGCCCCCGAACCCTCAGGAGCCCCCGCATGAAGCTCGCCAACCTCGCCGGCCGGGCCGCGCTCGTCGTCGACGACCGCACGCTCGACATCGCCACCGCGTCCGACGGGCGGTTCGGCCCCGACCCCATGGACTGCTACGAGCAGTGGGACGACCTCGTCGCCTGGGCGTCCACGGTGCCCGCCGACGCCGACGGCTTCGTGGCGCTCGACGAGGCCGCGCTCGCCAACCCGGCCCCCCGGCCCCGCCAGGTGTTCGCCATCGGCCTCAACTACCGCAAGCATGCCGAGGAGTCGGGCATGGCGATCCCGTCGGTGCCCGCCACCTTCACGAAGTACCCGGCGTCGCTCGGCGGCCCCCACGACGACGTTCCGATCGTCGGCGACGCCGTCGACTGGGAGGTCGAGCTGGTCGCCGTCGTCGGCCGGGCCGCCGACCGGGTCGCCGAGGCCGACGGCTGGTCCCACATCGCCGGCCTCACCGTCGGCCAGGACATCAGCGACCGGACCCTCCAGTTCGCCGCCGGCATGCAGTTCTCCCTCGGCAAGTCCCGCCGGGGCTACGGCCCGATGGGGCCGTGGCTGGTGACGCCCGACGAGGTGCCCGACCCCGACGACCTGGCCCTGGGATGCTCGGTCGACGGCGAGACGGTGCAGGACGACCGCACCAGCGACCTGATCTTCGGCATCCCGCAGCTCGTGGCCGAGCTCTCCTCGGTCCTGCCGCTGCTGCCCGGCGACGTGATCTTCACCGGCACGCCCGCCGGCGTCGGCATGGCCCGCCAACCACCGCGTGCGCTGGCGCCCGGGCAGGTGCTCGAGACCTGGATCGAGGGCATCGGCACCATCCGCAACCGCTGCGTCTGAGGGGACGGCCATGACCGCCACCACCGTCACCCTCACCGGCACCGGCGTCCCGCACCCGAGCCCGGGTCGGGCCGGGGCCGGGGTGCTGGTCCGCCACGGCGACGTGGCCCTCCAGTTCGACGCCGGGCGCAGCACCGTGCTGCGGCTCGCCGAGGCGGGCTGCGGCGTGCACGAGCTCGACGCGGTGTTCATCACCCACGCCCACAGCGATCACGTCGTCGGACTCGCCGACCTGGCCATGACCCGGTGGATCCAGGGCACGCTCCACCCCTCCGGCCCGCTGCCGATCGTGGCCGTCGAGGGCCAGGCCACCCGGTTCGCCGAGACCATGTTCGACCCGTACGCCGACGACATCGCGCTGCGGGTCGAGCACGTGCAGCCGGGCCCGCCGGAGGTCGACGTCCGCCCGTTCCCGCTACCGGCCGAGCCGATCGAGGTCTGGCGCAGCGACGACGGCGCGGTGCGGGTCGAGGCGGTCGCCGTGCACCACGAACCGGTGCACGAGGCCGTCGGCTACCGGGTCACCACACCCTCCGCCGTCGTGGTCGTCTCCGGTGACACGCGGGTGTGCGACGAGGTGCGCGACCTGGCCCGCGGCGCCGACCTGCTCGTCCACGAGGCGTGCCGCACCCGCGTGATGTCGGAGCTGATCGCCGGCACGCCGTTCGAGCAGATCTTCGACTACCACGCCGACACCGTCGCACTCGGGGCCATGGCCGCCGGTGCCGGCGTGGGTCACCTGCTGCTCACCCACCTCATCCCGCCGCCGACCACCGCCGAGGAGGTCGACGGCTTCGCGACCGACGTGCGCGAGGGTGGGTTCGCCGGCCGGCTCACGGTCGGGAACGACCTCGACACCGTGGAGCTCCAGTGACCCCATCCGCCGCGACCGCGACCGGGGAGACCCGCCGGGTCGCCCGGGCCCGGGACGTGCACCTCAACCTGCTGCTCCTCGCCGGTCGGGCGCTCGACTCGCTCGAGGACCTCTGCCGGGCCGAGGGCATCACGCACGCGCAGTACGTCGTGCTCTGGACGCTGTGCCTCCGCGAGGACCCCGACGCGGGGGTGCCGGTGGGCGCGGTCGCCGACGGCCTGCTGAACCGGGCGTCGGACGCCACCCGCCTCGTCGACCGGCTGGAGAAGGCCGGGCTCGTCGAGCGCATGCGCAACCCCGAGGACCGCCGAGGCGTGCTGGTGCGCCCGACCGCCGAGGGCCGCGCGATCTTCGAGCGGGTCACGCCGAGGGTCCAGGCCTTCCACGAGCACCAGTGGGACGCGCTGAGCGCGGCGGAGACCACCCAGCTCCACACCCTCCTCGCCAAGGCCCTCTGGCCCGACGGCCTGCCCTCCTGACGCCCCCGCCTTTCGACTCGCTTCGCTCGCTCAAGGAACAGCACGTCGTGTTCCTCGAGCGGAGCGAGCGCGAGCGAGCGCAGTCGAAGGGCGGAGTGCAGTCGAAGCCTCGTCCTTTGCCTAGGGTGCGCGGCGTGGACGGCGACGAGGCCCGCATCGAGCTGGATGCGGTGGAGCAGCGGGTGATCGGGAGCCTGCTGGAGAAGGAGCGCACGGTCCCCGCGTCCTACCCGATGACGCTCAACGCGCTCCGCACCGCCTGCAACCAGAGCAGCAGCCGGGAGCCCGTGGTCGACTTCGACGACGCCACGATCCTCGACGCGGTCGACCGGCTCAAGGCCCGCGGGCTCGCCCGGTTGGTCCACGCCAGCCACGGCGCCCGCAGCATCAAGTTCCGCCAGGTGCTCGACGAACGCCTCGACCTCGCCGACGAGGCCCGTGCGGTGCTCACGGTCCTCCTGCTCCGCGGCCCGTGCTCGGCCGGTGAGCTGAAGACCCGCACCGAACGCCTCCACGGCTTCGCCGACCGGGCCGCGGTGGAGTCCGAGCTCGATCGGTTGGCCGCGCTCGATCCGCCGTTGACTCGCGAGCTGCCCCGTCAGCCCGGCCAGCACGATCCCCGCTGGATCCACCTGCTCGGTCCGGTCGAGGTTCCGGACGGTGCCCCGACGGGGTCGGCCCCGACCGCGGCCCCGGTGGCCGGGGTCACCGAGGCGGTGCTGGCCGAGGGTCCGGGGGCGCGCGACGAACGGGTGCGGGCCGCCTACGACGAGGTCGCCGCCACCTACGCCGACCACCTGGCCGACGAGCTCGACGCCAAGCCGTTCGACCGGTGGCTGCTCGAACGCCTCGTCGGGCTCGCCGATGGGGGAGCGGTGGTCGACGTCGGGTGCGGGCCCGGGCACGTCGCCCTCCACCTCGCGGCTGCCGGCGCCGAGGTCACCGGCTTCGACCTCTCGCCGGGCATGGTCGCCGAGGCCCGGCGCCGGTGCCCCGAGCTGACCTTCGCGGTCGGCGACCTCACCGCCCTGCCCCCGCCGCCCGACGGCTCGGCCGGCTGGTCGGCGATCGCGGCGTGGTACTCGCTCGTGCACCTTGCCGGGTCGGAGCTGCGTCCGGCGATCGCGTCGCTCGTCGCCGCGCTGCGGCCCGGTGGTTGGCTGGCGCTGGCCATGCACCTCGGGCCGGAGGTGCGGCGGCTCACCGAGTGGTGGGACCACGAGGTCGACGTGTCCTTCACGCTCCACGAGCGGTCCGAGGTCCTCGACGCGGTGGGCGCGGCAGGGGTCGTCGACGTCGAGTGGTACGTCCGCAGCCCCATCCCGGGGGCCGAGGTCGAGACCGAGCGCCTCTACGTCCTCGCCCGCCGCCCCACCTGATCGCCTTTCGACTCGCTCCGCTCGCTCGACGTTCAGGCGTTTCGACTCGCTCCGCTCGCTCGACGTTCAGGCGTTTCGACTCGCTCCGCTCGCTCGACCTCCTGTTGTGTTGGTTGAGCGGAACGGAGCGCAGCGGAGTGGAGTCGAAACCTCAGGCGTCGAGCTCGGCCCGGACCTCGTCGTCGTGCTCGCCCAAGGTGGGGCCGACGTCGCGGACCTCGCCGGGGGTGCGCGAGAAGCGGGGGACGACGCCCGTCATTGGGAGGTCGAAGCCGACGCGCGCGGTGCGGTGCAGCACCATGTCCCGGGCCAGGTAGTGCGGGTCGGCGACCATGTCGGGCGCGGTGTAGACGCGGCCGGCGGGCACCCCGCTGTCGGCCAGCAGCGACAAGAGATCGTCGGCGTCGACGGTGCGGGTCCAGTCGGCCACCAACGCGTCCAACTCGACCGAGTTGGCGCCCCGGGACCCGTGGTCGGCGTACCGGGGGTCGTCGGCGAGGTCCGGCCGGCCCATCGCCGCGCACAGCCGGCGGAACACGCCGTCGGCGTTGCCGGCGATCAGAATTTCCGAGCCGTCGGCGGTGGGGTAGGCGTTGGCCGGCGCGACCCCGGGCAGCGTGCCGCCCGAGCGCTGGCGGATCACGCCGCCCACGGTGAAGTCGGCCATCGTCGACTCCATCAGCGACGCGACCGCCTCGTAGATGGCGACGTCGACCTCCTGGCCCCGGCCGCTCGCGTGGCGCTCGTTGAGCGCGGCGAGCGCGCCCATCACCGCGTGCATGGCGGCGAGCGAGTCGCCGAGGCTGATGCCGCAGCGGGCCGGCGGTCGGTCGGGGTCGCCGGTGGTGTAGCGCACGCCGCCCATCGCCTCGCCGATCGACCCGAAGCCGGCCTCGGCGGCCCGCGGCCCGGTCTGGCCGTAGCCCGAGACGTGCACGAGGATCAGCCCGGGGTTCGACGACGACAGCGCTTCGTAGTCGAGGCCCCACTCGTCCATGCGGCCGGGCCGGAAGTTCTCGACGGCGATGTCGGCGGAGTCGAGCAGCGCCCGCACGAAGGCCCGGCCCTCGTCGGTCCGCATGTCGGCGGTGACCGAGCGCTTGTTGCGGGCGATGGTCGGCCACCAGAGGCTGTCGCCCTCGTCGGTGGTGACGCCCCAGTGCCGCATGGGGTCGCCGTCGCCCGGGGACTCGACCTTGACGACGTCGGCCCCCCAGTCGCCGAGGAGCTGGCCGGCGAACGGTCCGGCGATGAAGTTGCCGAGCTCGACGACCCGGATCCCGGTGAGTGGCCCTGTCGAGGATTGCATGCAGAGATGGTGCCCGACGATGGCGACATCCAGCAAACAGGCCGATCGCTTGACCGCGGCCCATCGGATTGCACACAATCGAGCGATCCGCTCGCCCGTGATCCCCGGAGGTCACCGATGCCCCGTCTCCACCAGGTCTCCCGTTCCGAGACCGACGCTCCGATCGTCCAGGTCATGTACGACCTCCTCTTCGGCGACCGGGACCCGGTCGCCGAGCCGGGCACCGACACCGGGACGCCCGGCGACTGGTGGTGTGCGTTCGCCAACTCGCCGCAGATCCTCGAGCACTGCGTGCAGGGCTTCGGCATCTACCAGAGCACCGACCGCAAGCTCGACCCGGTGCTCCGCGAGCTCGGCCAGGCCCGGGCCGGCTGGGCCGCCGGGAGCCAGTTCGTCTTCTCCCAGCACTGCAAGTCGCTCCGTGGCCTCGAGGTGTCCGACGAGAAGATCGCGGCGATCCCGTCGTGGGGCGTCAGCGAGCTCTTCTCGCCGATCGAGCGGGCCGTCCTCGCCTACACCGACTGCCTCGTGTTCGACCTCGGACGGGTGCCCGACGCCGTCTTCGAGGCGCTGCGGAGCGAGCTCGACGACCTCGAGATCCTCGAGCTGACCTACATCTCGTCGCTCTACCTGATGCACGCCGTGATGTCGAAGGCGCTGCGCACCGAGTGGGACGACGTCGACGAGCGGGTCACCGAGGTGATGGTCGAGGGTGCCGAGGACCGGCTCCTGCGCATCAGCCGGGAGTAGGCCCGATGGCCAACGACACCGAGCGGGTCTACCGCGAGCTGCGCCGCAGCATCGTCGAGGGCGTGGAGCCCCCGGGGGCCCGGCTCACCGAGCAACGCCTCGCGACCCGCTTCGAGTGCTCGCGGACCCCGGTGCGCGAGGCGGTCCGTCGGCTGGAGTCCGAGGGCCTGATCGTGGTCGAGCCGAACCGCGGCGCGCACGTGCGCCCCCTCACCGAGGACGAGATCGCCGACCTTTACGAGGTCCGGGCCCGGCTCGAGGCGTACGCGGCCGAGCTGGCGAGCGTGCGGGCCGAACCGGCCGAGCGCCTCGCCCTGCGGGCCGCGGCCGATGCGTTCGACGGGGCGGCCGGCGCGGTGATCGGTCGACCCGACGACATCGCGCTCGTCCGGCGGCTCGACGAGGCCAACGGCGCCTTCCACGGCGCGGTGCTCTCGATGAGCCGCAACCGACGGGTGCAGACGCTGGTCGCAGCCGCGGTCGACGCACCGCTCGTCTTCCAGGCGCTCCAGCGCTTCGACGCCGACGAGCTCCGGCGGTCGTGCCTGTTCCACCACCTGATCACCGACGCGATCGCCGAGGGCGAGGCCGGTCGGGCCGGTCGCCTGATGACCGAGCACGTGCTCCAGGGGCGCGACGCGCTGCTGGCACACCTCTCCGCGGTCGGTGGCCTCGGCGAGCTGTTCGAGGTCGGGGCATGAGCGCCGGCCACGTCACCCTCCGCGACGTCACCCTGCGCGACGGCCTCCAGGACGAGGCGCCGATCGACACCGGGGCCAAGCTCGCCATCTACGAGGCGCTGGTCGCCGCCGGGATCCGCGATCTGGAGCTGACGTCGTTCGTCCGCCCCGACCGGGTGCCGGCCATGGCCGACGCCGAGGCGATGTGCGCGGCCACCGCGGCCGACGCCGACTCGGTCACCCGCTGGGGCCTCGTGCTCAACCGACGTGGTGCCGAGCGGGCGCTCGCCGCCGGGCTGCGGCACCTCCAGTTCGTCGTGTCGGTCAGCGACACCCACTCCCGCCACAACGCGGGCCGCTCGACCGACGAGGCGATGGACGACCTCGCCGCGGTGGTCGAGCTGGCCGCGGCTGAGGACGGGGTCGTCGAGGTGACGCTCGCGTGCAGCTTCGGTTGCCCCTACGAGGGTCGCGTCCCGGTCGAGCGGGTCGTCGACGTCGCCGTGCGCGCCGCCGAGGCGGGGGTGGCGTCGATCGGGCTGGCCGACACGATCGGCGTCGCCGTGCCCTCGGAGGTCACCGCGCTGGTCGAGGCGGTGGGCGAGCGAGTGGACGTCGGGCTCGGGGTGCACCTGCACGACACCCGGGGTCTCGGGGTGGCCAACGCGCTCGCCGCGATCGCGGCCGGGATCGACCGCGTCGATGGCAGCGTCGGCGCGCTCGGTGGCTGCCCCTTCGCCCCTGGGGCCTCGGGCAACCTCGCGCTGGAGGACCTCGACCACGTCCTCGTGGCCGAAGGGGTCACCACCGGGGTCGACGTCGAGGGCCTGGTCGCCGCGGCCGAGGTCGCGTGCAGCGCCGTCGGCCGCGAGGTCGCCAGCCACGTCGGCCAGGCCGGCCCCCGGTTCCCCCACCCCTGACCCCCACCCCCGCCCGTCGCAACTTTGTCCGGAAGGAGGCGCAATGCGCGCACTTCCGGACAAAGTTCGAGGGGGTTCGAGGGGGTGCGGCAGAACAGAAGTTAGGTTATGGTGGCGGTCATGGATGCTGAGACGTACGTGGGGCGGTGCCGGGAGCTGGCCGGGGTGCTGGGCGAGCACGCGGTCGAGGGGGAGCAGGAGCGGCGGGTCGCCGACGGGGCGATGGCCGCCGTCGAGGCGGCCGACGTCCTGCGGGTGATCGTGCCGACCGCGCTCGGCGGTCACGGGCTCGGGCTCGACGCGCTCTGCGAGGGCACCCGGGAGCTGGCACAGGGATGTCCGGCCTCGGCGTGGACGATCTCGTTCCTCCAGCTCCACGCCTGGATGCTGTCCCGGTTCCCCGCCGAGGCCCACGGTGACCTGTTCGGTGGCGGGCGCGTCCCGACCTCGGCCGCACCCCTCGCCCCCACCGGCAGCCTCGCCGTCGTGGACGGCGGCTTCGAGGTCACCGGTCGGTGGGAGTGGGCGACGGCGGTGCAGCACTCGGACTGGTGCATGGTCCACGGCTTCGACGAGTCGGTGGAGTTCGGGACCCGGTTCGCGGTGCTGCCGGTCGCCGACCTCACCGTCGAGGACGTGTGGCACACCTCGGGCATGCGGGCCACCGGCAGCAACACCGTCTGGGCCGACCGGGTGTTCGTGCCGACCGAGCGGACCGTCCCCGGCGACGACCTCCGCGGCACCGCCTCGGGTGTCGAGGGCGACGCCCTCAGCGGCCTGCCGCTGCTCTCGGTGCTGGCGCTCGTCGCGTCGGCCCCGGCCGTCGGGGCCGCGCAGGCAGCGGTGGGGCACTTCCACGACCGGGTGTCCGAGCGGGTGCTGGCCTACACGTTGGGCGACCGCGCCGCCGACCAACCGATGGCCCAGGCTCGCCTCGCGTCGGTCACCTCGGACCTGGCGTCCACGCTCGCCGGGTGGCGGGCGATCATCGACGAGCTGCGCACCACCGCGGCGGCCGGACCGCCCGACGAGCAGCTCCGGGTGCGGGTCCGGCTCGCCGCCGCCTCCGCGGTGCGGTCGGCCCGCCGGATCATCGGCGACATCGGGGAGGGTTCGGGCGCGAGCGTCTACATGTCGGGCCATCCGCTCCAACGGCTGCAGCGCGACGTCGAGACGCTCAAGGGCCACGTCATCTTCGACTGGGACCGGACGACCGAGCTGGCCGGACGGGTGCTCCTCGGCCAGCCGCTCGGCCCGGTCGACATGGCGTGACCGGCGAGGGCCGGGACCGCTGGCTGCTGGCCGGGCAGGACCTGCTCCGCGAGGGCGGTCTCCCGGCGGTGAAGCTCGATGCGCTGACCGGACGGACCGGTCGGTCGACGGGCAGCTTCTACCACCACTTCACCAACATGGCCGGCTACCTGGCCGAGCTGGCCCGGTACTACGGCGCCGAGCAGGTCGATCTCGCCCTCGGAGCGCTCGCCGGTGAACCGCCGGAGGCCCGGCTGCGGGCGCTGGTGGCCTTCGCCGACGACCGGGACATGCGGTCGCTCGACGTCGCCATGCGCGACTGGGCCGGCACCGACGAGACCGCGGCCGCGGCGGTGCGGGCTGCCGACGCCACCCTGCTCGACTTCCTCGAGCGGGCGTTCGCCGACCTCGGCCACGACCGCGACGGGGCCCGGCTGCGGGCGGTGGCGCTGCTGTCGGCTGCGGTCGCGCGGGTGCACACGCCGTGGACGATGCCGGCCGACGCCCCCGACGCGCTGCTGGACCTGCTCACCGGGCAGACGCGGCCGACCTGACGACCCGGCCGGTCCGCCCGCGACGATCAGGTCGCGACGATCAGGTCGCGACGATCAGCTCGACGCCGCGGCGCCGAGGCCCTGGCCCAGCATCTTCGTGCCGAGGACGAGCAAGAGGACGATCATGATCGCGGCGTTGTGCTCGATCATGAAGGTCTTCACCGATGCCAACGGCCCGGTGACCCGGTCGGTGGCGACGATCATCGCGACCACGGGCCCGACGACGCTGAGCGACCCGATCACGACGAACACCGCCAGCGCCGTTGCCGTCCCACCGGTGTCGAGGCCGTACTGCGCGATCGTGGCGGCCGCGGCCGTGGTGAGGGCGAGGTTCTTCGGGTTGACCGCGGCCAGGGCGATGCCGAGGCCGAAGATCTGGCCGGCGCCCATGCCGTCCAGCTTGGCGATCAGCGGTGGGACCTCGGCCTCCTCGCCGGCCCGGGGGCGACCGCGCCACTGCTCGAACGCGAGGAACAGGAACAGCACGCCGAGGGCCACCTTGAACCAGTCGACGCCCTCGGCCGCGGCGCTGTCGGCCTCGTCGGCCCCACCGGCGACGAGGACGATGATCGTCGACACCACGACCAGCGCGACGACCCACCCGGCGGCGAAGGCCGGCCCGTTGCGGCGGGCGGCGGGGGTGCCGAGCACGACGATCACGGCGATGATCGGGATCGGGCTGAGCAGGACCCCGACGGCGGAGGGGAGGACGTCGCCGATCGCCTGGACGAGCATGTCGGCTCCTTGTTGCAGGGGGTGGCCGCAGGGTACCGGCGGACGCCGGGGCGTTCAGCCGGACGTCGCGATGCGGAAGCCGAGGTTGCCGGTGCTGCTGTCGGGGGTGTTGGCGCTGCGGGCGTCGACCCGGTAGCGCCAGCAGTAGCTGTCGTGGCAGAGGTAGGAGCCGCCCCGCATCACCCGGGCCGTGCCGTGCTCGGGGCCGCTCGGGTCGAGCGCCGGCGAGCGGGCGTAGTACGTCGGGTCGAACCAGTCGGCGCACCACTCCCACACGTTGCCGGTGGTCTCGTACAGGCCGAGGTCGTTCGGGGGGAACGTCTCGACCGGGCAGGTACCGGCCCACCCGTCGGCGGCGGTGTCGTCGGCGGGGAAGGTGCCCTGGAACACGTTCATCCGGTGCACGCCGCCGGGCTCTCGTTCGTCGCCCCAGGGGAAGTGGTGGCCCTCGTGCCCGCCGCGGGCGGCGCACTCCCACTCGGCCTCGGTCGGCAGACGCACGCCGGCCCACCGGCAGTAGGCCTCCGCGTCGAGCCACGACACGTGGACCACGGGGTGATCGGCGCGATCGGCCACGTCGCTCTGCGGTCCCTCCGGGTGGCACCAGCTCGCACCGAGCACCTCGCGCCACCACGGCGCGGCGGCGACCCCGCGGGTCGGTGGGAAGTCGTCGGGCAGGAGCCCGCCGAACACGAACGAGTTGCCGAACCGCTCCGCGGTGGTGACGTACCCGGTGGCGTCGACGAAGGCGGCGAACTCGGCGTTGGTGACCGCGTGGACGCCGATCGAGTACGCCGACAGCTCGACGCGGTGCGGTGGCCCCTCCCCGTCGGCCGGGTACCCGTTCCGGTCGTCGGTGCCCATGGTGAACGACCCGGCCGGTACCCGGACCATGGGCGGAACCTTCGGTTCGGCGGTCGTCGCGGGTCGATCGGCGGGCCCGCGACCGTCGTCGGCGGGGTCGTTTCCGTCGCCGGCCCGCGATGGACCGCAGCAGGCCGAGGTCGGGTGGGGGTGCTCGGGGTCGGTCATCGGCTCGTGGTGGTCAGTCGGGGTTGGTGAGGACGACGGTGTTGCTGGGGACCAGGAGGATCGAGATGTTCACGTCCGAGAGGCCGGCGGCGACCAGGGCGGTCCGGAGCGAGTTCGTCTCGGGTTCGGGCATCGGACCGGTGGCGCGGATCTGCACCCCTTGGGGGCCGGTGGACACCGAGACGACCGTCCAACCGGTGCGGGTGGCCCACTCGTCGGCCACCCGGTTCACGCTCGACTCGGTCGACCGGCTCGATGCGATGGAGGCGCTGGTGGTCGCCAGCGGGATCGAGATGACGAGCAGCCCGGCGACGATCGCGATCCCGGCGGTGCGGCGGTTCACCGGCTTGGCCCCGGCGGCCGGTGGCGTGGCCAGGGAGCGGACCCGGTAGATGCTCATGACGAGCAGCCCCATGGCGAGGATCGCGCTCACGTTGGTGACGAAGAGCAGGAGTGCGCCCAGCGCCTGCTTCCCGGACCCGGACTCGAGGGTGAGGCCGACGACCGCCAGCGGCGGCACCAACGAGATCGAGATGGCGACGCCCGGGAGGGTGTCGGAGATGTCCTCGCGGGCGAGCGCGATCGCGCCCACCGCCCCGGTGGCCAGCGCGGCGATGAGGTCGATGAGGCGGGGACTGACGCGGGCCGACACCTGCGAGTTGGTGTCGGCCAGGATCGGCGACTCGACCGTGAGACCGATCAGCCATCCGATCGCGATCACCACCGCCACCCCGCTCGCGAGCAGCAGGAGGCTGCGGACGAGGTTCGGGCGGTCGGCCAGGACGACCGCCAGCACCGTGCCCAGGATCGGGACCATGAGCGGGGCGACGATCATCGCCCCGATCACCGTGGCGGTGGAATCGCCGACGACGCCGGCGGTCGCGATCACCGCGGCCAGAGGGAGGAGCAGCCAGAACCTGGTCAGCCGGCGGTTCTGCTCGGGGCCCTCGAAGAAGAGCTGGTCCCGCATGCGGGTGACGTCGGTCGCGCTGAGGGCCAACGGGGCCTCCGGGGGACGAGGGCCGGCTCGGTGCGGCACCATGCGGTCGGAACCGCTAGATGTTGGCCCATGCGAGGGCCGGACGTGGCCCCCGAGCCGAACGGACTGGAGACGAGTGTGACCGTGGCGAACGAGGAACCCCCGACCCCGGCCCGGGACCACGCGGCCGCGGTGGAGATCGTCGCGTCGCTCGACCGGGCGGCGAAGGTCTCGTTGCTGTCCGGCTCGAACATGTTCGAGGTGCGCGGGCTGCCCGACCACGGCCTCGACCGGATCGACGTCGCCGACGGGCCGCACGGGTTGCGCCACCAGGCCCGGGCCGACGGCGACCACCTCGGCGTGGGCGGCTCCACGCCGGCCACCTGTTTCCCGACCGCAGCCACCCTCGGGTCCAGCTGGGACACCGCGCTCGTCCAACGCGTCGGCGAGGCGATCGGGGCCGAGGCGGCCGAGCAGGGGGTGGCGGTGGTGCTCGGGCCGGGGCTCAACATCAAGCGCCACCCGGCCGGTGGTCGTTGCTTCGAGTACCTGTCCGAGGACCCGTTCCTCAGCGGCAAGCTGGCCGCCGCGCAGGTGCGGGGCATCCAGTCGTCCGGCGTGGGTGCGTGCCTCAAGCACTTCGCGGTGAACAACCACGAGTCGCACCGGTTGATCGTCGACGCGGTCGTCGACGAGCGGACGCTGCGCGAGGTGTACCTCACCGGCTTCGAGATCGCGGTGCAGGAGTCGGATCCGTGGACCGTGATGTGCGCCTACAACCTCGTCAACGGGGTGTACGCGTCGGAGCACCACGAGCTGCTCCAGGAGGTCCTGCGGGACGAGTGGGGCTTCGACGGCCTCGTCATGACCGACTGGGGCGCGGCCAACGACCGCGTCGCGGGGATCGAGGCCGGGCTCGACCTCGAGATGCCCGGCAACAAGGGCGCGTGGGACGCGGCCCTGCTCGACGCGCTGGACCGTGGCGACCTGTCCGACGAGGCGGTCGACCGCTGCGCGGTGCGGGTGGTCGAGCTGCTCCAGCGGGCCCGACGCGAGCGCGAGCCGAGCGACCCGGACGCCCACCACGCGCTCGCCCGCACCGCGGCCGCCGCCGGGTCGGTGCTGCTCACCAACGCGGGCGTCCTCCCGCTGGCCGCCGATGCCACCCGCATCGCGGTGATCGGCGCCTTCGCCGAGGTGCCGCGGTACCAGGGCGCCGGGAGCTCCCAGGTGCGCCCGACCCGGCTCGACGAGGTGCTCGACCTGCTGAAGGCACGGGTGGGACCCGGCACCGAGGTCACCTACGCGGCCGGCTACGACCCCGAGACCGGCGACACGACGGCTGGGCTCCGCTCGGAGGCGATGGCCGCGGCGGCCGGCGCGGACGTCGTCGTGTTCTGCGGAGGCCTGCCGGCGCCGATGGAGTCCGAGGGGTTCGACCGCGACACCCTCGACCTCCCCGACGGCCAGGTCTCGCTGATCGAGGCGCTGGCGGCGCGGCCCGAGCCGCTCGTCGTCGTGCTCAGCAACGGCGGCGTCGTGCACCTCCCCTTCGCCGACCGGGTCGACGCGCTGCTGGAGTGCTGGCTGGGCGGGCAGGCCGGGGTCGGCGGCATCGTCGACGTGCTGTTCGGCGACACCGACCCGGGCGGCCGCCTGGCCGAGAGCATCCCCGAGCACGTCGCCCAGCTCCCGGCCGACCGCAACTTCCCCGGCCGGCCCCGGCAGGTCGAGTACCGGGAGGCGCACTCGATCGGGTACCGCTTCCACGACGCCTCCGGGGTCCCGGCCCGCTTCCCGTTCGGCTTCGGGCTGTCCTACACGACCTTCGACTGGAGCGAGGTCTCGATCGACGGCCCGGACGCCGACGTCGCCGTGTCGGTCCGGGTCACCAACACCGGCGACCGCGCCGGCAGCGACGTGGTGCAGGTCTACGTCCGTCCGCACGGCTCGTCGGTGCCCCGTCCCGAGAAGGAGCTGAAGGGCTTCGCCAAGGTCCACCTGGAACCGGGCGCGAGCGAGACGGTGACGATCACGCTCGACCGGCGGGCCTTCGCGGTGTGGGACGTGACCGCCCACGACTGGCTGGTCGAGGCCGGCACCTACGACGTGATCGTCGCCCGCTCGTCGGTCGAGCCGGTCGCCGCGTTCGCCCACCGGGTGAACTCGAACGACGACGTCACCCCGGTCGCTGCCGCGGCGGGCTTCGTCATGGACGACGCCGAGTTCGCCGAGCGGCTCGGTCACCCGATCCCGACGCTGCCCCCGGTGCGGCCCTACACCCGCAACTCGACGCTGGAGGACCTGGAGGGCACGCGGATCGGCCGGATCCTCGGCGACCGCGTGGCGAAGATCGCCCTCCAGCGAGCGACCGAGGAGTTCCCCGACCCCGACGCCGCCACCCTGGAGATGATCCGCACCGCGATCCGGGAGGCCCCGCTGCGGGGCCTGGTCCTCCTGAGCGGTGGCATGTTCCGCTTCCCGGCCCTCGACGCGCTCCTCTCGTCGCTGAACGGCGAGCACGGCGACGCCGCCCGCACCGCGGTCGACGCCCTGAAGCGCAAGGTCCGCCGGAGCTGACCGGTTTTCGACTGCGCTCCGCTGGCGCTCCGCTCCGCTCAACCGACGTACGACTGTTCCTCGAGCGAGCGGGTTTCGACTGCGCTCCGCTGGCGCTCCGCTCCGCTCAACCAGCACACAGCGAGCGGGTTTCGACTGCGCTCCGCTGGCGCTCCGCTCCGCTCAACCGACGTACGACTGCTCCTTGAGCGAGCGGAGCGAGTCGAAAGGCGGGTTTCGACTGCGTTCCGCTCAACGAGCACAGAGCTACTCGGGGAGGCGCTCCCAGGTCTCCTGCGGTGCCGGTTGCGCCGAGGACGGGAACAGCTTCAACGGGCCGGCCGACGTCTGGTCCCACTGGGCGAAGGTGAGCGGCGTCTGGAGCCAGCGGGTCAGCAGATCGCCGACCGCGGTGAGCGACGCAACCGTGCTGCGTTCGGAGCCGTGGCTGGCGTCGAGACCGAATGCGATGAGCGCGGCGCGGGTCTCGGCCCCGGCCTCCAACGCGGCGGCGACGTCGGACCGGTACCACCGGAAGGTGTCCCGGACGTGGGGGATGTCGTGGGTGATGCACAGGTGGCAGAGCCGCCGGGTGAGGTGGTAGTCGAACGGCCCCGAAAGGTCGGCCATCGGGATCGTCACCCCGTCCTCGATCGAGTGCTGGCCGGGCGCGCACACCGCGTTGTCGATCGACACCATCTCGGCCACGTCGGGGCCGAGACCGTGGGTGGCGCCGAGGCCGACCTCCTCGGCGATCGTGACGATCAGGTTCGCCCGGTGCTCGGGCACGATGCCCCCGTCGACGATCGCCTTCGCCGCGGCGAGCGCGGCGGCGACGCCGGCCTTGCCGTCGAGGTGGCGGGAGACGATGAAGCCGGTGTCGGTGATCTCGGGCAGCGCGACGAGGGCGACCGTGTCGCCGACCTGGATGCCGAGCGCGGCCAGCCCGGCGGCGTCGGACACGTCCTCGTCGATGCGGACCTCGACGTGGTCCCACCCCACTCCCTGGGTGTCGACCTCGTCGCCGAAGGCGTGCCCGCTGGCCTTCAGGGGGAGGACGGTGCCGGTGTAGGTCACCCGGTTGTCGTCGGGGAACACCGTGACCCGGCAGCCCTCGGCGAAGCGGGCCGACCACGTGCCGATCGGGATCACCTCCAGACGGCCGTTGTCCTTGAGCCGGCTGACCATGGCCCCGATCGTGTCGGCGTGGACGATGCACGCCCGGTCCACGGCCTCGGACCGCCCGGGCAGCTCGGCGATCAGGGCGCCCCGGCGGGTGAGCTGGAAGGGCAGTCCGATGTCGTCGACCAGTTCGCCGACGAGCTGCATCACGGCATCGGTCCGGCCCGACGGGCTCGGCGTCCGCAGCAGGCGGACCAGCACGTCGAGCATCCAGTCGACGTCGATCGGCGCGTCGGCCGGATCGGGCAGCAGGTCGAACCCGTCGACGGTGGTGTCGGGCTCGGTGGTCATCGGGGATCTCCGGGGTCGGGTCCGGGGTGGTGGCCGGTGCCGGTCACGTCGGGTGCCGGGTCCGGTTGCCAGCCCCAAGGGGTCGGTTGGCTGTTGGGGAAGAGATAGTCGACGAACGCCTGCGCGGTCGGGCGGGGCTCGTGGTTGGCGAGGCCGGGCCGCTCGTTGGCCTCGATGAAGACGTAGTCGGGGCCCGACGGGTCGGGGACCAACAGGTCGATGCCGGTGACCGGGATGTCGATGGCCTCGGCCGCGGTGATGGCGGCGCGGGCGAGCGCCGGGTGGAGCTCGTCGGTGACGTCGTGGATCGTGCCGCCGGTGTGGAGGTTGGCGGTGCGGCGGACCCGGAGGGGGAGGCCCTGGGGGAGCACGTCGTCGAGGCCCCAGCCCTCCTCGTGCACCGTGGCCTCGGTGAGGTCGTCGAGCGGGATCGTCGACTCGCCCTGGGTGGCCGCCTCGCGCCGGCGGCTCTGCCGCTCGATCAGCTCCCGGATCGAGTGGCGGCCGTCGCCGATCACCTCGGCCGGACGCCGGACCGCCGCGGCGACGACGGCGCCGTCGACGACCACGATCCGCAGGTCGTCGCCGGGGGCCATCTCCTCGATCAGGATGTCGGCGTCGACGCCACCGGCCCGCTGGAGGGCGACGTCGAGCTCGTCGGACTCGCGGACCCCGACCGTGATGCCGGCGCCCTGCTCGCCGCGGGCCGGCTTCACCACGACCGCGCCGGCCCCGGCCATGAACCGATGGTCCTCCTCGGTGAACGACGCGGTGCGGCCGATCGGCACCCGTACGCCGGCCTCGGCCACGACCTTGCGGGTGATGCGCTTGTCGTCGCAGCGGCTCATCGCCACCGCGGAGGTGTACTCGGACAACGACTCTCGGGTGACGACCGTGCGGCCGCCGTGCTCGAGGCGGAGGTAGCCGGCATCAGCGTCGAGGACGTCGACGCGGATGCCCCGGCGGATCGCCTCGTCGGCGATGATGCGGGCGTAGGGGTTGAGGCGGTCGAGGTCGTCGTTGGGGAGCGGGGTGAAGAGCCGTTCGTTGATGGCGTTCTTGCGCTTCACACCGAACACCGGGACCCGCTCGAACCCGAGCTTGCGGTAGAGCGCGATCGCCGGCTCGTTGTCGTGCATCACCGAGAGGTCGAGGTAGGCCCGACCCCGTGTCTGGAAGTGCTCGAGGAGGGTGCGGACGAGCAGTTCGCCGACGCCGGGTTGCTGCGCGGTCGGGCTGACGGCGAGGCACCACAGGCTGCACCCGTTGTCGGCGTCGTTGAAGAGCAGCTTGTGGTCGACGCCGGTCACCGTGCCCAGGATCTCGCCGGTGGGCTCGTCGGACGCGTCGAGCGCCTCGGCCACGAGGTAGGTGACGTGACGGGTGCGGCGGTGGTTGTCCCAGAGGACGTCGATGTCGGCGGGCACCATGCCGGTCCGCAGGTAGATGCGGTTCATGGCCTCGCAGTCGTCGCGCCGCGAGATCTGGCGGACGAGCACGCCCGGCACCCGGTCGCGCGACGGCCGGTAGTTGTGCAGCCACATGCGGAACGTGAAGCTCGGGTCGATGAAGTACTCGGCGGGGTGGGTGGCGACCAGCACGTGCGGGTCGTGGAGGTAGAGGCAGATGTCGCGCCGGCCGCTGGCCTCCCCCCGCAGCACCTGACCGAGCTTCTCGTGGTCGGCGAAGGTCTGGCCGAAGACGAGGCGGCCCCAGCCCAGCTCCAGGACGACGTCGTCGTCCATCTCCGCGGTGAGGTGCGCCGGCGCCCGCTCCCACGACGTGGTCGAGATGGCGTCGTCGCGGTCCCAGCCCTTCGGCGTGGTGGGGCGGCGGCGAGGGTTCCCGTCCCGGCCGTCCCGCCCGCCCGATCCGCGGCCGTTCACGCCGCCGGCCCGCCGATCCCGTGCCGTTGCAGCCACAGCTCGAGCAGGGCGATCTGCCAGAGGGGGTTGCCCCGGAGCGGGGTGAGCCGGCCGTTCGGATCGGCCAGCATCTGGTCGACGGCCTCGGGCCGGAAGAGGCCGCGATCGCGGGCGGCCGGGGCGTGCAGGGCGTCGCGGACGAGGTCGAGGTACGGCCCCTGGAGGTGCTTGAGCGCCGGCACCGGGAAGTACCCCTTGGGCCGGTCGATGACCTCGTGCGGGATCACCCGGCGGGCGGCCTCCTTCAGCACGCCCTTGCCGTCCTGCGCGGTCTTGAGCTCGGGCGGGCACGTGGCGGCCAGCTCCACCAGGTCGTGGTCGAGGAAGGGCACCCGGGCCTCGAGGCCCCACGCCATCGTCATGTTGTCGACCCGCTTCACCGGGTCGTCGACCAGCATGATCGTGGTGTCGAGGCGGAGCGCCCGGTCGACGCCGCCGGCCGCGCCCGGCGCGGCGAAGTGGTCGGTCACGAAGCGGCCGGACTCGTCGGCCGCGGCCAGGTAGCCGGGCTGGACCAGCGCGGCCATGGCCGCGTGGTCGCGGTCGAAGAACGCGGCCCGGTAGCGCTCGACGGCGCCGGCCACGTCGCCCTCGCCGGCGCTCGCCATCGGCGGGTACCAGTGGTAGCCGGCGAACACCTCGTCGGCGCCCTGGCCGGACTGCACGACCTTGACGTGCTTCGAGACCTCCTGGCTGAGGAGGTAGAACGCGACGGCGTCGTGGCTGACCATCGGCTCGCTCATGGCGGCGATGGCCCCGTCGAGCGCCGGCAGCATGCGCTCGGTGCCGATGCGGAGCTGGTGGTGGATGGTGCCGAACCGCTCGGCCACGATGTCGGACCACTTGAACTCGTCGCCCTCCTCGCCGCCGGCCGCCTCGAAGCCGATCGAGAAGGTCTCCAGCCCGTGCTGGCCGGCCTCGGCGAGGAGCCCGACGATGAGGCTCGAGTCGAGTCCTCCCGACAGGAGGCACCCGACCGGCACGTCGGCCACCAGGCGCCGCTCGACCGCGACCCGCAGCGACTCGAGGACCGCGTCCTCCCAGTCCCGCTCGCCCCAGCCGGCCCGGGCCGGATCGCGCTCGAACACCGGCTCCCAGTAGCGGACCTCGCGGCGGGTGCCGTCCGGTTCGACGGCGAGCGTGGTGGCCGGGGGCAGCTTGCGGACGCCGTTGAGGATCGTGTGCGGCGCGGGCACGACGGCGTGGAACGTCAGGTAGTGGTGCAACGCGACCGGGTCGATCGACGTGTCGATCCCCCCGGCGGCCACGAGCGCGGGGAGGGTCGATGCGAACCGGAGCCCGCCGTCGACCTCGGCGAGGTAGAGCGGCTTGATGCCGAGGCGGTCGCGACCGAGCAGGACCCGACCCGAGTCCCGCTCGACGATGGCGAACGCGAACATGCCGTGGAGGCGGTCGACGAAGCGGTCGCCCCACTCCCGGTACGCCTTCAGGAGCACCTCGGTGTCGCTGTGGGAGAAGAAGCGGTGGCCCTTGCCGATCAGCTCCTTCCGCAGCTCGGGGTAGTTGTAGATGCAGCCGTTGAACACGATGGTGAGCCCCAGCTCGGGGTCGTGCATCGGCTGCGACCCGGCGGGGGACAGGTCGATGATCGACAACCGTCGGTGACCCAGCGCCACCCGGTCCTGGGCGTACGTGCCGCCGGCGTCGGGTCCTCTCGGGACCATCGTGTCGGTCATGGTCGCCACGGCCGCGACGTCCGCCGCTCGGTCGTGGGCGATCTCGCCGGCGAAGCCACACATGCCCATCCGCTGTAGTCCCCGGGCGCCGGGTCACGCAATGTCTCGGCCGAGAAGTCATCGTCCCGAAACGTCGTGGGGCAGGATCGCGGGGTGCGCGGGCATCGCCCGCACCACCGCCGGGTCCGCCTGAATCGTCCGTTCCGTCGGACGGCGATACGTTGCCGTCGTGGCCGACGCACCCCCGGACCCCATCCCGCTGCACGCGCACCTCGACCTCGAGTTCCTGGAGGCCGTCGCCGACGCCGATCACGCTGCGGTCAGGATGCCCGTGGCACCGAACGCCTTCGGCTTCACCGCCAACCTCCACGGTGGGGCCGTCGCCACCCTCGTCGACTGCGCGTGTGCCCTCGCGGTCGTGCGATCGTCGGGGTTCGACCCCGAGGTCGAGTCGCTGGTCACCGTCGACATGCACGTCCGCTACCTGGGCACGCCCCGCACCGGCGCGGTGATCGGCCGGGCGAAGGTGGTGAAGGCGGGCAGCTCGATCGTCGTCGTCGAGTGCAAGGTCGTGGACGACGACGAGCACCTCGTGGCGGTGGCCGACTTCTCGATGATGCGGGTCCCGACCCGAGGCGCCTGACGCCCACCTGTTCCCTGAGCGGGAGCGAGCGCAGCGAGCGAGGTCGAAGGGCCGCCTCAGCCGATGGCCTCGGCGATCAGCCACGTCAGCACCTCGGGCGCGGCGGACGGGTCGATGTGGACCCCGTCGCGCTCGCGCACCGGTTCGCAGTCGTCGGGGCCGTCGGGGCAGAGGTGCGCCCCGAGGTCGATCACCTCGATGTTGGTGGCGCCCGCCTCCCGCGCCCGGGCGACCGCGTCGTTCAGCGTGGCGCGGACGCAGTCGGTGCGCTCGTGGTGGTCGGGCGGGTTGACCCAGCCCGACCACTCCTCGGCCCACGCGGGGAGGGCGAGCACGACCTTGTCGGCGTGCTCGGAGAGGTACTCGAGGCGGGCCGTGACGTCCGCCAGGTACCAGTCCCGCGCCGTCGCGTCGCACGGCCCGTAGAAGTCGTCGCCGAGCTTGCGGTCGAGCACCGCGCCGCTGCCGATCACCAGGAGCGCGACGTCCACCGGACCGGCCTCGACCACCGGCGGGTACTGGTCGTGCCAGCCGGTGCAGTCCTCGGGCAGCGTCACCACGACGCCGCCGTTGGCCCGCCCGGTCGGCGAGCCCTCCGCGCCGTCGCACCCCTCGGAGGTTCCGTCGATCAGGGCGACCTCCGTCGGGTCGAGCGCCGAGGCACCGTCGCGCACCATCCAGTTCGGGACCGAGTCGCCGAGGATCACCACCGTGGTGGGACCCGCCGCCTCCGAGCCGTCGGCGGTGGTGGAGCCCGTCGTCTGCTCGCCCGGGTCGATCACCGCGGGCGCGTCGGCGGCCTCGGGCGTGGGGGTCGCCGGCGGCACCGCCAGGACGACGAACACCGCGGTGGCGACGATCGCCGCGCCGCTCCGGGCCAGCACCACGGCGGGCCGTCGGGAGCCGCCCCACCGACCGTGCCGGATCGGCTGCTCGACGAGGTGGTACGACGCGGTGGCGACCCCGATCGACACGGCCGAGCGCAGGAGGAACAGCGGCACGGGCTCCATGTGGACCCGTGGCCGGTCGAGGACGATGACGACCGGCCAGTGGTACAGGTACAGCCCGTAGCTGATGCGGCCGAGGAACGTGAGCGGCGGCGGCGACAGCACCCGCCCGAGCGGACCGGGCCGGCCGGCGGCGGCGATGAGGACGGCCGACACGAGCCCGAAGACGGCGAGCCCGCCGTTGCCGACCCACGGTGTCGTGAGCTGGGTCCGCACGCAGGCGAGCGCGACCGTCGCGAGCGCGGCGAGCCCCACGAGGCCGAGGAGCCGGCCCGCCGGTCGTTCCGGGTGCCTGGTCCATGCGGCGAGCGCGACGCCGGTGGCGATCTCGGGGGCCCGGGCCGGCGTCGAGTAGTACGCGGCGGACGTGCTGATGGCCGTGGCCACCGCGATCCCACCGACGTAGACGACGCCGCTGCCCACGATCAGCCAGGTCCGGAACCGGCGATCGCCGACGAGCCGGACGAGCCCGAGGACCGCCAGCGGGAACACCAGGTAGAACTGCTCCTCGACGGCGAGCGACCAGAGGTGGCTGGCCGGTGACGGCGCCCCGAAGAGCTCGCCGTAGGTGCGGCCGTCGATGATCTCGATCCAGTTGGACGTGTAGGTCAGGCCGGCGATCAGCTCCCGCTGGGTGCGGTCGGACAGCTCGATGATCCGGGCCAGGACCGCGCTGCCGGCCAGCGCGACGAGGAGCGCCGGCAGGAGTCGTCGGGCCCGGCGCGCCCAGAACCGTCCCAGGTCGATGCCGCCGGTCCGCTCGACCTCGGCCACCACGAGCGAGCCGATCAGGTACCCGGACAGGGTGAAGAACAGCGACACGCCGAGGAAGCCGCCGGGCAGCCAGGTCGCCGGACCGGCGTGGTACACGAGCACGGCGACGACGGCGAGCCCCCGGATGCCGTCGAGGCCGGGTGCGTGGGGGATGCGCTGGCCCCGGTCCTCCGCGGTCACGGCACCATCGTGGCCGAATCGGACAGCCCGTGACGCGAGAGTCACTGAACGGTGTTTACCGATCGCTCGCCAACAGGTACGGTGCGCCCATGACGACCATGGACGAGCCCTCCGTCGCTCCGGCGTTCGATCCCGCCGACCCCTACCTCTCGGGTGCGTGGGCGCCCGTCGCCGACGAGCTCGACATCGCGGAGCTCCCCGTCACCGGCGAGCTGCCGGACGCGCTCACGGGCAGCTACCTGCGCAACGGGCCGAATCCGGCGTTCGCGCCGCTCGGCCGCTACCACCTGTTCGACGGCGACGGCATGTTGCACGCGGTCGCCTTCGAGGACGGCGCCGCCCGCTACCGGAACCGGTGGGTGGAGTCCGCGGCGTTACGGGTCGAGCGCCGGGAAGGTCGGGCGCTCTACGGCGGTCTGTCGGAGTTCGCGGTGCCGTCGCCGGAGCTGGTGGCCGAGGGCGGGATGATGAAGAACACCGCCAACACCCACGTCGTGGGTCATGCCGGTCGGGTCTTCGCCCTCATGGAGGCGGCGCGGCCGACCGAGGTCGACCTCGCGCTGGCCACGCTCGGCGAGTACGACTTCGACGGTGCCCTGGTCGGTCCCATGACCGCCCACCCCAAGGTGGATCCCGTCACCGGCGAGCTCGTGTTCTTCGGGTACAACCCGTTCCCGCCGTTCCTGCGGGTGCACGTGGCCGACGCCGCCGGCACGCTCGTGCAGTCCGTCGACGTCGACCTGCCCGGGCCGGTGATGATGCACGACTTCGCCGTCTCGGCCGACCACATCGTGCTGTTCGACCTCCCGGCGGTGTTCGACGTGAAGACCATGCTCGAGGGCGGCGCGGGCATCCGGTGGGAGCCCGAGCACGGCGCCCGCATCGGCGTGCTCGACCGGTCCGACCTCACCGCCCCGCCGCGGTGGTTCGAGGTGGAGCCGTTCTGGATGTTCCACGTCCTCAACGCGTTCGACGACGGGGGCGCGGTGGTCGTCGACGGGTGCCGCACCGATCGGCTCAACACGACCTTCGGCGACGAGGAGCCCGTGCGGGCCCGGCCCCCGGTCCTGCACCGCTGGCGGATCGACCTCGCCACCGGCGCGGTCACCGAGCAGCAGCTCGACGACCGGGCCGGCGACTTCCCCCGGGTCAACGACGACGTCGCCGGGGCCGACGCCCGCTACGGCTACGTCGCGAAGGCCGAGCGTTGGGAGGACGACGAGGTCTTCTTCGACGGGTTCGTGAAGCACGACCTGTTCGCCGGGACCTCGGAGGTCTACTCGTACGGTCCGGGCGCCGTGTCCGGCGAGGTGTCGTTCGCGCCCGATCCGACCCGCGACGGCGAGGACGCCGGATGGCTCCTCAACTTCGTGTGGAACCGGGTCGAGGACCGCTCGGACCTCGTGGTGGTCGACGCGGCCGCGCTCGAGGAGGTCGCCCGGGTCCACCTGCCGAGACGGGTCCCGTCGGGCTTCCACGGCAACTGGCTCCCGGCCTGATGGCGACGCTCACCGGCAACCTCTTCCGCGGTGGCGGCGACCGGTTCCAGCACCTGCTGGTGGTGGAGGGGGCCTGGCCCGACGACGTCGAGGGATCGGTCTTCATCGTCGGACCCGACAAGCGCGAGCCGAAGGGACACTGGTTCGACGCGCCGGGCCTCCTCTGCCGCATCGAGCTCACCCCCGACCGCGGTGGCCGCGTGCCCGTGCGCCAGCGGCGGGTGCGCACCCGGGTGCTGCGCATCCGGGAGAAGCTGCCGTTCCTGTTCCGGAACCTGGCGTTCGCCGAGCTGTCACCGTTCGGCGTCACCAACCTCGCGAACACCAACGTCGAGCCCATCGACGGTCGGCTGTTCGTCGGCTACGACGCCGGTCGGCCCGTCGAGGTCGACCCGGTCACCCTCGACGTCATCACCCCGGTCGGCAGCAACGGCGAGTGGTTCCAGGCCATGCCCGGCGTGCTGGAGCCGATGATCGCGGTCGCCGCCCACCCGGCCGCCGACCACGAGGAGCGGGCCCTCTACTTCGTGAACTCCACCCCGGTGCCGAGCGCGTCGGGGCCGACGGCGTTCGTCGCCCGCTGGGGTCTCGACGGTCCGGTGCAGCGGTGGCCGCTCACCGGCCTGGCCCCGTTCGAGTCCATCCACGACATCAAGGCCACCCGCTCGCACCTCGTCTTCAGCGACCTGCCGTTCGCGGTCGGTCCCGAGGTCGTGGGGATCGGCGAGCGCACGAAGCCGAACGACGACGTCACCCACCTGAGCATCGTGGCCAAGGCCGACCTGGAGGCCACGCCGCCCGGGTCGCCGGTGCCGGTGACCAGCGTGACGATCCCCATGCCGACCGGACACCTGTCGGTCGACGAGGACGACGCCGACGGCACGATCACCGCGTACCTGGAGCACATCCCGCTCGCCGACCTCATGATCAAGCTCGAGGCCGGCGCCGCGGCCCACGGCGACGCGCCGCCCATCCCGGCCGAGTACGAGGGCCTGATCGCCCTCGGGGTGCAGCCCGGTGTGGTGGGCCGGTACCGCATCGACGCCGGGTCCGGCGAGGTCCTCGAGTCGAAGCTGGCGTGGGACGACGACTTCTGGGGTGCGGTGCTCGCCACCCGGGACCGCTCCTCGGCCGCGGCCCGCGCCGGCAGCCGACAGCTCTGGTTCGCCGGGGTCGGCTTCGACCCGGAGCTCGTCCCCGAGGCATGGTGGAAGCTCTACGGCGACGCCGACCTCAACTGCCTGATCCACCCGAAGGATCTTCCGACCGAGCCGATCCCGGCGTCGCTCGTGCGCTTCGACCTCGACGTCATGGAGATCGTCGACCGCTGGACCTACGACGGCGGTGCGTTCCCGAGCCCGCCCCAGTTCGTCCCCCGGCGGGGCGCCACCGATCCCGACGACGGGTACGTCCTCGTCCTCGTCCACCGGGACGGCGACAAGGAGGTGCAGCTGTTCGATGCCGCCGACCTGGCCCGTGGGCCGATCGCCCGGGCGACCGCCAAGGGCTTCCGTCCGGCGCTGCTCCTCCACTCGTGCTGGATGCCTCCGTCGTCGGGTCGCCGCCGGCCGGACTACTCGGTGTCGCTCGGGGCCGACGTGTGGGGCGCGATCCGGGACCTCCCACGGCACGCGGTCGCGATGGTCCGCACCGCCAAGGTGGCGAAGGAGATGTACGGGGACCGGTTCACGTGAGCGCCCCGCTGTCGCGCGAGTTGGTGCTGGCCACCGCGCGGGCCCAGCTGGAACGGGACGGCGCCGAACGGTTGTCGCTGCGGGCGGTCGCCCGCGAGCTCGGGGTCACCGCACCGGCGCTGTACCTCTACGTCGAGAACAAGCAGGACCTCGTGGCCGCGGTCGCCGAGGAGCACTTCGGCCGCCTGGTCGAGCGGTTCGAGGCGGTGACCGACGCCGACACCGACCCGCTCGCCCGCATCCGGGGCTACAGCCGGGCCTACGTCGACCACGCCCGATCGTCGCCCGCGCTGTTCTCCCTCCTCTTCCTCTACCCCCCGTCGGCCCTGGCCGACGCCGACTCGTTCCCGCCGGCGACCCGAGCCTTCGAGCTGGCCAACGCGGCGACGGCGCAGGCGATCGACGAGGGTCTGCTCGCGCCCGGCGACCCGACCGAGGTCGGCACGGTCATGTGGTGCGCGGTGCACGGCGTGGCCGAGGCGGTGCTCATGGGCTTCGTCGCCGACGACGATGCCGTGGCCGCCCTCGTGGACCGCGTCGTCGACACCGTCCTCGCCGGTCAGGGCGCGTCGGTCCCCGTCGCCTGAGCGGCCTCGCTGCGCTCGACCTCTCTTTCGCCTTTCGACTCGCTTCGCTCGCTCAAGGAACAGGTTGAGCGGCCTCGCTGCGCTCGACCTCTCTTTCGCCTTTCGACTCGCTTCGCTCGCTCAAGGAACAGGTTGAGTGGCCTCGCTGCGCTCGACCTCTCGTTCGCCTTTCGACTCGCTTCGCTCGCTCGAGGAACAGAAGGGGCTGCGCTCGATCGAGGACCCCGCTTCTGTTGGTTGAGCGGAGCGAGCGCCAGCGAGCGCAGTCGAAACCGCTTCCGTTGGTTGAGCGGAGCGAGCGCCAGCGAGCGCAGTCGAAACCGCTGCACCGGTACGGTGGCGCCGTGACCGCGACCGCCGACCTCGACGACGTGCACCGGCAGGTCGGCGCGCGCCTGCGGGAGGTCGAGCAGGTCTACACCTCGGGTCGGCGGCGGCTGGTGGAGCTGCTGGTCGAGCAGGGGCGCCCGGCCACGATCCCCGAACTGGTGGAGGTGCACCCCGACCTCGCGCTCAGCTCGGCCTACCGGAACCTGGGTGTGCTGGAACAGGTCGGCGCGGTGGCGCGGGTGCACAGCGGGGCCGAGCACGCCCGGTTCGAGCTGGCCGAGGACCTCCTCGGTGAGCACCACCACCACCTCATGTGCGAGTCGTGCGGCCGGGTCGAGGACTTCACGGTGACCGCCGACGTCGAGCGCACCATCGAGGCGGCGTTGGAGGCGGTGGCGCGTCGGCACGGCTTCGTCCCGACGTCGCACCGGCTCGACCTCGTCGGCGCATGTACGGACTGCACGGCCCTCGGCCACGTCTCAACACCTCGGGAGGCACCCCATGATCGCTGACGTCGGGCTCGGTGAGCTGCTCTGGTCGCTGCTCGTCCTCTACCTGATCGTGCACCTGTTGATCGTCACCTTCATCGTCGTGATGGACCTGATCCGCAGCGACGACCTGTCGGGGTTCGCCAAGGCGGCGTGGGCCGTCGTGCTGCTGTTCTTCCCGCTCCTCGGCCTGCTCGCCTACCTGGTCGGCCGGGGCGACGGGATCGGCGCCCGCAACCTGGCCCGGGAGCAGGCGGCGCTGCCGCCGCCTCCACCAGCGCCCGCGAGCGTGACCGCCGAGCTCGAGTCGGCCGCCCGCCTCCACGAGGCCGGTTCCCTCTCCGACGACGAGTTCCGGGCCATCAAGGCCAAGCTCCTGTCATAGGCCCACCCGGGGTCGGACCCCGACCGTGACGTGGTCGAGGTGGCCGATCGCGGCGCGTGCACGGTCGGGGTCCGACCCCGGGTGTGCGGTCAGTCCGAGGGGTCGATGGCCTCGGAGATGAGCGGGATCGCCCGGCCGGCGATGACGGTGAGGGGCACGGCCATGACCAGGCCGGCGAGCCCGCCCACGATGCCCCCCACGGTGGTCGCCAGGAGCACGACGAGCGGGTGGATCTCGAGCGTCGCGCCCGTCACCGCCGGTTCGACCAGGTTCTCGACGACGAGGTTGGCGAACAGGACGACCCCGAGGATGATCAGCGCGGCCACCATGCCGTGGGATCCGAGGGCCAGGACGACCGCGAGCAGGCCGCCGACGAACGCGCCGACGTAGGGGATGAAGCCGCCGACGAACGTGACGACGATCAACGTCAGGATCAGCGGCAGGTCGAGGACCAGCGCGCCGATGCCGACCACCGCGGCCACGATCGCCGACACGATCGATCGTCCGAACCAGTAGCGGCGGAGGATGAACGCGCTGTCGCCGATGAACGCGTCGACCGGACCCTTGAGGCGGTCGGGCGAGCGGGCGACGATCCCGTGTCGCAGTGAGCCGCCGTCCTTGATCAGGTAGTACATGATCAGCACGGCGAGCAGCACCCCGACCAGGATCTGGGCGGCCGTCGTGAGGCCGGATGCGACCGAGCGGACGACGCCGGTGCTGACGCTGGGGTCGAGGTCCTTGAGCTCCTGCTGGATGTTGGCGATGTCCTGCTCGCTCACGTCCAGCTCGGTGAGCGCCCGGTCGAGCTGGTCGAGCATCCGGTCGCTCTGGTCGACCACGCCGTAGATCGTGAGTCCGATGACACCGGCCATGACGGCGACGAGGCCGACGACGACGATGCCCGCAGCGATGGCCCTGGGGACGCCCCGTCGGGTCATGCGGCGGGCGAGGGGCTGGAACAGCACGGCGAGCACGCACGCGAAGAGGAGCGGAAGGACCACCGAGCTGATCGTGGCCAGCCCGACCACCACGATCGCTGCGAGCACGAGCACACCGATGATCGACCACGCGGCGATCCCGATCCGCTGGACGAGCGGCTGGTCGTCGTGGGCCAGGCCGAGGTGGGCCCGCATGCGCGCCCGGGGCGGTGGCGGTGCGCTGCGCTCGGTCACCTCGTCGGGCATCCGAGCAACGTAGGCGCTAGACCGGGCGGCTGCACCGCTCCCGGAGGTTCCCGTGCAACCCGTTCCGTCCGACCACCTCATCGTCGTCGGCGCGCTGGACGAGGACCGCACGCCCGAGGGCGTCGTGCACCGGCGCTTCCCCGGCTGGACCCGCCACCAGATCCTCGACCCGCGGCTCGACCTCATGGTGTCGATGCCTTCCGGCGTGCGCCTGGAGGTCCTCACCGACGCCGACGCGATCGAGCTCGACGTCCACGTCACCCGCCTCAGGGTCGGCGACTTCCCGGCGGCGCCGGCCGTGTTCGACGTCGCGGTCGAAGGTGAGGTCGGGCCGATGGCGTCGACCGAGGTGGGGACCACGATCAGCTACGACCCCTTCACCCTCGCGGTCGGCATCGAGTCGGGGCCCTCGACCACGGTGCGGTTCGAGGGGTTGGCCCAGGGCTCGACCGGCGGTGCGCTCCGCCGCGTCGAGATCTGGTTGCCGCAGCGTTGCGTGGTCGCCGTGCGCGAGGTGCGGGTGGCGGCCGGCTCGACGACCGCCCGGCCGGGGCCGACGGGACGACGGACCTGGGTGCACTACGGCAGCTCGATCAGCCACTGCCTGGAGGCCCATCGACCGACCGGGATCTGGCCGGCGATCGCCGCCCGTGCCGCCGACGTCGAGCTGCGGAACCTCGCGGTGGCCGGCCAGTGCCACCTCGACCAGATGGTCGCCCGCACGATCCGCGACCTCGACGTCGACCTGATCAGCGTCAAGGCCGGCATCAACGTGATCAACGCCGACACCATGCGGGAGCGCACCTTCGTCCCGGCCGTCCACGGCTTCCTCGACACCGTCCGGGACGGGCACCCGACCACGCCGATCCTGCTGGTGAGCCCCATCGTGTGCCCGGTGGCCGAGGACCACCCCGGTCCGACGGTGCCGCTCCGGAGCGGTCGCGTGGGCGTCGTCGAGCGGCCCGCCGAGATGGAGGAGGGCGCCCTGACCCTGCGGCGGATCCGCGAGCTCCTGGCGCAGGTGGTGGAGGATCGTCGCGCCTACGGCGACGCGAACCTGCACCTGCTCGACGGCCTCGAGCTGTTCGGACCCGACGACGCCGACGGGCTCCCCGACGGCCTCCACCCCGATGCCGACGGCTATCGCCGGATCGGCGAGCGCTTCGCCGCCCACGCCTTCGCCCCCGGCGGCCCCTTCGCGCCCTGAGGCGTTTCGGCTGCGCTCGCCCTTCGACTTCGCTCGCTGCGCTCGCTCTCGCTCAGGGACCACTGGCGCTCGCTCCGCTCGCCCTTCGACTTCGCTCGCTGCGCTCGCTCTCGCTCAGGGACCACTGGCGCTCGCTCCGCTCGACACCCCTCTGTTCCTTGAGCGAGCGGAGCGAGTCGAAAGGCGGTCCGTTCAGACGAGGTCGATCCGACGCTCGGTGGCGGCGGGGTCGGCGGCGTGGCGGGCGACGGTGATCACGTAGGTCCCCTTCGGTGCGGCCCAGGCGTGGGCAGCGGGGTCGCGGGTGGCGAGCCGGTCGACCGGGACCTCGACGCGGAACGGGACCGAACCGCCGGCGGGGACCTCGACGCGGGCGAACCCCAGGAGTCGCTCGGGCGCTTCGGTGTCGGGCAGGCGGCCGTAGACCTGCACGACGTCGGCCCCGTCCCGGTCCCCGGTGTTGCGCACGGTGCCGGTCACGACGACCGGCCCGTCCGACGCCACCTCGACCGCGACGTCGTCGCCCGGGACCTCGAAGGTGGTGTAGGAGAGCCCGAACCCGAACGGGTACGCCGGCGCGGTGCCGGTTCGGCGGAGGTGCCACCACCCGTGCCAGCGGTCGTAGGTGAACGAGGTGGCGTCGCGGTCGAAGGGGGGAAGGTCGGACTCGTCGGCGGGCACCGAGAAGGGCAGGCGGGCCGACGGCACCACGTCGCCGACGAGCACGTCGGCCAGGCCGGGCCCGGCCTGGCATCCGCCGTACCAGGGCTGGACGATGCCGGGCACGAGCTCCGCCCATTCGGACATCACGACGGCGCTGCCGGCCTGGATCGCCACCACGGTCCGCGGGTTCGCGGCGGCGACCGCCCGGATCAGGGCGACGTCCTCGTCCAGCAGGCGCAGCGAGGTGCGGTCGCCGCCGACGCTGAACCCACCGGGCCGTTCGCCGATGCGCTCGGGCTGCTCGGTCGGCGCGAGCGCGGCGTTGGCGGCCTCGAAGCGGGCGACGAGCTCGGGGTCGTCGGCCGGGGGGAACAGCTTCGTCAGGGCCGGGTCGGTGGAGCCGATGTACTCGCCCTCGTCGAGGAACGTGTAGCCCACGACCACGAGCGCGACGTCGGCGCCGGCCGCGACCGACGCGGCCCGGTCGGGGTCGCTCCCGTCGTCGTGGGTCACCGTGCCCACCGCGTCCCGGAGCCCGTCGAGCACGGTGTGGCAGTCGAGGTCCCAGACGTCGCTCGACCCGCCGTCGCCGAGGTTGACCCGATCGGCGAGCCGTCCCACGACGGCGACCGACGCCGAGGGGTCGAGGGGCAGGACCGGGGTGCCGTCGACGGACTCGTTGCGGAGCAGCACCACCGAGCGGGCCGCGGCCTCCCGCGCCAGCGCCCGGTGCTCGGGCGCACCCAGGATCGAGCGGGGCGATGCCGGTGCGGAGAGGACCTCGTCGAACCGGAGCAGCGTGGCCACGATCCGGCGGACGGACCGGTCCACGTCGTCCCACGAGGCGTCGCCGCGCTCCAGCGCGTCGGGCAGGTGTTGGGCCCGCACCATCCGGTAGGGCATCTCGACGTCGAGGCCGGCGGTGACCGAGGTGGCGGCGTCGCGCATGCCGAAGATCCAGTCGCTGATGACGAAGCCCTCGAAGCCCCACTCGTCGCGGAGCACGTCGGTCAGCAGCGCCCGGCTCTGCCCGGCCCACTCGCCGTTGACCGAGTTGTAGGCCGACATCACCGACGCGACGCCCTCGTCGACGATCCGCTTGAAGTGGGGCAGGTACACCTCGTGCAGCGCCACCTCGTCGACGGTGACGTCGACGGTGAAGCGGGCGTTCTCCATCGAGTTGCAGGCGAAGTGCTTCACACAGGCGAGCACGTGGCCCTGGAGGCCCCGGGTGAGCGCAGCGCCCAGCTCCCCGACGAGGAACGGGTCCTCGCCGTAGGTCTCCTGGGCCCGCCCCCACGCCGGGTGGCGCAGGACGTTGATGCACACCGCGCCGGTGAGGTTCGCCCCCGCGGCGCGCAGCTCGCGGCCGATCGCGTCGCCGATCCGCTCCTCGAGGTCCGGGTCCCAGGTGGCTCCCCGGGCCATCGACACCGGGAACGCCGTGGCGTTGCCGATCACGCAGCCGCGGGGACCGTCGGCGAAGGCGACCCCGTCGAGCCCGATCCGCTCGACCTGGGCGGCCGGGAAGGGGGAGCGGTGGTAGCCACCGCTGCCGAGCGACCCGAGACCGGCCCACGTGGGTTGGTCGCCGTCGAGGCACCAGAGGCGCTCCTCCGGGGTCATCGAGGCCACGAGCCCGGCCGCCGCGTCGTCGATGGAGGTACCGGCCCGCACGGCGGCGCGGGCATCGTCGAAGGTGGTGATCGCCATGCCCCGATCATGGCCCGAGACGCACCGTGCGGCGATCGTTAGTCTGCGAGCGACACCGACCGAAGGGGACGGGACAGTGGTGCGACGATGGCGAGCCATGGGGATCCTGGCGGCCGCGGCCGCCGCGGTCGTGCTGCCGGGTTGCGATCCGCTCCCACCGAGGAAGGTGTTCACGGTGACGACCACGACCGACGGCGTCGACGCGGCGCCCGGTGACGGCGTGTGCGAGGTGACCGTCGGCGCCGGGGACTGCTCGTTGCGCGCCGCCATCGCCGAGGCCAACGCGGTGGCCAGCGCGGAGGTCGTCGTGCCGGCCGGGAACTACTCGCTGCGGGTCGCGGAGGCAGCTGACGGTGACGTCGATCTCGACGTCACCGGCGACGTGCTCGTGCGGGGTGCCTTCGTCGAGAGCGGGCTGCTGACGGACATCGTCGTCTCGACGACGGCGCCGGGTGCTGCTGGGCCGAGCTTCGTGGTCGCGGCGGGAGCTCGTCTCGAGCTGCGGAGCGTGGAGCTCCCTTTGCCGACGGTGAAGGGGTCGGGCATCGAGGTGGCCGGGCGGCTGGTGCTCGACCACTCGTCGATCATGACCAACCAGACGCCGGGGGTGGACGTCCTGCCCGGGGGCGTCGCTCGCGTGACGACCTCCTCGGTCTTCTCGAGCGACGGCTCCGCGATCCGGAACGCCGGAGAGGTCGTGGTGGGCTACTCCTCGTTGGCCGGGACGGATGCGGCGGCGATCCACGGCGAGGCCGGGAGCACCACCGCGATGGCCACCACGATCCTGGACCGCTACACGTGGTTCATCCACCTCCTCCGTGACCCGACGGGCGTGATGTGCACGGGGGTGCTGCCGACCTCGGCCGGCTACAACCACGTCCCCAACCCGTCGTGTTCGCTGACCGGTCCGACCGACGTCCAGGCCGACGACTCGCCCGCCACACCGATCCCGGTCGGCGTCGCCGGGTGCGGCGACGGGTTCAGCACCGATCTCTACGGTCGGCCGCGCCCGACCGCCGGCTCGACGAGCTGCCACGCCGGGCCCTACGAGTACTGATCCCGAGCGCTACGAGGTGCATCACGTGCGTCCCTCCATCCGCGTCGTGGCGAGCGCGTTCCTGCTCGTCCTGGTCCTCGCCGGCTGTTCGGGGAGCGACGACGACGCCGGTACCACGATCGCGACGGTGACCACGTCGACCCCCGACGCGGTGGCGCCGGCCGCCGAGGCGTTCACGGGGACCGTCGACGAGTTCTACGAGGTGCCCGATCCGCTGCCGCCGGGCGAGCCCGGCGACGTGATCCGCACCATGGAGATCGACGCTCCCGACGGCGAGGCCGGCCTGCGGCTGATGTACCACTCGACCGACGCCGACGGCGACGCGCGAGCGGTCACCGGCGTCGTCTACTACCCGACCGGCGAGGCGCCCGACGGCGGGTGGCCGATCGTGGCCTGGGCCCACGGCACGACCGGACTCGCCGCCGGGTGCGCACCGAGCCGCGGCCCCGCCGGGTCGCCGGGGTTCGGGGTCGAGGGCATCCGGGTCGCCACCGACTACGTGGGTCTCGGCCCGGTCGGCGAGCTGCACCCGTACCTGTCGAGGGTCGGCGAGGCGAATTCGGTCGTCGACAGCGTGGCGGCCGTCCGTTCCCTGCCCGAGGTCGGCGCCGGTGACCGTTGGGTCGTCGTCGGCGTGTCGCAGGGCGGCCACGCGGCGCTCGTGACCGGTGAGCTGGCGGCCGAACGGCTCCCCGATGCCGAGCTGCTCGGCACGGTCGCGCTGGCGCCGGGCGCGGAGCTCGGCCGGGACTACGGCGATGACATCCAGATCCGGGTGATCACGACGTTGGTGCTCTACGGCCACGCGGCCGAGGACCCGAGCGTCGATCCCGCCGACTACCTGTCACCCGACGCGCTCGAGGCGTCGTCGGTGATCGAGACCGGCTGCATCGGCGACGTCATCGCCACGATGCCGTCGGTCGCGGCGTCGCCGGACTACTTCACGGTCGATCCGCGGACGTCGCCGATGGGCGAGGCGTGGGTCGCCGAGAACGATCCCGGGCAGGTCGTGTCGGACTCGCCGATCCTCCTCGTCCAGGGCGACAAGGACATCCTCGTGGTGCCGGCCCGCACCGACGCACTCTTCGCCCGACTGTGCGGACTGGGCCAGGTGACCGAGCGCCTCGACATCGCCGACGCCGACCACGACACCGTCGTCGACCAGGCGAGCGACGCGGTGTCCGCGTGGGTCGCCGACCGGTTCGCCGACGCCCCCGCCGTCGACGACTGCTGATCCGTGCCCGTGACGACGGGCACACCTTTTGCGCGCGTTTCATGGAGCCTCGACTATCCTCGACGCCACAGAGAAGGCAGGGGAGCGTGGTCATGCACGGACACTGGCGAGTTCTGGGCGTTCTGGCGGCAGCGGGTGCGGCGGTGGTGCTCCCGGCCTGCGATCCGTTGCCACCTCGAACCGTGTTCACGGTGACGACCGAGGACGACGGAGTCGACGCGGTCCCGGGCGACGGGGTCTGCGAGATGACCGTCGGCGCCGGCGACTGCTCGCTGCGCGCGGCGTTCGCCGAGGCCAACGCCGCGCCCCGCGGTGAGGTGGTCGCTCCGGTGGGGTGGTACGTCCTCGATCTCACCCCGGCCGCGGACAGCGACGGCGATGCCGACATCGACATCACCGGGGACGTGCTGTTCACCGGCGACCCGTTCGACGGCGGCACCTACTTCGGCGACCACAACGGCCTCGAGATCAGCACGAGGACCTCCCGGGCGTTCGACGTCGCGGCTTCGGCACGGTTCGAGGCCGAGTACCTCGACATCGAGGTCAACCTCAGCTGGCCCTCGGGCATACGCGTCGACGGCACCCTCGTCCTCGACCGATCGCTGGTCGGCGGAGGTACGGCCACTCCGGGCATCGACGTGCGGGCCGGCGGCACGGCCCGCATCACGTCGTCCTACGTCGCCGGGGTCGGCGCCCCCGCGGTGAGCAACGCCGGTGAGGTCGTCGCTGCCTACTCCACGATCACGGGTGTCGACGGCGTCGCCATCGACGGCGCGACCGGCGCGTCGACCGACGTCGGGGCGACGCGGATCAACCGCTACTTCGTCTACAAGGGCGTCAGCTACCTCGCCACGGGCAGCCCGGTGTGCACCGGAACGACGCCGACGTCAGCAGGGTGGAACCACGTCATCAACACGACGTGCGCCCTCGGTGGCACCGACGACGTCGAGACGAACGCCACCACCTGGCAGGCCAGGATCCCGGCGGGCACGTTCGGTTGCGGTGGGTCGTTCGACATCGATGCGTTCGGTCGGGCCCGTCCCGATGCCGGCACCGGCGCCTGCGACGTCGGGGCCGAAGAGGTGCCCTGACCCAGGAGGGGCGCCCGACGTCTCCCCGGTCGACGACTGCTGACCACTACGGTGCCCTGATCGGAACGGGATCTGGGGTGCGACCCGTCGGGCGCGTGAGGGCGTGGGCCTCCGACGTCACCGGGGGAGGGGCCGTCTACCCGCTGTTGGTCCTGTTCGGGCTCAACGCGGTCGACGAGCTCGATCGCGTCGGGTTCTCGGTCCTGCTGCCCGACATCCGGGACCACTTCGGCCTCGGCGACGCCGGCGCGCTGGCGATCGTCGCCGTCTCCAACGTCGCGGTGATCCTGATCTCGGTGCCGCTGTCGTTCTGGTGCGACCGGGCCAACCGGGTGCGCATCGCCACGATCGGCGCGTCGGTGTGGGCGCTGTTCTCGGTCGGCACCGGGCTCGCGGTCAACGCCTTCACCCTCGTCGTGGCCCGGATCGGTGCCGGGACCGGACGGGCGGTCAACGAGCCCACCCACAACTCGCTCCTGTCGGACTGGTACCCGCCGGAGACCCGGGTGAAGGTGTTCTCGGTCCACCGCCTGGGCAACTCGGTCGGCCAGATCGCCGGGCCGCTCCTCGCCGGCGGGTTGGCGTGGGCGTTCGGGTGGCGGACGCCGTTCATCTTCTTCGCCGTGCCCACCGCGATCGTCGTGCTGGCCGCCCTCCGGCTGCACGAACCGGTGCGGGGTGCCCACGAGCGACGAGCCGCCGGGGCCGACGACGCCGCGGCGGCCGTGGAGGAGGAGCCCGAAGGGGTGTGGGGGACGTTCCGCACCCTCGGCCGGGTCGGCACGATCCGCCGGGTGTGGTGGGCGATCCCGCTGCTGGCAGTGGCGCTGTTCGGCGTGCCCAACGTGCTGTCGCTCGTCTACGAGGACATCTACGGGCTGAACAGCCTGCAGCGCGGCCTGGTGGCCGCCGGGGTCGAGCCGCTGCAGATCGTGGGCGTGCTCACGGTGATGCCCTGGCTGTCGCGGCGCAGCGGCGACGATCCGGGCTACCTGCTGCGGTTCGTCGGTGTGATCGGGGTGGTCGACGCGCTGCTGCTCGTGCTCCTCGCCAACGCCCCGAACCTGGCCACCGCGATCGCGGTCCACGCGCTGCTGGCGGCGTCGATCGGGGTGCTGGCCCCGGCGTTCTTCTCGATCCTGTCGTTCGTCATCCCGCCCCGGGTGCGGGCCGCCGGCTTCTCGACGATCGCGGTGTTCGCGGTGCCCGGGCTCCTCATCGTCCTCCCGGTGATGGGCGCGGTGTCGGACCGCTACGGGCTCCAGGCCAGCACGCTGGTGATGGTGCCGGTGGCGATCGCCGCCGGGCTCATCCTCGCCTCGGCCCGCCGCTTCCTTGTTCCCGACGTCGACCGGGCCCGCGCCGAGGCCCTCGCCCGCCTCGCCACGTGACGCACGATCGGGGTCGGATCCCGACCGTGATCTCCATCCGCGGGTTCGAACCCGCCTCGATCGTCACGGTCGGGATCCGACCCCGATCGCGCGTCAGTCGGCGGCGAGCTTGCCGATGCCGAGGGAGTCGTCTGGGTCGGGTTCGGGTGCGGCGGCGGGGGTCCCGGGTGGGCCCGGGGGATCGTCGAGGAACGTCGCGGTCGGCACCGCGAACAGCGAGCCGGTGACCGCGGTCGACACGTCGAGGATGAGGTCGGTGGCGCCCGAGCGCGGGTCGCCCACGAACATGTTCTCGATCATCCGCCCGGTGACGGCCGGGTCGGCGGCGTAGCCGATGAAGTAGGTGCCGAACTCGCCGCGACCCGGCGCGCCGAACGGCATGTTCTCCCGGAGGATCTTCAGCTCGTTGCCGTCGTCGTCGGTGATGTTGGTGACGACGTTGTGGCTGCCCGGGGCCTTCTCCTCGTCGGAGAGCTCGAGGTTGGAGGCCTTCCTCCGACCGATCACCACTTCCTGGGCCTCGACCGCCATGGCGTTCCAGGCGTCCATGTCGTGCAGGTACTTCTGGACGATCACGTAGCTCGACCCGGCGAAGTCGGGGTCGTCGTCGGCGACCAGCACGGCATCGACCGCGGCCCGCCCGGTCGGGTTCTCGACGCCGTCGACGAAAGCCAACATGGCCCGGTCGTCGAAGTAGCGGAACCCGTGGACCTCGTCGACCACCGTCGCCGCGCCGGCCAGGCGTTCCGTGATCAGCATGGCGAGCTCGAAGCAGAGGTCGACGCGCTCGGCCCGGATGTGGAAGAGCAGGTCGCCGGGGGTGGCCGGTGCGTGGTGGACGTCGCCCCGGAGCTCGACGAACGGGTGGAGGTGCGCGGGGCGCGGGCCGTCGAACAGCCGGTCCCAGGCCTCCGCGCCGATGCCGGTGACGAGCGTGAGCCGACCGTCCGGGCTCCGGCTGCCCACCGTGCGGCACAGCGCGGCCAGGTCGGGGAGGAGCTCGCGGATCGCGTCCTCGCCGCCGTCGTCGATGGTGGCGACCATGAAGACGGCGGCGGCGGTCATCGGCGCGAGCACCGCCTGCGGATCGCTCGGTTGCATGCGGCGCACCGTAGTCAGCCGGTGTAGGCGGGGGCGCCGCTGCGTGCCGTCGCGGCCGCCGCGGTGGTCGCCCCGGCCCCGGTCCCCGTCGTCGGGGTGGCCGTCGTGGCCGTGGTCGGCGTCGTGGTGGTGATCGTGGTCGTCGTGGTGGTGGGGGCACCGGCGACGGTGGTGCTGGCGAGGACTTCGGTCGCCGGGGTGCAGGCCCACGGGGCCGAGGCGCCGCCGGTGAGGGGGAGGGTGCCTAGCAGCACGCCGATGGTCAGGTCGAGGTCGAAGGTGCTCGACGCGGCCGGGAGGTCCACGGTGCCGGCGGCGGTGTCGTCGACGAGCACGGCCCAGGTCAGGTCGACCTCGACCGGCTCGCCCGGCGCGCGGACGTCCTCGGAGAGCGGTCCGGGCACGCGCACCACGAGTCCGTCGGGTCCCCACGTCGCGGCGCCCGGGCCGGCGGTCACCGTCGGTGTGCCCGACGCGGTCGTCCCCGGTGGGAGCGCGATGGTCGTCTCGACCGCGGCCAGGTCGAGCTCGACCCAGGCGGTGGCGGCGATCTCGGGTCCGTAGCCGGCCTCGACGATGGGTCGCACGCGGTCGGCGAGGATCGAGGCCGCGGCGGCCGGGAGGTCGATGCGCACGCGTCCGGTGTAGGTCAGCGTCGATCCCGGCGCAGCGGTCGACGGACCGTCGACGGTCACGTCGACGAGCGACGGCGTCGGTACCGCGGCCATGTCCGCGACCGTCGCGTCGCTGATGAGGGCGAGGCCGAACGGCGTCGGCGCCTCCGAGGGGAGGCACTCGCCCGGCCCGGCCACCGGTTCGACGGGAGGTTCGGCCGGTGGCAGGCAGGCCGCGGCGTCCGAGGGTGTGAGGAAGCGGACGCCGTCGTCCTGGTAGGGGCGGAGGCGGTCGATGAGCGCGGCGGCGCCGTTCGACCAGTTGGTCGCCGAGAGGAACGACACCAGCGGACGGTCGGCGGGATCCCGCGACGCGAGGTCGTCGATCTGGGCGGCCAGGTCGTCGGGGGTGTCGAGGTACGCCGACCCCGACGTCAGGCCCGGTCGCCCGGCGGGGCTGTGGAGCAGGCGACCGGTCCCGGTGCCGCCGCCGTAACCGACGAGCACCAGGTCGGGCGTCGCCGACGGGGTGGTGGCCGCCGCGGCGTCGAGGATGCCCCAGCCCGAGGCCCCGGGGGTCTCCAAACCGCCGCCGAGGGACCAGTAGGCGCGTTGGCCGAGCGAGTCCATGAGGGTGAACGACGTCTCGTAGAACGCCTGCGGGTCCGGCAGGAGGCTCGGCGCGCTGTAGCCCCATCCGATCATGCCGACCAGGTCGTCGGCCGGGCTCGCCTCGCGCACGTAGGTGTCCCAGGCCGCCGGAGCGAGGATCGACAGCGCCGGGCTCATCGACCAGCCGAGCGGGAGCGTGCCCCGCTGGGACGACCCCCACTGCGTCGGTCCCGAGAACCGGTTGAGGGGCACGTTGATGTTGTCGCCGTCGGTGAGGCCGACCACGACGTTGAGCGTGTCGGGCTCGCACGGTTCGACCGAGGAGCGGTCGACGGTCGGGATCGTCGCCCGGGGCCGGTCGGCGCCCACGGCCACCTGGAAGGACAGGTTCCTCGTGGTGTCGGTGGGGATGAGGACGAGGCCGGCGCTGGCCAGGGTCCCGACGGCGACGGCCTCCTCGTCACCGGTGTCGGACAGGTACCCGAACACGGGGGTGCCCGCCGGTCGGGCGGTGATCAGCGCGCTGATGCGTCCCCAGTCGGGGTCCGACGGGCGGGTGAAGAGCGTGAGGATGCCCTGCTGGACGGTGAAGTCGTAGAGCCGGTCGTCGGGCCGCAGCACCGCGACGCCGGCGTGGGGGAGCCGTGCGGCCCAGTCGTCGACCAGGTCCTCGTACGCGGTCGCGGCGTCGGTCCACCGGCCCCGGACGTCCTCGACCAGCGTCAGCCCCTGGGCCTCCAGGAGCGGCACGTCGTCGACGGTCACCACCACCGCGCCGCTGGCCGCGGCGATGGTCATGGCGACGTTCACCGTCCACGGTTCGGCCGGGTCGGCGATCACGTACCCGCTGGCCTCGCTCGCGAACCGGCTGACGGCACCGGCCAGGTCGGTGGTGCCGGCCACGGTGAGCAGACCCTCGTCCTGGTACGTGTCGAGCCACCGCTGCGCGCCCTGGTCCGAGGCATCGGTGACGTAGAGGCGGGCCCGGGTGCGGTTGACGATGCCCTGGAGGCTCAGCAGGAGGGCCCGGCGGCCGGTCGACAGCCCGTCGATCGACACCACCCAGGTGGGCCCGACGTCGGGCCGCACGGTGAGGAGCCGGTCGGTGAGCTCGTCGACGGTGGCCCCGGGCGCGGCGGCCGCGGGTGGGCGCCCACCCGGGTCGGGCGCGACGAGCACCACCGCGAGCACGGCCAGCACCGCCGCAGTCGCGAACGTCGTCGTGCGACGCCTCCCCATGGGTCCCCTCCCGGTCATGTCCCGGCGGGACCGTACCAACGCGTGACAGTTGGGGTCGGATCCCAACCGTGATCGCCCCGCAGGGTCCAACTCGCGATCGACGTCACGGTTGGGATCCGACCCCAACTGTGGTGGAGGTCCGGCTTCGTCGGCCGCCTGGAGCTGGTACGGGCCGAGCCGGCCCTTCGGGAGGGTGCGCAGCAGGAGGTCGGTGCCCTCGTCGATCAGCGCCCGGTCCCATCGCGACCGGTCCTGGTCGGCCAGCGGGACGAGCTCGCCGCCCGGGCCGGTGCGGGCGGCCGAACCCCAGCGCGAACTCTGGACAAGATCCAGAAGTCGATGTAGAACAGGACCTGTGCCCCCCGACACGCACACCGACCGGGCCCAGGTGCTCCGGGACCACGGCCTGCAGGTGACCGCCCAGCGGCTCGCGGTCATGGCCGCGGTCGCCGCCAACCCCCACGGCACCGCCGAGGCCATCGATGCGGCGGCCCGCGACGAGATCGGCGCGATCTCGCGCCAGGCCGTCTACGACACGCTCGCCGTCCTCACCGAGAAGGGCGTGCTCCGGCGCATCGAGCCGGCGGGGTCCCCCGCCCGCTACGAGGACCGGGTCGACGACAACCACCACCACCTGATCTGCCGCGCCTGCGGCCGTCTCGTCGACGTCGACTGCGCGATGGGCACACGGCCCTGCCTCGACGTCGTCGACGACCATGGCTTCACCATCGACGAGGCCGAGGTCGTCTACTGGGGCCGCTGCCCCGACTGCGCGGCCTGAACGAACCAGTACCCACAACCACCTGAACGAACCAGTACCCACAACCAACCGAGCAACACCCCCCAACCCAACGAGGAGATGGAACCGTGGCCGACGGCAGCGAGAGCGAGAGCCCAGTGATCGACTACCCGGGCGGGTCGCCGATGAACCACGAGTGGTGGCCCGACCAGCTGAAGCTGAACGTGCTCCACCAGCACTCGCCGGAAGCGAACCCGATGGGTCCCGACTTCGACTACAAGGCCGAGTTCGAGAGCCTGGACTTCGAGGCCCTGAAGAACGACATCAAGGCCGTGATGACCGACAGCAAGGACTGGTGGCCCGCCGACTGGGGCCACTACGGACCCCTTTTCGTGCGCATGGCCTGGCACGCGGCCGGCACCTACCGCATCGCCGACGGCCGCGGCGGTGGCGGCACCGGCGCCCAGCGCTTCGCCCCGCTCAACAGCTGGCCCGACAACGTCAGCCTCGACAAGGCCCGGCGCCTGCTCTGGCCGGTCAAGCAGAAGTACGGCCGCAAGATCTCCTGGGCCGACCTCCTGATCCTCACCGGCAACTGCGCGCTGGAGGACATGGGCCTCGAGACCGCCGGCTTCGGCGGCGGCCGCGAAGACATCTGGGCGCCCGAGGAGGACATCTACTGGGGCCCCGAGGACACCTGGCTCGGCGACGAGCGCTACAAGGGCGACCGCGAGCTCCAGGGCCCGCTCGGTGCGGTGCAGATGGGCCTCATCTACGTGAACCCCGAGGGCCCCAACGGCAACCCTGACCCGGCCGAGGCCGCTCCCGACATCCGAGAGACGTTCCGCCGCATGGCCATGAACGACGAGGAGACCGTCGCGCTCATCGCCGGCGGCCACACGTTCGGCAAGTGCCACGGCGCGGTGGGCGAGGAGTACGTCGGTCCCGAGCCCGAGGCTGCCCCGCTCGAGTCCCAGGGCTTCGGCTGGGCCAACAGCTCCGGCACCGGGATGGGTGGCGACACCATCACCAGCGGCCTCGAGGGCACCTGGACCCAGCAGCCCACCAAGTGGGACGACGGGTTCTACAAGAACCTCTACGACAACACCTACGAGCTGACCGAGAGCCCGGCCGGCGCCAAGCAGTGGGAGGCGACCAACGCCGACGCCATCGACTCGATCCCCGACGCGCACGACCCGTCGAAGCGGACCACGCCGATGATGCTCACCACCGACCTCTCCCTGAAGACCGACTCGTCCTACGACGAGATCTCCCGTCGGTTCCGCGAGGACCATGCCGCCTTCTCCCGGGCCTTCGCCGATGCCTGGTTCAAGCTGACCCACCGCGACATGGGTCCGATCAGCCGCTACCTCGGCCCCGAGGTGCCGTCGGAGCCGAAGCTGTGGCAGGACCCGGTGCCCGCCGTCGACCACGAGCTCGTCGGCGACTCGGACGTCGCCGACCTCAAGGCCAAGCTGCTCGCCGCCGGGCCGACCCCCCGCCAGCTCGTCGCCGCCGCCTGGGCGTCGGCGGCCACCTACCGCGGGACCGACATGCGCGGCGGCGCCAACGGCGCCCGTGTCCGGCTCGAACCGCAGAAGGACTGGGCGGTCAACGACCCGGCCGAGCTGGCCTCGACCCTCGCCGCCATCGAGCAGGTGAAGGCCGACTTCGACGGCGCCCAGTCGGGTGGCAAGGCGGTGTCGCTCGCCGACCTGATCGTCCTCGGCGGGTGCGCCGCGATCGAGCAGGCCGCGAAGGACGGCGGGGTCACCGTGACCGTCCCGTTCACCCCCGGCCGGACCGACGCCACCCAGGAGTGGACCGACGTCGAGGCCTTCGAGGTCCTCGAGCCCACCTCCGACGGCTTCCGGAACCACCTGAAGCCCGGCGAGAAGCTCCCGGCCGAACACGGGCTCGTCGAGCGGGCGAACCTGCTCACGCTCACCGCACCGGAGATGACGGTGCTCGTCGGCGGCATGCGGGCCCTCGACGCCAACACCGGCAACAGCCAGCACGGCGTCCTCACCGACCGGCCCGGCACGCTCACGAACGACTTCTTCGTGAACCTGCTCGACATGGGCACGGTGTGGAAGACCTCCACCACCGAGGAGCAGGTCTACGACGGCACCGATCGCGAGACCGGTGCCCCGAAGTGGACCGCCACCGCCGTCGACCTCGTCTTCGGCTCCAACTCCCAGCTCCGGGCCATCTCGGAGGTGTACGCGTCCGACGACGCCGGCGAGAAGTTCGTCGGCGACTTCGTCGCCGCCTGGGCCAAGGTCATGGACCTCGACCGCTTCGACGTCCGCTGAGGGCCTTTCGACTGCGCTCGCTGCGCTCGCTCCGCTCAAGGAACACATCGCGTGTTCGTTGAGCGGAGCGCAGCGGAGTCGAAACGTCAGTCGCTGGCGCGGCGCAGGACCGACACCACGAAGTCGGCCTCGTCGTGCCAGCGGCGGAGGTCCCACGTGGCGAAGCGGTGGTCCTCGGCCAGGTCGGTGTCGGCGACCGCCGCCTCGTAGGTGGCGACCGGCAGCTTCTCGACGTGGAAGCCGGCGACGAGGAACCCGTCGGGATGGAGGTGGGCGGCCACGCGGGTGAGCACGTCGGCCTCGGTGCCGGGGGCGACGAAGGCGAGCACGTTGCCGGCCATGACCGCCGCGTCGAACGGCGGGTGCTCGTCGTGCGCGGCGAGGTCGAGCTCGGACAGGTCGGCGACGAGGAACCGGGGTCCCGGGTGGTCGGCCTCCGCGGCCTCGATCAGCACCGGGTCGGCGTCGACGCCGACGACCTCGTGGCCGAACCGGTGCAGCGCTCCGGCGGTGCGACCCGGTCCGCAGCCGGCGTCGAGCAGGCGGGCGCCGCGCCCCACCATGGCGTCGACCATGCGGGCCTCGCCCTCCAGATCGGCGCCCTCGGCCGCCATCGTGCGGAACCGCTCGACGTACCAGGCCGAGTGGCCCTCGTCGGTGTCGGTCACCCAGCGCGTCGGTCGAGCCATCGCGTCAGCTCCCCGAGGCCCGGTCGGCGATCACGGCCGTGCCCGGCCCGTCGAGCCGGTCGAGCACCTGGGCTCGGTTCGCCGAGAGCAGGAGCAGGTCGATCGCCCGGCCCCGGACCTCGGGGCCGGAGCCGATGCGTAGATCGGTGTCGGTGGCGACCAGGGTGACCTTCGCGGTGGGTGTGGCGTGGAACGCGACCCGTCCGAAGCGGCGGTAGGTGGGGATCAGCTCGGCGGCGACGGCGGGATCGCTCGGAGGTTCGAGGTCGAGTGGGCGGAGCGCGTCGGCGGCGTGGACCAGGACCTCGCCGACGATCACCGCCATGGGCGTCCCGGGGACGTGGTAGGTCCCGTCCGCCGCGTCCCGCAGGCGGCTGGCCAGCTCGTCGGCGGGACGCGCACCGATCTCCTTGCCCACCGCGGCGAGCCCCTTGTCGGGGAGGATCCCGTTGCGGGCGACGTCGCGGAGCATCGAGATCTGGGTGGCCTCGGCGAGGTGCACGAGGTGGCCGATCACGTCGCGCACCTGCCAGCCCTCGCACCACGACGGGTGGTCGAGCTGGTCGGCGTCGAGGGTCTCGACCACGTCGGCGATCGCTCGTCGGCGGGTGGCGACCTCGGCGGCGGCGTCCATGGGCGACGACGGTAGCGGCCGACGCCTGGTGTGACGCCTGTCGACTTGGCGGGATCGGGTGGTTCGGGCAGACTGTGGGGGAGTTCTGTAACACCGTGTCACATATTTGTGAGGTCACCGTGGCTGAGTCCCAGGAACGTGTCGAGGCGGCGAAGCAGCGCTACCAGGAGGAGCGGGCCAAGCGGCTGCGCTCCGACGGGCAGTCGCAGTACCACGAGCTGTCGGAGTTCGACGGTCTCGACGTCGACCCGTGGGTCGAGCCGGGCTTCACCCGCGAGCCGGTGGTCGAGGACGACCTCACCGCCGTGATCGTCGGCGCCGGGTTCGCCGGCATGTTGATCGCCAAGGGCCTCCTGGAGAAGGGGGTGACGAAGTTCCGCCTCGTCGACCTGGCCGGCGACTTCGGCGGCACCTGGTACTGGAACCGCTACCCGGGCTGCATGTGCGACGTCGAGTCGCTCATCTACCTGCCGCTGCTGGAGGAGACCGGCTACACGCCGACCATGCGGTACGCCCCGGCGACGGAGATCTTCGAGCACTGCCAGCGCATCGGCCGCACCTTCGACCTGTACCCGCACGCGCTCTTCCAGACCGAGATGGACACCGCGGTCTGGGACGAGGACGCCTCGAAGTGGCGGATCACCACCTCACGGGGCGACCAGCTCACCAGCAAGTTCCTGATCACCGCCGGCGGCATCCTCCACAAGCCGAAGCTGCCGGCCATCGAGGGCATCCAGGACTTCGCTGGTCGGGCCTTCCACACCGCCCGCTGGGACTACTCGTTCACCGGCGGCAGCCCGACCGAGCCCATGGACCAGCTCGCCGACAAGCGGGTCGGCATCGTCGGCACCGGCGCCACAGCCATCCAGGTCGTGCCCCAGCTCGCGAAGGCGGCCAAGGACGTCTACGTCTTCCAGCGCACGCCGTCGCCGGTCGGGGTCCGGGCCAACGAGGCGATCGAGCCCGGGTGGGTCAAGGCCCAGCCGCCCGGTTGGCAGCGCGAGCGGATCCTGAACTTCACCGAGTGCGTCACCGGCGGCAAGCCCGAGAAGAACCTCGTCGGCGACGGCGCCACCCGGCTGCTGTGGGAGGACACCCAGCAGGAGGCGTCGACCCCCGAGGAGTCGGCCCGGCTCGACGCCCTCGACTTCGACGTGATGCAGGGCCTGCGGGACCGCATCGACGAGGTGGTCACCGACCCCGAGACCGCCGAGAAGCTCAAGCCCTGGTACGGCAAGCACTGCAAGCGGCTCTGCTACCACGACGAGTACCTCCAGTCGTTCAACGAGCCGAACGTCCACCTCGTCGACACCAACGGCAAGGGTGTCCAGGAGGTGTCGGCGGCCGGTCCGGTCGTCGACGGCGTCGAGTACCCGCTCGACCTGCTCGTCTACGCGTCTGGCTTCGAGGTCACCACCGGCCTCGTCAGCCGCCTCGGGTTCGACCCGGTGGGCAAGGGCGGCGTGAAGCTCAGCGAGCGGTGGCACGACGGCGCCCACACGCTGCACGGCATCCACACCAACAGCTTCCCGAACCTGCTGGTGTGCCACTTCGTCCAGGCCGGCTTCGGCCTCAACTTCCACCACTACCTCCAGGAGCTCACCGCGCACCTCACCTGGATCGTCGCCACGGTCGAGGCCGAGGGCATCGACACCATCGAGGCGACGGTCGAGGCCGAGGACGAGTGGCTCAACCTGCTGTGGTCGATCGGCAAGGGCTTCGGTCGCTACGCGGTGGCCTGCACGCCGAGCTTCCACAACAGCGAGTCCGAGCGGACGATGGCCTCGGCCCGCAACGTGGCCCACCCCGGCAACCTCATGCACTACGTCGGCTACCTCGACCGCTGGCGCGACGAGGGCGACTTCCCCGGCCTCACCGTCACGTCGTCCTGACGCGACGGTCGTCACGGTCGGGGTCGGATCCCAACCGTGCGTCCGCCCTCGGGCCGGTGATCCCCGTCGTCGTCACGGTTGGGATCCGACCCCGACCGTGACCATCGGAGGGGGGCGAGGTCGTGCTCGCCGGCGGCGACGAGGGTGGCCAGCGCGTGGTCCTCGACCGGGCGGCCGCCCCAGGCATCGACGCCGACGTTGACCATGCGACCCCGCTGGCGCCACTTCTCGTGGACGTGGCCGTGGAGCAGCCAGCCGCCGTCGTCGATCGGGCGGTCCTCGACGTGGCGATCGAGGTCGCCGGAGTCGCCGACGTAGGGGAAGTGGCAGGCGTGGACCACCACGCCGCCGGGCAGCACCAGCTCCACGGTGCCGTGGTGCAGCTCGAACCCGGCGGCCTCGTACTCGTCGACCTTCTTGCCGTGGAACGGGCGGTCGTGGTTGCCGATCACCAGGTGCTTGCGCCCCTGCAGCTCGGCGGCCACCTCCAGCGAGTGGGCGAGCGGGCCCATGGCGAGATCGCCCAGCACCCACACCTCGTCGTCGTCGGCCACGACGGCGTTCCAGCCGGCCACGAGGGCGCGGTCCATCTCGTCGACGTCGGCGAAGGGTCGGTCGCAGTAGCGGATCACGTTGGCGTGGCCGAGGTGGAGGTCGGCGGTGAACAGGCGGGCCATGGCGCCGTCCAGTCTGGCGACGACTCGGCGGTCCGCGGTGTCGGGTGCGAACCTGTCGGGCGATGACCGAGCTGCCCCCACCGCCCGATGCGTCCTTCGCCAGCGACAACGCCGCCGGGGTGTCGCCCGAGGTGATGGAGGCCCTCGCCGCCGCCAACGCCGGACCGGCCCTCGCGTACGGCGACGACCCGTGGACCCGGCGCACCGAGGCCTTGCTGCGCGAGCGGTTCGACGCGCCGGTCGAGTCGTTCGCCTGCTGGGGTGGGACCGGTGCGAACGTCGTCGGGATCGCGTCCGTGCTCCAGGGGTGGGAGGCGGTGATCTGCGCCGACGTCGCCCACCTCGTCGTCGACGAGGCCGGGGCGCTGTCGCGCTTCGCGGGCGTCACGGTGCTGCCGGTGCCCCACGAGCGGGGACGCATCGACCCGGCCGTCCTCGAACCGTTCCTGCACTGGCTCGGGACCGAGCACCACCCCCAGCCAAAGGTCGTCTCCATCACCCAGGCCACCGAGTACGGCGCGGTCTACACGCCCGATCAGATCGGTGCGCTGGCCGACGCCGCGCACGCCGCCGGCCTGCTCGTGCACCTCGACGGCGCCCGCATCGCCAACGCCCTGGTCGCCACCGGCACCGACCTGCCGACCATGGTGCGCGACACCGGCGTCGACGTGATGACGCTCGGCCTGACCAAGGACGGCGCCATGTACGGCGAGACCGTCGTGTACCTCCGGCCCGAGCTGGCCGCCCACGCCCGGTTCGTGCGCAAGCAGGCCGGGCAGCTCCCGTCCAAGGCCCGGTTCGTGGCCGCCCAGGTGCTGGCCCTCATGGAGGGCGACCTGTGGCTGCGCAACGCCCGCGACGCCAACGTCCGAGCGACAACGCTCGTCGAGAGGGTGCGTGAGGTGCCCGGCGTGGTGGTCGAGCACGACCCCGACGTGAACTCGGTGTTCGCAACGCTGCCCACCGCCGCGATCGCACCGCTCCAGGAGTGGTCGTTCTTCTGGCCGTGGGACCTCACGGTCGACCTGGTCCGGTGGATGACGAGCTTCAGCACCACGGCCGAGGACGTCGACCGCTTCGTCGCGGGTGTTGCAGCCGTGGTCGCGCGGCACCTCTGAGGTCGCGAGCGCGACCCATCCGCCCCCTCGTGCGTGTGTGTGGCGGAGGATGACACGTGGTGGACTTCGTGGAGCTGGTCGAGACCGAGAGCCGGGGGCTCGTCGCCGCCGTATACGCGATCGTCGGTGACGAGCACCGGTCCGAGGAGATCGTCCAGGAGACCTTCGAGCGCTGCTACCGCCGGTGGCGGCGGGTCTCCCGGCTCGACAAGCCCGGGGCCTGGGCCCGTCGGGTCGCGATCAACGAAGCGATCTCCACCACCCGCAAGCGGGCCAGCGAGCAGCAGGCGCTCCGACGCCTGGACTCGCTCACGGCCCGACCCGCGGCCCCCGACCCGCTCGCCGCCCTCGACGACGAGGGGGTGTGGGGCGCCGTCCGCCGGCTGCCCTCCGAGCAGGCCGCCGTCATCGCGCTGCGCTACGGCGCCGATCTGTCCGTCGACGAGATCGCCGAGACCATGGGCCTCACGATCCCGGCGGCCAAGTCCCTCCTCCACCGTGGCCGGACCGCGCTCCGCGGCTCGGCCGAGATGCAGTCCTACGCCGAGTGAAGGCAGGCCGACGATGAACGAACCCGTGAACCCCGATCCCCGTGACGACGACGATCCGGTCCTGTCCGCGGCGGGCGCCCGCCTCCGGGCCCGCATGTCCGGCATCGCCCCGTCAACGGTCGAGGCGGCCGCGCTCCGGCGCCGCAGCCGGCGGATGACCGGCCTGGCGGCGGCCGCGCTCGTCGCCGTCGTGGCCCTCGCCGGCGTGGTCGTCGCCCAGCGCGGTGACGACGGCGGGGCTGAGCTCGCCGTGCCGGCCGGGTCCGACGCCAGCCCCCAGGAGCGGGCGTCGGCAGAGGCGCTGCTGTCCTCGCTCGACGCCCAGCCCGTCGACCCGACCAAGGTGAAGCTGGTCAGCACCGTGTCGACCTTCGCCGACTGCGACGCCCTGATCGGCGACCTCCGCCGGGTCGGCGCCGAGCACGTCGGCAGCCGCGGTTTCGGCGGCTACGACTCGGTCATGCGGTTCGAGGAGGTGGGTTACGCCATCGACGGCGATGTCGGCGTCGCTCGCTCAGCGGCGGACAGCATGGCCACGAGTCCAGGGACGACCGCGCCGGCATCGGGCACGGGCGCGGACGAGACCACCCTGGGGACCAACGTCCAGGTGGTCGGTGTGGACGAGCTCGACGACGTGAAGGCCGTGGGCAAGAAGATCTATGACCTGGACGGGAAGGGGAACCTCCGCATCACGAGCTCGGAGAGCTTCGAGGTGCTGTCGACGCTCGACGTGACGCCGAACGACGACCTGATGTCGGTGAGCCAGATCCTCGTCGACGGCGACCGGGTGGCGGTCTTCGGCACCGAGAACGAGATCTCCGACCCGGTCGAGGGCGACCCGTCGGCGACCCAGTCGTCCACCAGCTACCTGACCGTCACGTTCGTCGACGCCACCGACGCCTCGGCACCGACCATCAGCGACCGGGTGCGGGTCGAGGGCCGGCTGGTGTCGGCCCGCCTGGTCGACGGCGAGATCCGCCTCGTCACGACCTCCGACATGGCCGACCTCGGGTTCGTCATGCCGACCACCCCGACGTCGGTGGCCAAGGCGCTGGAGCAGAACCGTCGCTCGGTCGCCCTGTCCACCGCGGCCGACTGGATCCCCGACTGGCAGCGGGGCGACGAGGCCGCGCAGCCGCTCGTGCCGTGCGACCGGGTCCACGTGCCCGACACGTTCGCCGGCGTCGCCATGACGTCGATGGTCACCTTCCCGATCGGCACCGGCACCTTCGACCCGACCGCCACGTCGATCCTCGCCCCCGGCGACACGTTGTACGCGGGTCTCGACACCGTGGCGATCAGCTCGGGGGTCTGGGTCGACCCGATCGACCGGGACCGCCTCACCTTCGACGACTGGCAGACCGCGATCCACGAGTTCTCCTTCGTCGATGGCGAGGCCCCCGCCTACGACGGCACCGGGATCGTCGACGGCTCGACCGTCGGGCAGTTCGCCTTCGGCGAGGTCGGCGACTCGCTCTCGGTCGTCACCACCACGGGCACGCCGTGGGCGCAGGACACGTCGAACAACGCCGTCGACCTCACGCTGCTCACGGCGAACGGCGACGGCGACCTCACGGCCACCGCCACGGTCGAGGATCTGGCCGGCGGCAAGGGAGAGGTGGCGGCGGTCCGCTACGTCGAGGGCCGGGTCCTCGTGTCGACGGGGCTGTTCGGCCGGGTCGTGCAGGTGGTCGACGTCAGCGACCCGACCGCCCCCCGCAAGGCCGGCAACGTCACGCTGCCCGGCGACGTCACCTACTTCCACCCGCTGCCCGACGACCGGGCGCTGCTGGTGGGCCGGCGCTCGGACACGGTCGGCTCGGGCGACGAGAAGCGATCGCGGTCGTGGGTCCAGGCCCACCTGCTCGACGTGTCGGACCCCGACGCTCCGCAGGTGGTCAGCACGTGGGAGCGGCCGTGGTCGGCCGACCAGGTGGGGTCCGACCACCACGCCTTCACCTACTGGCCGGATCGCAACCTGGCCATGTGGGGGATCCAGGACACCCAGTGGGAGGGCAGCGGCGAGGCGCCGGCCAACCACGCCGTGGTGGTCGGGACCGAGGGGTCGGTGAGCGAGGTGGCGGTGCCGGTGGCGAACAAGCCGAACGAGGTGCCGGCCCCGTGCCCCGAGGTGCCGATCACCGATCCGGAGCTCCAGGACATGGTCGGGCGCAACGGCAAGGTGCTCCACTGCGGTGACGCCGGGACGAAGACCGTCGAGTGGCCGAGGTGGCAGTGCTACAAGGTCGACGAGGGCACGGTCGCCCGGTACGCGCCGGACGACACCGGCGGGACGTACTTCATGTGCAACCCGGCCGGTCAGCCCGTCGTCTCCCGGGTGCTGGTGGTCGGCGGCACACCGATCCTCTACACCGACCAGACCCTCGAGGCGCTCGACCCGCAGTCGTTCGCCTCCACCCGCATCGCCTACCACCCCAGCGCCTACGCGGGCACGTACATGTACTGACCGGACCGCTGATCGGTTCTTCGGGGGGATCTGCGCGCTGAGCGCGGCGAGAGCCCCGAAGAACCGATGGACGCGGCCATGATGGACGGCGTGAAGGTGGTCGTCGCCGGTGGGACTGGTTCGCTCGGTCGGCGGTTGGTGGAGCGGTTCACCGAGCGCGGCGACGACGTCGTGGTGCTGACCCGGTCGCCCCGCTCCGGGCTCGCGCATCGGCAGGTGCGGTGGGACGGCCGCACCGTCGGCGCCTGGGCCGCCGAGCTCGACGGGGCCGTCGTCGTGAACCTCGCCGGCGAGCTGGTCGACCGTCGTCCGACGCCTTCCAACATCGAGCTCCTGCGCCGGTCCCGGGTCGAACCGACTCGAGCGCTCGTGGCCGCTGCCGCATCGGTGGACCGGCCGCCGGCGCTCTGGCTCCAGATGAGCACCCTCGCCATCTACGGCGACGCCGGCCAGGAGGTGGTCGACGAGTCGCACCCGGTCGCCGCCGGCCCACCCCAGATGGCCGGGGTCGCCCGGCCGTGGGAGGAGGCGGTGGAGGGCGTGGCGGCCGAGCGGTTGGTCGTCATGCGGACCGGGGTGGTGCTGGACCGCGGGACCCCGGCCCTCGACCGCCTCATCCGCCTCACTCGGTGGGGCCTCGGGGGTCGGATCAGCAAGGGCGACCAGTGGGTCTCGTGGGTCCACGTGGACGACTTCCTTCGAGCGGTCGACCTGGTCCGGGGCCGGGACGACCTCGATGGGGTTGTTCACGTCACCGCCCCCGAACCGATCCGCAACGTCGACATGATGCGGTCGCTGCGTCAGGCCCTGCACCGACCCCCCTCCCCACCGACGCCGAAACCCCTCGTCCACCTCGGCGCCGTCTTCATGCGCACCGACCCGGCCCTCGCCCTCACCGGACGGCGGTGCGTGCCCCGCCGCCTCGTCGAGGCGGGGTTCGCGTTCGAGCACCCGACGTTCGACGACGCCCTCGCCGACCTGCTCGCTGGTGACTAGGAAGTGGCGGTGACCGAGGGGGACGACCAGCACATCGACGGGTTCGGGCCGGGAAGGACGTGGGCCGATCCGGCGGTGCTGTCGGTCGGTCGCCTCCCGATGACGGCCCTGCAACCCGACCGGGGCTCGGACTCGGTGCTCGACCTGGACGGCGACTGGGGCTTCGTCCTCCGGTCGCACCCCGGTGGGCCGGTGCGCCACGAAGGGGTCGTGGACGTGCCCGGGTGCTGGACGGTGCAGGACGTCGGGGACGGCCCGCAGTACACCAACATCCAGATGCCGTTCCCCGGGCCGCCGCCCTCGGTACCGGCCGAGAACCCGACCGGTACGTACCACCGCCGGGTCGAGGTGCCCGAGGCCTGGACCGGCCGGCGGATCGTGCTGCACGTGGGCGGCGCGGAGACCGTGCTGTACGTGACGGTCGACGGCCGGCCGGTCGGGATGGGAACCGACTCGCGCCTGGCCCAGGAGTTCGACCTCACCGACCGGGTCAGGCCGGGGGCGGGGTTCGACCTGGCGCTCACCGTCGTCCGATGGGGTGCCGCCACCTACCTGGAGGACCAGGACCACTGGCACCACGCGGGGCTGCACCGATCCGTCCTGCTGTACGCCACGCCGGCCGTGCGCATCGCCGACCTCACCGTGGTCGCCGACCGGGACCCGGCCACCGGTGACGCGACGCTCGACGTGCGGGTCGACGTCGACGGCGACCTGCCCGACGGTGCCTCGGTCGAGGTCCTGCTCGACGGCTCGGTCGTCGGGTCGGCGCCGGCCGTCCCCGCTCCGACCGAGACCTTCGCCGCCGCCTACGGCCACGACGGGGTGACGGCCCGCGTGACGGCCGAGGTGCCCGACGTCGGTCCGTGGTCGGCCGAGCGTCCCGAGCTGCACGACGTGACGGTCCGACTGCTCGCCGGCGACGCCGACCCCGACGCCCCGCCGATCGACGAGCGGTCGGTGCGGACCGGGTTCCGGCGGGTCGAGATCGTCGGCCCCGACCTGCTGGTGAACGGACGGCGGGTGCTGATCAAGGGGGTGAACCGCCACGACCACGACCCCCACCGGGGCAAGGCCGTGACCCGGGCGTCGATCCGACGCGACCTCGAGCTGATGAAGGCCCACCACCTCAACGCGGTCCGCACGTCGCACTACCCGAACGACCCGTACCTCTACGACGTGTGCGACGAGCTCGGCCTCTACGTCGTCGACGAGGCGAACCTCGAGACCCACGCCCACCTCCGGTCGCTCACGAAGGACCCGGTGTGGGCGCCGGCGATCATCGACCGCATCACCCGGACGGCCCGGCGGGACCGCAACCACCCGTCGGTCGTCGTGTGGTCGCTCGGCAACGAGTCCGGCGCGTCGCCGACACTCGACGCCGCCGCCACCTGGCTCCGCTCCTTCGACCCCACCCGGCCCGTGCAGTACGAGAGCGGTCACTTCGAGGAGGCCATCGTCACCGGCTTCGACCTGGTGGCGGCCTGGCGCCGAGCCCGCACCGACACCGACCTCGTCGCGCCGATGTACCCGGGGTTCGAGCTGCTGGAGCAGTACGCCACCGGCGAGCCGCCGACCCGACCGCTGATCATGTGCGAGTACGCGCACGCGATGAACAACTCGTGCGGCGACCTCGACCGCTACTGGGACCTGATCCGCACGCTGCCCGGGCTCCAGGGCGGGTTCGTGTGGGACTGGGTCGACCAGGCGCTGTACCGGCGGACCGACGCCGGCGAGCACCTGGCCTACGGCGGCGACTTCGGTGACGAGCCGAACGACGGGCCCTTCTGCCTCAACGGGCTGGTCAGCGCCGAGCGCGAGCCCCACCCGTCGCTGCTGGAGCTGGCCGCCGTGCTCGCCCCCGTCCGGTTCGCCTGGGACGGGACGACGCTGCGCGTCACGAACGAGCACGAGGTGACCGACCTCGCGGACGTCGCCCCGCTCACCTGGGAGGTCACGATCGACGGCGAGCAGGTGGCCGCCGGCGACCTCGGCCCGCTGGCCCTCGCGCCGGGCGATTCGACCGACATCTCCGTTCCGCTCCCCGAGTTGTCGCTCCGAGGTTGGCAGATCGCGCACCTGCTCGTCCGGGTCGGTGACGCCGGCCGCGCCCAGTTCGAGCTGGCCCGGTCGTCGGAGCGCAGCTCCCCGGGCCCCACCGGCCCTGACCTCCCCGCCCGGCTGTCGCTCTGGCGGGCCCCGATCGACAACGAGACCTTCGGTCCCGGCCACGCCGGCCGCTGGAAGCTCCAGGAGCTGGCCACGGCGCACGAGCGCATCGACCTGGACACCGACGTCGACGGCGACCGGGTCACCCACTCCGTCACCGTGCCCGACGACCTCGACGACATCCCCCGGGTCGGCGTCCGGCTGGAGCTGCCGCCCGAGGTCGTCGCCGTCGAGTGGCTCGGCCGCGGGCCCCACGAGAACTACACGGACCGTCGCTCCTCGGCCCGGTTCGGGCGCTGGCGCACCCCGGTCGACGAGTGGCCGGTGCCCTACGTCCACCCCCAGGCCAGCGGCAACCGAACCGGCGTCCGCAGCCTCACGTTCCTCGACGCCGCCGACGAGCCCGTGCTCACGATCGACGAGATGGACGACCTCGACGTCACCGTCTCCCGCTGGACCGACGAGGAGGTGGCCGCCGCGGCGCACCTGGAGGACCTCCCGGACCGCGACCACGCCTTCGTCTGGATCGACGCCCGGCACCGGGGTGTGGGCTCGGCCGCCGTCGGCCCCGACGTCCGCCCCGAGCACCGGGTCGGTCCCGGCACCTACACCTGGACCTACCGCGTCCGCTGACCACGCGGGTTTCGACTCCGTTCCGCTGGCGCTCCACTCCGCTCAACCAACACAGCTGCTCCTCGAGCGAGCGGAGCGAGTCGAAGGGCTGTGCGACGATGCCGGGATGGCTGCTGACCGTCCCGTTTCGTTCGAGATCGAGGGCCGGGTGGCCCGGCTGGCGCTGCGTCGCCCGGAGAAGCTGAACCCGCTCGACGACGAGGTCCGCCTCGCGATCAAGGCCGCGCTCGACGAGCTGGAGGAGCGGCCCGACGTGTCGGTGCTGCTGCTCGCCGGGGAGGGCCGGGCCTTCTCCGCCGGCGCCGACCTGCGGCGCACCGGGTACCCGCCGATCGAGGGCGACTGGGTGACCCGCCGCCACCGCACCGGCACGTGGCAGCGCCTGCTCGACCAGCTCGGCACGATCCCGCAGGCCACCGTCGCCGCCCTGCACGGCCACGTGGTCGGCGGTGCCGTGCTGCTCTCGGTGGCCTGCGACATCCGGGTCGCGTCCGCCGACACCAAGCTGCGCATCCCGGAGGTCGAGCTCGGCATCCCGCTCACCTGGGCCGGCATCCCCCTCCTCGTCCGCGAGGTCGGCCTCCCCGTCACGCGGGACTGGGTGATGACGTGCCGGACCGTGGGGGCCGACGAGCTTCTGCGCACCGGGTTCGCCACCCGCGTGGCGACCGAGGAGGGGTTCGACGCGGCCGTCGACGACTGCGTCGCCGAGCTGTTGGCGATGCCTCCGGGCCCCCTCGCGATGACCCGGGCCATGACCGCGGCCATCGGGCGCACCAACCCGGGCATGGTGGCCGCGTGGGGCGACGCCGACCACCAGCTCTGGTCGTTCACCGAGGACGAGTACCGGGACGCGGTGCGGCGGTACATCGAGGCGCGCACCCCGAGTCGGTAGCGTTGAGGGCGTGTCCGTTTCTCTGCAGGCGTTCACGACCGGTTGGCTCACCACCGACCGAGCCGGGCTCATCGCCGGTGGCGCCGGGACCACCCGCATCCCCGTGGTGACCGGGTTGGTCGAGCACCCGAAGGGGCGGCTGGTCTTCGACACGGGGCTCCACCCCGACCTGCGCGCCGATCCGGCCGGTCGGATGGGATTCCTCGCCGACCTGTTCGAGCCCGACCTCCCCGCGGGCACCGCGGTCCACGAACGGGTGGACGAGCTCGTCGGCGATGTCGACCTGGTCGTCTGCTCGCACCTCCACTTCGACCACTGCGGCGGCAACGCGCTCCTCGGCGACGTACCGGTCCTCGTGCAGCGCGCGGAGTGGGACGCGGCCCACGGCGGCGACCCGACCGCCGGCTATCAGGAGGTCGACGTCGACACCGGCCAGGACGTGCGCCTGCTCGACGGCGAGCACGACGTGTTCGGCGACGGCTCGGTGGTCTGCCTCCCGACGCCGGGCCACACCGCGGGCCACCAGTCCCTGCGGGTGCGCACCGACGCCGGCGAGGTCGTGCTCACCGCGGACGCCTGCTACTTCCGCGAGACCTACGAGACCTCCCAGCTCCCACCGTTCGGCTTCGATCCCGACGAGCAGCGCCGCAGCCTCGACCGGCTCCGCGGCCTCGAACGGGGCGGCGCCCGGCTCCTGTTCGGCCACGACGCCGACCAGGTCCCCGACGACGAGGTGCTGGCGTTCCGATGACCGTGCTGGCCGGTGCCCGGGTGGTGACACCGACCGGCGTGCTCGACCCCGGCTTCGTCCGCATCGACCAGGGCCTGATCACCGAGGTCGGCGCCGGCACACCCACCGGCGTCGAGGTGCACGATGTCGTCGTCGACCTCGGTGGTGGCGTCGTCGTCCCCGGCTTCATCGACCTCCACGTCCACGGCGGCGGCGGGCACACCGTCACCACCGGCGACCCCGCCGAGGCCGCGGAGGCGGTCGCCTTCCACCGCCGGCACGGCACGACCACGAGCCTGCTCAGCCTCGTGACGGCGCCGGTCGACATGCTGGTCGGCGCCGTCGAGCGTCTGGCCACCCTCGTCGAGGCCGACCGGTGCGCGGACGGCAGCCCGGGCTCGCTCGCCGGCGTGCACCTGGAGGGTCCGTTCCTGAGCACCGACGCCTGCGGTGCCCAGGACCCGCAGTGGATGCAGGACCCGGACCCCGGGTCGATCGACGCGCTCGTCGAGGCCGGACGGGGCACGGTGCAGATGGTCACGCTGGCCCCCGAGCTGTCCGGGGGCCTGGCCGCGGTCGAGCGGCTCGTCGAGTGGGGCGTGGTCGTCGCCGTCGGCCACACCCGGGCCGACCACGAGACCGCGGCCGCCGCGTTCGACGCCGGCGCCACGGTGGCGACCCACCTCTTCAACTGCATGGGCGCGTTCCACCACCGCGATCCGGGCACCGTGGGCGCTGCGCTGGCCGACGACCGGGTGACGGCCGAGCTGATCCTCGACGGCCACCACGTCCACGACGACACGGCTCGCATCGCGATGGGAGCGAAGGGCAGCAGCCGGGTGGCGCTGATCACCGACGCCATCGCCCTCGCCGGTGCGGGCGACGGCGTCATCGACCTCGGCAGCGCTCGGGTCGAGGTGGCCGACGGCATCGCCCGGCTGTCCTCGGACGGCGCGCTCGCCGGGAGCACCCTCACGATGGACGTCGCCTTCCGCAACGCCGTGGCCCTCGGTGCCACGGTGGCCGAGGCCAGCGAGATGGCGTCGGCGGTGCCGGCGAGGGTGCTCGGGCTCGACGGCACCCGGGGCACGATCGAGGAGGGCCGCCACGCCGACCTCGTGGTCCTCGCCGACGACCTGACCGTGCGCGACGTCTACGTCGGGGGCACGCTCGTCGCCTGAGCGGGCCGAGCGGTGCGGCCGCTACCGGCTGCGGTAGCTGGCGCGGGTGCCGCGGTGGTCGGCGTCCTTGTTGAGGCGCTTGGACAGGTGCAGCCCCTCCAGCACGAACTCCACCGCGCTGGCGACGACGCCGGGCCGTTCGTCCTCGCCCACGAGCGAGACCACCGCATCGCGCAGGGCCGGGATGTCTCGGGTGAGCGACACCTCGTCGGCCGAGGCGACGTCCTCGCCGGTGTGGACGACGGTGCCGTCCTCGAAGGCCTCGACGACCGGGCGGAGGTCCCCCAGGTCGAGGCGGTCGCGGAACACCTGGAGCACGGCGGCGAGCACGAGGCGCTCGATGACCTCACCGCCCTCGTCGTCGAGCGTGTCGAGCTCGACCTTGCCCGAGGTGGACGCGGCCAGCGCCGCCAGGTCCGACACGCGGGGCACGACCTCGTCCTCGCCGGCCCGCAGCGCCCGGCGGGCCGCGTTGGCCACGAGCGTCTCCTGGTTGGTGACCGTGAGCCGCACCGACACGCCCGACCGCTGGTTGACCTTGGGGCTGGAGCGGGCGAGGTGCGACAGCGTGGCGACGATCTCGGTCATGAAGTCGGGCACCGCGACGTCGAGGCCGTCGCCCGTGAGCGGAACGACCTCCTGCTCCACGATGGCCATCTCGGTCTCGACGTCGAGCGGGTAGTGGGTGCGGATCTGGGCGCCGAAGCGGTCCTTCAACGGGGTGATCATGCGGCCGCGGTTCGTGTAGTCCTCGGGGTTCGCGGAGGCGAACAGCACGACGTCGAGCGGCAGGCGGACCTTGAAGCCGCGGATCTGCACGTCGCGCTCCTCGAGCACGTTGAGCAGGCCGACCTGGATCCGCTCGGCCAGGTCGGGCAGCTCGTTGATGGCGAAGATCCCGCGGTTGGTGCGGGGCACGAGGCCGTAGTGGAGCGTCAGTTCGTCCGAGAGGTACCGGCCCTCGGCGACCTTGATCGGATCGACCTCGCCGATGAGGTCGGCGATCGAGGTGTCCGGCGTGGCCAGCTTCTCGCCGTAGCGGGCGTCGCGGTGGACCCACTCGAGCGGGGTGTCGTCGCCGTGCTCGGCGATCATCGAGCGGGCGTGGTGCGAGACCGGCGCATAGGGGTCGTCGTTGATCTCGCTGCCGGCGACGATCGGCATCCACTCGTCGAGCAGCTCGGTCAGCGAGCGGATCATGCGGGTCTTCGCCTGACCCCGCTCGCCGAGGAAGATCACGTCGTGGCCGGCGAGGATCGCGTTCTCGAGCTGGGGGAGCACGGTGTCCTCGTAGCCGAGCACCGCTTCGACCAGCGGCTCGCCCGCCCTGATCCGGGCGACGGCGTTGCGCCGGATCTCCTCCTTGACCGGGAGGGACTCCCATCCCGATTCGCGCAGCTGACCGATGGTGGCGGGCCTCGACGACATGGCCCCGACGCTACCGGCCGACTCCGCCCGTCGCGCCCCCTACCGGTCCTGCTCGAGCACGAACGGCTGGGAGCAGGCCCAGGCCTCCTCGACCTCGATCCGCTGGCGTCCCCGGTACGCGTCGGGGTACTCGCGGCGGCAGCGCCAGTCGGTCACCACCTGGCCGGCCACGACGTCGAAGCCGACGTCGGCCCCCTCGGCGAAGTTCGGGCGGTCGGGCGTGAACACCTGGATGGTGACGACGCCCGAGACGAGCTGGAGCGCGGCGAGGACGACGAGGAGCCGGGGCCGGTCCCGCAATGCGACCGCGAGCGCGATCGCTCCGCACGCGAGCGCGGGGAGCAGGTGCGACACCTTCCACGGGAACCGGACGAACAGCAGCTCCGACAGCACGAACCCGGGCACCGCGAACCGCAGCAGCCAGGACGTCGACCACGTGCGCATCGACCGGACGATCGGTGGGATCGCCAGGAGCGCCACCGCGCTGGCGACGATCCCGAACATGGCCAGGTTCTTGACCGCGGCCCGCCCGAGGTGCACGAGGGGCGCCTCGGTGCGGAAGTCGTTCTGCACGAAGTCGAAGCCGCCGGACGCTCGGTACGAGGGCACCATCAGCAGCAGGGTCGCCGCGGCCGCGACCCCGCCGGCGACCAGGATCGGGCGCCATCGCTCGGCGGCCGGTCGGTCGTCGGGCTCGGTGACCTGGGCGAAAAGCATCGGCACGATCAGGACCACCGACCCGACCCGACAACCCATGGCCAGGCCGGCCAGCACCCCCGCCCATGCCGCTCGGCCGCTGCGCAGCAGCACGGCGGACCAGACGACGAACGCCAGCCCGAACACGTAGTCGACCGCGGACGTCGCGGCGACGACGAACCACGGGTTGCAGGCGACGATCGCGATCGCCCAGCGCCGCGCCGGTCCCAGGCCCTCCCGGGCGAGCAGGCGGTCGAGGCCGACGACGAACGCGATCGCGGCGAGCAGCGAGGTGAGGTTGACGAGCGTGGTGCCGCCGACGAGGTCGGCGTAGCCGACGATCGTCTCGTGCACCGGCGCACCCGGCGGGCGCGACGCGAGGTACTCGGACTGGCTGGCGATGAACCGGCCCGACCGGAAGATGTTGGCGACGTCGAGGTCGCTGCCGGGGCCCGACACGATGAGCGGGACGCCGGCCACGACGACGAGCAGCGCGCCCGCGGCGATCCAGCGGGTGGTCTCGGGCCGGAGGCGGCCGGTGGCGGACACGAGCGGCGAGTCTACGAACGAAGCCCCGGCCGTCGAGGTTTCGACTCCGCTCCGCTCAACCATCGAACTTGTTCCTCGAGCGAGGTTTCGACTCCGCTCCGCAAGCTCCGCTCCGCTCAACCATCGAATCTGCACTGTTGGTTGAGCGGAGGGAGCGCAGCGACCGGAGTCGAAACCTCAGCCGAGCTTGGAGAGCTGCGCGATCGCGGTGAGGACCCAGCCGGCGGCCAGTCCGGCCGCGAGGAGGCGGCGGGCCCAGGCACGGTCGGTGGCGAGCACCAGCGCGGTGGTGAGCAGGCCGACCTCGGTGCTGGCCCGCATGAACGCGGTGGCCCCGGACCACAGGTAGGCGTTGAGCAGCACGACCACGCCGGCGGCGGCGACCCAACCGAGGCGCTCGCTCAGGGGTGCGGTGCTCGACGGCCAGCACCACGCCCCGAGCGCGATCAGCGCGAGGAGCCCGACGCAGAAGAGCAGGCGGAACGCGGCCTCCCCGCCGTCGGGGGGCAGCAGGTCGCGGAGGTTGTCGACCAACCCGCCGAACGGGGCGCTCAGGTTGTTGTCGCCCGACGAGGTCAGGGGGAGCGCGCCGAACCGGGCGCGCTGGAGCAGCTGCCACCCGGCGAACGCGGCGAGCGGGACGGCCCCGACCAGCAGCGGCCCGGTCGGCCGGCGGTCTCGCACCAGCGTCCAGCCCCCGGCGACCGCGAACCCGAACGCCACGACCGCGGTGGTGTCCCGGGTCAGCACGGCCGCGGTCAACGCGAGCGCGGCCAGCGGCCACCGGAGGCGGCGCGCCGCGAGCAGGCCGCCGAGCACGAACGCGCCCGCGACCAGCTCGGAGGTGTCGAGCGACAGCGAGTACGCGAACCCCGGCCAGAGCGCGAACGCGAGGCCCCACGCCGCGTGGCGGCCGGAGGTGCGGGCGAGCGCGCCACCCGCGGCGCCGACCGCGAACGCGGCGGCGAGGTTCACGGCGATGAGCGCCCACGGCACGAGATCGGGGTCGCCTGCGCTGGCGACCCACGCGAGCGCGCCGTAGCCCCAGCGGGCGTTGCGCAGCGACGGCAGGTCGAAGGTGACCCCGGCGACGGTCTCGTCGGTCGACGTCGGGTCCACGCCCAGGCGGTAGAAGAACTGCCCGTCGAACGCGTCCTCCTCCGACGGCTGCACCGTGAGGGAACCCCGGGCCTGCGAGGCGTCGGTCCACGGCGGGGCGGCGTGCACGAGGATCGACGGGTCGCCGTCGGCCCGCACGAGCAGCGCGGCGACGAACACGAGTGCGAGCGCCAGCGATGCGACCGCCGGCACCCACCACCGGTCGGGTACCCGGCGCAGGGGCGAGGCGCTCACCGCGACGTCACCTCCCACCACAGGCCCCGGAGGTCGAGCCCGCCGTCCCGGGCGTCGTGCGCGATCGCGAGGATGTCGCGCTCGAACTCCTCCCGACGTCCGCCCTCGGCCGCGGTCCCGACCCCGGTCACGCGGATCGGTCGGTCGGGGAACGAGTCGGCCACGTGGTGGAGGGCCAGCCCGAACCCGTGGGCCCACGGGACCTGGCCGTCGGGGCCGGGCCGGAGGGCCTGGGGGTAGGGGAGGAGCACCCCGTCGGCCCGCACCGCGGCGGCGTGGCGGTAGGTGAACCCGATCTCGTCGAAGGCCTCGCGGGCGCCCGGGACGTCGACCGGCGCACGGTCGCCCACCGCGACGACGTCCTCGGTCATCAGCCGGTGGAACGTGCCCCACAGGACGCGGTCGGTCGCGGAGGTGGTGGCCTCGGTGGCGGCGTCGGCCGGGGTGTCGGGGTCGTGACGGGCCGGGAACAGCGGCACGAGCCACGTGGAGGTGGTGACCGGTCGGCCCGACCCCCGCAGCCGGCGGGCGGCGTCGACCGTCGCCAGGAGCGCGCCCTCGAACGCGGCGGCGAAGCGACGGCCGTCGGCGAAGCCGCCGTGCCACGCCCAGCGGTTCGGCTCGTGGAAGGGCACCCAGCCGTCGACCAGGTCGCCGAACCGCTCGCCGACGCCCTCGACGTGGCGGGACCAGAAGTACGAGCGGCTGCGGTCGTCGGCGAACCCCCGCTCGTCGTGGGCGAACCAGCCGGGGAGGACGCCGTCGACGAGGCACGCCCACACCTCCAACCCCAGCTCCCGGGCGGTGCCCAGGACGGTCCAGAGGCGCTCGACCTCCGCCTGGTCGACCGCACCGTTCGTCGGTTCGATCCGACCCCAATCGAGCGGGATGCGCACCTGGGTCGCCCCGCGGTCGACGAGATCCGCGAGGTCGTCCCGGAAGCCGGTGTCGAAGCCGATCCGGCGGAGCACGACGTCGGAGGCCCCGGCGCCCCACCCGTACCCGTCGCTCGTCACCCCCCGATCGTGGCAGGTGCCGCGGCCCACCGACGCGACCGGCGGGATCGGGCGTAGCCTGCCCCCGTGGTCGGACGGTCCCGCTTCCGCTACTCCCGTTGGGACGGCAGCCAGGTCGGCTTCGACCTGGACGCAGACGCGGTGCTCGCCGAGATCAACGACGACCTCCTGTACCACGGCGACCTCAACGCGGCGCTGCGCCGGATGCTCCAGTCCGGGTTCTCCGACCGCAACGGCGAGCGGGTCAAGGGCATGCAGGAACTGATGGAGAAGCTCCGCCAGGCCCGCCGCGAGCGCCTGGAGAACTACGACCTCGGCGGCGTCTACGACGACATCGCCCAGCAGCTCCGCGAGGTCGTCGACATGGAGCGCGAGGCGCTCGACGAGCTGGCCCGCGAGGCCGACGCCTCGGGCGACGCCCGCCGCAAGGAGGTCACCGACGAGGCCGTCGCCGAGCGGCAGATGAAGCTCGACCTGCTCCCGCCCGACCTGGCGGGCATGGTCCGCGAGCTCACCGACAACTACGACTTCACCTCCAGCGAGGCCCGGGAGCGCTTCGAGGAGCTGACCGACCAGCTCCGCGAGCAGCTCGCCCAGCGGTGGTTCAACCAGATGTCCGGCGCGATGAGCGACGTCTCCCCGGAGGAGATGGCCCGCACCAAGGACATGCTCGCCGAGCTGAACCAGATGCTCCAGGACCGCGCCGCCGGCCGCGAGCCCGACTTCGACGGGTTCATGGAGCGCTTCGGCGACTTCTTCCCCGAGAACCCGAGGGACCTCGACGAGCTGCTCGAGGCCATGGCCCGACGCATGGCGGCCATGCAGGCGATGCTCAACTCGATGACCCCGGAGCAGCGCGAGCAGCTCCAGGCGCTCAGCGACCAACTGCTCGAGGACCTCGACCTCCGCTGGGAGATGGACCAGCTCTCGTCCAACCTCCGCCAGGCGTTCCCCGACCTCCCGTGGAACCGGCGCTACGACTTCGAGGGTCAGGACCCGCTCGGATTCGCCGACGCCGCGCAGATCATGAACGAGCTGGGCGACCTCGACCAGATCGAGTCGATGATGCGAGACGCCACCAGCCCCGGCGCCCTCGCCGAGGTCGACCTCGACCGCGTGCGCGACCTCGTCGGCCCGGAGGCCGCCGAGAGCATCGAGCGCATGGCCGAGCTGGCCCGCATGCTCGAGGAGGCCGGGCTCATCGAGAACCGCGAGGGCCGCTACGAGCTCACCCCGCAGGGCCTGCGCCGCATCGGCCGCCACGCCCTCGACGACCTCTTCTCGAAGATGGCCCGCGACAAGTTCGGCCAGCACGAGCTCATCCGGCAGGGCCTCGGCCACGAGCGGTCCATGGAGACCAAGCCCTACGAGTTCGGCGACCCGTTCAACCTGCACATCGAGCGCACGATCCGCAACGCGGTGGCCCGCAGCGGGGGCGGCACGCCGGTGCGGCTGTCACCGGACGACTTCGAGATCGAGCAGACCGAGCAGTCGGTCCGCTCGGCCACGGTGCTCATGATCGACCTGTCGCTGTCGATGCCGATGCGGGACAACTTCCTCCCGGCCAAGAAGGTCGCGATGGCGCTGCACTCGCTGATCTCCAGCCGCTTCCCGCGGGACTACCTCGGGCTCGTCGGCTTCAGCGAGATCGCCCGCACCATCGAGCCGCGCGAGCTGCCCGAGGTGTCGTGGGACTACGTCTACGGCACGAACATGCAGCACGGGTTCCAGATCGCCCGCCGCCTGCTGGCCCGCGAGCACGGCACCAAGCAGATCATCATGATCACCGACGGCGAGCCGACCGCCCACCTCACCGCGTCGGGCCAGCCGCTGTTCCACTACCCGCCGATCCAGGAGACCGTCGACGCCACGCTGCACGAGGTGCTGCGGGCCACGCGCGAAGGCATCCGGATCAACACGTTCATGCTCGACGCCACGCCCTACCTCCAGCGGTTCATCGAGCGGCTGACCGAGCTGAACAAGGGCCGGGCGTTCTTCACCACGAACGACACCCTCGGCGACTACGTGCTGGTCGACTTCCTGGAGTCGCGCCGGAACATGACCCGCCGCGCCGGCTGACCCAGGCTTCGACTGCGTTCCGCTGGCGCTCCACTCCGCTCAACCAACAGTTCGACTGCGTTCCGCTGGCGCTCCACTCCGCTCAACCAACAGATCTGTTCCTTGAGCGAGCGGAGCGAGTCGAAAGGGTCAGCGCCCGAGCGGGGCGGTGGGGGTGAACGAGACCGGCAGGCGCTTGATCCCGCCGACGAGCGGCGGGCCCATGGCCTCGAGCGGCGTCGGCGCGGCCGTCGTCGTGAGGTCGGGGAGCCGCTCGAACAGCTTGCGGAACATCACCGCCACCTCGCGGCGGGCGAGGTGGGCGCCGAGGCAGAAGTGCGGGCCGGGCCCGCCGAAGCCGACGTGGGGGTTCGGGGACCGGAGCACGTCGAAGGTCTCCGGATCGTCGAACACTCGGGGATCGCGGTTGGCCGCGCCGTAGAACATGATCAGCTTGTCGCCCTCGGAGATCTGGTGACCCGAGACCTCGACGTCGAGGGTCGCGGTGCGGCGCATGAAGGTGACCGGCGACGCGACGCGGACGATCTCCTCGACCGCGGTCGGCGTGACGCCGTCGAGGTCGCGCTGCCAGATGTCGCGCTGGTCGGGGTTGTCGGACAGGAGCGACACGCCGTGGCTGATCGCGGTGCGGGTCGTGTCGTTGCCGGCCACCGCGAGGAGGATGAAGAACGCGGCGAGCTCGTGCGGGGCGAGCATGTCGTCGTCCTCGTTGGCGTGGATGAGCTTCGACGTGAGGTCGTCCGTCGGGTTCTTCCGACGGGCCTCGGCCACCTCGTTGAGGAGTGTCGTGAGTGCGAGGCCGGACTCGAAGAGCTTGCCGATGATCGCCTCGATCGGCGGCTCCTCGTCGGGCGCGAACCCGAGGAGCTCGCGGTCGCCGGACCCGAGGATGACGTTGGTGGCGTCGAGCACCGTGTCGAACTCGCTGCGGGGGATGCCCATCATGTCGCAGATGATCAGGAGCGGGAACGGCTGGGAGATGGCCTGGACGAGGTCGACCTCGCCCTTCTCGCACATGTCGTCGATGACCTCGTCGGCGATCGTCTCGACCGAGTCGAGCACCCCCTGGAGCTGCTTCGGGGTGAAGGTCCGGCTGACGATGCCGCGCTGGCGGGCGTGGCGCGGGTCGTCCATCTCGATGAAGGACCCGAAGAACTCCCGGGCCTCCTCGGGCATGTCGAAGATGCTCACCGAGCCCTGCCCGGAGCAGAACTCCTTGGGCCGACGGCTGAGCTCCAGCACCTCGCGCATCCCCGTCACCGCGTAGAACGCCTCCTGCTCGCCGGTGAGCTGGTTCTGCAGCTCGTACCGCAGGAACGGCCCCTGCTCCCGCAGGGCGGCGAAGTCGGCCATGCGCTCCTGCAGCGGACGGTGCCAGAACTCGGGGGTGATCAGCGAGGGCGTGTCGGTGGTGGTCACGAGCCAACCTTACGACAGAACTTGACCGATCGGTCAAGGGGCCGCGCCAACCATTTCCTTGACCGAGGGTGCTATGTATATGTAGCGTCACGGCATGACAACCAAGCGGCGGAAGTACTTCCTCGGTCTCGGCGTGCTCGTCGCGCTCGCCACCACCGGGTGCGAGATCACCCCGCAGAACTGGGGTCCGGTCACCTCGTCCTACAACGGCCAGGTCCGGGTTCGCGGCGAGGGCACCCTCTACAACGAGGACAACGTCAACGCTGCGAACCGAATGAAGATCACCGATCCGATGGACGACGGGAACAACGTCTACGGCCGCACGACGTTCAACGTGTACAAGTGGTCGACCTCCGCCGGACGCATGATGTGGCAGACCGACGAGCGCAAGTCGACGGGGGAGTGGAGCGGCGGGACGAGGACGCGGACGGTGAAGACCTCGCTCGACGCGAACGGTGAGCGCTATCGCGGCGAGAGCGAGGCGTGCGCGCAGATGGGTTGGCCCGTCCCTGACAGCTGTTCCAGCGCTTACCTGACATTCGACTACTGAGCGACCTTGCGGATCCTCGAAGTCGAGCGTCTGACGTTGTCGCGACGACGACGTCGGGTCCTCACCGACCTCACCCTTCGCCTCGGGCCCGGGCTCACGGCACTCGTGGGTCCGAACGGCGTCGGGAAGACCACCCTGCTGCGCGCCCTGGCGTCCCTCGGAACAATCGACGCCGGATCGATCCTTCTCGGCGTGGAGGGCGCCCGTACCCCGAGCACGAGCCCGCGCTACCGGCCGCGCATCGGCTACCTACCCCAGGACCCGGACTTCATCCCTCGCTTCACGACGAGGGAGGCGCTCACCTACTCGGCCTGGCTGCATCGCGTCGACGACGCCCCGGCCGCCGTTCGGCAGGTGATCGACGACCTTGCCCTCCACGACGAGTCCGGTCGCCAGCTCCGCCGCCTCTCCGGCGGGACGCGGCGCCGGGTATTGCTCGGCCAGTCTCTGATCCACCGACCCGATCTGCTCCTGCTCGACGAGCCGACGGTCGGCATGGACGCCGAGCACCGGCACGCATTCCGAAGGGCGGTCGACGAGGTTGCCCAGGATCGGATCGTCGTGGTGAGCACCCACGTGCTCAGCGATCTGGGCGACCGGTGCGGACGCGTCGTCGTGCTTGGCCGGTCGGGGCTCGCATTCGACGGCACCGTCGACGAGCTCGTGGCCCAGGGTGAGGCGATGGATCCCGCGAACGGCGACGACGGGGAGCCCGCCGCCGACCGAGCCATCCGCGTGCTGGCGGCAGGCCGATGACCGCGTCGTGGTGGTGGGCGATCCGCACGTCGATGCGGCGCGGGCCCGCAGTGGCCGCGTTCGCGGTCACGTTGGTGGTGTCCACGCTCCACGTCGTGCTGCGGGCGACGTGGTGGCGCTACGAGTGGCACTGGGCCTGGTACCAGTACCACTTCGGCACGATCCTCCTCGGACCGGTGGTGGCCGGTATCGCCTACGACTGGGGTGCGGTGCTGCACCGGTCGCGGCCGGTCCTCGAGGCCGCGGGCCGGGTGTGGGCCGCGCTTTCCGCCGCGGGAGCGGCCCTGATCCTCGCCGTACTGACGGCCTACCTGCTGGTCCTGGGCGGTGTGTCGGTCGTCGTGGGACGGACCACAGGGCTCGGACCCGACGCCGCGACCTTCGCGACCCTCGCGCCCCCTGTGGCCCTGCTCATCGCCTGCATCGCCGTCGGGTCGGCCGTCGGCTTCCGGGTGGGAAGCCGCGGGCTCGCCCCGGTCTGGGCGATCATCACGTTCGCGTTCCTCATGGCTGGCTACATGGTCTTCCCGGCACGCTTCACCAAGGTCGGCGGGGCCACCGCGTCGCTGGTCGGGATCCGGACCCGGCCCCAAGTGCAGGTCGGGCAAGTGGCTCTTTTCCTCGGCGTGACCCTGTTCGTGGTGGGCCTGGCGTCGTTGCCCCGTCGCTCCAACGGTGCGCAGTCGATGGCCGCGATCGGTCTCGCGCTCGGTCTTGGCGGCTTCGGGTTCCTCCTGGCCCAGCCGAAGAACGAGTTCCGACCGCGTGACTTTGCGCTCACCTGTGTCGGTGAGGCCCCCAGGATCTGTCTGGAACCGGGATGGGTGGCCGCAGAGCCGGACATTCGGGAACCGCTGGCGCGCTACGACCGTTCCCTGGCGGCCGCAGGTCTCCCTCGCGTCGAGATCTACGCGCAACGGTGGCCCTCTCGGGGGAACGAGCGCTGGCTCGACGCGGTCTCCGTGCTGCGCTACTCGAAGGACGGACCGGAGGACGGTCTCGTCGTCAACCAGTACCTCCCCGACGAATGCTGGAAGGCGTGGGACGACGGGGTCTCGGCGGCCGTCACCACGTTGGAGAGTTACCTCGCCCGCGCCTGGGAGGCGGACGGGAGGCTGAAGGTGAGCGATGCCGAGAGGGCCTCGTTGCAGCAGGCGGTCCGCACCATCCAGGCGTGCCGGAACTGATTCGTCAGCGCGTCGCCGTCGCTCGGGCGCTCGGCGGTTCGGCCTTCGCGCTCGGCGGCGTCGGTTGCCTCGTCGCCTGGTGGGTCCTCCCGGAGCGTGCGCTCGCGGTGCTGGCTCGCGACGACGTGTTCTCGGTGATCTGGCCCCTGGTGCCGGCGCTCCTCGCCGCCGGCCTTCCCTCGGCGTTCGCCTTCGACGGCCGTGACCTCGAGCGCGCCAGCGGACGGCCGGCGCACTCGCTCCGGGGTCGGAGCCTGCTCCTCCTGACGGTCACGTCGTCGGCGGTCGTCGCTGCCTCGCCGTACGACTCGGCCACCGTGGCGCGCTGCACGATGGTGCTCGTCGGCATGGGCCTGGTCTCGCTCGCCCTGCTTCCCCGTCAGGTCGCGTGGGTGCCGATCGCGCTCTACCCGGCGGCGTGCTGGTTGCTCGGCACCCGTTCCGGCGGGGACCACGCCGCGTGGGCCGTGCCGCTCCGCCCGCCCGACGACCCGGTCGCCATGCGGACGGCGGTGGCCGCGGCGGCGCTCGGGTTGGTGCTTTTCGTCGTCCTCGGCACGCGGGGCGACGGCGATTAGAGCCGGCGGTCGACGAAGTCGGCGACGGCCGCGGCGATCGCCCGGGGCTCCTCGATCGGCAGGGTGTGGCCGGCGTCGCGGAAGGTGATCAACTCGCTGGACCGGATGCGGTGGTGCATCGTCTCCGAGCACCGGGCCGGGGTGAACACGTCGGCCCCGGCGGCCACGATCAGCGTGGGGCACGCGATCTCGGGCAGGAGGTCGGCGGCGGAGTGGGCACGCATCGCGGCGGCCATGAGCACCATCACGCTGAGGTCGGCGTTCTTCAGGTGCAGCAGGTAGGGGTGGAGCTCGTCGGCCTGGGTCTTCGGTCCGGCGGCACGGGCGAGGCGGGCGCCGAAGTGGCCCACCGACGCCGGGCCGATGGTCGCCTGGACGGGCTTCACGATCTCCGGGAACCAGCGCATCGCCGCGCCGAGGATCGGGAACCCGCGGTCGCCGAGCGACGAGCCGTAGAACGTGCGGGCCGGGTTCTCGTAGGTCCCGGCCAGCAGCACCAGCCCGACGACACGGTCGGGGATCTGCCGGTAGATCTCGAGGGCGGTCTGCACGCCCATGGAGTGCCCGATCACGAGGGCCCGTTCGATGCCGGCGTCGTCGAGGACCCGCACGAGGTCACGGGCCAGGCGCGGCATCGACACGTCGTCGATGGTGAGGTTGCGCGCACCGCGGCCGGGCGCCCGGGGGAGCCCGCTCGACCCGTGGCCCCGGGTGTCGGGGACGACGCACGGGTGACCGGCGGCCTCGAGGAGCGGGACGAGCGGTCCCCAGTAGGCGTCGCTGCACGACCAGCCGTTGGCGAACACGATCGGGACGGCCGCACCGTCCTCGTTGCGGACCGTGTAGGCGATGGTGGTGCCGTCGTCGGCGGTGACCCGTCGGTCCTTCGTGAAGAGCGCGTAGCGCGCGTCCGAGCCGGGTTCGGGGGTCCACGGTCGGTCGTGCGCGTCGCTCATCGGCCGCCATCATCGCGCCCGGAGGAGCGGTCGGATCGAGGTTTCGCCAAGTTCTGCTTGCGCGAGCGCCCTGGAGCGACGACAATCACACCGTTGTAATTCCAAGCGTGGTAAGGGCTCCTCCCGAGGCGCTCCCCACGGCAGTGACGCAGGAGACCGTTCCGGGCCGTACCGGTGGGCGGCGAGACCGAGAGGGACCCCGACATGCACGACACGTCGAGCGAGACCGAGGCGAAGGGTTGGCAGGACCTCGCCAACTGCCTGGGCGTCGATCCCGATCTCTTCTTCCCCGAGCGGGGTGCGTCGACCCGGGAGGCCAAGGAGGTCTGCCGCGGCTGCGTGGTCCGGGAGGACTGCCTCGAGTACGCGCTCTCCAACGGTGAGAAGTTCGGCATCTGGGGTGGGCTGAGCGAGCGGGAGCGCCGCCGCATCCGTCGCCAGCGGTCGCTGGCCCGTCGGGCCGCCATGGAGGCTGAGGCCTCGGCCGAGAGCTACGGGGCCTGACGCCGGGCCAACCGGGCCTCGATGGTCCGGTCGGCACCCAGGTCGAGCTCGGCCCATCGGTGCTCGGGCACGACCTGCAGCACCGACGCCGGCAGTAGGCCCACCAGCTCGCAGCGCGCCACCTCGGCGCGCTGCGCGATCGCGTCGATGACGGCGGCCGGTCCCACCCGTTCGGGCGCCACCAGGTTCATCGACACCTGCACGTCGTCGCCCACCGGCAGGCCCAGCGCCCGCACCTGTGGGGAGCGGATCTCGGCGGCGACGCGTCGGGCGAGCGCGAGGTCCGGTTCGGCGAGCACCGCGTTGTAGGCCACCAGCACGTCGCGGGCACCGACCGCGATCGCGCCCGCCGTCGGGTGTGGCGCCGGTGGGCCGGTGTCGGGCGCGAGGTCGACGAACGCCCCGCGGCGGACCTCCGGCAGGGTGCGCTCGGTCCCGTACCGGAAGCACGGGACCCCATGGGTCTCGGCCGCCCAGGTGCTGAACCGGTCCCGGGCGTCCACGGCGTCCGCCATCGTCGAGCCGGCCAACGGCACGAACGGCACGACGTCCACCACTCCGATCCGCGGGTGCACGCCGACGTGGTCCCGGAGGTCGAGCCTGGCGAACGCCTCGCCGGCCACGGCCCGGGCCGCCGCCTCGCCCACGAGGGTCAGCACGGTGCGGTTGTGGTGGGGATCGGTGTGGGTGTCGAGCAGGTCCGCGCCCGCGGCCGCACCGATCGCCGAGACCGTCGCGAGGTCGCGCCCTTCGCTGATGTTGACGACGCACTCGAGCACCCGGGCAGCATCGCAGACCGCGCCGCCGGACGATCGTCCGGACTTTCTGGTGGCGCGACGTGTCCCCGCCGTCGATCCGGGGTTACCGTGAGGGCATGAACCTCGGACCGACCGAACTCATCATCGTCCTGGTGATCATCCTGGTGCTGTTCGGTGGCGCCAAGCTGCCGAAGCTCGCGAAGTCGCTCGGCGAAGCCAAGCGCGAGTTCGAGAAGGGCTCCACGGAGGGCGCCGCCTCGGACCAGCAGCAGCAGCCGGGTGTCAACCAGTCGACCGACACCCCGACCGACCAGCAGGGCCCGGTCTCCTGACCGGGCGCCGGCGCCTCAGGCGCCGGCGTACGCCGCGGCTTCCTGCCGACGGCGCTTGAGGATGCGGCGACGCTCCCGTTCGGAGCAGCCGCCCCACACGCCGTGGTCGATGCGGGCCTCGAGGGCGTACTCCAAGCACTCGGCCTTGACGTGGCAGTCGGCGCAGATCTTGCGGGCGGCGTCCACCCCGACGCCGTCGCTCGGGAAGAACGCTGCGGCGGGGTAGTTGCGGCAGGCACCGTCTCGCATCCACCGGAGCTCGAGTTCCTCGTCCATCGGCTTCCCTTCGTCGACTTCTGCATGGAACGTCGGCCGGACTTCGTCGGTCTGTAGACGTTCGCTGCGCCACATGGTTCCTCGGGGCATGTGCAGATTCGGTGCAGGTGACGTGGAGATTGGACGAAAACGTGGTTCCATGACCGCCATGGGCCCGCAGAGCGACCAGGATCCCGGCGCGTCCGCGGGCGCCCCGTGGTCGCCGTGGGCGCCGCGACAGGCCGGTGACCAGGCGCGACGTCCGTCCGGCACCATGCCACCGACGTCACGTCCGGCACCGCCGGTGACGTCGGCCCCGGTGGCGCGGTCGCGCGTGGAGCGGGCCCCGGTGGCCGACGGGACGCGCCCGACCGGCCTGGACGCCACCCCGCCGCACGAATGGCCCCGGCCGCGGCTCCCGGGGCCGTCGGCGGGGGAGCCCGGCGAGGGTCGGCGCAGCCCGGCGTTCGTGGCGTTGGTGGCGTTCCTGGTGGGTGCGCTGGTGATGGGGGGTGCGTTCGCCAGCTACGCGTTCGGCGAACGTCGGTCCCGGGACACCACGTCGCCGTCCGCCACCGGCGAGACGGCCGAGATCGTCGACGTGCGGCACGTCCTCGACATCGCCCAGCCGTCGGTGGTCACCATCACCACCGGCAGCACCGACAGCATCTTCGGCGGCGCCGGATCCGGGGTGGTGGTCTCGGCCGACGGCCTGATCGTCACCAACGCGCACGTCGTCGCCTCGTCGGGCGGTCGCATCTCGGTGCGGTTCCACGACGGGCAGACCGCGGCCGCGTCCCTGGTCGGCGCCTCCACCTCCGACGACATTGCGCTCCTGCGGGCCGATCGCACTGGGCTCACGCCCGCCACCCTCGGCTCGTCGGCCGACCTCCGGGTCGGCGACGACGTCGTCGCCATCGGCAACGCGCTGGCCCTCGGCGACGAACCGAGCGTCACCAAGGGGATCGTGTCGGCCAAGAACCGCTCGATCGACGACGGCGAGATCTCCCTGAGCCACCTGATCCAGACCGACGCGGCGATCAACCCGGGCAACTCCGGCGGGCCGCTCGTCAACGCCGCGGGCGAGGTCGTCGGGATCAACACGGCCATCATCGAGGGCGCGCAGAGCGTCGGGTTCTCCATCGCCATCGACGAGGTGGAGGCGCTGCTCCCCGAGCTCGAGGCGGGCGGCGGCGACGTCGACCCCGACGGTGCCGTGCTCGGTGTCGCCACCGTGACCGTCGACGCCGATCTCGACGACGCCCTCCGCGAGGAGTACGGGATCACCGCGAACCAGGGCGCGCTCGTCACCGCCGTCGACACCGACTCGGCGGCCAGCGACGCCGGACTGCTGGAGGGCGACGTCGTCATCGAGGCCGACGGCGAGGCGATCGTCACCAACCAGGACCTCACCGATGCCGTCCGGCGCCACCAGAAGGGCGACACCATGACGATCGTGGTGGAACGTGACGGCCGGCGCCGCAGCTTCACCGTCACGCTCGGTCCCCGGTAGGGTCGACGCCATGTCGACGATCGAGACCGAGCCGAACCCGGAACCGCCGCGCGGGCACGTGCGCGTCGTCTACCTCGGGCCGGTCGCACCCCACTGGGAGTTGCAGAGCGACTTCGGCGACCGGGCGATGGTCGAGGGCTTCCGCGATCGCATGCAGGCCCGGCTCCAGCTCGTCCCGCCCCACGACCCGCAGTTCCGTCGCAACCGGGAGCGGGTCATCCGCGACGCCGAGCGGGAGAACCTGCTGCTCGACTGGGATCTCGGCGTTCCCGAGGAGTAGCTCCCCGATGGACCCCGTCGCCGAGGACAGCCCACTCGTGAGCGCCGACGCGATCGACGGCGTCGGCGAGGACCCGGAACGCTTCCTCAACCGCGAGCTGTCCTGGCTGGACTTCAACTCGCGCGTCCTGGAGCTGGCCGCCGACCCCGACGTGCCGCTCCTGGAGCGGGCGAAGTTCATCGCCATCTTCAGCCAGAACCTCGACGAGTTCTTCCAGGTGCGGGTGGCCGGCCTCGCCGATCAGGTGGCCGCAGGGGTGGGGCGGTCCTCGCCCGACGGCCTCTCGCCGAGCGACAACCTCAAGGTGATCGCCGAACGGGTCCGCGGTCTCGTCGAGCGGTCCGAGCACCTCTTCATCGAGGAGATCGTGCCGGCGCTGGCCGAGGTCGGCATCCGCTTCTCGAGCTGGACCGAGCTCGACGACGACGACCGCAAGTACCTCGTCGAGGAGTTCGAGGGCCGCATCTTCCCGGTGCTCACCCCGCTGGCGGTCGACCCCGGCCACCCGTTCCCGTACATCTCGAGCCTGTCGTTGAACCTCGCGGTGGTGCTGCGGGACCCGAGCAACGGTGAACGCAAGTTCGCCCGGGTGAAGGTCCCGCCGGTGCTGCCCCGCTTCGTGGTCATGCCCGACGGCGAGCGGTTCGTGCCCCTGGAGCAGGTGATCGCCCAGCACCTCGACCAGCTGTTCCCGGGGATGGAGGTCGTCGAGACCGTCGCGTTCCGGGTCACCCGCAACGCCGACCTCACCCTGGAGGAGGAGGAGGCCGACGACCTCCTCATCGCCGTCGAGATGGAGCTGCGCCGCCGTCGCTTCGGCGCCGCGGTCCGCCTGGAGGTCGACGCCCGCGTCACCCCCGAGGTGCGCGAGCTGCTCCTGCGGGAGCTCGACCTCGAGGACATGGAGGTCCACGAGAGCGTCGGCCCGCTCGACCTCGGCGGGCTGTGGGCGCTGCGCGACCTCGACCGGCCCGACCTCAAGGACGAGCCCTGGTCGGGGGTCACCCAGCACCGTCTGGCCGCCGGCGAGGACGAGAAGGTCGACCTGTTCAAGGTCATCGCCGACAGCGACGTCATGGTCCACCACCCCTACGACTCGTTCAGCACGTCGGTCGAGGAGTTCGTGCGCCAGGCGTCCCGGGACCCGAAGGTCCTGGCCATCAAGATGACCCTGTACCGCACGTCGGGCGACAGCTCGATCGTGAAGTCGCTCATCCGTGCTGCCGACCGGGGCAAGCAGGTGGCGGCTCTGGTCGAGCTGAAGGCTCGCTTCGACGAGGCCGCGAACATCGGCTGGGCGCGCGCGCTCGAGCAGGCCGGTGTCCACGTCACCTACGGCCTCGTCGGGCTCAAGACCCACACGAAGACCACGCTCGTCGTCCGCGAGGAGGGCAACGGGGTCCGCAGCTACTGCCACATCGGCACCGGCAACTACAACGCCAAGACGGCGAAGCTCTACGAGGACCTCGGCATCCTCACCGCGGATCCCGCGGTCGGCGCCGACCTCGCCCAGCTCTTCAACTACCTCACCGGCTTCGGGCGCGACGTGAAGTACCGCCGCCTGCTCGTCGCGCCCCACACCCTGCGGTCGCGGCTCCTCGAGCTCGTCGAGCAGGAGATGGCGGCGCCCGAGGGCACCGGCCGGATCACCATGAAGATGAACAGCCTGGTCGACCCGGCGTCGATCGACCGCCTCTACGCGGCGTCGCAGGCCGGGGTGGAGGTCGACCTGATCGTCCGGGGCATCTGCTGCCTGCGCCCCGGGGTGCCCGGGCTGTCGGAGAACATCCGGGTGCGGTCCCTGATCGGCCGCTACCTGGAGCACTCCCGCGTCTACCGGTTCGCGAACGGAGCCGGCGCCGGGATGCCGCTCACCTACATCGGCTCGGCCGACCTGATGCCCCGCAACCTCGATCGCCGGATCGAGGCCCTCGTGCCGGTGCTCGATCCGTCGCTGCAACGGCGCGTGGACGAGATCCTCGCCGTCAACCTCGACGACGACGTGCTGGCGTGGACCCTGGGCCCCGACGGCGCCTGGTCGAAGGTGGCGCGGAGCGATGGCATCGACGCCCACCTGACCTTCCAGGCCGCGGCGCGGACCCGGAGCCGGCCGGGCGAACCGTGAGCGACGAGCCCGACGACCTCGTCCGGGCCGCGGGAGGCGTGGTGACCCGGCCTGGTGGGGTCGGCGTCGAGCTGCTCGTGGTGCACCGACCCCGCTACGACGACTGGTCGCTCCCGAAGGGCAAGCTCGACCCGGGCGAGACCTGGGAGGAGGCGGCGCTGCGGGAGGTCCACGAGGAGACCGGCTACCGGTGCCACCTCGGCGAGGAGGTCGGCCAGGTCAGCTACCGGGACCGCAAGGACCGGCCGAAGCTCGTGCGCTACTGGGCGATGCGCGTCGTGGGGGGCGGCTTCGAGCCCAACGACGAGGTCGACGAGCTCCGCTGGCTGGCGCCCGCCGACGCCGCCGCGATCCTCACCTACGAGCACGATCGCTCGATGCTCGGTTCGCCGAAGGTTGCCGCGGCGTTCACCTGAGCGTCACCCGGCACGCCCCGAGCCGTCACCGGCCCTCTCTACCGTCCGGTTCGACCCCGACACAGGAGAGTGGAACCTTGATGAATCGACGTCGCCCATTGGTGAGGACGGCCGCGCTGCTGGCCGTCTCGGCGATCTTCGTGACCGGCTGCGGCGACAGCGGGAGCGACAGCTCCGGGAGCGACTCGACCGCCACCACGGTCCAGTCCGAGACGAGCTCGGCGATCGCCGATCTCACCGGGAGCATCAAGGGCTCCGGGGCCAGCTTCCCCGACGCCTTCTACCAGGAGGCCATCGCCGGCCTCGCCGACGTGGCCCCGGACCTCACGGTCACCTACGAGGCCATCGGCTCGTCGTCGGGCCGTGAGCAGTTCGCCCAGGACCTCAACGACTTCGCCGGCTCGGACAGCCTCGTGAAGGACGACGAGGGCATCGACCCCGACAGCTTCTCCTACATCCCGACCACGGCGGCCTCGATCGCCGTCGTCTACAACCTGCCCGGCGTCGACGAGCTGCAGCTCGACGGCCCGACCGTCGCCAAGATCTTCGAGCGCAAGATCACCAGCTGGGACGACCCGGCGATCACCGCGCTGAACGAGGGCGTCGACCTCCCGTCCACGGAGATCACCGTCGCCCGTCGCGCCGACGGCTCGGGTACGACCAAGAACTTCACGAAGTACCTGGAGTCGGCCGCCCCCGACGACTGGACCCTCGGCTCCGACGACACCGTCGAGTGGCCGGCCGACACGCAGGGCGGCCAGCAGAACCCCGGCGTCGCCCAGATCGTGACCGACACCGAGGGCGGCATCGGCTACCTCGACTACGGCAACGCCAAGGAGCTCGGCGTCTCGATGGCGAGCATCCAGAACAGCGAGGGCAACTTCATCGCCCCGTCGATCGAGGGAACCCAGGCCGCGCTGGAGAGCGCCGAGCTGGCCGACGACCTCACCTACGACCCGCTGAACGGCCCGGGTGCCGACTCGTACCCGATCACGGCTCCGACCTACATCCTCGTGCACACGAGCTACTCCGATGCCACGAAGGGCGAGGCCGTCGTCGGCTTCGTCAAGTGGCTGATCACCGACGGTGCCGACTCCTACGCCGCCGACCTCGGCTACGCCCCGCTCCCGGAGAGCTTCCGGGAGAAGGCCATCGCGGCCCTCGACGCCGTCCAGGTCGGCTGAGGGGCCCCTCCCTGCAGCCGATCCCGGGTCGGGCCCACGGGCCCGACCCGGGACGGCGGAACCACCTGAAGTTGCCGTGGCGTTCACCTGTCGTTCACCTCGGCGATCCCGGTTCGATACCGCCCGTCCCTAGCGTTCACCTCGCCCCGCCCGAGAACGGTTGACCGGATGACCGCGACCTCACTCCCCGCACCCGACGCCCCCGAAGACCTGGCGAGCAGCGACAACGGCGCGACCGTCGACGAGGCGTTCCGGCGGACCGCCCTCGGCGCCGGGCTGGCCATCCTCGCCATCCTGGGCCTGATCGCCTGGGCGTCGATCTCCAAGGCCTGGCCGGCGTTCAGCGACCAGGGCCTCGACTTCCTCACCCTCGACCGGTGGGCACCCAGCCAGAACGTGTTCGGCGCCCTGTCGATGGTGTACGGCACGTTCGTCGTGTCGACCATCGCGCTGATCGCCTCGGTGCCGGTCAGCGTCGGCATCGCCCTCTTCACGATGGAGGTGGCGCACCGGCGGCTCCGCTCCTCGATCGTGTTCATCATCGACCTGCTGGCCGCCGTGCCGTCGGTCGTCTACGGCCTCTGGGGCGTCCTCTTCGTCGCCCCGTCGGTCGCCCCCTGGTACAACTCGATCTCCGACACCGTCGACGGCTGGCCGGTGCTCGGCTCGCTGTTCGGCGGCGGTGGCGGCAGCGGGCGCGGGTTCCTGACCGCCGGCATCATCCTCGCCCTGATGATCACCCCGATCATCACCTCGGTGACCCGTGAGGTGTTCGCAACGGTTCCCCAGGGCGAGAAGGATGCGGCGCTCGCGCTCGGCGCCACCCGGTGGGAGATGATCCGGGGCGCCGTGCTGCCCCACAGCTTCGGTGGGATGGTGGGCGCCACGATGCTCGGGCTCGGCCGGGCGATGGGCGAGACCATCGCGGTCGCCCTCACCATCGGCTCGTCGTACCAGATCACGAGCAGCCTCTTCGCCTCGGGCGCTGCCATGCCGTCGACGATCGCCCTCGAGTGGGGTGAGTCGTCGGGCCTGCACCGCTCGGCGCTGATCGGGCTCGGCGTGGTGCTCTTCATCGCCACCATCGCCGTCAACAGCGCCGCCCGCCTGATCGTCACCCGGACCGAGCGCCGGATGCGAGGAGCCTGACATGACCGTCATCGACCTCACCCGGGACGGCGGCCCCACCGGCTCCGAGCGGATCTCGCTCGAGGCCAACCTCTCGCCCAAGCGCCGGGCCGCCGACGTGGCCGCCACCATCGCGATGTTCCTCTCGTTCGCGGTCGCTGCGATCCCGCTGGCGCTGATCATCGGGTACGTGTTCAGCAAGGGCGGCCAGGTCGTCGACCTCAAGTTCCTCACCGAGGAGATCCCGAACTCCTACCGACGGGTCGGGCCGGGCATGGGCCCCGCCGTCGTCGGCACGGTGATCATCACCGCGGCGGCATCGGTCATGGCCATCCCGCTCGGCATCCTGGGCGCGATCTACCTCAACGAGTACGGCAAGCAGAACCGCCTCGCCCGCACGATCCGGTTCATGACCGACGTGATGACCGGCGTGCCGTCGGTCGTCATGGGCGTGTTCATCTACGTCGTGTGGGTGCTCCGGTTCAAGGCCCAGACGGGCTTCGCCGGGGCGCTCGCCCTCGCCTGCCTGATGCTGCCGATCGTGATCCGCGCCACCGAGGAGATGCTGAAGCTGGTGCCCGACGAGCTGCGGCTGGCCAGCCTGGCGCTCGGCGCCCGCCGGTGGCGGACCACCCTCACCGTCGTGCTGCCCGCGGCCCTGCCCGGGATCACCTCCGGCGCCATGCTCGCCGTGGCCCGCGCCGCGGGCGAGACCGCCCCGATCGTGCTCGTCACCGGCCTCACCTTCCAGACCAACTGGAACCTGTTCGAGGGCAACAACACGACCCTCGCCGCCCAGATCTTCCGCAACGCCAGCCAGCCCTACGAGGGCGCGCAGCTCCGGGCCTACGGCGCGGCCTTCACCCTCATCCTCCTGGTGTTCGCCTGCACCATCGCCGCCCGGCTCATCTCCAACCGCTTCGCCACCAAGCGCTGACCATGACGACCAACGAGGAAGACGACGTGACCACGACCCCGCACGACGTGAACGACGCCCGAACCGCTCCGGCCCGCCTCACGGCGTCCTCGGCGGCCGACGCCGGCGCCCGCGGCGACGCGGCCCCCGGCAAGGTCGTGTTCGAGGCCACCGACCTGTCGGTGTTCTACGGCGACTTCCGCGCCGTGCGCGAGGTGACCCTCGACATCCGCCAGCACGAGATCGCGGCCTTCATCGGACCGTCCGGCTGCGGGAAGTCCACGGTGCTGCGGTGCTTCAACCGGATGAACGACGTGATCACCGGCGCCCGGGTCGAGGGCGACCTGCGGTACCACGGCGTCGACGTCTACGGCCCGAAGGTGGAGCCCGTCGAGGTCCGTCGCCGGATCGGGATGGTGTTCCAGAAGCCGAACCCGTTCCCGAAGTCGATCTTCGACAACGTCGCCTACGGGCCGCGCATCGCCGGGACCAAGAACAAGGCCGAGCTCACCGACATCGTCGAGCGCTCGTTGCAGCAGGCGGCCCTGTGGGACGAGGTGAAGGATCGGCTGCACAAGTCGGCGCTCGGCCTCTCCGGCGGCCAGCAGCAGCGCCTCTGCATCGCTCGCGCCGTGGCCGTCGATCCCGAGGTGCTCCTCATGGACGAGCCGTGCTCGGCCCTCGACCCGATCGCCACCGGGCGCATCGAGGACCTCATGGAGGAGATCAAGACCGACTACACGATCATCATCGTGACCCACAACATGCAGCAGGCCGCGCGCGTGAGCGACCGGTGCGCCTTCTTCACGACCGAGGTCAGCGAGGTCAGCGACACCCGCACGGGCGTCCTGGTCGAGTACGACACGACCGAGAAGATGTTCTCGAACCCCTCCGACGAGCGCACCGAGAACTACGTCACGGGGCGCTTCGGCTGAGCACCATGCCCCCCGTCCGCCAGGGCTTCAGCGACGAGCTGGAGCAGCTCCGACTCCAGGTCGAGGTCATGGGCGTCCGCGTCGACCAGAACCTCGAGCTCATGCGCACGTTCCTCGAGCACGGCGACCTGGCCGTGGCCGCGCGCGCCGTCGCCGCCGACGACGACATCGACGCCATGAACGTGTCGTTGATCGAGCGCTGCCACGAGCTCCTCGTGCGCGAGGCCCCGGTGGCGTCGGACCTCCGGTTCATCGTCTCGGTCATGCGGGTCCTCGGCGAGCTCGAGCGCATCGGCGACCTTGCGCTGCGGGTGGTGAAGGTGGGTCCGGGCCTCGAGGTCGTGCGCTCCTACCCCGAGGTGTACGACGTGCTCCAGACCATGGCCGACACCTCGATCGACCAGTACCGCCGCGCCCTCGCCGCCTGGTCGGGCCAGGACCTCGCCGCTGCCGTGGCGCTGGCCCGCTCCGGACAGGTGCTCGACGTGGCCAACGACGCGCTGGTGCGCCGTCTGCTCCACCTGAACGGCCCCGACGCGGTCGCCGCGGCCGTGCACAGCCTGGTCATCGGCAAGGCGCTCGACCGGATCGCCGACCACGCCGTCATCATCGGGAGCCGTCTCCGCTACCTGATCACCGGCGATCCCGGGCATCTGGCCGCCGAGATCCGCTGAAGGGGGGTAAGGATGGAGCCCATGACCGACGTGGAACCCGCCAACGAGAACGTTCGCAAGAACTTCCACCAGACCCTGGAGGAGATCCGCCAGGAGATGGTGCAGATGGCGGCGCTCGTGACCGAGGGGATCCCCCGGGCCACCGAGACGCTGCTGTCGGGCAACCTCACCGAGGCCCAGCAGATCATCGACGACGACGATCCGCTCGACGCGCGCGCCGTGGAGCTGGAGGAGACCTGCTACCAGGTGCTCGCCCTCCAGCAGCCGATGGCGAGCGACCTGCGGGGCATCGTCACCGCGATCCGCATGATCGCCGAGATCGAACGGTCCGGCGACCTCGTGGTCAACATCGCCAAGGGTGCCCGGCGCATCTTCGGCACCGAGATCCCGGCCCGCCTGCGGGGCCTGATCGGCCAGATGGGCGACGAGGCCACCAAGCTGTTCAAGGTCTCGCTCGACGCGTACATCGACGGTGACGCCGCCCTGGCCGCGGCCATCGACGACCTCGACGACCGGCTCGACAACATCCACCGCGACTACATCCAGGAGATCTTCCGGGCCAACCACGACGGCGACCTGCCGGTGCAGGTCGCGGTCCAGCTCGCGCTGATCGGGCGGTACTACGAGCGGATCGGCGACCACGCCGTCAACATCGGTGAGCGCGTCCGCTACATGGTCACGGGCTGGCTGCCCGAGCACACCGGCGCGGCCCGCGATGCGGCCCGGCGCGCCGGGGAACCGCCGTCGGGGGGCTAGGTGTTGGGCCCTCGCGCGCTGCGGTCCAAGCTCGACCGGATCCGCTCGCGCGTCGACGGGCGCCCCGCTCCGACGTCGCGGTCGGTCGGCGACGCCGTCGATCGACTCGAGGAGTCGGTGGTCCGGCACCTCGCCGGCCACGAGGCCGAATCGGCGGCGGCGGCCCGTCTGACCCGGGCGTTCGACCTCATTCCCCAGGGCATCGTCCTGGCCGACGCGTCGGCGCGGGTGGTGTTCCGCAACCGGGCGGCCTCGGGGTTCGTCGACGCCCGGCACGGGGAGGCCCTCGTCGAGGCCGCGATGAGCGACCTCGTGGCGCTCGCGGTCGACGGCGTCAGCGAGACCCGCACGATCGACCTGTTCGGCCCTCCCCGCCGGGCGATCGAGCTCCGGGCCGGGCCGCTGCGCGCCGACCCCGACGCGGACGACGGGCAGGTCGTCGGCGCCTTCCTGATCGTCGACGACGTGTCCGAGCGGCAGCGGGTCGACGCGGTGCGCCGCGACTTCGTGGCCAACATCAGCCACGAGCTGAAGACGCCGGTCGGCGCGCTGGGCGTGCTGGCCGAGACCCTGGCCGGCGAGGACGACCCGGAGGTCGTCGCCCGGCTCGCCGACCGCATGCAGCTCGAGGCGTTCCGCGTCGCCAGGACGATCGACGACCTGCTCCAGCTCAGCCAGATCGAGTCCGACGTGGTCGGCGAGCGGGCCGCGGTCGTCGTCGACGACGTGATCGCCGCGGCGGTGGAGCGGACCCGGACCGCCGCCGAGGTCGCCGGCGTGCAGGTCGTCGCCCCGTCGGTCGAACGCGACCTCCTCGTCCTCGGGGACCGGATGCAGCTCGTCTCCGCCCTCAGCAACCTCTGCGAGAACGCGATCAAGTACTCCGAGGCCGGTGACCAGGTGCAGGTGCTCGCCGAGCGCGACGGCTCCTGGGCATCGATCACCGTCGCCGACTCGGGGGTGGGCATCCCCACCCGCGACCTCGAGCGCATCTTCGAGCGCTTCTACCGGGTCGACCGGGCCCGCAGCCGCGACACCGGCGGGACCGGTCTCGGCCTGTCGATCGTCCGCCACGTCGTGCAGAACCACCACGGCGAGATCACGGTCCGCTCCCGCGAGGGGAGCGGATCCACCTTCACCGTCCGGGTGCCGCTCCTCGACACCCCGTCCGAACCCTCGCCCGAACCCTTGGCCGCCTCCAGGAGGAACCCATGACCGCTCCCACCACCGTGCTGGTGGTCGAAGACGAGGAGGGCTTCATCGAGGCCCTCACCAGCGGCCTCGGTCGCGAGGGGTTCCGGGTCCAGGTGGCACGCGACGGGGCGCAGGCGCTGGCGCTGTTCCCGGCGGTCGAACCCGACCTCGTCCTGCTCGACGTCATGCTGCCGAAGGTGTCGGGCATCGACGTCTGCCGGGAGATCCGCAAGACCTCCAAGGTCCCGATCATCATGGTCACGGCCAAGGCGTCGGAGATCGACACCGTCGTCGGCCTCGAGGTCGGTGCCGACGACTACGTGGCCAAGCCGTACCGGGTGCGGGAGCTGGTCGCCCGGATGCGGGCCGTGCTGCGCCGGACCCGCGTCGACGAGCCGGCCGGCCCCGACGAGGGTGACGACGTGCTCGTGGTGGGCGATGTCTCGCTCGACCCGGAGCGCCACGAGGTGGTCATCCGAGGGGAGCAGGTGTCGCTGCCCCTCAAGGAGTTCGAGCTCCTCTCGCTGCTGCTGGCCAACGCCGGCCGCGTCCTGCCCCGCGACGTGCTCATCGACCGGGTCTGGGGCCACGACTACGTGGGCGACACGAAGACCCTCGACGTCCACGTGAAGCGACTGCGGGCCAAGGTCGAGGACGATCCGTCGAACCCGGTGCGCATCGTGACGATCCGGGGTCTCGGCTACAAGTTCGAGGCACCGAGAGCAGCTGAGAGGCCATGAGCTGATCGGCGGTTCGTCAGGGGGGTTCCCTACGATGGGGCCCGTGAGCGACCCGACGAGCACCGAGGGGCTGTCGCACCCCAGGACCCCCGAGGGGGCCAGGGCGTTCGTGATCAGCCCGTTCGCGAGGCTCGCACGCACCCACGCCACCAATGCGATGGCCGACGCCATGGTGGCTGCCGCGCTCGCCGGGTCGCTGTTCTTCAGCATGCCGGCCGGCGAGGCCCGGGTCCCGGTGCTGCGCTACCTGGTGATCACCATGCTCCCGTTCGCGGTGCTGTCACCGCTCATCGGGCCGCTGATCGACCGCATGAGGGGCGGTCACCGCCTCATGGTGATCGCGTCGCTCGTCCTCCGGGCGGTGGCCGCCTGGCTGATGGCCGGCGAGGTCAAGGCCGGGAGCCTGTTCTTCTTCTTCTACGCGCTGTGCCTCCTCGTCTTCCAGAAGGCGTACGCCGTGGCCAGGAGCGCGCTCGTCCCCACCGTCGTGCGCACCGACACCGAGCTGGTGCAGGCCAACTCCAAGCTGGCGTTGATCTCCGGGCTGGCCAGCTTCATCGGCGTCGTCCCGGCGGCCATCGTGATGAAGCTGGCCGGGCCTGAGTGGGCGCTCTACATGGCGATGTGCACCTACGTGGCGGGCGTCGTCCTGGCCACCCGCATCAAGCCGGTGCGCGTCGCCGAGGAGGAGGCCGACGAGACCGAGAAGCTTGAGCTGCGCGGCGCGTCCATCGTCATGGCCGGGTCGGCCATGGGGTGGATCCGTGCCTGCGTCGGGTTCCTGACGCTCGTGATCGCGTTCGACTTCCAGGGCGGGGACCGTCCCCCCTGGGAGTTCGTGGTGGTCGGCGGGGCCAGCGTGCTCAGCCAGCTCGGCGGCGCGGCGGCCGGTCCCCGCATCCGGCAGATGACGAGCGAGGAGAACCTGCTCACCGGCGTGCTGGCGCTGGTGGTGACCGGCGGGTTGTTCGCGATCGTTCTCGGTGGGTGGATGGGTGCCACGGTCCTCGGTGCCTGCGTCGGTTTCGCCGGCGGCGGCGGCAAGCTCGCCTTCGACTCGATCCTCCAGCGCGACGCGCCCGACGCGAACCGGGGGCGGGCCTTCGCCCGGTTCGAGACCCGTTTCCAGGTGTCGTGGGTGATCGGCGCGCTGATCGCGGTGGCGTTCGACCTGGACGCCGACACCGGCTTCATCGTCGTGTTCGCCACGGCGCTCATCGCGCTGTCGTCCTACGTCCTGGCCCGGATGAGCTACGCGCACCGCACGGGCGCGAAGCAGACGGTCGCCACCGCCCGGGCGGCGGTGATCGAGGACCGGATGTCGGAGGTGTCGGCCGAGGTGAAGGGCCGCATCCGGCGGGCGCCCCGCCGGGCGCTGCGCCGGTTCCGCCACGACGACGACCTCGATGACGAGTACGACGACTATGACGAGTACGAGTACGAGTACGACGACGACGAGTACGACGAGGAGGCCCCGCCCGAGTGGGCCGAACCGGACCGCCCGCCACTCGTCGAGGGCGAGCTCGCGGCATCGTCACCGGTGGCCTGGGTGCCCGACGACGAGCGTTCGTCGTACCTCGACGACCTCGATCCGTCGGTGGCGAACCCGTTCCCGTGGAGCCCCGACGAGCCGACCCGGCCGGAGCGCTGATTCGTCAGGCGGTGTCGCCGGGCAGGTCGATGCGGGCGAGCCAGAGCCCGGGGGCGGCCACCTCGTTGGGGGTGGGCAGGACCTCGGCGGAGGCCCAGAGCCGGGCCAATCCGTCGGTCCCGGCCCGTTCGACGACGCCGTCGACGAACGCCCGGCCCCGGTCGAAGTGGTCCTGGGTGAGGTCGAGGCCGAGCAGCCGCTCGACGAAGCGGTCGCTGGCCGAGGCCTCGACCCGGCGGCGGTGCATCGCCTCGGTCACCTGGCCGTAGGTGCCGACCAGGCTGTGGCCCACGCCGTCCATGACGTGGTCGACGTAGCCCTCGACCACGGTGACGAGCGCCTCGAGCTGGGGTAGCAGCTCCTGCTGCCGGGCCGAGCGAACGGCGCCGAGGACGACCTCCGGGTCGCCCATCAGCTCCTGGAACCGCGCCATCGGATCACCGCCGGTCGGGTCCACGTCCAGATCGGCGAGCTTCGACCCCAGCGCATCGGGGTCGGACTCGAACGCACCCGCGTACTCGTGGAGCAACCCCTCCAGTCGGGCCCGCACGTGCGGCACCCGGAGCACGGCGTGGTGGGCGATCTGGTCGAGGCACACCCACAGCCGCAGGTCGTCGCCGTCGAGGGACCAGTCCTTGCCGAAGGCGTCGACGTTGGCCGCGACCACCGACACGTCGTCGGACGCCGGGCGGGGGATGGGCAGGTCGTAGAGGCCGAAGCTGCGGGTGGCGAGGTGGCCGACCAACGAGCCCGTGGTCATGCCGAGCAGCATCGGCGAGAGGAGGCCCATGATCTGGCCGAGCCAGGCCTCGGTCGGGTCGCCGTCGAGCTCGTCGGCGGCCGGGTGGACCGCCTCGCCGGGGTTCGGGGTCGGCGGGTGCAGCGCGGTGGCCATGCGCTCGACGAGGGGCCGGTAGGCGTCGAGGGTGGCGAGGACCCACTGCGTGCGGGTGACGGGGGTGACGGTGAGCGCGCCCGACGACGACACCGGCAGGTCGGTGGCGCGGGTGACGTGCATCTCGGCGACCCGGGCCAGCTGTTCGAAGCGGATGCGCTCCATCGGGTCGACGTTGGGTTCGCTGCCGCCGTCGGTGGCGATGGACAGGGCGAGCTGGCGGGCGCCGTCCCACTGCACCGGGCCCTGCGTGCCCAACATCTTGAGGAGGTCGCCGAAGAACGGCATGCCCTCGAACGGGTTGCTGCCCGATGTCATGCCTGCATCGTACGGCCGGACCCCACGATGTGGCACGGCGGCACCGGCGCGGGCAAGCTCACGGGATGGCACGGGTCGTGGTGACGGGGGCGGCGAGCTCGATCGGACGCAAGGTCCGGACGCTCCTCGCGGCGCGCGACGACGTCTCGTCGGTGGTGGGCATCGACCTGCTGTCGATGAGCGGTCACGGCGTGGAGTCGCACCGCCTCGACCTGGTCACCGCCGACCTCACCGAGGCCTTCGAGGGTGCCGACGCGGTCATCCACCTCGCCTCCGCCTTCGGGCCCCGGCTCACGGGACCCGAGATCGACGACGCCGTCGACGTGACCATGGCCCGACGGGTGCTCGACGCCGCGGAGAAGGCCGGCGCCTCGTCGGTGGTCCTGCGCTCGAGCGCCACCGTCTACGGGCCGTGGCCGAACAACCCGGTGCCGCTCACCGAGGACGCGCCGCTGCGCCCGCACCCCGACCTGGCGTTCGCGGTGCAGATGGGCGAGATCGAGCGTCTGGCGGCCGACTGGGCGGCCGACCACCCGGGGACCACCGTCGCCCGCCTGCGTCCCGCGACCGTGGTCGGGGGCGAGGGCAACTGGCTGGCCGAGGCGCTCGACGCGGTGAGCAACGTGCCGCCCGGCGACGACACCCCGGCGCAGTACCTCCACGAGGACGACCTCGCGTCGGCGATCGTCGTCGCGTGGGCGGCCCGCCTCGACGGCCCCGTCAACGTGGCGCCGACGGGCTGGCTCACGCCGAACGAGCGCCGTGCGCTCGACCCGGTGCCGAAGCTGCGGCTGCCCGAGCAGGCTGCGCTCAAGGCCTCGGAGTGGCGCTACCGGCTCGGGCTCGCGCCGACGATGCCCGGCGTGGTGGCCTATGCGTTGCACCCGTGGGTGGTGGCCAACGACCGCCTGGTCGCCGCCGGCTGGCGGGAGACGAACTCCAACGAGGAGGCGTACGTCGCGGGCCACGAGGCCAGCGCGATCGAGTCGATCAGCCCGCAGCGTCGCCAGGAGCTCGCGCTCGGTGTCAGCGCGGGTGTGGTCGCCGCGCTGGTGGGTGGCGCGGTCGCCCTGGTGCGCCGCCGTCGTCGCAACGCCTGAGCACCGTCAGCCGAGGGTGACCGCGACCGCGAAGCGGTCCCCGTCGCGCTCGACGGTGACGGCGACGTCGTCGCCCGGGTCGTGGGCCCGGAGCGCGGCGACGAGGTCGCCGGCGTCGTGGACGGCCACCCCGTCGACCGCGGTCACCACGTCGTCGACCTGGATCCCGGCGGCGGTCCCCGGGCTGCCGTCGTCGAGCCCGACCACCTGCGCCCCCGACGACGATGCGGTGTCGGCGACCCGGACGCCCAACCGGGCCCACCGGACCTCACCGTCGTCGCGCAGCGCCGTGGCGACCGAGCGCACGGTGTCGGCGGGAGTGGCGATCGTGCGGCCCTCCCCGTCGGTCCCGATGACCATCGCGACGACCGTGCCGCCCTCGTCGACCAGCGCCGACCCGACCGGATCGGTCGACCCGTGGTCGAGGTGGACGGTGTCGTGGTGGACCGTGCCGTCGACGTCGGCGGCCTCGCCGACCGACAGCACCTCGACGCGGGCGGCGGCCACCGGATCCTCGACGTCGGCCGCCACCACCGAGACCCGCTGCCCGACGTCGGGGCGGGACCCGAGCGTGGCCGGGAGCCCGTCGGTGGTGGCGACGACGAGGGTCGCGATGCCCGTGGCGTCGTCGACCCCGGCGATCCGGGCCAGCTGGCGGCGGCCGTCCTCACCGATCACGTAGACCGCGCCGCCGCCGTCGAGCAGCAGGGCCGGCACGGCCAGCGTGCCGGCGGCATCGACCCAGAGTCCCGAGACCTGCTGCCAGGTGTCGCCGTCGCCGATCTCGACGGTGGCCAGCGAGCGCCGGACCGACAGCATGCTCACCCCGGTGGGGGCGGTCGCGGCGCGGACGTCGTCGGACCCGTCCGCCCGCTCGTCGGTGACCGGGCGGGCCGACCAGAGGACCACGGCGCCGAGCGCGACACCGACGACGATGGCGGTGACGGCCAGCCACGTGATCGGTCGGGAGCGTTCGGTCGGGGCGTGTGAGCCGCCCAGTTCGGAGGGGTGGCGCCACAGGCGGTCGTCGGGCGGCAGGATCCCGTCGGGTCCGGGCCGTTCGTCGTCGGATGGTCGGTCGAACGGCATCGGGCCGCGATCGTACCGAGCACCTTCCCCCGACGGGCCGCGGGGGAGCCGTCGGCATCTACCATGGCGGCGTGGTCCACCCGCGCACTGGCCTGTCCCGATGAGCGTCCTGCTCTACATCGTGGTGCCCGTGCTCATCGTGGCGGCCGTCTCGACCACGGTCTGGCTGCGGAACCGCCAGCCCACGTCCCTCGAGCACGGTGTCGACTCGTTCCGTCGGGAGATGGACGCGCTGTCTCCGGACGCGACACCGCTGCACGGCCAGCGGGTCGATGCCCCGAAGCGCACCGAGGCGCCCAAGCGGGCCGGGCCGCCGCGCCGACCGCCGGGACGGACCTGATGGCACGCGACCTCGCCATCGACCTCGGCACCGCGAACACGTTGGTGTACGCGAAGGGCCAGGGCATCGTGCTGAACGAGCCGTCGGTGATCGCGCTCAACCAGCAGACCGGCGACGTGCTGGCCATGGGCCAGGAGGCGTGGCAGATGATCGGGCGCACGCCCGGCTACATCGTCGCCGTGCGTCCCCTCCGCCAGGGGGCGATCACCGACTTCGACGTCACCCAGCGGATGATCCGCCTGCTGCTCCAGCGGGCCGGCGTCTCGAAGTTCAACCGGCCGCGCGTGGTGATCTGCGTGCCGTCGGCCATCACCGAGGTCGAGCGCCGCGCCGTCACCGAGGCGGCCCGTCGCGCCGGTGCCGCCGACGCGCAGCTGATCGAGCAGCCCATGGCGGCGGCGCTCGGTGCGTACCTCCCGGTCAACGAGCCGATCGCCAACATGGTCGTCGACGTGGGCGGTGGCACCTCCGAGACCGCGCTGATCAGCTTGGGCGGCGTCGTCGCCCTCGAGGCGGTGCGGGTGGGGTCGTTCGACCTCGACGCGGCGATCCAGGCGTTCATCCGCCGCGAGTACGGCATCGCCGTCGGCGAGCGCACGGCGGAGGAGATCAAGGTGGCGATCGGCTCGGCGTGGCCGGTGCAGGACGACGTCAAGGCCGAGGTGCGCGGGCGCGACCTCATGAGCGGCCTGCCGAAGACGGTGATCCTGTCGCCCGAAGAAGTGCGCGAAGCCATCGCCGAGCCGGTCAACGCGATCGTCGACTCGGTGATCGCCTGCCTCGGCAACGCGCCGCCGGAGCTGGCCCACGACCTGATCGAGCGGGGCATGTACCTCGTGGGCGGCGGCGGGATGCTCAAGGGCCTGGCCAACCGGATCGCACAGGAGACCGAGGTCCCCGTCACGCTCGTCGACCAGCCGCTCGAGGCGGTGGTCATGGGCGCGGGCCGCTGCATCGAGGCCTACGACCAGCTGCGCGTGATGTTCATGGGAGCCCGCTGACGGCCACGATCCAGGCCCGCGGGGTCACGTTCTCCTACGGCCCGAACCCGGTGCTGCACGACGTCGACTTCGCGGTCGGGCCCGGCCAGCGCTTCGGCGTCGTCGGCCCGAACGGCACCGGGAAGTCGACGCTCCTGCGGGTGCTGGCCGGTCACCTCCGACCCGAGCGGGGCACGGTGCGGGTGGCACCGGCGGACGCCACCGTCGGCCTCCTGCCCCAGGAACCGGATCGCGACCCCGAGGAGTCGGTGGTGGCGTTCGTCGGGCGCCGCACCGGGGTGGCGGCGGCCGAGGCCGAGCTGGACGGTGCGACCGAGGCGCTGGCGGCGGGCGAACCCGATGGTGGCGACCGCTACGCCGTCGCCCTCGACCGTTGGCTCGCGCTCGGCGGCCCGGACCTCGACGCCCGGCTCGGCGAGGTGCTGGCCGACCTCGGGATCGACGGCGCGGTGGCCGAGCAGGCCACCGACGGCCTGTCGGGCGGCCAGGCGGCGAGGGTGTCGCTGGCGGCCACCCTCCTCTCGCGCTTCGACGTGCTGCTCCTCGACGAACCGACGAACGACCTCGACTTCGACGGTCTGGCCCGGCTGGAGGCGTTCGTGCTGTCCCGCAGCGAGCCGGTGGTGGTGGTCAGCCACGACCGGGCCTTCCTCGAACGGGTCGTCACCCACGTGGTCGAGCTCGACGAGCACGACCACACCGCCACGGTCTTCGGCGGGGGCTGGCACGCCTACCTCGACGCCCGGGCCACCGCCCGGCGTCACGCCGAGGAGGACCACGCCGCCTACGTGGCCAAGCGCGACGAGCTGCGGTCCCGGGCCCAGCACCAGCGGGAGTGGTCCAGCCAGGGGATCGGCAAGGCCAAGCGGTCGGGTGAGACCGACAAGTTCGTCCGCCACCGGGCCAAGTCGCAGTCCGAGCAGCTCGCCGGCAAGGCGAGGGCGACCGAGCGGGCGATCGACCGGTTGGAGGTCGTGGACAAGCCGTGGGAGGGCTGGGAGCTGCGCTTCGAGATCGGCACGGCCGAGCGCAGCGGCGACGTGGTGGCCGAGCTGCATGGGGCCGTCGCCGAGCGGGGTTCGTTCCGGCTCGGCCCGGTCGACCTGGTCGTCGGGTGGGCCGACCGGATCGCGATCGAGGGCGAGAACGGCGCCGGCAAGTCGACGCTCATCGACCTGTTGCTGGGGCGGCTGGATCCGGTCGAGGGCACGGCGACGATCGGCCCGTCGGTCGTGGTCGGCGAGCTGAGCCAGCGGCGTGAGCGGTTCGCCGGCGATCCCACGGTGCTGGAGGTCGTGCAGGACGCGACCGGCGGCCGGGTGGACGAGGTGCGGTCGCTGCTGGCCAAGTTCGGCCTGGGCGCCGAGCACGTCGGCCGCCCGTCGAGCGGGCTGTCGCCGGGGGAGCGCACCCGGGCCAACCTCGCCCTGTTCATGGCGGAGGGGGTGAACCTGCTGGTGCTCGACGAACCGACCAACCACCTCGACCTGCCGGCGATCGAGCAGCTGGAGCAGGCGCTGGGTCGCTTCGTGGGCACGCTGCTGCTCGTCACCCACGACCGAGCGTTCCTCGACCGGGTCGACGTCACCCGCCGCCTGGTCGTGGCCGGCGGCCGAGTGGTCGAGCACTAGCGTCGGACCGGTGCAGGACTACCTCCGGCGCACGTTGCAGGCCGCCGTCTACGAGGTCGCCCAGGAGACGCCGCTGGAGCGGCTGCCGCTCCTGTCGGCCCGCCTCGGCACCGACGTGCTGCTCAAGCGCGAAGACCTCCAGCCGGTGTTCTCGTTCAAGGTGCGGGGCGCCCACAACAAGCTGTCGCGGCTCACGCCGGAGCAGCGGGAGCGGGGCGTGGTGTGCGCGTCGGCCGGCAACCACGCGCAGGGCGTGGCGTTCTCGGCGGAGCGACTGGGCATCCGGGCCGTGGTGGTCATGCCCACGACGACGCCCTCGATCAAGGTCGACGCCGTGCGCCGGCTCGGGGCCGAGGTGGTGCTGGTGGGCGACGGGTTCGACGCGGCGAACGAGCACGCCCGGGCCCTCGCCGAGGCCGACGACCTGGTGTTCGTGCACCCCTTCGACGACCCCGACGTCATCGCCGGCCAGGGCACGATCGGGTTGGAGCTGGTGCGCCAGTGCCCCGGCCCGGTGGGGGCGATCTACGTGCCGATCGGTGGCGGCGGGCTGGCGGCCGGCATCGCGGCTTTCGTGAAGTTCGTCCGGCCCGACGTGCAGGTGATCGGGGTCGAGCCCGAGGACAGCGCGGCGATGACCGCGGCGCTGTCCGCGGGTGAGCCGGTCACCCTCGACCGGGTCGGCCTGTTCGTCGACGGCGTGGCCGTGCGTCGGGTCGGCGACGAGACGTTCCGGCTGTGCCGCGAGCTGCTCGACGGCACCGTCACGGTGAGCGTCGACGAGGTGTGCGCGGCGATCAAGGACATCTTCGACGACACCCGGTCGATCGCCGAGCCGTCGGGCGCGCTCGCGCTGGCCGGTCTGCGGCGCCACGTCGAGCAGGGCGAGGCTCCGCCCGGGCCGCTGATCGCCATCGACTCCGGCGCCAACACGAACTTCGACCGGCTGCGCCACGTGGCCGAGCGGGCCGAGATCGGTGAGGGCGCGGAGGCGATCTTCGCGGTCCAGATCCCCGAGGTGCCGGGCAGCTACCGGGCGTTCGTCCGCCTGCTCGGCGGTCGCCAGATCACCGAGTTCAACTACCGCTACGCGGCATCGGACCAGGCCGTCGTGTTCGTCGGGGTCCAGCTCGCCGGTGGCGAGACCGAGCGGGCCCAGATCGGCGCCGAGCTCAGCGCCGCGGGGCTGACCGTCGTCGACCTGACCGACAACGAGCTGGCCAAGCTGCACGTCCGCCACATGGTCGGCGGGCGGGCGCAGGGGCTGGCCGACGAGGTCGTGTACCGGTTCGAGTTCCCCGAACGCCCCGGCGCGCTGCTCACGTTCCTCGACGGGTTGGAGATGGACTGGAACATCTCGCTCTTCCACTACCGGAACCACGGGGCCGACCACGGCCGCGTGCTGGTCGGCATCCAGGTGCCGCCGGCCGAGCGACCCCGCTTCCTCGCCTACGTGGAGGAGCTCGGCTACCCGTGGTGGGACGAGAACGACAACGCGGCCTACCACCTCTTCCTCGACTGACCTCGCCACCGGCGTAGGGTGCCGCCATGGCGAGCCGCCCGCCGATCGCGCTCGACGTCCACGCCGGGGACGTCCGACCGCTCAAGACCGCCGAGGTCGTCGCCCGTCGCATCGTCCAGGCGATCCTCGACGACGGGCTGGGTTCGGGGGCGCAGCTGCCGGCCGAGGCCAGGATGATGGAGTTGTACGACGTCAGCCGCGAGTCGCTCCGCGAGGCGCTCCGGCTGCTCGAGGTGCAGGGGTTCATCGTCATCCGCCGGGGCCCGGGCGGCGGACCGGTGGTGGGCAGCGTCGATCCGGCGGCCTTCGCCCGCATGGCGTCGATGTACTTCCAGATGGCCGGGGTCACCTACGACGAGCTGTACGCGGCCTGGAGCTCCGCCGAGGTGCTGCTCGCCGAGCTGGCCGCCCGGCACCCGGATGCCGCCCGGCGCGCCGAGCTGATGGCGCCGTTCCAGGTCGAGGGGCCGCTCGACCAGACCTCGCCGATGGTCGAGCACGCCGACCTCCACGCCGCGCTCGCCGCGCTCACCGGCAACCGGGCGCTCGAGATCAGCATGCAGCTCTTCAGCCAGATCGTGACCCACCACGGCGTTTCCGAGACCGATGCCGAGGGTCGGGCCATGGTGTTCGAGGACCACGCCGAGCTGGCCGGCGCCGTCCGGGGTGGGCACCCCCAGTTGGCCCGCAAGCTCATGGAGGGGCACTGCGAGCGGGTCGTCGAGCGCATGCGGATGCGGACCGACACGGCGGGCGACCGCATCGTCGCCTGGCTCTGACCGGGCTCAGATGCGGCGCAGGGCGGCGCGGGCCGCGTTGTGGCCGCCCATGCCGTGCACCCCGGCGCCCGGAGGCGTGCTGGCCGAGCACAGGTAGGCGCCCGGGACACCCGTGGCATAGGGGTCGACGGCGATCCGGGGCCGGAACAGCACCTGCAGCCCCGAGGTGTCGCCACCGGCGATGTCGCCGCCGAGGTAGTTGGCGTTGCGGTCCTGGAGCGCGACGGGCGGCGTGACGACCACCTTCCGGATCCGGTCCCGGAAGCCGGGAGCGAACCGCTCGACCCCGTCGATCAACACGTCGGTGACGTCGTCGGTGAGCCCGTTGGGGACGTGGGCGTACAGGTACACGGGGTTGACGCCGTCGGCCGACCGTCCGGGATCGGCGACGTACTGCTGGCCGAGGAGCATGAAGGGCCGGGCCGGCATCCGGCCGTGGTTCGTCGCGGCCTCGGCCGCCACGATCTCGTCGAAGGCGCCCCCGAGGTGCACGGTGCCGGCCCGTCCGACGTCGGGGTTCGCCCACGGGATCGGCCCCTCGACCGCCAGGTCGAGCTTGTAGGCGGCCGGGCCGGAACGGAACCGCCGATAGGCGCGGGCGACGCCGCTCGGCAGCCGGTCGCCGAGGATCGTCGCCGCCGCGCCGGGCGTCGTGTCGAGGCAGACGACGTCGGGGTGGTCGAGCTCGGCGATCGACCCGACGGCGACGCCGGTCTCGATCGTGCCGCCCAGCTCGGCGAGCCGACGGGCGAGCGCGGCGGCGATCGCCCCCGACCCGCCCTCGGCGACCGGCCACCCGTGGGCGTGGCCGGCCCCGGCCAGCATCACCCCGACCGCCGCCGAGAACGGCCCGGTCAACTCGGCGAACGCGTGGGCCGCGACCCCGCCGAACAGCGCCCGGCCCTCGTCGGTGCGGAAGGCCCGGGCCAGCACCGAAGCCGGTGTGAGCGCCATCGCCCCGAACCGGGCCAGCGACAGCGGGTGCCGAGGGACGTGCACGATCGGGCGCAGCACGTCGGCCGCGAGTGCGTCGAAGCGCCGACCGGTCCACCCGATCGTGCGCTGCCAGGCCGCGCCGTCGACGCCGAGCCCGTCGGCGGTGCGGGCCGGGTCGCGCCAGAGGAGCGCGGCCCGTCCGTCGTCGAGCGGGTGGGCCACCTCGATCTCGGGCCACCGCCAGCGGAGCCCGTGCCGGTCGAGGTGCTGGGACGCGAAGAAGGGCGATGCCGCCCCCATCGGGTGGAAGCCCGAGCACTCGTCGACCACGAGGCCGGGGAGGACGTCGGTCGAGGACCGGACCCCGCCACCGGGACGGTCGGCGGCCTCGAGCACCCGGACGTCGAGGCCGGCCTCGGCGAGCGTGATCGCCGCAGCCAGCCCGTTGGGTCCGCTCCCGACGACCACGGCGTTCGACATGGGGCCAGTCTGGCCTCACAGAATGGCGTTCGTGGACGTTGGCAGGACATGACGGTTCGACCCTTCGACCTGCTGGTGGCCGAGCACGGCACCGTGGTGTGGCGGGTGTGCCGCGCCGTGCTGCCCGAGACCGACGCCGACGACGCCTGGTCGGACACGTTCCTCGCCGCGCTCGGCGCGTACGACCGGCTGCGACCCGACAGCGACGTCCGGGCCTGGCTCGTGACGATCGCCCACCGCAAGGCGATCGACGTGCACCGCCGGGCGGGCCGGGCCCCGGTGCCGCTCGCCGAGGTGCCGGAGCGCCCGGTGGGCGAGGACGCCTTCGAGCTGGCCGACCCGGAGCTGTGGCGTCTGGTCGCCTCGCTCCCCGACAAGCAGCGGGGGGCCGTCGTGTACCGCCACGTGGCCGGACTGCCCTACGCGCAGGTGGCCGACCTGCTCGGCTGCTCGGCCGTCGCGGCCCGCCGCAGCGCGGCCGACGGCATCGCCCGACTGCGCCGACACCTCACCGCCGAGACCCAGGAGGTCCAGCCATGACCACGATCGACGTGCCCGATCCCGGCGCGGATCGCCTCACCGACCTTCGCCGCGGCCTGGCCGAGCGTGCCGATGCGGCGGGCCTCCTCGACCTGGCGTACCGGACCGTCGACGCTCCGATCGGGAGCTGCCTGGTCGTCGTCGGCCCGGAGGGGCTGCTGCGGCTCGCGTTCGAGGTCGAGGACCACGCGTCGGTCCTCGAGGACCTGGCCGAGGTGGTGTCGCCCCGGATCCTGGCGGACCGCCGTCGCACCGACCAGGTGGCCCGGGAGCTCGACGAGTACTTCGCCGGTGCCCGCAGGGACTTCGAGGTCCCCGTCGACCTCGGCCTGTCCCGGGGCTTCCGCCGCACCGTGCTCGACGAGCTCCGCAACGTCGGGTACGGCTCCACGATCTCCTACGCCGCGCTCGCCGAGTCGGCCGGCAACCCGAAGGCGGTGCGGGTCGTGGGCTCGGCCTGCGCCTCCAACCCGGTGCCGATCGTGGTGCCGTGCCACCGGGTCGTGCGCAGCGACGGCACGACCGGCGCCTACCGTGGCGGCTCCGAGGCCAAGGTGGCCCTGCTGGCGATGGAGGCAGACGCAAGCCGATGAGGACGTGGAAGGGCGACGTCGTCGTCGTGGGAGCGGGCACCGCCGGGGCCAACGCGGCCGGGCAGTTCGCCCGTCGGGGACGCTCGGTCCTGCTGCTCGAACGACGGCCGGTCGACCGTGGCGGCGCCCACTGGAACAACGGGATCGTCGGCTGGCAGTTCGACCGGGCGGGCGTCGACCGACCGTCGGGTGACGAGCGGGTCGGTGGCGGTGAACCGATCCACCTCCGTACGCCGTTCGACGAGCCCGGGCTCGTGGTGCGCGACAACCCGATCATCGGCGTGGACATGGGGCTCCTCGGTGCCCGGCTTCGGGCCGACGCCGTGGCGGCGGGCGTCGAGGTGGTCGACCGCACCGGGTCGCTGGAGCCGATCGAGCGCGACGGTCGGCTCGTGGCCGTGGAGACGGGCGGGACCGACGGCCACGGCGCGCTGCGGGCGGAGGCGGCGCTCTTCGTCGACGCATCCGGGTGGCGGGGCGCGCTTCGGGGCCGGTCGAGCGTCGTCGCACCGTGGTGCCCGCCGGTGCGGCCGGCCGAGCGGTGCACGGCGGCCGACGTCGTGTTCCGCGTCGCCGACGTCGACGGGGCCCGCCGCCAGCTCGACGCATGGGGTGCGCGGCCGGGCGAGGCCGTCAACGTGCTCGGCACCGCCGGTGGCTTCTCCACCCGCTCCATCTCCGTGTCGGGCGACCTGACCGAGGTCCGCGTGCTGGTCGGCTGCCTGGCCGACGGTCGCCACGGCCCGGCCGCCCGCATGCTGACCGAGGTGCGCAGGCTGCACCCCTGGATCGGCGACCGGCTGCACGGCGGCGCAGGACTCATCCCGTTGCGCCGACCGTTCACCCGCTGCACCGCGCCGGGGCTCGCGCTGGTCGGCGACGCCGCCGCCCAGGTGTTCCCCGCGCACGGTTCCGGCGTGGGCATGGGGCTCCTGGCCGGGACGACGCTGGCCGAGGTGGTCGGCGACGCCGACGACCCGGGGGAGGGTGCGACCGTGTGGCGGTACCAGGTCGAGTTCCAGCGCCGCTTCGGCGGCGACCTCGCGTTCTACGACGGGTTCCGCCGGCACTCGTCCGCGATCGGCACGCCGGGCGTCCGCGCCCTGCTCCGCTCCGGCCTCCTCACCGAGCACCTCGCCCGGTCGGGCCTGGACCAGACCCGCGGCACCCCGCGGCCCGGCGACCTCCCCGGCCTCGTCACCGGTCTGGCCCGTGCCCCTCGGGCCGGTCTGTCGACCGCGGCGACGAGCGTGCGCAGCTCGGCGGCCGCGGTGCTGGCCTCCCGGTACCCGACCGAGCCCGACCCGGCGGCGCTGGCCGCGTGGGGCCGTCGGTTGGATTGGTTGGTCCGGGCCTGAGGCCGGAGCGACAATGGAGGTCATGGCCGACCTCGATCACGAACGCACCGACGGGCCGAGGTCGCTCGACCAGGCGTCGAAGCTCCGCAACGTCGTCTACGAGATCCGGGGACCGGCCAACGCCGAGGCCGCCCGGCTCGAACGCGAGGGCCACCAGATCCTCAAGCTGAACATCGGCAACCCGGCGGCGTTCGGGTTCGATGCCCCCGGCGGGATCATCCGCGACATGATCGCCACCCTCCAGGAGTCGTCGGGTTACAGCGAGTCCCGGGGCATCATCCCCGCCCGGCGGGCGATCGCCTCGCACTACGAGGTGGTCGAGGGCTTCCCCGAGGTCGACGTCGACGACATCTACCTGGGCAACGGCGTCTCCGAGCTGATCATCATGACGATGCAGGCGCTGCTCGACGACGGCGACGAGGTCCTCGTCCCGGCGCCCGACTACCCGCTGTGGACCGCGGCGGTGAGCCTGGCCGGCGGCACCGCGGTGCACTACCGCTGCGACGAGACCGACGGCTGGCAGCCGGACCTGGCCGACATCGAGTCCAAGGTGACGCCGAGGACCAAGGCGATCCTCGTCATCAACCCCAACAACCCGACCGGCGCGGTGTACGAGCCGGCCCGCCTGGAGGCCATCGCCGACGTCGCGCGTCGTCACGGGCTGCTGGTCCTCGCGGACGAGATCTACGACAAGATCCTCTACGACGACGCGGTCCACACCCACATGGCCACGGTCTGTCCCGACCTGCTCTGCCTGACGTTCAACGGGCTCTCGAAGGCGTACCGGTCGGCCGGGTTCCGCTCCGGCTGGCTGGTGGTGAGCGGCCCACGCGACCATGCCGCGGGGTTCCTGGAGGGCATCGAGCTCCTGGCGTCGTCCCGCCTCTGCCCCAACGTGCCGGGCCAGCACGCCGTCCAGGTGGCCCTGTCGGGTCGGCAGAGCATCGAGGACCTGGTGCTGCCCGGCGGCCGGTTGCTCGAGCAGCGCGACACCGCGGTCCAGGGGCTCAACAAGATCCCGGGGGTGTCCTGCGTCGAACCGCGGGGCGCGATCTACGTGTTCCCGAGGCTCGACCCGGAGGTCTACGAGGTCCCCGACGACGCCAAGCTGGTGCTCGACCTGCTGGTGAAGGAGCGGGTGCTGCTGGTGCAGGGCACCGGCTTCAACTGGCCCGAGACCGACCACCTGCGCATCGTCACGCTGCCGCTGGCCTACGACCTCCAGGACGCCATCGAGCGCCTCGGCAACTTCCTCGCCGCCTGGAAGCCCTGAACCTCAGATCCGACCGAGGCAGCCGAAGTTCGGACCCTCCGGAAAGCGGCCGCCGCACGTGCGGGCCACCTCGGCCAGGGGGTTGGACTCGTCGATCAGCCCGAACAGCAGGTCGCACGACAGCCCGTCACCGTCGCGGCACCGGTCGGCGAGGTCGTCGAGGCCGGGGGCGTCGGGTTCCACGTAGCCGTCCACGTCGAGCGTGAGCCCGTCGGCGCAGTACTCCCGGGTGCCGGGGCGCCGGCCGCCGCAGCTCGCGGCCTGCTCGTGGTAGTCCGTCCCCGGGCCGGACCAGAGGTACAGCAGGTCGCAGGCCCGATCGTCGGTGTCGCAACGGTCGTAGAGGTCGTCGAGCATCTCCTCGTCGCCGTAGTGCTCGGGGCCGATCAGGGTGTCGTGGACCGCTCGGACGTCCGACGTGTCGGCGCACCGTTCGACGGCGTCGAGCAGCTCCTCGTGGCGGCCGTTGCCGAGCGGGTCGACCAGCGTGAAGGCGGGGGAGCGCTCGTGGGCGAGGTCCTCGAGGAGGCACCACACCTCGGCGTCGTCGAGGTCGGTCTCGTACCAGGCGTCGAACGCCTCCCCGAACCCGTCGGACAGGATCGCCTCGGCGCCGGCGACGCGGATGCAGGCCAGGCCGTCGTCGACGGTGGTCAGCGCCTCGTCGACCCCGTCCTCGTCGTGGGGGGCGAGCACCTCGTGCCAGGCGATCCCGTCCTCGAGCCCGGCCTCGGCCAGGCAGTCCGGGTCGGCCTCCCCGGCGTCGAGCCCGGCGATGACGCCGTCGTTCGCCGTGGTGGTGGGGGCGGATGCCGAGGGGGTCGCGTCCCGGGCCGTGACCCCGCAGCCCACGAGCACGGCGACGGCGACGACCGCCGGCACGATCGCTCTGCTCCTCCCGCACGGCATGTCGGCAACCGTAGCGGTGCGCTCGTCGTCGCCGGCTCCGCGAGGATGGGCGGGTGGCCGACGAACCCGAACCCCCGTCCGAACCCGTGCGCGTCGACATCGCCGACGGAGTGATCGAGCTGGCGCTCGACTCGCCGGCGAACCGCAACGCGCTCTCCGCGCCGCTCGTGGGCGCCCTCGTCGACCGGCTCCGCACCGCGGCGACCGATCCCGATGTCCGCGTGGTCGTCCTCACCCACACCGGTTCGACCTTCTGCGCCGGTGCCGACCTGGCCGAGGCGGCGCGCGAAGGCGGCCCTGCCGCGGGCACGGGCCGGCTGGTCGGTCTGCTGCGCGAGATCCTCACCTGCCCGAAGCCGGTGGTCGCCCTCATCGACGGGCACGTGCGCGCCGGTGGGATCGGTCTGGTCGGCGCCTGCGACCTGGCGGTCGTCGGTCCGGCCACCGACTTCGCGTTCACCGAGTCCCGTCTCGGCCTGGCGCCGGCGATCATCTCGCTCACGGTCAGCCCACGGCTGCGGGATCGCGACGTGTCGCGGTACTACCTCACCGGAGACCGGTTCGACGCGGCCGAAGCGGAGCGCATCGGGCTCGTGACCATGACGGCCCCCGACCCGCGGGCGGCCCTCGAACCGCTGCTGACCTCGTTCCGGGCCTGCTCGCCGCAGGGCCTGGCCGAGACGAAGGCGCTCACGGTCGCCCCGCTCCTGGCCCGCTTCGACGAGCAGGCCGATGAGCTCACCGAGCGGTCGGCCCGCCTGTTCGCCTCCGAGGAGGCCCAGGAGGGCATCGCGTCGTTCCGGGAGAAGCGCCCGCCACGCTGGCAGGTCTGATCGTCAGAGGCCCAGCGCCGCGCACGGGCGCTGGTCGAGGCCGAGGGTGGTCAGGTCGTCGCTGACGTCGTTGCCGTCGGTCCCGTCGGCCTTCGCTCGCGCCGCGGCGACGACCGCCTTCCACGGCGTCGGGTCCTCCAGGGTGGACGGGTCGACCGCGTCCAGGTCGGTGACCGTCGCCCGCCACTCGACGGCGCGCCGGTCCCCGGTCGCGGTGTCGTCGTCGTAGCCGTCGGCCCGCCGGCGCTCGACCGAGGTCGCGCACGCGGCAGCGGCATCGTGCTGGAAGGGGGCCGTCTCCCGCGGTTCGCCCGGGTAGACGTAGACCCACTCGCAGTCGGTGCCGAGCAGATCGAGGCGGTCGAGCGCTTCCTCCACGGCCACCCGGTCGGGGGTCGGCGTGGCCAGGCCCACGGTGGACGGGTCGCGCGCCCAGTCGGGGGCGCGGAGGAACTCGATCAGGGCGTCGAGGTCGGCGATCAGGGGGTCGACCGACTCGACGACGGTGGCCCAGTCCTGCTCGTCGGGCACGTCGACGGCCGCCAGGGCGTCGCGGGCGTCGGCCAGCTGGCCCCGCTCGGCGCCGAGCGCGTCGCGGATCGTGGCCAGCTGGTCGTCGGTGGGCGCGGCGGTGGACTCGAGGGCGTGCCGCACGGTGGTGCTCGCCTCGGCCGCGTCGGCGGTCACGGCGGCGCTGCGATCGTCGAGGACCGCGGTGCACGTGGTTCGGGCCCGGTCCGAGGGGGGTTCCGGGGCCGTCGTCGCCGAACCGACCGCCGTGGCCCGTTCGCCGTCGGAGGAACAGGCGGCGAGCGGGCCCGCGGCGAGGGCGACGACGGCCGTGACGAGGGCGACGGCGTGGCGGGGGCGGCGAGCGACGGAGGCGGTCATGGGTGCACCCGACGCTACCGGGGTCCTATTCTCCGGACGTCCCCGCCCCCGAGGAGGCCCCATGCAGATCGGCGACGTCGTTCCCGACTTCGAGCTCGACGACCAGGACGGCAACCGGTGGCGGTTGTCCGAGCGCCTGGCCGACGGACCGGTCGTGCTGTTCTTCTACCCGGCGGCGATGACCTCGGGCTGCACGAAGGAGGCCTGCCACTTCCGCGACCTGGCCGCCGAGTTCGGTGCCGCCGGGGCGCAGCGTGTCGGCATCAGCCTCGACGCGGTGGCCAAGCAGAAGCAGTTCTCCGACAAGCACGGGTTCGACTACCCGCTGCTCGCCGACACGGCCGGCGACGTGGCGAAGATCTTCGGGGTGAAGCGTCCGATCGGGTTGTTGAAGGTCAAGCGCCAGACGTTCGTGATCGGCGCCGACGGTCGGCTCACGGGTCAGGTGGGCAGCGAGCTCGACATGGATCGCCACGCCGACGAGGCCCTGGAGATCCTCAAGGTCGGGGATTGATCAGGCAGTCCCGGTCGAGGTCGGCCACGTCGGGCGTGCCGGTGAGCGCGAGCGCGGTGTCGATGTCGGCGCGGAGCCCTTCGAGCATGTGACGCACCCCGGCCTCGCCCCGGGCGGCGACGGCCCACGCCCAGGCCCGGCCGATCAGGCACGCCTTGGCGCCGAGGGCGAGCATCTTCACGACGTCGAGCCCGGTGCGGATGCCGCCGTCGACCAGCACCTCCACGCGATCGCCAACCGCGTCGGCCACCGCAGGCAGCGCCGCCGCGGTCGACGGGACGGTGTCGAGCTGGCGGCCGCCGTGGTTCGACACCACGATGCCGTCCACGCCGGCGTCGACGGCCAGGCGGGCGTCGTCGGGGTCGAGCACCCCCTTCACGACGAGCTTGCCGCCCCAGCGCTCACGCACCCAGGCGATGTCGTCCCAGGTCACCGACGGGTCGAACTGGGTGTCGACCCACCGACGGAACGCCATCGGGGTGCGGGCGCCCGGCACCATCTCCTCGAGGTTGCCGAAGATGTGCGGCTTGCCGTTGATGCCGACGTCGTAGACCCAGCGGGGGTGGCTGATCAGGTCGAGGCCCCGTCGCAGGCCCAGCCACGGGTTCTTCGACTCGCCGGTCATGGCGTTGCGGGTGTCGCGGTGGCGGGCGCCCACCACGGCGAGGTCCACGGTGAGCACGAGGACGGGCGAGCCGACCTTCGCGGCGTTGGCGATGAGGCCCTCGGTGACGTCGCGGTCGCGCTGCACGTAGAGCTGGAACCACGGCGGCCCGGCCGCCGCGGCCACCTCGTCGAGACCGCAGATCGACACGGTCGACTCCGTGAACGGCACGCCGGCGTCGCGGGCCGCGAGCGCGGCCTGCACCTCGGCCCGACGGGCGTACATCCCACCGAGGCCGACCGGCGCCAGCACCACCGGGCTGGTCATCTCCTGACCGAGCACCGTCGTGGCCTGCACCCGCTCGGACACGTCGCGCATGACCCGCTGGCGGAGCTGGATCGCCGCCAGGTCGCCCACGTTCGCCGCGAGCGTGTGCTCCGCCGACGCCCCGCCGTCGATGTAGTCGAACAGCGAGCGGGGGAGCCGGCGGCGGGCCAGCTCCCGGTAGTCGCTCACGGTGGCGGGTGCGAGACCCATCGGTCGATCGGGTGAGAGCCGCATGGGGCGAACCTACCGCCGGTCTAGGGTCGCCGCCGTGCCCCGCCGGTCGCTCGTCGTCCTGACCGTCCTGCTGCTGATGGCCGGTCTCGTCGGCTGCTCGTCCGACGCCGCCTCCGCTCCGGACACCACCGCCGCATCGACCACGACCTCGACCGTCGAGCCCGAGGAGTTCGACGGCACGGTGGACGACTTCTACGTCGTGCCCGACCCGCTGCCGCCCGGCGAACGCGGTGCCCTGATCCGGGTGCAGCCGCTCGACGATGCCGGTGACGGCCAGGTCGGGTTGCGGATCATGTACCACTCCGAGGACGTGCAGGGCCGCGACCGCGCCGTCACCGGTGTCGTCCTCTACCCGACGGGCACCGCGCCCGACGACGGTTGGCCGGTCGTCGCCTACGCCCACGGCACGACCGGGATCGCGTCGAAGTGCGCGCCGAGCCGGCTCCCGCTCGAACCACCGTCCTACGGCGTCGAGGGCGTGCGGGTCGCCACCGACTACATCGGGCTGGGTCCGGTCGGGGAGGTGCACTCGTACCTGTCGGCCACCGCCGAGGGCAACGCGATGATCGACGCCGTGCGCGCCGCCCGTTCCATCGCCGACGCGCACGCCGGGACGCGGTGGGTCGTCGTCGGTCACTCCCAGGGCGGGCACGGCGCGCTGGTCACCATGGACCGCGCCGGCGAGCTCCCCGACATGGAGCTGCTGGGCACGGTCGCGCTGGCGCCGGGTGCCGAGTTCACGAAGACCTTCGGCGACGAGGTGCAGCTCCGCATCATCACGACCATGGTCCTCATCGGGGGTCGGGACGAGTGGCCCGACAGCGACCCGGCCGACTACCTGAGCCCCGAAGCGCTCGCTGCCGGCGAGGAGGTGACGCGGGACGCGTGCCTCGACACCATCATCTCGACGATGTTGCCCCTCGCCGCGGGCGACGACTTCTACGTGCACGAACCGGACGACGGCCCGGCCCGCGAGTTCATGGTGGCCAACGACCCCACGCCGGAGGCGTCGCCGTCGCCGTTGCTCCTCATGACCGGCACGGCCGACATCATCGTCGTGCCCGACCGGGTCCGGTCGCTGCGCGACCGCCTCTGCTCGATCGGACAGGTGCTCGAGTACGGGGAGCTGGAGGGCGTCGACCACGGCGGCGAACCGGCGGCCGCCGCCCCGACGGTCGAGCAGTGGCTGGCCGACCGCTTCGCCGGCCGACCGGCGCCCAACTCGTGCCTACCATCGGACGATGCCGATCGCTGACGACTCCCTCCGCGCCGACCTCGCCCGCCGCATCTACGCCAAGGCCCACCTCACCGGCACGTTCACGTTGCGGTCCGGTCGGGTGAGCGACGAGTACTTCGACAAGTACCAGTTCGAGTCCGACCCGGTGCTGCTGGCCGACCTGGCCGAGGCGATGGCGCCGCTGGTCCCCGAGGGGACCGAGGTGCTGGCCGGCCTGGAGCTCGGCGGGGTGCCGGTGGTGACGGCCCTGTCCAGGGTCACCGGCCTGCCGGCGGCGTTCGTCCGCAAGAAGGCGAAGGAGTACGGCACGGCGCGCTTCGCCGAGGGCGCGGCGGTCGAGGGTCGGAAGGTGCTGGTGGTCGAGGACGTGGTGACCTCGGGCGGCCAGGTGGTGCTGTCCACCGCGGACCTCCGGGGCATCGGGGCCGTCGTCACCGACGTCGTCTGCGTGATCGACCGCAGCGAGGGCGGCGCCGAGGCCCTGGCCGCCGAGGGCCTCACGCTGGCATCGGTGGTCGAACGGGTCGACCTCGACGCCGTCAGCTGAGTTCGACGATGCCGCCGGCGACGGCGGCGAGGACCGCGTCGACCAGCTCCTCGCCCCCGAGGCGCATGCCCTGGGCGAGGCTGGTGATGGTGCCGGAGACGACGTAGGTGATGACCCGCACGTCGGCCGCGGCCACGACGTCGCCGCGGGCCCGCCCCCGGTCCAGGATCGTCGTGAGCGCCGCCTCGGCCGGGATGATGTAGCGGGAGCGGATCTCGCGCCAACCCCCGGGGTTGCGCAGCATGTCGACGGTGAGCCCGGGCACGCCGTTCAGGTAGGCCGGCCGCGACATGGTCACCACCAGTTGGGCGATGTGGTCGCGCAGGTCCTCACGCGTCGACCCGGTGTCGGCCACGGTGAGGTCGGCGGCCGACCCGAACAGGGCGTCGGCCACCAGCCCGGCCTTCGACTCCCACACCCGGTACACGAACACCCGGGTCGACCCCGATCGGCGGGCGACCTCGTCGATCGTGAGCGACGCGTAGCCCACCTCGGCCAGCACGGCGAGGGTGGCGTCGACGACGGCGCGCCGCTTGGCCAGGTCCGGGGGACGGCCGGGTCCACGCTTCGTCTCGGTCACGACGTCCGAGGCTACCGAGGGCTTTAGGCTCGGCAGCCTTGGACTGGCCGACGTGGAAGGAGGCGTTCGTCGCCGCGATCGTCGCGGTGATCGTCGCGCTCTCCACCAGCAAGCGGCGGGGACGGATCCCCGAGGCCCTCCACCCGACCGCCCGGGAGTTCGCCGGGGTGGCGTTCCTCTACGGGCTGTGGCGCATCGCCCGCGACCTGCCGCTCGACCAGCCCGAGGGGGCGATCCAGCGCGGTCGGTGGATCTGGGACGTCCAGCGCGCCCTGCACCTCCCGAGCGAGCTGTCGCTCCAGCAGTGGTTTCTCGACCACGACGCCCTCGCCCGCGCCGCCAACTGGTACTACGCCGTGGTCCACGTGCCGGCGTTGATCGGCTTCCTCGTGTGGTTGTGGGTCCGCCACCGCGACGCGTACCCGCACCTGCGCAACGGGCTGGTCGGCCTCACCGCCGGGTGCCTGCTGCTGCGCTACATCAGGGTCGCCCCGCCGCGGTTCCTCCCCGAGCTCGGCTTCATCGACCTGTCGACCCGCTACGGGCTGTCGGTCTACGGCCCGGTCGGCACCGGCGTGTCGGACCAGTTCGCGGCCATGCCGTCGATCCACTGCGGGTGGGCGGCGCTCGTCGGCTGGGGCGTGTGGACCCTCGCGCCGAAGCGGTGGCGCTGGCTCGGGCCGGTCCACGTCGTCCTGACGTTCGTGGTCGTGGCGGCCACCGGCAACCACTGGTGGCTCGACGGCATCGTCGCCGTGGCGATCCTGGCGGCGACGCTCCGCCTCGACACGTGGGTGCGCGAGCGGCGGTCGGTTCAGGCCGAGCGGTCGGCGGCGGCGAGCACCGCCTTGAGCGAGGCCGTGATGATGTTGGGGTCGGTGCCGACGCCCCAGCGGACCTGCGAGTCGGCGTCGGTGGCCTCGACGTACGCCACGGCGGTGGCGTCGGAACCCACCCCCATGGAGTGCTCGGAGTAGTCGAGCACGTCGACGGTGGAATCGAGCCCGGTGCGGATCGCGTCGACGAACGCGGCGATCGGTCCGTTGCCCCGGCCCTGGACGGTGACCGGCGTCCCGTCGACGAGCACCTGCGCGGTGATGGACGTGCCCTCGTCGGTGGTGGCGATCTCGTGGGACCGCAGCTCGTAGCGCTGGTCGGCGGGGAAGTAGGCGGCGTTGAACGCGTCCCACATCGCGAGCGGTGTGATCTCGGTGCCGCTGTCCTCGGTGATCGCCTGGATGGTCTTGGAGAACTCGATCTGCATCCGGCGGGGGAGCACGTAGCCGTACTCGGTCTCCATGATGTAGGCGACGCCGCCCTTGCCGGACTGGCTGTTGACCCGGATCACGGCCTCGTAGGTGCGGCCGACGTGGGCCGGGTCGATCGGCAGGTAGGGCACGGCCCAGGTCTCGTAGTCGCGGCCCCGGCCCGCCGCCTCGGACTCGGCGTACAGCGCGGCGAAGCCCTTCTTGATCGCGTCCTGGTGGGAACCGGAGAAGGCCGTGTAGACGAGGTCGCCTGCATACGGGTGGCGCTCGTGGACCGGCAGCCGGTTGCAGTACTCGGCGGTGCGCCGCACGGCGTCGATGTCGCTGAAGTCGATCTTCGGGTCGACGCCCTGGGCGAACAGGTTGAGCCCCAGGGTGACGAGGTCGACGTTGCCGGTGCGCTCGCCGTTGCCGAACAGGCAGCCCTCGACGCGGTCGGCGCCGGCCAGGACGCCCAGCTCGGCGGCCGCCACCGCGCAGCCCCGGTCGTTGTGGGGGTGCAGCGACAGCACGATCGACTCGCGGTTCTTCACGGTGCGCAGGAACCACTCGATCGTGTCGGCGTACAGGTTCGGCGTGTACATCTCGACGGTGGCCGGCAGGTTCATGATCAGCGGCTTCTCGGGGGTGGGCTCGATCACCTCGGCCACCGCGTCGCAGATCTCCACCGCGTACTCCACCTCGGTGCCGGTGTAGCTCTCGGGCGAGTACTCGTAGCGGACGAACGTCTCGGGGATCTCCTCCTCGAGCTTGCGGCAGATCTTGGCCGCGTTGACCGCGATCTCGGTGATGCCGTCCTTGTCGAGGCCGAAGACGACCTTGCGCTGCAGCGTCGAGGTCGAGTTGTAGAAGTGGACGATCGCCTGCCTCGAGCCCCGGATCGACTCGAAGGTCCGCCGGATCAGGTCCTCGCGGCACTGGGTGAGCACCTGGATCGTGACGTCGGCGGGGATCAGGTCCTCGTCGACCAACTGGCGGATGAAGTCGAAGTCGGTCTGGCTGGCCGCCGGGAACCCGACCTCGATCTCCTTGTAGCCCATGGCCACCAGGGTCTTGAACATCCGCAGCTTGCGCCCGGGGTCCATCGGGTCGATGAGCGCCTGGTTGCCGTCGCGCAGGTCGACCGCGCACCAGAGCGGGGCCTCGGTCAGCCGGTTGTCGGGCCACGTGCGGTCGCGAAGGTCGAGCGGCACGTGCGGCTGGTACTTCTCGAACGGCATCGTCTTCGGGGTCGCAGGCTGCGGGGGCATCGGTCTCTCGGTTCTGGTTCGTGGGCTCGTCGTGGGCTGAAAACGAAAGAAGCTCCCGGCCCGGAGGCTCAGGAGCTTCGGCATGTGACGTCGGCGCGACGCGTCACATGCCTACGTAAGGAGGAGGAGGTGGGTCGCGGCGCGCATCCCGGGAATGGTGCCGTGGTCCCGGCACCGTTGTCAACCCCGGGGTAGTGTCCGCGCATGGCGCGGAAGCTCTCGATCGTGACCGCTGTCGCCGCAGTGGCCTTCGCCCTCTCGGCGTGCGAGCCGCTGCCGCCGCCCGTCAGCTTCACCGTCAACACCACCGTCGACGGACTCGATCACGACCCCGGCGACGGCATCTGCGAGGTGACGCCCGGCGCCGGCGATTGCAGCATGCGAGCTGCGTTCGCCGAGGCCAACGCCTCCGCCGGTCGGGCGAAGGTGACGGCCCCCGGCGGCGGCTACAACCTGACGATCGCCGATCCCACCGACGGCGACCCCGACCTCGACGTGACGGGTTCGATCGACCTCGCGGCCGCCGCGTTCCCGTACGTGCAGATCTACGGAGGGTCGGGCTCGGCGAGCGTGGAGGTCGCCGAGACCGGGACGATCGTCGTCGATCGCGTCGAGTTCGCCGGGTTGCGGGTCGATGGCAGTGCGGTCCTCGGCCGGTCGTCGATCTGGGGAGGATCCGCCACGGAACCGGCCTTGGCGGTCGGTCCGGCCGGCAGCCTGGTCCTGACCAACTCCAAGGTGGTCACCTCGTCGGCGCCGGCGGCGATCGTGAACGAGGGCACCTTCGTCTCGGCCTTCTCGAGCCTGTTCGGTTCCGGCCACCCGGCGCTGCACACCACCGACGGGGCGCGGTCGGTCGTCGGCGCCAGTCGCTTGGGGAACGCGTATCTCTTCCGGGGCGTGTGGTTCGACGGGGAGCTGCTCGACGCGAACCCGGCATGTTCCGGCGCCACGCCGGAGTCGCAGGGCTACAACCGGGTGCCCAACGACTCGTGCGGTCTCACGGATCCGACCGACATCCAGATCCCCCAGTCGACGTGGGTCGATCAGGTGCCGGTCGGCGTGCTCGGCTGCGGCGATCCGATCACGACCGACCGAGGAACGTTGTACCTCGCGTACTGGCCGAGGCCGAGCGACGGCGACGGCGACGGCGTGGCCGCCTGCGACATCGGCGACGACGAGACGGCGACGGTGGGGACCCTCTCGTCCGGGATCCTGGTGCCCGCCACCGTCGGCCAGTGCTACAGCAGGACGATCACCGGCGGGGGCTTCTCCGATTCCCGGAGCTACACGCCGTACGCGTGGGCGGCGACGGGACTTCCGCCGGGCCTGGTGCTCGATGGCAACGTCGTGCACGGGATCCCGACGGTCGCCGGCACCTACCCGGTCACCCTTACCGCGCAGGCCGCGCCCGGGCGCAGCGTCGGCAACTACCAGCTCGAGGTCCTGCCGAGCGAGGACCCGCCGGCCACGAGCTGTCCCTGAAGGAGCGTCCGATGGTGAAGAGAACGCCGATCGTGCTGCTGGCGGGGGCGATGGCGGTGGCGGTACTCGTCGCGTGCGAGCCGCTGCCGCCGCCGGCGACGTTCACCGTCACCACGACCGTCGATGGACTCGACGCGAACCCCGGCGACGGCATCTGCGAGGTGACCCCGGGCGCCGGCGACTGCAGCCTCCGAGCGGCGTTCGCCGAGGCCAACGCGGTGCCTCGTGGGGTCATCGTGGCCCCGGGCAAGACGTTCGACCTGACCGTCAGCGATCCCACCGACGGCGACGTCGATCTCGATGTCGTGGGTCACATCGACCTTTCGCCGGCTTCGGGTTCGATCCATTTGCGGCGGGCCACGCCGGGCGGGGCGCTGGTCGACGTGGCCGAGGACGGCTGGCTGCTCGCCAAGCTCGCCTTGCCCTCGACCGACGCTGACACGCTCCTGCGGGTGGCGGGGACTCTGCTGCTGGACGATTCTCTGATCTCTGTGCTGCTGCTGGGCGCAGGACCGAACCCGGTGCTCCACGTCCTGCCGACCGGGACGGTCGTTCTCCTCAACTCGGTGGTGGCGGGTAGCGCGACGCCGGCCGCGATCGTGAACGAAGGCGTGCTCGTGGCCCGGTACTCCGAGCTGATCGGGTTCTATGCGCCGGCGGTGCATACCGCGACAACCGGACGAACCCTGGTCGGCGCAAGTCGGGTGTCCTCTCGCGACGTCTATCTCGTGCACGACTTCGAGGTTCCCGCGGTGCCGGCCTGCAGCGGTCAGTTTCTCGAGTCGGACGGCTACAACCGCGTGCCGAACGATTCGTGCGCGCTCGCCGAACCGACCGACCTCCAGAGCGCTTCGTCGACCTGGGTCGATCAGATCCCCCCGGGAACGCTCGGATGCGGGGACTTCGTCGTGCGCGACCTGAACGGGCAGCCCCGACCCGCAGACGGTGATGGCGACGGCATCTCGGCGTGTGACATCGGCGCAAAGGAGTGGCAACCCAACCCCTGATCAGGCCGGCTGGAGCTCGTTCAGCTCGGTGACGTTGTCGAGCAGGATCAGCTTCTGGGTGGCCGCGTCGAGGTGGGCGACGTCGTCGACGTACTGGAGCGGTTCGGGCAGGGCCTCGATGTGGGGCCAGTCGCTGCCGAAGATCACCCGCTGCTCGCCGACGGCCGCGATCACGTCGTCGACGTGGTCCTCCCAGAACGGGTTCACCCAGATGTGGCGCCGAAAGGTCTCGACCGGGTCCTCGGGGAACCAGCCGTTCATCTTGCGGGCCGTGACCTGGAGGCGCTCGAAGAGCCCGGCGAGGAACTTGGAGCCGTTCTCCACCGAGGCCACCCGCAGGTTCGGGAAGCGGTGGAAGAGGTTGTCGCAGACGAGCGACGAGAGGAAGTCCTCGATCGGCCGTTCGAGCTGGAGCATGCGGATCGGTTGGGGCACGCCGCCGAAGTCGGTGGTGAAGCCGTCCCGCGCGTAGCCGTGGGCGGTGTAGCCGCTGTCGCCGGCGTGCACGACGAGGGTGACGCCGGCCTCGTTCATGCGGGCCCAGAACGGGTCGAACTCGGGGTTGCCGGGGGAGCGGGCGCCGTCGCGGGTGGTCGGCGCGGCCGGGCGGGTGACGATCGTGCGGGCGCCGCGGTCGAGCGCCCACTCCAGCTCGGCGCAGGCCCAGTCGACGTCGACGAGGGAGATGTACGGCGCGCTGAAGATGCGGTCCTGGTAGGCGAAGCCCCAGTCCTCGTCGAGCCAGCGGTTGAAGGCGGTGAACAGCAGCGCGACGGCCTCGGGGTCGTCCTTGAGCGGGTCCTCGTAGATCATCCCCATGGTGGGGAAGAGCCAGACCTTGTCGAGCCCGTGCTCGTCCATCGTGGCCAGGCGGGCGTCGCGGTCGCGGTACTCGGGGCGGATCGGCTCGTGGCGGCGGAGGAGCTCGAGCGGGTCGTCGTTCTTCGGGTTGCCCCGGAAGTAGTCGGCCAGCACCCCGGGCGGCGCCACCGGGTCGAACGTGGCGTTCTTGACGCCCCGGAACACCTTGCCGCCGAGCACCGGGTACTGGCGGCCCTCGATGGTGGACCACTGGAACACCCGCTGGGCGTGGCGGGGGTCGAGGTGTCGGGTGACGCAGTCGAGCGCCTCGTAGTAGTGGTTGTCGGCGTCGAACGGGCGGTAGCCGAGGGCGGCGGTCATGCCAACGAGCGTAGGGCGTCCTCGGCGACGAGGTCCGGGTCCTGGAACGGCCCGAAGTGCCCGAGGCGCGGGTACTCGAGCAGGGTGCCGTCCGGCAGGAAGCCGATGGCGTGGCGGCCGAAGTCGGCCGGCCCGGGTCCCGGGTCGGCGAGGCCGATGGCCAGGGTGACGGGGATCGGCACGTCCGCGAGGTGCGACGCCAGGATCTTCCCGGTGGCCTCGAAGACCGACGCCTCGACCTCGGGCCGGCACTTGAGGGTGACCTCGCCGTCGGGGGTGTCCTCGAACCCGCCGTCGACGTAGGACCAGAGCGCGTCGGCCCGGAACACCCCGAGCGGCGGGCGCGACGCGTAGCGGTCGAGGGCGGCCGACCGGCTGGGGAAGGTGGCCCGCCGTCGTCGGGCGGACGCGGCCAAGGGGTTCGATCCGGGCGATGCGGTGTCGGCGAACGCGTCGGGGACCACGATCGGCTCGAACACGAACGCCCGGTCGAAGGTGCCCGGAACCCGCCGTTCGGCGGCCAGGACGCAGGCGCCACCCATCGAGTGGCCGAACGCGACGAGCGGCCCGTCGAGCACGGCGGTCACCGCGAGGACGTCGTCGACCATGCCGGTCCAGTCGAAGGAGCCGTCCGCGGGGCCGGTCGAGTCGCCGTGGCCCCGGAAGTCGAGGGCCACCACGTGGAACCGGCTCGCCAGCCGGGCCGCGACCGGTCGGTAGGCCCCGGCGCAGAAGCCGGTGGCGTGGGCGAGGACCAGCGTGGGGCCCTCGCCGCCGAGGTCGTGGACGGCGATCTCCACGCCGTCGGTGGACGTGATGCGGGTCGGATGCACGGTGTCGATGGCTACCACGTCGCTAACGTTCGCTCCCATGTCCGACTCGCTCTCTCGCCGCGCCCTCGTGGTCGTGGTGGCCGCCATGCTCGCCCTCGCCGCCTGTGGATCGTCCGACGACACTGACGCCGGGACGGCCGCCGTCGACGGCATGGCCTGCTACCCGGTGTCGGCCGACCCGACGACCACGGCCCCGAAGGTCGAGGCCATCGCCGAGGCGCCGAAGGAGGTGGAGACCGAGGATCTCGTCGAGGGTGACGGCTGCACCTTCGGCTCGATGACCTACGCCAACCTCAACCTGATCGGCGCCAAGGCGGACGGCACGGTGTTCACCGACACCTGGGCCGACGAGCGCCCCTTGTCGATCGATCCTGCGAAGGGCGAGCTCCTCGCCGCCCTCTCCAACGCCCTCACCGACCTCGAGGTCGGCGGGATCCGTCGGGTGGTCCTCCCGGCCGCCGACGCCTACGGCGAGGACGGCTTCGAGGCCCAGGGCATCGGACCGAACGAGGCGCTCAGCTTCACCGTCGAGCTGTTCTCGGTGAGCGAGGCGCCGGCGTACTGCCGGGAGGCGTCGCTCACCGAAGGGACCCGATCGGGCAAGCCCGAGACGATCGAGATGCCGGTGGAGGCACCGACCGAGCTCGAGACCGAGGACCTCACCGTCGGCACCGGCGACCCGATCGAGAACGGCAACTACGTGAAGATCGAGTACACGGGCGTCGCCTGCTCGACCGGCACCGAGTTCGACTCGTCGTACAACCGTGACGCCACGTTCGACTTCACCGTCGGATCGGGGGCGATCACGGGCATGTCCGACGGCGTGGTCGGGGCCAAGAAGGGCGGGGTGCGCCGCATCGTCATCCCCGCGGACCAGGCCTACGGCGACCAGGGCCAGGGCGACATCGGCCCCAACGAGCCGCTGGTGTTCGTCGTGACGATCGTCGACGTGCTGGAGTCCGACCCGTCGCTGGCCACCACCACGACCGCCGCCGAGGCGACCACGACCACGGCGGCGCCCTGAGTCGATGGCCGATCCGGCGACGCTGCTCGAGGCCTGCGGTTCGTCCCCGGGCAACGCGTGCCACTTCGCCCTCGAGCAGACCGACTCGGTGGGCATGGCGAAGGCCGCGGACTGGCTGACCGGTACGCCGCTCGACATCCTCTTCGTGGTCCTGGGCGCGGTCGTCCTGAACTTCCTCGTGCGCCGGGTGATCAAGCGGTTCGCGGCGCGGATCGAGGGCTCCGAACAGGGCGGTCGGCTCCGCCGGATCCGCGAGAAGACGCCGTCGGTGTTCCTCGACACCGGCGGGGTCAACATGCGGGCCGCGGCGCGGGCCCAGACCATCGGCATCGTGCTGCGCAGCCTGGCCTCCGGGCTCATCTGGACGTTCGCGTTCATCTACGTCCTCGACGCCCTCGGCCTCGACCTCGGCCCGCTGCTCGCCGGTGCGGGGGTGGCCGGCGTGGCGCTCGGCTTCGGCGCGCAGAGCCTCGTGCGCGACTTCCTCTCCGGCACGTTCATGTTGATCGAGGACCAGTACGGGGTCGGCGACGTGGTCGACGTCGGCGAGGCGACCGGCACCGTCGAGCAGGTCACGCTGCGCACGACCCGGCTGCGCGACGTCAACGGCACCGTCTGGCACGTCCCCAACGGTCAGATCCTGCGGGTCGGCAACAAGTCGCAGCAGTGGGCCCGGGCGGTCGTCGACGTCCAGGTCGATCCCAAGGCCGACCTGGAGAAGGCCGCCGACGTGATCCTCTCGGCCGCCGAGGAGGTGTGGGCCCGCGACGACGCCAGGGGCGACGTGCTCGACCAGCCCGAGGTGCTCGGCATCGAGTACCTCGGTCCCGATGCGGCCACGATCCGCGTGCAGGGCAAGACCCGTCCGGGTGCGCAGTGGCGGGTCAGCCGGCTGCTGCGGGTGCAGGTGTCGGCCGCGCTCCGCAAGGCCGAGGTCCCGATCCCGCCGGCGAACTTCACTCGGCCGTTCACCCGGTGACACGATGACCTCCATGGCTTCCGGTCACGACGCACACGACTCGCACGACGACCACGGGCACGACGACCACGGGCACGCGGCCGACGACAGCTTCTGGGTCGTGCCCCCGCTGGTGGTGGGTGCGGTCATCGGGATCATCCTCATCGTCGTCCTCGGCGTGGGCACCGACGCGATCCCCTACCACTCCCCGTTCTCCTGAACCTCTCGGGCAGTCATCGGCCGGCTCTCAGGAGACGCCCAGGTTCGGGGACCATGCTCGGTGCCGTGACCACACCTTCCTCCAACGACGACCGACGCCTCCGCTACCTGGTGGTCAGCCGCCGAGCAGCCATCGCCCGCGGCGTGACCGCTGCGACCGCCGCCGCCCTCCTGGGCCTGGCGGGGTGCAGCGCGTCGTCGTCCAACGACGCCGGCGTCCTGAGCGCGGCGACCTCCACCACGGTCGTGTCCAGCTCGCAGGCGACCACCGGCGACTCGTCGACCACCGCCACCGACTCGTCGACCACCGAGGCCTCCACCGGGGCCACCGCGTCGGGCGAGGTCACGATCGCGTTCACCTACTCGGCGTCGAGCGGCGGCCAGGTCCACAACCCGTACCTCGCCGCGTGGGTCGAGGACGCCGACGGCAACCTCGTCGACACGCTCGCCGTCTGGTACGAGCAGAGCCAGAAGGGCACGCGGTGGCTCAACGAGCTGACCACCTGGGCGCAGGCCGACGGCTCGTCGGATTCGCTCGACGCCGTGTCCGGCGCCACCCGCACGCCCGGCGACCAGTCGCTCGTGTGGGACCTCACCGACCTCGACGGCAACGCGGTCGAGGAGGGCACCTACACGGTCTTCGTCGAGACGGCGCGGGAGCACGGCCCCCATTCGCTGATCAGCCAGGAGATCCCCGTGGGATCGTCGGCCACCACGGTCACGCTGTCGTCGGAGGGGGAGCTCACCGGTGGAACCGTCGCCTTCACCCCCGCCTGACGAGCGGCCCCACCGCAAGCGCAGCCGCAAGGCGCTGACGCAGAAGTGGTTCCGGCTCGTCCACGTCTACGCGTCGATGATCGCCCTGCTCGTGGTCCTGTTCTTCGGGATCACCGGGCTCACGCTGAACCACCCGAACTGGACGCTGGGGTTCGACACCACCACCTCCAGCTCGACCGCCGACCTGCCCGACGGCGCGGTCACCTCCGACGGCTCGCTCGACCTGCTCGTGGTCAGCGAGTACCTGCGCAGCTCCGAGGGCGTGAAGGGCACGCTGTCGGACGTCAGCGAGACCGACACGACCGCCCACCTCAGCTACCGGGGTCCGGGGTATGCCGCCGACGTGGACGTCGACGCGACCGCGGGCACCTACACGCTCGACACCGAGCAGCAGGGCTTCATCGGGGTGATGAACGACCTCCACAAGGGCCGCGACACCGACTCGTCGTGGGGGTGGCTGATCGACGTGTCGGCGATCTTCCTCGTGGCCATCTCGTTGACCGGTCTGGGGCTGCAGCTGGTGCTGAAGGCCCGCCGTCGTTCGGCGCTGGTGGTGGCCGGCGCCGGTGCCGTGGTGGTCGTGATTCTCGCCGTGCTCACCGTGCGCTGAACCGACCCGGCCACCCGCTCGTCGCGGTGACCGTGCCGTCGGCCTCGACCACGAGGCCCTCGACCCCCTCGATGCCCTCGACGAGCGCGACGCCGTCGCCCGGGCCGAGCACCACGAGCGCGGTGGCGAGCGCGTCGGCGGTGGCCGCGTCGGGCGCGACGATCGAGGCCGCGGCGACCCGGTCGACCGGTCGTCCCGTGCGGGGATCGAGCACCTGCGGGTAGCGCCGGCCGTCGATCGTCCACCACCGCCGAGCGCCGCCGCTGGTGGCGACGGCGCCGTCGGCGAGCTCGACCCGGTCGAGCGGCGGCACGTTGTCGTAGGGGCGGGCGGGGTCCTCGATGCCGACGGCCACGGTGCCCTCGCCGAGGTGGCGGAGATCGCCGCCCGCGTTGACCAGCACCGACGTGACGCCGTCGACGGCCATCGCCAGGTCGGCCGCCCGGTCGACGATCCACCCCTTCGCCACCGCGGTGGGGTCGCACCACCGGCGCCGGGTGGACGGATCGTCGAGCGAGGCGACCGCCTCGGCCAGATCGGCGTCGGACGGGAGTCGGTCGTCCGCCGCCGCGTCGCTCCACGCCGCGAACAGTCGGCCGGCGGCCGGGTGGAACGCCCCACCGGTGGCGACCCGCCACCGCTCCGCGACGGCCAGCAGCGCGTCGACCTCCGGGGTCGGATCGGCCTCGGCCCGCGCCCACCGGCGCAGGGCGCTGTGCTGGTCCCGCGCGCTGAGGATCGACTGGAGGCGCGTGACCTCGTCGATCGCCGCTCGATCCGCCGCCGCGGCCGGGCCCGCGCCGTCGGCCACGACCCGCACCTCGATCACCGTCCCCAACAGGTCGAGGTGTCGGAAGACGAAGCGCTCACCCACCCGCTCAGCCTGCCAGTCGGCCGTCCGGACCGGCGCGACTCGGGTTCGGTGCGAGCCAGATGTCGCGGGGGTTGCAGCGTTCGCCGGTGGCGGGTCGGTAGCGGGTGGTCGGGATCTGCTGCGCCGCGGCTGCCGTCTCGGGCGGTTCGTCGGGGTCGATGGGTGTGAGGGTGGGGCCGGGGGTCATGGGGCGGTCCCAGCGGTCGGTGACCACGAGGCCGTCGGGAGCGTCGGCGTCGCCGGTGATGCCGAGCAGGCCGAGGTGGTGTTGTCGGTGGTGCTTGCGGCAGAGACAGCAGAGGCTCGATGTGTCCGTGCGGCCGCCGTCCTCCCAGTGGACGATGTGGTGCACGTCGAGGGCGGTGGTGCGGCCACAGCCGGGGACGATGCACCCGCCGTCGCGCTGCTCGATGATCCGGCGGGCCCGGTCGGGCACCAACCGCTCGGTGCGGCCGACCGACAACGGCTTCCCGTGGACCTCCCAGACGGGGCGCACGTCGCAGTCACAGGTGAGGAACCGGCGCAGCACGTCGGGCAGGACGGGGCCGAGGTGCGAGCGCAGCACCGGGGTGCCGTCGGGATGCTGGTCGAGGTGGGCGTGGATCAGGAACCGGTCCCGGCCCGGGTGCTCGGCTGCACCGCGGGTCAGGTAGCTGCGGGCCAGCTCGACCAGGGCGTCGGCGTGGGTGAACCAGGGGACCGGCTCGTCGGGGTGCTCGGCGCGGTGGCGGGCCAGCAGCTCGGCCCGGGCCGCCTTCAGCGCCGCGTCGAGCACCAACGCGTCGTCGCCCGGCACCGTGGCCGACAGCCGACCCCGCCCGGTGTCGTCGAACCCGAAGTACCCCCGCCGACCACGATCAGGATCCGGCGGGTCGGCCGAGTCGTCACCCGCATCATCCGCACGGTCGCCGTTGTCGGTGTCCCAGCAGTAGCGGGGCAGGATCCGTTCGAGCTGGGCGACCGTCATCACCTTGGCCAACGCGGTGGCCGCTTCGTCGTAGGGCGCCGGCACGTGCGCCGCGATCAACCGGACCTGATCGAGCGACAGCTCACCGGATCGCAGTGCCGCCACCGCGCACGGCAGCTCCCGACGGCGACGGGCCACCTTGACGACCTGACCGGCGACCCGGATCGATAACCCCGACTTCCACGCCAGCCACTGTCCCGGCGAGTGCAGCCCCCAGCCCTGCCACAGCTTCTCGTCCAACGCATCGCCGGCCAGATCCACCAACACGGCGAACCCACCGTGGACCACACCGGCGACCTCGGCCACCCGCGCCTCCACCGCACGTATGCGCGGCAGCAGCGCATCGCCACCAGGCACCGACTCGACCCGCTCTGCTCGTTCCGCCGAACCCATGCCCCCGAACCTACCCAGGGGGTGTGACGATCCCGATCGGACGGGACCGACGCGGGCGTCCCCGCACCCCGCCGAGCTTGGCCGGGTGCGGGGACGCCATGGGGTCAGTGGCTGAACTCCACCTCCGGGAGCACCTTGGTCAGCCAGCGGGGCGCCCACCAGCTGCGGTCGCCGAGCAGGGCCATGGTGGCCGGCACCAGCATCACCCGGACGATGGTGGCGTCGAGGAGGACGGCGACGGCCAGGGTGAGGCCGAGCTCGGTCGGCGGGATCGGGCCGGTCACGCCGAAGGCGATGAACACGATGATCATGATCAGCGCGGCGTTCGTGATCGGCCGGCCGGTGCGGGCGATGCCCTCGCTGATGGCCCGGTGGGTGTCACCGGTGGCCTGGTAGCGCTCCCGGATCGCGGCCAGCAGGAACAGCTGGTAGTCCATCGACAGCCCGAACAGCAGGGCGAAGAAGAACAGCGGCGCCCAGGCGTCGACGAAGCCCTGGTGCTCGATGCCGAGCAGGCCGGTGCCGACGCCGTGCTGGAACACGATGGTGGCGAAGCCGAAGGCGGCGCCGACGGTGATGAGGTTCATCACCAGCGAGAACAGCGCCACGACCAGGCTCTGGAAGACGACGAGCAGCAGGACGAACGCCACGACCAGGATCAGCGCGATCGCGTACGGGGCCCGGTCGGTGAGCACCGAGGTGAGGTCGTGGTTCTGGGCGGCCGGACCGCCGACCAATGCGGAGGGCACCTGCTCGTCGAGCTGGCTCCGCAGCGATTCGACCATCGTCGCGGTGGCCGAGTCGTCGATCGGGGTGCCGGGGGTGACCCGCACGACGACCCGACCGGTGTCGGCCGGCGCCGTGACGATGCGGGCGTCGACCACGTTGGTCGTCGCGCTGGCCACCTCGACCACCTGGGCGGCATCGGCGGCGTCGACGGTCACGAAGGCCGGGGCGGCGGCACCGGGACCGAAGGCGGCCACCAGTTGCTCGTAGCCGTCGCGGCTGGTGCGGCCCTCGTCGACGACCCGGGCGCCGGGCATGCCCAGCTTCATCCCGAACGCCGGGATCACCAGCGCGCCGAGCACCACGAGGCCGATGGCCAGCACGGCGCCGGGACGACGCAGCGCGACGCTGGTCCAGCGGGCCCAGCGGCCCTCGGCGTGCATGTCCGGGTCCTCCTCGCCCTTGCTGACGAGGACCTTGTCGCCCATGGCGACGAGCACGGCGGGGAGCAGCGTCAGGGCGGCCAACGCCACGGCGATCACCGAGAGGATCATGCCGAGCGCCATCGTCTGGAAGACCATGACGGGCACGAGGAACACGGCCGACAGCGACAGCACGACGGTGAGCGCCGACAGGAACACGGCCTTGCCGGCGGTGGACATCGTGTTCTCGATGGCGTGGATCGCGTCCTTGCCCTCGGCCCGCTCCTCCCGGTAGCGGCTGACGATGAAGAGGCTGTAGTCGATGCCGACGGCGAGGCCGATCATCATCGAGAAGTTCATCGACCACACCGAGATCGGGGTGATCAGACCGAGCAGGTGGAGGGTGGCGAAGCCGACCGAGATGCCGGCGAGCGCGAGCAGCAATGGGATGCCCGCGGCGATCAGGGCGCCGAACGCCACGAACAGCAGGATCAGGGTGGGCAGGCCGCTCAGGAGCTCGGCCTTGTGCAGCGCCTCCTCGTTCATCTTGTTGAAGTCGCTCCACACCGGCCACTCGCCGGTGACGTCGGCGGTGGCGCCGTCGGCGATCGTCAGGTCGCCGACGAACGTGCCGAGCTCGCCGGCCGCCTCGGGCCGGTCGGCGTCCTCACCGATCTCCTGCTCGACGGGCACGAGGGCGGTCCGGCCGTCCTGGGAGATGAGCCCGGCCTCGGCCGGCATCTCGAGCGGGTCGGCCACCGACAGGACCCGCGGCCCGTCGGCGAGGTCGGCGACGAGGGCGGAGAGGCCGGCCGGGTCGTCGGCGATGGGCGTGTCCTGGTGGTACACGACCACCGGGTTCTCCGCACCGAGGGCGGGGAAGTCGTCGCGCAGCTCCATGCGCACCTTCTCGGCGGTGGAGCCCTGGGCGTCCCACCCGGCGCCGGACAGCGAACCGGTCAGGGTGAGGGCGAGCGGCGCGGCAGCGATGGCCACGAGGAGCCAGACCGCGATCACGACCCGGCGGTGCCGGGCCATGGACGCGGCGAGTCGGCTGAACAACGCCTTCTCGTCGGGGTCGTGCGAGGGTTCGCGGTCGACCGGTGGGGTCGTTGCGGTGGTCACGGGGGCCTCCAGGGGAGCGTTTCGGATCGGGAGCACTATACCCCCTGGGGTATATACATCAACCTCCTCCGGCCATCGGGGCGCGCCGAACGAGGCCGCGACCGCCGGCCGCGACCCTCATCCACCCAGGTCAGGTGGTCAGCTGGGCCTGGAGCGTGGGCAGCGCCCGGGCGATCGCGTCGGCGACCCCACCGGTGAACGTGGCGTCGTCGAGCGCCGTGCGGAGCGCCCGCCGGTCGGCCACCAGGACGACCACATCGGCCCCGTCGGGCCCGGCCACCAGCGCCGGCTGCGCGGTGTCGGCCTCCTCGACGCGGACGTCGCCCTGCGTCAGCACCGCGCCCGCGGCGTCGGCCGAACCCGACACCGGGACCACGACCACCTCGGTGTCGACGGACCGGGCCGGCAGCACCTCGCGTCCGGCGTCGCCGTGGAGCAGCACGAGCACGGGCCCGCACTCGGGCTCACCGGCGAGACCGACCGCCATGCGGACCCCGTCGGCGACCGCGGTCCAGTCCCCGGCGGTGTCGAAACCACCGTCGAGGTGGGCCCGCTCGGTCGGGCCGAGGGTCGTGGCGATGGCCGGCGCGCCGGGGCACGGGTCCTGCACGTCGATGCCGAGCGCGGCACCAGCGGCGGCCTGCTGCGGTCCGACCTTCTCGGCGATCTCCGCCTTCACCGGCCGGATGGCGAACCCGCGGCGGTCGGCGAACACGATCATCCCGTAGCCACCGTCGGGACCCCACGCGAAGTTGTCGCTCGCGTAGGGCACACCGCCGTCGTGGAAGCGGAACTGGCCCTGCTCGTAGGTGTCGCGACCCATGTTGGTGGTTCCCCGCAGCGAGATCCTCCAGTTGTCCGACGCGTGCGCGTGGGCGAACGACAGCGGCATCTGCTCCTCGCTCGGCTCCACGTAGCTGAACACGACGAAGGGGCCGCAGGTGGCGTCGCCGAGCATCATCGCCAGCACCATCGCGCCCATGTCCTCGAACCAACCGGACCGGTCGGCGAAGGTCAGGTCGATGTGGCCGTCGATCGGTTCGACGGGGGTGCCGGACAGGATCTGGTGCATGCGCGGAGGGTACCCAACTGACGGCGGAGGCGGATTGTGGTTCGATTGGCCGCAACATCGATCCACGGAGGGGGAGGCTTCGATGGCCAATCGTCGACAGTTCCTGGGAGGGGCGGCCGCGACCGTCCTCAGCACCACGGCGTGCCGGCCGCAGTGGCCGCTGCCGAAGCCGGGGGGCCGGCTGCCGCGACCGGACCAGTCGGGCCTCGACAACATCGTCGTGGTCTGCATGGAGAACCGCTCGTTCGACCACTGGCTCGGCTGGGTCCCCGGTGCCACCGGTCGCCAGCGCAAGCTCGAGTACCTCGACGACGCCGGCGTCGCCCACCCGACGCACCACCTCACCGATACGACCGGCTGCGGGTTCAACGACCCGAGCCACAGCTACACCGGCGGTCGCCTCCAGCTCAACGGCGGCGCCATGGACGGGTTCCGCCTGGGCAAGAACGACGACTACGCCCTCGGCTACTACGAGCGGGCCGACCTGCCGCTCACCCGCCAGCTCGTCGACAACTTCACCGTCTGCGACCACTGGTTCGCCGGGATCCTCGGACCGACCTACCCGAACCGCTTCTACACCCACACCGCGGCGACGGACCGGATCAGCAACACGGCCGTGGTCAACGAGATGCGCAGCATCTGGGACCTGCTGGACGAGGCGCAGGTCCCGTCGCGCTACTACTACACGGACCTCCCGTTCCTCGCCCTGTTCGGCAGCAAGCACATCGCCAAGGCCAAACAGCTCGACCAGTTCTTCCTCGACGCCGAGGCCGGCACGCTGCCGCCGTTCACCTACGTCGACCCGGGCTTCTTCAACGCCACGCAGTGCGACGACCACCCCCACGCCGACATCCGCCGGGGCCAGAACTTCGTGGGCCGCGTCGTCGAGGCCGTCGTCGAGAGCCCCCAGTGGGAGTCGACCCTGCTGATCCTCACCTACGACGAGTGGGGCGGCTTCTTCGACACCGTCCTGCCGCCCCGCTTCCCCGACCTGGTCGAGAACCCCGGCGGCGGGACCGACGACCCCGACCACGGCCAAGCCGGGTTCCGGGTCCCGACGATCCTCGTGTCGCCGTTCGCGCAGAGCCGTCGGATCACCAAGACGGTGTTCGAGCACAGCGCGATCCTCAAGGTGGCCGAGTGGCGATTCGGGCTGCCGTCGCTCACCCCGCGCGACGCGGCGTCGGCCAACATCGCGTCGGTGCTGGACTTCAGCCCGCGTCGGCGGAAGCGCCCGACCATCACCGTGCCGGAGGACCCGGGCTACAACCCGTGCCTGTCGGCCGCCACGATGGCCACCGCCTCGACGATGGGCGCCTCCGTCGCCGAACGCGGATCACCGGTCCTGCAGCAGAACGTCGACGACGAGGGCGGCAACTGGGCCGACCTCGTCGACTCCGGCATCTTCAACGGCTGGGACCTCGGCATCTGACCCGGGGCCCGGACGCGCTAGCTCGTCGGGGTGTCCTGCGAGCGTGGGCGGTACATGAGCCAGGTTCTCCCGAACGGGGCATCGATCTCGGCCGTCGGCCGGAAGCCCTGCCGTTCGCAGGCCGGCAGCACCTCGGGGTGGACCGTCTCGAACGCGCAGCTCCCGCCCTGCTCGTCGAGGCTGGCGAGGCCGAACCGGAGGACCTCCGTCGCGACGCCTCGGCGGCGAGCGTGCGAGGCGGTGGCGGCCACGGCCAGCCGCCAGTCGTGGGGCGGGTGGTGCTGATCGAGGGTGGTCCGCCACTGAAGGAGGTCGAAGGAGCGATCGCCATGGATGGCCCACACGACCGACGGCTCGAGGTCCAGGGTTCCGTTCGCTGTCCGCTGGAAGTGGGCCGCTGCGACGACGGGATCCCCGGCCACGACGACCACGTCGTCGGCCGCGAGCCCGGCCACGATCTCCATGCGGAACGAGTCGGCGAGCCGACCCCGTCGGTCGTCCGGCGGGAACCACGACTCGATCGCCGGGTGGTCGATGAGAGACGAGGTCAGCACCTCGACGATCGAATCGAGATCGGCCTCGGTCGCGCGGCGTACGTCAACCGTCATCGGCACCCTCCCAGGGGCAGTGGCGGCAGCCGGTGTTGCAGCAGTGGTCGCGGTCGGCGAGGTACTGCGCGGTCATCACGGTGAAGCCGGTGGCCGGGTCCCGGTAGGTCGACAGGCCCGACGCCATCGCGGCCTCGTGGCGGCGCAGGATCTCGTAGCGGTCCGGGCGGGTGGGGTCGAGGCGTGAGGGGTGCGGGGTCCCGCGCCAGTCCTCGCGCTTGGGGTTTCGACCTTTCGACTCGCTTCGCTCGCTCAAGGAACTTGGGGGGGGAGACGCTCGAGGAACGGGGGGTGCTCAATCTTCAACGGGGGCGAGGGTGACCTCGACGGTCATCTCGGCCTCGGGCTGGCCCTCGACGAGGACGAGCTCGGCGACCTTGCCGGCGTCGCGGACGTCGCCGGCGGCGAGCTCCAGGGCGGCGAGGCGGACCGGGTTGTCGGTGACGGTGACGAGGGCGACCTCGGCCCGCATCGACGCCTTGGCGTCCGACTTGGCCTTGCGGATCCGGCCGAGGACCTCCGCGGCGACGGTCAGGACCGCCTCCTCGACGTCGTTGGCATCGTCGGCGGCCGGTCCGGCGAGGGTCCGCAGCGGCGCCGAGGTCGGCCAGGGCGCGTTGTGGACCGACGGGGACTCGAACCCGGGCAGGCGACCGGCGTCGTCGCCGCACCACGACCAGACCTCCTCGGTGGCGTACGGGAGGAACGGCGCGAAGAGCCGCAGCAGGGTCGACAGGGCGGTGCGCAGCGCGGCCTGCGCGGAGGCGGCGCTCGGGTCGTCGCCGTAGGCCCGGCCCTTGACCAGCTCGAGGTGGTCGTCGCAGAACTGCCAGAAGAACGCCTCGGTCCGCTGGAGGGCCCGGGCGTAGTCGAAGCCCTCGAACGCCGCGGTGGCCTCGTCGACCAGGTCGGCCAGCTCCGCGAGCATCGCCCGGTCGATCGCCTCGGTGACGGGGCCGTCGCCCTCGACGAACGGGTCCGGTGCCGCCTCGCCGAGCCCGAGGGCGAACTTGGACGCGTTGAGGACCTTGATGGCGAGCCGCCGCCCGATCTTCATCTGGCCCGGGTCGAACGCGGTGTCGGTGCCGGGACGGGCGCTGCCGGCCCAGTAGCGGACGGCGTCGGCGCCGTGCTGCTCCAACAGGTCGATCGGGACGACGACGTTGCCCTTCGACTTCGACATCTTCTTGCGGTCCGGGTCGAGGATCCATCCCGAGAGGGCGGCGTTGCGCCACGGTGCCGAGTCGAACTCGAAGTTGCTGCGGACCATGGTCGAGAACAGCCAGGTGCGGATGATGTCGTGGCCCTGGGGGCGCAGGTCCATGGGGAACGTGCGGGCGAAGAGGTCCGGGTCCTCCTCCCAGCCGCAGGCGATCTGCGGGGTGAGCGAGGAGGTGGCCCAGGTGTCCATGATGTCGGGGTCGCCGGCGAAGCCGCCGGGCTCGCCCCGCTGCTCCTCGGTGAAGCCCGGCGGGACGTGGCTCTGCGGGTCGATCGGCAGCGTGGACTCGTCGGGCAGGATCGGGTCGTCGTGGATCGGGGCGCCGTCGGCGTCGAGGCGGTACCAGAGCGGGATCGGGACGCCGAAGAACCGCTGGCGCGAGATCAGCCAGTCGCCGTTGAGGCCCTCGACCCAGCTGTCGTATCGGTGCCGCATGTAGTCGGGGTGCCAGGCCAGCTCGGTGCCCCGGTCGACGAGGTGGGCCCGCAGCTTCTCGTCGCGACCACCGTTGCGGATGTACCACTGGCGGGTGGTGACGATCTCGAGCGGCTTGTCGCCCTTCTCGAAGAACTTGACCGGGTGGGTGATCTTCTTCGGCTCGCCCAGCAGGTCGCCCGACTCGGTGAGCAGCTCGACCATCTGGATCTGGGCGCCGCCGGCGGCCTTGCCGGCGATGCGGTCGTAGGCGGTTCGGCCGGCGTCGGTGGTGAGCCACTCGGGCGTGTCGCGGCGGAAGCGGCCGTCCTTGCCGATGACCGGACGGGTCTCGAGCTGCAGCTCGCGCCACCAGACGACGTCGGTGGTGTCGCCGAAGGTGCAGATCATGGCGACGCCCGTGCCCTTCTCCGGATCCGCCAACGTGTGAGCGACAACCGGGACCTCGACGCCGAAGACCGGGGTGGTGACCGTGGAGCCGAACAGCGGCTGGTACCGCTCGTCGTCGGGGTGGGCGACCAGCGCGACGCACGAGACGAGCAGCTCCGGCCGGGTGGTGGAGATGATGACCGGATCCTGCCCGTCGGACCGGTGGAACGCCAGGTCGTGGTAGGCGCCCGGACGCTCGCGGTCCTCCAGCTCGGCCTGGGCGACCGCGGTCTGGAAGGTCGTGTCCCACAGGCTCGGGGCCTCCTGGGAGTACGCCTCGCCGCGGGCCATGTTGCGCAGGAACGCCCGCTGGCTGATCCGCTGGGTGCGCAGCGAGACCGTGGTGTACTGCATCGACCAGTCGACCGACAGGCCGACCAGGCGGAACAGGTCCTCGAAGACCTTCTCGTCCGAGGCGGTGAGCTCCTCGCACAGCTCGACGAAGTTGCGCCGGCTGATCGCGTCGAAGTCCTCGCGTCGCTTGGCCGGCTGCTCGGGAGCGGTGTAGCCCTCGACGTAGGGGACGCTCGGGTCGCAGCGGACGCCGTAGTAGTTCTCGACGCGCCGCTCGGTGGGCAGGCCGTTGTCGTCCCACCCCATCGGGTAGAAGACGGCCTTGCCGGCCATGCGCTGGTACCGGGCGATGGTGTCGGTGTGGGTGTAGCTGAAGACGTGGCCGACGTGCAGGGACCCGGACGCGGTCGGCGGCGGGGTGTCGATCGAGAAGACGTCGGCCCGCTCGGCGCTGCGGTCGAAGCGGTAGGTGCCCCGCTCCTCCCACACCGCGTCCCAGCGCGCCTCCAGGCCGTCGAGGCTGGGCTTGTCGGGGACGCGGGGCTGGACCATGGAGGAAAAGGTAACGGCCGCCCCCCGACCCCTCCGAACCCGTTCGCCGCCCTTGTCACCCGGAACCGGGCGCTGGGACGATGGACGGGCATGGCTGGACCAGCGGGGGACGACGGGTTCGACGACTGGTTCGTCGCGCGGTACCCGCAGGCCCGTCGCGTCGCCCACCGCATCCTCGGTTCGGTCACCGCCGCCGAGGATGCCGCGGCCGAGGTGTTCACCCGGGCGCTCGTCGACTGGACCCGGGTGTCGGCCCTGCCGCACCGCGACGCCTGGGTGCTGCGGGTCACCTCGAACGTGGCCATCGATGCCGCCCGTCGCCGCCGACCCGATCTGGTCCCCGACCGCCTGCGCCGCTCCTCGCCCGACGACCTGGGAGCCGACCATGTCATCGCCTGACGCGCCGTTCCGGCCCACCGAAGACGTCCTCGCCGGTGTGCGCGCCGAAGCCATGCAGCGGGTGACGGGGTCGCGTCGTCGGCGTCGGGTCGGCGCCGGGCTCGGGGTGGCCGCGGTGGTGGTCGCCGCCGCGATCGCGGTGGCGGTGGTCGGGGGCGACGACGGCGGGGACCGCCAGCGGACGACGGGTGTCTCGACGCCGACCACCACAGCGCCCTCGACGACCGTGCCGGGTCCCGCGCCGGGCACGAGCCTGCCGATGGACCGTGGGCAGCTCAGCGCCCGCTCGGACGCGATCACGGCCTGGACCGGCACCGAGCTCATCGTCTGGCGGGGCATGGGCCAGACGACCGATGTCTGCACCGGCGTCGACGGAGGGGTGGTGTGCGGCGACCCGGCGCGGACCGACGGTGCCCGCTACGACCCGGCGACCGACGCGTGGCGGCCCATGGCCGACTCGCCGATGCCCGCGGAGGCGACGTCCTCCTTCCGGTCGACCGTCGGGGTCTGGACCGGCACCGAGCTCGTGGTGTGGGGCGGCCCTGGCCCCGACGCCGCCGCGTACGACCCGGCGAGCGACACGTGGCGCACGCTCGACCCGGGTCCGCTCGAGGCCCGCAACGGTGCGGCGGCGGTGTGGACGGGCAACGAGATGGTGGTGGTCGGCGGCGTTCGACGGACCCCGTTCGGTCGGTCCGGCGGCGCGCCGCTCGCCGCCGCCGTCCTCGATCCGGCCTCCGGTACCTGGCGGACGGTCGAGGCGCCAGGTGGGGATGCCCTCGCCGAGACCCACGCGGCGTGGACGGGGACGTCGGTCGTCGTGCAGACCTCGTTGCCGGACCAGGACGTGAGCCTGGCCGCGCTCGACGTGGACTCGGGCGAGTGGACCCAGCTTCCGCGTCCGCCGCTCATCGACGGGTCCTCGGTGTCGGTCGTCGACGGCGGCGGCGAGCAGTACCTCGTCGTCACCGGCGGCGATCCCGACGCCCCGTTCGACCTGGTGGTGGCGAGCATCGCCCTCGGCGCCGGCGCCGGCGAGGACTGGGCCACCGCCACGCTCGACGGGGATCGGTACTGGCAGGACCTCTGGGCCGTCGCCGGCGACGGGAAGCTCTACCTCGCGCTCGGGTCGGGGATCGTGGCCCGCGGCGACCCGGATCCGATGGTTGCCGTCGCGGTCGACCCGGCGTCCGGCGCGATCGTCGGCCTCGACCTCGGTCTGACGGCCAGGGACGGTCCGGCCGCGGGGTGGACGGGGTCGGAGCTCCTGGTGTGGGGCGGCGGCCGCTCGGGCGGGTACGGCAACCAACCGCTGGGCGACGGGGTGCGCTACCGGCCGCCGGGGTGATGGCGGGCATCGGCGGGGTGGGCGTGCCACGATGCGGGGTCCGTCCCGACTGGCGAAGGCTCGATCGCATGGCCCTGCACGTTCCCAAGCACCTCCAACGCTCCCGGACCAAGGACGAGGAGTCGGCCATGGAGTCGGCCATCGCCCTCCTCGGGGTGCTGGCCGAGGAGATGGATCGTCCCGATCTGGGCGACGTGTCGATGCTCGACGTCGGGTGCGGCGTGAAGTTCTCCCAGGCGCTGATCGAGGAGGACCTCCCGATCGGCCGCTACACCGGCATCGACGTCTACGAGCCGCTGATCACCCACCTGGCGGCGGAGAACACCGACCCCCGCTTCCGCTACCACCACGTCGACTTCTTCAACGGCCGGTACAACCCGACGGGCACGCCGATGACCGCCGATTCGGTCCTGCCGCTGGGCGACGAGACCTTCGACCTGATCTGCGGGTTCTCGCTCTTCACCCACCTCGACCCGACCGACTTCGGGATCATGCTCGGCCTGATGGGCCGCCACGCCCACCCCGACACCCGGCTCGTGTTCACCGCGTTCATCGACGAGCACACCGAGGGCGGGCACGGCCTCATCGACCGGTACTCCGAGGCCAGCGGGACCGACGTGTCGACCGGTGAGGCGTTCCGGGACTTCTGGCCCGACGACGTGCTGCGGGTCGCGCTCTACAGCCGGCCCCACATCGGCGAGCTCATCGACGCGTCGCCGTGGAAGGTGCGCTCGATCAAGGACCCCACGCCGTACGCGCAGCACCTCATCACCCTCGTGCCCGCCTGACGCGCCATCTGCGATGATCGGCCGGTGACCGCTTCGGACGCACCGACCATGCACCTCCACGACACGCGCCGCCGCGCGGTCGTGTCGCTCGAGCCGTTGGAGCCGGGCCACGTCGGGATCTACACCTGCGGGCCGACGGTCTACGCGCCGCAGACGCTCGGCAACATGCGCAGCCAGTTCACCCCCGACGTGCTGCGACGCACGCTGCTGGCCGACGGCCTCGACGTCACCTTCGTCACCAACATCACCGACGTCGGCCACCTCGTCAGCGACGGGGACGAGGGCGACGACAAGATCGAGGCGGCGGCGGCCCGGACGGGGAGCACGGCCGAGGAGATCGCCGCGCACTGGACCGAGCAGTGGGCCACCGACCGCAGGCGGCTCGGGATGCTCGAACCCGACCACCTCCCCAAGGCCACCGACTACCTGCCCCAGCAGATCGAGATGGTGGCGATGCTGGAGGCGAAGGGCCACACGTACCGGATCGACGACGGCGTCTACTTCGACGTGTCCACCTTCCCGGGATACGCCGACTTCGCCGGCCTCGACCTGACCGAGATGGAGGCGTCGGGCCGCGTCGACAACATCGCCGACAAGCGCCACCCCGCCGACTTCGCCCTCTGGAAGTCGAGCCCCGAGGGCTCCACCCGGCTCCAGGAGTGGGACTCGCCGTGGGGCGTCGGGTTCCCCGGTTGGCACATCGAGTGCTCGGCGATGTCGACCGACCTGCTCGGCGTGCAGTTCGACATCCACACCGGCGGCGTCGACCACATCCGGGTGCACCACACCAACGAGGTGGCCCAGACCGAGTGCGCCCTCGGCGTCCACCCGTGGGTCCCGATCTGGATGCACACCGAGTTCCTCAACCTCGGCGCCGTGAAGATCTCGAAGTCGAAGGGCCACGTGCTCGTGGTCGACACGCTCGTGGAGGAGGGGATCGCGCCGCTCGCGTTCCGGTACTTCCTCTTCCAGGCCCACTACCGGGCCCAGCAGACGTTCTCGCTCGACCTCGTGCGGGCGGCCGACACCGCGCTCCGACGGCTGGTGGGTCACGCGGTCGCAGCGCGCGACGCGGTGGGTGGCGAGGTGGTCGCGCCGTCGGGGGGACGCGCCGCCGAGCTGCGGGCCGCGTTCTGGGCGGCGATGCACGACGACCTGAACACGCCGAAGGCGATGTCGGTCGTGTCGACGGTCGCCCGCGACCCCGAGCTGACCCCGGCCGAGCGGTGGGCGCTGCTCGCCGACGCCGACCAGGTCCTCGCGTTCGGATTGTCCGAAGCGACCGATCCCTCGGCCGGCGGCGACGTCACCGACGACCCCGTTGTCGCTCGGAGGTTGGCCGATCGACAGGCCGCCAAGGAGGCCCGGGACTTCGCCACCGCCGACGCCATCCGCGACGAGTTGGCCGCCGACGGCATCGAGATCACCGACACCCCCGACGGCCCGAGGGCCCGGCGCCGCTGACCCGTCCGGGCCCGGGCCCCGAGCCGCCTTGGCATCGGTTTCGGCGCGGGCGGTAATCTGCCCGAACGGTTACCGAGGGGTAACAAACTTCGCACGGAAGGTGCCGACCACCCATGGCAGAGTTCTCGCTCGCACTGAACGACGATCAGATCCAGCTCCGGGACTGGGTCCACGAGTTCGCCAAGGACGTCATCCGGCCCGCGGCCGAGGAGTGGGACGAGCGGGAGGAGTTCCCGTGGCCGATCGTCGAGGAGGCCGCCAAGATCGGGCTCTACGGCATGGACTTCATGGCCAACGCCATGCTCGCCGACGCGACCGGGCTCACCCTTCCCGTCGCCATCGAGGAGATGTTCTGGGGCGACGCCGGCATCGGCCTGTCGATCATGGGCTCGGGTCTCGCCGCCGCCGGCATCGCCGGCAACGGCACCCCCGAGCAGCTCATGGAGTGGGTGCCCCAGTGCTACGGCACCGCCGACGACGTGAAGCTGGGCGCGTTCTGCGTGTCCGAGCCCGACGCCGGCTCTGACGTCTCGTCGCTGCGCACCCGCGCCGTCTACGACGAGGCCAAGGACGAGTGGACCCTCAACGGCACCAAGGCGTGGATCACCAACGGCGGCATCGCCAACGTCCACGTCGTGGTGGCCGCCGTCGACCCCGAGCTCCGGGGCCGGGGCCAGGCCAGCTTCATCGTCCCGCCGAACACCCCCGGCCTGTCGATGGGCCAGAAGTACAAGAAGCACGGCATCCGCGCCTCGCACACCTCCGAGGTCGTGCTCGACGACGTGAAGGTCCCCGGCTCGTGCCTGCTCGGCGGCAAGGAGAAGCTCGACGAGAAGCTGGCGCGGGCCCGCGAGGCCCTCACCAAGCCGCAGGTCGAGTCCTCGGGCAAGCAGCCGGCCATGGCCACCTTCGAGGCCACCCGCCCGGCCGTCGGCGCCCAGGCCATCGGCGTCGCCCGCGCCGCCTACGAGTACGCGCTGGAGTACGCCGGCGAGCGTCAGGCCTTCGGCAAGCCGATCATCATGAACCAGGCGATCGCGTTCATGCTCGCCGACATGATCACCGAGATCGACGCCGCCCGGCTCCTCGTGCACCGCGCCGCCTGGCTGTCCCGCAACGGCACCTACGTCAACGCCGAGGGCTCGATGTCGAAGCTCAAGGCCGGCCGCGTCGCCGTGTGGGTGACCGAGCGGGCCATCCAGATCCTCGGCGGCTACGGCTACACCCGTGAGTACCCGGTGGAGCGCATGCACCGCGACGCCAAGATCTTCGACATCTTCGAGGGCACCGAGCAGATCCAGCAGCTCGTGATCGGCCGGGCCATCTCCGGCCGCCGCATCGAGTAGTCGACCCCGGGGCCGACCGCCCCGAACGACGCAGGACGACACGGCCCCGGCACCCGCCGGGGCCGTGTCGCGTCCCCGGGCCGCCGCCCGAAACCCTCACGTTCGTCCGAACGAGGCCGATGGAACCCGACGAACCCGGACAGAACAGTCCGGGGAAGGGGAGGAACCATGGCTGATCCGAAGCTTCTCGACCGTTGCATCGGTCACGTCGTCGCACCGATCGCCGGCGCCGTCCGCGCCGATCGTGCCCCCGGGGCCCGACCCCGCGTCCCCGGCTGGTACGCGGATGACCTGGGCCTCCAGCGGTTCTGGGACGGCGTCAGGTGGTCCGCGCCGATCGCCGCGGGCGCCACGCCCGTCGAGCTCCCGACCGCGCCGCACCTCGTCGCCGTCTAGGGGTGACTGGCCTCGAAGCCTGATTTCTGCTCATCCTGGATCCTCGACGTGCCGATGAGTCGAGGGCCCTGCCGGAGCAGTCGCCCGCCCTCCTCCCGGTGCTCCCCCGCCCCCTCCCTCCACAACGAGGTGCCCCCATGCACGTTCGTCCGGCCCCCGACCGTTGCAGGTCCGCCCGACTCCCGGTCCTGCTGATCGCCGCCCTCGCCACCCTGGCGCTGTCCGCCTGCGACGAGGCCAAGCTGCCCGAGAAGTGGGCGGCGCCGCCGGTGGTCGCCCCGCCGTCGAGCGCCACCGCGGCGTGGCAGTACCAGCTCCAGGGGACCATCGACGAGTCCGTGGCGGCCGACGTGTTCGACATCGACGGGTTCGACACCCCCGCCAGCACGGTCGCCCGGTTGAAGGCCGACGGCAAGTACCCGATCTGCTACATCAGCACCAGCTTCGAGAACTGGCGGCCCGACGCCCGCTCGTTCCCGGCTTCGGTGCTCGGCAACAACCTCGACGGATGGCCCGGCGAGCGCTGGATCGACATCCGCCAGATCGAGACCCTGGCCCCGATCTTCATCGCCCGCATCGAGATGTGTAAGGCGAAGGGCTTCCTGGCCGTCGAGTTCGACAACGTCGACGCCCACACCCAGAACACCGGGTTCCGCATCACCGCGGCCGACCAGCTGCTGTTCAGCCGGGGCCTGGCCGCCGTGGCGCACTCCCGCGGCCTGGCCGCCGGCCTCAAGAACAACGCCGAGCAGGCCGCCGAGCTGCAGCCCTCCTACGACTTCGCCATCGTCGAGGAGTGCGTCGCCTGGAACGAGTGCGGCTCGTACTCGTCGTTCACCAAGGCCGGCAAGCCCGTCTTCGTGGTCGAGTACGAGACCAGCGCCTCCCAGACCTGCAGGGTCACCGACGGGCTGAAGTACGCGGGGATCGTCAAGACCTACGACCTCACCGCGGCGCCCTGGACCGCCTGCTGACCAGCATCCCGTTCGAGGGCGACGACGGTGCCGTTCGTGTCGTCCCGATCCCTTCCGTCCCCGATGTCCCATCGGGCGAGCTGATGTCACATCTCGCCAACGAAGGACCGTCGAGGGACGGAGGGACGAGATGGACCACACGACACGAGCCGCGCCGGTGCACGTCAGCGTCACCGGGCCGACCTGCATCGACGACGAACGCCTGACCGGGCGCCAACGGGCGATCGTCGCCGCCATGGCCTTCCACGGCGACGGCGGCGCGACCACCGAGGTGCTCGTCGACGTCGTCTGGGCGGGGGAGGCCCCGAAGGCGGCCCGCCAGTCGCTGCAGAACCAGATCACCCGGCTGCGTCGACGATTCGGGGCGGACCTGATCCGCACCGACCACGACGGCTACCGGCTGGACGCCGTCACCGACGTCCAGCGGTTCGAGCAGGTCGTCGCTCCACGGGTCCACCTCCCGGCGTCACCGGACGGGGTCACCCCGCTGGCCGACGCGCTCGCCGGCTGGCGCGGCGTGCCGTACGCCGATCTGGTCGACTTCGTGCCGGCCGAGGCCGAGCGCTCCCGGCTCGTCGAGCTGCACGCCCGGGCCCAGGAGCACCTCGCGGTCTGTCGGCTGGCGGCGGGCGACCACGGCCGGGCCGCGGTGGACCTGGCCGCCCTCGTCGGCGAGGACCCGTACCGGGAGCGGCGGTGGACGCTGCTCGTGCTCGCCCACCACCTGGCCGGCCGGCAGGCCGACGCGCTGGCCGCGTACGACCGGGCGGTGCGGTGCTTCGAGACCGACCTCCGGGCCCGGCCGTCGACCGCCCTCACCATCCTCCGCGATCGCATCGCCGAGGACGGGGCGGTCGCCCTCGACGAGGTCGAGGCCGTCGTGGCCCGCAAGCCCGCACCGGTCGTTCCCTCGACCGGGTCGTCGTCGCCCGCCGGGCACCGCCGGGCCCGGGCGGCCCGGTGCCGACACCGCCACGCCGGCAGCGCGAGCTGACCCCGGCGTGGTCAGGTCCGCCAGCGGACGGCCGGATCGGCCCGGTATCGGCACGCGTACCCGGTCTGCACCGAGCCGGCGAGGTGCGCGGCGAGCACCGCGTGGTCCTCGCCCAGACGGTCGATCGTCCGTCGGAGCAACTTGGTGATCCGCGAGCGGGCGCGCGGATCGGCGAGGCGGGACCGCAGCGCGGCGACGTCCGCGTCGCCGGCACCGACCTCGGCCAGCAGGGCTTCGTGGTCGAGCATCCGGTGGTCGCCACCGTCGAGGACGACCTCCAGCTCGACCGCCGTGACGGCACGGTCGCGGTGCTCCACGACGTGTCGGAGCGCGAGCAGGCCCTTCGTGGCGGGTACCCGGACGGGCGGCTGCGCCCCGAACCCGACCAGCCAGGTCGATCCCTCGACGAGGTGGCCGAGCCGCGGCTCGGCCCGGTCCGACGGGCGCGGTTCGCCGAACAGGTCGGCCGTGGTGGACACGAGGTGCCGGTAGCCCCCCGCCACGAAGAACGTGCGGGCCGCGAGCGCCAGGCGGCGGGCGTCGTCGATGGCAGCGGTCCGCCGGGCGTCGTCCGACGGCAACAGGTCGGCGGTCGTCCACCGCACCCGGGCCAGCTCCACCCGCGCCAGCGCGCCCCACAGCGGGGCCCGGGCGTCGCCGCCGGCCACCGCCTCGGTGAGCCGGTCGTCGGCCGTGGTGAGGTCGCCCGCGGCGACGGCCAGCAGGCCGTCCAGGAGGGCGCGGTGGGCGAGCGGCACGTCGTCGACGACCACGAACCCGTCCGCGCCCGAAGGATCGTCCGGCCCGTCCAGCGCGCCGGCCAGCACCCTCGCGCCCGGCGGGTCGCCGACGCGTGACATCGCCCAGATCGCCGCGACGAGGTCCTGCGCGTCGAGCGGTCCCTCGGCCACGACACGGGCCAGCGCGGCCCGCGCGTCGGCATGTCGGTCCGCGACGACCAGGGCCCTCGCCGCGATCCCGGGCGCCACGTCCGCGTCGTCGGTCCACCGGGTGGTCCGTCCGGCGAGATAATCGACCTCGGCCGCCAGTCGAGAGGAGAGGGCGTCCGTGTCGACGACATCCGGCACCCCACGATCGAGCAGCCCTCGCGCGTCCGGCACGGGGGCGAGTGTAGGAGTGGGAGCCGAGCAGCCCGTTCGGGACGGCCCGCGGATCCCGTGGGAGATCGTCGAGACCCTGCCGGGCACCGACGCCGTGCTGGTCGCGCGCTGGGCCGACCTCGTGGCGCGCGCCGCGACGCCGGCAGCCCGGGCACGGGCCCTCGTCGGCCACGCGCTCACGACCTACTGGGCGGCCCAGACCGGCGTGTCGTCCGAACCCTGGGCGGCGCTCGCCGAGCAGCGTGCGGAGGCCGTGGCGGAGGCCGTCGCCCTCGCCCGCAGCGACGGTGGGTCCGACCTGCTGGCCGAGGCGCTCCTCGGCACCCTGCACGCCCGGTGGGGCCCCGACCACCTCCTCCACCGGGCGCCCGTCGTCGCCGAGCTCGACACCCTCCACGACGCGGTCGTCGACCCCGAGCTCCGCTTCCAGATCCGGTCCTGGTCCGTCCTCGAGGCGCTCGACGCCGGCGACGCCCGAGCGGCGGCGCGGGTGGTGGACCAGCTCGCGGCCGAGGCCGAGGGGACCGACCTGGTGCTCTTCCCCCGACGGGTCCGTCTCTGGCGGGCGAACCTGGCGATGCTGCGGGGGGAGGTCGACGAGGCGGTCGCCGCGAACCAGGCCGTGCTGGCCGACACCGCGCCGACGGCAGGGGCCCCCTTCTCGTTCCAGAACGCGATGGTGACCTTCGCCATCGAGCGCTACTTCCGCCGGGGCCTGGCCGACGTGGTCGACCCGGTCCGGTCCGTGCGGGCGTCGTCGCCGCGGGTGAGCGCCAACTGGGACGCGGCGCTGGCGTTCTCGCTGGCGCAGGCCGGGCGAGCCGAGGAGGCCGCCGCGGTGTTCGAACCGCTGGCCGCGGAAGGCTTCTCCACCGTGGTCCGCGACCTCAACTGGCTCGTGGTGGTGGTGATCCTCGCCCTCACCGCCCTGGAGCTGGACGACCGGTCCCGGGCGGCGACCCTGCTCGACCTGCTCCGCCCGTACGCGGCGCTCGACGCCACCCACGGGTCCGGCTACGCGTCCTACGGGCCGGTGGGGCGGGTGGTCGGCATGCTGGCCGGGCGGTGCGGCGAGGTCGTCGAGGGTCGACGCCACCTCGCCGACGTCGTCGGCCGTCGACCGCCCGGACCGTGGACGAGCCTCGCCCGCCTGGAGCTCGGCCGGCTCGTCGCCGACCCCGGACCGGCCGAGGTCGCGGCGGACGAGCTGGCCGGGTTCGGGCTCGCCGCGTGGGCGGACGAGGCGCGGGGCCTGGCCCGCGACCTGCGCCGGAGCGAGGACGACGGACCGTCGGCCGAGCGCACCGGCGGCACCTGGACCCTTCGCCACGCCAGCGGCGAGGCCGTGGTCCGCCACGGGAAGGGCGTCGAGGTGCTGGTCCGCCTTCTGGCCCGACCGGGCGAGGTCGTCGACGCCGCCGACCTCGACGGCGTCGACCCCGACCTGCCCCGCCGGGCCGTCACCGAACCGGTCCTCGACCGGGAGGCGCGTCGAGCGTTCCGGGAGCGGTTGACCGTGCTCGAGCGCGCGGCGCGGCGCCGCCCGGGCGACGAGGACGAGATCCTGGCCATCCGCCGGGCCCTGGCCGGGGCCGCGCACGCGCCGTCGGGCTCGGCCGAGCTCGAGCGGACCCGGGTGCGGGTGACCAAGGCGGTCCGTCGCACGATCGATGCGGTGGCCACCGCATCGCCCGGCCTCGGTGCGCACCTCGCCGACACGGTGTCGACCGGACGCTCGTGCGTCTACGCACCGCCCGACGGCCGGGCCTGGCGGGTGCGGGCCCACCCCGACCCACCCAACCGCTACGGTTCGTAGCGGAGGCAGTTCGGCACGGGGCGATCCGGGCCTGGGGAGGGGGAGAGGACGATGGCAGATCCGAGCTACGCGGCGCTGGTCCAGGGCACGACCGGAGGGTCCTGCGGGTCCGACGTCGACGAGACCCACCTGAGCCGGCAGCGACCGGCTGGACCCGGGTGGTACCGGGATCCGCGCGACGCCTCGCGCCAGCGGTTCTGGGACGGCGCGGCCTGGTCGTCACCGGTCACGGCCGGGACACCGGCCACCGTCGACTCGGTGCCCCGGCTCCTCGCCGGCTGAGTCCCACGCGGCCCACGCGGCGCGCGGGCCCACGGGTACGGTCCGGGCATGGAGAAGGTGATGTACGCGGCGTGGTGCCCGGACGGCGAGGACGCCGCCGGGTTCGCGGCCCGTCTGCTCGACGACGTCGCGCCGGCCCTGCTCGACGCCGGCGCCCACATGGTCCGCGTGCACGTCACCGACGACGAGGTGGCCCCCGGAGCGGGGTTCTTCCCGGCCGGGCACCGCCGGGCCGCCCTCGCTCCCCCGATCGACGCCGTGGTGAGCGCCTGGGTCGACACGGCGGTCACCTCTCGGCGGGCCGGGATCGACGGGGTGTTCGCCGATGCCGGGATCCGCGTCGCCGGCTACCTGGTGAGCGAGTCGGTGCCGCTGGCGGCCGAGGACGCGGCATCGACCCATGACGACCCGGCACCGGTGCGGACGCCGGGCTTCACCCAGGTCGCGTTCCTCAGGGTGCCCGAGGGGATGGACCCGCGGGAGTGGCGGTCGAGATGGAAGGACGGCCACACCGACGTCGCGATCGACACGCAGTCGACCACCGCGTACCGGCAGAACCTCGTGGTCCACCCCCTGCAGGACGACGCCCCGACGGTGGCAGCCATCGTCGAGGAGACCTTCCCGATCGGGGCGCTCACCGATCCCTACGTGTTCTTCGACGCGGTCGGTGACGACGCCCGGTTCTCGGCCAACGTCGAGGCGATGATCGCCAGCACGTCGTCGTTCCTCGACACCGACCACGGCCTCGACACCGTGCCGGCCAGCGAGTACGTGCTCGCCGCGATCAGTCCTCGATGGTGATCGCGAACTCGGGGCAGTTGTCGGCGGCCAGGCGGGCGGCGTCCTCGGCCCCGGCCGGCACCTCGCCGTCGACCAGCAGCACCGCGTAGCCGTCGTCGTCGGTGTCGAACAGGTCGGGGGAGAGGGCGTAGCAGCGGCCGTGGCCCTGGCAGGCGTCGGTGTCGAGCACGATGCGCATCAGGCCGACACCGCCTCGTTCGTCCCGAGCAGCCGGACCGGAAGCTCGCGTGGCCCGCGGACCTGGCCGGTCGACCAGCGAACCGCGTCGGGATCCGGGTCGGCCAGCTCGAAGTCGGGGATCCGCTTCATCCACTCGTCGATGGCGACGGTGAGCTCCAGGCGGGCGAGGTTGGAACCGAGGCACCGGTGGATGCCCAGACCGAACGCGACGTGGCGGTTCCGCCGCCGGTCGATGATGAACTCGTCGGCGTCCTCGAACGCCTCCGGGTCGCGGTTGGCGGCGGGGAAGGGGAGCAGGACCCAGTCCCGCTCGGCCACCGGGCAGCCGCCGATCTCGGTGTCGGTGGCGGCGAGGCGGGCCATGGTGACCGGCGCGTAGAAGCGCAGGAACTCCTCGATGGCGAACGGCAGCACGTCGGGGTCCTCGACGAGGCGGGCCCGGTCCTCGGGGTGCTGGGCGAGGTGCCACAGGCTGGCGCCGATCGCCGACCAGGTGGTGTCGATGCCGGCGATGATCAGCAGGGCGATGGTGCCGAAGATGTGCTCGTCGTTGAGCGGCTCGCCGTCCATCTCCGCCTGCATCAGGAAGCCGATGAGGTCGTCGCGGGGCGGCTCGGCCCGGCGGGCCTTCATCACCTGCATCAGGTAGTAGACGAGCGTCTCCTCGGGCTCGATGGTGCCGCTGTACTCGCCCGGCTTCTCGATGATGCGGTGGATGAACAGGCGGAAGCGGTCGCCGTCCTCGGGCGGCAGGCCGAGCATGTTCGCGATGGCGAGCACCGGGATGTGCTGGGCGTAGGCCGTGGCCGCGTCGACGACGTCGGTGCCCTGGGCGAGCAGGTCGTCGAGCAGGGCGCGGCACGAGGCGCGGACGTCGTCCTCGAGGCGGTCGATGGCCTTCGGCGAGAACGCGGGGAGCAGGATGCGCCGGGCGCCCTGGTGGTAGGGCGGGTCCGACGTGATCGGCGGTGCGAACCCGGCCGGCGCCAGGCCGACCGGCTTGAACGCCGAGACGATCACGCTCTCGGAGGTGAAGTGCTCGGTGTCGTGGGCGATCGCCGACACGTCCTCGTGGCGGACCGGCAGCCAGACGCCGCCGTGAGCGTCGGAGTGGGCGACGGGGCAGCGCTCCCGGAGCTCGTCCCACACGGCGGGCGCCTGCTGCGCGTACTCGCTCTTGGTGTGGTCGAACTCGGTCGCCCAGTCGATGGTGTGATCCGCTGCCAGGTCGGTCATGGGTGCTCCCTGTGGTGCCGGCGCAGGCTCGATAATAGCCGTTATCGGCAGGGTTCGCCCGGCGCGGTGGAGGGTGGTTGACTGCTCGACACACCGACGAGGGGGATCCATGACCGATCAGGCGCAGCAGACCGTGTGGGGTGAGATCGAGGGCACGACGATCACCTTCCCGATGGAGGTCGAGCGCTTCGATGCCGCGACGTTCACGTTCACCGTGCCGGCCGACGCGGCTCGGGCCCTGCTGCCCGGCTCGTCGTTCGAGGTGCTCGAGGCCGACGGCACCGCCCAGTTCGTCGTGGCGCTGTGCGACTACCACGAGAACCCGTGGGGCGACTACCTGGAGATCAACCTCGGCTTCCTCGTCCGGGCCGTCGACGCCCCCGAGGGCGAGACCGGGTCGTTCGTCTACCGGATGCCGGTCGACCAGGCGTTCACCTGCCGGGCCGGCAACGAGGTGATGGGCTTCCCGAAGACCGTGGAGGACCTGTCGGTCACCCACGACGACGGCCGCGTCACCTTCGCCATGCACGCCGACGGCGACCTCGTGCTGGCGTTGTCCTTCCCCGACGCGCCGGCCGCCGGCACCCCCGAGCGGGTCGAGACCGAGAGCTACTCGTACCTCGACGGCCGTCCCTACTCGACCCGCCTGTCGATGGACCTCGGCACCGGCTTCATCGACGGCGCCGACGTCACCGTCGAGGTCGGCTCGGGCCCGGTGGCCGACGAGCTGCGCACCCTCGGCCTCCCCAAGGCCCCCGACTTCGGCGCCTGGGGCCGCGACCTCTCCGCCACCTTCGAGCTCGGCCGACCGCTCGCCTGAGCGGACGCGCCTTTCGACTGCGCTCGCTGGCGCTCGCTCCGCTCAAGGATCACTGAACTGATCTGTTCGTCGAGCGGAGCGCAGCGGAGTCACTGATCTGTTCGTTGAGCGGAGCGCAGCGGAGTCGAAACGTCAGCTCTCGCCCGGCTCCCGGCGTCGTCCCCGTCGACCGGCGAGCCACACCGCGAGCGCCCCGGCGAGGAGCACTGGCGCGGTCCAGCGGGAGGCGTGCCGGCCGTCCACCCCGTCGTCCTGTGGCTCGGCTGCAGCGACGGTCGAGGCCGACGACGGCGCCGTGGTGGTCGGCGGGGTGGTCGTGCTCGTGGTCGTCGTCGTGGGAACGGCGGTCGTCGTCGGGGGAGTCGTGGTCGTGGTCGTGGTCGGCGGTGGCGCGGCCAGTTCGACCTCGGCCCGGAACACCTGCGCGCTGATCTCGTCGGCCATCCGGCGGCCTCCCGAGGCCGACAGGTGCAGGCCGTCGTGGGCGGTGAGGCCGGGGTCGGCCGACGCGACGGCGTTCCAGTCGAGCACCCGGACGTTGGGGCGTCGCTCCGCCTCGGCGCGGAGGAACGCGTTGACGCCCGCGTAGGACGGCCGGACCTCGTGCAGGGTCACGACCACCACTCGGGGCACGTCGGCGTAGGCGTCGAGCAGGCGTCGGTAGGCCGGCTGGTAGACGCTGGCCGACCCGGCGTCGTTGTGGCCCAGCATCGCGACCACGACGTCCCAGTCGGTCCCGTGCGACAGCGCGGCGTCGGTGGAGCGACCGGTGGTGCGGCTCACCACCGCGTCGACCTCGAGCGGGTCCTGGCCGAGCGTCGATTCGATCGCGCTCGCGGCCCCGAGCATCACCGAGTCGCCGACGACCAGCACCCGGGCCGGGGGAGCGATCGTCGTTCCGGCCGCGGCCGCGGAGGGCGCCAGGCCCGTCATCGCCAGCGCGAGGACGAGTGCGGCGAGGGTCAGCGGTGGATGCCGCGCAGTCCGGACCACGCCAGCTCGGCCACCGTCTCGGCGAACGCGTCGGCGTCGGTGCCCGGGCCCAGTCCTTCCCCGAGCCAGCGTCGGCTCGTCGCCTCGGCCAGCCCGACCACGCCGTAGGCCAGCACCTGCCGCTCGGTCACCGACAGGCCCTCGACCCGGATGAGCGACGCGACGGTGTCGGCGACCATCGACTCGACCTTGACCACGGCGCCGGCCAGCTCGCGGTCGCTGCGGTTGCGCTCGGCGAACAGCACCCGGAACGCGTCGGCCTGCGCGGTGGCCCACCGGAAGTAGGCCCGGAACCCGGCCTCGACCTGCTGGCGGGGACCGTCGGCCTCGGCGACCGCGGCCAGGATCTGCTGCTCGAGTCCGGCGCCGAGCTCGGTGACGAGCTCGGTGTACAGCGCCTTCTTCGACTCGAAGTGCTGGTAGAGCACCGGCTTGGTGACGCCGGCGGCCTCGGCCACGTCGTTCATCGACGTGCCGTGGTAGCCGTGGGCCGCGAACGACTCCAGGGCCACGCGCAGCAGCTGTTCGCGACGCTCGGCGGCGGGGAGCCGGACCTGGCTCGGACGATCGATCGTGTCGGTCATGTCCGAGCCAGGCTAGGCAGCAACCGGCTCCGGCCCCGAGCCGGGCTCAGTGGGAGTGCTGGATGACCGAACGGGCGACCGTGCCGGCCTGCATGTCGGCGAACGCCTCGTTGATGTCCTCGACGGTGATCTCCTTCGAGATCAGCTCCTCCAACTTGAGCTCGCCCTTCTTCCAGAGGTCGAGCAGCTTCGGGACGTCCTCGTAGACGTTCGACGAGCCGTACCAGCAGCCCTTGATCGTCTTGGCCAGGTACAGCCAGGTGAACGCGGCGGGCAGGTTGACCATGACGTCCATGCGGGGCACGCCGACGAGCACGACCTCGCCGCCCTTGCGGGTGGCGTTGATGGCCTGCTCGATGGTCGGGCCGAGGCCGATCACCTCGAACGCGACGTCGGCGCCACGGCCCTCGGTGAGCCCCATCACCGCCATGACCGCGTCGGTCTCTCCGGCGTTGATGGTGTCGGTGGCGCCGAAGTCCTTCGCCATCTCCAGCTTCGAGTCGAAGCGGTCGACGGCGATGATCCGGCTCGCGCCGGCGATCTTGGCCCCCTGGATCACGTTGAGGCCGACGCCACCGCAGCCGATGACGACGACCGAGTCGCCCTCCTGGACGTCCGCGGTGTTGAGCGCGGCGCCGACCCCGGTGAGCACGCCGCAGCCGATCAGCGCGGCGACCTCGAGGGGCACGTCGTCGTCGATCTTGACCATCGAGATCTCGGGCACGATCGCGTAGGGCCCGAAGGTGCCGAGGGCGGCCATCTGGAACACGGGTGATCCGTCCCGGCTCAGGCGGGTGGTGCCGTCGAGGAGGCCACCGCCGGCCGTGGCGTTGGCCTGCTCGCAGACGTAGGGCTGGCCGTGGCGGCACATGTAGCACTCGCCGCAGGCGGGGACGAACGACAGCACGACGTGATCGCCGGGCTGCACCTTGGTGACGCCCTCGCCCACCTCCTCGACGATGCCGGCGCCCTCGTGGCCGAGGACGATCGGGGTCGGTTGGGGGATCGTGCCGTTCTGGATGGACAGGTCGGAGTGGCAGACGCCGGAGGCGACGACCTTGACCCTGACCTCGCCCGGTCCGGGGGCGGCGATCTCGAGCTCCTGGGTCTCGAGCGGCGTGTCGAGTGCGGGGAGGACAGCGGCCTTCATGGGGATGCGCCTTCGGTTCGGGGATCGGTGCGCGCACCCTACCTTGACCGGGCGGTCAAGCGCCGCGGATCGTCCGGGTTCGAGGTCAGCCCTTGACCGAGCCCGTGACCTTCGAGTCGTCGGCCGGACCGATGATGCACACGGTGCGGACCACGTTCGAGAGCTCGGTGCGCTGCACCGTCACGATGTCGGCCGTCCACGGCGGCTGCGTGTCGCCGAGGTACGTCTCGGCCACCTTCTGGCAGTGGTCCGCGGTGGGCGCGGCGCCCAGCCCGGCCGACATGACCTCGCCCCCGTGCGGGGCCGAGCACGGCGTCAAGGTCGTCTGGCTGGCGTTGGCCGCCGGCAGCGCCAGCACGCAGGAGCCGGCGGTCACGAAGGCCCACGTGGTCTGGCGCGAGCCGGGGGCGAGCGTGGTCTCGGTGGTCGCCGGCTCCGTCGTGGTCGTCGTCCGCTTCGGGAGGGTCGTCGCGGTCGTGGCCGTGGTGTCGTCGTCCTCGAAGTCGGCGAGGCAACCCGTGGTGAGGCCGATCTCGTCGCGCGCCACCCCCGGCGACGTCACCGGCCCCTCGAGGTCGAGGCGGGCCTCGTAGACGGTCGCCAGCTTGTACGTGTTGGCGCCTTCGTCCTCGGAGTACTCGCGGGCGACGCACGCCTCGATGTCCTCGTAGGCGATCTCCGAGTCGGGGTCGACCGCGGTCGCGTACATGGCCACGATCTTCCCGAAGTGCGTGATGTCGACGCAGCCGACCACGACCCGCGCCGCGGTCCACCCGCCGTCCTCCCGGCTGTTGTCGAGCACCTCCGCCACGTCGAGGTCGCCGACCACGCAGTCGACGCCCGGTCCCGAGAAGCCGGGCAGCAGGTAGTCCGTGAGGTCCTGTGCGTCGGTGATCTCGGTCGACGGGTCGTCGAACGCCCGGATCGACCCGGGGTCGCCGACGATCGCGCCCTCGTCGAGCGCCTCGGTCGTGGTCGTCGTCCCGTCGGGCTCGTCGGCGGTCGCGTCCGACGATCCACCATCGACCCCGCACCCCGCGAGGAGCCCGACGATGCCGAGCACCACGAGCCAGGCCCGCGGTCCTCGGCGCGCCGCTGTTCGCACGTCCGTCCCGTTCATGATCCGTCGCCCTCCCTCGAGCTCCCTCTCCGACGGGTCAGCCTATTTCGTTGTCCGACAAGGGTTAGGGTCGCCGCGATGCCGTCGAACACCGCACCCGTCGTGCCGCTCGACCCGTCCGTTCGTCCACCCGTCGACCCGGGGTTGCAGGTCGTGCTCGATCTCGTGAACCGGCCCGACGCCACGCCGATGTCGTCCATGTCCCCACCGGAGGCGCGGGCCGCGTTCTCGATGATGAACGGGTTGGCCGGGGGGCCGCTGGCCGGCGTCGCCGTCCTCGATCGCACCGCACCCGGGTCGGCCGGCGATCTGCCCGTGCGGGTGTACACGCCCGAGGGCGTCGAACCGGTCGGGGTCGTCGTCTGGTACCACGGCGGCGGTTGGGTGATCGGCGACCTCGACTCGCACGACGACGTGTGTCGCCGACTGTCGGTCGCGGCCCGCAGCATCGTGGTCGCGGTCGACTACCGCCTGGCCCCCGAGCACCCGGCGCCGGCCGCCGTGCACGACGCCGCGGCCGCGCTCGCGTGGGTCGCGTCGCACCCCGACGAGCTCGGCGCCGAGGGCCTCCCGGTGGCCGTCGCCGGTGACAGCGCCGGCGGCAACCTCGCCGCGGTCACCGCCCAGGGCGCCGGGGCCGTCGGGCCCGAGCTGGCCGCGCAGGTGCTCGTGTACCCGACGACCGACCTCTACGGCGACACCGACTCCAAGCGCACCAACGGCGAGGGGTACTTCCTCACCACCGACACCATGAACTGGTTCCGGGCCAACTACCTCTCCGGCGGCAGGGTCGACGCCGAGGACCCGCTGGTCTCGCCGCTGCACGCGGACGACGCCGTCGTGGCCCGCGTCGCCCCGGCCTTCGTGCTCGTCGCCGGCTACGACCCCTTGCGCGACGAGGGCATCGCGTACGCGAAGAAGCTGGCGGCGGCCGGCGTCCCGGTCGAGCTCCGCGAGTACGAGACCATGGTCCACGGCTTCATCTCGATGGGCGCCCTCACGAAGGTCACCGCCGAAGCGATCGACGACGCCGCCCGGTTCCTGAAGGCCCGCTTCGTCGAGGCCGCCACCTCCTGACGTGAAGAGAGCTCTCGCCGTGGGAGGAGCGATCCTCGCCGGTCTCGGACTCCTGGTCGCCTTCTTCCTGGTCTACGGAGATCCCACCGGTGGCGATCGTCGGCTCGTAGGGGTCGCCACCGCCGATGCTGATGACGTGGTCGTCGCCCTCTACGGGTGCGACGACACCGCAGTGCAGTCGATCGAGGTCTTCGACGGCTCGGAGTCGTTCTGGCGGTTGGAGGGAGATCTCACCGTGGACGGCCTGGTCACCATCGACTTCCGGAACCCTCCGCCCGGTCTGGATCTCGTCGCCGCTCCTGAGCCGGGAAGCTCGGGCCCCTCCGGTGTGCTGGAGGTGTTGCCGTCCGGCACGTTCATGGCGATCGGGATCTCGGCCGCGGTGGACGCGCTCGCGGAGGCCGGTGCGGACAACCACGCCATCTGGTCCGACGGCACCCTCATGGACGAGAAGGAGTTCGTCGAGCGGGCGCGTGAGGCCTGTTCGTAGGCACAGTGGCACAGATGGGGTCGGACCCCGACCGTGCGCGCGTCGAGGGTGAAGTGACCCCTGATGAGGCACGGTCGGGGTCCGACCCCATCTGTGCGTTGCCAGGTGCATCTGAACTGCGATCGACCGTTCGAGAGATCCAGGATTCGGGGTTTGGATCGAACAGGTGTTCGGTAGACTTGGACCCATGACGGCGGACGTCCATGGCAGCGGATCCGAGCTAGGCGACCCCTCGGGGACGTTCGCGTCCTTGGCTGCGCAGCTGGTCGAGTTGGCGCCGATACTGGACGGGGGCCTGGCGAGCTCGACCGTGGGTGAGCGGCAGCAGGCGGTCGTGACGTTGTGCTCGGCGTTGGACCGGATCGAGGCCGCCACCGCGACCGTCGCCGGGGCGAGCGGGGATCGCTCGGATCATGCGCTGGACGGTGCTCGGTCGATGGCCGCGTGGATGTGTGCCCGCACCGAGGCCGACCGGCCCCGCGCCGGGTTCCTGCTCGGGCTGCACGACTCGCTCCGGTCCTTCGACGCGATCGAGACCGCGTGGCGGTCGGGGGCGATCGGTACCGCGAAGGTGCGGGCGATGCTCACGTTCGGGTCGGGTCTCGAGGCCGAGCTGGCCCGCGATCAGGAGGTGTTGCTCGGCCACATCGCGCCGTTGCGGGTCCGCAAGGCACGGATGGTGCTGGCCCACTGGCGGTACGCGGTCCTCGCGGAGCGCGGCGAGTCGCCCGACGATCCGCGGCCGACCGATCAGCCGGTGAACAGCATCCGGTTCGCGCCCGGTGTGGGGCACGAGACCAACGCGACGACGATCCTCGATCCGCTCCATGCTGCGGAGTTCCGCTCCCTGGTCGACGCGGAGGTCGATCGGCTGTTCCGCACCGGTCACTACCGCGCCGATGACGGCATGACCATGGAGGAGCGGCGGCTCGACGCGCAGCTCGGGCTCATGCGTCGGGGCGCGTTGGTGCAGACCGAGGGCGGTGAGGCGAAGCGGTCGGTGGTTCTGCTGGTCGACGTCCGCCACCTCCTCCCCGGCCTCGACGTGTCGGCGGTCGAGCGGGCGCTGTGGCCGTGCGCCACCGCCGACGGCACGCCGCTGTCCCGTCAGGACGTGCTCGACACGCTCGCGGGCGACCCGGCGGTCACGGCCCTGCTCGGCTTCTACGGCATCGCCGGTCGGTTCCGACCGGTGGGCGAAGTGAGCACCAACCGCCTCGCGTCGGCGTCCCAGCGGCGCATGCTCAAGGCGAGGGACGACGGCTGCATGTGGCCGGGCTGCGACAGCCCCGCCACCCGCACCCGGGCCCACCACGAGCCGCCGTTCGAGCAGTCGCGACGGACGACGACCGACGAGCTCGTGTCGTTGTGCCACCACCACCATCGATGTCGCCACGAGCAGGGCTTCGCCATCGACCTCGATCCGAACGGTGACCTCGTGGTGAAGCGACCCGACGGCACACCCCTCCCGGCCGAACCACCTGGCCGCAAGCTCCCGCTCGACGAACCGCCGACCCGGGAATGACCGCGGGTCAGTGACCGGAGGAGAGGCTCTGGTCCTCGCGCTCGGCGGCCTTGACCGCGTAGCCGAAGACGATCGCCGGCGCGAGGACGAACGAGCCGACGAGGAGGCAGGCGACGATCGCCGTGGTGAGCGCCGAGGTGTAGGTGCCGAAGAGGCCGACGAAGAACAGCACGACCGCCAGGCCGAACAGGCCGTAGCCGACGCGCTGACCGACCGACACGAGCTTCGCGATGCGGGCCCGGCGGACGAGCACGGGGTCGGTGGGGGCGGTCACGTCGCCAGGGTACCGGCCGCGGTCAGACGGCCTTCGTGCCGTCGGGCCGACCGGCGGCCCAGCGCAGCTCGTCGCGCAGGCGCAGCTCCGGGTCGACCGGGTCGGTCGAGCCGAGCACGTCGAGCACGGTGAGGAACCGCCGCACCTCGGCCACGTCGTGCACCCGCAGCACCACCCCGGTGCCGCTGCCGACCGCGGCGATCGCCGCGAGGGTGCCGGCCAGACGCTCCTTCGGCCGGGTGTCGGTGAGGGCGCCGATGAAGTCCTTCCGGGACAGCGCGAGCAGCATCGGCAGCCCGGACGGGTCCACCTCGGGGAGGCGGCGCAGCAGCTCGACGGTCTGCGCCGGGGTCTTGGTGAAGTCCGGTCCCGGGTCGACCATGATCGACCGCTCGTCGACCCCGGCGGCGACCGCCGAGGCCACCCTGGCGGCCAGGAAGTCCCGCACCTCGACCACGACGTCGCCGTAGAGGTCGGTGGCCTGGAGACGGGTCTTCGGCGGCGCCGCGGTGTGCATCACCACGAGCCCGGCCCGGTGCCGGGCGACGAGCGGGGCCAACTCCGGGGCCCGCAGGCCGCTCACGTCGTTGACGATGTGCGCGCCGGCGGCCAGCACCGCCTCGACCACCGGCGGCTTGTACGTGTCGACCGAGATCACGACGTCGGGGTGGTCGGCCACGATCGACGTGACGAGCGGCAGCACGCGGTCGATCTCCTCGGCCGGGTCGACCTCGGCCACGTTGGTGATGCCGGACTGACCGCCCACGTCGATCACGCCCGCGCCGGCGGCGACCATGTCGGCCACCTGGGCCCGCTGGGCGTCGAGCGGGCGGTGCCCGGGGTCGGAGAACGAATCGGGGTTGGCGTTGACCACGCCCATCAGCACCGGCCGGGACAGGTCGAGCACCCGGTCGCCGAGGACCAGGTCGGGGCGGAACCGGGGCGCGCTCACGGGGCGGTGCTCATGGTGCGTCGTGGCCGTTGAGTCGGGCGTGGATCGGCTTGTGGGCCTTGTAGATCTTGAGGAACTCCCGGTAGAGCGGCTGGTACGCCGCGGTGGCCGCCGGGTCGGGGTGGAACTCGGCCTCGATGGTGACCGAACGACGGAGGTCGTCGAGCGTGCGACGACCGAGGGCCAACCAGGCCACGAACGCCGCGCCCCGGGTGTTGGCGTGCTGGGGTTGCGCGACCCGACGGATCACCCGGTCGCACACGTCCGCGTGGATCTGGCACCAGAGGTCGGACAGCGCGCCGCCGCCGATCAGGTTGAGGCCGTCCATCGGCTGCTTGGCGAACTTCTCGACGACGTCGAGCAGCCACCGGCTGTTGTAGGCCACGCCCTCGAACACCGACCGGACGAGGTCGGCCCGGTTCGTGGTGACCGACAGGTTGTTCCAGCCGCCGCGGATGGTGTGGTCGTCGACGGGGGTGCGTTCGCCGTTGAGCCACGGCGTGAAGATCACCCGGTTCGACCCGACCGGCGCTCGGGCCGCCAGCTCGTTGGCCTCGTCGAGGTCGGCGACCATGCCGGCCTGCTCCTGGAGCCACAGCAGCGCGCCCGCGCCCACCTCGTGCTCGTTGGCCAGGAAGTACCGGCCCGGGACCGCCGAGGGGAGCGCGGTCTGGTTGTGGAGGATGTCGCTGCGCTTGCCGGGCACGTGGCACGACAGCCACGACGAGGTGCCCAGGTAGAGGTGGCCCTCGTAGTCGCCGAGCGCGCCCGAGCCGACCACGGCCGAGTGCACGTCGCCGGTGGCGGTGACCACCTGGACGCCGGGACCGAGGCCCCACGACGCCGCGACCTCGGGGAGCAGCTCGCCGACGACCGACGCCGAGGGCACCAGCGGCGGGAGCTGGTCCTGCCGGAGCCCGGACCACTCGACCAGCTTGGGGTCGTAGTCGACGGCCGACAGGTCGCGGTTGTCGGTCAGCCAGTGGGCCACGATCGAGTCGTACGACGCGACGGTCCGCCCGGTGGCCCGGGCGTTGAGGTAGTCGCACGGCTCCAGGAAGCGGGCCGCCGCCCGGTAGGCGTCCGGTCGCTCGTGGCGCAGGAACAGGATGTGGCCGAGCGGATCCTTGCCCGACTGGCTCGGCACCCCGCCGGTGCGGGAGATCCAGTGGCGCAGCCGCCGGGGGTCGTAGCCCTGCACGTTCACCGGACCGCCGACGAGGCCCTTCATGTACGGCGCGCCGCGGGAGTCCATCCAGATCACCGCCGGGTACACGTGCTTCCCGTCCGCGTCGACCGGGACGGTGCCCGACCACTGGCTGGTGATCGAGACGGCGACGACCTCCTCGACCGGCACGACGTCCTGGGCCACGACCCGCTGCACCGCGGCGGTGATGGCCGCCCACCAGGCGTCGGGGTCCTGCTCGGCCGCGCCGTCGCCCTCGATGTCGAGCGGGGTCGGCTCGAACTCGCTGGCGGCGATCGCGCCGTCGAGGTCGACGAGGGCGGCCTTCGGCCCACCGGTGCCCAGGTCGATCGCCAGGACGTACTCGGATGCCACGGGGTCCTCCTCGGTTCGACCGGCGGCGACCCTACCGCCGTCGGTCGGGCCGACCGTAGGCTCGGTCCGTGCCCGCGCCGCTCGAACCACCCGCCCTCGACGCGCTGGTCGACCTGGCCGAGCGCAGCCGGGTCGACGACTGGAGCCTGCGATCGGCGCTGTGTCGCTACGCGCAGCCCGAACCGGCCCGGGTGGCCACCGTGCTCAGCCTCGTCCGGCGGTGGGACGCCGCGGTGCACGACCACCTCAAGCTGTTGCGCCGCGACGGCTCCCGTCTGCTCGACGCGGCCCAGGGCGACGGAACGGTCGAGGACGGGACCGAGGCCGCCGAGGTGGTCGGGCTCCTGCGCGTCGGCGCCGACCTCGACCGGCTCGGCGACCTCGCGGCCGAGTGGGCCCGCGATCGCCACGGTCCGGACCCGGCCGCGGCGATCGACGAGGCCGCGGCCCGGGTCGCCGTCGCCCTCGAGGAGCTCGGCGTGCCCGACGAGGCGCCGATCCCGCCCGGGATGCGCGGCCGGGGCTGATCGGGTCCGCGTGCCAGGCTGTCGCCCATGACCGAGACCGAGATCGCGTCAGGGACGACGACCGACCTGACCGAGGCCGCGGCGGTCGCCGACGCCCTCGTTCGGTCGGTCGGCGTGACGGTTCGGGGCAAGGACGACGTCGTCCGGCTCGCCGTGGTCGCGCTGCTCGCCGGTGGCCATCTCCTGGTCGAGGACCAACCGGGTACGGGCAAGACGCTGCTGGCCAAGAGCCTCGCGGCATCGATCGGCGGGTCGTTCGGACGGGTGCAGTGCACGCCCGACCTGCTGCCCGGCGACCTCACCGGCACCACCGTGTACTCGCCGGCCGACGGCACGTGGACCTTCCGGCCGGGGCCGTTGTTCGCGAACGTGGTGCTGGTCGACGAGGTGAACCGGGCCTCGCCCCGCACCCAGTCGGCGCTGCTGGAACCGATGGAGGAGCGCCAGGTGAGCGCCGACGGGTCGACGCACCCGCTGCCGGACCCCTTCTTCTGCATCGCCACCCAGAACCCGTTCGGTCAGATCGGGACGTTCCCGCTCCCCGAGAGCCAGCTCGACCGGTTCACCGTGGTGGTCACCGTCGGCTACCCCGATGCCGCCGCCGAGCGCGAGATCCTCACCGGCGAGGGCGGCGCCGACCGGTTCGGCGACATCGGTCCGGTCACCACCCCCGAGGTGGTGGCGCGGGTCGTGGACGCGGTCCGCACCACCTACGTCGCCCCGCCGCTCGTCGACTACGTGCTCGACCTCGCGGCGGCCACCCGCTCCCATCCGGGCATCTCGGTGGGCGCGTCGCCACGCGCCTCGGTGAGCCTCCTGCGCGCCGCGCAGGCGCACGGGGTGGTCGAGGGCCGCGACTTCGTCACGCCCGACGACGTCCAGGCCGTGCTCGGTCCGTGCTGGGCCCACCGAATCTCGACGGGCGGCACGGTCGACACCGCGGTCGGCCGCACGATGCTCGCCGAGCTGGCGGCGACGAGGCCGGTGCCCCGGCCGTGAGGCCCCTGCCGTGACGGCCGCCGCGGCGGGTGAGCTTCCGGCCCGACACCAGTCCCGGCACCGCCTGACCGGGGCGGGCGGCACCGTGCTCGGCCTCCTCCTCGCCGTCCTGCCGCTGACGTTCGCCGGCGCGGGACCGTTGGCCAGCGCCTCGTCGATCCTGGTGGTGCTCGCGGTCGCGGCGGTGATGGTGGTCGGGGTGGTGTGGCCGTCGCTGGCCGTCCGCCGGGCCACCGTGGAGGTCCGTTCTCCCGCCGACGCGACCGTCGGGGAGGCGGTGCCGCTCACCGTCACCGTCCGCGGCGGCGTCCCGGGGTTGGAGCTGCGGGTGCTCGACCCGTCGGGCCCCTGGCACCGCCTCCCCGACGGCGAGCCTGCGGTCGTGGACCACGTGGCCCGGCAGCGGGGGGTGTTCCAGCACCTCCGCGTCGAGGTCCGCACGACCGTCCCACTCGGGTTGTTCTCGGCGCAGCGGGTGTTCCTGCTCCAGCTCCCGTCGCTCGTCGCCGTCGCCCCGGTGCCGCTCTCGGTGGACTGGCGGCCGGGGCCCGCCCCGGTCGACGGGCGGGCCAGGGCCGGCGGCCTCGCGGCGCCGGCCGGCGACCTCGTGCGAACCGTCCGTCCGTATGCCGCCGGCGATCCGCTGCGTCTCGTCCACTGGCCCTCGACCGCCAGGACCGGGGCGCTGGTCGTGCGCGAGCTGGAGCCGCCCGCCCCGCAGGGCCAGGCGGTGGTGCTCGACCTGACCGACCTCGGCGAGCGGGCCGACGAAGCTGCTGCCTACGCACTCGGGGCGTGCGCGGCGGTGCTCGGCGCCGGTGGTGCGCTGGTGCTGTGCACCCACGATCTCCTCGATGGCCCGGTCGCCACCGAGGTGCGGTCCCTCCTGGCGGCTCGGCGAAGGATCGCGGCGGCGATCACCGGCCCGCCCGGCGCGCCGCCGGCCCGGTGGCCGCTCGTGGAGATCGGTCGCTGATGGCCCGCGGCCCGGAGCGTGCCCGGCACCCCGATCGCGACGACCTGGAGCCGTGGCTGTTCTGGTCGGTGACGGTGTCGATGGCTGCGGCGATGTCGGTGGCCGGCACGGTCACGTCGACGACGAACGGCCAGCCGGCCGCGGTCGGGTTCGCGGCCGGTGTGGTCGTGGCCGGTCTGGCGGCCTGGGGTCTGCCGTCCCTCTCGTTGCGCCTCGTGGCACGCGTGGCGCTCGTGGCCAGCGGGATCGCCATGGCGCGGTTCGGGGTCGTCGGCCCGGTGCTGCAGAACGGCACGCAGACGCTGCTCCTGTGGGTGGTGGCCGCGATCGCGGTGCTCGTGCTGACGTCCGGGCTCGATCACCGGGCGGTGCCCGCCGCCCCGCCGGCGTCGGGCGTGGTCGGCCGTCGCACCCGGTCGGGCCGTCCCGGTCGGACGGCCGCCCACGTCGTCGTCGTGGCCGCAGTCGTGCTGGTCGTGGTCACGCTGCTCGCGCCCTACGCGGTGTCGAGGGCCGGCGGTTCGGCGGCGGCCGGCAACGGCCCGACCGCGCCACCGGTCGCCGGTTCGTCGCCGCTCCGCTCCGCGGACTCGCTCGACATGACGACCAGGCCCGAGCTCACCGACGATGTCGTGCTCACGGTGCAGGCCGACCAGGACCTGTTCCTGCGGGGCGACGTCTACGACCTGTGGGACGGTCGGTCGTGGCACCGGTCCCGCGGCGAGCTGTACGCGCTCTCCGGAGGCCGTGACGTGACGCTCCCGCCGTTCGATCTCGGTGCGCTCGGGGCCGACGTCGTCCGCCAGACCGTCCGGGTCGAGGCCGGCTACTCGGACGTCTTCTTCGCGGCCCCGACGGCGTTGCGGATCGACGCCGAGGTGCCGGTGGCCCAGACGCTCGAGGGCGTCCTGCTCGCGCCCCGTCGGGCGATGGGCCGTGGCGAGACCTACCAGGTGACGAGCCGGCGCCACGTCCTGTCCGAGGAGCTGCTGCGATCGGTGGACGACGAGCCGGTGCCGTCGTCGGTGCGAGCCGCCTACGCGGAGGACCCGGTGACGACCGAGCGGGTCGCCGACCTGGCCGACCGGATCATCGCCGAGGCCGGGGCGACGACGACCTACGACCGGGTGCGGGCGCTCGAGGAGTGGATGGACGACCACGTCGAGTACTCCATCGACGCACCGACCGCCCCCGAGGGCGTCGACGTGGTCGACGACTTCCTGTTCCGGGCGAAGGTGGGGTGGTGCGAGCAGATCGCGTCGAGCCTCGTGGTGATGGCCCGCACGCAGGGCATCCCGGCCCGGCTGGCGACCGGCTACGTCATGAGCGAGCGGGACCCGGTGAGCGGGACCTACGTCGTGCGCGCGAAGCACGCGCACGCGTGGGCAGAGGTGTGGTTCCCGGAGGTCGGGTGGGTGCCGTTCGACCCGACGGCGGGCGTCCCGCTGGCGCCGTCGGACCCGCAGGACGACACGATCGCCGACTGGGTCCTCGGCCACCTCGTGCTGCTCGCGGTCGGCGCCGCGGCGGTCGTCGTGGCGGTCGCGGCCGGTCGGCGCCTCGTCCGGCTGCGCGTCGACCGTCGTCGCCGTCGGTCGCGGAGCTGGACCGTGGCGGCGGACGACCGGCTCACCGCGATCGGCACCGCGGCCGGGGTCGTCCGCCTCCCGGGCGACACCGCGACCGCCTACGCGCGCCGGGTCGATCGGGCCGGCCCGGACGGGGGTCGCGACCTCGTCGCGGTGGCATCGGTGATCGACCGTGAGCGCTACGCGGCGGTCGCTCCGACGGCCGATGCGCGGGCGTCGGCCGAATCCTCGTTGAAAGCGGCAGAACGTCCTCTATCGGACAACGGAGTGGGTCAAAAGGACCACTTTCCGTAACAGTTTGCCGCGCGCCTTTCACTCTGCGTGACATGGGTGTACCGTGCTCGACGATGCCAGCTCATGGACGAACCCACCACCACCGCTCGGGTGTCGCCTTCCGCGTGCTGGGCCTCGTGGCCATCACGGTGCTCCTCGGCGCGTGCAACGAACCCGTGCCTCTGGGCACCCGCGCCGTCGACGTCGCGATCACCAAGTGCCGCCTGATCGACACGCGGCCCGCGCCCGACACCGTCGGCCCCCGGTCGACGCCGCTCGCCACCGGCGAAACCGTCGACGTGCTCGCGCGCGGCACGGGCAGCGGCTGCACCGTGCCCGCCGACGCGATCGCCGTCACCGTCGAGGTGCTCGCGGTGAACGCGCCCACCTCCGGGTCGCTCACGGTCCACAAGACCGGCGGCAACGCCCCGGTCACGACCACCTGGAGTGCGAGTGCCCCGCCGGAGGTCACCGAGGTGGTCGTCGCGCTGTCCGCCGACGGACACCTCGGCGTGACCGCGGGCGCCGGGCCGGTCGACGTCGAGCTCGACGTCACCGGGTACTCCTTCGACCTCGACCAGCGCTACTACACCGCGGCGGAGGTCGACGATCTCATCGCCGGCGTCAGCGGCGTCCCCGGACCCGAGGGGCCACAGGGTCCGGCCGGTCCGCAGGGCGCCACCGGGGCCACCGGTGCCACGGGTGCGACGGGTGCGACCGGCGCGACGGGTGCCGCGGGGGCCACCGGTCCGCAGGGTCCGGCCGGTCCGCAGGGCCCCGCCGGTCCGGCCGGCGGCAGCGCCTGCAACCTCCGCACCTCGCCGGAGCGGGCGGCCATGAACCGCTACGACCTCGGCGTCACCCAGTTCGCCACCGGCACCGACCCCCGGGGCATCGCCTTCGACGGGGTCAACGTCTGGACCACCAACAGCGGCGCCAACACCGTGTCGCGGATCAACGCCACGACCGGCGCCAAGGCCGACTTCGCGGTCGGCGTGTACCCGTTCGGCATCGTCTACGACGGCAAGGACATCTGGGTCGCCAACCGTGACGGCGACTCGATCTCCCGGGTCAACACCACCACCGGCGCATCGACCGAGTACCCCGGCTTCGCGGGGCCGTACGGCGTCGGGTTCGACGGCAAGCGCATCTGGGTGACCAACACCGACTGGGACACCGTCTCCACCGTCGACCCCGTGACCGGCGGGATCCTCAACACCTACACGTCGCTGTTCCACCCGTTCTCGTTCACCTTCGACGGGATCGACATGTGGGTCACCAACTGGACGGGCAACACCGTCAGCCGGTTCCACCCCGACACCGGTGCCCGCACCGACGTCACCGTCGGGTCCGAGCCCTACGGCATCACCTTCGACGGCACCTACGTCTGGGTCAGCAACTGGTCGAGCGCCAACCTGTCGAGGATCGACGTCGAAACCCTCGCCGTCACCACCATCGCCACCCCGGAGTACCCCCGTGGGATCGGCTTCGACGGCCGGTGCATCTGGGTGAGCAGCTACGGCACCGGCCAGATCTCCAAGGTCGATCCGATCACCGGCACCCACGTGACCTACCCGGCCGGCAGCGGACCCCGAGCCATCGTCTTCGACGGCGAGCACCTCTGGTTCGAGCTCGGCAACGAGGCCAAGGTCTCCCGCCTCATCCCCTGACCCCTCCTGCGTTCCTCGAGCGAAGTCGAATTGCGTTCCTCGAGCGGAGCGAGCGCAGCGAGCGAAGTCGAAAGGGCCTTCCTCAGCGGCCCTCGAAGCGGGGCCGCCGACGGGCCCGGAAGGCGTCGATGCCCTCGGCGAAGTCGTCGCTCGTCCATGCCCGCTCGAACGCGGCGAGCACCTCGGGGTCGTCGCCGACCGGCTGCTCGAGCTTGTCGAGCATGAGCTTGTGGCCGGCGATGGTGAGCGGGGCGAGTGGGGCGATCTGCTCGGCCCACGCCACGGCCTCGGGGAGCGAGCCGGTGCGGTTCACCATGCCGAGGCGGCGGGCCTCGGCACCGCTGATCACCTCGGCGGCGAGGAGCACCGCGCGCGCCGTGCTCGGGCCGAGCATCGAGGCGGTCCGCTGCACCGTCCAGTGGTTGACCATCAGCCCGAGCTTGGCCGCCGGGATGCCGAAGCTCGCGTCGTCGGTCGCCACCCGGAGGTCGCAGGCCACCGCCAGCTGGGTGCCGGCACCGAGGGCCGCACCCTCGATGGCGGCGATGGTCGGGAACGAGACGCTGCGGAGACGGTCGAGCACCCCTTGGAGCAGGTCGGCGAACGATGCGTCCTCGACCCCGGTCAGATCGGCGCCGGCGCAGAAGTGGCCCGACGCGCCGGTGAGCACGAGCACCCGGGTCGGACGGTCGATCGCCGCCTCCAGCACGGCCGTGAGCTCCTCGAGGTGGGCGTGGTCCACGGCGTTGCGTCGCTCGGGGCGGTCGAGGGTGACGATCGTCAGCGCCTCGTCGAACTCCGCGAGCGGTCGGACCTCGTCGTGCACGGCCATGGTGGCTCCTCCTGGGGTGGGCGATCGAACCTACCCCGCCGGGGTGCGGATGCCGGCCGGGGTCCCGCTGGGTACGCTCCCGTGACTCGTCGAGGGGGACAGGCATGAACGGGAACGAGGTGCAGGGCACGGTCGGGGCGGCCGACGGGACCCGCTGGTCGTCGATGATCACCCGCCGAGCGGTGCTCGCCGGCATGGCGGCGTTCGGGCTGGCCGCGTGCGTGCCGCGGGGCGTCTGGCGCGGGGTGGGCAACGTGATCGGTGCCCCCGACCCGGATCCCGTCGACGGCATGCCGTCCGGTCTGTTCGCGCTCGGTGTCGCCTCCGGCGATCCGCAGCCCACCGGTGTCGTGCTGTGGACCCGACTCGCCCCGACGCCCTCGGTGATCGGGGGCGGGATGCCCGCGGACGACGTGCTCGTCCGCTGGCAGCTGGCCACCGACGACCAGTTCCAGGACCTGGTGGCGGACGGTGTGGTCCAGACGTCGGTCGCCGTCGCCCACTCGGTCCACATCGAGGTCGACGGGCTCTCGCCCGACACCACGTACCACTACCGGTTCACGACCGGCGGCCAGGTGTCGCAGGTGGGCCGCACCCGCACGGCGCCGGCGGCCGACGCCGAGGTCGACGAGCTCCGCATGGTGTTCGCCACGTGCCAGGAGTACCAGCAGGGCTTCTACACCGCCTGGAGCCACGCGGCGGCCGAGGATCCCGACGTCGTGGTCTTCCTCGGCGACTACATCTACGAGGGCGGCATCAGCTCGAACAAGCCCCGGCAGCACAACAGCTCGCAGGTCCGGACCCTCGACGCGTACCGGGCGCGCTACGGCCTCTACAAGAGCGACCCACGGCTCCAGTCCGCGCACCGGGTCGCGCCCTGGATCCTGATCTGGGACGACCACGAGGTGGTCAACAACTACGCCGGCACGCTCCCGGAGTCCGGCGTGGCGAGCGAGGACTTCATCGCCCGTCGCACGGCCGCGTACCAGGCGTACTGGGAGCACCAGCCGATCCGCTCGCGCCCGGTCGACGGCGGGTTGCAGATGTACCGGTCGCTCGGGTGGGGCACGTTGGTCGACTTCATCGCGATCGACGGCCGTCAGTACCGGTCCGAGGCGGCCTGCGGTGGCGGCTTCGCCCTCGACTGCGAGCAGCGCTCCGACCCGTCGCGGACGTACCTGGGGGCGGAGCAGCGGGCCTGGCTCGACGACCGGCTCGCTTCGTCGACCGCGAGGTGGACGGTGCTCGTCAACCCGCAGGTGATGACGCCGATGCCGATCGGCACCGGCTGGGTCATGGACCAGTGGGACGGCTTCCCGGCCGAACGCTCCCACGTGGTCGGCCAGCTGGCGCAGGTGCGCAACGCGGTGGTGCTGACCGGCGACATCCACGCCGCGGGGGTGGGCCACGTCCGCGACGAGCCTGCGGGCTCGCCGACGGTCGCGACCGAGCTGATCACCACGTCGATCAGCTCGACCCCGACCGGCACCGAGGCGGCGGTCCTGAACCAGGTGGTCAACTCGCTCGAGCAGTTCCCGTGGTTCGACAACACGAAGCGGGGCTACGCCCGGGCCACGATCACGCCCGACCACCTCGACGTCGACTTCGTCGCGACCGACGTCACGACCGACGTGCTCGGTCCGCTCACCGTCGAGACGTCGTGGCGCATCGTGGACGGCACCCCGGGCGCGGTCCCCCGCCCCTGACCCTCCCCGCTCCTCGAGCGAGCGCAGCTGCCCCGTCCCTGCTCCTTGAGCGAGCGCAGCTGCCCCGTCCCTGCTCCTTGAGCGAGCGCAGCTGCCCCCCCTCCCTGCTCCTTGAGCGAGCGCAGCGAGTCGAAAGGTCAGTAGTTGCCGGGGAGCAGTCGACCGAAGTTCTCGAAGAACACGTAGAGCGTCACCAGGAAGACGGGGACGCCCACGAGGTAGGGCGTCCACGTGACCAGCCGCTGGGCCCGCGTCGGCCGTTCCTCCCGGGACCGCAGACGGCGGCGGAGCAACGTCTGCACGAGCCACGTGGCCAACCAGACGGCCGCGCACGCGAGCCCCCACCAGATCGTCGGCCAGCGGGCGGCCGGCTCACCGCTCAGGCCGCCGTCGACCGAGGCGAAGGGATCCGTCGCGTCGGCCGCGGCCCGCACCTCGTCCTGGCCCTCGATCGGCGGGGCCGGGCTTCCCTTCAGCTCGGCCGACACCACGATGCGCTGTGCGAGGGAGTACTTCGGGTGGCACGCGATGAGGGTCACCCGGTTGTCGCCCTTGTCCTCGAGCACCTCGATCGCGTCGTCGGCCACGATCTCGGTGCCGATCACCTCGTAGCGGTACTCGCCCTGGAGGGTGCGGAAGGTGATCTCGTCGCCGGGTTCGAGCTTGTCGATGTTGTGGAACGGCTGGCCGTAGGTGGTGCGGTGGCCGGCGATCGCGACGTTGCCGGCCTGACCGGGGAGCGGGCTGGTGGGGTAGTGGCCGACGCCCCGCTTGAGCTGGTCGAGGCCGATGCCCTCCACGATGGTGCGGGTGATCCCGATCCTGGGGATCCGGATCTCGGCGACCGGGTCGCCCTCGGCCGGCAGCGGCAGGTCGGCGGGGGCGGTGACCACCTCGGGCGGCTCGGTGGTGTCGGGCGCGGCCGTCGTCGTGGTGGTCGACGTGGCATCGACCTGTTCGAGCATCGCCGAGAACTCCTGGCGGAGCTCGCGCTGCGCCTTCGCCTCCTGGAGCCCGGTGCCCCAGAGCTGGTACGCGACGAAGAGGAGGATCAGCGTGCCCGCGGTCATCATCGACCGCCCCACCCCTCCGAGCACCCGGTGCAGCATCCGGCGGAGCCTAGGGGTCGGTGTCGGTCGCTCCGGGTCGCCCACGCGGGTGACCGATGTCATTTACGGAACGCTTGAGTTTCGGAACTGAACGGTGTTGAAATGGAGGCATGGACGAACGGACCGCCCACGACCGCCGTTGGATCGGGCTCGCGGTCCTCTGCCTCAGCCTCCTGGTGGTCAGCCTCGACAACACCATCCTGAGCGTGGCCATCCCCAGCCTGTCCGAGGGCCTGGGCGCGACCACGAGCCAGCTCCAGTGGATCGTCGACGGCTACACGCTCGTGTTCGCCGGGCTCCTGCTCACCACCGGCAGCCTCGGCGACCGCTACGGCCGCCGCTCCGCGCTGTCGCTCGGCCTCCTCGTCTTCGTCACGTTCTCGGCCCTCGCCGCCTTCGCCACCGCCCCGAACCAGCTCATCGCCGCCCGCTCGCTCATGGGTGTCGGCGGCGCGCTGATCATGCCGGCCACGCTGTCCCTGCTCACCAACCTGTTCACCGAACCCCGCGAGCGGGCCCGCGCCATCGGGATCTGGGCCGGCGTCTCCGGCGTCGGCGTCGCCGTGGGCCCGATGCTCGGCGGCTGGCTGATCGAGCACTTCTCGTGGGGCGCGGTGTTCCTCGTCAACGTCCCCGTCGTGGCCGTCGCCCTACCGGCCGGCTACTTCCTGCTCCCCAACAGCCGGGCCGAGCGCCGATCCGCGCTGGACCCGCTCGGCGCCGTGCTGTCGATCGTCGGCCTGGTCGCCCTCGTCGGCGCCATCATCGAAGGCCCGGTCCAGGGGTGGACCTCGCCGATGGTGCTGGGCGCCTTCGGGTTCGGTGCCCTCGCCCTCACCGCGTTCATCGCCTGGGAGAACCACGTCGACGAGCCGATGCTCGACGTGCGCTTCTTCAAGAACCCACGCTTCAGCGCCGCCAACCTCGCCGTCACCCTCGCGTTCTTCGCCATGGTCGGCTCGATGTTCATCATCACCCAGTTCATGCAGTTCGTCCTCGGCTACTCGCCGATGGAGGCCGGCGTGCGTTCGGTGCCGTTGGCGCTGATGCTGGTCTTCGTCGCCCCTCAGTCGAACCGGTTGGTCGAGCGGTGGGGGACCAAGGTCGTCGTCGCCGCCGGCCTCGCGATCGTGTCGGTCGGACTGTTCGTCGCCTCCACCGCCACCCCGGAGATGGGCTGGGCCGGTCGCGTCCTCCCCGCACAGCTCCTCCTCGGCCTCGGCATCGCGCTGGCCATGGCGCCGGCCACCGAGTCGGTCATGGGGTCGCTGCCCCGTGAGAAGGCGGGCGTCGGGTCGGCCATGAACGACACCACCCGGCAGGTGGGTGGCGCGCTCGGCGTCGCCGTCATCGGCTCGGTGTTCTCCACCCGCTTCGCCCCGGCGATCACCGAGCGGCTGAGCGCCCTCGGGGTCCCGGCCGGCGCGGCGCTCGACACCGCCAAGGACTCGATCGGCGGTGCCCTCGGCGTGGCCGCGGCGGCCGGCGGGGACCCGAAGACCATCGACACGCCGGCCGGTGAGGCCATCGCGGCGGCCGCCCGCGACGCGTTCGCCCACTCGATGGGCCGTGGCCTCCTGTGGGCGGCCGGGTTCGCCCTCCTCGGCTCGATCGTCGCCCTCGCCTTCCTGCCCGCCCGGGCCGTCGACCCGTCCGTGGCCGAGCTCCTCGAGTTCGAGGAGGAGGATCGCCTGGCGGCGCTCGGGGGCGCCGAGATCGAGCCGGCGCTGGAGCCCGTGCCGTAGGGTTCGGCGATGGCTCGCCCCCGCGATCCCCGGGCCGACGAGGCGATCCTCGGCGCGGTGCTCGACCTGCTCGCCGAGGTGGGCTTCGGGCGGTTCACCATGGACGACGTGGCCGCTGCCGCGGGCGTCGGCAAGGCGACCATCTATCGGCGCTGGCCCAGCAAGGAGCAGCTGGTCCTCGAGGCCCTCGCCTCGGGTCGCGAGCCGCCGCCCCCGGTCGACACCGGCGACCTCCGTGCGGACCTGACCGAGATCTACGAGCGCATGGTCGGACCCCAGGCCCGTGAGACCACGACCCGGCTCATGCCCGCGCTGGCGGTGGAGGCCGCGGTCGACGAGGACGTCCGGGTCCGGCTGCGGGCCTTCGTCGACGACCGACGCCAACCGGCCCGCGACGCGTTCGCCCGGGCGATGGCCCGCGGCGAGGTCGGCGCCGATCTCGACGTCGAGCTGACCATCGACCTCATCACCGGCAGCGTGCTCAACCGCCTCTTCTTCAGCGACCTTCCGGTCGACGAGGACGTGCTCGCCAAGGTTCTCGACGTCGTCCTCGCCGGCATCGGGGTCACCACAGCTGTTCGTTGAGCGGAGCGAGCGCCAGCGCCTTTCGACTCGCTTCGCTCGCTCGAGAACCGCGCAGCCGAAGCGACTCGTCCGCCCGACCGGTGTAGGGTGGCGAGCAGCGCTGGCGCCGCGGGTGGGCGGTTCGACGAAGGGGGTTTGTCGTGCACGGTCGTTCGAGGTTTCGCGTCGGGGTCGGTGCGTCGTTCGCGGCGCTGGTCGCCCTGTCCGGGTGCATCGAGTGGGAGGAGCCCTCGACCCAGGCGGTGGAGCACCCGGCCGGCACCGACCTGTACGCCAGCTCGTTCCTCCCGGGCGACATCGACGGCGACGGCTTCGAGGACCTCGTGGGTCGCGTCTACGTGCGGAGCACCACGACGACGAGGGCGAGGTACGAGGGGATCGTCCTGCTCTCCGACGGCGACGGCACCTTCACGCAGGTCGACTTCCCGGCGGGCAGCTGGCCGGATGCGGTCGGCGACTTCGACGAGGACGGGATCGACGACGTCGTGGCCGTCGGCCCCGGGAACCCGAACACGGGTGCGAGCCTGCCGAGCGAGCTCTTCCTCGGCGGTTCCGCCGACGGTTCCCGACCCCGGGGCCTGTCGGCCGACGACACCGTGGCGCTGCCGGATGCCCGTGAGTGGGACGTCGGCGACTTCGACGGTGACGGCCACCTCGACCTGCTCCGGGTGACCACCTTCGTGACCTACTACGAAGTGTTCGACCCGTGGCTCAACGACGGCGCCGCGACCTTCACCGAGCACACCGAGCTCGGCGCGGCCTCCGGACCGATCAACGCCGGCAGTAGCGGCTACGTGCTCTACGAGCGTGGAGGTCGGGACGTCGTTCGCGGGTTCCTCACCATCGACACGAGCCCGTTGCCGTGGGTCGGGGTGCCGGACACACCCGTCGGGAAGGGCGACATCGACGGCGACGGGTCCGACGACTGGGTCGTGGTCGAGGCCGGCGAACTCCGGTTCTACCGCTGGGACGGCACCACCAACGTGGCGTTCCCCGACTACCAGGACCTCGTCGTCTCGGGCACCCTCGGCCCCGTGGAGCTCCTCGACCTCGACGGCGACGGCCTGCTCGACCTGACCTACACCGACGACGCCGGGCGCCACACCTTTGCCGGGACCGGTGACGGCGGCTTCCCCTACGGCTCGGTCGGCGACCACGGGCCTCCGGCCGAGCCCTCGTCGTCCGCCGACACGGCCTGGGTCGACCTGGACGGTGACGGCCTCGTCGACGCCGTCACCGCGTCGCCCGACCGCCAGAGCCTGGTGGTCCACATGAACACGTCGACCCCCGTCGGCTGACCGCACCGCACGGCCGCGACGATCGGGTTCGGCATCTCGGAGGCGCGGGCGTAGCCTTTCGGCATGCCCGAACTGCGTTCCCGGACCTCCACCCACGGCCGGAACATGGCCGGCGCCCGCGCTCTCTGGCGGGCCACCGGCATGACCGACGACGACTTCGACAAGCCGATCGTGGCCATCGCCAACAGCTACACGCAGTTCGTGCCCGGCCACGTGCACCTGAAGGACCTCGGCGAGATCGTGGCCGAGGCCGTGCGCGAGGCCGGCGGCGTCACCAAGGAGTTCCACACGATCGCCGTCGACGACGGGATCGCCATGGGCCACGGCGGCATGCTCTACAGCCTCCCGAGCCGCGAGATCATCGCCGACTCGGTGGAGTACATGGTCAACGCCCACTGCGCCGACGCGCTGGTCTGCATCAGCAACTGCGACAAGATCACGCCCGGCATGCTCAACGCCGCGCTGCGGCTCAACGTCCCGACGGTCTTCGTGTCCGGCGGCCCGATGGAGGCCGGCAAGGCGGTCGTGGTCAACGGCGTCGCCCACGCCCCGACCGACCTCATCACCGCCATCTCCGCCAGCGCCAGTCCCGAGGTCGACGACGAGGGCCTGGCCGAGGTCGAGCGCTCGGCCTGCCCCACCTGCGGCTCGTGCTCGGGCATGTTCACCGCCAACTCGATGAACTGCCTCACCGAGGCGCTGGGCCTGTCGCTCCCGGGCAATGGTTCCACGCTCGCCACCCACGCCGCCCGCCGGCACCTGTTCGAGGAGGCCGGTCGGGTGGTCATGGACATCACCCGCCGCTACTACGAGCAGGACGACGAGTCGGTCCTGCCCCGCAACGTCGCGTCGCCCAAGGCGTTCGAGAACGCCATGGCCCTCGACGTCGCCATGGGCGGCTCGACCAACACGGTCCTGCACATCCTCGCCGCCGCCCACGAGGCGGGTCACGACTTCGACCTCGAGGCCATCGACGCGGTCAGCAAGCGGGTGCCGACCCTGTCGAAGGTCGCGCCGAACAGCGACTACCACATGGAGGACGTGCACCGGGCCGGCGGCATCCCCGCGCTCCTCGGCGAGCTCGACCGCGCCGGCAAGCTGCACCGCGACGTCCACTCGGTCCACTCGCTCGACCTGGAGTCGTGGCTGGCGGCGTGGGACGTCCGGGGCGAGGCACCCTCCGAGGAGGCACTCGAGCTGTTCCACGCCGCGCCGGGCGGCGTGCGCACCACCGAGGCGTTCAGCACCGACAACCGCTGGAAGCGGCTCGACACCGACGCGGTCGGCGGCTGCATCCGCGACGTCGAGCACGCGTACACCGCCGAGGGTGGCCTCGTGATCCTCCGGGGCAACCTCGCCCCCGACGGCGCCGTCATCAAGGCCGCCGGCATCGACGAGGAGCTGTTCACCTTCCGGGGCCCGGCCAAGGTGGTCGACAGCCAGGAGGCCGCGGTCGAGCTGATCCTCGGCGGCGGCATCGTCGCCGGCGACTGCGTGGTCGTCCGCTACGAGGGCCCCTCCGGCGGTCCGGGGATGCAGGAGATGCTGTATCCCACGGCCTTCCTCAAGGGCGCCGGGCTCGGGCGCGACTGCGCGCTGATCACCGACGGTCGCTTCTCCGGCGGCTCGTCGGGCCTGTCGATCGGCCACATCTCCCCGGAGGCGGCAGCCGGCGGCCTGATCGGGCTGATCGAGGAGGGCGACATCGTCGAGATCGACGTCCACGGCCGCAAGCTCCACCTCGACGTGCCGGACGAGGTGATCGCCGAGCGCCGGGCGAAGATGGACAGCTCGGAGCACCCGTGGCAGCCCGTGGGCCGCGACCGCGTCGTGAGCCAGGCGCTCCGGGCCTACGCCGCGCTGGCCCGCTCGGCCGACAAGGGCGCCGCCCGGGACATCGCCAAGCTCAGCTCGTAGAGCTCGCCCGCCCACCGACCCCCCTTCGTTCTGGCGTAGGTGGTGGTGGGCTGGCCGCCACCACCTACGCCAGTTCGATCGACCTTCGGCTTTTCAGCATCTTTCGTGTTGGGGGATAGCTCCAGATGGGGGTCGTGGCTATCCTTGTCGCATGGCCAAGACCGCGATCAACATCGACCGGGAGCTTGCCGACCGAGCCGCCGAGGTCCTCGGCACCGGGACGCTCACGGCGACGGTCGACCAGGCCCTCCGGGACGTCGTCGACCGTGCCGCGCGCCAGGCCGCGTTCGAGCACCTGCGCTCGCGAGGGTTCACCGACGAGGAGCGTCGCCTCGCGGAGGACGCCTGGCGGTGATGCGGGGAATGCTCGACACGAGCGTGATCCACCGGCTCGGCAACGTGTTCGTCGGCGACGCGGTGGAGGAGTCGCTGCTGCGGGGCGATCTCGCGCTCTGCTCGCCCGTGGTGTTCGAGGTGTGCTCCAGCGCCCGCAACGCTGCCGATCTGCGGGAGCTCCGGGCCGACCTCGACGCCTTCCCGAAGGTGCGGACCCACCAGGCCACCTTCGACCGGGCGCTCGAGGTGCAGGCCGAGCTCGCCCGCACCGGGCGCCACCGCGCCGCCTCGATGACCGACCTGCTCGTGGCGGCGGCCGCCGAGGCGAACGGCCTCGACGTGATCCACTACGACGCCGACTTCGATCTGATCGCCGAGGTCACCGGCCAACCCGTGCGCTGGGTCGTCCCCCGCGGATCGGTCACCTGACCGCCCGGAGCGTCGGTCAGGCCGGCGCGCCGTCGGGCCTCGTCCAGCGACCGTGTGACACCCCCCATCGTTCTGGCGTAGGTGGTGGTGGCCGGCGGCCCACCACCTACGCCAGAAACATGGGGGCAGATCGTCCGGGGAGGGGTCGCCTTGCTCGATCGGGGGCGGTCTGCCACAGTGTGTGGCGATGTTCTCGCCGACCGCCCTCGTACTCATCTCGTAGCGCACGCGACCACATCCGCCGCGTGCGCCCCCTCGACCTCCCAGCCGGGAGGTCGTCGCAGTTTTCGGGGCCGGCACCGGCACCGGCCAGACTGCAACCCCGGGGCGTGCGCACACCGAACCGCAAACCCGGCACACCTGATCCCATGGGGAACGACATGCAGCTCAACGGAGGACAAGCGCTCATCAAGGCGCTCGAGATGGAGGGCGTCGAGGTCATCTTCGGCCTGCCCGGCGGGGCGATCCTTCCGGTGTACGACCCGATCATCGACTCGCCGATCCGCCACGTGCTCGTCCGCCACGAGCAGGGCGCCGGCCACATGGCCGAGGGCTACGCCCACGCCACCGGACGGCCCGGCGTCGCCATGGTCACGAGCGGTCCGGGGGCGACCAACATCGTCACCCCGCTGGCCGACGCATACATGGACTCGGTCCCCATGGTCGTCATCACCGGCCAGGTCGCCACCGCGGCGATCGGCACCGACGCCTTCCAGGAAGCCGACATCACCGGGATCACCCAGTCGATCACCAAGCACAACTTCCTGGTGACCGAGGCGGCCGACATCCCGCTGGCCATCCGCCAGGCGTTCCACATCGCCACCACGGGTCGTCCGGGGCCGGTGCTCGTCGACATCCCGAAGGACATCGTCGACCCGACCAACCCCCGCTCGGCGATGGAGTGGTACTGGCCGACCGACGACCAGGTCGACTCGTCGCTCCCCGGCTACAAGCCGCAGACCCACGGCGACCCCGAGCTCATCGGCAAGGCGGCCGACCTGCTGCTCGCCGCCGAGCGCCCCGTGCTCTACGCGGGCGGCGGCATCCTCAAGGCCCGGGCCGCCGAGGCGCTGCGCGAGCTGGCCGAGCTGGTCGAGATGCCCGTCGTCACCACGCTGATGGCCCGGGGCGCGTTCCCCGACGACCACCCGCTGTGCCTCGGCATGCCGGGCATGCACGGCAACTACACGGCGATCATGTCGATGCAGGAGTCGGACCTGCTGGTGTCGCTCGGCGCCCGGTTCGACGACCGGGTCACCGGCAAGGTCGGCGCGTTCGCCCCCGACGCCAAGATCGTCCACGTCGACATCGACCCGGCCGAGCTCGGCAAGGTCCGCCGGCCCGACGTCGGCATCACCGGCGACTGCCGCATCGTCATCGAGGACCTGACGAAGGCCGTGCGCGAACGGCTCGACGGGGGCACCGTCCAGGGCGACCTGGGGCCGTGGCGCTCCAAGCTGTCGGGCTGGCAGGAGAAGTACCCGCTCGCCTACGAGCCGCAGGCCGACGGCGAGGCGCTCAAGCCGCAGATGGTGCTCGAGGCGCTGCGCGACGCCGCCCCCGAGGACTGCATCGTCGCCAGCGGCGTCGGCCAGCACCAGATGTGGGCCAGCCAGTACTGGACGTACCGTCACCCGTACACGTTCATCAACTCCGGCGGCGCCGGCACCATGGGCTTCTCGGTCCCGGCCGCCATCGGCGCCAAGGTCGGCCACCCCGACCGCATGGTGTGGGCCATCGACGGCGACGGCTGCTTCCAGATGACCGCCCAGGAGCTCGTCACCGCGTCGGCCGAGCGGATCCCGGTGAAGATCGCGATCCTCAACAACGCCTACCTCGGCATGGTCCGCCAGTGGCAGGAGATGTTCTACGAGGAGCGCTACTCCGAGGTGTACCTCTCGCCCGACCTGCCCGACTACGTGAAGTGGTCCGAGGCCATGGGCTGCATCGCCTTCCGCGTCGAGCACCCCGAGGACGTCGTGCCCACCATCGAGAAGGCGAACGCCATCAACGACCGGCCCGTCGTCATCGAGTTCCGCACCGATGCCGCGGAGAAGGTCTTCCCGATGGTCGCCGCCGGCCACTCGAACTCCGACGTGCAGGTGCCCGAGTTCCAGCGGGACCCGAGCGCCCCGGCCGTGAAGGAGACGCCCCAGTGACCGCGACCGCCGAACGCCACCGCCTCGACGTCGTCGTCGAGAACAAGGCCGGGGTGCTGGCCCGCGTGGCCAACCTCTTCGCCCGCCGCGCCTACAACATCTACTCGCTGTCGGTCGCGCCGACCGAGGACGAGCGCTTCAGCCGCATGGAGATCGTCGTCGAGGTCGAGACCACGCCCGTCGACCAGATCGTCAAGCAGCTCAACAAGCTCGTCAACGTGGTGGAGATCACCCAGGTCGACGGCCACCAGCCCTGACCTCTAGAAACCAGTCCAGCCCGGCCGGTTTCCCCCGGCCACCCGATCACGGAAGAAGAACATGGCCAACGTCTACTACGAGAAGGACGCGGATCGATCCGCCATCGCCGACCGCAAGGTGGCGGTGCTCGGCTACGGCTCCCAGGGTCACGCCCACGCCCTCAACCTGAAGGACTCGGGCATCGACGTGCGGGTCGGCCTCCGCGAGGGCTCGTCGTCCCGGGCCAAGGCCGAGGAGGCCGGGCTGCGGGTGCTGACCAACGCCGAGGCGGCCGCCGAGGCCGACGTCATCATGATGCTGCTGCCCGACACCGAGATCGCTGCGGTGTACGAGGCCGACGTCGCCCCCAACCTCCAGGAGGGCGACGCCCTCTTCTTCGCCCACGGCTTCAACGTGCGCTTCGGCTACGTGAAGGCGCCGGCCGGCGTCGACGTCGCCCTCGCCGCCCCGAAGGGCCCGGGCCACCTGGTGCGTCGCACCTACACCGAGGGCGGCGGCGTGCCGTGCCTCATCGCCGTGGAGCAGGACGCCACCGGCAAGGCCCGCGACCTCGCCCTCGCCTACGCGGACGCCATCGGTGGCACCCGCGCCGGCGTGATCGAGACCACCTTCACCGAGGAGACCGAGACCGACCTGTTCGGCGAGCAGGCCGTGCTGTGCGGCGGCCTCTCCGCGCTGGTGCAGGCCGGGTTCGAGACCCTCGTCGAGGCCGGCTACCAGCCCGAGATGGCGTACTTCGAGTGCCTCCACGAGCTGAAGCTGATCATCGACCTCATGTACGAGGAGGGCATCTCCGGGATGCGCTACTCGGTGTCGACCACCGCCGAGTACGGCGACCTCGTGTCCGGTCCGCGCATCATCAACGCGGATGTGAAGGCCGAGATGAAGAACGTGCTGGCCGACATCACCTCCGGCAAGTTCGCCGACGAGTTCGTCAACGAGGTCCGCTCCGGCGGCGAGCACTTCAAGGCGCTGCGCAAGGCCGGCCAGGAGCACCAGATCGAGCAGGTCGGCAAGGAGCTCCGGGCGATGATGCCGTGGATCTCCGGGGGCAAGAAGTCCGTCACCGAGATCTCCGGCGGCGACTGACCCTCCTATCATCGTCGGTGACGGGTCGGCCACGGCCCGTCACCACCGCCGACCGGTGCTCGACCAGGTAGATCCGCCCGCCAGTGCCTGACCAACCGCCACCATCCGCCGCCGGAGCCGATGATCGGCCCTACGGGGGACTCTCGCCCGAGCAGTTCGGCCTCCTCGCGTCCCACCTGCGGGAATCGGTGATCCTGCTCGACGAGAACTGGGAGCTGGTCGCCAACCTGTCGGCGCCGGCCGGTCTGCTCGGATGGGGCGATCCGGTCGGGAACCACGCGCTGGCCCACATCCATCCCGACGACGCCCTCAACTTCGTCGACGCCGGTCAGGGCTTGTCGAGCACCGACCCGGGGTGGAAGGGCGTCGCCCACCTCCGCCTCCAGCGGGTCGACGGCAGCTACGCGCGCTACGAGACCAGCATGGAGAACTTCCTCCACGACCCCGAGATCCAGGGGTGGATCGCCTGCACCCGCGAGGTCTCCGGGCCGGCCGAGACCGCCCCGGAGATGGAGTCGGCCGAGGTCGCGGCGTCGCTCCTGCACGCGTTGCCCCGGGGCGTGCTCGTGTTCGGTGGCACCAAGATCCTCTTCTCCAACGACGCGGCCTGCCAGGCGCTCGGCGCCGAGTCCCACTGGCTGGCCGTCCACGGGTTCGAAGACGTCGCCGACGACGCGTCCCGCGAGGTGCTCGAGCGGGCCGTCGTCCGCCGGGGGAGGACCCCGGGCCAGGAGGTCGTGCTGCTGCGTCCGGCCGACGGTGGGCCGCGGCGCATCGAGGTGTCGCTGACGTCGACGCCGAACCCCGAGAGCCCGTCGGGTCGGGTGCTGCTGGTGATCGGCCTGGTCGAGGACGTGACCCACGAGGTGGCCCGACAGGAGGCGCTCGAGCACCGGGCGATCCGCGACCACCTGACCGGCCTCTACAACCGGGCGTGGCTGCTCGACGAGCTCCACGACCGGTTGCAGACGGGCCGTCCGGTCACGATCGCCTACCTCGACCTCTGCGCGTTCAAGATGGTGAACGACCAGCTCGGGCACCGGGCCGGCGACCGCGTGCTGGCGTCGATCGCCGCGGGCCTGGCCGCCGAGTTCGGCGACGAGTCGGTCGCCCGGGTCGGCGGCGACGAGTTCATCGTCCTCGGCCCCGACCCGGACGAGGGGAGCTTCGGACGGTTCGCCGACGAGATCGTCCTCGCCGTCGAGCAGGTGCCCGAGGCCCGGGAGCACGACGTCACCGGGAACGTCGGTGTCGCCGTGTCGACCGAGGCCGACGGGCCGTGGAGCCTGATCGAGCGGGCCGACGCGCTGATGTACGAGCACAAGCGCGCCGACCCGCACCACCGCCGCCACCTCTCCTGAACGGAGCGGTCGATTCCCGACTGAATCAGTAGGGAATACCGGCTACCATGCGCGCCATGACGAACGAGTGGGGTTTCGAGACCCGTCAGATCCACGCCGGCCAGGAGCCCGATCCCGCCACCGGGGCCATCTCCGTGCCGATCTACCAGACGACCGCGTACCAGTTCCGCGACACCGAGCACGCCGCGAACCTGTTCGCCCTCTCGGAGATCGGCAACATCTACACCCGGATCATGAACCCGACCCAGGGGGTCGTGGAGGCTCGTATCGCCGCGCTCGAGGGGGCGACCGAGACCGCGGTCGGGCTCCCCGGTGCGCTGGCGGTCGCGTCGGGCCAGGCGGCCGAGACGCTCGCCATCCTCAACCTCGCCGAGGCCGGAAGCCACATCGTGGCGTCGACCTCGCTCTACGGCGGCACGTTCAACCTCTTCCGCCACACCCTGCCGAAGATCGGCATCGAGGTGTCCTTCGTCGAGGACCCCGACGATCTCGACCAGTGGCGTGCCGCGGTCCGTCCGAACACCAAGGCGTTCTACGGCGAGTCGATCGGCAACCCGAAGAACGACTTCCTCGACATCGCCGGGGTGTCGGCGGCGGCGCTCGACGCCGGCGTGCCGCTCATCATCGACAACACCGTCGCGACGCCCTGGCTGGTCCGTCCCTTCGAGCACGGCGCCGACATCGTCGTGCACTCGGCCACCAAGTACATCGGTGGCCACGGCAACTCGATCGCCGGTCTCATCGTCGACGGCGGCTCGTTCGACTTCTCGGCCAACGACAAGTTCCCCGGGTTCACCGAGCCCGATGCCAGCTACCACGGGCTCCAGTACTGGCCCGCCCTGGGGGCCGGGTCGTACGCCATCAAGGCCCGCGTGCAGCTGCTCCGCGACCTCGGCCCGGCCATCAGCCCGTTCAACAGCTACCTCCTGCTCCAGGGCATGGAGACGCTGAGCCTGCGCATGGAGCGCCACAACGACAACGCCCGCCAGGTGGCGGAGTACCTGGCCGACCACCCGCAGGTCGAGCGGGTGCAGTACGCCGGCCTGGCCGACTCGCCGTGGCACGCCCGCGCCACCGAGCTCACCGGCGGCAAGGGCTACGGCGCGGTGCCGGCCTTCGTGATCAAGGGCGGGCGCGACGCCGGCGCCAAGTTCGTCGAGGGGCTCGAGCTGCACCGCCACGTCGCCAACCTGGGCGACGTCCGCAGCCTGGTCGTGCACCCGGCGTCGACCACCCACAGCCAGCTCACCGAGGACGAGCAGCGTGCCGCCGGCGTGGAGCCGGGCCTCGTGCGGCTGTCGGTCGGCATCGAGACGATCGACGACATCGTCGCCGACCTCGACAAGGGCTTCGCCGCCGCGTCGGCCTGACCGGTCAGGCCGAGCGGAGCTCGGCGACGACGTGGTCGATGCAGCGGGTGAGCTGGGCCACGTCGTCGCTGTCGATCGCCGGGAACAGGGCGATGCGGAGCTGGTTGCGGCCGAGCTTGCGGTAGCTCTCGGTGTCGACGATCCCGTTGGCCCGCAGCACCTTCGACACCACCGTGGCCTCGACCGAGTCGTCGAGGTCGATGGTGGCGACGACGTTGGACCGCAGCTCGGGGTCGGACACGAACGGGGTGGCGTAGTCGCTGGCCTCGGCCCACGAGTACATGATCCCGGCCGAGGTCGCGCTGCGCCCCGACGAGAACCCGAGGCCGCCGTAGGTGTTGATCCACTCCATCTGGTGCACGGCGAGGAAGATCGTGGCCAGCGCCGGGGTGTTGTAGGTCTGGTCCTTGCGGGAGTTGTCGAGGGCGATGCCGAGGTCGAGCGACGCCGGGATCCAGCGGTCGCTCGCCGCGATGCGCTCGATGCGTTCGATCGCCGCCGGCGACACGGCCGCGATCCACAGCCCACCGTCGGAGGCCAGGCACTTCTGCGGGGCGAAGTAGTAGACGTCGGTCTGGCCCGAGTCGAACATCAGGCCGCCGGCCGCAGAGGTGGCGTCGACGGCCACCAGCGCGCCCGCGTCGGTCCCGGTCGGACGCGCGATCGGGATGGCGACGCCGGTCGAGGTCTCGTTGTGGGTGAGCGCGTAGACGTCGATCCCCGTCTCGCCCGTGGCCTGCGGGGCCTCGCCGGGCGGGGCGGTCAGCACCGTGGGCTCGGCCAGGAAGGGCGCCTCGGCGACGCACGTGGCGAACTTGGACGAGAACTCGCCGAAGCTGAGGTGCTGGCTCCGCTGGTCGACGAGGCCGAAGGTGAGCGCGTCCCAGAAGGCCGTGGTGCCGCCGTTGCCGAGCATCACCTCGTAGCCGTCGGGGAGGTTCAGCAGCTCGGCGACCGCGTTGCGGAGGCGGCTGACCATGAACTTCACCGTGCCCTGCCGGTGGCTGGTGCCCAGGTACTCGCCGGAGACCTCCGCCAGCGCCTCGACCGCCTCGGGCCGGACCTTCGACGGGCCGCAGCCGAAGCGGCCGTCGGCGGGGAGCAGGTCGGCCGGGATGGTGATGGCGGGGATCTCCGAGGTCATGGGCTCAGTGTCGCAGCCCCGCCGCGGTCGGGGCGAAGCCGATCCGGCGACGGTCCCGGATCGGGCTTCGGTGGCGGCCGGGGACCGTGGCACGATGTCGGACGGCCCGCATCCGCGGACCGTCCGCACCCCCATCGAGGAGCACCCATGGGTACCCGCGTGTCCGACCGCATCGCCGCCATCGCCCCGTCCGCCACCCTGGCGGTCGACGCGAAGGCGAAGGCGTTGAAGGCGGCGGGTGAGCCGGTGATCGGCTTCGGGGCCGGCGAGCCCGACTTCCCGACGCCCGAGCACATCGTCGAGGCCGCCGTGGTCGCCTGCCGGGAGGAGCGCAACCACCGCTACACGCCGGCCGGTGGCCTGCCCGAGCTGCGCGAGGCGATCGCCGCGAAGACCGCCCGGGACTCCGGCTTCGACGTCGACGCCGGTCAGGTCCTCGTGACCAACGGGGGCAAGCACGCGATCAGCAACGCGTTCGCGGCGCTGCTCGACCCGGGCGACGAGGTGCTGCTGCCCGCGCCGTACTGGACCACGTACCCCGAGCCGATCAAGCTCGCTGGTGGCATCCCCGTCGAGCTGCCCACCGACGAGGGGTCCGGGTTCCGGGTCACCGTCGACCAGCTCGAGGCGGCCCGCACCCCGAACACGAAGGCGCTGGTGTTCGTCTCGCCGTCGAACCCGACCGGCGCGGTCTACCCGCGCGACGAGGTCGAGGCCATCGGTCGGTGGGCGGTCGAGCACGGCATCTGGGTCGTCACCGACGAGATCTACGAGCACCTCACCTACGGCGACGCCGAGTTCCACTCGATGCCGACGCTGGTGCCCGAGCTGGCCGAGCGCTGCATCGTGGTCAACGGCGTGGCCAAGACCTACGCCATGACCGGCTGGCGCGTCGGGTGGCTGCTCGGCCCGAGCGACATCGTGAAGGCGGCGACCAACCTCCAGAGCCACGAGACCTCCAACGTCGCCAACGTGTCCCAGCGGGCTGCGCTCGCCGCGCTCACCGGTGGCCTCGAGGACGTCGTGCGCATGCGCGAGGCGTTCGACCGCCGCCGGCGCACCATCCACACCGCGCTCAACGCCATCCCCGGCGTGTCGTGCCTCGAACCGCAGGGCGCGTTCTACGCGTTCCCGTCGTTCCAGACGGTGCTGCAGCGCGAGGTCGCCGGCCGGAAGGTCGCCGACACGCTGCAGCTCGCCGACCTGGTCCTCGAGGAGGCCAAGGTGGCGATCGTGCCCGGCGAGGCCTTCGCCGCCCCCGGCTACGCCCGTCTCAGCTTCGCGTTGGGTGACGACGACCTGGTCGAGGGCGTGCAGCGCATCGCCGACCTGCTCGCGAAGTAGCGCGGACCGGATCCCGACCCACGCCGGAGGTGACGATGGACGAGCTCCCGATCGTGGCCCACGGGGCGTGGCCGTCACCGATCACCGCGGCCCTGCTCGTCGAGGGGGCCGCCGGGGTGTCGGAGGTCCGGGCCGACGGCACCGATGTCTGGTGGAACGAGCAGCGCCCGACCGAGGACGGTCGGACCCAGCTCGTGCGGTGGACCGCCGGGGTGCGCCACGACCTGTTCCCACCGTGGGACCCCGACGATCCGTCGGCGGCCTGGAACGCCCGTACGGCGGTGCTCGAGTACGGCGGCGGGGCCTGGGCGGTGCGCGATCGCGTGGTGGTGTTCGCCAACTGGGCCGACCAGCGGCTGTACCGGGTCGACCCCGGGGCCGACCCGGTGCCCATCACCCCGGAGCCGTCGACGCCCCGGGGCCTGCGCTGGAGCGAACCGGTGTGGCTCGACGACGGCTGGCTGGTGCTGGTGCGCGAGTCCCACGAACCGGAGGTGGTCGCGGCCCACGGGGAGGCGACGAACGAGGTGGTCGTGCTCCCGGTCGACGGGCGGGCCGTCGACGACCCGACGCTCGTCCGGGTCCTCGGGGCCGGTGCCGACTTCGTGCACACGCCGGCGGTGTCGCGGGACGGGAGCACCGTCGCGTGGATCCGCTGGGACCACCCCCGCATGCCCTGGGACGGCACCGAGCTGGTGGTCGCCCGGGTCGAACGTGACGGCGACGGCGCCCCGACCGGCGCGGCCGACGCGGTCGTCGTCGCCGGTGGCGCCGAGGAGTCGATCGTCCAGCCCGGTTTCCTGGCCGACGGGTCGCTGGTGTTCTGCAGCGACCGCACCGGCTGGTGGGCGCCGCAGCGCTGGACCGCCGCGGGCGGCGTCACGCCCTGCCTGGCCGACGAGCCGGCGGTCGAGATCGGGGGACCGCTGTGGGTCGGCGGACTCCGGTGGTGGACCGAGCTGGCCGGCGGCCGACTCGCCGTCGTGGCCCGGTCCGACGGAGCGGACGGGTTGGCGCTCCTCGAGCCCGACGGCACGCTCGTGGAGGTCCCGACCCCGTTCACCGAAATCGCCCAGGTGGTCGCCGACCCGGCCGACCCGGAGGGGACCGGTGTGCTCGTCGTCGCCGCCTCACCGGTGGCCGAGGGCGCGCCGTACCGCATCGGGATCGAGCCGGCGAGCGGGCCCGGGGTCGAGCCCGTGGCGGAGTTGGTGGCGCTGCGGCCCCCGGTCGACCGGGGCATCGCGTTCGACCTGCTGTCGCGGCCTCGGCACGTGACGTTCCCCACCGCCGGTGGTCGCGTCGCCCACGGCCTCTTCTACCCGCCGACCAACCCCGACGCGCGGGCGGCCGACGGCGCCCGACCCCCGCTGCTCGTGATGATCCACGGCGGCCCGACGTCGGCGGCCCGGCACCGACTCGACCTGGCCAAGCAGTTCTGGACCAGCCGTGGGTTCGCGGTGGTCGACGTCGACTACGGCGGGTCGGTGGGCTACGGCCGCCCGTTCCGGCGGCTCCTCGACGGGGCGTGGGGCGTGGTCGACGTCGAGGACGCGGTCGCGGCGGCTCGGCACCTCGCCGAGGAGGGACTGGTCGACCCGGACCGCCTCGCCATCCGCGGTGGTTCGGCCGGCGGCTACACGACGCTGGCCGCCCTCTGCTTCCACGACGTCTTCGCGGCCGGCGCGAGCCACTACGGCGTGGCCGACCTCTCGGCGCTGGCCGCCGACACCCACAAGTTCGAGAGCCGCTACCTCGACGGCCTCGTCGGTCCGTGGCCCGAGGACCGCCCGACCTACGAGGAGCGTTCGCCGGTCCGCCACACCGACGGCTTCGACCGGCCGCTCATCGTGCTGCAGGGTTCCGAGGACGAGGTGGTGCCTCCGAACCAGGCGGAGATGATCGTCGCCGCGCTCGCCGCGAAGGGCGTGCCCCACGCCTACCTCCTGTTCGAGGGTGAGCAGCACGGGTTCCGGCAGGCGGCGAACATCGTCCGAGCGCTGGAGGCCGAGCTGTGGTTCTACGGCCGGGTGTTCGGCTTCACGCCCGCGGACCCCATCGACCCCGTGGCCGGCGCCGTCGGGCTCTGACCATCGAGCCGGTCAGCCGGCCAGGCAGCGGTCGACGGCCTCGGTGATGAGATCCGCCCTGACCTGCCGGCCCTTCTCCGTGAGGTGGATGCCGTCGGCGACGATCAGATCCGTGCCCCCGTTGGCCGTCCAGTTCCACGCGACGACCTGGTCGGCGACCGACCGGAGGTGCTCGTTGATGCTCCGAGCGACGGCTCCGTCGAAGTCGGGCTGCTCGGGCACGTCCTCGTCGATCTCGACCGCGACGATGCACGACCCGTCGAGCGCCCCGACCACCCGATCGATCTGGGCGACCGACGAGGCGGCCGGGAGATCGCCGCTCCATGCGTCGTTCGTGCCGAGGGCCAGGACCGCGACCGCGGGGTCGAGGGCCGCGTACTCGAGTCCGGCGGCGACGATCGGGGGATCGCCCGGGTTGTCCCGGCTGAACACGCCGCCGGTCCAGCCCTCGCCGGAGATCCCCGCGATGAGCAGCGAGCGGTCGGACATGTCGTCGACGAGCGCGTCGCGGGTCTGCACGGTGAGCGAGTCGCCGAGCACGACGACGAGCGGCCCCGATCCGATCGGCTCGCGGTCGATGCGGCCGAGCGCCGGCTCCTCGGCGGGCTCGTCGCCGAACCACCCGCACGACGTGATCGTGCAGACGGCGACGACGACGACTGCGACTGCGAACGCGGTCGTTCTCGTCCGCTGCCCCATCATCGCCTCCGTGCACCCTTCGATCGAACCGGTGGGCAAGCTAGCCAAGGCGGTCGGTCAGCCTTGGGCGGGGGCGTCGACGGCGCGGCGCACGTCGTCGGGACAGGACGCGACCGCGTCGGCGATCAGGGCCGATCGGGCCCGCTTTCCGGCGGCGCGGAGGTGGATCCCGTCGTCGGCGAGCCATCCGCCCTCGGTTTCGGTGATGTCGTTCCACGGCACGGTCACGTCCGCACGCGCGGCCAAGCGCTCGTTGATCCGTGCGGCCTCGTCGCCGTCGTAGTCGGCCTGTTCGGGCACGTGCTCGTCGACCTCGACCAGGACGACGCAGGTGGTGGGGTCGATCGCCGTCAACGTCCGATCGATCTGTCGAAGCGCGTCGTCGACCTCCGACACCGGGTTCCACGCATCGTTGGTCCCGAGGGCGAGGACCAGGGCGTCCGGGTGCCGCGCCGCGTAGTCCAACGTGGCCTGGACGATCACCGGAGGGTCGGCGCCGAAGGTGTGGCTGAAGGGCCCGTCGGCCCAGCCCTCGCCGAACAGCGCGCCGATCAGGACGGACCGGTCGGGGAGGTCGGCGATCAGCAGCCGCCGCGACGAGGCCGTCAGCGAGTCGCCCACGATCGCGACCAGCGGCCCCGACCCGGTGGGCTCGTCGTCGACGTGTCCCAGATCGGGCCGTCGGGTGGCCGTCGTGGCCGTCGTGGACGATGCGGCGCCGAGGGGCTCGCTCCCGCCGCTCCCGCCGCTGCAGCCGGCCGCCACGATCATCGTTCCCGCGCAGCACCAAGCCGCGATCCGCCGTCGGTCCACCATGCCGAAGGTCCTTCCATCGTTCCGCCGATGTCACCGTTCCGCCGGTGCCACTGACTCGTCGTTTACGCCGTTGTGCCGATCCGCCGATCGGCCTGCGGCACCGTACCCGACAGCGCCGAGCCACCGGTCCGATGGCGGGGAACGGTCCGGCATTGGCGGACGCTTCGGGGCAGCCGACAGACTCGGGCCATGGCTCGGGTGCTGGTAACGGAGAAGATCGCTGACGGTGGGCTCGACGCGCTGCGCGCCGCAGGTCACGAGGTGGACGTGCGACTGGGGCTGTCGCCCGAGGAGGTCGTCGACGCCGTCGTCGGTGCCAACGCGCTGATCATCCGGTCGGCGACGACGGTGACCCCCGAGGTGCTCGACGCCGGCACCGACCTGGTCGTGGTCGGCCGGGCCGGCATCGGCCTCGACAACGTCGACGTCGCCCACGCCACCGCCCGGGGCGTCATGGTGGTCAACGCGCCGCAGTCCAACATCCTCTCGGCCGCCGAGCAGACCATGGCGCTGCTGCTGGCCCAGGCCCGCAACATCCCCCAGGCCCACAGCGCGCTGGTCGCCGGCCGCTGGGAGCGGAGCAAGTGGGAGGGCGTCGAGCTGGCCGACAAGACGCTCGCCGTCATCGGGCTGGGCCGCATCGGCAAGCTCGTCGCCCAGCGGGCGATGGCGTTCGGCATGCGGATCATCGCCCACGACCCGTACGTGTCGCCCGAGCGGGCCCAGGCCATGAACATCGACCTGGTCGACCTCGACCAGGTGGCCGCCGAGGCCGACTTCCTCACCCTCCACGTGGCGAAGACGCCCGACACCATCGGGCTCATCGGCGAGGACTTCCTGGCCAGGGCGAAGCCGGACCTGCGGGTGATCAACGTGGCCCGCGGCGGCATCGTCGACGAGGCCGCGCTGGCGACGGCGATCTCCGAGGGCCGCATCGCGGGCGCGGCGCTCGACGTGTTCGACAAGGAGCCCACCACGGAGTCGCCGCTGTTCGGCCTGCCACAGGTGGTCGTCACCCCCCACCTCGGCGCCAGCACCCGCGAGGCGCAGGACAAGGCCGGCGACACGATCGCCGAGCAGGTCGCCCTGGCGCTGGCCGGGGAGTTCGTGCCGTTCGCCGTCAACGTCGCCGCCGCCGAGGCGTCCGAGACGGTGCGTCCCTACCTGGCCGTCGGCGAGCAGCTCGGCACCCTCTTCGCCGGCCTCGTCGCCGCCGAGGGCCTGCCCTCGAAGATCGAGATCGAGTACCAGGGCGAGCTGGCCGGCTACGACACCCGCATCCTGACCCTGTCGGTGCTGAAGGGCGTGTTCTCCGCTGGTTCGGACGAGCCGGTCTCGTTCGTCAACGCGCCGCAGCTCGCCGAGGAGCGGGGGATCCAGATCGCCGAGTCGTCGAGCTCCAGCTCGATCGACTGGATCAACCTGGTGAGCATCGCGGGCGGCGGCCACCGGATCGCCGGCACGCTGGTCGGCCTGCGGGCCGAACCCCGGCTGGTGCAGATCGACGGGCACACGCTCGACGTGCCCCCGTCGGCCAACCTCACCCTCGTGCGCAACGACGACCGCCCCGGGGTGATCGGCCGGGTGGGCACGATCCTCGGCGCGGCCGGGATCAACATCGACGACATGGACGTCGGCCGTCCCGAGGCCGAGGGCGCGGGTGCCCTCATGGTCATCTCGACGCGCGAAGCGGTCCCCGCCGACGTCGCCGCCCAGCTCGAGGCGGCCGACGGCATCGTCTCGGTCATCGTCATCGGCTGAGCGGGGCCGGCACCACCACCTCGTCGCCGGGGTGGAGGAGGTCGGGGTCGGCGAGCTGCGGGTTCGCGGCGACGACGCGTCGCCAGTAGGGCGCGACCTCCGCATCGGTGGGCCGATGGTCGAGGGTTCCCGCCAGTGCCTCGGTGGCGATCCCCCAGAGGTGGTCGCCGGGACGGACCACGTGGCGGCGCTCGGCCGCGGGCGCCTCGGCGCGTGGTGCCTCGGCGGGCGGTGCCGACCGGGTCGTCCGTACGGTGGCGGTGCCGGTGCCCTCCGGTGGGTCGACGATCCTGAGCGTGACCGACCCCGCGGCGGCGTCTGCCGTGGGAGCGAGCGCCGGCGTGGCGCCGTCGACGGCGCGCATGGTCGCCGTGCCCGGCTCGGACGCGACGGCCCGGACCGAGGCCTGCGCGCCCGGCACGGGCGCCGACAGCACCGCGGCGGCCGAGATGCCGAGTCCGGCCGCTCGGCGGAGCGCACCGCGGAACGGCGGCAGGGTCCAGGTGTCGGCGACCCGCACGGCCCCGGGTCGGCGCAGCAGGTGGCCGAGCGCGGCGACCGACGAGGTCAGCGCGAGGTGGGCGGCGACGACCATGGCGGCGAGGCGGAAGAGCGCGAGGCCCACGACGACCGGTTCCCGGTCCGTCGCCCACGCGGTGACCTCGGTGACCGAGCCGATCGGCGGCGGTGCGAGGGGGCCCGTGCCGAGCAGGTGCAGCACCAGGACGATCACGACGAGCGACAGCGCGAGGGCCATGGGTCGGAGCCGGTCGAACCGGGCGGCGTTCACGGTGCGACCCGGCTGAGGTCGAGCGGGGTGCGCGCGCCGTCGGCCCCGTGGACGACGGGCGCGCAGGTCGGGCCGGGATCGACGTGGAGCGACCGCGCCCCCGGGACGACGTCGACGGCCGGGACCGTGACCGGCCGACCCGACCGGTCCCACGAGTCGAACACGAACACCTCCCCGGTGGACGGGCGGACGACGGCGACGGTGGCCACGCCGTCGCAGTCCCAGTCGTCGACCTGGACGTGGTCGTCGGACCGGCCGACCTCGAAGGTCCGTCCGAGGGCCCGGACGGTGGTGCCGTCGATCCGGTAGAGGTCGTCGCAGCCGTCCCCGTCGAGGTCGGCGCTGGTGCCCTCCACCGGCCGGCACCCGTTCGTGCCGGTCGGGGTGGACCCGGTCGTCGGGGTGGGGGTGGTCGGGGTGGGGGCGACCACCGCCGGCTCGGGGGTTGCGGAGGAGGCCGCCCGTCGGGTCGGTCGGAGCCAGGTCGCGGCCCCGAGGGCGACGACCACGATGGCCGCCGCGGCGACGAAGCGGACGGCGGCCGAACGTCGGGGCGCCGCGGGCCGCGGGCGGGTCGGGGGTTCGGGCGGGGGGACGTCGAGCGCCGGGTCGGGCGCGGGGCGGGGCGACGGCTCGGGCGCTCTCGGAGGGGTGGTCGGGATGCGGCGGGGGAGCGGGATCGGCGCCGAGGGTGCGGGCTCGGGCTCCGGCGGATCGGTCACCTCCGTC
>JAHBSO010000019.1 GCA_019639075.1 Actinomycetota bacterium | reverse complement strand
GCCGAGGTAGTCGGTGCAGCCCTCCAGCGCCTCGCCGCCGTAGTCGTCGAGGGTCAGGTCCTGGGTCTGGAGCCACGTGCCGGTGGCCCCGTCGTAGACGACGACACGCTGCGCGACCAGGTCGAGAAATGGGGACTTGGACGGCCGGGGCCCGACTTGGTCTGTCGACCTTCCACGTGAATCTGTAAACATCTAGCAAACACTAGAGAATAAAGAGGGAGTACTCCACATGGTGCCCAGCCCCGCGGGCAGTGGTGGCAGAACGTCGATCATCGAGTACGAATCGCCAACCAAGCGGATGCCAGCCTCCGAGACCGAAGTCACGAGACTCTCCGAAGACGTCCGCGGAAGACTGGGGAGCGTGACGGAGTCACCATGGTTCGAGCATCGAAGGGGGCCGACGTGGCAGTTGGGCTGATCTCGCATACTGACCTGCTGGCCAAGACGCGGAGTCTCCGATTGGCGGCGGGCCGAGATGACGTCGTGGGCGTCCACACGGAGCTGTTCCGCCTGCGATCTGCCTTGGTCGATCACCTGAACGCAGAGCGAGGCGACTTCGCTGTATTGCCCGACAATCTGCGGGCCGTCGCGATCCATGGTCAGGATCAGGTGCTGCGTCTGATCGACGACCTGTTGGCGGCGGTCGATGCGGATCACGATTGCACCTGCATCGTTCGGGCCATCGAAGTCGACGTGGCGCTTCAACGGCAGGCCCGGCTGGAGCAGGCCATCTTGACGATGACTCCGCCAACTCGAGGTGCGTAGAGCAGGAGTCGTCCAGCGACGCGCGGCGGGATGTCCGGGTCCTCAGTCCTCGCCGGGCTCATACGTCCAGTCGGGGCGCTTGCGCCGATACGACTCGTCATAGCTGGCCCGACCCTCGACGAGGTCCACCAGCTTGGGCATCGGCCTGTCGCCGGGTAGCGGACACCGGCCCTCGTCGAGGTGTTGCGCGAGCTCGTCGGGGAACGAACGGAGCACGCTGGCGACGACTCGACGCTCTTCGGTGGCCAGGAAGCATCGGCTTCCATCGGTGACTCGATCGAGCCAACCGGCGAGGGCGGCTACGTCAGCGACCGTGGCGCGGCCGCGCTCGACTCGGTCCAGCAATCGGGTGATCTCTGCCGAACCGAGCTTGCACGGCGGGCACTGGCCGCAGGACTCGATCGACAGGAAGTGTGAGAACCGGCGGGCGGCACCGATCATGCATGCCGTGTCGTCGTAGACGATGAAACCGGCTGAACCCATGCCGCTGCCGATCGACTCGAATCCTTCGTAGGAAACCGGAACGTCCAACTGATCGGCGGTGACGACCGGGTTCGCCACTCCAGAGAACACCGCCTTGATGCGTCGCCCCGGGGAGGGGCCGCTCCCAACCACGTCGATCACCGCACCCAGCGGTGTGCCCATCTCCACCTCGCCGACGTCGGGAGCGACGACATCGCCGACCACCGTCGCCACGATCGTGCCAGGCGACCGCTCGGTTCCCATGGAGCGGAACGAGGTCGCACCGTTGGCGAGAATGTGCGTGGCGTTGGCGAAGGTCTCGACGTTGTTGACGAGCGTCGGATTCGGTTCATCCGTGCGTTGCCGGTCTCCGTGGGGCGTCGCCTCCCAGCCCTCCTGCGGTGAGGCCGCGAACAGCCCGTGTTCGTAGGGCGGCAGCCAGCGGGGCAGCGGGGGCTTGCCCTCGATGACCTCGAGCATCGCCTTCTCCTCACCGAACAGGTACTCGTCGGGCCCGGCGACGACGGTGACCTCGCAATCGACCGCGAGGTCTGCCCGTTGCAGTTCGGCGACGGCTCGGATGATGCGATTGCGCTCAACCTCGAAGCCGGACTTCAGGCACACGTAGGCCGCGTCGGCATCGATGGCGAACGCGGCGATCATGAGCCCCTCGGCAACCTGGTACGGGTTCGCACGAAGCAGCGCCCGATCCTTGAACGTCCCCGGCTCACCCTCGGCACCGTTGCACACCAGATACCTCTTTCCTCCCTGCTGACGGGCGATCCCTGCCCACTTCGTTCCGGTCGGAAAGCCTCCTCCGCCGCGACCTCGTAGACCCGACGCGGCGATGAGCTCGATGGTTGCTGCAGGGCCGAGTCGTCGGGCGGTGGCGATCCCTCGTCCCCCCACGTCGGTGGCGAGGTAGTCGCCGATCGACTCGATGGGATGCTGGGGAAGCAGACGCACGGCGAGACCTCGACTCTCGAAGCGAACCTCTTGTGAGTTCTTCTACCAGATGTAGGAACTAGACGAGACGTCCGGATGCCACTGCGAGCGTCGATCGCGCCCAGGTGTCGCCGCCCGTCTCAGATCAGGCCGAACGACGCCATAGCGTGGGCGACCTTCGTGAATCCGGCGATGTTGGCGCCCGCTACGTAGTTGCCGGCAGAGCCGTACTCCTCGGCCGTCTCGTGGCACGTGCGATGGATGGTGACCATGATTTCGTCGAGCTTCTCCTCGGTGTGGGCGAAGGTCCAGGAATCGCGGCTGGCGTTCTGCTGCATCTCCAGCGCGGAGGTGGCGACGCCCCCGGCGTTGGCGGCCTTGCCGGGACCGAACAAGACGCCAGCCTCGAGGAGGAGCGCTACGGCGTCAGGGGTGCAGGGCATGTTGGCTCCCTCTGCCACCGCCCGACACCCGTTGGACAAGAGCTGCTTCGCTGCGACGTGGTCGAGCTCGTTCTGGGTTGCGCAGGGGAGCGCCACATCGCAGGGAACCTCCCACAGTGGCGCCGGACCGTAGCTGGCGGTCGGCCGCTCGTGAGCGTAAGCGGCGAGCGACGTGCGCTCGACCTCCTTGCAGCGCTTCACCACGTCGAGATCGATGCCCGACGGGTCGTGGAGCGTACCGCCCGAGTCCGAGCACGCGACCACCAGTCCGCCCATCTGCTGCACCTTCTCGATGGCGTAGATGGCGACGTTCCCCGCGCCGGAGACGACGACGGTGGCTCCGTCCAAGCCGGTCCCGCTGGCCCGCAACATCTCCTCAGCAAAGATCGCTACGCCGTAGCCCGTTGCCTCCTTTCGGACGAGAGAACCACCCCAGTCCAAGCCCTTGCCGGTGAGAACGCCCGACTCGTAGCGGTTGGTGATCCGCTTGTACTGCCCGAACAGCCAACCGATCTCGCGGGTTCCCACGCCCATGTCGCCGGCGGGGACGTCTGTGTACTCACCGAGGTGCCGGTAGAGCTCGGTCATCATCGACTGGCAGAACCGCATGACCTCGTCGTCGCTGCGCTCCTTGGGGTCGAAGTCCGCACCACCCTTACCACCGCCGAGTGGCATCCCGGTGAGCGCGTTCTTGAAGGTCTGCTCGAACCCAAGGAACTTGACGGTGTCGAGCACGACGGACGGATGGAAGCGCAGCCCACCCTTGTAGGGGCCCAGCGCGCTGTTGAACTCGACGCGGAAGCCACGGTTGATGTGGATCTCGCCGGTGTCGTCCTGCCATGGGATGCGAAAGATGACCTGGCGCTCGGGCTCGCAGATCCGCTGGATGATCTTCGAGCGTGCGAACTCCGGGTGCTTGTTGAGCACGGGACCGAGTGAGCCGAGCACCTCGCGAACAGCCTGGGCGAAGTCCACTTCCCCGGGGTTCCTGCGGACCACGTCGTCGTAGATGGTGGTGAGGTCGAACTCGGGTCGGGCCATGGGGTCTCCGGGGGATGGCCGCGGTCCGTCGAGCGCGGCGGGTGGTCATCTCGTGGGCGCTTCCGCGAGCCAGAACAGTTCGGCCTCGTCGTCGCCCAGGTTGCGCCAACGAGCGATCGCGTCCTCGGCGACCCGCAGAGCATCCCCGCCGCGCATCACCGGCGTGTCGGCGCCAAGGTCTATGAGCACGAGCCCCCGGGCGACGAGGACGAGTTCGGGGCCCTTGTGGGTGAACGGGGGTCGTCCAACCGCGCCACGCTCCAGTCGGATGCGGTACACCGACGAGCCGTGTTCGGGGGCGTCGAAGAGGGGGGTCGCCCCGTCCTGCACTGACCGAGCATCGCGGCGCGCAAGCACGTGGCCTCGCGGAGGGACGTCACCGAGCAGGTCGTCGATGCCGGTCCCGAGCGCGTCGCTCAAGACGACCAGGGTCTCGAGCGACAGGCCCCGTCGGCCGGACTCCGCCTGGGAGATCGCGGCGGGTGTCACCATCGCCAACTCGGCAAGCTGCCGTTGGGTGAGGTTGCGCCTCCCGCGGAGGCGTCGCAGTCCCTCGCCCAAGCGGCCGGTGACCAGATCGCGGCCGACCTGGGGCTCTGTATCGGGCCCTTCCGTGCGCAGCTCGGCCATGGCCCCTTGCACGCGGCTGCTCCTCCCCTCGGCCTTGGCGACGCGGAGGGCACCGTTGCGCAGCTCGATGACGACTTGCGCGATCTGACCGATGGTCGTGACCACCGTCGGGGCGACGGCTGGACGAGGAACCGGCCAGCACGCTACGGCCCCGAGCTCAAAGAGGCGGGGGCAGCAGCGTCGGTAGAGCTCGATGGCGACACCGGAGCCGTGCCGCGCCTCGACGGTGTGGAGCCCGCTCACCACCAGGCGTGGGCGTGCCGTCGCTGTCCGCACGATCGTCGCCGTCGCCGTCTCGAGGTCGGCGGGAAGCTGGAGGGCGAGGCGGGTGACCTCGATCTCGGTGTGGGCCAACGCGGGCGGTTCGTCGAGCGCGATCCACGCTGAGTCGGTGGGACGGTGACTCACGAACGCGCGAGCGAGGGCGTCCTCGGCGGCTGCGTGCTCACCGAGGAGCACCACGTTGTCGCCAGCGAGGAGCCCGCCTTCCAGCAGGTCGTCCAAACCGGAGACGCCGCTCGAGGCGCCGGAAGTGGAGAGCGCAGCCACCTACTGAGTGTAGCGAGAGTAACCTATTGATGCGATGAGAACACTGATGCTATCAGCATGCGCGGGCACCAGGTGGGCGGGTCGGCGTGATGTTTGAGGTCGATGATCTACCTGCACGACCAGACGGATTTCGGTGCATCCAGAGCGCCGTACACTTGGACCTTTGACGTCGCATCAGAGCCCTGGGTCCTCGTCGATGAGGCGGCCGAGGAGGGCACCGACGGTGAGGTCGCCGATGGCTCCTAGTTCGTTGAGGCGAATCCGCCCACTTCGGTCGATTGCGATCAGGCTCGGAGTGCCACGGAGGCCGAACCGCTTCATTGTGACGGGCATGCCCCTCGCCTGCTCGTGGCGATCGACCGCCACCGGAAACTCGATGCGGTACTCGTGGAGGAAGGCTTCGAGCGAGGTCGGCCCCATGGCGTCGTGGTGCTCGAAGACGGTGTGCAGGCCCAGCACCGTGAGGTCGTTGCCGAAGGTCTGTGCGATGCGTTGGGCCTGGGGCAGGCCGTGGCTCACGCAGCCGGGACAGAGCATCTGGAAGGCCTCGATCACGACTACTCGCCCGACAAGGCTCGCCAAGGTGATTGGGCCGTCCACGTTGAACCAACGCGAGACGTCCAGCTCAGGGGAGCTCGGCGGGGTCGGTGGCGTGCCCACGAGCGGTCTACCTCCCTTGCTCGGCGGAGCCGGCCCAAGTCCCAGATCGGTTGACTTCGTGGCGCGTCAGCGCGTCGGCGAGGGAAAGGCCGGTGAGCTCGCCGGTAAGGGCGCGCAGGACGGCTGTCCAGGAGTGGTGGATGCCGCAGGGGTAGGCGCGCTCGTGGCAGCCGACGTCGTCGATGGCGCAGCGCTCCGTCCCGAGCGATCCCTCCACCGCGATGACGGCCTGGGCGATGTTGACCTGACTCGCATCGCGTGCGAGTGCGCAACCTCCACCGGGTCCTCGGGTGCACTCGAGGATCCCAGCACGTGACAGGGCGGCTACCAGCATGGGGATGTTGCCCGCTGAGATGCTGCTCGCCTCAGCGATCTGGGACGAGGTCTGTTTTTGCCCTGGCGGCAGCGATGCGAGGTAGAGGAGGATGCGGATGGCGTCCCCGCTTCGCTTGGTGAGTGCCAGCCGCATCGTGAGAGGCTATCGAGCGCCCACGGCGGTCCGTTGGGGGCTCGACGACGCCCGTGTCAGGGCTTCGATGGCGGCGGTGAATCGGCCGCCGAGCGCCCCGGGGTCGGGGAGGAGGTTCGGATCGCAGAGGATGCCAACGTTGATCTGGTCGCGTTGGCTGATGACCGTGACGTTGAGCCCAATACCGTCGAGCAGTGGCCCCAAGGGATAGGTGGCGAGGACCTCTGAACCGGCCAGATAGATCGGGACGGGTGGCCCGGCGACGTTGGACACGATCAGGTTGTAGAAGGGTGGGAGGCGCGAGGTGAGTTCCACGCGTCTCGCCAGGCGAGCACCGGTGGAGATGAGCCATGGCGGCACGACGCCGGCCCATCGCTCGATCAGGTCGTTGCCCATCGTGGCGTGTTCGGCCTTGGCCGCCTTCGTCGCCTCGGCGAGCACCTCCAGCCGATCTACCGGATCGGCGACGTTCACGGGAAGGGGGACCAACATCGCCGAGGTGTGGTTTCCGAACCGGGCCTCAGGGTGGGACGCACGGATCGAGATCGGGACCGCCGCGATGATCGTTCCGGCCAGATGCTCGCCATCGAGGGCGTCGCGCAGCGACGACGCGACCGCAGCGAGGACCACGTCGTTCACCTTGACGTTGAACGCGCGCGCTGTGGCCTTGGCATCGTCAAGGGAGCAGGTGGTCAGCGCGACGGCGCGGGAACAGCCGAGCGTGCGGTTGAACGAGGTCCGTACGGCCTGCTGACGAACGATGCCGCGATGGATGGGAAGGAGCCCCCCGGCCAGCCGACCGAGCCCGGTCAACGTTGCGAGCGCAACCGGGACCCGCCCCAGTCGCTGGACCACCTCACCCGGCGTGGCCACGAGCAGCTGCCAACGCGAGGGCACCGGCTCTGCCTCCCGCCCACCGTCGAGGGGTTCGATCTCCACATCGGGGTCCAGATCGAACAACGCGGCCATGAGCTCCATGCCGGCGCCGCCATCCATGAATGCATGGTGGAACTTCGCGACCACCGGGATGGTGCCATCGGCCATCCCGTCGAGCACGTACATCTCCCACAGGGCCTTGTGTCGGTCGAGCGGGCGTGCTGCGATTTCGCCGGTTGCAGCCTCGACGTCCCGCCAACTGGCTCCGGCGGGGAGCGCCCTCAGGTGGACATGGTTGATGGGGTCGAAGTCGGGGTCGTCGACCCATCGCAGCGCCCCCAGGCCTCCTGGGGGCTCGACGAGCCGCCATCGGAGGGGCGGGACGGCCGGGAGCCGACAGCGGACAACTTCGCGGATCTGGTCGCGAACTTGGACTGTCGATCGTGCACCAGGGGCGAGCACCAGCACGCCGGTCACGTGCAGGAGCATCGAGCGGGTCTCCGCTCGCACGAACATCGTGTCCATCCCTCCGAGGTACCTCATGGTGGTCCCCCTTTTCGATCAGCCGGCCGATCTTGGCCTGCACAATGCTTATTCATAGTGCGAGGATCTAGGTATCTCGTCAAGGGTTGACGTCGGCTCGCGGTCATGGGAACGGATCCCTCAGGGTGGACGGGGACGCTGGGTTCGACTCGTGCCGGCCCGCGCGGCGCGCCACGTCGCGTCGGTCGTGGCCGCGGCCAACGCGGCACCGGCGATACGGGGGAGCCCGACGGCGGTCGCTATCCCGGCGCTGTTGATGGCGGCGAGGCCGAACCACGATCGGGTCGACGCGAAGCCTGCGGCCAGCCGCTCGGGCCCTCCTCCGCGCAGCATCGGGAGCAGGTAGGCGAGCGAGCCCCACAGGATCTGGCCGTAGCCGGCGACGACGAGCACGACGAGCCATCGATCCGCCAGCAAGGGCTCCGCCCGCGATGCTGCCCGGGCGGCAACGATCACCGCCATCGCCCACCACGCTGCCCCCGTCCACAGTGCCACGAGGCGGGGGCCGGCCCACCGCAGCTGACGGCGGCTCGGGCGGGGGAGCAGCGCGATGACGGCAGCGATCCCCGTGGCGTATCCCACCAGCGCAGCGGCAGCCGCACGTGGTGTGCCGACGGCCAACGCGGTCGTGGCGCCGCTGAGTGCGGCGGCCTGCCAGCTCGCGAGGCACCAGAGTCGGCGGGTTGTCGCATGCCCGGACATGCGTGAGCGGCCAACAGTCGCAGCGAAGTACGGCAACGTCCCGCCAACGACCAGGCCGACCAGCCCCAGAAGGTTGGCCACGAGGTGAGCCGAACGCAGCGAGGTATGCGGGCCGTCGACGGCCATGCGCACACCGAGGGCGACGCCGATCAGACCGAATGCCACCGCGCCGAGGTACGTGGCGACCGCGGGGTCGAACCGGCGCTTCCTCCCTCGGGCAGCGGTCGACGCCAGCAGGACCCCCAGGAGCACCAAGCCGAACACGTACAGGGTTCCGGCCAAGCCAACGACGGCCTCAGGGGCGTCGCCCCTGCGACTGGCGACGACGCCGATCGCACCCAACGCGATGGTCCACCGTTGGGCCGAAGCCCAACCGTCGAGCGGGGCGGGCGCCGTAGACCACGTCACCGTGAGGAGCTGCGAAGTACCGCTGATGGCCAGCACCACCGCCCCCGAAAGGAACAGGTGCATGGGCACCCACCGCGCCTCACCGGCAACCGCGGTAGCGACGGCGATCAGCCCGAGCGAGAGGCTGAGTCGCAGCGTCCGACGGGCCTGGGCATGGACGAGGGGGACCCGGCGGGCCAAGCGGTCGGAGCCAGTGGTGTTCATCGCCTGCAACGACTCATCGGCCCGGCGTTCACTCGCTCAGGACGCGCCGAAGGACTTCGGCGCCCGAGTGCTCCACGTCCTTTGTGGCCGTGACGAGGATCAGGTCCTGGGATCGCGCTATGGCACGCAGGCGCTCGACCGCTTCGGCGGTGGCTCCCTGTCCCAGCTCGACGCGGTACCGGCGGCCGAACTCGTCGAAGCGATCGACTCGGTGGTCGTACCAGCGACGCAGATCGCTGCTCGGCGCAACATCCTTGGCCCACTCGTCGATCGGTGCAGTGGCCTTGGTGACCCCCCGGGGCCAAAGGCGATCCACGAGCACCCGGTGGCTATCCGATGAACCGGGAGCGAGGCCATAGATGCGTCGGACGGCGATGGACGGCATGGTCGATCAGTACAACCCGAGCTCGAGACGTGCGTCCTCGCTGATGCGTTCCATCGACCAGGGCGGGTCGAAGACCAGTTCGATGTCGGCCCGGTCCACGCCGGGGACCTGCTCGACCACGTGCTGGGCCTCGTCACGCAGCACGTCGCCCATGCCACAGCCCGGTGCGGTCATCGTCATGTCGATCTCGATCCGACGGGAGCCATCCTCGACGACCTCCTCGCATCGATAGACGAGTCCGAGATCGACGATGGAGATCGGGATCTCGGGGTCGTACACGGTGGCCAGTGCCTCGATGACCAGGTCGAGGTGGAAGGGCTGGTCGGGCCTGACCAAGACGCGCCGCTCCGGGGCCTCGAGACCCACGGCGTCGGCATCGGTGGCATCGATGCGCAGCAGGGTGCCCATCTCGGTGCGAAGGGTGAGGCTGCCGCCTCGTTGCTGGACCACCTGGACCTGCCCGCCCTCGCCGAGCTCCACCGGCTGCCCCAGGGGCACGGTGGTCGCCGAGCACGCCCGTCGGAGGCTCACCCACCCGTCGCCACCCGGGCCGGTCATGGTGCCGCCTCGATCGCTGGCCGACGCTGCTCGAGGCCATCCCGCAGGTGATGGCGCAGCCACGCGACATCGACGGACTCGAGCACTTCGCTGGCGAACCCCTCGATCAACAGCTGGCGCGCGTGCCACTCGGGGATGCCGCGGCTGCGGAGGTAGAAGACAGCCTCGTCGTCGAGCTGACCGACGGTCGCCCCATGGCTGCAGCGGACGTCGTCGGCTTCGATCTCGAGCCATGGACGCGCGTCGGCTTCGGCTGTCGGGGCGAGCAGGAGGCTCGCGTTGCGCTGGTGCGCCGAGGTCCCCGTGGTCCCCGGTCGGACGAGGACGCGGCCAGTGAACGCGGCACGGGCCCGGGCACCGACGATCTCCCGGAAGCGCTGTTCGCTCGTGGTGTCCGATCCCCGGTGGTCCACGGTCACGAGGTGGTCGTGGTGGTCGCTCGGGCCGGCGAAGACGAGCCCGTCGAGCTCGACCGAGGACCCGTCGCCAGCGCAGACGACATCCCACGTCACGCGCGTCGTCGAGGCCCCCAGGGTGAAGGAGTGGGCGCGCAGGCAGGCGTCCGGACCGAGCGCCACCGACACGTGGCCGGCGTGAGCGGACCCCGCTGCTCCCTGCTCCACCCGGTGGTAGGCCAAGGTGGCTCCCGCGCCGACCTCGATCGTCGTGGAGGCGTTGACGGCCGCCGCGCCGTCGAGCCCGACGTGGGATTCGACGACGGTGACGGTGGCACCGGCCTCGACCCGGATGAGGGTCGTCGGGTGGTGCGCAACCGGCCGGTGGCCAGCGGGTGCGGTCACGTGCACGACATGAGCGGCGCCGAGCGCCGAGCCGGCCGGTGCTTTGATCATGGCGAGGTCGTGCGCGGCGGCACGGTTCGTGGCCAGGAACCAGTCATCGTGTCGGAGGTCTCGGTAGCTGTCTGCCGGGCAGCGGTGGTCCGACGGTCGGAGGCTGAGCACCTCGACGACGTCGGTGTCCCCGTCACGAGACGCCAGATCGGCGATCGGCCGGCCGTTGACCAACACCAGGCGGTTGGCGGGACCGTCGCCGGCGAGGCGGGCGATGGTCGGGGCATCGACGTCGACCTGGTCGTCGGCAGGGTCCGCCGCCATCGCCTCGAGCAGAGCGTCCACGTCGCTGTAGCGCCAAAGCTCGTCTCGCGTGGTGGGGGGCCGGTGGTCCGCGAGCCAGCGGACGGCATCGGCACGCACATCGCTGCGCCACGACGGCTCGACAGCAGCCGAAGGTGCCACCGCCGCGGGGATCACGATCCCACCGCCTCAGGCTCGGGTCGCGGGCCGTAACCGTACTGCTCGAGCTGCTGCGCCAGTGCAGCGTCACCGGAGCGCTCGATCCGCCCTCCTCGGAGGACGTGGACCACATCGGGTCGGACCAGGTCGAGGAGCCGGGGGTAGTGGGTGATCACCAGGAAGGCCCGCTCGGGCGAGCGGAGCCGTTCGATCCCGGCGGCGACGATCCGGAGGGCATCGATGTCCAGCCCGGAGTCCGTCTCGTCGAGGATGGCGAGGGTGGGTTCGAGCATCGCCATCTGCAGGATCTCGTTGCGCTTCTTCTCCCCGCCGGAGAACCCGGCGTTCACCGCCCGGCTGGAGAAGGAGGGGTCCATCTCGAGCTCCTCCATGTGCGAGCGGAGCGATCCGAGGAAGGAGCGGGCGTCGACGGGTGGTTCGCCGTTGGCCTCCCGGATGGCGTTGAGGGAGGTGCGCAGGAAGTAGGCGTTTCCCACGCCGGGGATCTCCGTCGGGTATTGGAAGGCGAGGAAGACCCCGGCGGCTGCCCGGGCTTCTGGTTCGAGCGCGAGGAGGTCGTGACCGGCGAAGCGGACGGTGCCCTCGACGTCGTAGCCCTCACGGCCGGCGAGCACCGCCGAGAGGGTGCTCTTTCCAGCACCGTTGGGGCCCATGATGGCGTGCACCTCGCCGGGACCGATCTCCAGGTCAAGACCGGTGAGGATGGCGTGTCCGTCGATCGAGACGGACAGGTCGCGGATCTCGAGCATCACCCCACGCTCCCCTCGAGGCTGACCCGCATCAGGGCCTGGGCCTCCACCGCGAACTCCATCGGCAGCTGGTCGAACACGTCCCGGCAGAAGCCGTTGACGATCATGGCGGTCGCCTCCTCCTCGTCGATTCCTCGTTGGCGGCAGTAGAAGAGCTGGTCTTCGCCCACGCGCGAGGTGGTGGCCTCGTGCTCCACCTGCGCGGTCGGGTTCTTGACCTCCAGGTACGGGAAGGTGTGCGCTCCGCACCGGTCCCCGATCAGCAGTGAGTCGCACTGTGTGTGGTTTCTCGCGCCGTTCGCGGCTCGCAGCACCTTCACCAGGCCCCGGTAGGTGTTCTGCGAACGTCCGGCGGAGATGCCCTTGGAGACGATCGTGCTCGAGGTGTTGCGGCCGATGTGGATCATCTTCGTGCCGGTGTCGGCCTGCTGGTGGGCGTTGGTGACGGCGACGGAGTAGAACTCGCCCACCGAGTCGTCGCCCTGCAGGACAACGCTCGGGTACTTCCAGGTGATGGCTGATCCGGTCTCCACCTGCGTCCACGAGATCTTCGAGCGGGCCCCTTCGCAGCGGCCACGTTTGGTCACGAAGTTGAAGATGCCGCCGTTGCCGTCGGCATCGCCCGGGTACCAGTTCTGCACGGTGGAGTACTTGATGTGCGCATCGGTGCGTGCGATGAGCTCGACCACGGCGGCGTGGAGCTGGTTCTCGTCGCGCACGGGTGCCGTGCACCCCTCGAGGTAGCTGACAGTTGCCCCCTCCTCAACCACGATCAGGGTGCGCTCGAACTGGCCGGTATCGGCAGCGTTCATGCGGAAGTAGGTGGACAGCTCCATGGGGCAGGTGACCCCGGCGGGCACGTAGCAGAAGGAGCCGTCGGAGAACACCGCTGCGTTCAGCGCGGCGAAGAAGTTGTCGCGAGGGCCCACCACCGAACCGAGGTGGGGTCGCACGAGTTCGGGGTGATCGCGCACGGCCTCGGAGAACGAGCAGAAGATCACTCCGGCTTCGGCAAGTCGTGCCTTGAACGTGGTGGCCACCGAGACCGAGTCCACGATCGCATCGACGGCTACGCCCGAGAGCCTCTCCTGTTCGCTCAGCGGGATTCCCAGCTTGTCGAACATGGCCCGGACTTCGGGGTCGACCTCGTTCAGGTTCTTCGGCGCCGGGCCCTTCGGTTTGGGAGCCGCCCAGTAGTGCATGTCCTGGTAGTCGATGGGTGGGATCTTCAGGTTGGGCCAGGTCGGCTCCTCGAGCGTCAGGAAGTGGCGATAGGCAGCCAGGCGCCACTCCAACAGCCACTCGGGTTCCTGCTTGCGGGCAGAGATGAAGCGAACGATCTCCTCGCTGAGCCCCTTGGGGGCGATCTCGCTCTCGAAGGTCCCCTCGAACCCGAACTCGTACTCGCGGTCGATGACCTCGCGGATGGCGTCGCTCATTGCAGCCTCGTATTGGTGTCGGGAGCCCTGTGCTCCATCACCCGTCGACCTCGATGAAGATGCACTCGCCGGGGCACTCTTCAGCTGCTTCGATCGCGGCCTCGATGAGGGATTCGGGTATGCGGGCCTGTCCGTCGGCGCCCGCCGGGTTCGCGACGCCGTCGAAGCGCGTCTCCTCTCCGAAGTGGGCGGCGGACTCCTTCACGTAGAACAGGCCGTCGTCCTGACCGAAGAAGATGTCCGGCGCGATCTCCTCGCAGAGGCCGTCGCCCGTGCACAAGTCCTGGTCGATCCACACCTTCATCTGGTCTACCTCCGTGGCCGAATTTATCTAGTAATCCACAGAAATACAACCCAAAGGAATGGACATCCCCTGATGGCGGTGCCCGCCCTCTCCGGGCGGTATGGCGGCGAGAGTGTGACGGATGGATCCTGGCCTCGGAGGGAAGCTTGAACTATTCTCAAACTGAGATCTAGAAGAAAGGACTTCCGGATGCCGGACTTGTCACCTGACAGCACGCTCGGGCAGATCGTGACGGATCACCCGGATCTCGCTGCGGAGCTGGAGCGACGCGGTCTCGACTACTGCTGCGGCGGCGCCCGAACGTTGGGGGACGCCTGCGGGGACGTGGGCCTCGATGTGGACGAGGTCCTCTCGGAGTTGGCATCGGTGGACGCCGGTCCGCCCGAGGAGTGGGTTTCGTTCGGTGCCGCCGCGCTGGTAGATCACCTGGAACAGACCCACCACGCCTACTTGCACGACGAGTTGCCGCGGCTGACCGCGCTGGCGGCGAAGGTGGCCTCGGTCCACGGCGCCACCCATGCCGAGCTGATCACGGTTCGGGAGACCTTCGATGCCCTCCGGGCCGACCTCGAGCCCCATCTGGCCAAGGAGGAGCAGGTCCTCTTCCCGATGATCCGCGAGCTGGACTCGGCCACCGCGGCTCCTTCCTTCCACTGCGGCTCGCTGGCGAGCCCGATCTCGGTGATGGTCGCCGAGCACGATCGGGCCGGCGTGCTGCTCGCCGAGCTGCGGCACCAAACCCGGGACTACACGATCCCTGCCGATGCCTGCGCGAGCTACGAGGCCCTGTACCGGGGCCTTCGCCAGCTCGAGGCGGATACCCACCTGCACGTGCACAAGGAGAACAACCGTCTCTTCCCGCTGGTCCGCGAGCTCGAGGCGCACGGGACCTCCCGGGAGGCGTTGCGGTGAGCGCCGGGCCGGCGCTCCCGCCGCCGTCGCGCGATCTGGACACGCCCGAGGAGGTCGCCGAGATGGTGCGGCGCTTCTACCAGGACGTCGCTCAGGACGACCTGCTCGGACCGATGTTCAATGACGTGGCCCGGGTCGACTGGAGCGAGCACCTGCCCAAGCTGGCGGCGTTTTGGTCGCGCGCGCTCCTGGGGGTCTCCGGCTATTCGGGCAACCCCTTCGCCGCACACGCACGTGTCCACGACCAGGTGCCGTTCACCGCCGTGCACTTCGAACGCTGGCTCGACCTGTTCACCGACACGCTCGAGAGCGGATGGATCGGCCCGAACGTCGACCGCGCGCTGGCATTGGCCCACAACGTCGCCCGGGTGCACGCTGGTCAGCTGATCGGGTCCAATACGGCGAGCCTGACGGTGGGTATCGGCTCCGAGGGGTCACCGTGACCTTCGCCACCGAACACCGACCCTTCGCCGGCACGCCACCCGTCGAGCCTGGCGACGACCTCACCGATCCGGACATCTACGCGCGCGGCGTGCCCCTGGAAGCGTTCGCCTGGCTACGACGCACCGCGCCCGTCTTCTGGAACCGCCAGGAGGCGTCGAGCTTCGATGACGGTGGCTTGTGGGTGCTGTCCCGCCACGCGGATGTCAAGTCAGTCTCGTGCGCACGAGAGGGATGGTCGAGCGAGGAGAACACAGCGATCGTTCGTTTCGATGACGCGACGGTGGGCTACCAGGAGCGGGAGGTCCAGAAGCAGATGATGCTGAACATGGACGAGCCCCGCCATGCCCGCCTGCGGGGCGTGGTCTCGCGCGGCGTGTTCACCCCGCGAGCCATCGCCCGGCTGACCGACGCGCTCCGCGAGCGGGCCGAACGGATCGTGCTAGCCGCACGTGACGCCGGTTCCGGCGACTTCGTCACCGATATCGCCTGCGAGCTGCCGCTCCAGGCCATCGCCGACCTGGTCGGGTTCCCCCAAGAGGACCGCAAGCGAATCTTCGGTTGGTCCAACGAGATGATGGCCTACGACGATCCCGACTTCGACGTCGATCCAGCCGACGCCGCAGCCCAGATCCTGGGCTACGCCTCCGACCTCGGCGACCAGCGAGCTGCCGAGCCTCGCGACGACATCATCTCGCGGCTGGTCGCTGCGACTGATGGTGACGTACTCGACTCCGAGGAGCTCGCCTTCTTCGTGCTACTGCTGGCCGTCGCCGGCAACGAAACGACGCGCAACGCGATCAGCCACGGGATGCAGGCGTTCTTCGATGCCCCCGACCAGTGGGAGCGCTACAAGGCCGAACGTCCGCCTACCACCGCGGACGAGGTCGTGCGCTTCGGGACCCCGGTCCAGATGTTCCAACGGACGGCCACCGCCGACACCGTCGTCGGTGGCCAGGCGATCCGACGTGGTCAGCGCGTGGGCCTCCTCTACGGATCGGCCAACCACGACGAGACCGTGTTCGACGAGCCGAATCGGTTCGACATCGGGCGAACCCCCAACCCGCACGTCGGCTTCGGTGGAGGTGGCGTCCACTACTGCCCCGGATCCCACCTGGCACGCCTCGAGATCGACCTCCTCCTCGGTGCGATCGCTGATCACCTGCCCGACATCCGGCCCGCCGGCCCCCAACGACGGCTCCGCTCGGGATGGCTCAACGGGATCAAGACCATGCCGGTCGTCTACCGGTGACCGCACCTGAGTGTTGACGTGCCTGCCGAGACCCACCAGGTCTGGGAGCCCCCCGATACTGGCTCCGTCCTCGAAGTTCTCGCCGACCTCCTCGCACCGGACCTTGCTCTCGATGCCGCGGCTCAGGTGACCCTCGGATCGGTCGGTCATGCCGACGATCTCTCGCTGCACCACCTATGGAACGTCGTGGCCGACGAGATGTGCGAGCGCACGATCGGAGACCTCGGCGACGAGCCGGACTGGACGCCAGAGATGTTGGAGGACACCACGCTCGTCGAGGTCGCCAGGTGGTTCCAGTCAATCATCGCCAGCGAAGGCGTCGGCGGTGTCCACGGTGGCTGACGGCTCTGTCTGCTCGAAGCGATGGCGGCTCCTTCCGAGCCATCGACATCACTCCCTGAGGGGGGTGGATGCCAGCCGTGAGCACCGACCGTCCGAGTGTCGACGAGGTCATCCGATCATGGCGGCCAGGCGTTTGAGGGCGCCGAGGCCGCGCGACCGGTACCCGTCGGGAAGCACGAGGACCGGCACGGTGACGGCGTCTGCCTGCCGCCAGTCGAGCGCCCAGGTCTCCGCCGTCGATCTGTTGGGAGTCCCGGCACCGATCCGATCGAGGACGTGGTCGTCGTCGATGGCATCACCACGGCTCCAGTGCGCTGCGAACAAGGCCTGACGAACTCCTGGACGTTGCTCGATCGGCGTGCCGGCGTAGCGGACCGTCGCTCGCCGGGTGTTCACCTGCCGCGTCGGTAGTCGGAGCACGTCCGGCTCGCCTTCCCTCAGGAGCGAGCGCACGTGGTCGAGCTCTTGACGGAATCCTGCGGCGACCTCGCCCTCGACGAGGACGCCGCCGTTGGGGATGGCCGGATCGTGCTCGACCGCTCGCCAATCGACCGTCGCACGGGCGCGGTCGACCAGGTCGATCGCCCGCTGCGACGCAAGCGCGGAGAACGGGCAATTGAAATCTCCGTAGATGATCAGGTGGTCCATGGTTCCTCCGAGGACTCCTCGAGGAGCAGGGGGAACAGGCGCTGCTCCTCCTTCTGGGTGTGCAGGCGCATATCTCGTTCGAATCGTTCGAGGCGTCGATAGAGGTCGCGATAATCCTCATCGGCACCGGAGGGGAACTCGTAGTCGCCGGTTACCTGGCGCAGCGTTTCCAGGAGCCCCTCGACTTGTGCATGCTCCTGGATCATCGATGCGAGCACGGCCCTCGGGGACCCCGCCGCGCCCGTCGTTTCTCGCAGGAGGTCGGCGAAAATCTGTTCCTCGCGGGCGAGGTGGGCGTCGAGATCGCGGCGAAGGTCCAAGACGAGCGCCTCGACCTCGTTGAGCTCGCCATGGTGGGGTCGGTGCGCCGCCTTCACCCTGGTGGCCAGGGTGCCGAGCGCCGGCAGTTCGCGCCGGAGGTAGTCATGGTGCTGCGAGACGATGTGCTCGGCGAGAGCGCTCGCCGGGAGGGTCCGCCACAGTGCGTTGGCCTCGACCTTCTCGACCACGCCAATGCGTTCTGCCTCATCGTCCATGGTTGTTTTCCGGTGGTTGGTCAGCCGATTCCGAGCCCGATCGCGGCGGCGATGACGAGCACGCCGCCGAGCATGGACTGCCGTGCTCCCAGGATCGCGGCGCGCGGTGCGGGCCAGAACTCGAGAAGGTGCTGTACCGCGATCACAGCCACGATCGTCGCGGCGCCGAGGAGCGCGCTTCTGGTTACGACGACGGCGACGCCCGCGGTCGCGAGCGCCATCCCGTCGAAAAGGAGGATCCGGCGCCGATCACGAGGGCGCCCGTGGAGGCCCGCCACCTGGTCGCGAACCGTCGGGATGGAGGTCAAGGCACGTGCCGCGAGCAGGAGCCATGCTGCCGTGGCAATCGAGGATGAGGCCCCGCCCGCCAGGGCGACGAGCGCGACGGCACCGCCGACCCCGACGGCGCCCGCCAGTTCCGGGACGAGCCGACGGCTGCGGGAGCGAGCGTCATACGCCAGCTCTATGGCGATGAAGGGAGCCATGGCTGCCAGCGGCCACCAGGTGGTCGCGTCGGTGCGAACGAGCGCGACGGCACCGAACGTGGCCAGCACGGTCGCCTCCATCGCGAACACCGCCAAGGCCGTGGTGCTGCGGGGTAGCCATCGATGGCGACGTAGGTCAACCAAGACGATGCGCAGGGGTGTACGAGCCAGGAACGCCACTACCACTGCCGACGCGATGCACGCCCCGGCAACGCTGGGAGCCACCAAGAGGCCGAGCACCACAGGCTCGAGGGTGAGTCCCCACCCACCGTGCTCGGTTGGCATCGCAACCGCCCGAAGGCTCCGTCGCGGCGCCGGAGGTCGGCTGAGCGTCGCTTCCATCACACAGCGCTCGTCAGGGCCAAGGCCAGGAGCAGGATGACGACTGCACCGATCAGGACGATCGAGGCCCCCATCGGATGGGACGGCCGAGCCTTGGGATCCTCAGCCACGATCGTGGCTCCGCTCAGCTGCAGCAAGTCGTTCCAGCCGGTCGGCGTGGACCACGCCTCCGATCATGGCTCCGAACCCGATCCCTCCCCAGAAGGCGATGAAGAGACCCAGCCCGATGGCTGAAGCCCACTCGACGTCGAGGAGCCGCATGGACACCACCATGCCGACCATCGATACGACCACGCCTACGGCGCAGCCCGTGACGATCGCTCTCCCCAAACTCGGTGCACCGTTCTGCTGGCCCGGTTCCGAAGATTCTTCTAGCATCAGCTTGATATTACTGGGCCGGCGTTCGAAAGGCCAGAACGAGGGCCACTAGCGTGAGTCAGAGGTCGTGACGATGGTTGTCAGCAACGAGGAACGCTCAAGGTGAACTCGCTCCAGGTGCAGGCGCGCGCGCTGGGTGATCCCACCCGGCACGAGATCTTCCGCTATTTGATCGACGCTGGAGACGAGGTCGACGTCGCTGAGCTGACCAATCACGTCGGGTTGAACCACAACGCGGTTCGTCAGCACCTGACGAAGCTGGTGGATGCCGGCCTGGTCGAGGAGGCGCGTGCCCGGCCGTCGGGTCGCGGTCGGCCGCGCCTGCTGTACCGGGTGGCGCCGACCGTTGAGAGTCGTTGGGGGGTCGCCGGCCCGTACGAACGGCTCGCAGTGCTCCTGACCGAGGTGGTGCGCACGGGAGATGGACCCGAGGCAGTCGGTGCTCGCGCCGGCCGGCGCTTGATCATGGGCGGGGGCGGGGCATCAAGCGACGCTGTGGACCGCTTCGAAGAGGCGATGGCCCGCCAGGGCTTTGACCCGACGGTCCAGACCCGAGGTAATGAGGTCGAAGTCGTCCTCCGCTCGTGTCCGCTCGCCTCAGCGGTCCTCGCCGATGCCGACACCGTGTGCCAGATCCACCTGGGCCTCGCACGGGGCGCAGCGGAGGCCATCGGTGGCATCGAGGTCGACCAACTCGAGCCGAAGGATCCACGGCGAGCCCACTGCCGCCTGCGGTGTCACCTCATCGGGTCGTCGGCCTCCGTCGACGTCTGAGCCTTGCTGGCTGGCTCGCACGACACGGCAAACACCTGTCTCACCAACCCACGCGTCTGGGTCTTGGCATGGTCGGCGACCAGACCTCACCAACGTGCGTCGACGCACGAGCACCTCAGTGAACCTACCGGTCGTGATGTTCGAAAGAGGCGATCGGCCAGGTTGCGTGGTGGCCTTGAGCGTTGCCGTTGGTGCGGCTCGGTCGTTGCGCATCGTCGAGCAGGACCCAGCGCCGGCGGTCGAGCCCCGCTACTTCAGCTGACCTAGAAGAAACTACGCCTACCTTGGTCCGCCACCTGGGTGGTCGATGCCGGCAAGGTGGTTGATGGCGTAGGCCTGGCCGGGCCGGTACCCACCACGGCGAGCATCTCAACACAATCTCGGCTACTGCGAACGTCAGGTCGTTCAGGAGGGACAGTCCCGGCCGGTGGTTGCACTGCGGGCATCAGCTTGGCGGGGCTCGCTCCATTCGAAGCCGAACACGTGCTTGGCCATGCCGGCCATGAGCGTTGCGGCGTGGGTCTTGGCCTTCTCCGCGCTAGGCCCGGTCCAGGTGTCGTCGATGGTGGCGCACCAGAGGCTGTACCAGCGGTCGCAGTGCGCTCGAGTGATCGGCTCGCTGGCGTGGAGGTGCCGGTGGGTTGCGGTCACGGCTCCGCGGTAGCGGGGCGGGCCGAGGAGAATCCAGCACCAGTAGTCGATGAGGTTCGGGATATGGATGGTCCAGTCGACTTCGGCGACTTCGTCGAACACGGGGGCGAGAAGGTCGTCGAAGACGATCTCGCGGTAGAAGCGGGTCACGAGGTCGTGGATGGCGGCGGGTGTCGACAGGTCCGGCCGGCTGTCGTCAGCGGCTTGGGTGTCGCGTTGGTCGTCGACGAGGCCGAGCAGGCAGGGTGCCTCACCCCCGAGGTCTCGGGTCGGGGCGGGCCGGTGGGTGGATCCGGCGCTCATCGTTTGGCCAGGTCTTCTTCGAGGTCGAGCACGGCGGGGAACAGGACGTTGTTCTCCTTGTGGACGTGCAGGTGCGTGTCGGCTTCGAGCTCGGAGACGAGGCGGCGGCTGCGCGACCGCGTGTCGAACCACAGCTCGACACCCACGAGCGGCGCCGCGACCGCGATCGGATCGGCCGTGAGCCCCCACCCGCCGTGCTCGGTCGGGACGGCGGCGCTGCGCAGCATCGACCGCTCGCTCTTCCCGGCTGGCGCAACAGGTGCGGTGCCGACCGTCATGGTCGGGTCTCGGCAGCTTCGATGACCGTGATCGCCTGCGCCGGGCAGACCTGGGCGCCGAGACGTGCCGCGTCGGCGAGCTCGGCCGGGACCTCGAGCAGGTGGATGTCGAGGTAGCCCTCGGCGTCGAGCGGATACACCGCAGCAGCGAAGCGGTGGCAGTTGCCCCATCCCTCGCACAGCGCGGGGTGGGCGCGCACCCGAACACCGACGGGAACCTCCGCGGAGCCCCGTGTGGCCGCTGCGGCGGTGTCGGTCACCACCTCGACCGCCTCGGTGACGCGATGGCGCTCAACGGGGTCTCTGCGAGGTCGCGCAGCAGGAGGGCACGCGCCTGCGCCCACGCATCGTGCATCGCGCAGCGGCCGCCACCAGCACACGCACGGTCTTCGAGCACGCAGTGCGTGGCGTCGGTCGGGCCCTCGATCGCCTCGACCACGTCGAGCACCGACACCTCCTCGAGCGGGGTGACCACGCGGTACCCACCGGACCGTCCCGGTTCCGAGTGCACCCACCCCCGGTTCACCATCGGTGTCATCGCCTGGGAGAGAAACCCCGGCGACGTGTCGAGATCCTCGGCCAGCTCCGACGCCTTGCGCCGCTCACCCGTGTCGGCGAGGGCGATCATCGCCCTGGTCGCCAGGTCGGCCCGCCTCGTGACTTCCAATCTCATAGTATGAGAATATAGAATCAAACCCGTGGGCACCAGTGGCGAGCGTCATGAACGAGATGGAGGCGACGGCTCCGTCCACCCGCAGCTGCGAGCCGGGCTGCCCATGGCCGGGATCGTGCTGTTCATCCTCTTCATGTCCGTGGCGTCGGTTCGGTAGCGACCAGTGGGCCTGCCGCCAGCAACGATCGCCGGGTGCTCCTACGCTCGGTGCGAGGAGGTGCAGCGATGGCGTCCGTGACGAGTTCGGTGGACCGGCGAGGCGTGACCTGGGGCTTGGTGGCGGTCGCGGTGGTGGTGGCGCTGACCTTCATCGGCAGCGACCGGCTCGTCTGGTTCGACGCTGCGCTGGTCGGCTACCTGTTCGGCGTGGTCTTCGCCGTCTTCGGCGTGGTGTACCGCTACGCCGTGTGGCTGCGTCGTCCACCGACCGCGATGCTGAACAAGCGGGGCTGGGACGCGTTCAAGGCCCGCAAGGCCCGGAACGCGGCAGCACTGCCCGCGTTGGTCGGCACCCACGTGCTCGGTCAGACGTTCATCTACCGGCGGTCGAAGACGCGCTGGTTGGCGCATCAGCTGGTGTTCTGGGGCTGCGTCCTCGCGGCGCTCATCACGTTCCCGTTGACGCTCGGGCTGCTGCACTTTCAGAGCGTCGGCCAACAGGCCGACCGCTACCAGGTGTACGTGTCACGCGTCGGCACGGCGCAGTTCGACGCCGGCACGGTGATCGGCTGGGTCATCTTCCACGGCCTCGACATCGCCGCGGTGCTGGCGCTGGCCGGGGTGTTCATCTTCCTGCGACGTCGACTCAACGACCCGGGGGCACTGGCGGTCGAGCGCGGCGGTGACTTCCTGGTGCTCGCCGGTCTGTTCGCTGTGTCGGTGACCGGCCTGTTCCTCACCGTGTCGAGCATGTGGCTCGACGGGCAGTTCTATTCGGCGCTCAACACGCTGCATGCGCTCACGGTGATCCTCGGGCTCATGTACCTGCCGTTCGGGAAGCTGTTCCACATCTTCCAGCGGCCCGGGAACCTGGGTGTCGCCTACTACAAGACTGCCAACGCCGAAGGCCCGCAAGCGGTCTGTCGGCGCTGCGGCGACGGGTTCGCCAGCGCGCAGCAGATCGCGGATCTCCAGGAGGTGCTTCCCCAGATGGGCTTCGACTACGGCACCGCCGATGACGGCAGCTACCAGGACACCTGCCCGCGCTGTCGTCGTGCGAGCGTGACCCTCGCCCAGTCGGCACGGGTCGGGGGGTTCGGCTGATGGCCCGCATCCCCGTCACCGAAGAAGCCCTCGTCGAGCGCTTCGGACCTCACCTGAACGAAGCACCCCCCGGCGGCTGGGACGCAGACCTCGAGATCGACCGGGTCGTGGACACGCACTGCTGCTTCTGCGGCCAGCAGTGCGGCATCAAGCTCAAGGTCCACGACAACGAGGTCGTCGGCTTCGAACCCTGGTACGAGTTCCCCTTCAACGAGGGCAAGCTCTGCCCCAAGGGTGTGAAGCGATACCTGCAGGGCAGCCACCCCGACCGGCTCCTGCACCCGATGGTTCGCGACAAAGGGTCACCGGGCGGGTTCCGACAGGTCGGCTGGGACGACGCGCTCGCCAGAGTGGTGTCGGAGATCCAGCGCATCCAGGCCACCTACGGCGACGACGCCTTCGCCATGCTCTCGGGGGTGTCACTCACCAACGAGAAGAGCTATCTCGTCGGCAAGTTCGCCCGCCTCGCGCTGCACACGGCGAACCTCGACTACAACGGGCGCTTCTGCATGGTGTCGGCGGGCGCCGGCAACAAGAAGGCCCTCGGCATGGACCGGGCGCCCAACCCGTGGAGCGACATCCCGCTCGCCGATGTGGTGTGGACGGCCGGGACGAACGTGGCCGAGACGTTCCCCATCACGACCAGCTACATCTGGCGGGCGCGCGACCGCGGGGCGAAGCTCATCGTGCAGGACCCCCGGGTCGTCCCGCTGGCCCGCACCGCCGACCTGTTCCTGCCGGTGCGACCGGGCACCGATTCCGCGTTGTTCGGTGCCGTGCTCCACGAGCTCATCCGCAACGACTGGCTCGACCACGAGTTCATCGATGCCCACACCGTCGACTTCGACCAGGCGGCAGCTGCGGCCGCGGACATGACGCCGGCATGGGCGGCCGAGATCACGGGCGTGCCGGCGGCGCGCATCGGCGAGGCCGCTGAGCTCTGGGGCACCTCCGCGACCGGGATGATGCTGCACGCCCGAGGTATCGAGCAGCAGGTCAAGGGCACCGAGAACGTGCTGGCCGCGATCAACCTCGGGCTCGCCACCGGCAAGTTCGGCAAGCCCGGCTGCGGTGTGTCGACAATCACCGGTCAGGGCAACGGCCAGGGCGGTCGCGAGCACGGCCACAAGTGCGACCAGCTCCCCGGCAACCGAGACATCACCGTCCCCGAGCACCGCGAGGCGGTCGCCAAGGTGTGGGGCGTCGACGAATCCGAGATCCCCGGCAAGGGCCTGCCGGCGGTGGCGATCATCGAGGCCATCCACGCCGGTGAGATCAAGGGCCTGCTGTCGATCTGCTTCAACCCAGCGGTGTCGGCGCCCGACGTGAACTTCACCCGCGAGGCACTCGACAAGCTCGAGTTCTACGCCACCATCGACTTCTTCCTCTCCGACACCGGACGCCACGCGGATGTCGTGCTCCCCGGCTCGCTCCACGAGGAGGACGAGGGCACCTCCACGAGCGGCGAGGGCCGCATCATCAAGATCAACGCCGCCGTCGACCCGCCCGGCGAAGCCCGTCGCGACGGCGAGATCCTCTGCGACATCGCCGAACGGCTCGGACGTGGCGAGCACTTCCGCTACGGCAGCAACGAAGAGATCTTCGACGAGCTGTGCCGAGCATCATCCGGTGGCAAGGCGGACTACACCGGCGCCACCTGGGACCGGATCGAATCCGAGATGGGCCTGTTCTGGCCGGTCCCCGAAGTCGGCCACCCCGGCACCCCTCGGCTCTACGAAGGCGGCCAGTTCGCGTTCCCCGACGGCAAGGCCCGGTTCCACGCCGTCCCGTACCGGCCGCCCGCCGAGGTCGTCGACGACGACTACCCGATCTGGCTGACGTCGGGCCGCGTGGTGAGCCAGTACCTGTCGGGCACCCAGACCCGCCGCATCGCCGGTCTCGTCGACCAGTACCCCGAACCGTTGTGCGAGATGCACCCGCGCCTCGCCGACTCCCTCGGCATCAAGAACGGTGACCAGGTGACCGTCACGTCCCGCCGCGGCGAGATCACCCTGCCCGCGGCCGTGGTCACCACGATCCGGCCCGACACCGTGTTCATCCCATACCACTGGCCCGGCAAGAAGGCCGCGAATCAGCTCACCATCCGCGCCGTCGACCCCGTCTCGGCGATGCCCGAGTTCAAGGTCGCGGCCGTCAAGGTCGCCAGGGCAGGGGAGAGGGCGCACCCGTGAAGACCGCCCGGTACGGCATCGACGACCGGCCGATCTTCGTGATCGACCAGAGCCGCTGCATCGGCTGCGAGGCCTGCGTGCAGGCCTGCTCGGAGTGCGGTACTCACCGCGGCCAGTCGCTCATCCACCTCGAACGCATCGACCGGGCCGCCAGCACCCAGACCGCGCCGATGGTCTGCATGCACTGCGAAGACCCCACCTGCGCCGAGGTGTGCCCCGCGGATGCGATCAAGCAGAACGAGGACGGCGTCGTGCAGTCCGCCCTCAAACCCCGCTGCATCGGCTGCTCCAACTGCGTGCTCGCCTGCCCCTTCGGGGTGCCGAAGTACGTCGCGGACTTCGACCAGATGATGAAGTGCGACATGTGCACCGACCGCACCTCCGAGGGCTACGCACCGATGTGCGCCTCGGTCTGCCCCAGCGAGGCGCTCTGGTACGGGACCCCCGAGGAGTTCCACGCTCACCGACGCGGCTCGCTCGTCGACGGCTGGCTCTTCGGGCGCCAGGCGGTCACCACCAAGGTGTTCGCCGTGGTCGACGACGTCGCCGCCGGGCCGATCGACGTGCTGTCGGGTGAGGAGCGCGGATGGCTCGACGACCCCTTCGCCCTGGAGGACGGTGCCCGATGACCGACGAGTCGATCCCGATCTGGAAGCGCGACTTCCCCTATGAAGCCGCCGCCGAAGACGACGTCACCCGACGCGAGTTCGCCCGGTACCTCGTCGCCGGTGCCGGGGTGATGGCCGCCGGCAACGTCGGCATCGCGGCCTGGACGCAGCTCCGGAAGATCAACACCGGTGAACCCCGCGAGATCGTCGCCCTCGACCAGGTGGCCGTCGGCGACACCTACCTCTTCCGCTACCCGGCCGAGGCCGACGCGGCGATCCTGCTGCGCCTCAGCGACGACGAGGTCGTGGCGTTCAGCCAGAAGTGCACCCACCTCGGCTGCGTCGTCTTCTACGAGACGGAAGAGGACCGCTGGCACTGCCCCTGCCACGAAGGCAACTTCGACACCCGCACCGGCACCGTCATCTCCGGCCCGCCACCGCGCCCGCTCGGCCGCATCGACGTCGAGATTCGCGATCGGGCGATCTGGGCCCTGGGGTACGAACCGTGAGGACGTCCCGGCAGGCAACCCGGACGTCGTCCGCGGTCGTCGTCTACGTCATCATCCTGGTGGCGTTCCAAGTGTTCCTGCTGACCGTTGCTGTTGAAGCCTTCGCCGCCGACGACGAGTCCCTGGCATGGACCACCGCCACCGTCTCGGTCGTGCTCGCCTGCGGGTCCGCCGTCGTGTACCGGTACCTGCGGCCGTGACCGCACCGGGGCCGTCGGCTCCTCCGACGCCAGGTCGCATCTCGTCGAACGTCCGCACACTGTTCCCCGGCTACTTCGCCATGGTGATGGCGACGGGCATCATCGCCGTCGCCGCGGCACAACAGGACCTCACGTGGATGGCCGAGGGGCTCTACGTCATCGCCGCCGCGGCGTACGTGGTGCTGGCGGTTCTGCTCGCCGCGCGGCTCGTGATCGCACCGTCGCTGATCGCTGCCGACATCACGAGCCACGCCAAGGGGTTCGCGTTCCTCACCACGGTTGCCGGCACGAACGTCCTGGGGAGCGCGTCAGGCATCGTTCACGGCTGGTGGACGCTGGCCTGGTGGCTGTGGTGGGTGAGCCTCGCGCTGTGGGCCGTGTGCTTGTACTCGACGTTGTTCGCCGTGGTGCTCAAGGGCCCGAAGCCGGACCTCGGCCACGGGATCAACGGGACCTGGTTCCTTCTCACCGTCGCGACCGAGTCCGTGGTGGTCCTCGGCGCGCTGCTCCTTCCTCGCCATCCCAGCGACCTGCTCGCGTTCGTGCTGCTCGCCGCGTTCCTTCTTGGGCTCGTCCTCTACCTGATCGTCATGACGATGGTGTTCTTCCGCTGGACGTTCCTCGAGCTCGACCCCACCGAAGCAGACCCGCCCGCCTGGATCGCCGCAGGCGCCGTTGCCATTACCGTCCTCGCCGGCTCGAACCTGCTCACCGTCCAGCCGACTTCCGACCGCATCGAGCGGCTCGCACCGTTCAGCGAGGGGATCTTCGTGCTGGCCTGGGCGACCGCGACGTTCTGGTTCCCGCTCATGGTGGCCATCGGGATCTGGCGCCACGTCCTCAACCGGGTGCCGCTGCGCTACCACCCGTCGTACTGGGCGCTCGTGTTCCCGCTCGGCATGTACAGCGCCGCCACGTTCCGCATGCTCGGCGCCATCGACCTCGACGGGTTGAGCTGGATGCCGCGAGCGGCCCTCGCCGTGGCCCTCGCAGCGTGGTCCGCTGCGTTCGTCGGACTCATCTGGCAAGGGGTCGACGTCGTGCGCCGACCCTTCGGGGCCCCGCCGAGCTGAACCCCAGCGCTCGTCGGCAGTGGGCGACGCGCGGTCTCGATCAGTCCAGCTCCCGGAGCACATCGTTCATCTCACGGCGGAAGCGGCGGAGCTCGTCGCGGTGCTGGACCGAGAGTCCCTCGAGCATGGCCGTTCCATCCGCGGTGAGGTGCACGAGGGTGCGCCTGCCGTCGGCAGGGTCGGTTCGCCTCTCCACGAGGCCGTTGGATGCAGCCCTCGCGACGAGCTCGCCTGCGGAGTGGAGTTGCAGCTGGAGCAGTTCGCCGATCGCGGTCACCGACGGCGCGCCCGGGCCATCGAACCCTCGTACGGCGAGGAGCAGCTGGTGTTGCGACGGCGTCAGGCCCGCCGAGCGTGCTGCGTCTTCGGAGAACCGTTGGAACCGCCGCAAGGCATGTCGGAACCGAGCGAGGGATCGGTACTGGGTCTCGGTCAGTGGTTCAGCCACGGCCGACCTCCTGGTCGTCTGACTCGCTGAGGCGCCGTCGCTGGGTGTCGATGAGTCCGACGCTCGAGGTCAGGGCCATGCTGACGACCGCGGCGATGAGTGTGGGTGGGAGCACGCCCATCCCTGCCATCTCGGTCACGACGAGTGTGGAGCCGATCGGGGTCTTGGTGACGCCGACGTTGCAGGCAGCCATGAGCCCAGCGGCGAGGATCCACTCGTCTCCCCCAGGCGTGTGCCCGGCGGCGGCTCGTGCGAGACAGAAGCCGACGAAGAAGAGCGGGATGATGAAGCCCCCCTTCCAGCCGGTGATTAGGCTCACCGCTGAGGCCGCCAGTTTCACGCCAGCGGCCCCGAGCAGCGTGGCGACGGCGACGCTCGAGGTTGCCAGGTCGGTGATCTGGGCTTCGCCGTTGGTGAGCGCGAACGGGCTCGCCAAGGCCAACAGCCCGAGGGCGAGCCCACCGATCACGGGGAGGAGGCCCCCAGGGAGTGGCCTGATCAGCCGGCGGAGTCCGGTGCACAGGTAGGTGAACGCGACGGCCACTGCCGCACCACCGGCGCCCGCCACCACACCCCAACCGAGGTCGGCGACGGTCATCGGCGCCGGTGTCGGGAAGTCGAAGATCGGCTCGAGACCCATGCCGGTCGCCGCGGTGTACACCCCGTACCCGCACAGGGCACCGAAGACCGACGGGAGGATCGCCTCGTAGTACTCGAGGCCCCGGCGATGCAGGATCTCCAGGGCGAACATCGCGGAGCCGAGCGGCGCACCGAACAGGACCGTGAACCCCGCTGCCATCCCAGCAATGCTCACGATCCGACGGTCATCGCGGCCGAGGCGAGATCGTCTGCCCACCCACGATCCGATCGTTCCCGTCGTCGTCACCAGCGGCGCCTCCGGTCCCAGCGCCCCACCCGCCCCGATGCACAGCAGCGAGACGGGAATCAGCGATCGGAGGCTGCGGACCTCCTCGGTACCCCCGAGGACATGGATGTTGTCCACGAGCAGCTCAACGTCCGCCGGGCGGCCCAGCAGCCGCGTGGCGAGCGCCACGACACCGCCCACGCCGACGAGCACCAGGACGTGGGCGCCTGGAGCCCACGACTCCGGCCCCAGGACCCCTTCGACGCCCTCCAGCAGCGCCAAGTAGGCGGCGCCCACCAGTCCACCAACGAGACCCGTGGCCAGGACCATGACCAACAGGCGGCGCCGCGGCTCCTGGAGCAAGGCCGCCGCGGATCTCGGGGCAGCGGGGGTTCGACCGGACACGAATAGATCGTAGTACGATGTAATGGCGAGTCACCAGGCCAGCCGCTTTGCCCCAGATCCTCGGCCCGTGCAGCAACGGTCGCTCTACGGTTCGCACACGCTGCTGGCAATGGTCGGGTGACACTCACGCGTAGTGTTCTCAACGATGGAGGGGAGGGGTGTGCTCCGGGCAGTTCACTCGGAGCTCCGCAGCGGGTAGGTCGATGGCGAGCAGGGTGCAGTGGTGGGTGCCGTCCGTGCCCAGGCGGTGGTGGTGGCATGTGGTGCAGGTGCGTGCGGTGTCGATGACCCCGGCATCGACGTAGGCGGAAATCAGGTCGAGGAGCGCGACGAGGATCTGCTCCTGCCGGTGCGGGTGGAGCGACGCGACGGCGTCGAGCATGGTGCGGTCGGCGGTTGCGATCTGATCCGTGAGCGCTGACCCGACTGCCGTGAGGGTGATCGTGGCGCGGCGGCGGTCGACCGGGTCGCTGTTGCGTTCGATCAGGCCCTTGCCTTCGAGCGCGCGCAGCGAGTCGGTGACCGTGGGCTGGGTCACGGCGAGCTCGCGGGCGAGCGCACCGGTGAGCGGCTCGGGCGGGGGAGCGTTGGCGAGGGTGGTGAGCAGTTCGAGTTGGAGGGGAGTGAGGTTGTTGCGGGTGGACACGGCTTGGCGGTGGGCCCGTTGGCCGCGGGCGAGGCGTCCGAGCGCATCGAGCACCTTGGCCGGGACCGGGTTCGGGTCGTCGCCTGGAGTCACCACAGGTCCGGACGGTAGGCGCGGGACCAGAGGGCGACCGACACGGTGACGGCTTTGAACCACGCCTGGTAGCGGGCCTCGACCTCGGCGGGCGAGGCGTCGTCGGCGGCGAGGAAGTCGCGGATCGTGATGGTGATCGGGACGATCAGCGCGATCAGGTGGGCGAGGGGGACATGGCTCGATGTGGAGTCGTGGCCGTCCGTGCGGTTCTTGCCTTCCGGTGCGTGACGTCGGGCGATCTCGTGTTGGTAGGCGAGCCAGGTCGCGTCGAAGTCCCGCTCGCACAGATCGGTGATCCAACGCCCGAACCGGGCGCGCACCGAGTCGAGGTACGCGGGATCGGGTTGGCCGTCGGCGCCGGAGAAGGTTGCGACGAGGTGGGGGGTGGACCCGACGAACCCGTACCAGACATCGAGGATGGCCTCGGTCTGGGGCCCGAGGACGGCCCCGGCGCGACGCAGCGCAGCGCGGTCGTCGTCGCTCCACAGCACCGATGCGAGCAGTTCGTCGAGCTGGTGGGGCGCAACCGGTGACGGGGCGAGGGCGGGGTCGTCGTAGGTGTAGCCGGGGATGCTGCGGGTCATGGTGGCTCCTGTCGGGTGCAGTTGATCGATGAGGTGGAGTCGTGGTCAGCGGCACCCGGTGTCGGCGTCACAAGCCGATGGACCTTCATCACCGGTCGCTCGAAAATCGGGTGACGGCCCGATGGCGGCGTCGCTCGAGATCGGAGTCTGCGTGGGCTCGGCGAGCAGGCGGCCGATGCGCGTGCCGAGTGCGAGGTCGTCGACCACCCCGAACGTGCTGGAACGCACCCGCCCCTGGCGATCGAGGAGGATCTGGGAGGGCGTCCCCTGCAGGTCGTAGGCGCGCATCGTCGCGGGGATGCTCGAGATCGGGTCGGGCCGGTCGACGGCGACGGGGAAGGTGATGCGGAACTCCGCGAGGAACACGCCCAGAGCATCAAGGCCCATGGCGTCGTGGTGCTCGAACACGGTGTGGATCCCGATGACCGCGACCTCGTCAGCCGGGTACAGCTTGCGGACTCGCACAGCCTGGGGCAGGGAGTGGGTGACGCAGGCTGGGCACAGCATCTGGAACGCCTCGATCAGCACCACCCGTCCGCGCAACGAATCGAGGGTGAGCGGTTCGCTGTTGAACCACTGGTCGACATCGAGCGACGGCGTAGGCGGAGGGACCATCCCCAAATGATAGGAATCCTATTCATCTAGGTCAACGTGGTCTGCGAACGTTGGCCGAGCTGGGCGTGGGTCCGACGCCGGCCGAGACGAGGGCCTGACCGGTCGCCCCGACGGCCGGGTGCGCCTCAACAAGCTCGCGCGGGACCACGGCTGGGAGCCCGCACCGGTTTCCCCGGGAACCTGACACCGCGGTCGCGAAACCTGGTCCTCGCGTGATCGGGGAAGGACCAGCATTTCCGAATCACAATTCGGATATAGTGATCACCATGGAGATGGGAGGTCGTAGCGCTCCGCAGGCGCGTCGTGGGCGGCCGCCGAAGGTCGGTCGGGAGAGCATCGTGGATGCGGCGGTTCGGCTCGGCTTGGATTCCTTCACGATGCTGGGGTTGGCCGAGGACCTCGGGATCTCTCCGGCGACGCTCTACTCGCACGTCGCCGGACGCGACGAGGTCATCGCGTTGGTCGAGTC
>JAHBSO010000018.1 GCA_019639075.1 Actinomycetota bacterium | reverse complement strand
CGGTCGGAGCGCGAATCGCCATCGGTGCGTCGGTGCTCGTGACCCTCTTCCTCGGCTTCTACCCGCAGCCGGTGGTGTCGGCGTCGAGGACGGCGGCCGAGATCGACACCCGCCCCGCCACGGTCACCACCGTCGTCGACGACGCACCGGCCGACGGTTCGTAGCGACGACGGTCCGTAACATCGGGCCGTGCACCGGCATCTGCCATCGGCGCGGGTCCTCGGCGCCGGGATCGTGGTCGCCACCTTCATCGCGGTGGTGTGGTCGCTGCTCCGCAACGGCGCCGTCCTCACCACGCCGATGCTCGGGCGCACCTGGCAGCTCCAGGACACGACCCTCCTCGCCCGCGACCCGGTCGGCACGACCTGGTACCTCCACGTCCAGCCGCCGCTCTACAACCTCGCGGTCGGGTCGGTGCTGGCCTGGTCGCCGTTCCCGCCGATCGGGACGCTCTACGTGCTCTACCTGGCTGCGTTGCTGGCCATCGGCCTCCTGATCTGGGACCTGCTGACGCGGTGGCGGGTCCCATCGGTCGTTTCCGGGCTGATCGCCTCGCTCGTGATCTCCGAGCCGGACCTGCTGCGGACCGTCGTCTGGCACAGCTACGAGATCCCCGTCGCACTCATGCTCGTCGCCGCTTGCTGGTCCCTCCAGCGCCTCCTCCAGGGTGGTGGGGGGCGATGGCTGATCACGGCGTCCTGTGCCCTCACCGCGGCGACCTTGACCCGGAGCCTGGTGCACCCCGTCGTCGTGCTGGCGGTCGTCCTCCTCGGCGCATGGCTCGCGAGCGCGTCGAGGCGGGCGACGATCGTGGCCGTCCTCGTGCCGGTCGTCCTGGTCGGTGGTTGGACCGTGCGTTCCCAGGTCCTGTTCGACACGACGTCGTCGAGCAGCTGGTTCGGCTTCAACCTCCAGCGCGGCGTCACGGCGCCCATGGATCGGGCCGACGTCGAGGCCGCGGTCGCCGAAGGGGCGGTGGGTCCGAACGCGCTGGTGCAGCCGTGGCAGGACCTCGGGGCCTACGAGGCCGGACCGTGCCGACCCGACCGACGACACCGGTCGCTGTCGGAGGTCACCCGACTCGACACGGGCGGCGTCAACCTCAACAACGCCTGCTTCATCCCGGTGTACGCCGAGGCCGAGGACGATGCCTGGCAGCTCGTGCGGCGGTCCCCCGGTCGCTACGTCGAGGCGCGGGCCGAGATCCTGCCGACGTCGTTCTCGGTCGCGCGGGTCGGTCTGTCCGACGACGTGGCGTCCTTCTCGGGTCACGTCCGGCCCGAGCGGACGTGGATGGACGCGTTCGCCGACCGGTGGCAGCTCACCACCCACCACCGCGTCGACATGGCCGACTGGAACCTGCCGCTGATCGGACTGACCTCGCTCCCCTACGACCTGTCCTGGAGCCTCGTCGTGTGCGCGGTGGCCGTCCTGGTCCGCAGCATCGTGGCGCTGGTCCGCATCGTCGGGGACCGTCGAGCGGTGGCCGACCCGGCGGGGGAGGCCATGTGGTTGGTGGTGGCCGCGCTCGTGGTGCTCGTCGTCGGCGGCGGCACGCTGTTCGAGTTCGGGGAGAACGGCCGGTTCCGGGCGATCATCGATCCGCTGGTGCTCGGCGTGGCGCTGGGCGGTGCGTGGCGGTGGGGGGCCGCCCGCCGGTGACCGACCGACCGACCGCACTCACCCACCGCCCGCTGCTCGACGGGGTGCGCGGCGTCCTCATGGCCGTCGTCGTCTGCTTCCACCTCGGTGGCGTCGTCGGCGTCCGCGGCGGATGGGTGGCGATGGATCTGTTCTTCGTGCTGTCGGGGTTCCTCATCACCACCCTGCTCGTGAAGGAGCGGACCGACACCGGGCGCACGTCGCTCGTCGCCTTCTACCGGCGTCGGGTCCGGCGGCTCGCCCCGTCGCTCCTGGTCGTCCTCGCCGCCGTGGCCGTCGTGGTGATCGCCGCCGGGTGGAGCGACCAGTTCCCCGGGCTGCGGGGCGACGGTCTGGCCAGCCTCTTCTACGTCGCCAACTGGCACTTCATCTGGTCGGATCAGTCGTACTTCTCGTCGTTCCAGGTGTCGCCGCTCCGCCACACGTGGTCCCTGGCGATCGAGGAGCAGTTCTACGTCCTCTGGCCGGTGCTGTTCCTCGCGCTCGCGCCGCTCCTGCGGGCCGGTCGCCGGGGACGTGTCGTCGCCTCGGTGATCCTCGGGGGCGGGGCTCTGGCGTCGGCGTGGTGGATGCGCCACCTGGTCCTCGGCGGTGCCGACCTGTCCCGGGCCTACTACGGCACCGACACCCGGGCGCAGGGACTGCTCGTGGGGGCGTTGCTCGCCGTGGTCCTGTGGCCCGGTCGGTGGGACACCGACGGTGGCCGGCGGGTCGCGTCGGTCGTGGGCACGGTCGGTGCCGCGGCGCTCGCGGTGATGATCGTGACGCTGTCCGACGACGATCCCGCGGTCTACACCCGCTTCGGGTTCCTCGCGATCGGTCTGGCCTGCGCCGCGCTCGTGTTCGGCGCCGTCCGGGCCGAACGGGGTCCGTTGGCCTGGGTGTTCGGCAACCGCACCACCCGGCACCTCGGCCGGGTGTCCTACGTCGCGTACCTGTGGCACTGGCCGGTGATCGTCCTCCTGGCACCGCCGCGGGTCGACCTGCCGGCGTGGCAGCTCACGTGGCTGCGCCTCGGCCTGACCATCGTGCTGGCCGAGGCGACGCACCGCTACGTCGAGGACCCGATCCACCGGGGACGGGTCCGGTTCCGGTTCGACGGGCTGGCGTTGACCGGTTCGGTGGCGGTCGTGGCCGCCCTCCTGCTGGCCCTGCCGTCATCGGGTGACGGCTCGATGCTGGCCGAGGACCGGGCGGTCGATGTCGTCGCCGGGCGCACCGACGCGGCCGAACGGGTGCTGGTGCTGGGCGACTCGGTCGCCTGGGCGCTGACGTCGGAGGCGCCCGACGACCTCCCCTTCCGGGTCGAGAGCGTGGCCCGAGCACGGTGCGACATCATCGGCGACAGGATCTACGCGGGGGACCGGATCGACGAGGCGTCGATCGACTGCCCGTCGTGGCCGGCCGACTGGACCGCCGGCCTCAGCGGTGACGGCGATCTGGCCGGTGATCCCGACGTGGTCGTCGTGACCCTCGGGCTGCGTCAGCTCTTCGACCTCGACGTGGCCGGTGAACGGGTGGTCGTCGGGTCGACCGACTGGGAACGGCGGTACCGGGCCGCGGTGCGTCGCGCGGTGGCGGTGGTGCGGTCCGGGACCGATGCGCCGATCCTGTGGTTGGACGTGCCGTGCTTCCGCTGGGCGGAGGCCCGGTCGGCGGGGGAGGAGGCCGACCCGGCCCGGATCGCGGTGGTGAACGACGTGCTGGCCGACGAGCTGGCCGACGTGCCGGGGGTCGAGGTCGTGCCGTACCGGGACCTCGTGTGCCCCGACGACGTCCTCGACGAGCGCATGCGCAGCGACGGCGCCCATCCGATCGGGGAGGCCGCGGCCGAGATCTGGCACGACCTCCTGGTGCCGAGGGTCGAGGCGGCGATGGCCGACCGCTGATCGGACGGGCGAACCCGTCAGGGGATCACGTAGACCTCGATCTCGTTGGCGCCCTCGACGAACGACTCGTAGGCGACGAGTGCCGCCACCTGCGGGCCGTCGCCGATGTCCCACACCTCGGTCGTGGCGCGGATGGTGCCGTTCACCGCGACGGCGACCTGATCGCCGACGTCCGCGTCGGGCACCGATCCGAGCACGATCCCGGGCACCAGCCCGCCGTCGGGCTGCACGTCGTCGGCGTCCGACACCGGGTCGAGCTCGAGGGAGAGCGGTGCGAGCTCGTCGTGGTCGGCGACGTCGGTGCCGACCAGGTCGCGGTGGGGGCCGCGCTTCCACCACCGCTGCGGGTCGCCGACGGCCGGGAGGAAGCGGTCGATCGCGTTCTCCCGGAGGATCCGGTGGCCCACCTCCTCGGTGACCGACACCTCGGGGCCGCGCTCGAAGATGGTGCCGTTCGTCGTTCGGTAGAAGCCCTTGTCGTCCGACGGTGACGAGGCCGGCGCGTCGAAGGCGGAGCGTCCCGCCACCTCCCACTTCAGCTCGACCCCGAGGACGTCGGCCATGGTCGGCAGCACGTCGTAGACCGACACGTCGGCGTCGTTGACCGTCGGCCCGGTCTGGCCGGGCTCCTTCAGGAAGAACGGCACCCAGGCCAGCTCGGTGATGCCCCGCTCGGACGGGACCACCTCGTCGACCAGGAGGCGGAGGTCCTGGCCGGCGTCGAAGGTGATCCCGTGGTCGGCGACGACGGTGATCAGCGACTCGTCGTAGGTGCCGGCGGCCTCGAGGGCGTCGAGGGTCATCCCCAGCAGCCGGTCGGCGGACGCGGTCTGGAGGAGGTGACGTTGGCGTCCGAGGTCGGCGAGGGTCTGGTCGGGCCAGGTGGTCGACAGCTCCTCGGTCGGATCGGTGTAGTTGCGCCCGTCGGGGTACTGCACGAACGGCTGGTGCGGGAGGATGATGTGCACGAAGTGCACCATGTCGCCGGTGGTGGCCAGGCCGTCGAGGAACGGGTCGAAGCTGGCCGGGCTCCCCACCTCCCACTCGTCGTGGGCGGCGTCGGCGATGCCGGTGACCGGGTTGTACGGCGGCTGGTGGGGACGGAGCCGGTACCGCATCACCCGGGCCGCGTCCTTCATGATCGCCGGGAAGCCCCCGGAGGGCCGGGTCTTGACCTTGCAGAGCGACTCCGGGCAGAGCCGGGTGACCGATTCGCTGACGTCGAGGGGCATGGTCTGGCCGAGGAGCGTGAACAGGTTGTCCGGGTAGGTCTGCCCGGTGGGGGTCCCGGTCTCGGGGAGCGGCTTCGAGCTGAGGATCGCCGGGACCGCCTGCCACGTCGAGTTGCTCACCGTGGTGGTGTTTCGGAACCAGTGGGAGCCGGCGGCCAGGCGGGCGAAGTTCGGGTACAGCTCGGCGTCGATCGTGCCGTCGCTGTCCATGAGCGAGTCCAGCGCGAGCTCGTCGAAGATGATCATCACCACCGGCGCAGGGTGCGCCGGTCGGGCCTCGGCGCGCGCTCCGGTGTCGGTGAGGAGCTGCCCGGTGGCCGAGGTGAGGAGGAACAGTGCGGCGAACACGGGCGGCGCGATGCCGAGGAACCGGATCCAGAGGCGGAGTGGACCGATGTGGTCGTACCCGTACGCGGCGCCGGCGCCGAGCACGACGGCCGCCCCGATCAGGAGCCACCCGTCCAACGGTCCGCGCAGGACCTGCACGAGGAACGCGGCGACGCAGCCCCAGATCACCAGGAGGTGCAGCGCCCGTCGTGCGGTCGTCGACACCAGGCCGACGACGACCTCGGCGATCCACGCCGACGTCGGCGCGGCGAGGAGCACGACGAGGGCGAAGAGCCTGATGTCGGCGCCGGTCGCACCCCGGTACACGAACTGGTCGGGCGCGTCGCCGAACACGGCGAACAGCGGTTGGGCGAACGCGAGCCCGGTGACCGCCAGCAGTTCGAGGTACGTCGCCCCCTCCCGGCGCAGCAGCGCGGTCCAGCGTGGGCCGGCGGGTTCGGACGGCGCCGGCTCGACGACATCGGCGGTGGTGGGTTCGGTCATGGTCCCTCGATGCTCAGCACCTGCACCTCGTTCGTCCCGGCGACGAACGCGTCGAACGGCACCACGGCGGCGACCGACGGACCCCCACCCGAGTCCCACACCTCGGTGGTCGCCCAGATCGTCCCGTCCACGGCCACGGCGACGGCGTCACCGGGGTCCGCGTCCGGGACCGACCCGATCACCAGGCCCGGCACCTCGTCGGTGGACGGGTCGACGTCGTCGGGATCCGACGATGGCGCGAGGTCCACCGTCAACGGCTCGAGGCCCGTCGACGCGGCCACCTCGGTGCCGACGAGGTCGCGGTACGGGCCGCGCTTCCACCATCGCAGCGGGTCGTCGACGGCAGGGAAGAACCGGTCGAGGCCATGCTCGAACAGCAGGTCCCGATCGGCGTCCGCGACGTCGACGGTCGGCCCCAGGGTGAAGATCTCGTCCTGCACGGTCACGTGCATCGTCCTCGTCCGGCCGTCGGTGCGCTCGTCGAACGCCGATCGGCCGAGGTGGTCCCACGGGATGTCGACGTCGAGCACGTCCGCGATGGTCGGCAGCACGTCGTAGGTCGTCACGTCCGCGTCGCTCACCTCACCGCCCTGTTGGCCGGGCTCCTTCACGAAGAACGGCACCCAGGCCAGGTCCGCGATGCTCCGGTCGGTCGGCGCGATGCCCGGCGCGAGCATCCGGATCTCCTGGCCGACGTCGAAGGTGAGGCCGTGGTCGGCGACCACCACGACGAGGGAGTCGTCGTAGGTGCCGGCGGCATCGAGCGCATCGAGGGCCTCGCCCAGCAGCCGGTCGGCCGACGCGGTCTGGAGGAGGTGGCGTTGGCGTCCGAGGTCGGCGAGCGTCTGGTTCGCCCAGGTCATGTCGAGCGGGGGGTCGTCGCGGCGGTAGCGGGTCCCGTCGGGGTACTGCACGAACGGTTGGTGGGGGAGGACGACGTGCAGGAAGTGAAGGGCGTCGTCCGAGGACGACAACCCGTCGATGAACGTGTCGAACCGGGCCGGTCGGCGTTCGCTGCCCATCTGGTCGGCGGCCTTCACGTCGATGTCGGCGACGCCGGCCACCGGGTCCAGCTCGCGCTGGTGGGGGGAGAGGCGGTGCTGCATCACGTCGACCGCATCGTCGAGCACCGCCGTCAGGCCGTTCGACGTCCCGGGAACGACCTCGCACAGGGACTCCGGGCAGAGCCGGGTGATCGACTCCAGCACGTCGAGGCGCATCGACGACCCCAGCAGCGTGAACAGGTTGTCCGGGAAGTCGGCGACGGTGGGGAGGCTGTTGCGCGGCGCGGTGGTGGCGGTGAGGATCGCCGGCACCGCCTGGGAGGTCGAGTTGCTCATCGTGGTGGTGTTGCGGAACCAGTGGGAGCCGGCGGCCAGGCGGGCGAAGTTCGGGTACAGCGCGGCGTCGATCTGCCCGTCGCTGTCGACCAGCGATCCCAGGCTCAGCTCGTCGAAGACGACCATCACCACCGGCACGGGGTCGGCCGGTCGCCCGTAGGCCCGGGCCTCGCCCGGATCGAGCAGCGCTGCGGTCGATGACGTGAGGACGAACAGGGCGGCGAGCACGGGCGGCGCGATCGCGACGAAGCGCAGCCAGAGCCGAGCGGCGTCGAACCGGTCGACGGCGGCGACGAGCCCCGCCCCGACGAGCGCGGCGACGATGATCAGCGGCCAGCCGTCGAGCGGGCCGCGCAGGGCCTGGACGAAGAACGCCGTCGCCGCGGCCCAGAGGAACGCGAGGTGGAGCCACCGCCGGGCCGCCGTCGACACGAGCCCGACCACGACCTCGACGACCCAGCACGCGAGCGGCGGGGCGAGGAGGACGATCGCCGCGAACCAGCGGATGTCCTCGGCGGTCGCGCCGCGGAACACGAACTGGTCGGGGGCGTCGCCGAACACCGCGAAGAGCGGTTGGGCGAAGGCCAGGCCCGTCACCGCCAGCAGTTCGAGGAACGCGCCCAGCTCGCGCTTTGCGATCGCTCGTCCCGACCGCTGGGCAGCACCGTTGCCGTCGGCCCGATCGGGCGGAGCGCCGGTGCCGCCGGGCGGGCCGTCGGTCATGTCGTCGTGCGAGGCCGGCAGCGGTAGAGGGTGCGGGTCCCCGAGGGCAGCCGGACGGTCTCGTCGACGGTGAACCGACCTTCGAGCGCCCGCTCCCACGGGCCGAGGTCGTAGTGGTCGAAGAGCCCGGCCCGCTTCCGGGAGAGCAACCGCTCGACCATGACGTCGTCGCGGTGGGGGAACTCGACGACGACCGGCGCGTCGAAGTCGGCGAGGAAGTCGACGATCTCCTCCAGCGGCACCGTGTTGGTGAGCGCCAGGTGGTGCACGACCGCGAGGCAGAGCACCAGGTCGGGGCGGACGCGATCGCGGAACGACCGCCGCTCCATCGACCGCCACCCCATCGGGCCCGCCGGGTCGGCCAGGTTCACCACGAGCGGCAGGATCCGCTCCTCGCCGGTCGAGCGGAGGTGCCGGTACAGGCGGTCGGCCACCAGGTGGTCGACGTCGGGGGCCAGCACCAGGCGGGCGCCGTGCTCCACCGCGAGCAGCGAGAACCGGCCGTCGTTGGCGCCGAGGTCGACCACGAACGGCTCCGGCAGCGCGGCCACGGCGTCGGCCACGACCCGCTCCTTCGTCGCGAGGTCGTCGTCGCCGTAGTGGGCCCGGTCGGAGTAGTCGGACCACTCCGAGCGCTGCGCCCGCCAGCGCAGCGCCCGTACCGACTTCTCGAGGTTGTCGAGCTGGGCCAGCACGATCTTCGGGTTGAACCCGGCGCGGCCCATGTCCTGTCGGATGTCGCCCTCGCGATCCGCGTAGCGCCGTTCGGCACGGGCCTGGAGGCCGACGTGCACGGCGAGTCCGCGGCGCAGTCGCTTGCGCAGGGGCACGAGCGCCGCGGTGTCGGCGGCGCTGATGCCGTCGAGCGATCCCCGCACGAGCGGCTGCAGGTGCACGTCGGTCGCGGCCTGGATCACGAGCGGGTTCAGGAACATGCGGCAGAACTGGCCGTACCCCGACCACGGCTCGCCGCGGGGGATCGGCTCGAACGATCCGATGTCGAGGAACGTGGGCCGATTGCCCCGGAAGGTGACGTTGAACGACGTGGCGTCCTTGCTCGACAGGCCGGCGTGCACGGCCCGCCGGGTGACCTCGAGCTGGACGAGCGCGGCGTCGCGCAGCATCTCGAAGGTCCACTCGTAGGGGTAGGTGACGACCGGGAGTCGCTCGTGGCGCAGCACGCCGGCCCAGGTGTCGTGCAGCGGGTGCGAACCAGCGGGGAGGAGCTCGGTGCGGACGAGGAGGCCCTCGGCCTGCAGCTCCGTGAAGAACGGGGCGGCCGCGGCCTGCTCGTAGTCGGCCAGCCCCTTCGGGCTCAGACCCCGCAGGACCTGGTCGTCGTCGAGGTAGACCCGGGAGAGCGGATCCCGGAACGAGCCGGGATCGGCATGGGTCATGCTCAGCGCTTGGTGTCCGAGCGGGCGAGGGCCTCGGCGGCGGCCTCGGGGTCGACGGGCTCGCCGGTCTCCGGGTCGATCTCCACCCCGAGGAGGTCGCCCTGCTGGACCTCGGCCTTGCGGCGGTACTTCTTCGAGAACAGGCCGAGGAACTTGTAGCCGTACATCCGGACGAGCACGGCGACGCCGGCGGCACCACCGGCGAACGCCGCGGCGATCATGCTCCCGGTCTGGGCATCGAGGTACGCGATCATGGGCGAAACCCTACCTTCCAGCGAAAGTCCGGTGGATCCCCGGTGGCCGTCGGTCGAACGCCCGGGGCCCGTCCGGATGAACCCCGCACGACGGTCGCCGACGTGCCACGATGCCGGTCGCGGGTCCCGCCCGTGCCCGCCCCGCGTGGGGTGTCAGCTCCCTTTGGCCCCTCGTGAGCCCTCTCACTAAGGTTCGACGCCGTGTCCGAGTTCCTGCGCGACTACCTCACCGTGGCCATCTTCGCCGCGGTCGCGGTGGGCCTGTTGGCCCTCGTCCTCGGCCTCGGCAGCCTCATCCGGCCGCAGCGGGTGCAGAAGGACAAGTACCTCACCTACGAGAGCGGCGTTGACCCGGTCGGGGACGGCTGGGCCGAGTCGCCGATCCGGTACTACGTCTTCGCCCTCCTCTTCGTGATGTTCGACGTCGAGGTCGTGTTCATCTTCCCGTGGGCGACCCGGCTCGAGCTCTACGGGTGGTTCGGTGCCATCGAGATGCTCGTGTTCATCGTCATCCTCTCCCTCGGCATCCTCTACGCATGGCGAAAGAAGGTCCTGCAGTGGCTTTGACGGGCCGGAACCCTCGGCGCGGGGACGACTGATGGGGCTCGTCGAGAGCGGCAAGCTCCCCAAGCCCCTGACGTCGTTGCTGAACACGTCGCGCAAGTACTCCATCTGGATCTTCCAGTGGGGCCTCGCGTGCTGCGCCATCGAGATGGGCGCCGCGCTCGGCTCGCCGCGCTACGACGTCATGCGCCTCGGCGTGATCCCGCTGCCCGCCAGCCCCCGCCAGGCCGACCTCGTCTGCTTCTCGGGCACGGTCACCGACAAGATGGTCCCGGCCATCCGCCGGCTGTACGACCAGATGCCGGACCCGAAGTACGTCATCTCCATGGGCTCGTGCGCCAACTGCGGCGGCCCGTACTGGGACAGCTACTCGGTCACCAAGGGCGTCGACCAGGTGGTGCCGGTCGACGTCTACGTCCCCGGCTGCCCGCCCCGGCCCGAGGCCCTGCTCGAGGGCATCGTCCTGCTGCAGCAGCGGATCGGCAAGGAAGACATGGTCGAGCGTTGGAAGGGTGAGCCACTTGTCGTCAGCTGACGTCGACGAGACCACCGAGGCCGAGGCTCCCGCGACCGACGAGGCGCGCGAGGAGATCGTCGCCATCTTCACCGAGGAGCTGGGCGACGCGCTGCTCGGCAGCCACATCCGTCCTGGCGACGACGTCTGGCTGCGGGTCAGCCGTGACGCCTGGCGCACCGCCGGCATCGTCCTGCGCGACCGCGCCGGCTGCCGGGCCTTCGAGTTCCTCTCGGCCATCGATTGGCTCCCCAGCCCGTTCGGCAAGAGCGAGGACTCCCCGACCGACGAGCGGCCCGAGCCCGACACCGAGATCGTCACCGGCTACGCCGGCGGCGACACCCGGTTCCAGGTCTTCGCCCGGGCGCTGTCGTACCACCGCAAGCTGGGCGTCACCCTGAAGGTCGACCTGCCCGACGACGACCTCTCGATCGAGACCTGGCTGCCGGTCTTCGCCGGGGTCAACTGGCACGAGCGCGAGACCCACGAGATGTTCGGCATCGACTTCGTGGGCCACGGCCACCTCGCACCGATCTACCTGCCGGGCGAGTTCGAGGGCCATCCCCTGCGCAAGGACTTCCCGCTGCTCGCCCGCATCGTCAAGCCGTGGCCCGGCATCGTCGACGTGGAGCCGATGCCCGAGGCCGAGGGCGGGGCCGACGACGAGGAGGCGAGCGAATGACCGCCGTCAGCGACCGCCAGAAGCTCGCCTACGTCAACTCCCAGGCCGCCGACGGGCGGGTCAACCTCGAGTTCGAGACCCAGGAGGGCATGACCCTCAACATGGGCCCGCAGCACCCGGCCACCCACGGCACGCTGCGGATCATCGTCAAGCTCGACGGCGAGAGCGTGATCGCCGCCGAACCGGTCATGGGCTACATGCACCGGGGCTACGAGAAGCTCACCGAGGTGCGGACCTACCCGCAGGTCACCACCCTCGTGAACCGCATCGACTGGCTGGGCAGCTTCGCCAACGAGGTCCCGTTCATCCTCGCCGCCGAGAAGCTCATGGAGGTCGAGGCCCCGCCCCGGGCCCAGTGGATCCGCACGATCCTGTTCGAGCTCTCCCGCATCGCCAACATCTCGCTGTTCGTCGGCGACATGGCCCTGCACATCGGCGCCATGACCGCCGCGTTCTACGCCTTCCGCGACCGCGAGTTCGTCCTCAACCAGATCGAGGCGGTCACCGGCGGTCGCTTCCACCCGAACTTCGACCGCATCGGCGGCCTGAAGGACGACCTGCCCAAGGGCTGGATCGCCGACACCAAGGCGGCGATGGAGAAGATCCGCGACTTCTGCGACGAGATGGACGACCTCGTCACCGGCAACGAGATCTTCCAGGCCCGCACCCGCGGCGTCGGCGTCATCCCCGCCGACGTGGCCCAGCAGTTCGGCCTCAGCGGCGCGAACCTGCGCTCCAGCGGCGTCGACTGGGACCTCCGCCGCGACCAGCCGGTCGGGCTGGCCTGGGACCAGGCCGACTGGAAGGTGTGGACCCACCCCGACGGCGACTCGTTCGCCCGCTTCTGGGTGCGGATCCAGGAGGTGCGCGAGTCGACCAAGATCGTCGACCAGCTCCTCGACGGGCTGCCCGCCGGGCCGATCATGGCCAAGGTGCCCCGCATCATCAAGGTGCCCGAGGGCGAGGCCTGGGTCGCCACCGAGAACCCGCTCGGCGAGATGGGCTACTACGTCGTCTCCAAGGGCGACCTCGGCCCGTTCCGGGTGAAGATCCGCACCGCCTCGTTCAACAACGTGTCGGTGGTGCCCTGGGTGTGCCGGGGCGTCTACGTGCCCGACGTCGTCACCATCCTGGCCAGCCTCTACTTCATCCTCGGGGACATCGACCGGTGAGCGCCGACATCCTCGCCCTCAGCTGGGACTCCCTCGACAACCTCTGGGCGCAGAGCGCCCTGAAGTCCGTCGGCATCCTCGCCGCGGTGCTGCTGCCGGCCGGCACGTTCGTCTACCTCTTCCTGTTCAAGATGGTGTCGTTCATGCAGAGCCGGCTCGGTCCCATGGAGACCGGCCCCTACGGCTCGCTGCAGCTCCTCGCCGAGGTCGGCAAGTTCCTCCAGAAGGAGGACATCATCCCCGAGCGGGCCGACCGGCTGCTGTTCAAGGCCGCGCCGTACCTCGTGGTCAGCACGGTGCTGCTCGTCTACATCGTGGTGCCCTTCGGCCCCGACATGACCTTCATCAGCGGGGCGATGACCGGCGGCATCTTCTTCGCCGTGGCCATCGCCTCGGTGAGCACCCTCGGCGTGATCGTCGCCGGCTGGGCCTCGGCCAACAAGTACTCGCTCATGGGCGGCCTGCGCGCCGGCGGCCAGCTCGTCGCCTACGAGCTGCCGCTGATCCTCGCCGTGGTCGGCGTGGTGATCCAGGCCGGCACGATGGACATGCAGCAGATCGTCCACGCCCAGGCCGGCGGGTCGATCTTCGGGGTCGACCTCATCGGCAACCCCTACGTGCTCACCCAGTTCCTCGGGTTCATCATCTTCATGATCGCGGTGCAGGCCGAGCTGGCCCAGACGCCGTTCGACATGCCGATCGCCGAGTCCGAGCTCGTCACCGGCTACATGACCGAGTACACGGGCCTGCGGTTCCTGCTCTTCTTCATCGGCGAGTTCGCCTCGGCCGGTGCGTTCGCCGCCCTCGGCGCCACCCTCTTCCTCGGCGGCTGGGCCGTGCCCGCCGCCTGGACCGACCTGAACAACAACCTGTTCAACCTGCTCGGGCCGATCATCATGGTCGCGAAGATGTGCATCCTCGGCGGGCTCATCTTCTTCGTCCGCTTCACGTTCCCCCGGCTCCGGGAGGACCAGCTCCAGAAGTTCGCCTGGGTGATCCTGATCCCGCTGTCGCTCGCGAACATCCTCGCCACCACGATCCTGAAGGTTGCGTTCTGATGGCTCCGAAGAAGCCGAAGCTGCCGGGCCTGCTCAAGGGCATGGGGGTCACGTTCAACGAGCTGACCCAGACCGTCTGGCCGGGCGAGGGGGCCAAGCGGTTCCTCCAGCCGCCGTCGCCGTCCAAGGGCGCGGCCACCGTGCAGTACCCCCACGAGAAGGAGGAGCCGGCCCCGCGCGCTCGCGGCGTCATCGCCCTCAAGGAGGACAACTGCACGGTCTGCATGCTCTGCGTGCGGAGCTGCCCCGACTGGTGCATCTACATCGAGGGCCACAAGGAGAAGGCGCCGCCGCGCCGTCCCGGTGGCAAGGAGCGCACCGTCTCCGCGCTCGACCGCTTCGACATCGACTACGCGCTCTGCATGTACTGCGGCATCTGCGTCGAGGTGTGCCCGTTCGAGGCCATCTTCTGGAGCCCCGAGTTCGAGTACTCCGAGCCCCGCATCGCCGACCTCCTCCACGACAAGACCCGCCTCGGGGAGTGGATGGAGACCGTGCCCGACTTCGAGTCCTACGAGGCCGGCTCGGAGGCCAAGGTCCAGAAGGTCCCGCGGTGATCGCCGTCCTCGCCGCGGCGGCCCAGAACGCCGACGCCCCGGTCTACGTGGCCCAGAACGTCGCGTTCGGGATCATCGCCGCCCTCATGGTCTTCTCGGCGATCCGGGTCGTGACCACCGCCAACGTGGTCCACGCCGCCGCCTACCTGGTGATGGTGCTGGCCGGCGCCGCCGCCCAGTTCATCCTCCTCGGCGCCGAGTTCGTGGCCATCACGCAGGTCATGGTGTACATCGGTGCGGTCGTCGTGCTCTTCCTGTTCGGCATCATGCTCACCAAGGCGCCGATGCGGGGCGAGGAGTTCGCCCGCCGGGACCAGTGGCTCGCCGGCCTCTTCACCTCGGTGGTGCTGTTCGGCGTGCTGATCTACGGGCTCCTCGACGGCTTCGGTCGCTCGAAGATCCCGCAGGACCTCCAGCCCACCCTGACCGGCGAGGTCTCGGACTCGATCTTCGGCACCTACCTGCTCGCCTTCGAGGCCATCTCCCTGCTCCTGCTCGCCGCCGCGGTCGGCGCCATCGTCGTGTCGAAGAGGGACTGAGGGGAACCACGTGCTGCTGAACCAGTTCCTCGTCCTCGCCGCCGTCCTGTTCTGCATCGGCGTGTACGGCGTGATCGCCCGCAAGAACGGCGTGCTCGTCCTCATGTCGGTCGAGCTCATCCTGAACGCGGTCAACATCAACCTGGTGGCCTTCAGCGCCATGACCGACTCGATCTCGGGTCAGGTCTTCGCGCTGTTCGTCATCGCCGTCGCCGCCGCCGAGGTCGGTGTCGGCCTGGCGATCGTCCTCGCCATCTTCCGGACCCACAAGACCGTCGACCTGGACCAGGTCGACCTGATGAAGGGCTGACCCCGTGCTCACCCACGCCTGGATCATCCCCCTCATCCCCGCGATCTCGTTCGTCCTCATCCTCGCGATCGGCAAGAAGCTGCCCCGCGGCGGCTCCGAGATCGGCATCGCCTCGGTGGCGATCTGCTTCGTGCTGGCGCTCACCGTGGCGTTCGGCTGGGTCAGCCGGGTCAACGACGGCACCCCGCCGGAGGGCCGCCAGTCCTCGCAGTCGTACCTGATCACCGAGGGCCACGAGACCCGTCCGGTCACCGAGGCCGACGCCGAGGCCGAGAACGGCACCGACGCCGCCGCCCACGGCACCGAGGCCGAGGCCACCTCGACCGACCACGAGGCCGAGGCCACCGAGTCCACCGAAGCCACGGCGACCGAGGACGAGCACGGCACCGAGACCTCCGCCGAGGGGGAGGAGGGCGGCGAGGAGCACCACGCCACCTCCGCCGTCGTGCGGGACATGACCTGGTTCGACTCCGGCGGGTTCGACATCCGGGTCGGCACCATGGTCGACGGCCTCAGCAGCCTGATGCTCGTGGTGGTCACGCTCATCTCGCTGCTGGTCCACGTCTTCTCCACCGACTACGTGGCCGGCGACCGCCGCTACACCCACTACTTCGCCTTCCTCAGCCTCTTCACCGCCTCGATGCTCTTCTTCGTGCTGTCCAGCAGCACGATCCAGATGATCGTCGGCTGGGAGCTCGTCGGCCTGTGCTCGTTCGCGCTGATCGGGCACTGGTGGGAGGAGAAGCCCAACTCCGACGCCGCGCTCAAGGCCTTCCTCACCAACCGCGTGGGCGACGTCGGCCTGCTGTGCGGGATGATCATCCTGTTCTTCGCGGCCAACGGCAGCTTCGACATCGTCCGCATCACCGAGATGGCCAACGAGGGCGCGATCCGCCACTCGCTGCTGCTGATCGCCTCCCTGTCGCTCATGACCGCGGTGATGAGCAAGTCGGGCCAGTTCGTCCTCCACACGTGGCTGCCCGACGCCATGGCCGGCCCGACCCCGGTCAGCGCGCTCATCCACGCCGCGACCATGGTCGTCGCCGGCATCTACATGGTCGCCCGGCTCTACCCGGTCTTCTTCGAGGGCCTGTCGATCGGCACGGGCAACATCAACGCCCTCGCCATCATGGGCTCGGTCACCCTGCTCTTCGGCGCCCTGCTGGCCTTCGTCCAGAGCGACATCAAGAAGGTCCTCGCGTACTCGACCATCAGCCAGCTCGGCTACATGGTCATGGCGCTCGGCGTCGGCGCCTGGACCGCGGCGATCTTCCACCTCTTCACCCACGCCATCTTCAAGGCCTGCCTGTTCCTCGGCTCCGGTTCGCTCGCCCACCACATCCACTCCTTCGACATGAAGAAGGACATGGGCGGCATGCGGAAGGTGATGCCGAAGACCTACGCCACCTTCCTGATCGGCACCGCGGCCCTCATGGGCGTCCCGCTCGTGACCGCGGGCTTCTGGTCGAAGGACGAGATCCTGGCCGGCGCCCACATGCTCGGCGGTGGCGGTGACGGCTACCCGTTCGCCATCGTCATGGGCCTGCTCGGCGCCATCTGCACCTGCGCCTACATGACCCGGGCCATCTGGTACGTCTTCTTCGGCGAGCCCCGGGGCAAGTCGGCCGAGATGGAGCTCCACGAGAACGGGCCGCGGATCGTCGTGCCGCTCATGATCCTGGCCTTCGGCTCGATCGTCGCCGGCTTCGTCAACATCCCCGACGGCTCGATCCCCTGGCCGGCGAAGTGGCAGCTCTGGTTCGAGCACATGGTCGAGCCGACCGGCACCTACTTCGTGGCCACCAACCCCGACTTCGGTCACCCGTCGTTCCTGCCGTGGGTCGCGGTCGTGTCGTTCGGGGCGATCGTCGTCGGCGCCGGTGCCGCCTACCTCTGGTACTGGAAGGGCCTCGGCCCGCACGGCATCACCGAGCGCAACCGCTTCGCCCGGGCCGGCTACGTCGTGCTCGAGAAGAAGTACGGGCTCGACATCCTGTACACCGACTGGATCGCGGGCGGCGTGAAGGGCCCGATCGCCCGGGCCGCCTACTGGATCAACCAGAACGTGATCGACGGCCTGGTGAACCTGGTGGGTCGCACCGCCGCCAAGACGGGCCAGTGGGTCTACCGCTACGTGGACCAGGGCGCGATCGACGGGGCCGTCAACGGCTCCGGCGCGACCGCCTCCGGAGCCGGAGAGGTCCTGCGCAAGACCCAGACCGGCAAGGTCCAGACCTACGGGTCGTACCTGTTCGTGGGGGCCGCGCTGCTGGCCGCCGTCATCGTCGTGATCGCAAGCTGAGGACGAGGAAAAGACCGTGAAGGACCTGCTCAACTCCTGGGGCCCCACCGCCGCCACGTTCCTGCCCCTCGTGGGCATGTTGGTGCTGCTGGCCATCCCCAAGACCGAGGAGACCCTGGCGAAGGTGGTCGCGCTCGTGACCACCACCTCGGTGTTCGTGGTCGTGGTCGCCATGCTGTTCGAGTTCGACTACGACTCGACCGGCACCATGCAGTTCGCCCTCGACAAGTCGTGGATCGAAGCCATCAACGCCCGGTACACGATCGGCATCGACGGCATGTCGTTGCCGCTGATCGTGCTCACCGCGTTCGTGATGCCCTTCGTGGTCATCTACTCGTGGGACCACTTCCCCGAGCCGAAGAACCCGAAGGTCTTCCTCACGCTCCTGCTGATCCTCGAGACCGGCATGGTGGGCTGCTTCGTCGCCCAGGACCTGCTGCTCTTCTTCGTGTTCTTCGAGGTCGTGCTGCTGCCGATGTTCTTCCTCATCGGCGTGTTCGGCGGCGACGACCGCAAGTACGCGTCGTTCAAGTTCTTCCTGTACACGGTGTTCGGCTCGGCGTTCATGATCGTGTCGATCCTCGCCGTGTACTTCCTCTACGCCCAGAACGTGGGCGACGGCACGGGCACGTTCTCGTTGGCCGCGCTGTCGGCCTGGGGCGGCGAGGGGCTCGCGAAGAACACCGGCATCCTCATCTTCGGCGGCTTCTTCCTGGCCTTCGGCGTCAAGGTCCCGATGTTCCCGTTCCACACCTGGCTGCCCGACGCCCACACCCAGGCGCCCACCCAGGGCTCGGTCATCCTGGCCGCCGTGCTCCTGAAGCTCGGCACCTACGGCTTCATCCGCATCGCCATCCCGCTGCTGCCCGAGGCGGCCAAGTGGTGGGCCCCGATCATCGGCCTGCTGGCGGTCATCGGCATCATCTACGGCGCGCTCGGCTGTCTCGCCCAGACCGACATGAAGCGCCTGATCGCCTTCTCGTCGGTGGCCCACATGGGCTACGTGATGCTCGGCATCGCCACGCTGACCCCGCTCGGCATCAACGCCGCCATCTTCGGCATGGTCGCCCACGGCCTCATCACCGGCATGCTCTTCTTCATCGCCGGCTCGGTGAAGGACCGGTTCCACACCCTCGACATGTCCCGCCTCGGCGGCCTGCTCCTCAAGGCCCCGCACATGGGCTGGCTGCTCGGCTTCTCGGTCATGGCCTCGCTCGGCCTGCCGGGCCTGGCCGGCTTCTGGGGTGAGTTCCCGGCCCTGCTGGCCGCCTACAGCCCGGCCGAGGGCCTGAGCGAACCGGTGTTCCGCACCTTCATGGTGATCGGTGCGATCGGCACGATCTTCGCCGCCGGCTACCTCCTCTGGATGCTCCAGCGGGTCGCCTTCGGTCGCCCCACCGAGGAGTTCGAGGACGAGCACATCCACGACATGCACCTCACCGACTACATCGCCTGGGCGCCGTTCATCGTGATGATCGTCGTCCTCGGCGTCTACCCGCAGCTGATCTTCAAGATCACCGACGGGGCCGTCGTCCAGAGCCTCGCCGCCATCACCGGGAACTGACCCGATGCCCGCCTCGCTCCTCGCCGTCACCACCGAGACGTACAGCACACCGGTCCTCGACTGGCATGCGCTCGCGCCCCTGGTGATCCTGATGGTCACCCTGGGCCTGGCGATCATCGTCGACTCGATCTCCGCTCGGCGCACCTCGACGGTCCTGCCCAACCTCGCCGGCCTCGGCATGCTCGCCGCGCTGATCCCGGTGCTGACGCTGGCCATCTCCGACGACCGGTCCCGGGAGCTGTTCGGCGGCTCGTTCGTCGTCGACCGCTTCTCGCTGCTCATGTCGGCCCTGTTCCTGGTGGCCGGCTACGTCACGGTCCTGCTGTCCACGAACTACATCGCCGAGGGCGACTACCACGAGGGCGAGTACTACTTCCTCCTCGTCGCCTCGGTGGCCGGCATGGTCTTCATGGCGTCGGCCCGCGACCTGATCAGCATCTTCGTGGCCCTCGAGCTGCTGTCGATCCCGGCCTACCTGCTGGCCTCGTGGCGCAAGCGCACGCAGACCGGCATCGAGGGCGGCATGAAGTACTACCTGATGGGTGTGTTCGCCTCGGCGATCATGCTCTACGGCATGTCGCTGATCTTCGGCGGCACCGGCCACACCCGCCTGGTCGACGTCGGCGAGGCGCTGCACGGCTCCTTCGGCTCCGAGCCGATCGCCGTCATCGGCATCGTGCTCACGCTCGTGGGCTTCGCCTTCAAGGTCTCGGCGGTCCCGTTCCACAACTGGGCGCCCGACACCTACGAGGGCGCACCGACGCCGATCACCGCCTTCCTGTCGGTCGCCTCGAAGGCCGCCGGCTTCGTCGCCCTGATCCAGCTGATCTTCGTCGGCTTCCTCGGCCGCGACGACGTCGTCCGGCCGATGATGTTCATCCTCGCCGCGCTCACCATGTTCGTCGGCAACGTCATCGCCCTGCGCCAGACCAACGTCGTGCGGCTGTTCGCCTACTCGTCGGTGGCCCAGGCCGGGTTCATCCTCGCCCCGCTGGCCGTCGTCGCCGCCGACGACCCCGCCGTGCTGTCGGGCATCGTCGAGTCGATGACGCTGTACCTCGTCGCCTACGCCCTCATGAACCTGGGGGCGTTCGCGGTGATCATCGCAGTGAGCCGCCGCACCGGCACCGGCGAGATGGACTCGTGGGGCGGGCTCTTCAGCTGGGCCCCGGCGCTGGCGGTCACCATGGCGATCTTCCTCTTCTCGCTCGGTGGCATCCCGCCGATGCTGGGGTGGAACGCCAAGTTCCGCCTGTTCGACGCCGTGGTCAGTGCCGGAACCGCCTCGGCGTACACCATGGCGGTGATCATGGCGATCAACACCGTGATCTCGATGGCGTACTACCTCACGCTCGTCCGTCGGATGTTCGTCGACGACGCCCCCGACGGCGACCACACGCCCATCAAGGTGCCGGTCCCGCTCGTGGCGGCCATGGCGATCACCGCGACGGTCGTCGTCGTCGCCGGCGTGATCCCCGGCCCGCTCAGCGACCTCGCGCAGTCGGCCACCCTCGCCATCGCCGGCTGACCTCCGCACGGGCAACCGCACACTTGGGGTCAGACCCCAACTGTGCAGCGGTCAGACTGCACCCGACCGGTGGAACGTCACAGTTGGGGTCTGACCCCAAGTGTGCGGGCAGAATCACGCAGGTGGGTCCGACGATGAACGAGCTGGGGCGGGCGATCGCCGACCACATCGCCCGCAACGGCCCGATCGGCTTCGACGAGTACGTCGCCCACGCCCTCTACACCCCGGGCCTCGGCTTCTACGCCGGGGGCGGTGGGGCCGGTCGACGTCGGGACTTCCTCACCAGCCCGGAGGTCGGACCGCTCTTCGGTGCCGTCCTCGGCCGGGCCCTGGACGCCTGGTGGGACGAGCTCGGCCGTCCGGACCGGCTGGTCCTGGTCGAGGCCGGTGCCGGTCCGGGCACGCTGGCCCGAACGCTCATCGCCTCACGTCCCCGGTGCGCCGAGGCGGGCGCGCTCGAGGTGGTGCTGGTCGAGCCGGCCGAGGCCCAGTGGGCCACCCACCCGGACGGCGTCCGCAGCCGGGTCGATCTGCCGGTCCCGGGCACGTTCGGCGACGCCGCGGTCGTGGTGCTGGCCAACGAGCTGATCGACAACCTGCCGTTCGGCCTGGTCGAGCTCACCGACGTGGGGTGGTGCGAGGTCCTGGTGTCGACCGAGGGCGATCGCCTCGTCGAGGCCCATCGGTCGCTGGAGCCGAAGCGGGCCGCCTGGTGCTGGGGCAAGTCGGGTCGGGCCGCGCCCCTCGGCACCCGCATCCCGGTCCTGGCCGACGCCGCGTCGTGGCTGGCCGGGGCCCTCGACCTCGTCGCCGCCTCCCGCGGCGGGCGGGTGGTGCTGTTCGACTACACGTCCCGCTCGTCCGAGCTGGCCCGGCGACCCTGGACCGACTGGGTCCGGACCTACGCCTCGCACGGTCGGGCCGGGCACCCGCTGGAGGATCCCGGGAGTCGTGACATCACCGTCGAGGTTCCGGTCGACCAGCTGGCCAGCGTCGACGAGCCGTCGTCGGAGCGGCCGCAGGCCGAGTTCCTCCGGGCCCACGGCGTCGACGAGCTCGTCGCCGAGGGGCGCGCTCGCTGGACCGAGCTCGGCATCGCCGGCGGGATCGAGGCGATCGCGGCCCGCAGCCGGGTCCACGAGGCCGATGCCCTGCTCGATCCGACCGGCCTCGGCGCCTTCGGCGTGCTCGAGTGGGTCCGACCCGCCTGACCTCGGGCTTGGGTCGGCCGGTCAGACGGGCGAGGTCGGCGCGGGGGAGCGGGTGCGCCGAATGCGACGAAGGAGCGGGATGCCGACCGCGGGCACGGCGACGAGCGCCAGCAACGCGGCCGCGGGCCAACGGCTGCCAGCGGCACCCTCGGCGCCGTAGACCGCCGGCTCGGCGGTCCGCCACGTGTCCGAGCCCCCCAGCGCGGCGGCCGAACCGGTCCGGCCGGCGGCGGCGGCGATCCCGGAGGACTCGCTCGAGTCGCTGCCGGCCGCGTCGGACAGGGACCCACCGTCGGTCGTGTCGCCCGATCCGTCGGTGGTGTCGCCGCTCCCTCCGCCGCTGCCGCCCGACCCGTCCCCGGCCGAGCTTGCTCCACCTCCGCCGTCGCCCGAACCGGCGGACCCGCCGGCCGGCAACGCTTCGTACGGGTCGGTCGGGCCGCCGGCGCCGGCGCCGAGGCTGCCCCGGAAGCGTGGGTTGCCGCAGTTGCCGGCGCTCAGCTTCTCGGCCGCGCGGCCGGTCAGTCGGCCGATGGCGTTCGAGATCTCCTGGGACAGGTTTGGCGGCAGCGGCGAGTAGCCGAGCCGGGCCATGCGGATCTGGCCGTCGCAGGCGATGTAGCGCATCCAACCCGACAGCGTCTCGGTCACACCCGGGTTGGCGTAGGGCCCGGTGCAGGTCCCGCGGCCCTGGCCGGTGTGGCACTGGACGACCAGGTAGCTGTACGCCGAGATCGGGTACGTGAGCGGGTTGGTGCTCCTGTAGACGCCCGACAGCTCCTGGCTCAGGTCGGACCGGAGGCTGGCCGACTCGAGCGCGGCCGAGATGTTCTCCGCGTACGGCAGCGTCCACTTCCCGCCCGAGTTGTCGATCCACGCGGAGGTGGCCCGGTAGGTCTTGGCGTAGCCGAACTCGTCGTACGCGATCGACCACTTGCCCTGCGGGCTGGCGAGGTGCTGCGCGATCTGCTCGGAGCTGCCGATCGCCTGGACCTTGGGTGCGAAGCCCGGCGCCACGTCGAGGTCGATGATGCGGGTGCTCGTCGGGAGCCGGTTGCGCCGGGTCCACGCGTCGAACAGCGTCGGCTCGGTCTCGCGGATGAAGTCGTAGAAGAGGGCCGTCGTGCCGGACTGGCCGCCGCGGTAGACGACGTTGATCGCCTTGTCGGGGAGGCGGAGGTTGGCCGGCGCGTTGTCGGCGGCGATGGCCGGGTCGTTCCAGCGGGAGATCTCGCCGAGGAAGATCTTCGCGACGGTCCGGCGCGAGAGGTGGAGGTAGTCGACCCGTCGGCCGCTCAGGTCGTCGACGTTGTACATGACCGCCACGGCGCCGCCGACGTCGGGCACGTACTGGAACCCTCGGCTCACGGTGCCCTGCACGGCGAGCGACGCGAACTCGGCCTCGGTGCCGGCGAAGTCGACGAGCCCGCCCTTGTACCGGCTGAGGCCGTCGGGCGATCCGCTCGGCGTGTAGTTGACCTGGTAGCCGAGCGTCGTGCCCTCGGCGGTCCACTGCTGCATGGCCAGACCGACGTAGGACGAGCCGGTCCCGTTGATCGCGGCGCCCGCGGCGCGCGGCGCGGCGGGCGCGGTGGCCCGCCCGGGGGTGGCCGCCGCCGGTGCCACGGCGCACGAGGCCACGGCGGCGGCGACCGCCAACGCCGCAGCGACCCGGGAGCGCCCTCGCGGTGGGCGTCCGGCGCGTGGGCTCATCCGAAGCGCCCCTGGACGTAGTCGAGGGTCCGGGGGTCGTCGGGGTGCTCGAACATCTTCGCCGTGGGCCCGTGCTCGACGACGTGGCCGGGCTGGTTCTCCTCGGCCAGGAAGAACGCGCACCGGTCCGACACGCGGTGGGCCTGCTGCATGTTGTGGGTCACGATGACGACCGTGACCTCGTCGCGCAGCTCGGCGATCGTGTCCTCGATGCGCAGCGTGGAGGTGGGGTCGAGCGCGGAGCACGGCTCGTCCATGAGGAGCACGTTGGGCTGGACCGCGAGCGCCCGGGCGATGCAGAGCCGCTGCTGCTGGCCGCCGGAGAGCGCGCCGCCCGGCTGGTCGAGCCGATCCCTGACCTCGTTCCACAGCGACGCCCGGCGCAGCGCCCACTCGATCAGGCCGTCGCGGTCGTCGCAGCGGAGTCGGGCCAGCTTGAGGCCCGAGAGGACGTTCTCCCGGATCGACATCGCGGGGAACGGGTTGGGCTTCTGGAAGACCATCCCGACCCGGATCCGCACCTCCTGGGCGCGGATCCCCGCCCGGTAGATGTCCTCGCCGTCGAGGAGGACCTCGCCGCTCAGCGACGCCGTGGTCACCAGCTCGTGCATGCGGTTCAGCATCCGCAGGTAGGTGGACTTGCCGCACCCGGACGGACCGATCAGCGCGGTGACCTCGCCGGCCGGCATCACGAGGTCGACGCCCTCCAGCACCAGCCGGTCACCGAACCACGCGCACAGGTCGTGCGTCTCGATCGTCGCCGAACCGGGAGGGGGACCCCCGACCAGGCGCGGCGGAGCCTCGCCGGACGGCTGGTCGCCGTCGACCGCGACCGCCCCGGTCCGGGTGGTCGCGAACGGGTCGATGCCGTCGAAGGCTCCCGTCGGTGACGGGTCGATGGTGGTCATGGGCGGGCCTCTCTGCGGGAGGGGACGAGCGTGGCGACCCGGGCCCGGAGGCCGCGGTGGCGAGCCCTGCTCCGGTCCCGGCCGACGACGCGGGCGATGACGAACAGGGTGAGGACGACGATCATCAGGACCAGCGCGCCGGTGAACCCGCGGTCGATCGAGGCGTGCGACGGCTTCTGCACGTTCTTCCAGACGAAGAGCGGCAGGCTGTCCTGGGGGCCGTCGAACGGGTTGCGGTTGACCAGGTCGTAGCCGAACGAGGTGAACAGCAGCGGCGCGGTCTCGCCGACGGCCCGGGCGATGCCGAGGACCACCGCGGTGGTCACGCCGGAGCGGGCGGTCGGCAGCACGACCGACCACACCACCCGGGCCCGGCTCGCGCCGAGGGCGAGTCCGGCCTCGCGCAGCCCGTCGGGGACCAGACGGAGCACGACGTCGACGGTCCGGGTCACGGTCGGGATCATGATCATGGACAGCGCCAGGCTGGCCATGAAGCCGTTGTAGCCGAACACGTGCCAACCGAAGACCGGTGCCCGGTCGGCGAAGGGGATGATGAAGACCGCGAACACGAACAGGCCCGCGACCACCGACGGCAGCCCGCTCATGGCATCGACCACGATGCGCACCGGACGACGGAACCGGCTGCGGGACTCGTTCAGGAACACCGCGCAGCTGACGGCGAGCGGCACCGTGAACACGAGCGCGAGGCCCACCTGCTCGAGGGTGCCGATGATCGCGTGCTTCCCGCCGCCGTCGGTGGCCAGGGCGTCGCCGCCGATGCCGGCCAGGTCCTCGGTGAAGAACGAGGGTCGCAGCGCCGGGAGTCCTCGCTTCACGACGTAGCCGACGAGCCAGAGCAGCGGGACGAACAGCACGATGGTCGCGGTCGACACGGCGACGGTGGCGACCCGGTCGATCCCGGCCAGGCGCCCCAGCCGGTCGGTCGTGACCAACGCGAACAGGATCAGGAACGCGACGTACGCGACGACGACGAACCCGAACCAGCCGACGCCGTCGGTCAGTCGGGCGAACACGAGCCACGTGAGCGACAGCGCGCTGACGGCGCAGCCGGCGGCGGTCCAGCGGTCCTCGGGGGTGAGCTCGGACGGTCGGCGCCGCTCGCGGGGTGGGCGAGGAGGCGGCGTCCGGGTCGACCCGGGTGCCGGCGGTGCCGTGGTGGCGACCATCAGGCGTCGATCCCGGCCCCGGACCGGGAGCGGGAGATGATGACCGACGCCAGCATGTTCGTGGCCAGGGTGAGCAGGAAGAGGACCAGGCCGGCGGCCATGAGGCCCGGGATCTCCTGGTCGTTGCCGGCGCGGCGGGCGATGAAGCCCGAGATCGTCGCGCCGCCGTTCTCGAGGATCCGGATTGTGAGCTTCGGCACCTGCGGGAGCAGCATGTACACGGCGATCGTCTCGCCGAGGGCCCGACCGAGGCCGAGCATCGATCCGCCGATGATCCCGCCCTTGCCGTACGGCAGTACGACCTGGCGGATCATGCCCCAGCGGGTGCCGCCCAGCGCCAGCGCCGCCTCCTTCTCGCCCTGGGGCGTCTGGCTGAAGACCTCACGGGAGACGGCGGCGATGATCGGGAGGACCATGAGCGACACGACGAGCCCGGCGATGAACATCGAACCGGTGAACACCGCCTCCTCCTCGGTGGCGAAGATCGGGATCCACCCGAGGTGGCGGGTCAGGAACTTCGACAGCGGCACGACCTGGGCCCCGAACACGAAGAACCCCCAGATGCCGTAGAGGAGGCTGGGGATCGCGGCGAGCAGGTCGACGAGCCCGGTGAGCGGACCCCGCACCCGGGCCGACGCGTAGTCGGTGATGAACAAGGCGGTGCAGGTGCCGAGCGGGACGGCGACGACCACCGCGATCGCGGCGACGATCACGGTCCCGGTGAGGAGTCCGAGCACCCCGATCTCGGGCGGGGAGGTGTCGCTGCGCCACTCGACCCTCGTGAAGAACGACCAGCCGGCGACGTCGAACGCCTCGCGGCTGCGGAGCAGCAGGAAGAGGCCGACGAGACCGAGGAGGACGAACACGGTCATGCCGGCGCCGGTGGTCACGAACCCGAAGATGCGATCGATCCGGGTCGGTTCGTCCGACACCTGGCGCGGTCGGGGGGTGGCGGCTGCGGTCACCGCCGCAGTGAAGCGGACCCGTCTGAGCGTCACGTGCACGGGAGGCGACCCGACGATGAACTCTCACGTCGCTTCATCGCTCCCGACGACCACGGCCCCGAGGCGGTGGCTGATCTTCACCTCACGTTCGGGCGCGCGGGGTTCCTCCGTTCACGTCGGTCTGGCCCACTGGCCGCGACGACCGGAACGCCCGGCGTCGCGCAACCCGCCGCCTTCGGGCCATCCCAAGGAGAACCCCTCACCCGATGTCACGTCACCACTTCCGCCGGGCCGGTCTCGGCCTCGCCGCAGCGGCCTCGGTCGCCATCCTCGCTTCTGCCTGCATGCCCGCCGACGGCGTCCAGCAGACCATCACCGTCGCCGGCTCGGACACCACCCAGGACGTCATGGCCGCCCTGACCGCGGACATCGGGGCGTCCGACTTCAACGCCGACCCCGACACCATCGTCAACGTGCTGTCGCAGCAGCTCGCGCCGATCACGGCCCCGGCCGACGACCACTGCAGCTCGATCACCTACGCCACCCCGGCCGGGTCCGGCCAGACCCTGGCGCCCAACGGCTCGAGCGCCGGTCGTGACGCCCTGAAGGCGTCGGTCCAGGCCGGTGACGGCTGCATCGACGTCGCCCGCTCCTCGTCCGGTCCCCGTGCCATCGGTTCGGATCTGGCCAGCTTCCGGTACTTCGCCTTCGGCCTCGACGCCGTCGGTTGGACCTCGGCCAGCACCCGGGCCCCGGCCAACCTGACCCTCGCCCAGCTCCGGGGCATCTTCGACTGCACGTACACCAACTGGAACCAGGTCGGCGGCACCGCCGGCGCGATCCAGCGGTACTACCCGCAGGCCGGCTCGGGCACCCGGGCCTTCTTCCAGTCCGACGTGCTCGGCTTCGACCCGACCACCATCAGCACCGGGACCTGCCCGGCGGTGAAGCTGACCCAGGAGAACTCGGGTCAGACCATCGCCACCAACGGTGACCAGCTGACCGCGATCGTCGGCTACTCGGCCGCCAACTTCGTGGCCCAGACCCGGGGCACCGCCCCCGACCAGCGCTCGGGGCAGACCCTCCGCCAGCTCAACGGCCAGTCCCTCACCGTCGGCTCCGGCGCGAGCATGACGCTGAACACGGCCGGCCCGGTCACCGAGGCCAACGTCAAGCTCAACAACCCGACGCCGGCCTACCCCGGCATCCGGTACGTGTTCAACGTGCTCGACAACACCAGCGCCTCGTTCGACGCCGCCAACCGCTTCTTCGGCTTCGTCAACGCGACCGACGGTGGCAAGAGCCCGCTGTGCAACGGCAGCAAGGAGTCGATCATCGCCAGCTACGGGTTCGGCCCGCTCGACACCACGACGAGCGCCCGCAACCTCGCCGGCTCGAACTGCCGCGAGTTCCAGCCCTGAGCTGATCTCCACCCGGCCGGCGGGGTCCGGCCGACGTGAGCAGGAGGAGGGACGGGACCGGACGGTCCCGTCCCTCCGCCGCGACCGGGCCGATCTTCCGGTGCTGTTCACGACCCGTCCTGCGCCGGTTCACCTCGACCTGCGCACCATCTCGTCGTCCTCGTCACGGAGCCCTCGATGTCCACACCCAGAAGCGCCTCGACCGTCGGTCGGGTCCTGCTCGCCGTCAGCGATGCTCTTCGTCGCCGGCGGCGTCGTCGCCTTCGCGCCGGTCGCCTCGTCGCCGGCCGCGGCGGCCCCGGCCGACCTCTCGGTGACGGTGTCGGCGAGCGACGACCTCGTCGACGGTCAGGCCGTCGACGTGCGGGTCGCGGCGCCGACGGGGACGCAGTTCTCCCCGCTCGCCGGGTCGGTGCAGATCTGCCGCGACGGACCGACCTACGCCACCGAGGCCGACCTCCAGTTCGCCGCCGGCAACTGCCCCGAGGTGAGCGTCACCAGCTCGGCGAGCGTCGCCAACCACGCCGGTCTCTACGTCCTCCCCGACCTGAGCTCCGCGGTCGGGACCTATCGCATCGGCGTCGGCCGGGTCACCTGGAGCCGGGGCGCGGTGGAGCACGAGCTGACGTGCGACTCCGAGACGCCCTGCCGCCTCGTCGTCGCCATGCGGCTCGGCGACGGGTCGTCGGTCGTCGACAGCTCGACGCTGCTCACCTTCTCCGACTCGTCGCCGCTCGCGTCGTGCGGTGGCGCGTCGCCGGACGCCATCGACACGGCCGGCCCCGACCGGTTCATCGACACGTGGGCCCGTTGGACCCGCACGCAGTGTCAGGCGACCGGTGGCAAGGCCTCGACGACGGCCGTGCTCGCGGGGGAGGGTCTGGGCCTCGACTCGTTGGCCGCGGGTGACGCCGACCTCACCTACAGCGCGGTGGGGTCCGCCATGCCGGGGCGGGACAGCGGCATCGCGGCCGCGCCCTCGATCTCGGTCCCGATCGGCGTGAACGCCGCGGTGTTCGCGCTGGTCGGCGGCTACCCCGATCCGGGCGCGACCGATTGGCCCATCGGCCTTCGGCGCGGCTTCGACGACGTGCGGGTGACGCCCGCCGAGATGGCGTCGCTCTTCGGTCAGGGCGTGCACGGGTTCAACGCCACGGGTTCCGCGGATGCCGTCCTCGCCCGCAACCCGCAACTGGCGTTCGTGAACGGTGTCGGCGGGCCGGTGCAGGCGCCGGCCTCCTCCGACGCCGTCAGCTTCTTCACCACCCGGTGGTTCGACACCCGGGCCGACGCGTCCTGGTTGTCGTCGCCGATCCTCGACCCGCCCAGCCAGCCTCGCGGGGTGATCGACGAGCTGAGCGCGGCGTCCCCGCCCTTCGCCGCCTTCTCGATGAACATGTACTCGTCGCGGGCGACGCTGAAGAAGGTCGTGGCCGACGACGCGAACAAGGCGCTCGAGTACAACCTCACCTGGGTCCTGACCGACCTGGCCACCGCCGAGCAGCTCGGTCTCCCGGTGGCGCAGGTCCAGAACAGCCGGGGCGAGTTCGTTGCTCCGACGACCGAGTCGATGTCCGCCGCGGTCGCCGGCATGGAGCGGCGCTCCGACGGCACGGTGCTCCCCGGGACCGGGCCCGACGCCGAGGGCGCCTACCCGCTGACCTTCGTCGAGCACGCCGTGGTGGCCGCCGAGCCCGACTGCACCGGGGCCGCCCACGACGTCCTCACGTCGTGGATCGACTTCATCGCCGGCGACGGCCAGGCCCAGCTCGTCGGCGTGCGCCCGCTGGCCGGCGATCTGCTCGAGGTGTCGAAGGAGGCCCGGGCGCGCGTCGCCGCGGCCTGCGACGCGAAGCCGTCGACCGACGACCCGACGACGACCCCGACCACCCCGACCGCACCGGACGGCGTTCCCGATGCCGGTGGATACCCGGAGATCGGGGGCTTCGACGTCGACGTTCCCGGGTCCGACGGCGGTTCGCCCGATCTCGGCGTCGACGTCGACGACGCCGGTGCTGAACCGAGCGAGCGACGGGCGAGCGCCGAGAGCGTCGAGGTCGCGAAGGAGGCGACCAGCGCGCCGCTGCTCGGGCGGCCCACCACGAAGGCCACCGCCGGTCTGGCCGCGCTGGCCGGCCTCGGCTGCATGGGGGCGGGGGCGGGCACCCTCGGTTCGACCCGTCGTCGCCCCGGCGCCGCGACCCGGAAGGCCGCCCCGTGACCGACATCCTCGACCGCCCGACCGCGGACCCGGCGATCATCGACCTCCGGGACGCCGCGGAACGTGACGTGCCCGACGCCTCGGTCGGGCACGACCGACCCGGTGCGTCGCGGGTCCGGCGACCGGACCCGGCCCCGCTGACCGGGCGCCGGACGGCCGTCCTGGCCGCGACCTGGCTGGCGGTCACCGTGGTCGGCGTGCTGCTCGTGCTGTACCAGGTGGGGCCCCTCGTGCAGCAGCGGGACCAGCGCAGCCTCATGGCCGCGTTCCGCGCCGACCTCGTCACCGCCGCCAACGCGTCCTACGGGCTCCCCGGGACGAGCGCGCCGACCCGTGCCCCGGAGGCCGGGCAGCCCGTCGCGATCATCGACAGCGCCGACCTCCCGATCCGCCAGGTCGTGGTCGAGGGCGTCACGCCGGGGCAGACGCGGAAGGGACCGGGACACGTGCCCGGCACCGCGGGTCCCGGCCAGCCCGGCAACAGCGTGATCGTCGGCCGGCGGAGCCTCGCCGGCGGACCGTTCGGGAGCATCGGCTCGCTCGCCGTCGGCGACCGCATCGTGGTGACCACCACCCAGGGTCGGTCGGTCTACGTCGTCGCCGACGTCGACACCCGTCTGACCGTCGACGGTCCGACCGCGCTCGACGAGGTGGAGGGCCCCAGCGACGACGACCGCCTGACCCTGGTCACGTCCGCCTCGGGCAACCCCTTCGCCGACGGTGAGGCGATCGTCGTCGTGGCCGAGATGGACGGCATCCCCTTCACCCCGACGCCCCAGGGGGGACGGACCGCCTCCGGGGACGGCCGACACGCCGACGGCGGGGCGAGCGCGCCGCTCGTGCTCGCGCTCCTCGTCTACGCCGCGGTCGTGGTCGGCGCCGTGGTCGGCTACCGCCGCCTCCCCTGGCGCGGCGCCTACCTCATCACCGCGCCGCCCCTCGTGGCCGCGACGATGATCCTGGCCGAGCAGGTCCTGCGCACCTTCCCCGCCTGGTCCTGACGCCCCGCCCCGCCCGAAACGGCCCAGCGGCGTCGCTCAGGGGACGAGGGCGTCGGGCGGCAGTGCCACGATGCCGGTGGCCCCGAGCGCCCGCAGCTCCCCGAGTCGGGCCCACAGAGCGGTCGTCTCGACCACGAAGTGGACCGCGACCAGATCGTCGCGGCCGGCCAGTGGCATCACCGTCGGCGACGCGAGGCCCGGGAACACCGACCGCAGGCGATCGATGCCGTCGGCCGGCAGGTGGAGCATGACGTAGCGGTGGGCCCGGGCCCGCAGCGCGGCCTCGATCCGCAGCGCCAGGTCGTCGAGCACGGCCACGTCGGGCCGGTGGACCAGCTCGGCCTCGCACCGGGCGATCTCCGCCAGCACGCGGAGCCGGTTCTGGCGCAGGCTGGTCCCCGTCTCGGTGTTGTCGACGATCGCGTCGGCGATGCCGGCCGCGCACACCCCTTCGAGGGAGCCGCCCATCGTGAGGATGGTGGCGGTCACGCCCTGCTCGGCCAGGAACCGCTCCGTGAGGTGCGGCATGTGGGTGGCCACCACGCCGCCGTCGAGGTCGGCCAGCGCCGTGTGGTCGTCGTCCTCCCGGGCGGCGACGACGAGGGTCGAGCGGGCCAACCCCAGCGGCAGCGACGGGAGGTGGTCCGTGCCGTGCTCCAACGAGATGTCGGTGGCGATGAACGCCCCGTCGAGCGAACCGGCGGCGAGCGCCGCGGCCGCGTCGCGCGGCCGCATTTCGATCAGCTCGAGCTCGTCGGTGCGCACGATGGACCCGCGCCCGCGCAGCCCGCTCACCGGGTAGCCGGCGGTCGAGAGCAGGTCGACGACGACGTCGCGGAGGCGGCCCTTCGAGGGGACGGCGACGCGGGTGCGGTCCGATCCGGTCACGATGCCCCTCCGGGTCCGTCGTCGCCCCCGGCCAGGTCGTCCGCGTAGGTGCTGTGGCGGGCGGGACGGCCGTGGCGGTCCCGCAGGGCGGCCTCGACGTCGGCCCACGCGACCCCGGCGGCGACGAGCGCGGCGAGGAGGTGGAACACGAGGTCGGCGGCCTCCCCGGCGAGGGCCGGCCGGTCGACGTCGGCCGCCTGGAGCTCGAGGCAGACCTCGAACGCCTCCTCCATCAGCTTGCGCTGGGCGAGGGTGGGATCGGTGAGCAGGGCCACCGAGTACGAGCCCTCCGGCCGCTCGGCCAGACGGTCCCGGAGCAACGCGTCGAGGCGGGGAAGGATCGGGGCGGGGTCGACGGCGTCCACGGCCGGTCATGCTACGAGTCGTCCGGTGCGGGTCCCGAACCCGTTCGCCGACCGTCCGGGGCGAGGGCCTACGATCGAACCGATCCCCGCGGCTCCGGCCGCCCTGCTGCGCCACCAGATCGTGGTGCCCGTCGCCTCCGGCGACTGACCCCGGGCCCCGTCCCGGCAGAAGCGAGGATGCGGTGACGCGGTCGTCCGGTGCGCCCCGGGCCGTCGAGGGTCATCCCGACCGGTGGAAGATCCTCGCCGTGCTCTGCGCGGCGCTCTGCATCGTGGTGCTCGACAACACGATCCTCTCGGTCGCGGTTCCGAGCATCGGCGGCGACCTCGGCGCCACGGAGTCCCAACTCCAGTGGATCGTCGCCGCCTACGGCCTGGTGCTCGCCGGCCTGCTCCTGCCGTTGGCGGGGATCGGTGACCGCACGGGGCGCCGACGGTTGCTGCTCGTCGGCGTGGCCGGGTTCGGCCTGGCATCGGCGGGAGCGGCCGCGGCGTCCTCGGCCGGCCAGCTCACCTTCGCCCGGGGCGTCCTCGGCATCGGCGGCGCGGCCACCATGCCCGCCACCCTCGCCATCCTCGGCAACGTGTTCTCCGAGCACGAGCGGGCCCGGGCGATCGCGATCTGGTCCGGCGTGTCGGGCCTGGCGGCCGCGGCCGGGCCGGTGGTCGGTGGCGTGCTGCTCGAGCACTTCTGGTGGGGCTCGGTCTTCCTCGTGAACGTCCCGATCACCATCGCCGTGTTCGCCGCGGCGTGGCTCCTGGTGCCCGACTCCCGCGATCCGGCCACCCCTCGGATGGACGTGGTCGGTTCCGCGTTGTGGACCCTCGCCCTCGTGCTGGTGCTGTTCGCGGTGATCGAGGGCGGCGAGCTCGGGTGGACCTCGCCGCGGGTGGGTGCCTCCGCGCTGGGTGGGCTCGCGCTGCTCGGGGTCTTCGCCCGGTGGGAGCGCCGGACCGAGCACCCCCTGCTCGCCCCCTCCTCGGTGGCGGACCGCCGCATGCAGGCGGGCATGGTGGTCGTGCCCGTCCTCTTCTTCAGCGCGTTCGGGCTCCAGTTCGTCCTGACTCAGTGGCTCCAGGGGGTGCAGGGGCTCTCGCCGCTGGCCGCCGGCGCTTGCTTCGTGCCCCACGCGACGGCGGTGATCATCGCCTCGCTGGCGTCCACCCACCTCGTCGGCCGCGTGGGCCTCGCCCGCACCGTCGCCGTCGGCATCGGGTTCATGGTGGCGGCGCTGCTCCTCGCATCGGTCGGTCACGGCAGCCTCCCGCCGGTGGTGGTCGCCGTGGCGATCCTCGGGTTCGGGATCGGGCTCGCGTGCCCACCCGGGGTGGAGCTCGTCATGGGCTCGGTGCACCCCGACCAGGCCGGTCAGGCCGCTGGCATCAACGAGACGATCGTCGAGGCCGGCGGCGCACTCGGCGTCGCCGTCCTCGGATCGGTGCTGGGTGCCGCGGCCGGCGTCGGTCGCATCTCGCCCGAGGAGCTGGCCGGTCCGGGTGCCGAGGCTGCGAAGCAGCGGTTCACCGACGCGCTCCAGGCGCCGCTCTCGGTCACGATCGTCGTGCTGCTGGTCGGGGCGGTCGTGGTGCTGCGCCGCACGCGGGGGACTGCGGCGGCCGTCCCACCCGTCGGTCCCGACGCGCTCGGTGCTCCCGCGGACCCGGCCGATCCGGGCCCGGTCAGCGGGGCGGCCGACCGGCCACCGGTGGGAGCACCGACCACGGGAAGTTGATCCACGCGTCGGTCGACTTCCACGAGTAGTCCGGCACGATCACCGATCGGGGCTTGTGGTACAGCACGGCGGTGCGGGCCTCGGCGACGTGCTCGCCGAGCACCTTGCGCACCAGCGCCAGGGTGTGGCCGGTGTCGGCCACGTCGTCGACGATGAGGACCGAGACGTCGCGCACCTCGACCAGGTTGAGGCTGGGTGGCAGCACGACCGGGACGTCGAGCCGGGTGTCGACGCCGGTGTAGAACTCGACGTTGATCGCCCCGCAGTTCTTCACGCCGAGCGCGTACGAGAGCGCGCCGGCCACCGTGAGGCCACCGCGGGCGACGGCGATCACCATGTCGGGGATCCACCCCGACCCGGCGATGGTCTCGGCCAGTTCGCGGGTGGCGGACCCGAAGAGGTCCCACGTGAGCTCCTCGCGGATCGGGTCGGCGGTGGCGTCGGTGGGGTTCACCCCTGCTGGCTCCGGCATCGGAGCAGCCTGCCACGCCCGATGACCGGCGTGGGTCGGGTCAGGCCGAGAAGCCGATGTCGTCGCCGGCCGCGTCGTCGGTCGGGCGGTCCAGGCCCCCGCCGAGGTGGCCCGTGTCGTTGATCCGGCGGACGGTCCAGCGATCGGGGCCGACGACGAGGTGCGAGATCGACGCGTTGTCGCAGCCGACGAACGTGAACGGCCGGGCCCCGGAGGCCTGGGCCAGGGCCTCGCCGATGACGCCGCCGTGGGTGAACACCGCCACGCGCTGGTCGGGGTGCGCCGCGGCGATGCGGGTGATCCCGCCGCGGACCCGGGCGGCGAACCGCTCGGCGGGCTCGGCACCGGGGATGACGTCCCAACGCTGCTCGGTGAACATCCGGATCGCGATCGGGTCCCCGGCCGCCGTCCGGTGGCGGAACTGCCCGCCCTCCCACTCGCCG
>JAHBSO010000017.1 GCA_019639075.1 Actinomycetota bacterium | reverse complement strand
GCACCGTGATCTTGCCGATGTCATGAACAAGGCCAGCCCAGTGCAGCTTGTCAAGGTCCTCCTGCGGGAGTCCCATTTCCTCGCCGATCATCAGGGAGTAGGCACGGACTCGCTCGGTGTGACCGCGGGTCAGCCGGTCGTGGTCGTTGAGCGCGGAGGCCAGGGCGAGGAGCTTCTCGGCCGCCTCCTGGTGACCGTCGACGCTGGAGGGCAGGGCTCCCTCGTCCATGTCCCGCTGGAGCTGGCGCAGCGTGTTGGTGCGCAGCGCCGCCTTGAACTTCGATGGCGCCTGGTCGGGGAACGCCAGCGACATGCGGAGGTAGGTCTCGAGCGGCAACAGGCGCCGCATGAGGCGCTCCACCGCCACCAAGACCACCGACGCTGCCGCGGTCAAGCCGACCCACCAGGCGGCGGTCCCCAGCAGGTCCGAGGGCCTGGTCACCACGCGGCTGACCATCGCAACGAAAGCGACCGACACGACGATCGGGAACACGAACGAGAACACCCGAACGGCCGTCGCAGCACGCGCGTTGGGCTGCCACCGGTCCTGGCGCGGTGGCGCCTTTGTCGGCTGAACCGTGTTCATGCGCGGAACATCGGTCAGCCCTAGGCCGGTTCCAAGGGATTCAGACACGAATGCGCCAAATGAACCAGTGCGGATCACCCATACGGGGTGCACTCGTCGATCCGCCCAACCCTCGACCTCGGGTTGAACGAGAGGGTTGGGCCATCGGTGCTGAGCGCAAGGACCTACCCCCGAGGAACAGAGCATGCACGACTGGTTGAGCCCCATCACCCGAGGCTGGTGAGGGCCGGGCCGATGGGCAGGTCCGGGCCCTCCCCGAGGATGGCCAACCCGCCGGTGCGACACAGGTGATCGATGCAAGATCGGGCGAATTCGGCCCCCGAGATCGACCGATCCGGACGCTTTCGCACACGCGATCCGTGCCGAGATCGGACAAATCCGTGCCGTGCACCTCCCCCGCCTACCCGCTGACCAGGCCTTTCGAGGTTTCGCGCCGGCCCCACGAGGGCGTGGGCGGCAGCGCCGGGCGGCACGAACGGCCGGCCGGGGTCGATGACGCACCGAGCATCGTACGGGCCCGGTACCGGGGCTCCGGCGCCGCGCCGGGCGACCGGCGTCAGCGCGAGCGACGGCTCACCCCGAGGACGATCCCACCGGCGACCGCCAGGAACCCGCCGGCGATCAGCGCGACGATTCCCAGCCCGGCCGCGCCCGGTTCGCCCGGGACGACGAGCACCTTCCGCTCGACCGCGAGGCGCCCGCGGTCGTACCGCGACCCGTGGTCACCGTGCGCGCACCGCACCTCGACCCGACCCTCCGACGCCGTGAAGGACCCGACGGTCGACCGACGATCGAGGGTCACCCGGCTGCCCTGCCGGGCACCGTCGACCTCGGTGACCGATCCGCCGGTGCGCACCTGGCAGGTGATCGAGTCGACGATCACGTCCCGCGCGTCCTCGTCGGAGGTCCCGGTGTCGACCCAGATCGTGAACCGCTCCCGACCCGACGCGGTGAACCCGAACGTCTCGCCCGTGGCCCCGAGGGGCGCGGCCCGCCCGACGGCGACGGCGTCGCGCTCCATCGAGCGCCAGGTGTCGACGATGGTCCAGATCCCCCAGCCGATGCCGGCGACGCCGACGACCAGCAGCACGACCCCGAGGACGCGACCGACCAACCGCAGCCGGCGACGGCCGGTCGACACCCCGTCCGCGCCGGCGAAGCCCACCGACCGGACGTCGGACGGACCGGGCACAGCGGGGCGGGGCACCGTGGGGCCGGGCACGGGCGGTGCCGGGGAGGAGGGGCGCGGCGGGGGCGGCGGGGGTGGCAGCGACGACGAGACCGGCCGACCGGGGAGCGGCGGTGGCACCCGGTCGGGCGGGAGGGGCGAACCTCCGTCGCTCACCGCGCCGCCCCCGGCGCCGACGGCGGCCAGCAGTACCGGTGCGGGTGCGGCCCGGAGGACCACCCACCCTCCAGCACCTCGGCCACCTTCGCCACCTTCTTCGCACCCCGGACCAGACCCCGGAGGCCGGCGGGCACCTCGCCGAAGGTGTCGTCGAACACCGGACCGCGGACGAACGTCTCGGCGGCGAGGTTCGAGCGGAGCACGTCTCGCTGGTACGCCTCCCACCGGTCCCGCCCCTCGACGTAGGCGGGCGCGTCGAGGTACGCGACCACGACGTGGACGCCGCCGACGAGCCGACGTCGGACCTTCCCGTCGGCGCAGGTCGATTCGGCGCCCCGGTCGGTCACGGTCGTGACGAGCCCGCCCAACCCGCTGCTCACCCCGTCGATCGAACGGTGCCGGTCCTCGACCACCGACGCGCCGAAGCAGTGCGCGGGGTGGATCCCGACCACCTCCAGGTAGGCGCCGAGCAGCTCCTGCGGCGACGACGGGAGGTACGGGAACGGCGACGGCACCGGGACGGGCCGGTGGTGCTGCGGCCGGACCGCCTCGGCGATCGCCGCCCAGTTGAGGACCTCGACCCGCACGCCCGGGTGCCCGTCGACCGGCACCGCGACCGGCCTCGTCCCGGTCCAGGCCGCGAACGCCTCGGGGCCGGGTCCCCCGGCACCGGGCCCGGCGTGGAGCACGTGGACGCCGGTCACCTCCACCATCGTCGATGCCCCGTTGCCCTCGGCATCGCCACCGGTCGACCGGACCTGCATCCCCCGCGCCAGGCCCAGCACCCGGTCGGGGCCGAGGCCCGTCGCGGCGAGGTAGGCGATGGCCAGGTCCTCGTCGAGCACCGAGGGTTCGCCACCGGCGCGGGCCACCCACCGCTCGGAGCCGTCGATCGTCACCGCGGTCGGGGGCGGCGCGGGCGCGAGGTCGACGTCCGCGGCGTGCACGACGTCCCACTCGACGTACCGGCCACGCGTGCCCGTGCCGCGACCGATGTGGTCGGGCACCCGGTAGCAGCCGAACACGACGTCGGCGCGACCGGCGAGGCCGCTCGAGGCCAGGTACGCGGCCACCTCGTCGAGCTCGCTGTCGGCGCGGGCCGACAGGCGGGTGATGGCGTGGCGGACGCGCTCGGGGGCGACGTAGGGGGCGCGCGCCGCGTCGCGGGCGGCCCGCTCGGCTGCGGCGACCACCGGACGCTGGTCGTCCGGCGCCGGTGGCGGGGCCGCCGGGTTCTCGGACCGGTGGAGCACGGCGTCGGTGATCTCGCCGGCCGACGGGACCTGACCGGCCAGGCGTCCGAGCTCGCCGCGCACGGCGTTCCCGGGCGACGGGCCGTCGAGCGTCGCCGGGTTCGCACCCGGGTAGACGGCCGGACCGTAGAGCCACTCCCCGGCCGGCCCCTGCAACGGCCGCGCCGCGACGCTCGCCGCGTGGTCGGCCACCAACCGCTCGTGCTGCCGCTGCGCGCCGCCCCGGGCCGCGGCGACCTCCGCGATGCGGGCGTCGTAGGCCGCGCGCTGCTCGGGCGACAGCGACGCCAGCGCCTCCTCGCTCGGACCCTCCCCCTTCATGCCGGCGGCCATCGCCTCCCGCGCCTGCTTCCAGGAGTCCCGCAATCCCATCGTCCACCTGCCTCGTCGGAGCGTCACGGAAACGTAGACCGGACGGACCGTCGGTCTGCGGTTTCAGGGCGACCGCAACCGGTCGTCACGTTCGACGTCGGTCCGTCACACCTCGACGTTGAGGATGTGGTCGCTGTGGTCGATGTTGCGCCTGTTGCCCTTCCGACGCCGCGCGATTGGACAACTCACGCGCTCCTGTTACGGTTTCGTGACGAACGGCGAACGACGCCGTGTCGGAAGGACCTGCACCGTGCGTCGCCGAACGCTCACGATGACCCTCATCGCCGTCGCCCTCACCGTGGGCCTGGTCGCGCCGCAGGCCGCCCAGTCGGCGCCCCAGGGCGACCCCCGCGCCGAGCGGGAGCAGGTCCGGGCCGAGCGGGCCGAGGTCGCGGCGAAGATCGACACGTCCAAGGCCTCGATGGCCGAGATCGATGCCGCGCTCCGGGCCCTCCAGGACGACCTCCAGACCCAGGAGGCCGCGCTCGCCAAGGCCGAGGCCGACGTCGCCCAGGCCGAGAAGGACATCGCGGATGCCGAGGCCGCGATCCAGAAGCTCACCTCCGAGGTCTCGGTCCTGCGCGACGAGATGCGGCGCCGGGCGATCGACGCCTTCGTGCAGCCCGAGGGCGACGCCTACCTCCAGGTCCTCTCCGAGGACGACGTCAACGAGGCCAGCACCCGAAGCTTCTACGTCGAGCTGCGCAGCCAGGACGACGCCGACGTCGCCGACCGGCTCGAGGGCGCCACCGTCGACCTCGCCGCCCAGAAGGAGAAGGCCGCCGAAGCGCGCGAGCGGGCCGTCACCCAGCGGGCCGAGCAGACCCGCCGCACCGAGTCCGTGCGGGTCGCCCAGCAGCGCCAGGCCACCGTGGCCGCCAACCTCCAGGACACGATCGACGCGCAGGTCGCCCGCAGCCTCGAGCTGGCCAAGACCGACCGGGCGCTCTCGAAGCAGATCGCCGAGGAGCAGGCCCAGCTGGTCGCCCGTCTGGCCGCCGCCAAGGCCGCCCAGGACGAGGCCGATGCCGAGCAGGCCCGACAGGCCGCCGCGGCCAGCGTCAGCGCGGACGGCACCGAGTCGGCTCCCTCCGGCGGTGGCGGTGGGACCGCCACGGCCACGCCCGGCGGCTCCGACGCCGGCATCTCCCTCGCCTACGTCCAGGGCGTGCCGGTCAACGCGCAGGTCGCCGCCCAGGTCGTCGCCATGATCAACGCGGCCGCCGCCGACGGCGTGTCGCTGCGGATCGGCAACTCGTACCGGTCGGTCAGCCACCAGATCGAGCTCCGCAAGGCCAACTGCGGCACCAGCTACTACGCCATCTACGAGATGCCCTCGGGGTCCTGCCGCCCGCCGACCGCCAAGCCCGGGCAGTCCCAGCACCAGCTCGGCCTGGCCATCGACTTCTCCAACTGCAGCAGCCGCAGCACCGCCTGCTACCAGTGGCTCGCCGCCAACGCCTCCCGCTTCGGCTACTACAACCTGCCGAGCGAGGCCTGGCACTGGAGCACCACCGGCAACTGACCCGTCGGGTCGGCGGGCCCGGATCGCCCGGCCGGGGTCGCCGGATCGTCATCGAATCGGGCCGGATCGCGGCCGTCGCGCAACAATCTCGTTGCTGCTGTTGCCTCTGTTGCACATGTGGTCGATGATGAACGCCATGCTTGGCCGAGCGCGGACCAGCTGTTACGGTCCGATGACGACGCCGGGGTCACCCTCGACCCGGCGAGGAGGACCCCTCGTGCGCCGACGCTCGATGATCGCCATCGTGATCACGCTGATCACCTGCCTCGGGCTCATCGCCCCACAGGCCGCGCAGTCGGCACCCACGAACGATCCCCGGGCCGAGCGGGAGAAGGTCCGGGCCGAGAAGGCCCAGGTCGCCGCCCAGATCGACACCTCCAAGGCGTCCATCGCCGAGATCGACGACGCGCTCCAGGCCCTCGCCGAGAACCTCCAGACCCAGGAGGCCGCGCTCGCCAAGGCCGAGGCCGACGTCGCCCAGGCCGAGAAGGACATCGCGGACGCCGAGGCGGCCATCGAGAAGCTCGGCGGCGAGATCAGCATCCTCCGCAAGGAGATGTCGGACCGGGCCATCCGCGAGTTCGTGAACCCGGCGTCGGAGGACCTCCTCACGGTCCTCGACACCGAGGACATGAACGCCGCCGCCAACCGCAGCTTCTACATCGAGCTGCGCAGCCAGGACGACGCCGACATCGCCGACCGGCTCGAGGGCGCCACCGTCGACCTCGCCGCCCAGAAGGAGAAGGCCGCCGAAGCGCGCGAGCGGGCCGTCACCCAGCGGGCCGAGCAGACCCGCCGTACCGAGTCGGTGCGCCAGGCCAAGGCCGACCAGCAGACGCTCTACACCTCGGCCGAGGCGTCCATGCAGGCCCAGATCGCCCGCAGCGTCGAGCTGGCCAAGACCGACGCCGCCCTCTCCAAGCAGATCGCCGAGCAGCAGGCCCAGTTGGCCGCCCGCCTCGCCGCCGAGCGGGCCCGCAAGGCCGAGGCCGCCCGTGCGGCGCAGGCCGCGGCCGCGGCCCAGGCTGCGCAGGCCGCACAGGCCACCCAGCCGACCCAGTCCCAGCCGAGCACCCCGACCGGCAACCAGAACCCCGACGGGAGCGAGTCCACGGCGCTGCCGCCCGTCACCGGCGGTGGGAGCGGTTCGGTCGGTGGCATCTCGCTGTGCACCGTCGGCGGCATCACCGTCAACTGCGCCATCCAGTCGTCGCTCACGGCGCTGCTCAACGCCGCCCGGGCCGACGGCCTGGTGCTCACCGGTGGCGGCTGGCGCGACTCGAGCGCCCAGATCGCCCTCCGTCGGGCCCACTGCGGCTCCAGCTACTACGCGATCTACCAGATGCCGGCCAGCCAGTGCCGTCCGCCGACGGCCCCGCCCGGCAGCAGCCAGCACGAGATCGGCCTGGCCATCGACTTCAGCAACTGCTCGTCCCGGTCCACCCGCTGCTACCAGTGGCTGGCGGCCAACGCCGCCCGCTTCGGCTTCCGCAACCTGCCCAGCGAGCCCTGGCACTGGAGCACCACCGGCAACTGATCCGGCTTGTCGGCCCATCCGAGCCTCGCGCTAGGGTGAGCCGTCCCGTGGTGGCCGTAGCTCAGCTGGTCAGAGCGCCGCGTTGTGGTCGCGGATGTCGGGGGTTCGAATCCCCTCGGTCACCCCACGCTCGAACGGCCGGTCGTCCTCGACGACCGGCCGTCGACGCGCCCGCGCAGGCGACCTAATGGCGACCTGATGCCGGTCTGACGAGGCGCTACGGGTTGGCGTGGGGGTCGGGGGGCGCGACTACGATCGCTCCGCGCCTCTAGCTCAACGGCAGAGCAATGGACTCTTAATCCACAGGTTGGGGGTTCGAATCCCCCGGGGCGCACACCGGCACGAGGTTCGGTCGCGGCAGCCCCGCGATCGGACCTCGTCTCGCGTTCAGGCGACGGGATCGGGGCGCACGACCGCCCGGCCCCGCAGCGTCCCGGCCTCCATGGCCTCGTAGGCGTCCTGCACCGCCGAGAGCGGGTACGGGTCCACGTCGACGCGCAGACGGCCGTCGGCGGCGAGGTCGAGCACCGCACGGGCGTCGGCCAGGTCCGATCCCTGGAACGTCCAGACCTCGGCATCGGCCGGCAGGCCCCCGTAGATCGGCCGCCGAACCTTCCCGCCCGCCGCCCCCACCACGGCCAGCGACCCGCCGACACCGAGGACGGAGGTGGCGAGACGGAGCGTGTCGTCGGTGCCGACCAGGTCGACCACACCGTCGATGGGCGTGGCCCCGAGCAGCGCCCGAACCTCGGCCGACGTGCCGGGCCCCACGCCGTCGAGCACGTCGTCGGCCCCCAACTCGACGGCGAGCTCGCGCCGCGCCGGGTTCGGGTCGACGGCGACCACCCGGGCATCGGTGAGCAGCGACGCCAGCTGGACGACGAACGCCCCCAGCCCGCCGACCCCGACGACCAGCACGGCGCCGCCCGGACGGACCCGCCGGGCCACCCGGGCGACCGCGTGGTGCGACGTGGCCCCCGCGTCGGTGAGCGGCCCGGCCTCGGCCGGGTCGAGCGTCCCGAGCGGCAGCAGGGCCCGGCCCGGGTCGTCGACGAGCACGTACTCGGCCAGCCCGCCGTCGCGGCCGTAGCCCCGGCCCACGTAGCCCTCGGTGCAGGCGCTCTCGAGGCCGGCGAGGCACGACCGGCAGCGGCCGCACGAGGCCGGCGCGGCGAGCGCGACCTCGTCACCCTCGGCCAGCCCGGCGAGACCTTCGACGCCGGGACCGACGGCGTCGATCCATCCCGCCGTCTCGTGGCCGAGCGTGAACGGCACCCGCCAGCCGAGGGCTTCCCCCATCGACGCCGGCATCGCCGCCATGGTGAGGTCGGAGTGGCACAGCCCGCAGCCGGCGACCCGCACCCGCACCTGGCCGGGCCCCGGATCGGGCACCGGCACCTCCACCAGCTCGGCCGGACGTTCCCACTGCACGATCCGGAGCGCGGCCATCGACGTCATCGGGCGCCCACCGTACCGGCGGCCTGACACCGCGTCAGGAACGCTGCAGCACCGACACGACCTCGACCCGTCCGGTGTGCGCGAACAGGTCGAGCGTGGTCGCGGAGGTCATCTCGAACCCGACGCCGGCCAGGAGGCCGACGTCTCGTCGCAGCGCACCGACGTCGCAGCTCACCAGCACGCACAGGCCGGCACGGGTGCCGTCGACCGCTCGCACGCCGGCCGCCCCCAGCCCGGCCCGCGCCGGGTCGGCGACGACGATGTCGGCCCGGCTGGGGCGCCACCGCTCCATCGCGACCCGCACGAGGCGGACGTCCAGGTCGGCCAGGTTGTGCCGGGCGTCGGCCACCGCCGAACGGTCCCGCTCCACCCCTACGACCCGGCGCCCCGACCCCAGCGTCCCGGCGAAGAGCCCGACGCCGCAGCACAGGTCGACGAGGCGAGCGTCGTCGGGCGCGTGGGTGGTCACCGCGCCACGGACCACCTCGACCAGGGCGTCGGCGGCCTCGGCGCCCGCCTGGAAGAACGACCCGGCGGACACCCGCCACGTGCGCCCGGCCACCTCCTCGTGGATCCAGGCCCGGCGGCCGGCGGCGAGCTCGGCGGTCGTCACGACGAGCACGTCGTCCGGCACCCGGACCTCGTCGGCGTCGCCGTCGACCACGACCAACCGCTCCCCCGTGCGGGCCCCGGCCCGGATGGTGACCTCCCGGGCGTCACCGAACCGGCCCGCGGCGACGACCTCCTCGACCAGCGGGTGGGCGACGAGGCAGGAGTCGACCTCGATCGGGACGTTCGACCGACGCTGCCGGTACGCGAACCGGCCGTCGACACCGACGGTGCCCCGCACGGTGGTCCGCCCTCCCACCGGGGGCACCGCCGGGCCGAGGACGACCTCCGGGGCGCGGCCGAGGGCCCGCTCGAGCTCGCTCCGCACGACGTCGAGCCGGAACGTCCGCTGCGCATCCGGGGCGATGTGCTGCCAGTCGCAACCCCCGCACCCGGCCCGACGGTGCGGGCAGGACGGCTCCACCCGGTCGGGCGACGGGTCGAGCACCTCGACCACGGCGCCCCGGGCGAAGGTCTTCCGCTCCTCGACCAGTTCGACGAGCACCCGTTCACCCGGCATGCCGCCCGCCACGAACACCACTCGCCCGGAAGGCTCACGGGCCACCGCCTCACCGCCCACCGCCATCGCGGTGGTCGTCAGCTCCACGGTCGTCACCGCCGGAGCCTACCGAGCGCCCCGCGCGGGCCCCGTAGGATGGCGGCCGTGCCCGCCGCTCCCCGCCCCATCCAGATCGCCCCCTCGGTTCTGCCCGCCGACTTCTCCCGGCTCGGTGACGAGTGCCGAGCCTTGGAGGACGCCGGGGTCGACCGCATCCAGTGGGACGTCATGGACGGCGAGTTCGTCCCCAACCTCACCTTCGGCCCCGACGTCATCGCCGCCTGCCGCCCGCACGTGTCGATCCCGTTCGAGGCCCACCTCATGGTCCGCACCCCCGAGACCTTGCTCGAGCGCTACGTCGAGGCCGGCTGCGAGCTGCTCATCGTCCACGCCGAGTCGACCATCCACCTGCACCGCTGCCTCGGCCAGGTCGCCGACGCCGGCGGCCGGGCCGCCGTCGCGCTGAACCCGGCCACCCCGATCGAGGCCGTCGAGCACGTCCTCGACCTCGTCGAGATGGTCCTCGTCATGACCGTCAACCCGGGCTTCGGGGGCCAGGCCTACATCTCGACCATGGAACCCAAGGTCGCCGCGCTGCGGTCGATGATCCTCGAGCGGGGCCTCGACGTCGACATCGAGGTCGATGGCGGCATCGGCCCCGACACCATCGCCGGCGCGGCCCGGGCCGGGGCCAACGTCCTCGTCGCCGGCTCCGCGCTGTACCGCGATCCCGAGGGCCTCACCCACGCCGTGGCCGACCTCCGGGCCCGCGCCGCGGCCGCCGTGTCGGACGCCGCCGCCTGACGATGCCGGACCGGGCGCGGATGCGGGCCGCGGGTCGCCGGGCGATCTCCCTCGTCGCTCTCGCCTCGATCGCCACGATGAGCGTCACCGCGTGCGGGAGCGACGACGGTGACAGCCAGTCCTTCTGCGCCGCGCTCCGGAGCGCGCCGACGCTCGAGTCCGTCGTGTCGGGCTTCACGGCCCTCGACGGACCCGAGTTGACCCGCCGCCTCGACCGGGCCGCGGCCGCCTACGACACCGTCGAGCGCACCGCTCCGTCGGAGGTCGACGACGAGGTCGAGACGGTCGTCGCCGTCGTCGACGCGGTGATCGAGGCCGTGCGGAACAACCCCGACGACCGCCGAGGTGCTGTCGCTGCGGTGCGGACCGCCATCAGCGACCACCCCGACCTCGATGCATCGGCCGCCACGATCGCCACGTACGCCCACGAGACGTGCGACCTCGACCTCAACCCCGGGGTGGCCCCCGGGTCGACGACCACCACGGTGGTCGACGGCTGACTCAGGCCAGCTCGTCGCGCCCGGTGATGACCCGGTCGATGATGCCGTAGTCCTTCGCCTGCTCGGCGGTGAACCAACGGTCCCGCTCGGAGTCGGCCTCGATCTGGTCGACCGACTGGCCGGTGTGGAAGGCGATCCGCTCGGCCATGAGCCGCTTGATGTAGACCATCCGCTCCGCCTGGATGGCGATGTCGGAGGCCTGGCCCTGGATGCCACCGGAAGGCTGGTGCATCATGATCTGGCTGTGCGGGAGGGCGTAGCGCTTGCCCTCGGCACCGGCGCAGAGGAGGAACTGGCCCATCGAGGCGGCCAGGCCCATGCACACCGTGCCGACGTCCGCGCTCACGAACTGCATCGTGTCGTAGATGGCCATGCCGGCCGAGATCGAGCCGCCGGGCGAGTTGATGTAGAGCCAGATGTCCTGCTCGCCGTCCTGCCCGTCGAGGTAGAGGATCTGCGCCGCCAGCTGGTTGGCGATGGCATCGTTCACGTCGGTGCCCAGGAAGACGATGCGCTCCTTGAGCAGGCGGTTGTAGATGTCGGCGGCGCCGAGGTCGAGACCGGGCGGGGTGGCCATCGTTGGCGCGAGGGGCGGCTGATCCATGGCCGGGAGGTTAGCGCCGACCCGCGCCACCTCCGACGGCCCCGGATGCCGCCGCGGTGCCGACGGCGCGACTCGAACGCGCACTGGCCAGGACCTAAACCTGGTGCCTCTGCCAATTGGGCTACGTCGGCGACCGCCGGAGCGTACCGCCACACACCTGGGGTCGGACCCCGAGTGTGCGTCGCGTGAGGCGTGAAGGTCGTTCTCGCCGATGGAACGTCACACTCGGGGTCCGACCCCAGGTGTGCCCCCAAATGTGTGGGGTGCCGGTGGGGCGCTGCGGCAGGATGGCGGGCGTGGGCAACGTGTGGACCGACCTCGCCGTCGAGCGGGACCTCGATCGACCGGGCCGGTACCGGGCCGAGATCAGCGAGGCCTGGACCCTGGCCGTGGTCCCCCAGGGCGGCATCGTCACCGCGATCGCGGTCGAGGCGATGGCCGCCGCGCTCGACGACCCGTCCCAGACCCTGCGCACCCAGACGTCGATCTTCGCCGGCCAGGTCGCCGACGGCCCGATCGAGATCGACGTCACCGTCCTGCGCCGGGGACGGTCCATGTCGCAGCTCTCGGCCACCGTCCGCAACCCGGGCGCCGAGGCCGGCCTCACGGTCGTCGCCGTGTTCGGCGCCCCTCGCACCGGGGTCGACTTCCTCGACCTCGCACCGCCCGACGTCGGCGGGCCCGAGGGCCTCCGCTCCTACCGGGACCCGCTGCCCGACGGGATCGAGTTCGAGTTCGACCGCCCGCCGATGCGCTTCTGGGAGGAGATCCTCGAGACCCGCCCAGCCGTCGGTCGGGCGCCGTGGGAGCCGTTCGAACCCGGGCCGTCCGACGTCGTCAACTGGTTCCGGCTCGACGACCCGCCGACCACCGCCGACGGCCTGCTCCACGTCGCCGGCCCGCTCGTGGTCTGCGACACGATGCCCGGCTCGGTCGGTCAGAAGGTCGGGCCGCTCGACCGACCGTGGTTCGGCCCGTCGGCCGACTACACGCTGCACGTGCTCGGCACCGCCGAGCCCGGTTGGATGCTCGGCCACCTGCGGGCTCGGGCCGGTGCCGACGGCTACGCGTCGGTGGAGATGACCCTGTGGCCCGAGGACCTCTCCCATCCGATCGCGTTCGCGACCCAGGTGATGTTCTTCACGTTCCTCGGCTGAACGCGGCCTTTCGACTGCACTCCGCTGGCGCTCCGTTCCGCTCAAGGAACGACAGCAGCCTTTCGACTGCACTCCGCTGGCGCTCCGTTCCGCTCAAGGAACACATCTGTTCCTTGAGCGAGCGGAGCGAGTCGAAAGGCGCTCAGGCACCCAGCGCGGCGATGAGGGCGGCGATGGCGCGGCCGCGATGGCTGATGGCGTGCTTCTCGTCGCCGGACATCTCGGCGAAGGTCCGGCCGTCGCCGTCGTCGGGCGCGAACACCGGGTCGTAGCCGAAGCCGCCCTCACCCGAGGGCCCCGCGGTGATGTGGCCCTCGCACGTGCCCTCGGTGACGACCTCGCGCCCGTCGGGCCACCGGAGGACGATCACGCACCGGAACCGGGCGGCCCGTCCCCCCGGAGCATCGACCGAACCCAACTCGTCGAGCAGCTTCGCGACGTTGTCCTCGTCGGTCGCGCCCTCGCCCGCGTACCGGGCGGACCGCACCCCTGGCCGACCGTCGAGCGCGTCGACCTCCAGCCCGCTGTCGTCGGCGAGCGCCGCGCGTCCGGTCGCCTCGACCAGGGCCACGGCCTTCAGGCGGGCGTTGCCGACGAACGTGTCGGCGTCCTCGACCACGTCGGGCACGTCGGCCGGGCGGGGCACCAGTTCGAACCGGTCGCCGATCACGGCCCGGAGCTCGGCGACCTTCTTCGGGTTGGCCGACGCCAGCACGATCGGCACGCGGGCCTCCGGCGACGACGACACGAGCCGCTCCGGGGTCAGGCCGACCGGGGCTGCGGCGGCACCGCGAGCACCTCGGCCTGCAGGTCGGTGATCCGGGCGATGCCGTGCTGGGCGAGGTCGAGCAGCGCGTCGAGCTCGTCGCGGGCGAACGCCGCGCCCTCGGCGGTGCCCTGCACCTCGACGAAGGTGCCCGAGCCGGTCATCACCACGTTCATGTCGGTGTCGGCGGTGGAGTCCTCGACGTAGGGGAGGTCGAGGACCGGCGTGCCGTCGACGATCCCGACCGACACCGCGGCGCAACGGTCGGTGAGCGGGTGTGCCGAGATCACGCCCCGCTGCACCAGCCGGGTGAGCGCGTCGTGCAGCGCCACGTAGCCACCGCAGATCGACGCGGTGCGGGTACCGCCGTCGGCCTGGAGGACGTCGCAGTCGACGATGACCTGGCGCTCGCCGAGGGCCCGCATGTCGCAGACCGACCGCAGCGACCGCCCGATGAGGCGCTGGATCTCCTGGGTCCGGCCCGACTGCTTGCCCTTCGCCGCCTCGCGGCCGATGCGCTCCGCGGACGCGCCCGGGAGCATCGAGTACTCGGCGGTGACCCAGCCCTTGCCGCTCCCCCGCATCCACCGGGGAACGCCCTCGTCGATCGACGCGGTGCACAGCACCCTCGTCTGACCGAACGACACCAGGACCGAACCGGCCGCCTGGACGGTGAAGTCGCGCTCGAAGGTGATCGGTCGGAGCTCGTCGGGTCGACGGCCGTCAGCGCGCATCGGGTTCCTCCTCGTCGCGGGAGGGCCATCGTCGCAGACCGGGGCCCGAACGGCCCAGATGGCGGCCACCTCCGGGGTCCCACCCAGAGCACTCCCAGGGAACTCACAGGTGGTCATGCGACGATCGGTAGCGTCCACACGGGAAACGAGGAGCTTCAGGTGACGGGTGAACGACTTCTGCTGGTCGACGACGAGGACAACCTGCGGTCGATGCTGGAGGCCGCCCTGCGCCACAGCGGCTTCGAGGTGCACCCCGCCGCGAACGGCCGTGCCGCGCTCGAGGCGGTCGGCGAGGTCCAGCCCGACCTGATCGTGCTCGACGTGATGCTCCCCGACCTCGACGGGTTCGCCGTGTGCCAGCGCCTCCGCTCCGAGGGCAACCGCACGCCGGTCCTGTTCCTCACCGCCCGCGACGGCACCGAGGACAAGGTCCGCGGGCTCACCCTGGGCGGCGACGACTACCTGATCAAGCCGTTCAGCCTCGACGAGCTGGTCGCCCGGATCACCGCGGTGCTGCGCCGGACCGGCGCCACCCGGGAGGACTCCCGCCTCGTGTGCGCCGACCTCGAGCTCGACGACGACGCCCACCGGGTGACCCGTGGCGGCGAGGACGTCGCGCTCTCCCCCACCGAGTACAACCTGCTCCGCTACCTGCTCCTGAACAAGGAGCGCGTGCTGTCGAAGTCGCAGATCCTCGACCACGTGTGGCAGTACGACTTCGGTGGTGACGGCGGCGTCGTGGAGACCTACATCGGCTACCTGCGCAAGAAGCTCGACCACGACGACCCGAAGCTGATCCACACCGTGCGCGGGGTCGGCTACACGATCCGAGAGCCGAGGACCTGACGTGTCGCTCCGCGCGCGGCTGCTGGTCGCGATGGGCGCGGTCGTGGTCCTTCTCGTCGCGGTGGGCATCACCATCACCCGTTCCACCGAGCACCACCTGGTCGCCCAGGTCGACGCCCAGCTCCGCCGCTCCGAACCGGGCCCGGTGTTCGGCGACCCCGGGAACAGCACCGACGACACCAGCACCGGCACCACGGGCGACGACGGCCAGAGTGCCGACGGCGAGATCGACGGGCCGTCGTTCCCCCGCCGCACCGCGCCCCCGGGCCAGACGTTCGTCGCCTACCTCGGCCCGCGGTCCGACACCCTGCGGGTGCTCTACCTGCCGAACACCACCGCGGCCGACGCGTCGCCGCCCGATGTCACCGCGGACGAGGTGCGGGCCGCCACCCCGGACGAACCGTTCACCGCGTCGGCCACCTCGGGAGACCTCCGCTACCGGGTGATGGTCAGCGACAGCGGACGGTTCGGGGGCACGCTCGTCTATGCCCTGCCGCTGGAGGACGTCGACGCCGCCATGGGTCGGTTGCGGTTCGTGATCCTCACCTCGCTCGCCGTCGTGGTCGGGGCCCTCGGGCTGATCACGTTCTGGGTCCTGCGCCTCGGCGTCCGGCCCGTGAAGGAGATGACCGCCACCGCGGTCGCCATCGGCGACGGCGACCTCTCGCGGCGGATCCCCGAGACCAACGCCGACACCGAGGCCGGCCAGCTCGGGAGCGCGCTCAACCGCATGCTCGGGCGGATCGAGGCCGCGTTCGACGAGCGGGCGAAGTCGGAGGCCCGGCTCCGCCAGTTCGTGTCCGACGCGTCGCACGAGCTGCGCACGCCGGTCACGACCATCCGCGGGTACGCCGAGCTGTACCGCCACGGTGGCCTCGAGTCGGATGGGGCACTGGACGAAGCGATGAACCGGACCGAGGCCGAAGCGGTGCGGATGGGCGATCTGGTCGAGGATCTGCTCCGCCTGGCCCGCCTCGACGAGGGGCGGCCGCTTCGGCTCGCGCCGGTGTCGCTCGACCAGGTCAACCGCGACGCGGCGCTCGACGCCGCCGCGGTCGACGCCGACCGCCCCGTCACGGTCCGCCCCGGTCCGCCGGTCTCCGCGGTCGCCGACGACGCCCTCGTCCGCCAGGTGGTGGCCAACCTGCTGACCAACGTGCGGGTCCACACCCCGCCGGGGACCCACGTGACCCTCTCGACCGAGGTCGATGGGCAGGAGGCGGTGCTGACCGTCGCCGACGACGGCCCCGGCATGGCCCCCGAGCACGCCGCCCGGGCCTTCGAGCGCTTCTACCGGGCCGATGCCTCCCGGGACCGCCACACGGGCGGATCGGGTCTCGGACTGTCGATCGTCGGCGCCGTGCTCGACGCCCACGGCGGCCGGGCCGAGATCGACAGCGCTCCGGGCCGGGGCACCACCGTCCGCCTCCGCTTCCCGGTCGCCGGCCCTCCCCGCCCCCGGACGAACGACCAGGTCGACGGCACCAGCGCCGGTTCCCCGGCCGGTTCCCCACCCCCACCTGCAACCCCCTGAACCGACGAACCGATCCGATCACCGCTCCAGGGTCTCGCGCGCCGCGTCTCGGTGATCCGACGGGCTTTTCTCAGGTTTTTGCCAGGTTCGTGTGGTCCTGTGTGCCCTGGCCCCCTCTTGACCCGGACGAAAGGCCAGACATGCCAAAGCGAAAGATCCTCGCCGCCGCCGCCCTCACCGCGGCGGTCGCCACCGGAGGGGTGGTGGGAGCGACCCTCGGTACACCGGGCATCTCCGGTGCCCAGGACAGCGGTTCCTCGACCACGACCGAACCGTCCACCAGCGGCAACTCGACCCCCGCGCCCGACAACGGCGACAAGGGACCCGGCGGTCACGGCTTCGGCGGTGGCATCGCCATGGACACCGCGGCCGAGACGCTGAACATGACCGAGGACGAGCTCCGCTCCGCGCTCGCCGACGGCAAGTCCCTCGCCGAGATCGCCGAGGCCCAGGGCGTCGACCGCCAGGCGCTCATCGACGCCCTGGTGGCCGCCGGTGAGGCCCGTCTCGACGAGGCAAAGGCCAACCTGCCCGACCGCATCGCCGACGCCGTCGACAAGACCTTCGAGGGCCGCGGCGACATGGGCGGCCGGTTCCCGATCCTGTCCAAGGGCCTGACGGTCGCCGCCGACACCCTCGGCATGACCGAGGACGAGCTGCGCACCGCCCTCCGCGAGGACGGCAAGACCCTCGCCGAGGTCGCCGAGGCCCAGGGCGTCGACCGCCAGACGCTCGTCGACGCCCTCGTCGCCGATGCCAACGCCCGACTGGCCGAGAAGGTCGCCGACGGCACGATCACCCAGGAGCAGGCCGACGAGCGGGCCGGAACCATCACCGACGCCGTCGAGAAGATGGTCGACGGCGAGGGCTTCGGCCAGGGTGGTCCTCGCGGCCGCGGCGGTTTCCGGGGCGGCGACGACTCGTCGACCGACAGCGGTTCCGCCGACGACGGGTCGACCGACAGCGGCTCGACCGACGGCGGCAACTGACCCGACCCACACCGCGCTCGTTCGAACCGACGGGCGTTCCACCGGCGAACGGGTGGCCTCCGGGTCACCCGTTCGTCGCGTCCGGGGGCGGCGTCAGAAGTAGATGGTGCCCTTGGCCCGGGCCTCGACCTTGTCGATGTCGTCGGTCCAGGCGCCGGTGCTGAGGTACTTCCAGCCGCCGTCGGCCACGATCATGACGACGACACCCTCGTCGATGGCCGCCGCGCACTTGGCGGCGCCGGCGGCGATCGCCCCCGACGAGATGCCGGCGAACACCCCGACCTCGGTGAGGCGGCGCGTCCACTCGATCGACTCGCGGGGCCGCACGATCATCTTGCGGTCGAGGAGGTCGTAGCCCTTCCAGTCGATGAACACCGGCGGCACGAAGCCCTCGTCGAAGTTCTTCAGGCCGTCGACCATCTCGCCCGCCGGCGGCTCGATCGCCCACACCTGGACGTCGGGCTTCTGCTCCTTGAGGTAGGTGCCGACGCCCATGAGGGTGCCGGCGGTGCCCAGACCGGCGACGAAGTGGGTGATGTCGGGGACGTCGCGCAGGATCTCGGGACCGGTCGACTCGTAGTGGGCCCGGGGGTTGGCGTCGTTGCCGTACTGGTACGGGAAGTACCAGTCGGGGTGCTCGGCGGCCAGCTGCTTGGCCCGGACCATGGCGCCGTTGGAGCCTTCGCTCGCCGGCGACGGGATGATCTCGGTGCCCCAGACCTCGAGGGCTTGGCGCCGCTCGATCGACACGTTCTCGGGGAGCACGACCTTCAGCGTGTAGCCCTTGATCCGGCTGATCATGGCCAGTGCGATGCCGGTGTTGCCCGACGACGACTCGATGATCGTGGCGCCGGGCTGCAGGCTGCCGTCGCGCTCCGCGGCCTCGATCATGTACTTCGCGGCCCGGTCCTTGACCGATCCGCCGGGGTTCTGACCCTCGAGCTTGGCGTAGATCTGGACCGCCGGGTTCGGGCTCAGGGAGCTGATGTCGACGGTCGGTGTGTCACCGATGAGGTCGATGACGTTGCGGTAGAGCGCCACGGCTCGCGGTCTCCGGTGAAAGTTGACGGGAACGCTCGGAATTCTACGGGGCGGTGGGGTCGATCCCCCATCCGGTGGGTGGATCAGTCGCGGTCGGCCACGATCTCGACGGGGGTCTCGACGATCGTGCGGTCGTCGAGGATCCAGGACCGCAGCATCGGCGCGGTGTCGCGCAGGGAGACGATGACGTAGTGCCAGCCGACGAGGAGCGGGCTGTCGGCGGCGTCGACGTCGGTGGGCGACGGGTACGGATCGGTGTGGGTGTGGGAGTGCATCACGCCGATCACGTCGAGACCAAGGGGGCCGAGCGTGCGGTCGGCGGCGAGGAACCCGTCGGGGCCGACGGCGTAGGTCTTGGCCGACTCGTCGGCGTTGCGCACCGGCACGAACACCTCGACGTGGTCGCTCCCGTACCGGCCGCCGAGCAGGCCGCACGCCTCGTCGGGCAGCCCGGTGACCGCGTGGTCGAGCATGGCCAGATGGGCGGTGCGGGCGATCCGGAGCACGCCCCGAACCGTACCCGTCCCCACCCACCACCTCGCCCAGCCCGCTCGCCCCCGACCCGACCCCGCCCGACCCGACCCGACCCGACCCCGTCCCGACCCGACCCCGCCCAGTGGTTCTGGCGTAGGTGGTGGTGGCCAGGCCGACCTCACCTACGCCAGAACGGGGTGGTGGTGGGGGTGGTGGGGGTTGTGGTGTGCACACTGGTAATACAGGTGTGATACAAGTGGTGAGACGAAGGAGACCGACATGACCAGCACCGAGCAGTGGGACCCCGACACCTACGAGCGGTTCAAGGCCGAGCGGGACCGGCCGGCCCTCGACCTGTACGCGCTGCTCGACCCGGTCCCCGGCGGTCGGGCGGTCGACCTCGGGTGCGGCGCCGGCCACCTCACCGCCCGCCTGGCCGAACGGCTGGGCGCGGCGCAGGTCACCGGGATCGACTCGTCGGCCGCGATGCTCGACCGGGCGGCGGCCCACGCCTCCGACGTGGTGTCGTTCGAGGCCGGCGACCTGGCCACCTGGGGCGATCCGGCCGATCCCGTGGACGTCGTCAGCGCGAACGCCAGCCTCCACTGGGTCCCCGACCACGCCGACGTCCTCGCCCGGTGGACGTCGGCGCTCGCGCCCGGCGGCCAGCTCGCCGTCCAGGTCCCGGCCAACAGCGACCACCCGTCGCACCGCACCGCGGTGGAGGTGGCGTCCGAACCGCGCTTCGCAGAGGCGTTCGCCGCGGTCGGCGGTCCCCCGCCCGACCCGGTGGCCGAGCACGTCCTCGCCCCGGAGGACTACGCCGAGCTGCTCTGGGACCTGGGCTACGAGGCGCCGGTGGTCCGCCTCCAGGTCTACGGCCCGGTCCTCCCGTCGACCGCCGCGGTCGTCGACTGGATGGAGGGCACCAGCCTCACCCGCTTCGCCAAGGTGCTCGACGAGGACACGTACCGAGCGCTGGTCGACCGCTATCGGGAGCGGCTCGTCGAGGTCGTCGGCGGTCGCCGCCCGTACTACTTCGCGTTCAAGCGCATCCTGATGGTCGCGCGCCGCCCGAACTAGGAGGCCGCGGCGACGACGACGTCGTCGACCGGGACCGGCTCGTCGACCACCTCGACGGTCGGGCGGCCCTCGACCAGCAGCTCGACCCAGCGGTCCCGGTCGTAGGTGGCGGGCTCGGTCGAGGCCACGAACTCCACGAGCAGGTCGACGAAGCGCTCCGGCTCGGTGTGGTGCGGGAAGTGGCCGGCGCCCGTGAACACCTCGAGCCGGCTGCCGGGCATGGCCGCGTGGGCCTTGTGGGCGTGACTGACCGGGATGACGCCGTCGCGGTCGCCCCAGACGAGGAGCGACGGCATCTCCGAGGCGAGGTAGCAGCGGTCGAGCATGGTCACCAGCTGGCCCCGCCAGTCCACGACCGACCGCAGGGTGCGGGTGAAGGACTTGCGGGCCGGGCCCGACGGAAGGCCCTCGAACACCCGGACCAGCTCGTCGGCGTCGACCCCGATGTCGAACGGGGTGCGCTTGGCGACCTCGGCCATGGCCTGCGCCACGACCTTGGCACCCGGCAGGGCGGTGAAGGGCAGCGTCAGCTCGGCATACGGGGCCGACAGCAGCCGCAGGGCCGGGCTGACCTCACGTGCGACCCCACCCGAGCTCACGAGGACGAGCCGCTCCACCCGGTCGGGGTACTGGTAGGCGGTCTGGGCCGCCACGCCGCCACCGAGCGAGTGGCCGACGACCGTGGCCCGCTCGATCTCGAGCACGTCGAGCAGGTCGCGCATGCCGTTCGCGTAGGCGGCGACGGAGTAGTCGGCCCGGGGCTTGTCGGAGTCGCCGTGGCCGAGCAGGTCGGGGGCGATGACGGTGAAGTGCTCGGCGAGCGCGGGCATCAGCGGCGCCCACCCGGCCGAGCTGTCGCCGATCCCGTGGAGGAGCAACAGGGGCGGACCCTCGCCGCAGCGCCGGAAGGCCCGGCGGTACCCGTGCACCACCCGGTGCTCGACCTGCGGTTCGGTTGTGCTGCTGATGGCCACTCGACCGGCTCCCCGTTCGACCGTTGCTGCATCCCACCATGCCGATGCACGGAAGGCCAGAACATGTGTCGAACATGACGCGCGATGGGCCGAACGACCCATGTGTTCGGTGGCGAGCGATGTTGACCGACCGGTCAAGCGGCGGCGCCGAGGGCTGGCTACGGTCGGCCCATGCACCCAGGGACCCACGCTGCCGACACGCCCGACCACCCCGCCATGATCATGGCGGGCAGCGGCGAGACGCTCACCTTCGCCGAGCTCGACGACCGGGCCAACCGCCTGGCCAACCTCTTCCGCTCCCTCGGCCTGGGGCCCGGCGACCACGTGGCGCTGTGCGTCGAGAACCAGGTCCGGTTCATGGAGCTGGCCTGGGGGTGCCACTACGCCGGGCTGATCTACACGTTCGCGTCGACCCGGCTCACCGCCGAGGAGCTGGCCTACATCGTCGACGACTGCGGCGCACGGGTGATGATCTGCACGGCCGCCACCGGTGACCTGGGCGCGGGGATCGTGGACGACACCCCGAACGTCGAACACCGCTTCGCCCTCGACGGCCCGGTGCCCGGTCACGAGTCCTACGAGGAGGCGATCGCCGCCCAGTCGGCCGAGCCCCTGGCCGAGCGCCCGGCCGGCAACGACATGCTCTACAGCTCGGGCACGACCGGCCGGCCCAAGGGTGTCGAGGTCCAGGTCAGCGGCAAGACGATCGACGAACCGACCGCCGTGACCACCCTCGCCATGATGCTGCTCGGCTTCGACGCCGACACCGTCTACCTCTCCCCCGCGCCGATGTACCACGCCGCCCCGTTGCGCTTCTCGATGGCGGCCAACTACGTCGGCGGCACCGTCGTGATGATGGAGAAGTTCACCCCTGAGGGTGCGCTCGAGGCGATCGAGCGCTACCGGGTGAACGCCTGCCAGATGGTGCCCACCATGTTCCTGCGGCTGCTCAAGCTCCCCGACGAGGTGCGGCAGCGCTACGACGTCTCGTCGATGAAGATGATCGCCCACGCTGCGGCCCCCTGCCCCGTGCCGGCCAAGCAGGCGATGATCGACTGGTTCGGGCCGATCATCCACGAGTACTACGCCGGCACCGAGGGCAACGGCTTCGTCTACTGCAACAGCGAGCAGTGGCTCGCCCACCCGGGCACGGTCGGCCAGAGCATCCTCGGACCGATGCACATCGTCGGCGACGACGGTGAGGAGGTGCCGGTCGGCGAGTCCGGCACGATCTACTTCGAGAGCCCGACGCCGTTCACGTACCACAACGACCCCGAGAAGACGGCGGCCTCACGGCTCCCCAACGGGTGGTCGACGCTGGGCGACATCGGCCGGGTCGACGAGGACGGATTCCTCTACCTGACCGACCGGCAGGCGTACATGATCATCACCGGCGGGGTGAACGTGTACCCGCAGGAGGCCGAGAACCTCCTCGCGGTCCACCCCGCGGTGGCCGACGTCGCGGTGTTCGGCGTCCCCGACGACGACTTCGGCGAGGCGGTCAAGGCGGTGGTCGAGACCGTCGACGGCGTCGACGGCACACCCGAGCTGGCGGCCGAGCTGATCGCCTACTGCCGCGACCACCTCGCCGACGTGAAGTGCCCGCGCACGATCGACTTCCGCGAGGAACTGCCCCGGCACGCCACCGGCAAGCTGTACAAGCGCTTGCTCAAGGACGAGTACTGGGAGGCCGCCGGCCGCTCGATCTGAGGCGATTCGACGGAACCGACGGGAGGTCCGACACGATGAGCGACGACCTGGTGCACGCCATGACGAACAACTGGTTCGCATGGTTGGACTTCACGTCCGAACATGCGGCTGGTGCCTCCGAGACGTTCGGCACGATCCGGTGCTCGTCGGTCGGTGCTCCGATGGGGCTGTTCAACCAGGCGTTCGTGTTCGAGGAGCCGGAGACCGACGACCTGGTGGCGGCGGCCCGCTGGCTGTCGGAGCGGGACGTCCCGTTCTGGGTGACGTCGCCGGCCTCGCTCGCGCCCGCCGTCGCCGCGATGGTCGAGCCGCTCGGCCTGGTCCCGGGGCCGGGAACGCTGCCCGGGATGGCCATCACCCCGCTCACGGACCTCCCCGTCGATGGCGACGGCGTCGAACCGATCCTGCGGGTGACCGACGCCGCACGGATGGCCGACATCGGCGTCGTGGCCGGAGAGGCCTTCGGCGCCCCGTCCGAGATCGTGGGCGACCTCGCCCCGGCGTCGATGCTCGACGACGACCGCAACGCCTGGTTCCTGCAGTACGTCGACGGTGAACCCGCGGCGTGCGGACAGCTGCTCCGCACCGACCACGTCGCCGGCGTGTACACGATCGGCGTGCGGGAGCAGTTCCGGCGCCGTGGTCTGGGCGCGGCGATCACCGCGGCGGTGCTCGCCGAGGGCAGGGACCAGGGCTGTTCGATCGGCATCCTCCAGGCCAGCCCGATGGGCGAGCCGGTCTACGACCGCATGGGCTTCGACACGGTGACGCAGTACCACCGCTTCGAGCCGCGCCCCTGACGGGGAGTCGACCTCAGCCGGTGTTGCGGAGACCGTTGGCGATGCCGTTGACGGTGAGGAGAAGTGCCCGGTGCAGCACCGGGTCCTTGTGGTCGCGCTCGGCGCGGGCCCGCGCCAGCAGCTCGACCTGGAGCACGTGGAGCGGGTCGAGGTACGCGTCGCGCACGCGGAGGGTGCGGGCGAGGCCGACGTGACGGGCCAGCAGCTCGTCCTCGTCGAGCACGGCCAGCACCTCGGCCCGGGTGCGCTCGAACTCCTCGCGAACGATGTCGAGCACCCCACGGTGCTCGGTCGGGACGAGGCGATCGACGTAGCGCGCCGCGAGGTCGAGGTCGGTCTTCGCCAGGACCATCTCGACGTTGGACAGCACGTCGACGAAGAAGGGCCAACCCCGCGCCATGGCGGCGAGGTCGGCACCGTGCCCGGCGGCACGGGCCGCGGCCAGGCCGCTGCCGACCCCGAACCAGCCCGGCACGTTCTGGCGGGTCTGGGTCCAGCCGAACACCCAGGGGATCGCCCGCAGGTCCGACAGGTCGGCCCCGGCCGCCCGGCCCCCGCCGCGGCGCGCCGGCCGCGAGCCGATGTTGAGGTCGCCCAGCTCGTCGACCGGCGTGGCCGCCAGGTAGTACGGCACCAGCGACGGGTCGTCGACGAGCGCCCGGTACGCGGTGTGCGCGGCGCGCTCGACCACGTCCATGACCCCGTCCCATCGGGCGAGCACGTCCGGGTCGACGGTCGACTCGGCGTGCAGCAGCGTGCCCGACAGCACCGCGCCGAGGGTCATGCGCAGGTTGCGGTCGGCGAGCGCGGGCGTGCCGTACTTGTCGGCGATCACCTCGCCCTGCTCGGTGATCTTGATGGAGCCGTGCAGCGCGCCGTAGGGCTCGGCGAGGATCGCGTCGGCGGTCGGTCCGCCACCCCGGCCGACGGTGCCGCCCCGACCGTGGAAGAGCGTGAGGTCGACGCCGTGTCGACCGGCCACGTCCCGCAGCTCCCGCATCGCCCGATGGATCCCCCAACGCGAGGAGACGGTGCCTCCGACCTTGTTCGAGTCGGAGTAGCCGAGCATCACCTCCTGCCGGTCGCCGCGGAGCGCCACCAGCTTCCGGTAGGGCGGGCACGACAGGAGCGCGTCCATCACCGCGCCGGCGTCGGTCAGGGCGTCGGTGGTCTCGAACAGTGGGACGACGTCGAGCCCTGCGACACCGCCCTTCAGGTCGACGAGGCCGGCATCGACGGCGAGAACGGCGATGGCGAGCACGTCGTCGGGCGCCGATGCCATCGACGCGATGTAGCTCGTGATCGCGTCGGCACCGTCGCGGCCGATCGCGTCGCGGGCCACGGCGAACACCGCCCGGGCATCGGCCAGGGCTTCGGGGAGCTCGACCGACGTGGGGGCGAGCGGTCGACTCTCGGCCAGCAGGTCGGCGAGCAGCGTGGCCCGCTCGTCGCGGGGCAGGTCCAGGTAGCCCGGTGCGGCCGCGCCGTCGGCGCCGGAGCCGTCCCGTTCGAGGAGGGCGGCGATCAACCGGTGGTGCACCGCGGCGTCCTGGCGCAGGTCGAGCGTCGCCATCGTGAACCCGAACGCCACCAACGTGCGCAGCGCGCGGTCGAGCGGACCCTCCGCGATCACCTCGCCCCGGTGTTCGACGAGGGACCCCCGCAGCACGAGCAGGTCCTCGACGAGATCGTCGGCCCTCGTGTACGCGTCGGCATCGCCACGCTGGGCCGCGAGCAGGCGAGCGTGGAACCCCGCGAGCGCGAGCCGGTAGGGCTCCTCGGCGTTGAGGTCGCCGAACCGACGGTGCACCTCCGGGAACCGCTCCCGGTCCCGTTCGATCAGCCGGTCGACGTCGCCGGAGCGGCCGACGATCCGGGTCGAGATCGACAGCTCGGTGGCCAGCAGCTCGATCGCCTCGACCGCCCGGCGCAGACCCCGCTCCCGCTGGCGCAGCAGCACCTCGCGGGTGACCGGCGCGGTCACGAACGGGTTGCCGTCACGGTCGCCACCGACCCAGGAGCCGAACCGGATCGGCCGCAACGTCGGCGACGGGTCGTCGCCGGCGGTGCGCAGGCGGTCGGCGAAGTCCTCGAGCAGGCCGGCCACGACCGGCACGAGGGAGTCGAGCACGTCGAGCACGGTGTTGGCCTCGTCCAACGGCGTGGGTCGGCGGACCCGCAACTCGTCGGTCTGCCAGAGCACCTCGATGGCCTCGGCGACGTGGCGGTCGATCCGGTCGCGATCGATCTCGCGGATGCGCGGGTCGGCCCGGTCGACGAGCAGATCCGCGATCTGACGGCGCTTGTAGGTGACGGTTCGCCGGGTCGCCTCCGTCGGGTGTGCGGTGAACACCGGGCGCACGTCGAGGGCTGCGATGGCCGCCCGACGTTCGTCGTCGGCGACCGGCGCGCTCACCGGTGGCGGCACGAACGGCAGACCGGGCGGACCGAGCGGGACCCGCCCGGTGTCGCGGTGGACCTGCTCGGCCAGGTTGGCCAGGTGGAAGTACGACGAGAACGCCCGGACGAGGCGGATGGCGTCGCGGGCGTCGAGCGGGGCCAACAGGTCGTCGAGCCCCCGCTGGTCGACCTCACCGGCCCGGGCCGCCTTGGCCTCGGCCCGCACCGCCTCGACGAGGTCCAGGAACTCGGCCCCCTCCTGGCGGACCAGCGTCGCACCGAGCTGCGAACCGAGCCGCCGGATGTCGTCGCGCAGCGCCGGGTCGACGTCGTCGTCGGGACCGGTGCCGTCTGCGAGGGCCATCGCCCATGGTCCCACACCCGCGACCCGCCCCGAACCAGCTGGTCAGGGTCGAGTCACACTCGGGGTCGAAGGCCGGCCGCGGTGCGAGCGGCGGCAGCGATGCGAAGGCTCAGGTCCTCGATCTCGTCGAGGATCTGCGTTGCACCCCACACCTGACCACGCTTTCGATCCGTGAGCGAACGGAGCACGCCGGCTGCTTCGAGCCGTCCGATGGCGCTGTAGAGGCTCGAGTCGACCACCCCCGTGAGATCGCTCGCATCGTCGGCCGACAGGATGGGGTGCGTCGGCAGAGCCGCCAACAGAACCGCGACGGCGCTTCCCCGCCGGACCCGCCCGACGGCGTCCCGCATCCGGTCGGGGATCTCGGCCAGCTCCGTCGCACTCCGTCGCGACTCGTGCGCGGCGATGCCAGCGGCGCGAACCATCGACGTGACGATCGGACCAGCGCGACCGTCCCGGTAGGCGGTGAGGTCGTCGAAGTACCGGTCGCGTTGGACGACCAAGGCCGAAGCGATCGGCACGACGACGCCGGTGGTCGTCCGCCGAACGCGCAGCACCGCGTTGATCAAGGCTCGACCGATGCGCCCGTTTCCATCGGTGAAGGGGTGGATCGACTCGAACTGCGCGTGGGCGATCGCACCCTGCACGAGCACCGGCAGGTCCGAACGGTTCGAGAACGTGACGAGGTCCGTCATGAGACCGACAACCCGGCCGGCCGGCGGCGGCGCGTACAAGGCGCTCCGTGGGGAGTGATCGCTGCCGCCGATCCAGTTCTGCACCTCACGGAAGCGACCAGCTTGAGCCGCCTCGTACGGGTCGTCCGCCATCAGCACCCGGTGAGCATCGGTCAGCGAGGCGGAGGTGACGGCTCCTTCGCCCCCGACGACGTCGAGGAGTCTCGTGAGTGCCCCGGTCGCCGCCACCATGGACGTCGCGGACGGATTCGATCGATTGCCGTGAAGCGCTCGGGCGTAGTCGTCGAGCCCCGCTTCGATCCGCTCGATCTTCGACGACGCAACTGATTCGGTCCGCAGAAGGAGGAGGCCGAGCGGAGCGAGCACGTCGCCGTGCGCGCGATCGAGGGCGAAGATCTCCTGCATCGCCGACTCCGCCTCCGCGACCAACGAACCGGAGACCTTCAAGGGCGTCTCAGCGATCATCGGGGGGATGGCGACCTCGACCTCCGACAGCGTGCGATCGCTCTTGGTGCCGGACCGGAACGTCTGCCGCCAGGGCACGACCTCGACGTCGTGAGGCGGCCAATCGATGGCCGTTTCGCTCGACATGCCACCAGTCCTTCCGAACCCCGATCCAAGTTAGTCCGACTTTTCTATCAAAACTCGAACTAAGAGTGGACTCACTTCGGGTTGGTCGAGCCACTCGTCTCGCTCACGCGTGGGCGCCGAGGCGGATCCAGCGGTCGCCGCGGTAGCGGACGCCGAGGATCGTGGCCCGGCTCACGAGCAACATCAGGTACGCCGCCCACAGCCAGCCGATGCCCAGGCCGAGCGGCACGATCGGCAGGGCGCACGCCGCGAACACCGCGGCGGCCGCCACCATCGCCCATGCGAGGAACCGCTGGTCGCCGGCGCCGATGAGGATGCCGTCGAGCACCCACACCACCGACGCCAGGGGCTGCATCACCGCGACCCAGACGAGCAGGAACGCCACCAGCGACCGGACGTCGGCGTCCGAGCTGAACACCCCAGGGAGGAACGGGATCGACGCCGCGACCACGATGCCCACCCCGATGCTGGCCACGAGCCCGAGCACCAGCAGCCGGTCGCCGACCGCCCGCGCCTCGGCGCCGTCGCCCCGACCGAGCCGGAGCCCGACCATCGCCGGACCGGCGATGGCCAGCGAGTCGAGGCCGAGCGCCAGGAAGTTCCACACCTCGAACGCGATCTGGTGGGCGGCCAGCTCCTCGGTGCCGATGCGGGCGGCGACGGCGGTGAGCAACAGGAGGCTCAACCGCAACGCCGCGGTCCGCACCGCGAGGTCGAAGCCCACCCGGACCAGCCGGCGCTGGGTCCGCCATCGCGGCCGGAACACCGCCCCCTCCCCCGCGGCCAGCCGCCCAACGACGACGACGAACGCGGCACCGGTCACCACCTGCGCGACGACGGTGGCGAGCGCGGACGCCCCGATGCCGTACCCGAGGCCGGGGATCAGCACGAGGTCGAGCACCACGTTGAGGCCGGCTCCGACGAGCGCGATCACCATCGGTGGCGTCGTCCGCTGGAGGCCGCGGAGGTAGCCGCTTCCGGCGAAGGTGAGGAGCAGGAACGGCAGGCCGGCCACGCTGATGCGGAGGTAGGTGCGGGCCGCCTCGGCGGTCGCCCCCTCCGCGCCGAGCACGGCGATCAACGGGCCGGACGCCGCCCCGAGCACGACGGCGAACACGACGCCCACCCCGAGGGCGAGCCACATGCCCTGCACCGCGTCGTCGGCCGCGCCCCGTCGGTCGCCAGCGCCGAGAAGTCGCGCCACCGACGCCGTCGTCCCGTACGCCAGGAAGATGCACAGCGACGCGACCGTGAGCAGCAGCGCAGAGGCGACCGCCAGCCCGCCGAGCTGGTCGGCGCCGAGGTGCCCGACCACCGCGGTGTCGACCAGCAGGTACGCCGGCTCGGCCAGGAGCGTGACGAGGGCGGGCAGGGCCAGCCGGGCGATCTCCCGGTCGAACGGCCGGAACGGACGGGACACCCCGCCAGCATGGCCGGTAGCCTCGGCAGCTCCCATGGCAAAGAAGAAGCCCGCTCCCACCCCCGGCGCCACCGTCGTCGCCACCAACCGCCAGGCGCGGCGCGACTACGAGATCCTCGACACGTGGGAGTGCGGCATCCAGCTCCAGGGCAGCGAGGTGAAGTCGCTCCGGGAGTCGAAGGTGACCCTCTCGGATGCCTATGCCCGCCTCGACCGCGGCGAGCTGTGGCTGGTCGGCCTGCACATCAACGCCTATTCGCTGGCCTCCGCGCAGGGCGGCCACGAGACCGAGCGCACCCGCAAGCTCCTCGTCCACCGCCACGAGCTGGAGGAGATGCACCGCCGGGTGAACATCGAGCGCCTCACGCTCGTCCCGCTGTCGCTGTACTTCAAGGACGGTCGGGCCAAGCTCGAGCTCGGGCTCGGCCGAGGCCGCAAGGACTACGACAAGCGCCACGCCATCGCCGAGCGCGACGCCGAACGGGACGCCCGCCGGGCCATGCGGGCCGCGAACCGCCACGCCGACGCTTGACGAGACCCGGTATCCTGACCGGGCCGTCCCGCCGACACGTGTGCTGCGGGGCGGTTCCTTGACAAGGGGCTGACCGGTTTCGACGTGGAGACCCGGAAGCCGAACGTGCGACCCGAGTTGCTCAGACTCGCAAAACGGGGCAACCAAAGAAGCGCCGATGGCGACTTCGCTCTCGCCGCCTGATCACTCGATCTAGCGAAGAGAGACATCGTGACCAGCAATGGCGCACGGGGCCTGACCACGACAGCCCGGCAACAGAAGTCGTGGTTGACGGCGGGAAAGACCGCTGACGGTGCGAAAGAACACTGACGTCTCGGAAAGACGAGGCGGAGGGCGCGAGCCCACCTGACCCGGCAGGGAGCCAGCCGTACGGCTCGATCTCGGGAACGGTCGTAGCGCGGTCGTCAACCGCTTCGCGGACGGGAGTTCGATTCTCCCCAGCTCCACCAGAACGTCCTTACTCCAACTCTCGTCTGCGAGAGCCCCAGCGAGTGCGGACGCTCGGTCAGAGAGAGGTCGGTGTGGCGTGATCGCCCACCGACCTCTTGCGCTTTGCACGGGTCGCTGTTGACGTTCGACCTCGACGAGCGTCCCCGCACGGTGGACTTCGACCAGGTCAGCGAACGGAGCCTTCAGCCCATCATCGACCACCTCGGTGCCATAGATGTAGAGCTTGGTGAAGATCGCCTGGTTGAGCGCTCGCCGTCCTTGCCCGCCCATCGACTCGTAGAGGCCGTTGGGTCGTTCAAGGGTGCGAAGTGCGCCGTCGATCACCTCGACTCCGGCTCGCAGATCCTCGGTCGAATCGCCGAGACGGTCTTCGATGCGGTCTCGCTCGTTCGAGATCTTCTGCAGCCGGGCCTTGATCTTACCCTTCGGCAGTTCGCCGTCCGCAGCCACGTCGAGCAGGTTCTCTTCCTGTCGATCGAGGCGGGCAAGTTCGGTGCGAGGTTGCTGGTCGTGCAGTCGACTTGCCGCCTTTCGTCGTCAAGGACGTCGCCGAGGCTGGCCCGGACCAGTTCGACTGGAGTTCAGGCGTCGCCCGTAGGCCAGGAGGTACTCCCGACCAGGATCGAGGCAAACGTCGTCACCCATGACCCCAGTGTATGAACCGTGCCAAACTGGCCCTCGATCAGGGCCGCGTGCACTTCCGGGTGTGATCGCACCACTGGGTCACGGCACCGTCGCGGTTGACGAAGATCCCACTCGTCGAAGTGCCGGCGGTGCCCGGCGTCCGCGTCTTAAGGTCGAGCGCGAAACCCGGCAGCGTCGGCTGATCGACGTTGAACTGTGCGACGGTCGCCTGGGCCACGCTCTCGGCCATCGAGGCCGTAGAGAGGGTTCCTGACAACGAGCTAGTCTCCCCAGGAGGTCCGGACCTGAGTTCGACCCCTTCGGTGTCCGACTGGGCCAAGCCGAGGCCGTCGATCGCACAAGCAGGCACCGGGAAGGCATCGGCGCCGTCGAGGATTGCCGCCTCACAGCGCCAGTAGTCGTCGGCGAGGCCGGCCGTCGCGTCCAGCAGCGGCGCGGCCGCCCAGTAGACGATGGCGTTGCGTCCCGGCGTTTGGTTCGTCAGCTTGACGACCACCGCGAAGTCCACCTGCACCTTGGCCTCTCCTGGTGCTGAGTCCTCGATGTCCACCACGGGGCTGGCGAACGCGAAGCCCACCGTGCCTGTCCACCGGTAGCCGAGCGCATCGGTCACGTCGAAGGTGGCCGACGCGCTGAAGGCGGGTCCAGGGACGAACTCACTCGCTTCGTCCGCCGGCGTCGAGGGCTCGGTCGTCGTCGTTGCAGCTGGGGTCGTGGTCGTCGACGGCGCTGACGTTGTCGAGCGTTCCGTGGTCGTGGTGGTGCTGTCCGAGCCAACGGGCTCGCTGACAACCACCTGGCCGCCTCCGCTGTCGCCGCAGCCGCCCAGACCGAGCACCGTCATCGTCATCGTCGTCAACGCAGCCAGCAAATGTCGGGCGCGCATGAGGTTCCTCCTCGTCTGTCCACCCGCTCCGGGGTCGACCCCCGTGATCGGGCGACTTTACCAGGACGTATGCAGTTGGGACGTGGTTGCTCTGGATGGCAAAGGGTTGGGGCACCGACGGTTGTGCGGTCATGGCACACCACCCTCTCCTCAGCCACCAAGACCTTTGGCGAACGGGCCGAGCACGCCGCCACGAGCTCGGACTGTCCCAGGAAGCCGTCGCCGTCCGCTGCGGCGTCCACTGGACCTTCCTCGGCCAGACAGAACGAGGCCAGCGCATCATCTCGCTCCACAACATCCTCAAGCTGGCCAAGGGACTGGAGATCAACGCCGGGGAGCTGGTCGACGGTCTGGAGCCGCCGAAGGTGTGACGCCCTCGACAGGGTGCTCAAATGCCCATCCCGGGATCGCCACGCAACGGCCGACCGCCCGGACGGAGTCGACGTCGGATCGGCCCGAACTTTCGGTCCATGACCTCGGACCTGCCGCCCGAACCTCCGACCGATTCCGCTCGGCTCATCGCGCTGCTTCATGCAGCGGACGGGCACCGGCTCACCATCCCGGATCCACCCGACAACGTTCGTCGGCAATGGCGGCGAGCACTCTGGTTGGCATCGTGCGAGCATGCCGCACCCACCGGATACAGGATTCGGTTCTCCGGTCGGGACCGAGCGGATCTCGTGATTCGACTCGTGTCCTTAGATGACGACGAGGCTTCACACCCGATCCTCAATCGCCGATCCCAGTGCCGAAGACGCTTCGCCGTGCCCACCCTCTGATCGCGGCGAGCCGCGCCGCCATCACGAACAAGGGCGACGGGTGGTACGGCTCACCACGGCGCCCTGGGGTAATCGACGTCCACGTGACAAGGTCGAGCGTGAGCCGATCGCTTCGCCTGGTGCAGGCCATCGTGGACGAACTCGGGCGCCGTGGCGGAGGCGTCGAGTCCACCTCGGCCGGGTGCAGCGTCTTTCTCCGGTCCCCGCACTGCTTCGTGCTCACCGTTTCCGAGGAGACTGACAAGACGCCACACGTTCCGACCGCCACAGAGCTTGCCGAGCAGGAGCGCCGCTCGTTTCGCTCTGCGAGCGGGTACCTGTTCGCACCGTCTCTGCCGAAGTACGACCACCACCCGTCTGGCCGCCTGTCCATCACAACCACGAGACCTCGCGGACGGGGAACAGTGGCGCTCGCCAACGACCGGAAGCGCTGGACCTGCGAGGACCGCTTGCCTCGGGCGGTGGCCCTAATCGAGGAGATGACCGTCGAGGCCGAGAAGGCCGCGGTCGAAGCGGCCCAACTCCAACTACGGCGTCACGAGTACTGGGAACGCGCCGTCGAGATCGCCCGCAAGACGTTCACCCAGGCCTGGCTCGTCGACGTCCTCGACGAACGCCTGGCTCGCCACCGTCGCCTACTCGAGGTCGAGCGCTACCTCCAGAGGCTTCGGCAGGCCCCTACGCCTGATCCGGACGAGACCGTATGGATTGCATGGGTCAGCAACTACCTTGCCAACCTCCAAGCAGAGAGCCGGTCCATGCCAGACGTGCCCGATCCCTCCATGACCGACCTGGCCCCATTCATGCCACGCGGGATGAGTCCGTACGGTCCGGAGGTATTGGGAAGCTACTGGCGACTTCCCGCTATTGAATCGGAGGCCGAGGCACTTGGTCAGTCCTCAGCCAAGGTCAGCGTCGTCGATGTGCCGGGCCTCGTCGAGACCCAACCTGACTCGTAACGGGACCTGCGTCGAAGCGCCCTGATCTGCCGGCCACACCTTGATTCCATTCTTGGCGATAAAGTTGAGCGGAATCTTCGGATTGTTGAGGTGATCGGGAGCGCTGCCGTCCGATCGGACCCGAGCCTGATTCTTGAGCTGGGTCTGTCAGGAACTTTGTGTAAGCGGCGTGGTCTGAGAGTCCCTGCCTGAGCTGGTGGGGGCGGAGAGGATCATGTTCATGACGAAGCGTTCTGAGGGCGAGGCGTTGACGCCGTCGTCGTTGGTGCCCGCAGGAGCCGACTCGGCGTCGATGGACGCGTGGGCGGCGGAGCTGGTGGCTCGAGCCCGTGATGAGGGCGTGGCGTTGACCGGTGAGGGCGGGCTGCTGACCGATCTGATGCGGTCGGTGTTGCAGCGGGGCCTCGAGGTCGAGATGGCCGAGCACCTGGGCTATGAGCGCCACGCTGTCGAGGGTAGAGGGACCGGCAACTCCCGTAACGGCACCTATCCGAAGACGGTGTCGACCGAGATCGGCGACGTCGAGCTCGCGGTCCCCCGGGACCGGCTGGGCACCTTCGACCCAGCAACGGTCCCCAAGCACCAGCGGCGGTTCGATGGGCTGTCGGGCAACGTGATCTCGCTCTACGCGAAAGGCCTGACCACTGGGGACATCCAGGCGCATCTGGCCGAGATCTACGGCACCGACGTGTCCCGGGAGACGATCTCCAAGATCACCGACGAGGTCCTTGCCGACATGGTCGCCTGGCAGAACCGGCCGCTCGAGCCGATCTACGCGGTCGTGTTGATCGACGCGATCGTGATCAAGGTCCGGGGCGCCCAGGTGGCGAACCGGCCCGTGTATGTGGCGATCGGCGTCGACCTCGATGGTCACCGCGACGTGTTGGGCCTGTGGCTGGGCCCGACCGGCGGCGAAGGAGCGAAGCAGTGGGCAACGATGCTGACCGAGCTTCGCAACCGTGGCGTCGCCGACGCGTTGATCGTGTGCTGTGACGGGCTCAATGGCCTCCCGGAATCGATCCGGGGCACCTGGCCCCAAGCAACCGTGCAGACTTGCGTGGTGCACATGGTCCGCAACTCGCTGCGCTACGCATCGAAGAAGCACTGGGCCCAGATCACCCGACAGATGCGCTCGATCTACGAGGCGCCGACCGTCGAGGCCGCCCACGCGAACTTCGACGAGTTCGCCGAGCAGTGGCGACCCACCTACCCGGCGATGATCTCCTCCTGGGAGAACGCGTGGGACGAGTTCGTGCCGTTCCTCGACTTCCCGCCCGAGCTCCGCAAGGTCGTCTACACGACCAACGCCATCGAGAGCCTCAACGCCCAGTTCCGAAGGGGCGTCCGCCACCGCGGCCACTTCCCCAACGAGCAATCCGCGATGAAGGTCCTCTACCTCATCGCCACCAGACGCCGCCCGAACCGTCAAGACCTCACCGGCCGCATCAACGGCTGGAAACCCATCCTGAACACCCTGACCATCCACTACGGCGACCGCATCGCAGCCGCCGGCTACTAACCATGCTCACGACCGCTTACACAAAGAATCTGACAGACCCGCGGACGCTCGACGCCGTAGGGAACGTGCAGGATGCACGCCTCGTGGACACGGCGACGAACGCGATGTTGCCGACGCTTCTCGTACTCGGCGGGTCGATCTACCTGGTCCGGCGACGCCGATCGGACGCTGCGAAGATCTGACCGCATCCCGTCGTATCTGGCGCACCGTGTCCGGAATGTCTGGCACAACTTCTGGCACAGAACTGCTGGGGTCCGCTGAGACCGGCCTGGTACGGGTGGGGCTGGGGAGACGGGCCCGACGCGGCGCTCGGGGCCACGAAACCGCAGGTGGGAACGACGAAACCCCCTGCCTGAGCAGGGGGTTTCGCTCCGAGCGGACGACCGGATTCGAACCGGCGACCCTCACCTTGGCAAGGTGATGCTCTACCAACTGAGCCACGTCCGCGTGGGCTGGTCACTATAGCAACCGCCCTCCCGGGCCACGAACCGATAGGGCTGGTCGGACCCTTCGACTTCGCTCGCTGCGCTCGCTCTCGCTCAGGGAACGGTGGGAAACCGCTGCACTCGCTCGCGCTCAGGGAGCAGGTGGGGCTCGCTCGGGGACGGGGGGAAACCGCGGTCCTCGGGGAACGAGGCGCGTCAGGTGCTGGCGCGGTAGCGGATGCGTTGGGCCATCTCGACGGCGAGCGCCGTGGCGGCGATCTGGTCGATCACGTACTGGCGGCCGTTGCCCAGGACGGTGAGCGTGGCCGAACGGTTGTCCTGCATGCCCTGGACCTGGAGCGAGCCGTCCACGGCGATGCGGTCGACCGTCGGTCGCCACGGACGATCGTCGACCACGACGAGGTTGCGATCGGTGAGCATCAACACCGCGGGGTTGCCCTCGAACTGACCGCACACGACCGCCTCGACCTGTTCGCCGTCCTGGAGGACGGCCCCGGCAACAGCGAACGCGGCCCGGGCCTTCTTGAGCGGTCCGCGGTCGATGCGCCCGGCGGCGACGCCGAGCCCGTTCGGGTCCGGCGGGCCGGCCGGCGCGGGCGGGGCCATCGGGGGCTGCGGCATCCCGTATCCCCCAGGCTGCTCGTAGCCGGCCGGTGGCGGCGGGCCACCCCAGCCCGCGGGGGCGGCGGGCGGGCCACCGGGAGCAGG
>JAHBSO010000016.1 GCA_019639075.1 Actinomycetota bacterium | reverse complement strand
GCAGGAAGTACCCGGCGATGAGGCCCGCGAACAGCACCTGCCAGGTCAGGAGCATCGTGTAGGTCGACAGGCCCGGGTAGCGCTGCGCACCCGGACCGGGAGGTCGCAGCGTCGGGATGCCGAGCGCCTGCATCAGGCAGACCACGCCGCTGAAGGTCACGCCGAGCATGTACCCGAACAGCACGGTGCGGTGCAGGCGCGGACGCAGGGCGACGATGACGCAGGACACCACCGAACCGATCAGGACGGCGCCGAGCGTGAGTCCGGCCCGGTCGTGGTGGTGGACGGCCATGCCGGTGCGGAGGACCCCGAGGACCATCAGCAGGCCGCAGAGGCGGACGACGCGGGAGCGGGCGACCCCGGTGAGGGTGGCGGGAGCGGCGAACGCGATGATCCCCGCGATGACGTAGCGCGGGAGGTCGAACACGGTGTTCGGGATCTCCAGCACGTACTCGATGGGCAGGAGGATGCCCCACCCGAGCGCGATCAGCTCCGGTCGACGGTCACGGGTGAGCCACGACGGACCGGCGGGCACCTTCATCCGGCCCGCCTGGCGTCGACGACGTCCCGCAACGCCGCGGCCAGCTCCCGACCGTGGTCCTCCCAGGTGCGACCGATGTCCCACGGCGCCGGGCGCGGTTCGTCGACGATCGCCTCCAACGCCGAGACGAACGCGTCGAGATCACCGGGTTCGACGTAGCGCACGTGGTCGCCGGCCACCTCCCGGTGCGCGGGGAGGTCGGTGGCCACCACCGGGCACGAGCGGGCACCCGCCTCCGGCAGCGTGAGGCCCCAGGACTCCATCTCGCTCGTGACGACGGCGGCGAACGCGTGGCGGTACAGCCCCGAGACGACCGGACGGTCGCCCACCGAGCCGAGGAACACCAGCCGATCGGCGTGCTCGCCGGCCCGCGCCCGGATCGCCGCCCGACGGTCCTCCGCGATGTCGCCGACCAGCACGACCCGGGCCGGCACGGCCGTCGTCGAGTCCGCGAGCCGGGCGACCAGGGCACCCAGATCCTCGAGACGCTTGTGCGGGTAGTCGTTGGCCACCGACACCAGGTACGGGTCCGGGCCGACGAGCCCGGTGACGGCCGACCGGTCGATCTCGTCCGGTTCCACCGGCGGTCCCGCCGAACGCACCGTGACGACGTCGATGTGGCGGAGGTCGGGCTCGGAACCGATCGCCTCGGTCAGCGTGTCCGACACCGACACCACCGCGTCGGCCCGCCGCATCCCGGCGACGCTCAGCCCGATCTTCGCCCGGTACGGGAGGCCACGGCCCGCGGCCCGGATGCGCCCGTCGCCCACGAAGTTCGGGTTCTGGAGGACCATCACGTTCGGGACGCCGCACACCAGCGGAGCGAAGTTGCCCGAGTTGAGCACGACGTCGAACCCCCGACGGGCCGCCCACCGGGGCAGCACGAACTGCTCCCACGCGAACCGGGTCGGCACGTTGGGCACCTTGACGAGGTGCAGCGCGTCGTCGGACACCGCGCCGAGCGTGCGGAACGCCTCCTCGTTCCACGGGGACACGAGGAGCTCCACGTCGACGTCGGGCTCGCGGGCGAGCGCCGAGACCTGGTTGCAGGCGTAGGACAGGCCGCCGCCGACCTTGGCGTACATCACGTTGGCCAGGACCTTCACGTGAGCCTCGGCCGGGGTTGGTGACGCCCGCCGCGCCGCTCGGGCGCCCACGCCAGCACGTCGTCGACGACGTCGTCGTCGGCCTCGACGACCTCGTCCTCGGTGGCCCCGTCCCGCCGGAGGGCGTGGAGCTCGGGGTCGTAGGCGACGATCAGCAGCAGGGCGAAGAACGCGGAGCCGCCGGCGAACAGCCACATCTCGAAGATGCCGTGGACGAACAGGAAGGCGAGCATCGGACGAAACACCGTACGCGGCCCCTTGGCCCGGCGGACCGCGAGGGAGACCAGCATCGCCAGCGGGACCATGCCCATCAGGCCGACCTGCACCAGCGGCGACAGGACCGACGACGACAGCAGGTGCGGCTCGTTGCCCAGGCCGACGCCCGTCGCGATGTGGTCGACGAAGATGTGCCACCCGTCGGTCCACTGGTCGATCCGCGTGTTGCCCGTCCTCGTCAGCGTCCCGCCGTGCTGACCGTTGGTCGAGCCGGTGGCATCGCCGGCCGAGAAGAACACCGAGTGGATGATCGGGATCGCCACGATGAGCGCCGCCACGAGGGCCACCCGACGCATCCGCTTGCCGAGGTTCTCGGCGAGTCGGGGACCGGCGACGAGGCCGACCGCGAAGGCCGACGAGCGTGACGCCGATCCGATGAGGCCGATGATCGTCGCCGGCAGGGACCACAACGAACGGGACGGTCGGGCGGAGAGGAAGTAGATCCCGGAGAAGGCGCCGAGCGTGTTCGCGTTGGACACCAGCCCCGCCCACCGACCGTGGATCTTCGCCGCGGAGGGATCGACCAACACGTACACGAACGAACCGATGAGGATCAGGCCGCTCACGATGTGGATCGACGACCTGATCTCGTCGGGTTCGGCGGCGGTGACCACGAACCAGACGAACACGATGCACAGGAGGCCGGCGAGCAGCGCGTTGAACGCCACCCCGATGTTCATGGCGGTCGAGATGGTGACGAACCCGATGCCGAAGAACACCAAGGATGCCGGAAAGGCACCGTCGCGCAACGTCTGGACCCGTGGGATCCGCCCGCGGACCAGCACGAGGTAGCCCGCGATGAACACCGAGATCAGGCGGAGGTCGATCACCCCGGGGACCACGGCGAACGACGGGTTCAACATCTGGACCACGTAGCAGCCGAACGACGTGGCGATCAGGAGCTGGGGCACCTCGACCCCGACGACGACGAGGAAGACGGTGAACGCGATCACCAGGCCGATGGCCGTCCACGGCGCCGCGAGCAGCAGGACCTCGCCGAACGAACCCATCAGGTGGGGCCGCCGAGGGCCCGCGGATCACCCGCCCGGAAACGGCTCGCCGACCCCGCGGAAGCGGCCGCCGCGTCACCTTTGGCGCGAGCTGCGTCGACTACCATCTCCCCACTATGGCAGATGGCCCTCCGAAGCGACCCGACCAGGAACTTCGCAGGTACCTGCGCATCCTGGGCCGCAGCAAGGGCCTCATCGCGATCATCGTCCTCCTGGCCGTCGGCGGGTCCCTGATCTTCTCCTACACCCAGCCGAAGCGGTACGAGGCCGAGGCGAGCATCCTGCTCGCGCCCGGTGCCGGCGCGGCCACCCTGGACACCACCTACATCTCCCAGCTCCCGGTCGACCGGACGCCCGCGGTCGAGATGCGGATCCTCAGGGGCCAGAAGATGGAGGACGCGATCAAGAAGGAGCTCGGCTACCTGCCCGAGGTCGAGCTGTCGTCGACCGATCCCGACAAGTCGGCGATCATCACCGTCACCGCCACCGCGGACGACCCCGACGAGGCGGCGAAGCTCGCGAACGACTTCGTCACGACGGCCGTGGCGATCCGACGGGAGACGACCAAGACCGAGCTCCAGGCGTCGATCGCCAACATCGAGTCCCAGAGCCAGGACCTGTCCGAACAGCTCGCCGAGGCCCAGCTGAAGTCCGACGACCTCGCCCAGCAGATCAAGGCGGAGACCGACGAGCGCAAGCGGCTCGAGCTGCAGTTCGAGAAGCTGCAGGTGGACGACGAGCTCGAGCACGGGACGATCGCCACCCAGCTCGCCTCGATGCGGACCCGGGGGGACCAGCTCCGCTCCGCCCTGGCCGAGAACCAGTCCCGCGGCGCCTACACGATCGGCCAGGCCGTGCCGCCCGACGCGCCGGTGTACCCGCGGCCGGTGCTCAACGCCGTGATCGCGTTGGCCACCGGCCTCCTCCTCGGGGGTGCCCTCGCCTTCGGTCGCGCCTACTTCGACGACACCATCGCCTCGAAGGACGAGCTCGACGAGGCCACCGGTGGGATCACCGTCCTCAGCCTGGTGCCCAAGGTGCCCGAGTGGAAGGACCCCAGCGACACGCTGCTCGAGTCCGTCACCCACCCGCGCGGCGCCGCGTCCGAGGCGTACCGCGGGCTGCGCACCGCGCTCGACTTCACGGCGCTCGACCACAAGATCAGCCTCGTGCAGCTCACGAGCTCGAACGCCGGCGAGGGGAAGACGACGACCGCGGCGAACCTGGCCGTCGTCGTGGCCCGGGCCGATCGCCGGGTCATCCTGGTCGACTGCGACCTCCGACGACCCCGGCTGCACGAGTTCTTCGGGCTCGACAACGAGCGGGGCTTCACCTCGATCCTGCTCGGCGAATGCTCGGCGACCGAGGCGCTCCAACGCCCCACGAACTCGCCGAACCTGCTCGTGATGACCTCCGGCCCGCCGCCACCCAACCCCTCCGAGCTGCTGAGCACGAAGGCGGCGCAGGAGCTCCTGAAGTCGATGACCCAACCGACCGACCTGGTCATCGTCGACTCGCCGCCGCTGCTGCCCGTCGCCGACGCCACGGTCCTCGCCCGGTACGTCGACTCGACGATCCTCGTGGTCGCGGCCAACTCCACCACCAAGCGGGCCCTGGCGCGCAGCCTGGAGATGCTCGATCAGGTCGACGCGCCGCTCGAGGGCATCGTCCTCAACGGCATGGCGCAGCAGGAGATGTACGCCGACTCCTACGGCTACGGCTACTGAACCACCGCACGGTCGCCCACGGGATCCGCGCGATCAGGTGAGCGGCCGGGCCGGCACGCCGACGGCGACCACCCCGGGCGGCAGGTCCCGCACGACGGCGGCACCGGCCCCGACGAAGGTCCCGGCCCCGATGCGCACCCCCTGGATCACCGTCGCTCCGGTGCCGATCGTGACCGCCTCTCCCAGGTGCACGTCGCCGGAGAGCACCGCGCCCGGGTGCAGGCTGCAGAAGTCGCCGAGGACGCAGTCGTGGCCGATGGTGGCCGTGCGGTTCACGTGGACGTGGCGGCCGAAGGTGACGTTCGTGGTGTAGCTGGCGAGGGCGAAGACCAGCAGCCCCTCTCCTTCGCGGTTGACCGATCCCGACACCGTCGTCGGGTGGCGCAGCGACACCGGACGCAGCCCCATCGCCTCGGCCCGGCCCACGAGGGCCCGTCGGCCCTCGGGCGAACCCACCCCCGCCACGAACGCCGCGCCCTCGGCCCGCGGATCGTCGAAGCCGTCGAGCAGGGGGACGCCCCGCGCCAGGGCCAGCTCCGGTTGCTGCGGGTCGTCGTCGACGAAGCCGACGACGCGGTAGCGGGGCTCGGTCCCGTTCACCGCCTCGACCAGGTCGAGCACCTCGCGCCCGTGACCCCCGGCACCGAGGATCACCAGCGGTTCCGGGCGCGTCGGGGTGGTCATGGCGGTGGAGCATAGGACCGACGGTGCACCCCTCCCGGGCCTCCTACACTCGGTCGGCCGTCAGCCGATCGAAGGGACCACGATGCCGGGTTGGAACTACGCCGAGATCTGGGAGGTCGTCGCCGACCAGATCCCCGACGCCCCCGCGCAGATCCACGGGGACCGCACCTACTCCTGGCGTGAGTTCGACCAGCGGGCCAACGGCATCGCCCGCACCCTGCTCGACGCCGGCGCGGTGGAGCAGGACAAGGTCGCCCTGTACCTCTACAACGACCCCGCGTACATGGAGACGATGTACGCGACCTTCAAGGCCGGGCTCGTCCCGGTGAACACCAACTACCGCTACGCGGACGACGAGCTGGTGTACCTCTGGGACAACGCCGATGCGGTCGCGGTGGTCTTCCACGGCTCGTTCACCGACCACATCGAACGCATCCGCGACCGCGTGCCCCGCGTCCGCACCTGGTTGTGGGTCGACGACGGCAGCGGCCCCTGCCCCGAGTGGGCCCAGCCCTACGACGACGCGGCGACGTCGCACCCCGATCGGGTCGAGGCCCCGTGGGGTCGCGACGGCGACCACCTGTACATGCTCTACACCGGCGGTACCACGGGCATGCCCAAGGGCGTCATGTGGCGCCAGGACGACAACATCCGCAACATCGTCGCCCTCGGCGCCAACGGCCGCTACGCGCAGGACCCGGTCGACTACGACGTCACCCGCGAGCTGGTCACCGCGCCGGGCCCGAAGAGCGTGCCGGCCTGCCCCCTCATGCACGGCACCGGCTGCATGACCCAGCTCATCGCGCTGTCGAGCGGCGGTTGCGTCATCACGCTCACCGCCCGCCACCTCGACATCGACGAGCTGTTCGACACCATCCAGCAGCACCAGGGGATGACCACCGCGATCGTGGGCGACGCGTTCGCCAAGCCGATGCTGCGGGCCCTCGACGCCGAACCGGACCGCTGGGACCTGTCGAGCCTCTTCCTGATCTCGTCGTCCGGCGTCATGTTCTCCGAGGCCAGCAAGCAGGGGCTGCTCAGCCACCTCCCCCACCTGATGATCGTCGACGCCTTCAGCTCGTCGGAGGCGGTCGGCATGGGCCAGTCGATCTCGGCCGCCGGCGTCGACCCGCACACCGCGGAGTTCTCGATCGGCGCCAACACCAAGGTGTTCGACGACGACCTCCACGAGGTCGAGCCGGGGTCGGGCCAGGTCGGCAAGGTCGCCGTCGGCGGCCACCAGCCGATCGGGTACTACAAGGACCCCGACAAGTCCGCAGCCACCTTCATCACCGTCGAGGGCCGCCGATACTCGGTCCCCGGCGACTTCGCGACCGTCGAGGCCGACGGCACGATCACCCTCCTCGGGCGAGGTTCGGTGTGCATCAACACCGGCGGCGAGAAGGTGTTCCCCGAGGAGGTCGAGGAGGTCCTCAAGACCCACCCCCTCGTCCACGACGCCGTCGCGGTCGGCGTACCCGACGAGAAGTTCGGTGAGGCCATCACCGCCCTGGTCGAGCTGGCCCCCGGCGCCGAGCTCGACGAGGGCGACGTGATCGCCCACGTCAAGGAGCACCTCGCCTCGTTCAAGGCCCCCAAACGGGTCCTCGCCATCGACACGGTCGGACGCGCCCCCAACGGCAAGGTCGACTACAAGCGCCTCCGCACCTACGCCGAGGACACCCTCGGCACCGCCTCGTGACCCGGAAGCACTCCATCGGTGCCCGGGCGCTGAAGCGCTCGGTCGACATCGTGGCCTCGGCGGTCAGCCTGGCGGTCGCCGCGGTGCCGATGGCGATCCTCGCCGCGCTCGTCCGGCGCGACGTCGGCACCCCGGTGCTGTTCCGTCAGACCCGACCCGGCCGCGACGCCCGACCGTTCGACCTGATCAAGTTCCGCACCATGCGCCACGGCGAGGGCGACGACGAGGAGCGCCTGACCGACCTCGGCCGCTTCCTCCGCTCGACCAGCCTCGACGAGCTGCCCGAGCTGTGGAACGTGCTGCGGGGCGACATGAGCCTCGTCGGTCCCCGTCCGCTGCTCACCCGCTACCTGCCCCTGTACTCGCCCCGGCAGGCCCGGCGCCACGAGGTCCGGCCCGGCCTCACGGGTCTCGCCCAGGTCGAGGGGCGGAACGCGCTCGACTGGGAGGAGCGCTTCGAGCTCGACGTCCGCTACGTCGACACGTGGTCGTTCTTCGGCGACGTGACCATCATCGTGCGCACCGTGTGGTCGGTCCTCCGCCGGGACGGCATCTCCGCCGAGGGCCACGCCACGATGCCCGAGTTCCGAGGAGCCGACGCATGACCGAGGCCACCGACCGCTACGACCCACTGGCCTCGGCCGGCGCGGGTCCGGCCCGGCCCGAGCCCCGGATCCGCCTCGCGTCACCGGTCACGGGCGAGGAGGAGGTCGAGGCCATGCGCGACGTCCTCGCCTCCGGCATCCTCACCAACGGTCCCGCCACCCGCCGGTTCGAGGCGGCCATGGCCGAGCGCCACGGGACCGAGTTCGCGGTCGCCGTGGCCAACGGGACCGTCGGCCTCGCCGCCATGTACCTGGCGGCCGGCATCGGCCCCGGCGACGAGGTGATCGTGCCGGCCCTCACCTTCATCGGCACCGCCACCGCGGTGAGCCACGTCGGGGCCACGCCCGTCTTCGCCGACATCCTCCCGGACACCTTCACCCTCGACCCGGCCGACGTCGCCCGGCGCATCACCGACCGCACCCGTGCCGTCGTCCCGGTGCACTACGCCGGTCAGGCCGCCGACCTCGCCGCGCTGCGCCGCCTGGCCGACGACGCCGGCATCGCCCTCCTGGAGGACGCCGCGCAGGCCCACGGGGCCACCTACCGGGATCGCCCCGTCGGGTCCTGGGGCGACAGCGCGATGTTCAGCTTCACGCCGACGAAGAACATCACCACCGGCGAGGGCGCGATCATCACGACGAACGACGAGGCCACGGCCCAGCGCCTGCGCCTGCTGCGCAACCACGGCATGTCGCAGCAGTACCACCACGAGATCCTCGGCTACAACTGGCGGCTCACCGAGCTCCAGGCGGCGATGGGCGTCGTCCAGCTCGGTCGGCTCGACGCGATCCTGGCCACCAAGCGGGCCAACGCCGTGATCCTCGGCGAGCTGCTCGCCAACCTGCCGGGCGTCGTCGCACCGGTCGCCGCCGAGGACCGGGACCACCCGTACCTCATCTACACGGTGCTGGTCGACGCGACCCGCCGCGACGCGGTCGCCGCGGCGCTCGACGAGGCTCGGATCGAGCACCGGCGCTACTTCCCGCCGATCCACCACCAGCCCATCTACTCGCACCTCCCCGACCCGGTCCTCCCGGTGACCGAGGACGTGTACGACCGGGCGGTGTCGGTCCCCTTCCACAGCCGTCTGAGCGCCGCCGACCTCGCCGACATCGCCGCCGCGATCGCCGCCGGCGTCGGCTGAGCGACCTCAGCCGGCCGGAGGCTCCGCCGGGGCGATGCCCCGCTCGGCCAGCAGCCGCTCGTAGGCGTCCAGGACGATCTTGATGACGTGCTCCTGGTCGAAGTCGGCCTCCGCCTTGCGTCGGGCCGCCTCGCTCATCTTGTGGCGGCGCTCCGGGTCCTCGGCCAGCTTCGCGACCGCGTCGCACAGCTCGCCGACCCGGCCGACGCCGAACAGGTAGCCGGTGACGCCGTCGTCGACCACCTGGCGACAACCCCGGATGTTGCTGGCGACGACCGGCACCCCGGTGGCCGCAGCCTCCATCGCCGAACGGGGAAAGCCCTCTCGATGGGAGGCGAGCAGGTAGATGTCGAGCGCGTCGTAGACGGCCTCGATGTCGATGCGCTCGCCGAGGAACTCGACGCCGGACTGCGCCATGATGTCGTCGAGGTCGGGCCCGAGCAGGCCGTCGGCCTTCTCGGGGTCCAGCGGGCCGGCCACGAGGAAGCGGATCCCCGGGACCCGCGTCGGCAGCCTCCGGGACGCCTCGAACACCTCGCGCAGGCCCTTCTCCCAGACCAGGCGACCGACGACGCCGACCGCGATCTCGTCGTCCGCGATGCCGAGCGCGGCCCGGGCGGCCTTGCGCTCCTCGGGGGTCGGCACGTCGAAGCGCTCGAGGTCGATGCCGTTGCCGAGGTTGACGAGCCGCTCCTCGGGGACCCGCAGCTTGCGCAGCACGTCGACGTCCTCGGCGGACTGCACCAGCTCCAGCGCCGAGAAGGCGGCGGCGATGCGCTCCAACGTGTACACGAGGTAGCGCTTGTAGCGAGGATCGCTCTCGGTGGCGTAGAGCCCGTGGACCGTGTTGAGGACCACCGGGACCCGCGCCGCCTGCGACACCACCCGACCGAACCAGCCGGGCTTGGGGTTGTGGGTGTGCACGATGTCCGGGCGCTCGCGACGCAGCGTGCGGTAGAGCTCGCGGACCATGGCCGCGTCGCGCTTGAGGTCCATGGACCGGGTGGCGTGCTGGAGCGGGATGTGGCGGATGCCGCTGGCCTCGACCGCGTGGACGTACCGGCCCGGCGCCGAGGCGGTGATCACCTCGTACCCCGCGGCCTGGAACGCCTCGAGCTGCGGACGCAGGAGGAGGTCGAGGCTGGAGTCCGACGTGGTGAGGTGGAGGACCTTCGGGCGGTGCGAGCCGTCGGGTTGAGCGGTCATGGGTCCTTCAGTCACGGAGTCGGCGAGCGGCCATGGTACCGAGCCCCGTCCACCCGCACGGACCTCCTTCGAGCCGCTCAGGTGGTCCAGCCCGGCCGGTTCTCGGCCTCGCGGAGCGAGCAGTCGACGCCGCCCGCACGCAGCATGTCCTCGAGGCGCCCGCGCACCTGCAGCTCGTCGCGTTGGCGGACCGCGCTGCGCAGGCCCTCGAGCTGCTTGGCCAGGTCGTTCCACTCCCAGGTGGCCTTCGGGTCGAGCGCGCTGATCGACGGGTGACCGGCGGGCTCGACGACCTCGGCATCGTCGTGCAGGCGCTCGTGGAGGCGCTCACCAGGGCGGATGCCGGTGATGCGGATCTCGATGTCCTCGTCGGGTCGGAGCCCGGCCAGTCGGATCATCTGGCGGGCCAGGCTGAGGATCGGCACCGGATCGCCCATGTCGAGCAGGTAGACGCGACCGTCGTCGACGGCCATCGAGCCGGCCTGGAGCACGAGGCTCACCGCCTCGGGGATCGTCATGAAGTACCGGGTCATCTCGGCGCTGGTGACCGTCACCGGACCCCCGTCGAGGATCTGACGCAGGAAGGTCGGCACCACGCTGCCCCGGCTGGCGAGCACGTTGCCGAACCGCACCGCGACGAACGGCAGGTCGTGGCGGCGGCCGATCTCGAAGACGACCTGCTCGGCCGCCCGCTTGGTGGCGCCCATCACCGAGCACGGGTCGGCGGCCTTGTCGGTCGAGACGTGGACGAACCGGCGGCAACCGCTGTCGGCCGCCGTCTGCGCCACCGTGAGGGTGCCGAGGACGTTCACCCGGACGGCCTCGGTCGGGAAGTGCTCGAGGATCGGGACGTGCTTCTGGGCGGCGGCGTGGAACACCACGTCGGGGCGGTGCTGACGGAAGAGCTGCTGGATGAACACCGCGTCGCAGATGTCGGCGAGCACCGGTTCGGCACCGGTGCCCGCCAACGATCCCGACATCAGCTCGTAGAGCAGGGTCTCGTCACGGTCGAGCACGATCAGCTTGGCGGGGCCGAAGCTCTGCACCTGCCGGGCGATCTCGCTGCCGATCGAGCCACCGGCACCGGTCACGAGCACCGTCGCCCCACGGAGGTACTCGTCGATCCCGGCGCCGTCGACGACGGCCGACTGGCGCCCGAGGAGGTCGGTGACGTCGATGTCGCGGAGGCTGTTGACGAGCGGCCCCTTCACCCGGTCCGACGACGCCGGGAGCACCTTCACCTGGGCGTCGGTGGCGAGCGCCCGTTCAAGGATCTGCGGCGAGTCGCGCTCGTTGGGCGAGGTGGTGATCAGGATCCGCTCGATCCGGTGCTCGCGGCACACCTCCTCGAGGGAGTCGATCGTGCCCAGCACCGGGATGCCCCGGAGCGACCGACCGTGCAGCGACGGGTCCTTGAGCACGAAGCCGACCACGTCGAGGTCACCCGTGTCGGTGGAGCGGAGCTCGTTGGCCAGCGGCGCGGCCTCGCGCTCGGAGCCGACGATCACGGCGCGGAGCCGCTCGTCGGACTCTGCGGCGCTGATGCGCGACAGCGCGAAGAGACGGGCCTGGAAGCGCACCCCACCGCACGCGAGCAGCGAGAGCAGCGCGGCCAGCGGCGGCGCCGTGAGGAGCGGGAAGTACGTGCCGGTCGCCAACCGCAGCGCCCCGAGACCGAGGGTGGCGAGCAGGGCACCGCCGAGCACGCCGCTGACCACGCGCGTCGCCTCCTCGACCGAGGCGTAGCGCCACACCGGGCCGTACATCCCGGCGAGGCGGTGGACGACGAGCTGGAGGACGGTCGCGACCGCCACGTACCCGAGGAACGGGGCGATGCCGATCGTGCGGTTCAGCGCCGAGTTGGCCGCCGCACCGGCGATGCTCCAGGCGCCGAAGACGATGCCGACGTCGAGCAGGACCAGGCTGAGTCCCTCGGTGCTCTGGGCCAGGACGTAGACGCGCTCGGGGAGGTGGTTGCCGACTCGTTCGGTCGCCTGTCGACCTCGCCCCCTGATCCCCACATCTACCTCCGCCTGCCGGCTTCGTGACAGGAGTCCCCGGTTAGGCACCGGCGTGCGGTTGAGGACTCTACCGCAACCTGTCGGCCGACGTCCGCCGAAACCGAGGTTTGTCTCACCGTACGTGGTCGTTCTGCGCCTCACCGCCTACGAGGTGACGGAACCGCTCGTCGTACCGTCGGGCGACCGCCGCCATCGAGAACGCCTCCGACCGCGCCAACGCCGCCGCCGACAGCTGCCGCGCGAACGCGTCGTCGGAGAGCACCTCGGCGACCGCGGCCGCCACGACCTGCACGTCGTCGTCGTCGACCACCCGACCGGTGACCCCGTCGACGACCACGTCGGCCACCCCGCCGAGGCGATGGGTCACCACCGGGCACCCGGCCATGGCCGCCTCGATCACGACGCCGGGCACGCCCTCGTCCCCACTGGTGAGCACGAACACATCGAAGCCGGCGAGGAGCATCGGAACATCGTCACGGTGACCGAGGAGGTGCACGCGGTCGGCCACCCCGGCCCGCTCGGCCCGCGCGGCGACGGCGCCGGCGAGCGGACCGGTACCGACGACCACCAGACGGGCGTCGGGGTGGCCGTCGAGCGCGGAAAGGACATCGACGGCGCGCTCGGGACGCTTCTGGTCCACGAGGTAGCCGACGAAGCCCACGAGGGGGGCGGTGGCCGGGACGCCGAGCTCGCTACGGAGCGTGAGGGCGGCCGTGGCCCGGTCGAGCCCGTCGAAGCGATCGGTGCTGCGGGCGTTGGGGAGCGGCCACACCGGACCGTCGAAACCGAGGCGGCGCACCTCGTCACCCATCTCCGGGGTGAGCGCCACCACGGCGTCGACCCGGCGGCAGACGAACCGCCAGAGGAGCGCGTCGGGACCGCTGAAGGACCGGTCCGCCAGGCCGAGGATCCGCTGCCAGACGACGAACGGGGGGCGGCGACGAGGGGCGGCCAGGGCGGCCGCCGCGGCCGCCGCGGCGCCGTGCGCCACGACGAGGTCGTAGGACGTGCGCCGCAACACGCGCCGCAGGGCGAGCCCGGCGCGCACCAGGGTGAGCGGTCCGTGCTCCGACGACGACGTCAACGTGGGCAGCTCGGGCACCCGGTCGCCCTCGTGACCGGGTCCGACCGCCACCAGCTCGTCGACGTGGCCCAGCCGATCGAGCTCGGCCGCCAGCTCCATCGCCACCTGCTCGGCCCCACGCCGATGGCTTCGCCCGACGACGTGGAGCACCTGCACGCGCTCATGATGACATGCGCCGACGGCGCCGAGCGTCGGCCGTAACCTCTCGCCCATGCACGCCGGTCGAGAGCCCCGCCCGTGACCGGGCCCGACGGTTCCGGACCGACCGACCGCCTCGACGCCGAGGAGGCCGCCGTCGCCTACTGGCGGGGGGTCGCCGCCAGTAGGCGCGCCGAAGCGGCGCGCGTCCAGCGCCGGCCGCTCGTGCGAGCCGCGATCGCGATCGACCGACGGACCAGACCCGCACAGGACCGGATCGCCGCGGCATCCGGCCGGGCGCGGGCCGCCGTCGACCGCCTCCGGGTCCGGGTCGCCCGCGGCCTCGGCCCGGCCCCCGTGCCCACCCGACCGGCCGCGGTCGGGTCCGACGGGGCCGATGCCGGCGCGGTCGAGGTGCGCCGGCTCGACGAGGAGCACCACGAGAGGCCCGGCGATCCGGCCGGGGTGGTCGTCCTGATCGCACCGGGCGTCGATCCCGACCAGGCATGGATCGACCCGCTGGTCGCGGCGCTCGACCGTCCGGACGTCGCCGCCGCCCTTCCGTGTTCGCTGCTCCCCGGCGGAGCGGGCGTCCGCTCGGCGGGCTCGACGATCGAGCTCCACGACGGGGCGCCGGTCCCCCGGGCCCTCCCCGCCCCCGACGGCGACGTCGCGACCGTCGACCTCGCCGCCACCGGGGCGCTCGCGGTGCGGGCGGCCGACCTGGTCGCGATCGGCGGCCTCGACCCGCGCTTCGCCACGGGCGCCGACGCCGACGCCGCGCTCGCCGACGTCGGCCTGCGCCTCGCCAAGGCCGGGCGCGGATCGATCGTCGCGGTGCGCGGCTCGGTCGTCGTCGAGCCGGCACCGACCCGACCGATCGAGCTCCGCCGCCGACCGGCACCGGACGCACCCGGCTGGAACCGGCTCGTCGGCCAGCACGGTCCGGCGCTCCGCCGGGCCGCGCTCGACGCGGGCCACCCCGTGCACCGCCCGACGGGTTGGTCCATCGCGCTCACGACCGCGACGCCGTCGCGCAAGATCGCGGACCACTCCGGGGACTGGCACTACGCGGGGTGCTTCGCCGACGCGCTCGCGAGGGCCGGAGTCGACGTCCTCCGCCAGCCGATCTCCGAGGCCGCGTCGATCGACGGCCGCGCCCGCGACGTCCACCTCGTCCTCCGCGGCCTGGAACCGGTCGACCGCTCCCCCGGCCAGGTCCACGTGCTCTGGGTGATCAGCCACCCGGAGGCGTTGACCGTCGCCGAGTGCGATGCCGCCGACCTGGTGCTCGTCGCGTCGGAACGGTTCGCTGCCCACCTCGCCCGATCGACGTCGACCCCGGTGGAGGTGTTCGAACAGGCGACCGACCCGACCCGGTTCCGCCCGGATGCCGCGAACGGCCGGCGCTCGGGCACGATCGTGCTGGCCAACACCCGAGGGGTCCGGCGGGCGAGCGTCGACGCCGCACTGGCGAGCGGGCACCGGCCGACGATCCACGGCCTCGGCTGGGACGGCCTCGTCGAACAGGACCTGATCGCCAGCAGCTACGTCTCCTACGACGACCTTCCCGCGCGGTACGCGTCGTCGGCGGTGGTCCTCAACGACCACTGGGAGACGATGCGCCTGTGGGGCTTCGTGTCGAACCGCATCCTCGACGCGACCGCCGCCGGAGCGATCGTGGTGAGCGACCACCTCCCCGAGATCGTCGAGCGGTTCGCGGGAACGGTGCCGACCTGGGAGACGCCGGCCGAGCTGGGCGCGCTCCTCGACGCCATCGCCGAGGAGCCCGCGTCGTTCCGCGAGCGGGCCGACCAGGCCCGGGCCATCGTGCTCGACCACCACACCTTCGACCACCGGGTGCGCGAGCTGGACGGTCTGCTCCGCCGCCACGGGTTGCACCCGGCCCCGTGATCCGCGTCCTCCACGTGATCAAGGGCCTCGACGCGGGCGGGGCCGAGACCCTCGTGCTCCTCGCGGTCGCGAACCGGGACCGGTCGAGCTTCGACGTCGAGGTGGCCCACCTCCTCCCGACGCACGTGGCGCTCAAGCCGGCCATCGAGGCGGAGGGCGCGGCCGTGCACGACCTCCACGCCGTCCCCTCGTGGGATCCCCGTGGGCTGGGCCGGCTGCGGCGCCTGGTCGTCGAGGGCCACTTCGACGTCGTGCACGCGCACTCCCCGCTCGTCGCGGCGGGGGTGCGCGTGGTCGCCCGGTCGCTGCCCCGGTCGCGACGCCCCGTCGTCGTGACGACGCTGCACAACGTCTGGCGGAGCCACCACGTCGCCGTGCGGGCGATCGACCGGGCCACGTGTCCGCTCGACGACCTCCGCCTGGCCGTGTCCGACGCGGTGCGCCGCTCGGTCCCGGGCCGGGCCGGTCGGGACGTCGTCACCGACGTCCAGGGCGTCGACGTGGATGCCATCCGGGCGCGGGCCGACCGGGCCGGGGTCCGGGCCGAGCTCGGGTTCGGACCGGACGACCTCGTCGTCGGCGTGGTGGCCAACCTGAAGCCCCACAAGGCCTACGAGGACCTCTTGGCGGCCGCCGCGACCGTCGTCGCGAGCGACGACCGAGTGCGGTTCGTGGCCGTCGGCGATGGGCCGCTGCACGACGATCTCCTCGCGGAACGGGACCGTCTGGGGCTCGGCGACCGTTTCCGGTTCCTCGGCTACCGGCCCGACGCGACCCGCGTCCTGTCGGGCTTCGACGTGTTCTGCCTGTCGTCGCGCCACGAGGGCCTGCCCCTGGCGCTGATGGAGGCGCTGGTCCTCGGGGTGCCAGCCGTCGTCACCGACGTCGGCGGGACGGGTGAGCTGGTGACCGACGGGGTGGAGGGACGGCTCGTGCCGCCGTCGCGACCCGCGGTCCTCGCCGACGCGCTGGTCGAGGTGCTCGCCGACCCCGACCGCCGGGCCGCGATGGGCACCGCCGCGCTGCGCCACGGCGACGGCCTGCGGGCCGACGCCGCCGCCGCTCGCGCCGAAGCCCACTACCGCCGCCTCCTCGCCCACCACGGCACCTGACGCGACCGGGCCGTTCTTCGGGGGTATCCGCCCGCTCAGCCCCGAAATCCCCCCGAAGAACCGAACTCCGACCCCGACCGGGCCGTTCTTCGGGGGTATCCGCCCGCTCAGCCCCGAAATCCCCCCGAAGAACCGAGGCGCGGGTTCGTCAGGCGGGGCGGAGTTGGGCGGCGAGGTCGGCGAGGGCCTCGCGGAAGTCGCGGGGCTCGGGCAGGCCGGACAGCCGGAGGGCGCGGTGGTCGAGCACCGAGTTGGCCGGACGGGGCGCCGGGCGGGGCGGGTCCATCTCCGCGGTCACGATCGGGCGGACGCGATCCCGGGAGTGGCCGCCCGCGGCCAGGATCTCCTGGACGAACTCGTACCAGCTCACCGGCCCGCTGTTGGTGACGTGGAAGGTGCCGCGGTGGCCCTCGTCGACCAGGCGCACCAGGTACGAGGCGAGGTCGGCGGCCATGGTCGGGCAGCCGACCTGGTCGGTGACGAACGCCAGCGTGCGGTCGGGGTCCTCGGCCAGCTTCAGCACCGTCTTCACGACGTTGCCACCGTGCTGGCCGCACACCCACGACGTGCGCACGACCATGCCGTCGTCGGGCACCTCGACCTCGCCGGCGGCCTTCGACCGCCCGTAGGCCGACTGCGGGTTCGTGCGGTCCCACTCGACGTAGGCGCCGTCCTTGGTGCCGTCGAAGACGTAGTCGGTCGACACGTGACACAGCCGGGCCCCGACCCGATCGCCGGCCTCGGCCAGGTGACGGACGGCCATCGCGTTGACCGCGAAGGCCGCCTCCTCCTCGGTCTCGGCCAGGTCGACCGCGTTCCACGCGGCCAGGTTGACGATCCAGTCCGGGGACGCGGCAGCCACCGCCTCGAGCACGTCGGCCCGGTTCGTGATGTCGAGCGACCCGTGGGCGTGGCCCACGACGGTCCACCCGGCCTGCTCGAACAGGACGGTGGCCTCGGAACCGACCTGGCCCGCCGCCCCGGTGACGAGGACGGTCCGGGCGGCGCTCACTTCGACCAGGCCGAGCCCTCGGCGACCGGGGCGCGGTCGCGCAGCGGCTCCCACCAGGCGGCGTTGGCGGCGTACCAGTCGATGGTCTCGGCGATGCCGTCCTCCCACGCGATGGTCGGTTCCCAGCCGAGCTCGCGCTTGATCTTCGACCAGTCGAGGACGTAGCGGCGGTCGTGACCGGGGCGGTCCGGCACGATCGTCTTCAGCGAGTCGGGCTTGCCGAGGTGGGCGAGGATCGTGTCGGCGATCTCCAGCACGCTCTTCTCGACCCCGGTGCCGACGTGGTAGGTCTCGCCGACGGTGCCCTTGTCGATGATGAGGTCGATGGCCCGGCAGTGGTCCAGGGCGTGGATCCACTCGCGGCGGTTGTCGGTCGACTTGTACATCGGCATCGGCTGGTCCTGGAGGGCCAGCGTCGTGAAGTACGGGATCACCTTCTCGGGGAACTGGTAGGCGCCGTAGTTGTTGGCGCAGTTCGTGATGGTGATCGGCAGGTCCCACGTCTCGTGGTAGGCGCGGACCGCGTGGTCGCCGCCCGCCTTCGACGCGTTGTAGGGCGTGCGGGGCCGGTACGGCGACTCCTCGGTGAACACGTCGTCGGTGTCGAGGTCGAGGTCGCCGTACACCTCGCAGGTGGAGACGTGGTGGAAGCGGGCGACGCCCACGCGCTTGGCCGCCTCGCACAAGCCCTGGGTGCCGAGGACGTTGGTCCGGAAGAAGCGGGCCGGGTCGACGATGGCCAGGCTGTTGTGGGACTCGGCGGCGAAGTTGACGATCACGTCGATCGAGTGCTCCCGGAGGATGGACTCGATGGTCGGGGTGTCGCCGATGTCGGCCTGGACGAACGTGACGCCCGGGATGCCCTCGACGTTCTCGCGCACGCCCGCGTAGGTGAGCGCGTCGAGCGCGACGACCGAGTCGTCGGGGTGCTGCTCGTGCCAGTACCGCACGAAGTTGGAGCCGATGAAGCCGGCGCCGCCGGTGACGAGGATGTTCACGGTTGGATCAGCCCTTGCGGAGGTCGGGGTGGGGACGGAACTGCTCCGGGAGCGCGTCCCGGGCCGGGTTGGCCTTGTCGCGGTCGGAGACGACCGGGTCGGTGACGCCCCAGTCGGCGTCGATCGCCGGGTCGTCCCAGGCCACGCCCAGCTCGTCGGCCGGGTTGTAGTAGCCGTCGACGAGGTAGGTGATGGTCATGTCGGTGAGGGCGGCGAAGCCGTGGGCGACGCCCGGCGGGATGTACACGCCGCGGTGGTCGTGCGGGCCGCCGTCGGGGTCGGCGCCGAGGTCGACGGTCCACGTGTTGCCGGCGGTGGGGCCGCCGTCGCGGAGGTCGTGCAGGACGACGCGGGCCCGGCCGTTGGGGACGTACCAGTAGTCGGCCTGGTGCAGGTGGTAGTGCAGGCCGACCACGGCGCCCTGGCGACGGTCGCCGCGGTTGCCCTGGACCATCTCCCGGCCGCCCGGGAACCAGTTCCGCCGGTAGGTCTCGACGAAGTACCCCCGTTCGTCGCCGTGGACGTCGGGGGTGACGAGGTAGACGCCGTCGATCTCGTCGACGGGTGCAACGGTTGGCATGTCGGGGGGTGCTCCTACGGGGTGATGGTGATCTGGCAGTGGTCGCCGACGAGGAACCGGTTGGCGGCCGGACGCTCGCCCGAGCGGGACACGACGGCGTCGCGCCCGATCAGGGAGTCGGTGATGCGGGGCACGTTCGAGATCGTGCTGCGGGCGAGGACGATCGAGTGCTCGAGCTCGGAGTCGACGACCGCGCAGTCGGCGTCGACCGAGGTGAAGGGACCGATGTAGCTGTCGGTCACCTCGGTGCCCGGGCCGATGATGGCCGGGCCCCGGATGATCGACCGGGTGACCACGGCGCCCTCGGCGACGACGACCCGTCCCTCGATGCGGGACGCCTCGTCGACGGTGCCCTCGATCTCGGGCTCGAGGATCTCGAGGAGCAGCCGGTTGGCCTCCAGGAGCGGCGTGAGCTTGCCGGTGTCGAGCCACCAGCCCTTCAGCTCCTCGTGGCGCACCCGGTGGCCGTTGTCGATCAACCACTGGATGGCGTCGGTGATCTCGAGCTCGCCACGCTCGGACGGCTCGATGGCCCGCACGGCCTCGTGGATCGTCTTGTCGAACAGGTACACGCCGACGAGGGCGAGGTTCGACGGCGGGACCTCGGGCTTCTCGACCAGCTCGACGATCGAGCCGTCGTCGCCGATCGCCGCGACGCCGAAGCGCTGCGGGTCGGGCACCGGGGCGAGCAGGATCTGGGCCGCGGCCGGGACCTCGTCGGTGGCCCGGGCCGCCTCGAAGCCCTCGACGAACGACACGATGCCGTCGCGCAGGAGGTTGTCGCCGAGGTACATGACGAAGTCGTCGTCGCCGAGGAACTCGTGCGCGATCAGCACGCAGTGGGCGAGCCCGAGCGGTGCCTCCTGCGGCAGGTAGGTGACCTCGAGTCCCCACTGGGACCCGTCGCCCACCGCCTCGCGGATCTCCTCCGCGGTGTCGCCGACGATGACGCCGACCTCCTTGATCCCGGCGTCGGCCAGGTGTTGGAGGCTGTGGAACAGGATCGGCGTGTTGGCCACCGGCACCAGCTGCTTGGCCCCGGTGTGGGTGATGGGACGCAACCTCGTGCCCGATCCTCCGGCCAGGATGAGCCCCTTCACGTTGACCACCTCATCAGTCGCTCGACCTCGTCGTAGGGCGCAGCGACCGTCGCGCGCCGGCGGGCACGTTAGGCCAACCGCTACCGGCGCGTGGGACGCCCCGGCCCGGCGCCCGCCGGAGGAGGTCGGATCGGTGGCGCGCGTGCGACCGTCGCGCGAGAGCGCGCGCCGCCGGCGCCTCCCGAAGTAGGTTCCCCGCCGTGCCCGTGGTCTTCGTGCTCCCCGTCATGGAATCGGGCCGGGGGGCACCGGTCGCGTCGCTCATCAGCACCGCCGGGTGGGCCACCGGTGCGACCAAGCGGTACGGACGTGCCTGGATCGTCACCCCCGACGGCATCATCGACCCGGCGGAGGCCCGCCGGCTCGCCGCCGCCGACGAGCGCCGCCACCGACCGCGCAACGTCGGGCCCGCCACCACCGCGCCCCGACCGTCGTTCACCGACCGCGTCAAGGCCGTCACCCCCGACCCGTTGAAGACGCTCCTCAAGGACGGCCGCCAGGTGCTCCGCGCCCGGCACTTCCACATCGACGACGGCCCCTGGGACGACGACGTCGTCGACTGGGTGTGGCAGCGCCACGAGCTGTTCCAGACCGCGGGGCTGGACCTCGCCGACCGGCTAGGCGTGCCGTCGGTCCTCTTCGTCCCGGCCACGAAGGTCTGGGAGTCCACCCGGTGGGGTACCCGCCGGCCGGGTTGGGGCGGGATGGTGGAGCGGTTCGGCGAATCGCCGCAGCTGCGCCGGGCGACCGTCGTCGCGTGCGGGTCCGAAGCGGTCGCCGACCAGGTCCGACGACTCGGCACCCCGGACGAACGCATCCTGGTCACCCCGACCGGGGTCAACGTCGACCGCTTCGCCGACGGTGACCGCGAGACGGGCCGTCGACGGGCCGGCATCGCCCCCGACGACGACCGCATGGTGGTCGGCTGGATGGGCAGCTTCCGCCCGTTCCACGACCTCGACCTCCTCGTCGACGCGGTGCGCGACCTGTCGGGGATCCGTCTGCTCCTCGTCGGCGACGGGCCCCAACGGCCCGAGATCGAGGCCCGGTGCGCGGCCCTCGGCGTCGACGCGACCTTCACGGGGACGGTCTCGCAGGGCACGCTCCCCGACGTGCTGTCGGCGATGGACGTCGCCGTCGTCGTGTCGGGCTCGGCCGACGCCTTCCACTATTCACCCCTCAAGCTCGGCGAGTACCTGGCCACCGGGCTGGCGGTGATCGCTCCCGACGTCGCGTCGATCCGCAACCGCGTCGAGGACGGCGTGGACGCGCTCCTCGTCCCCGCTGCGGACCGGGAAGCCCTCCGGGAGGCCCTGTTGACGCTGCGCGACGACCCCGCCCGCCGGACCGAGATGGCCGCGGCCGCCGGACGGCTCGCCCAGCGATCGTTCACCTGGGTCGAGCAGGTCCGGAGGATCGACCACGTCCTGGGGGTCACGGCGGCCGAGGCCAACGCCGGTCGTGTCGACGGTCACCATGCGGACGTCACGACTATCGTTCCGCCGTCGCGCGACTGAAGGGACCTCCTGTTCCACCATGTTTCCGTTCTGGAACTCTGCCATCGCACCCGTGCTCGCCGCCGCCGGGACCCGCCGCCTCGTCGAGATCGGCGCCCTGCGGGGCGAGAACACCCGGCAGATCATCGAGCACCTGGGTCCCCAGACCGAGCTCCACGTCATCGACCCGGTGCCGGACTTCGACCCGACCGAGCACGAGAAGATGTTCCCGGGCCAGTACATCTTCCACCGCGACCTCAGCCTGAACGTCCTCGGGAACCTGCCGCCGATGGACGCGGCCCTGATCGACGGCGACCACAACTGGTACACCGTCTACAACGAGCTCCGCCTGCTGGCCGAGGTGTCCGAGAAGCACGGCGCGCCGCTGCCGGTGATGATCCTGCACGACGTCACCTGGCCGTACGGACGCCGGGACCTCTACTACAACCCCGACGACATCCCCGAGGAGTACCGCCAGCCGTGGAGGAAGCTCGGCATGCGGCCGGGCAACAAGGGGCTCCTCCCCGTCGGCGGCCTCAACCCGAACATGTGCAACGCCGAGGTCGAGGGCGGCCCCCGGAACGGCGTCCGCACCGGTCTCGACGACTTCGTGGCCGAGTACCCGAAGGACCTCCGCGTGGTCGTCCTGCCCATCTACTTCGGGTTGGCGATCGTCGTCGAGCGCGAGCGGCTCCGGGCCCAACCGGAGCTCAAGGCCGAACTGGACCGGCTCCAGAGCAGGGAGGGCAAGAACCAGCTCCTCCACCTGTCCGAGAACGTCCGCCTCCAGGCGATGATGTTCCAGCACAACGTGTACTTCCAGCGCGACGAGAAGTTCGACCGGGCCACGGCCCGCTACCTCGACACGGTGAAGTCCGCCCTGGGCAACGAGCACTACCTCGAGAACGAGGTCCGCATCGCACACCTCGAGGCGCGCGCCGCCGAGGGACGGGCGCCCGAGACGCGGGTCCTGCGCGATCCCGTCCGGCAGGATCTCGAGTCGTGGTCGCGCCTCCAACGGGAACGGCTCGGGCCGGCCGGTCCGGGCGACCGCGGCCGATCGTTCGTCCCCTACACCGACATGGGGCGCCACGCGCTCGACCACCTCCACACCAGCCTCGACCTCGTCTACGAGGCGGAGGTCGAGGGCGACTTCGTCGAGTGCGGCACCGGCCACGGTGGCGGTGCCATCTTCATGCGGGCGTGGATGGACGGACGGGAGATCCCCTGGCGTCGGGTCTACGTGGCCGACCGGTTCCGGGCCTCGGACGAACCGCGAACGGTGCCCAACCAGCCCCCGGACGGCGTGGCCGGCTTCCGGGCCGATCTCAACCTCGTCCGCGACGGCTTCGACCGCTTCGGGCTCCTCGACGGTCGGGTCCGCTTCCTGCGCGGTCCCCTCGCCGACTCGCTCCCGGACCCCCGCATGGAGCAGATCGCGCTCCTCCGCATCGGTCCCGACCTGGGCGACGAGGCCGGCGACGCACTGCGCGCCCTGTACGACCTCCTGTCGCCCGGTGCGATGGTCATCGTCTCTGCGGCGGAGGGATCGGCCACCCACGCGGCGGTCCAGGCGTTCCGGGCCGAGCGGGGCATCGACGCCCCGGTCACCCAGGTCGACACCCACACCCACACCTGGCGGGTCCCCAACGACGCGGCGCCGGTGCGCAAGCTCCCCGAACCCCGGTCCGAGCAGGCCCGCATCCCGGCGAAGGTCGAGACCGACCAGGAGCTCGACCTGTCGGTGGTCGTCGTGTTCTACGACATGAAGCGCGAAGCGGCCCGCACCCTGCACTCGTTGAGCCGCGCGTACCAGGAGGGCATCGAGGACCGCACCTACGAGGTCATCGTCGTCGACAACGGCTCGTCGCCGGACCAGCGGCTCGACCAGGCGTTCGTCGAGTCGTTCGGACCGGAGTTCCGCCTCATCGACATGGGCGACGACGCGCAGCCGTCGCCGGTGCACGCGCTCAACGTCGGCATCGCGGCGGGCAGCGGCCGCACCTACGCCCTCATGATCGACGGCGCCCACGTCCTCACCCCGGGGGTGCTGCGGTTCGGCCTGGCCGGGATCGACACGTACTCGCCGGCGATCGTCGCCACCCAGCAGTGGTACACGGGTCCCGGCCAGCAGGGCGACGCGATGGACGTCGGGTTCGACCAGGCCTACGAGGACCGGCTGTTCACCAAGATCGACTGGCCGCAGTCGGGCTACCGGCTGTTCGAGATCGGGAACTTCATCGGCGACCGCGACTGGCTCGACGGCATGTGGGAGTCGAACTGCATGTTCGTCGAGCGCTCGCAGATCGACCAGGTCGGTGGCTTCGAGGAGCAGTTCACCGTGGCCGGCGGCGGCTACGCGAACCTCGAGCTCTACGAACGGCTCGGCGCGTCGCCTGACGTCACGGTGGTCTCGATCCTCGGCGAGGGCTCGTTCCACCAGCTCCACGGGGGCACCACGACCAACCAACCCGACCCGGCCGAACGGCGTTCCCGGGTGTTCGGGTACAGCCAGGAGTACGCGGCGATGCGCGGCCGGCCGTTCAAGGGGCCGAACAAGCCCATCCACTACGTCGGTCGCATCACCTCCCCGTCGGCCCGCCGCACCAAGGGGCGCCGCCGGACCTCGAAGATCTTCGCCGAGGCCGCGGCGCCCGGCGCGATCGACGGACGACCGAACGACCCGACCCCGATGCCCCAAGGGCTGCGCGTCGACTTCGCGGCCGCCGTGTACGGGACCATGCCGTGGACCAACACCACGTGGCTGGGCGAGCCCGTCGACGACGCGCCCACCGACCTCCTCGCCTACCAGGAGCTCGTGGCCCGGGTCCGCCCCGACCACGTGGTGGTCACCGGCACCGGGGCCCCCGGTCGGGCCGCGTTCCTCGCGTCGATCTGCGATCTGGTCGATCACGGCCGGGTCGTCACCGTCGGCGAGGGCGACGCGCCCCTCGACCACCCTCGCGTCGACCACGTGGCCGGTCCACCCCACGAGGAGGCCACCGCCGCACGGGTCCGCGAGATCGTCGGCGACGGCCGCGCCCTCGTGATCCTCGGGTCCCTCGCCGACGTGAAGCGAACCGTCGCCGAGTTCGAGCGCTACGCGCCGCTCGTGCCGGCCGGTTCGTTCGTCGTCGTCGCGGACACGGTCGTCAACGGGAACCCCGTGTGGACCGGGTTCGGCCCCGGGCCCGCGGAGGCGGTGAAGCAGATCCTCACCCGCCACGGCGACTTCGTGGCCGACCCGTCGATGGAGAAGTACTCGCTCTCCTTCAACCCGGGTGGCTACCTGCGGCGGACCGCCACGTGAGCGACACGGCGGGGGCGACGGAAGCGTCGGGGGCGGCCGGCGTCATCGCGGTCCCCCGCCGACTCGGGCGGTTCACGTCCGAGCAGGTGGCGGCGTGGACCTTCGTGGCGTACCTGGTCGTCGCCGCGCCGCTGATCCTCTTCCACTTCGGCGCCTACCACTGGTTCTTCCGCGACGACCTCATGTTCCTGACCGAACGGACGGGCCGCTGGCCGCCGTTCCTCGAACCCCACGGCGGCGCCCACATGTCGGTGGTGCCGAGGTTCGTCTACCTCGTCCTGTGGCAGCTGTTCGGCATGCGCTCGTACCTGCCGTACCAGATGTGCGTCGTCGCACTGCACCTCACGGCGGCGTTCCTCCTGCGCATGGTGATGCGGCGGGCCGGGGCCGGTCCGTGGATCGCCACCGTCGTCGCCGCCGTGTTCGTCCTCTTCGGACCGGGCGCCCAGAACATCGTGTGGGCCTTCCAGGTCGGCTTCACCGGCTCGCTCGTCTACGGCCTCGGTCAGCTGCTGCTCGCCGACCACGACGGACCGATCGGCCGGCGCGACCTCGCCGCGCTCGGGCTCGGCCTGCTGGCGGCCGCGTCGTCGGGCGTCGGGATCGCCATGGCCGTGGCGGTGGGCGTCGCCGTGCTGCTCCGCCGGGGGTGGCGGGCCGCGGCGCTCCAGACCGTGCCGCTCGCCGTCCTCGTCGGCGTGTGGGCGGTCGTGTACGACGCCGGTTCGACCCCCGGGTCGACGAGACCGACGATCGGCCAGGTGCTCGCCTGGGTGCGGGAGTCCTACATCGGCGTGTTCGAGGCGATCGGGTACTTCGACGTCCTCGCGGTGCTGATCGCCGGGATCACGGTGCTGGGCATCGTGCTCGCCGTGCGCCGGGCTCCCTCGCCCCGCGACGCGCTGCGCACCGCGGGGCTCCCCGTCGGCCTCGTCGCCGGCGGACTCACGTTCACGGTCATGACCGCGCTGGGCCGGGCGTCGCACGGGACCGACCTCGCCCAGTCGTCGCGCTACATGCACATCATCGGGGCGTCGCTCCTGCCGCTCATCGCCGTGTCGGCCGACCAGATCGCCCGGCGCTGGCCCCGGACGCTGCCCGTGCTGCTCGTCGTGTTCCTGGTACCGATCCCGTGCAACACCCGGGCGTTCACCCCGACCTTCTTCGGTGAGCCCTACATGCGCGAGCGTGAACGGATCCTCACCATCGCTCCCCGGGTGCCGTTCGCCGACGAGATCCCCGGCTGGGTGCAACCCATCCCGGACCCGTACATGGGCGACGTCACGATGGCGTTCCTCCGGGGCGCCGCCCGCAACGGCGACCTCCCCGAACCGCCCAACGCGATCGGCCCCAAGACCATCGAGGAGTTCAAGGTCCGCCTCGGGGTCGCTCTGGTGACCGACGGGTCCGTCCCGCCGCTGCCGACCGACTGCCGCCGCCTTTCCGGCCCCACCTCCCTCTCCGTCACCGAGGGCGACCTGCTCAGGATCGACGGGGACGTCGACGTGTCCACCAGAACGGGCGACGAGGCGGCCGGACCAGCCGTCCGGTTCAGCACGAACCCCTTCAACAGGAACGTGTTCGAGGTGCAGCTCCCCGACCTCGACCTCCTGCTCGTCCCGCGGGGCAACGCCTCGATCTGCACCGAGGGCTGACCGCCGGGGTCGCGGTTCCGGTCAGCTCGCGTCGGGGCGACGGAAGCCGGCCCGGGCCAGCCGCACCGAGGCCTCCAGGTGTCCCAGCACCGCCGGGTGCACCGCACCCAGGAAGGTCGGGGCCACCTCCGGCGGTCGGTAGCGGTCGCCGCGGAGGGCGCGGTAGCCGGCCTGCATCTCGTCGTGGCCGAACCGGCGCGAGGTCGCCGCTCCGCCGTGGAACTGGTGGAACGTGCCCTCCCCGATGAGCTGGAGGAGACGGGTGTCGGGCGCCGTGCAGGCCCGGCGATAGAGGTCGTGGTTGACGAAGCCCCCGCCCGGGAGGTCGAAACGCTCGTCGAGGCCCCCGAGCTCGCGCCACAGCGCGGCGGGGAGGAAGAGCGAGCTGCTCTCCCCCATCGGACCGAGGATCCCCCGCCACGAGGACCCGGCGAACGTCGAGATCGAGAACAGCTCGTAGCCGTCGAGCTCCCAGTCGATCGACCCGAGGAGCGCGTCCTCGGCCGCCTGGTCGTGGCCGACCTCGATCGCCCGCATGTGGGGCACCGAGCCCAGGTGGTACGCCGTGGCGGTGACCACCGGGCGGTGGTGCAGGGTCGCCGCCTCGACGGCACCGGCGAGCAGCCCGGGGCTCGACATCCGGGCGCCGTCGACGATCAGGCCGACGAGCGGCGCCTCGGCCGCCTCGATGCCGAGGTTCGCGGCGTGGGCGGGCGACGGTGGCGCGTCGTCGACGCGCAGGAGCCGGATCGTGCCGTCGAACCCGTCCAGGAGCGCCTGGTCCACCGGTTCGGGGGACCCGTTGTCGACCACGACGACCTCGTAGTCGTCGGCGGCGATCCCCCGCTGGTGGCGGGGGTCGAGGGTCCGCAGCGTCCGTGGCAGCTCCCGGGCCATCGCGTAGGTGACGACGACGACGCTGAGGCGCAACGGCACCTCAGAGCACCAGGGGGATCTGGCCCTCGGGGTACGCGGAGGGGGCGAAGAACCAGGTCTCCATCGCGTACCGCTCGCGGACCATCGCGTCGGTCACCGCGGTGCTGTGCAGGAACATGTGGTCGAACAGCAGCGCGTCGCCCGCCCGGAACTCGGGGCGGACGACCGGGGCCTCGACGGCCTCCCGGGCCACGACGTCCGACGCGACCGACCAGTCGAAGATCGCCCCCTCGGTGCCGGTCTCGACGATGCGGTCGATGCGGCGGGGCACGAGGTCGAGTCCGGGGCTGTCGACGCCGCAGGGCGTGAGCCCCAGCCAGAGGTTGAGCGACCGCACCTCCTCACCGAGGAACGCGCCGTCCTGGTGCCAGCCGGCCATGGCGGTGAGCGGAACCCGCCGGAGTGTGCACTTGTTGGCCGACAGTGCCGGGCGCTCGCCGAGGTACTCGGTGACCAGGGCGCCGATGCCGGTGCGCTCGACGAGCTCGGTCAGCTCGAAGAGCATGCGCGGCGCGTCGGCGGTCCACACCGCACCGCTGGAGCGGACCCAGGTGCGTCGCCCGCCGACGCGGTACGCGCCCGGGCGGGGTCGGAACGGCGTGTGCCAGCCGGCCTCGGCCGGATCGTCCGAGCCGTACCGGTCGAACCCGTCGAGCGCGGCGTCGATGCCGGCCGCGAGCCGGGTCGCCTCGGCCTCGTCGACCAGCCCGCGGACGAGGACGCACCCCTGCGACGCGAGGTCCTCGCGGAGCACCTCGACGTCGAGGTCGGCCGCCCGACGCTCGACCAGCGCCGGATTGGTGGCTCCGGCCACGACGCGGTCGGGCGGATCGGGGTTCGCGCGATCGATCGCGTCGAACCCCTCGTGGCGGATCTCCACCAGGCGGGCCTCCACGAGCGGGTCGCGGACGGCCCGGTTCGCCTCCGTGAGGAGAGTGATCGCCTCGCGGACCCGGCGCTGCTCGACCAGGGCGCCGCTGCGGTCGAGCGCGTCCTGCACGGTCGCTGGCGGGGTGGACATGGGTGCAGGTTACCGATGCCGTGGGTGGCCGACCCGAGCGCGCGGCTCTAGCCCCGACGCCCGAGGACGAAGAGGGCGAGGAGCAGCACCACCAGGCCGCAGGCGGCGTTGAACCCGAGGGCCAGGACCTTCGGGCTCAATCGGCGGGTCACACCCCGAAGGCTCAACGCCGCGAAGACGACCGCCGCGGCGAGCAGCGACGCGAGCACCCGCCGCGGGGTCAGGAGCAACGTGGTGCCCGGCGCATCGCTCGTCGACTGCGCCGTCGTGCCGCTGTGGCCGGCGTGGGCGGCCTCGAAGTCGGGCTCGATGAGCCCGCCCGGTGCCGATTCCGCGGTGAGGGGATGGGTCGACTTGGGGATGTCGAGCGGGGTCCACGTCGCTCCGGCATCGGTGGATCGGTAGAGGACGGTCTCGGCGGTGCCGAAGATGGTGCGGTCCTTCGCGAAGTCCGGCGAGAACGCGATGGGTTCACCGGTCGGGTGGTAGAAGCTGCTCAGGACCACGTTCTGGTCGAGGAGGTCCTGTCCCGTCGTCGCCCACGTGTCTCCCCCGTCGGTGCTGCGGGACAGCCCGTGGCCCCGTTCGCTGACCAGTGCGAAGCCGTCGTCCGCGTAGGAGGGCGAGAGGACGACGGACTCGACGTAGGGGTGCGCGGCTCCGGTGGACCACGGGACCTCGTCCCAGGTCGCTCCGGCGTCCCGGGTGACGAACAGCCCGCGCTTGGTACCGACGAAGATCGTGCCGTCGTCGGCGAACCCCGGCGACACCGCGAGGCTCGTGGCGTTCGTCGGTGAACCGGCGAACGCCTCCGGATGGGCGTCGCTCCCGCCGCGGTAGATGCCCGTCGCGGTCGCGAGGAAGTAGGTGCCGTCCTCCTCGAAGTCCGGCGCCGGGACCAGGGCCAGGATCTCCTCGCCGATGTCGTCGAACATCTCGAGGTCGCCGTCACCCACCATGCGGAGCAGACGGCCGCTGTCGGTCCCGGCGATCAGGGTCCGATCCTCGGCGTAGTCGGGGGAGAACCCCGGGATCAGGTAGTCCGGCGGCGGGTCGGGGACGATCAGGTCGTCGACCACCTCCCCCGTCCACGGCGTCGCCGGGTCGTCGGTGGTGAACAGGTAGCCGCGCGACATCGTGTAGAGCCGTCCGCTCGTCGCGTAGTCGGGCGCGAACAGCGACCCCGTGAGCCGCGTGTAGTAGTCGGGTTCGCGCAGGTAGTCGTACTGGAAGGCCACCCCGGGGCCGAGCCCCGTCCAGGTGTCGCCGTGATCGGTCGACAGCTTGGGGCCGTTGACGTAGGTGGTCACCAGCACCGACCCGTCCTCGGCGTAGTTCGGCGACACCGCGAGCGAGACCAGGTTCGTCGAGTCCTGGGTCGTGAGTTCTTCCCAACCTGCGTCGACGTCGGTCGAGTGGAACAACCCGTCGAAGCCGCCGAGGAGCACGGTGTCGTGATCGGGCGACGCGGCGAGGCCGTCGAAGTCGGGGCGCCCGACGTCGGCCGCCATCTTCGTCGTCGTGAGCCCCTCGTCCACGAGGGTCCACGAGTCGCCGCCGTCGGTGCTCCGGTAGGGACCCTCGGTCCACGACACCGCCAGCAGCGTGTCGCCGGTCTCGCCCACCGTGGTGATGTCGGCGTCCTCGATGCCCTCGCCGATGGGTTCCAGGTCGTCGCCCGTGAGGCGGAACAGCCCCGCGTCGGTTCCCACGAGCGCGAACGCCCCGTCGTCCACCACGGCGATGTCGTGCACCTCGGCGCCGCGGAGGACGCCGCTCCCCACGGGCTCCCAGGACGCACCCCCGTCGGACGTGCGCCGGAGACCGAGGCCGGTCCCCATGTACGCCACGTCGGGGTCGGTCGGATCGAACGCCACCGCGCCGACCGCGGTGCGCTCGAAGCCGGCCACCGCCTTCCACGATCGACCGCCGTCGGTCGTCTCGGTCACGCCCTGCTCCGGTGACGTCGCGTACAGGTGGTCACCGTCGTGGGGCGACACCCGGAGGTGCAGGACGCTGGAACGGCCCTTGCCCAGGGAGGCCGTCCGCTCCCACGACGCGCCCCCGTCGTCGCTCCGGAACACGCCGTCGCCGCGCGACGACGCGTACAGGCGATCGGGGTCCTGCTGGTCGATCTGCACCGAGGACAACTGGAACTTGTTGTCGAGCCCGCGGTTGAGCCGCTTCCACGTCGTCCCACCGTCGGTCGACTTCAGCAGGTACTCGCGCGAGATCGTGTACACGGTCGCATCGCTCGCGAACCGTGGCGACAGCGCGAGGCCGTTGATGACGTCGTGGGGCGTGTGGGCGCCCGCCGGGCGTGGGGCCCAGCAGAGCACACCGAGCAGCACCACGAGTGCCGAGACAACCCTTCCCGCTCGTCGCATCGGAACGGCCCCCTCGTCGTGAACGATCGCTTCCGAGGCGGCATGTCTAGCCCACGGGCGGCCGGCGACGTCGTCGACGGGAGGGGTAGTTGCGCGCTGCGATGGCCTCTGCCACCCTTTCCACCTCTACGGACCGAAGGGATGGCGGCTGGTGGAATCGAGCGATCGAGTGGTCGTCGTCGGAGGGTGCGGCCACGTCGGCCTGCCGCTGGGCCTGGCCTTCGCCGACGCTGGGCTCCAGGTGACCCTCTACGACATCGACGCGAACGCCGTCGACACCGTCCGGGCCGGCAAGATGCCGTTCTTCGAGAAGGACGCCGAGGCGGTCCTCGCCCGCGTGCTCGCCGCCGGGACGCTCGAGGCCAGCACCGATCCCGATGCGGTCAGCCACGCCGACCACGTGGTCGTCGTCGTCGGCACCCCGGTCGACGAGCACCTCAACCCCCACCCGGGCGCGGTCGTCCAGGCCATCGAGCTCATGGTCGACCACCTCAGGGACGGTCAGCACCTCGTGATGCGCAGCACCGTGTACCCGGGCGTCACCGCGCTGGTCGAGCGCCTCCTCGCGCAGCACGGCAAGCAGCTCGAGGTGACCTTCTGCCCCGAGCGCATCGCCGAGGGCAAGGCCATGGAGGAGCTGTACTCGCTGCCCCAGATCGTGTCCGGACGCACCCCGGAGGCGATCGAACGGGCGAGCGCCCTCTTCGGCCACCTCACGGCCAAGACGATCCCGCTGTCGATCGAGGAGGCCGAGCTCGCCAAGCTGTTCACCAACACCTGGCGCTACATCCGCTTCGCCGCCGCCAACCAGCTCTACATGATCGCCACCGACTTCGGCGCCGACTTCGACCGGATCCGGGCCGCCATGAGCGAGGACTACCCGCGGGCCGCGGACATCCCCGGCGCCGGCCTGGCCGCCGGCCCGTGCCTGCTCAAGGACACGATGCAGCTCGCGGCGTTCAACCGGAACAACTTCATGCTCGGGCACGCCTCGATGCTGGTCAACGAGGGCCTCCCGGCCTACCTGGTCGACCAGATCGAGAAGGAGCACGACCTCTCCGAGGCCACCGTCGGCCTGCTCGGCATGGCGTTCAAGGGCGAGTCCGACGACATCCGCTCCAGCCTCAGCTACAAGCTGAAGCGCCTGCTCAAGCTGCGGGCCGGTCGGGTCCTGTGCACCGACCCCTACGTCACCGTCGACGACGACCTCGAGCCGCTCGACCTCGTGCTCGAGCAGGCCGATGTCCTCGTCGTCGCCGCACCGCACAAGGCCTACGCGTCGCTGGCCCCGCAGGTCCCGGTGTTCGACGTGTGGAACGTCGTCCCCCGCGCGTGAGCACCGTGGCCCCGCGGCTGTCGATCGTCGTCCCCGTCTACAACGAGGGCGAGGAGATCCGGCCGTTCCTCGACCGCCTCTTCGACTCGCTGACCATGCCCTGCGAGGTGCTCGCGGTGTACGACACCGAGGAGGACACCACCCGGCGCCACCTGGTCGACTACGCGGAGGAGGAGCCGCAGCTCGTCCCCACGCACAACACCTACGGGAACGGGCCGGCCAACGCGATGCGCTTCGGGATCGACCACGCCGCCGCCGACATCGTGGTGATCACGATGGCCGATGGCAGCGACGACCCCCAGCAGGTCGAGGCCCTCGCGCACCTCGTGGAGCGGGGCGTCGTGGTCGCCGCCGCCTCCCGGTACGCCAAGGGCGGCCAGCAGGTCGGCGGACCGTTCGTGAAGCGGATCATGTCCCGCGGCGCCGGCCTGTCGCTGTACTGGTTCGGCCGGGTCGGCACCCGCGACGCGACCAACTCGTTCAAGGCCTACGACCGCGCCTTCGTGCAGCGGGTCGGCATCGAGTCCGACACCGGCTTCGAGCTGGGTCTCGAGATGGTGGCGAAGGCCAGGCGGTATCGTCAGCCGGTCGCCGAGCTCCCGACGATCTGGTTGGACCGCACGGTGGGCCAATCGAACTTCCAGGTCTGGTCCTGGTTGCCCCGCTACCTGCGGTGGTATCGCTACGCCTTCGGGCCGAGGTTGCAATGAACGTTCTCGTCAGTGGTTCGTCCGGCTTCATCGGCGGCTACGTCGTCCAGGAGCTCCTCGCCCGCGGCCACCAGGTCGTCGGCATCGACAACTTCTCCAAGTACGGCAAGGTCGAGAAGTCCTACGACGACGATCCCAACTATCGCCTCGTCGAGGGCGACGCGCAGGACGTCGAGCTCATGACCGAGCTCCTGTCGGACTGCGACCACTTCATCGCCGGCGCGGCGATGATCGGCGGCATCTCGTACTTCCACGCCTACGCGTACGACCTGCTGGCCACGAACGAGCGCATCATGGCCGCCTCGTGCGACGCGGCCATCAAGGCCCACTCGGAGGGGAAGCTCCAGAAGGTCACCTACCTCAGCTCGTCGATGGTGTTCGAGTCCACCGACGTCTGGCCCTCCGTCGAGGGGTCCGAGCGCGAGATCGCCCCGCCGCTGTCGTCCTACGGCTTCCAGAAGCTGGCCGTCGAGTACTTCGCCCGGGCCGCCTGGGACCAGTACCAGCTCCCGTACACGATCTGCCGCCCGTTCAACTGCGTCGGCATCGGCGAGGCCCGCGCCCTCGGCGACGTCGAGGTGGCCAGCGGCAACGTCAAGCTGGCCATGAGCCACGTCGTGCCCGACCTCGTGCAGAAGGTGCTGAAGGGCCAGGACCCGCTCCACATCCTCGGCGACGGGTCGCAGATCCGCTGCTACACCTACGGCGGCGACCTCGCCCGGGGCATCGTCACGGCCATGGAGCACCCGGCGGCCCTCAACGAGGACTTCAACCTGTCGACGCCGGTGGCCACCTCCGTCCTCGAGCTGGCCGAGGTGATCTGGCGCAAGATCAACGGCGACCGGCCGCTCGAGATCGTCTCGGACCCGGCCTACGAGTACGACGTCAACCGACGCATCCCGTCGGTGGACAAGGCGAAGGAGGTGCTCGGCTTCGAGGCCGACACCTCCCTCGACGAGATGCTCGACGAGGTGATCCCCTGGATCCGCCAGGCCCAGGCCGACGGGCGCATCTGACCGCTCAGCGCGCCGCCAGGCACGCCCCCTCGGCCCGCACCGTCCACGGCTCCGCCGACACCTGGCGGGTCATCACCACCACCACCGAGTCACCCGCATCGAGGGTGGTGCGCCGGACCGGCGCCTCGCCGAACCGGCCGACCTCCACGCTGACCGCGTGGTCCTCGGGCGCGATCACCAACGCCTCGCCCGCCGGGCGCACCTCCACCTGCGCACGGGCCCGGACCGGGTCGCAGGTCAGGGTCGACACGAAGGGCTCGCGCAGCGAGGTCGTCCGCTGCACGTACTCGTCGAAGTCGCCGCTCCACGACGGCGGTTCGAACCGGTCGAACAGGTCGCGCACCGTCCCCGCCTCGCGGGAACCGATCGCGAAGCCCAGGACGACGTCGTCGGGGACCGCGTCGGGCCCGAAGCTCACGCTGGCCACCTGGTTGCGGGTGCCGACGGCGAGGTCGGCGTACAGGTCGCCCCACGCCTGCGCGTCGGACCGCACCGTCGGCACGAGCGCCACCGACACGAGGACCAGCGCGACCGGCGCCGCCCACCGGCTCCGCACCGCGCTCACCACCCGCTCGGGGACCAACCGGTCGATCACGGCCGCGACCGGATCGACGTCGCCGACCCGGCGCCGGCTCGGCAGCAGCGCCAGGAGGATCAGCACCGACGAGGTGAACTCGTAGCGGAACGTGCGCTCGTCGAGGAACAGCCACCTCGACCAGGCCAGGCCGAACCACCAGACGTAGAGGCCCACCAACCAACCGACGGTGCCGGCCGCGGCCGCCGGGCCGCGGCGGAGCCGCACCACGAGGACCGCCAGCACCACCAGCGCGACCACCGCGCCGCCGACCCGGTTCCCCAACGTGATCGACGAGAACGACCGGATCGATTCGCGGGCGGCCACGCGGGCCAGCTCGATCAGGCCGGGGCGCAGGTCGGCAGCGGCCGAATCCTCGTCGACGGCCACCGCGTACCAGACGAGCCATGCGGCCGCCGGGACGACCACGGCGATCCAGCGCTGCCGGCGGGCCCGGGTGAGCACCGAGTGGACGATCGCGGCGGCGGCCACCGCGACGCCACCCCCCGCCGACGCCAGCGCGAACGCCAGTCCACCGGCGACCGCGAGGTCGCGTCGGCGACCGGGAGCGACGAGGCCGGCCGCGCACACGACCGCACCGAGTGCGGCCAGCGAGTGGTTCAGCCCTCCCGGTTCGATGCTGACGCCGCGCGGCCACAGCACCACGGCACCGGCCACGACCGCGGCGACCGCCCCGACCTCGCGGCGCACGAGGGCGTACATGGCGGCGCCGACCGACACGAAGCTGGCGACGCCGGCGATGCGGTAGGGCAGGTAGGTCTCGAACCCGAACGTGCCGAGCAGCACCCGGTACAGCGAGAGGATGAGCACGCTGAGGTGCCCGTTGTAGGGGTGGAAGATCCCCTTCGTCGACCGAACCTGGTCGGCCATGGCCCACTCGTCGGCGAAGAACCAGGCCCGCGAACCGGCCTGGAGGAACACCGTCGCCGCCGCGACGACCAGGGCCGCGAACAACACGTCGGCCGGAGCGGGCGACCGTCGCGAAGGTGGCGCCGCGATGGTCGGTTCCGGTTCGCTCAACGGTTCCCTCCGGTGCGCTGTCGCTCCCCCTCCGATCCGGCGAGCGTGGGTCAGCCTACGATGCCGCCGTGCCACCGACCGTCTCGTTCGTGATCCCGGTGCTCGACGAGCGCGAGACGCTGCCGGCGCTCGCCGACCGCCTGGCACCGGTGCTGGACGAGCTCGGCGGGGACTGCGAGGTCGTGCTCGTCGACGACGGTTCCACCGATGGGTCCTTCGACGTGATGCGGGAGCTGCACGAGCGCGACCCGAGGTTCCGGGCGCTCCGGCTGTCGCGGAACTTCGGTCACCAGCCGGCCATCACCGCCGGGCTGGAACACGCGTCGGGCCAGGCCGTGATCATCATGGACGGCGACCTCCAGGACCCGCCCGAGGTCGCGATCGACCTGGTGAGGAAGTGGCGGGAGGGCTTCGACGTCGTCTACGCGGTGCGCGACGAGCGCGACGGCGAGTCCAGGGTGAAGGTGACGACCGCCCGCTGGTTCTACCGGCTGATGGGTCGCCTGAGCGAGGTCGAGATCCCCGTCGACGCCGGCGACTTCCGCCTCGTCGACCGGCGGGTCGCCGATGCCGTGATCTCGATGCCGGAGCACCGACGCTACCTGCGGGGCATGTTCGCCTGGGTGGGCTTCGACCAGGTCGGGGTCCACTACGAGCGAGATGCGCGCCACGCCGGTACGACCAAGTTCTCGATGGGGCGGATGCTGGCGTTCGCCGCCGACGGCATCGTGTCGTTCTCCACGGTGCCGTTGCGGATGGCCATGACCCTCGGCTTCGTGGTGTCGGGCCTGTCGTTCCTCGCCGTCCTGTACGGGATCGGGTCGAAGGTGCTCGGCCACGTCGTGCCCGGTTGGGCGTCCATCGTCGTGTCGATGGGGTTGCTCGGCGGCGTCCAGCTGATGGTCCTGGGCGTCATCGGCGAGTACCTCGCCCGCGTCCACGACGAGGTGAAGCGACGGCCGCTCTACCTGTTGCGGGACCAGGTGGGCGATGTCGTGCGGGTCGCGGAACGGCGCGACCGACGAGGCGCCGTCGACTAGCTCGACAGCGCCTTGAAGACGTCCTCCCGGATGGAGGAGTCGACGATCAGGCGAGGGCGGCCGGTGCGGGAGTGGTCGGCGGTCTGGATCATCACCAGGGCGGGAGCGTCGTCGTCCCAGCACGCCTCGTTGACGGCGTTCAACCGCTCGAGGACCTCGTCGGTCGGGATGCCGACCTCGGCGGCCACCTCGTCGCCCTCGGCCCAGACGCCCTTGATCGCCGCGATCGCCCGCACGGCGACCCGATCGAGCTCCTCGAGACGGTCGATGGCCCGAGTGATCTTCTCGGGGTTCCACGAGTTCAGCTGGGACCGGAGGGTCTTCTGGAGCAGCCAGGTCTGGAACGCCGTGCGGTGCTGCTCGGGCACCGGCACCATCACCGTCTCGGACATCGTTCCTCCGGGGTCGTCCCTCGATCTCGCCCGACGAGTCTACGACGTCAGGACCGCGGCGGGACGCCGGCCGCCATGTCGGCGCGGTACCGCTCGACCAGGTCGGCGATCTCGTCGCGGACCGTGGGCAGGACCTCCCGGAGGTGGTCGTCGTCGACGACGGGCACCATCGGCGGCTCGACCCCGTCGACGAGCGCCGACAGCAGCCGGCCGGCGAAGCGGGCGACCTCCAGGCGGGCGGCCACGATGTCGCCCCACTTCGCCCAGTCGACCTCGACCGAGCCGTCGTCGTTCGTCAGGTAGCCCGACGGGAACAGGTAGTGGGAGAGGCCGCCGACGTGCAGGAGCTGGCCGAGGTCGTGGTGGACGAGCGGGTGCCCGTCGGCCTGGAGCAGCAGGTTCACGATCTTGGCGGTGTCGAAGACGAGGAAGTTCCACCCCATCTCGGCCAGGCACGCCTTCGCGTCGTCGCGCAGCTCGGGTCCGCCCGAACCGAGGCCCACCCCCCACCGGTCGCAGGTGTCCTCCAGCGCCGCCCTCGAGTAGAGCGCGAGGTGCGGACTCCCGAACACGAAGCCGTCGCTGCTGAAGAAGAACTCGCCGGCCAGGCCGGGATGGTTCGCCGGCAGCACGCTGTCACGGCTCCAGATCTCCTTGCCCGAGGTGATCGCGCCACCGACGGGCATCCGGGCGAACAGGTCGTCGACGAACGGCGCCAGGGCCTTGATGTCGGGGTCGATCATCCCGAACCAGGGACCGTCGTCCCGGCAGGCCCTGACGGCGTCGAGCGCGACGCCGTGGGCCTGCATGTCGTCGTACACGGGCAGCACCTCGACCACCCGGTCGGGGTGCGCGGCCCGGAACGCCTCCATCTTCTCGATCTCCGCCGGCGGGCAGCCGTTCGCGACGAAGCGGAACCGGCTCCGGCTCTGCGCGATCTGGCTGGCCACGAAGTAGCCCAGGCGGTCGAACACGTCGCCGGTCCACACGACGTTCCAGACGACGTCCTCCTCCCGCCGGTCGGTCTCGCCGCCGGCTCTCGGCGCGGACGTCGGGAGGGGTTCGACCATCGGCGCATGGTAGCGATCGGCCCCGCCTACGATGCAGCCGTGCCGATGTCCGTGCCCGACCGCTCGGACGTGGACGTCGACGTCGACCTGGACGCCGACGTCCACGTCGACGACCTGGTGTTCAACGTCGTGTGGACCGGGACGGTGTTCTCGGCCCTGCACCGGTTCACCGACTCGATCCTCGCCCACGAGAAGGTCCGCCTCCGGTTCCTGGCGAACGCCTGCCCGCCCGAGGAGGTCACCGCCATGGAGGCGTACGCGACCGCCCGCCCCGGCTCGGTCGTCGACGTGCGGGTGGTGTCGACCGACCGCATGCTGCGCCACGGCGACTGCCTCGACCTCGTCGTGCGCGAGCAGGACGACGGCGCGCTCTTCGGGCTCCTCGACCCCGACATCCTGGCCACCGGCCCGTTCATCGACCGCTTCCTCGACCTGCTCCGGGGGCGGGCCGCGGTGACCTCCGGGGTCGAGCTCTGGAGCGCCGACAACGTGCGCCCCGCGGACAACATCGGCGTCTCCGGCGAGTTCTTCTACGACCAGGACGGCTTCGTGTTCGGCAGCCCGCACCTGGCCATCTACCGACGCGAGCCGCTGCTGGCCACCATGGACCGCTGGGGCGTCGGCTTCTCGACGGCCGGCAACGACATCGCGGACACGACCCGCCGTCGCCTCGAGGAGCTCGGCCGCTCCTTCTGGATCTACGACACGGGCAAGGTGGTGAACATCCTCCTCCAGGGCGACGGCTACGGCCTCGTGCACGAAGACCTCGACGCGCTCGTGCACGTGGGCGGCCTCGCCCACTTCCTCGCCCCACCGCAGCCGACGGTCGGCGAGGACGGCTCGCTCCAGCGCGAGTGGGGCCAGCACGACCGCTGGGACATCTGGGAGGGCCAGGGTCCCCGCTTCCTGATCGCGGGCCAGGCGGCCCGCTTCCTCCGGGCCCAGTCGCGCGGCAAGCCCCTGCCGCCCCCACCGGACGGGCTCACCCCGTTCCTGGCCGACCGGGTGCACCGCCTCCGAACCGCCCTGGCCACGCTGCCCCCGCCATCACCCGAGGACGGCCCGGTCGGCGGGTGACCAGCGCCGGGGCCCGATCTGGGGCAGCATCGGGGCGCCCGGGGCGAGGCGACACCTCCGACCGGCGAGGACCACTGCAGGGACGACATGGACGACACGAGCGAGATCGACACCCCGGGCGCGGTCGCCGGCACCGACCCCGAACCCATCCCGTTCAACCGACCGAGCATCGTCGGCCGTGAGGTCGAGCTGATGCACCAGGCCATCACCCAGGGCCACACCTCCGCCGAGGGCCCGTTCTCGGCCCGGGCGTCGGAGATCCTGCGCGCGGCCACCGGCGCCCAGGAGGTGCTGCTCACCACGTCGTGCACCGCGGCGCTCGAGATGTCGGCGCTCCTGCTCGACATCGAACCGGGCGACACGGTCGTGGTGCCGTCGTTCGGCTTCGTCACCACCGCGCTCGCGTTCGTCCGCCAGGGCGCCCGCATCCTGTTCTGCGACATCGAAGCCGACACCCTCGGGCTCGACCCGCGCCACCTCGCCGAGCTCATGGACGACACCGTCCGGGCCGTCGTGCCGATCCACTACTCCGGTGTCGGCTGCGACCTCGACGGCATCAGCGAGGTGCTCCGGGCGTGGCCCCGGGCCGAGCTGGTCGAGGACAACGCCCACGGCCTCTACGGCTCGTACCGGGGCACCCCCCTCGGATCACGGGGCCGCTTCTCGACGCTGAGCTTCCACGAGACGAAGAACTTCATCTGCGGCGAGGGCGGCGCGCTGCTGGTCAACGACCCCGCGGACGTCGACCGGGCCCACGTCGTGTACCAGAAGGGCACCGACCGCACCGCGTTCCTGCTCGGCCAGGTCGACAAGTACTCCTGGCAGGACACCGGCTCGTCGTTCGGGTTGTCCGACGTGCTCGCCGCCTACCTGACCGCCCAGCTCGAGCGCCGGGACTGGATCCTCGACCGCCGGCGCCACGTGTTCGACCGCTACCTGGAGCGCCTCGGCGACCGGGCCGAGGAGCTCGGCTACCAGCTCCCGGTCGTCCCCGACGACCGTGGCCCGGCGTACCACATGTTCCACGTGCTGCTCCCGGACCGGGCCCGCCGGGACCACGTGCTCGAGCAGATGCACGTCCAAGGGGTCAACAGCACGTTCCACTACGTGCCGTTGCACTCCTCCCCCCACGGCCGACGGGTGGCCGCCCGCAGCGTCGAGTGCCCGGTCACCGACGACGTGAGCGGGCGCCTGCTGCGCCTCCCGTTCTTCAACGACCTGACCGACGACGACCTGGACCGCGCGGTCGACGCGTTCCTCCGCGCCGCGGCCGGGCGGTAGACGCCCGGCGACCGGTCGCTAGGAGAGGAACGCCTGGTAGTCGTCGGCGAAGTTCGCCGGCGCGAAGAACCAGCACTCGATGGCGTAGCGGAACTCGGTCATGCCCTCCGACAGGTGGGACCGGTGCGCCATCCGCTCGTCGAACAGGAGGGCATCGCCGGGCTCGAACTCCGGGCACAGCGGTGGGTGGTCGCCGGCCGCCGCGAGCACGGTCGCGTCGCTGATCGAGGACTGCACGAGCCCGCCGTCCTGGGGGAGGATCTCATCGATCCGACTCCCGACGATCTCGAGCCCCGGGGTCGGCCGGGTGCCGCCGCACGGGGTGAGCGCGACCCAGACGTTCATGGCGCGGGCGTCGTCGCCCAGGAACGAACCGTCCTGGTGCCAGGCCGCAAGGCGCAGCTCGGGCTTGGACCTGCGCAACGTGGACTTCTGGAGCGAGAACAGCGGACGCTCGCCGAAGTGCTCGGTGATGGCGTCCAGCGCGCCGCTGTCGCCCAGCGAACGGAGCACGAGCTCGGTGGCCCCGGGTGAATCGGCCAACCAGGTGCCGCCCTGCTGCCACACCTGGTTGCGCAGCACCGCGTCGAGGAACTCGCCGGACTGCCAGGGGCGGAACCAGCGGCGGGCGCCCGGGAGGGTGCCGTCGGCGTCGCGGTGGCGCTGCACCTCGTCGATCGCCCGCTTGCAGGCACCGACCTGGCGCCGGTCGAAGAGGCCGCGCACGATCAGGCTGCCGTGGTGCTGCACCGCAGCGCCGAGGACCGACCCGGTCAGGTCGGCGGCGTCGATCTCCGGCGGGCGGCCGACCACGTCGGGGAACGGATCGTCGTACTGCGGGGGCCACGGGTCTCGGGGGGTCACCGACAGGTCGGCGGTCGCGGCGTGGCGCAGGTCGAGGAGCCGGTGGAGGAGGCGGCCGTCGGGACTGACCCGGCTCAGCGCCGACAGGCGTTCGATGGCCGCCAGGTGGTCGCCCGCCGCCGCCAGCGCGTCGGCCTCGGCCAGGGCCCGATCGACGTCCTCGGACGAGGTGGGATCCGGATCCACAGCGGTCATGAAGCCTCCCGGGCCTGCTGGACCCTTCTCCGACGGTCGGACACGCACCGAGTTTGTACCCGCGGTCCGGCGACCGGGCAACCGCGCCCCGGGCCGGTCCGAGGCGCCCGACGGCCCCGATCCGCCGCGGCTACGGTTCTCGCCGTTCCACGCCCGCATCGACGAGGGAGTCGCGGATGTACCCGTTCTGGGGTCCGGTCATCGCACCGCTGGTGAAAGCCGCCAAAGCCCGACGGGTCCTCGAGATCGGCGCGCTCCGGGGCGAGACGACCGCCCTCATGTTCGACCAGCTCGGGCCGGACAGCGAGCTCCACGTCATCGACCCGCTGCCGCAGTTCGACCCCGAGGAGCACGAGCACGAGTTCCCGGGGCGCTACGTCTTCCACCGGGACCTCAGCCTGAACGTCCTGCCCACGCTGCCCCACGTCGACGTCGCCCTCATCGACGGCGACCACAACTGGTACACCGTCTACCACGAGCTCAAGGCGCTCGACGCCACGTCGAAGGCCGTCGGCGAACCGCTCCCCCTCTGCATCCTGCACGACGTGGCCTGGCCCTACGGCCACCGCGACCTCTACTACGAGCCCTCGCAGATCCCCGACGAGTTCCGCCAGGAGTGGCGCCGCGAGGGCATCGTGCCCGGCTTCTACCGGCTCCAGCCCCAGGGCGGGGCCAACGCCGAGCTGGCCAACGCCCTCGACGGCGGCGGTCCCCGCAACGGCGTCATGTGCGCGCTGGAGGACTTCCTCGCGGAGCACGACAAGCCGTACCGGATGCTCGTCCTTCCCTTCTACTTCGGTCTGGCGATCGTGGTCGAGGAGGAGCGGCTCGCCCGGACGCCGGAGATCGGGAAGATCCTCGACGCGATCGACACGCGCGACGGCTGGTTGCGCATGGTGAAGGTGTCCGAGCGCATCCGGGTCGACTCGGTCGTGTACGAGCACAACACCCTGCGGACGACCGACCGGCGCATCGACGACCACCGGTCCCGGTACCTCAAGATCCTCAAGGACGCCCTGCTCGACCGCCACTACCTCGACGACGAGATCCGGGTCGAGTACCTGTCCTCGCTCCCCGAGGGCACCCCGCCCGACCTGGGCCTCCTCCGGGACCCGCCCCGCACCCTCTGGTTCCGGTACCGGCGCCTGGCCGCCAACCGGGAGGCGGGCCGCTCCACCGACGAGCCGGTGGGCCGCGCCTCGTTCCCCTTCGCCGACACCGGTCGGATCGCGCTCGACCACCTCGAGGCGACCGTCCGCCGGCTCGCCGACGACGGCGTCGCGGGCGACCTCGTCGACTGCGGCGTCGGCCGGGGCGGCAGCGGCATCCTGATGCGGGGAGCGCTCGAGGCCTTCGAGATCCCCGACCGCACGGTCTGGATGGTCGACCCCTACGTGGCGTCGGAGCCGGGCGGCACCGACGGCGACCACGTGTCCCGGGCCCGCCTCCGCGCCGATCTCAACCAGGTGCGCGACGGCTTCGACCGCTTCGACCTGCTCGACGACCGGGTCCGCTTCCTGCAGGGCCGCTACGCCGACGTCCTCGCCGATGCGCCCATCGGCCCGATCGCCCTCCTCCGGGTCGGCATCGACGCCGCGTTCGACCTCGTCACCGTGCTGCGGTCGTTCCTGCCCCACATGGCACCCGGCGGCGTCGTGATCGTCGAGGGCGTCGGCCGCGACATCATCGCCGAGCGCCTCGAAACGGCCCGGCGACGCCTCGGCCTGCAGGCCGCGTTCGAGCGGGTCGACTGGAACAACGTCGCCTGGCAGATCAGCGAGGTGCCCACCGAGCTGCCGGCGGAGGAGGAGCCCTCGGCGCCGCTGCAGCGGACCCCGCTGCTCGGGCCGCCCGAGCAGGACCAGATCGACCTCAGCGTGATCGTGGTCTTCTACAACATGGCCCGGGAGTCGGCCCGCACGCTCCGCTCGCTCAGCCGTTCGTACCAACGGGGCATCGACGACCTCGACTACGAGGTCCTCGTCGTCGACAACGGCTCGGACCCCGACCAGCGCCTCGACCCCGCCGAGGTCGCGTCCTACGGGCCGGAGTTCCGCCTGATCACGATCGACGACGCGCACCCGTCGCCCACCTCGGCGCTCAACCTCGGCCTGGCCGAGTCCCGCGGCGCGGCCGTGGCCGTCATGATCGACGGCGCCCACGTCCTCACGCCGGGCGTCTTCAAGTGGGCCACCGAGGCCATGCGGCTCTACGAGCCGGCGATCGTCGGCATCCAGCAGTGGTACGTCGGCCCCGGACAGCAGGGCGACGCCCAGCAGGCCGGTTACGACCAGGTCGCCGAGGACACCCTCTTCAAGACGATCCGGTGGCCCACCGACGGCTACCGCCTGTTCGAGATCGGGCACTTCATCGGTGACCGCGACTGGTTCGACGGCATGGTCGAGAGCAACTGCCTGTTCATCCCCCGAGCGGTCCTCGAGCAGATCGGCGCCTTCGACGACTCCTTCGACATGCCGGGCGGCGGCTACGCCAACCTCGACCTCTGGGAGCGACTGCACCACCACCCCGGGATCACCCCCACCAGCGTCCTCGGCGAGGGCTCGTTCCACCAGTTCCACGGCGGCACCACCACCAACGTGGCCGACGAGGCCGTGCGCCGCGACCGCGTGTTCTCCTACGGACAGCACTTCCGCGACCAGCGCGGCCGCGGGCTCCAGGGTCTGGCCAAGCCGATCCACTACGTGGGGGCCATGGAGACCAAGGCCGCCCGGCGGACCCGCTCGCGCCGCGAGATCCAGCTCTCGTTCGGCCGCGACCGCGATCCGGTCGCCGACACGGTCACCGCGCCCCAGCCGGTGCCCGAGGAGATCAAGTTCGCAGCCATCGAGGCGCTGTGGGACAACCAGGCCTGGCGCGAGGCCACCTGGCTCGGCCGGCCGGTCGCCCGGTTCCCGACGGACCTGCACGCCTACCAGGAGCTGATCGCCTCGACGAGGCCCGACGTGGTCGTCCTCGTCGGCGACGACGACGCGCTCGGTGGCCGCGCCGCGTTCGTGGCCTCGATCCAGGACCAGATCGACCACGGCCGGACCATCGCCGTCGGCACCGCCGAGGACGCCGACCGGCCCGAGCACGACCGGATCACCTACATCACCGGTCACGGCGAGGACCCGGCGATCGTCGAACAGGTCGCCAAGCTGGTCGGCGACGACGGTGCGATGGTGTTCCTCGGGCTCGGCGCCAAGGAGCGCGTCGTCCAGGCGTTCGACGCCTACGCGCCGCTCGTGCCGGTGGACGGCTACGTGGTCGTGGAGAACACCGTGGTCAACGGCCGGCCGGCCGCGCCCGACTTCGGGCCGGGACCCCACGAGGCCGTCGCCGACCTGCTCTCGATCCGCCACGGCTTCGTGCCCGACCCGGCCTACGAGCGCTACACGGTCACCTTCAACAAGCACGGCTACCTCCGGCGAACCGCCGCGGGGTGACGATGGACGCCGAGGGCGCTCCCCTCTACCTCTTCGTCCACCTCCAGAAGACGGCGGGGACCGCGCTGTTCAAGCGGATGCGCCACCACTTCGGCACCGAACACGTCTACCCACGGCCGGAGGAGCAGGGCACCGCCGAGGCCGTGCTCGACGTCGAGCTCCTGCTCGAGCGCCTCGCCGCCGATCCCTCCGGCTACCGCGCCGTCACCGGCCACTTCCCGCTCGCCGTGGCATCGTTCCTGCCCCCCGGCACCCGCACCTTCACCCTGCTGCGGGACCCGGTCGAGCGCACGCTGTCGTTCCTCCGCCACCAGCGCGAGGTCGACCCCCGCTTCGAGGGGTGGGACCTCGAGGAGATGTACGAGCACTGGGCGACCACCAGCGGCGACCTCCTCCTGAACCACCAGGTCAAGATGCTGTCCATCCGGCCCGAGGAGATGACCGCCGGCGCGCTCTCGCCCGTCGTGGTCGACGACGCCCGCGTCGCGACGGCCAAGGAGGCCCTCACCGACCGGATCGACGTCTGGGGCATCCAGGAGCGCTTCGACGACTTCTGCGCCGAGCTCGCCACCACCTTCGGATGGGACCTCGGTGACCCGCTCTTCATGAACCGCACCAGGCCGGCGCCGTCGACCGACGCCCTGCGCGAGCGGATCCTCGCGGACAACGGACCCGACGTGGAGCTCTACCGCTTCGCCGTCGAACAGCTCGATCCGAGCCTCCCGGGGGACGGCACGGGGTGAGCGGGACCGCGGCGGGGACCCCGACCATGCCCGAAGGTCGTCGCGCCCACCTCGACGGGCTGCGCACGGTCGCGGTCTACCTGGTCATCCTGTTCCACGGCGGCCTCGCCCGGTACCGCGGCGGCCACATCGGCGTCGACGTGTTCTTCGTGCTCTCCGGCTACCTCGTCACCGGGGTGCTCCTGCGCGATCTCGCCCGGTCGGCGGGCGGCGGCCGGATCCGCTTCGGGCGGTTCTACGCCCGACGAGCCCGACGGCTGCTGCCCGCCGCGATCGTCTGCCTGCTCGCGACCGCGGTCGCCTACGCGGCGTTCGCCCCGACGGCCGACCTGCTCGCCGCCGTCGACGGCTTCCGGGCGGCAGCCGTCTACCTCACCAACTGGTACCTCATCAGCAACGCGACCGGCTACTTCGCGACCGACACCACGCACTCGCCGATCCTGCACTTCTGGTCGCTCGCGGTGGAGGAGCAGTTCTACCTGGTCTGGCCCCTCCTCTTCACCGGCATCGTGGCCCTCGCCCGTCGGGCGGGTCGGCACCGCTGGAACGTCGTGCGCGCCGTGGTCGCCGCCCTCGCCGCGGCATCGGCCGTCGAGCTCTTCCTCATCCGCGGGACACGGCCGGACCACGCCTACTACGGCACCGACGTCCGGGCCTACCAGCTCCTCGCGGGCGCGCTGCTGGCGCTCACGCCGGTCGTCATCGCCCGGGCCCGCCGCCTCGGGAGGGTCAACGACGTGATCGCCATCGGCGCCCTCGTGGGCCTCGTCGGCCTGACCGTGACCGGGACCCGGACCGGACCGATCGCCCGGGGCTACGCCACCACCGTGCTCACGGTCGCCCTGCTCGTGGCCCTCGAGAGCGGCGCCGCGGGGCTCGGGCGCCGGATCCTCGCTTGGCGACCGGTCGTCTACCTCGGGTCCATCAGCTACGGCACGTACCTGTGGCACTGGCCGGTCATCGTGATCGCCTCGCTGGTCGGCGACTTCGACGCCGTCGAGCTGACCGTGCTGTCGATCGTGCTCGGAACGGCGCTGGCCGCGCTCAGCAACGAGATCGTCGAGCAGCCCATCCGCACCGCCCGCCGCCTCGACCGGATCGCATGGCCGGTCGCCGCGGTCGGCCTGTCGATGAGCCTGCTGACGGGGTTCGTGGTGCTCCCCGGGATCCTCGACCGGACCCAGGACGGACGGAGCTCGTCGACGGCCGCACCGGACGTCGAAGGGTTCACCCCGGTGCCGGCATCGTTCTCCTACAAGGAGGTCGAGGCCGCCGGCTTCGGTGAGCACACGAACTGCGACGGAGGAGATCCACAGGACTGCATCCTCGTCAGGGGGACCGGCCCGCACATCGCCCTGGTGGGCGACAGCAACTCCGTCATGTGGGTCGCCGCCTTCCGGAAGGTGGCCGAGGCCAACGACCTCACGTTCTCGCACCTGGGCCGGTCCGGCTGCCGATGGCAGGACGGCCTCTTCGCCCTGTCCCGACAGGCCCCGGAGGACATCGCGAAGTGCGAGCGCAACCACCGGTTCGTGTACGACCGGGCGATCCCCGAGCTGCAACCCGACCTGATCGTGATGACCAACAGCGCGGAGCTCGAGCCGCCCTCGTCCCGCCGTCCGGCCGGGCCGGTCGCCGACGACATCGAGCGGACGACGACGGCATCGCTGGAGCGCCTGTCCGACGAGGGCCGGGAGGTCCTCGTCATCGAGTCGAAGCCGTTCCCGACCGGAGAGATGGTGAACCCGTTGGCCTGTCTGGCCGACGCCACCTTCGTGGAGGAGTGCCGGTTCGTCACCGCGTCGCAGCCGTCGTGGATCGAGAAGCTCGAGCGCGACCTCGCCGACCGGCTCCCCGGCGTCGCCACCGCCGACCTCGATCGACTCGGGTGCCCGTTCCTGCCGATCTGCGATCCCATCATCGACGGCATCCCCGTCTTCTGGGACGCCAGGCACTACACACCGGCGTTCGTCAGAACGCTGGCGCCGGCGCTGGCGGCCTTCCTGCGGGAGCAGGGCTACATCGAGTGATCACGCGGGATGGCGCTCCCGGTACAGCTCGACCGCGTAGTCGTACAGGGCGACGTCGAGGGCGTTGTCCTCGGCGATGCGGTCGCGGAACGACTCGGGCACGTCGTAGGCCTCGGTGGTGTTGGAGCGCATCGGCTCGCCCGTGTCGAGGCCGTAGCGCGTGCCGAGCTCGTCGCAGAACTCGTCGAGGCGGTCCTGGAGCCCGAACAGGTCGAGGCCGGCCAGGGCCTCCTTCGCCATCGCCAGGCGCTCGTCGTCGTAGGCCACCGACGTGAGCACGCCGTCGCCGGGGCCCCACTCCTCGGGTGCGAGCGACATCGTGCGGGTCATGTGGTTCTGGATCATCGCCTCGAACCGGAACGGGTCCGCGTAGATCTCCTCGATCGGCGTGTCCTCGGTCGCGCCGCGCTGGCGGCGGGCCGCCTGGTGCCGCAGGAACGACAGCACCCGCTCGACCGGATCGCGGAAGATCGTCATCGTCACCCACGGGTCGGGCGAGTCGAGCACCTCGGTCACCCGTACCGGGAAGTGTCCGGTGAGCAGACGGATCTCCGACCCCCGCACGGCCCAGCGCTCCTGGAGGTGGCGCACCGAGATCACCGAGATCCGGGCGTCGTCGCCGTCGGAGCCGTTGGGGTACACCTGCTCCTCGGGGAAGGTGGCCCGCAGGCGGTCGCGAAGGGTGGTGCCGGCCGTCTTCTGCATGTGGGCGACGTAGAAGCGCGGCGAAGCGGGGTTGGTCTCGGTCACTTGGTCCTCCGGAGGAACCCGTGCGGGTTGAAGGTGAGCGATTGTCGTTCTCGGGCCGTGTCCACCGCGAACTCGCCGTGGCGGAGCAGGATCCGCCGCATCGCCTCGAAGGGGCCCGGGCCGAACGAGGCGTCGACCGGCCGGCCGTTGAGGACGGTGTGCTCGATCACGGCGTAGGAGCCGACGGCGACCAGTGGGGCGAGGGCCTCGAACTCGTTCTCCATGCGGTTGCGCTTGCCCCGCGTGCCGAGGACCACGAACCCCTTCGGGTCGGGGCCGACGATCCGGTGCACCTCGTCGGCCACCTCCGGGCGCACCACCGACCCCTCGACCCAGGTGATGCGCGGGTGCTCGGGCCGGGCGCCGGGCGCGGCGCCGACGGCGACCACCCGGCCGTGGTCGAGCAGGTCGCACACCGAGGCGAGGAAGAGGGCCCGACCGCCGTTGCGGGCCCCGGTCTCGATGATCCAGTCGGGGCGGACCTCGGCGATGATCTCCTGGTACACGAACAGGTCGGTCGGCGCGTTCCACACCTCGGTGCCGAGCCAACGGCCCTTCCGCCACGCCCGCGTGCGCCAGTAGGCGGCGACGAACCCATCCCGCACCTCCTCGGGCATCGGGACCGGCCCGGTGCCGGGCCCGTCGAGGCCCTCGATCTTCGCGTCGACGTCGAAGGCCGCGCCCGTCATGCGCCGGGCCCGGGTGCGGCGGGACGAGGTCGTGGTGAACGCGCCCACGTAGTGGATCGGCGTCTCGGGGCCGATGAACGGCCGGCCCCGCAGCTCGCCGTAGTGCTCCGCGTAGCCGTGGACCCGCCGGCGCCGCTCCTCGGGATCGGCCTGGTTCGTGGTCGTGCCCCCGTGGACCTGGTGGAACGAGCCCTCGCCCAGGATCGTGACCACCTCGACGTCGGGCGCCGCGCCGAGGCGCTCGTAGAGGTCGAGGTTGGTGTAACCGCCACCGGCCATGGCGAAGCCCTCGTCGAAGCCGCCCACCTGCTCCAGCTGCTCGCGCCGCACGAACAGGCAGTTGCTCTCCCACAGCCCGTCGAGGATGTCCCGGTCGCCGGCGATGTGGCCGATGTCGAACAGGCGGTACCCGTCCGACGGCCAGCCGATGCCCTCGAACAGCTCGTCCTCGCGGTCCTGGTCGTAGCCGGCCTCCATCAGCTCGCCCTGCTGGCCCGGGCCGACGTACCAGGCCTGCGCGGCCACGATCGCCCGTCGACCACCGCTGAGGGCCTCCATGGCGTGGTGGATCACCCGGGGCGTGAGCACGTGGGCACCGTCGATCATGAGCGCCACGACGTCGCCCCGGCTCGCGGCGATGCCCGCGTTGAGGGCCGACGACGGCGACGGATCGGCGTCCTCGCCCCGATCGAGGTAGCGGAACTCCGGCCCGAACGACGTCACCAGCTCCTCGCCCAACCGCTGCTCGGTCGACGAGCCGTTCTCGACGACGACCACCTCGTAGGAGAGGTCGCCCAGGTCCCGCTGGTAGGCGCGGCTGAGCGAGTGGAGCGTGCGACGGGCCTCGCGGGCCATGTCGTAGAAGACCACCACGACCGACAGGTCGATCGGGTCGGTGACGGGCTCGGCCAACGGCGACCGGGCCAGCCCCGGCGCCACCGCCGTCCCGGGGCCACCGGGCGGGGCACCGGCGGTCCGGCGCCAGCACCACCCTCCGCCGGATATCGACCGGCGGGCATCGAAGGCCCCCGGATCGTCCAGGCGTTCGGCCACCGCGGCCACGACCGACGCATCGTTTTGGGCGTCGAGCACGACGGCGCCCCCGGCGGCCAGACGGGGAAGGAGCGCGTCGAGCGCCGGCGTCGGGTCCTGGTCGCCGAGCGGCCCGAGGTGCAGGAGGGCCACCGCGCCGATCGGCGCGTCGGGCAGGGTGGCCGCGAGCTCGCCCTGGAGGAACCGCACCCGGTCGTCGAGCAGGTCGAACCGATCGAGCGCGTCGCGCAGGCCGTTGAGGTCGATCGAGTCGGTCGCCCGCATGCGATCGGCGATCCAGACCCGCCGGTCGGCCGGGCCCCGGGCCTCGGCGTGGGCCCGCAGGAGGACTGTCGGGCCCCCGGTGCCGACCCCGACGGTGACCAGGTCGCCCGGGACCGCCGCGTGGTCCAACCCGTCCAGCACCGCGGCGAGCGCGTCGAGCCCGGCCCGACCGGCGGGCTCGAGGCACATCCGGTAGCCGGCCCGCCCCACGACCCCGTCGATCCCGGCCCGGCGACGGCCGCGGAGCGCCTCGAACGCCGTCGACGCGCTGCGCACCGGGTCCCGGAGCAGAGCCTCGTTCACCGGCGCTCCCGACTCGATGCAGTCGAGCAGGTGCTCGATGCGGAGCTCGTTCTCCGGGTAGTGCTCGTCGACCAGCGCCCGGATCACGCCATCGAGGTAGCGGTCGGCGAGCCGGTCGGGATCGGGGTGGTCGTCGGCGGCGTTCGGCTGGTGCTGGCTCACCGGCCGCAGCTCCTCGGTCGTGGCAGGGCGACGGCACGATAGCGGGTTCGACGGGCCGGTCGCGGACGGGTGCCGTCCGCCCCACCGGCCGCGGGACGGCTTGTTAGGGTCGCTCCGACCTCGGGACCGGATCGGGCACAGGAGCACCATTGGAACCGCCGCTGGGAGCGGAAGGCGACGCGTCGAACCCCACGCCCGAACCGTCCGGGAGCGGCCCCACGGACCTGCCCGCCCGGTACCTGCAGCTCGTCGCCGCCGCGCTCGTCGACGACCTCTACCTCGAGAACGAGGCCCGCATCGCCCACCTGGTCGACTGCGTGACCCGACCGAAGCCGGTCGAGCTGCCCCGCCTCCGCGATCCGCTCCGCCACGACCGGCCGGTCGTCGAGCGACTGCGGGAGGACCGACGCGTCGGCCGGATCACCCGCCCCGACGAGGGCGCCGACCCGCTCGGCGGCTACGCCTACGCGCCCGGCGGCCGGCCGGCCCTCGCCCGGCTCGACGCCGCCCTGGACGCGGTGGCGGCCGGCGGCGTGCCCGGCGAGCTGGTGTCGTGCGCGGAGGGTCGGGCCGGGGCCGGCGTCTACCTGCGGGCCCACCTCGCGGCCCACGAGCGGACCGGTCCCGACGTGTGGGTCGTCGGCCGGTTCCGCGCGGCAGCGGACGACCGCGCGGCACCCGACGAGGCCGACGGCCTCGACCGGCTCCGCCCCGATCTGAACCAGCAGCGCGACGCGTTCAGCCGTTTCGGCCTCCTCGACGAGCGCGTCCACCTCCTCCAGGGCGACCCCGACGCGACCCTGGC
>JAHBSO010000015.1 GCA_019639075.1 Actinomycetota bacterium | reverse complement strand
CCCGAGGCCGCGCAGATCGTCACGCTGCGAAACGACGATCCGACGATCACCGGAGCGGTCACCTATCCGCCCGCGTTCGACGGGATCGAGTGACCGCCGCGCCCAGGCGTGCCGCATGCGGCGGTCGAAAGCGGTTGGCCGCCGCCACGTGTCGGAACCGAACTTGTCAGGGGTCCCGGGCACGATGGAATCGTGCAACGAGCGACGAGCGGGAACGATGCCGGGCAGGACGTCAGCGGCGACGGCGTGAAGTTCTTCGACCTTGCCGACGACCTGGAGCTCACGTTCGACCTCCTGGACGACACGCGCGCTTGGGGCTCCTCGTCACGGCCCTCGGAGAAGGCCCATGTGAGGACTCGGCTTCGGAGTGCGTCCTGCTCGCCGCTCCGTTCATGCCCGCTCGGCCGGCAAGCAAGGAAGATCGGGATCTCTTGGTCGAACGGTTCGCGTCGGCCGTGGCATCGATGTCCGTCGGAGCGCGCCAGGTGCTCGCCGAATACGGCAGGCGCTGGGAGGTGATCATCGACACGACCGTTCCGATCGACCGGTTGTGCTCGGTCGCCATCGAGGAGAAGCGCCCATGGGAACGCCGTCGGTCATCCTCCCGTATGAAGCAGGCCGTGCCTTGGGGAGATGCGACGACGACCCACGTCGAGATCCGATCGGCCGATCACGCTGTCGTGATCGACCGACCCGAGGTGGCGGACGTGATCGGTCAACGGGTCGGTATCGCGGTCGGCGACTGGATCCGCGAAACGGCCGATGCAATCGCCATCTATGCGTCCGATCTCGACCGGCCGTACTTTGCGACGATCGCAGTGAGAGTCCGGGTGCGCGGCGTCTCGCGTGCCGTGTTCGCGCTCTTGTTCGCGCTCTTGTTCGCTCTCACCGCCACCGCAGCAGTCGTCGCCGCTCGCCTCCCGGACGGAGTGGATCTCGTGGATTCACTGGCCCTTCTCACGTTTCCACTGACGCTTGCGGGGGCGCTTCTCCTCTCGAGGGAGACCACCCCACTCGCCGAGCGCCTCCTACGGAACAAGCGAATCGCTCTCGCGGCCGCAATGACGATCCTCTGGACGATCACGGTCATTCGTCTGGCCCTACACGCCCCTACAATTCGATAGCCGTTGAAAGGAACCTGATGGCCAAGAACGGAGCGAAGGGCAGTGGTCGGATCGGTGCAGTGGCCGGCCGCAGCCAGGTCCGCAATCCGAAGACCGGAACGTGGACCAAGCGAGATGCTTCAAGCGGACGCTTCCTCGCGATGAAGAAGTCCGGGGGACCGTTCAAGGGCGTTCGCCGAGAGGCGTGAGCTCACAGCGGCGTTCGACGGGATCGAGTGACCGCCGCGCCTACGTCCTGATGCGGCGGTAGAGGCACTGGCCGCCGCCGGAGGCGTGGAGGCGGCCGCTCGGTGACCACACCCGGGCCGTCCAGCCGAAGAGGCCACCGGCGGCCAGCGGAGCCGTCCCGTCGCAGAGGAGCCACGGCTCGTCGCTCGTGGGCTGGTGGAAGGCGACGTTGAGATCGAGGGTCGGGGCCGTGAACGGCGGCTGCTTCCAGGCGTGCGGGCGGTTGGCCGCCGGCCAGCTCGGCAGGTCGACGAGGATCACCGATCGGGCGGCGTCCTCCCACGGGTCCGCGTAGGTGGCGGTCGGCTCGAACCTCAGCCACTCCTGCCAGCTCGCGGGCCGGGGACCGTCGGGCGGCCAGTCGGCCTCGAAGTCGATCGGCTTGGCGTCGAGGTTCTCCCAGAACCGGAAGGGCGGGCCCTCGCCCGGCGGGACGAGGTCGCGCATGCTCGCCAGCTCGTCTGGACCGGGCACCTCGGGCGCGGTGGTCTCGTCGTGCTCCAGCCCCTCCACGTCGCCGATGCTCCACACCAGCGCGTCGAGGATGGGGCGATCGCCCTGGGTGATCGACACCCGGTGCGATGCCGCCGTCCGAGCCTCCCGCAGCGGCTCGACCACGATGTCGACCGGCTCGAAGGCGGCGACCCCCAGGTAGTGGCACGACAGCGCCGCCGGGCGAGGCTGGGGCGACTCGGCACCGGCGGCCCGCAGGGCGATCGATGCGACGTAGCCGCCCATCGGCCCCCAGATCTCCCAGTCCTGGCTGACCATCGCCCGGTAGCGGCCGTCGCCCAGGGGCTCGACCGCGGTGTCCGCGGCGAGATCACCCATCGGCGAGCTCCTGCCACCGCCGGTCGAGGATGCGGGCGAGGGCGTCGAGGTGGAGGCGCTCCCGGTCCCGCCAGGCGATGCGGTTGCGGCCGGCCACCAGTGCCAACCCGGACTCGGGCAGCGGCGCCCAGGCGACGTCGCTCGTCCCCCCGCCGCCGGTCTCGGCGCCCACCACGAACGCGGCCAGCCACTCCGAGGTCGGCGCGTCGGCACCGGACGAGCGCAGCAGCTCGCCCGCCCCGCGATCGATGACGGCCACCCAGGACGCGGTGAGCGACCGGGGCGCGTGCTCGTCCAGTGCGGTGAGCAGATCGCTGCGGGTCGCGGCCACGACCAGCGCCGCGGCGGCCTCCAACCCGGCGAGCCGGGGATCGTGGTCCTCGCCGCCGGTCGGGCGGACCTCCTCGACCTGCACCCCGTCCACCTGGCGCACCTCTGCCACCAGGAGGTCGACGATCGTGGCGTCGGGGATCCGCACGACGAGCTCGTCGACGGCCTGGCCGACGCCGGTCTCCAGGATCTCGATGCCGACCACGTCGCCCTTGACCGCGCCGATCCGGCTCGCGACCGCACCCAGTGCACCGGGGCGATCGGGCAACCACACCCGCAGCACGTAACTCTCCATGACGTCGACCTTACGGGAGCAACGTGAACGGCCTGTTTCGCCACGGTCTCCGCGCCGGGTCACTTGTGACAGTTGACCGTTCGGTCAAGGGATGCAGTACCGTGCCCCGCCGATGGACGCCGAGGATCGACAGCTCACGCCGCGGGGCGAGGAACGACGCCGACAGCTCATGGCGTTCGCGGCCCAGCGGTTCGCGGAGAACGGCTACCACCCGACGTCGGTGGCCGAGATCGTCGAGGGCCTCGGCGTCGGCAAGGGCGTCTTCTACTGGTACTTCGACTCCAAGGACGACCTCCTCGCCGCGATCCTGAGCGACGGCCAGCGCGACCTCCGGCGCCGTCAGCGCGACGCGATCGCCGAGGCCGCCACGCCGCTCGACCGCGTCCGTCGAGGCGTCCGGGCGTCGATCGAGTGGTCGCTCGAGCAGCCGGTGCTGTTCCGGCTGTTCCAGTTCGCGGCCACCGACGAGCGCTTCGCCGGCCGGTTGCGCAAGGGCGAGCAGATCGCCGTGGCCGATGCAGCCCGCCACATCCAGGACGCGATCGACGCCGGCGAGATCCCCGACGCCGACGCCACCGTGCTGGCCCACGCCATGGTCGGTGTGCACACCCGCCTCGTGCACCTGGTCGCCACGGGTCAGGTGGAACGCAGCGACGAGATCATCGACACCGCGGTCGACTTCTGCGTCAACGGCATCTCCGGCCCCCACCTCACCTGACGCCTTTCGACTCCGCTCGAGGAACAGAGCGGTCGAGCTCGGTGAGGCCCCGGCGGAGGTTGCGGACGGCCTGGTTGATGCGCTGCTCGTTCTCGATGAGCGCGAAGCGGACGTGGCCGTCACCGCCGGGGCCGAAGCCGACGCCGGGCGACACGGCGACGTCGCAGTCGCGCACCAGCATCGACGCGAACTCCACCGAGCCCAGCGCCCGGTACTGCTCGGGGATCGGTGCCCAGGCGAACATCGTGCCCATCGGTGGCTCGATGGCCCAGCCGATGCGGTTGAGCCCGTCGCACAGCGCGTCGCGCCGCGACTGGTAGACGGCCTGGAGCTCGTCGGGGTAGTCGACCGCCTCGTTGAGCGTGACGGTCGCGGCGATCTGGATGGGCTGGAACGTGCCGTAGTCGAGGTAGCTCTTGAGCTTGGCCAGCGCCTGCACGACCTCGCGGTTGCCGACGAGGAACGCCACCCGCCAGCCGGCCATCGAGAACGACTTGGTCATCGAGTACAGCTCGACGGCGCACTCCTTGGCGCCGTCGGCCTCGAGGATGCTCGGGGGCCGGTAGCCGTCGAAGCCGAGCTCGGCGTAGGCGTTGTCGTGCACCACGACCACGTCGCGCTCGCGGGCGAAGTCGACCACCCGCTGGAAGAAGTCGACGTCGACGCACGCGGTGGTCGGGTTGTGCGGGAACGACAGCACGATGACCCGGGGCTTCGGCCACGAGTACTCGTAGGCGGACCGGATGTCGTCGAAGAAGTCGTGGCCCGTGCCCATGGGGATCTCGCGCACGTCGGCCCCGGCGAGGTGCGGGCCCCAGATGTGGATCGGGTACGACGGCGACGGCACGAGCGCGGCGTCGCCGGGCTGGAGGAGCACCCACATCAGGTGGCTGAAGCCCTCCTTGGCGCCGATGGTGGCGATGACCTCCTGGTCGGGCTCCAGGGTGACGCCGAAGCGCCGCAGGTACAGGTCGGCGACCGCCTCGCGCAGCTTCGGGATGCCCCGGCTCGACGAGTACCGGTGGTTGCGGTTGTTCCGGGCCGCCTCGGCCAGCTTCTCGACGGTGATGTCCGGTGACGGCAGGTCGGGGTTCCCGAACCCGAGGTCGATCACGTCGGACCCGCGCCGCCGAGCCTCGACCTTCAGCCCGTCGATGATCGTGAAGACGTACGGCGGAAGGTTCGGGATGCGACGGAACTCCATCGCCGCACGGTAGGCCGTTTCCACCCCGGCTTCCGACCGCGATCGGCGACCTGCCAAGCTGCGTCCATGACCTCTTCCGGCGAGTTCGTCCCGGTGGTCGTCGAGATCCCTCGCGGCAGCCGCAACAAGTACGAGATCGATCACGAGACCGGAGAGATCTGGCTCGACCGGCGGCTGTTCTCGGCCACGGTGTACCCGGCCGACTACGGCTACATCGAGCACACCCTCGGCGAGGACGGCGATCCGCTCGACGCGCTCGTCGTCCTCGAGGAGCCGACGTTCCCCGGCTGTCGGGTGCGGGCCCGGCCCGTGGGCGTGTTCTGGATGGAGGACGACGCCGGACCCGATGCCAAGATCATCTGCGTCCCGGCCGGTGACCCCCGTTGGAACCACGTGCAGGACATCGACCAGCTCCCGGACCACCTGACCGACGAGATCGGGCACTTCTTCGAGGTCTACAAGCAGCTCGAACCGGGCAAGTTCGCCAACACCAAGGGGTTCGAGGGCGTCGGGCCGGCGATGGCCGAGATCGCCGACAGCCGCCGTCGCGCCGAGGGCACCGAGTTCGCCTGACCCGGCCGCTCAGACCTCGAGGCGGGCCATCGCGAGGAGCGCGGCACCCCACGCACCGGCCCTCGACCCGAGCGCGGCCGGCACGATCGGGACCGGCTCGCGGTGGTCGGCGCCCATCACCAGCTCCTGGTAGGCGGCCCGCACCGGGTCGAGCAGCACGTCGCCGGCGTCGACCAGCCCGCCGCCGATCACCACCAGCTCGCTGTCGAGGATGTTGACCAGGTTGGCGATGCCGAGGGCCACCCACCAGGCGAAGCGCCGCACGACCTCGATCGCCTCCGCGTCGCCCTCCGCCGCGGCCTGCGACACCAGCTCGCCCCGCACCCGCTCCACGTCGCCCCCGGCCAGTTCGAGCAGCCGCGCGCCCCTGCCGGCCTCGACCGCCTCCCGGGCCAGCCGCCCCAGCCCGGAGCCCGAGCCGTAGCGCTCCCAGCAGCCCCGACGACCGCAGGGGCACAACGGCCCGTGCGGATCGACGACCATGTGGCCGGGCTCGCCGGCGAACCCGTGCGCACCCCGCAGCACCTCGCCCTTCACCGTGATCCCCGCGCCGATGCCGGTGCCGAGGGTGATCGTGATCGAGTGGTTGGCGCCGCGGGCCGCGCCCCGCTCGTGCTCGGCCCACGCCGCGCAGGTGGCGTCGTTGTCGACGACGACGGGGACCCCGAGCGCCTCGCGCAGCAGCGACGCCAACGGGGCGTCGACCACCCCGGGCAGGTTCGGGCCGTAGCGGAGGGTGCCCGACCGGTCGACCAGTCCGGGGGCGCCGAGGCCGGCGGCCACCAGCTCGACCGGACCGCCCACCGCCGATGCGGCCCCGTCGAGCAACGAGTCGCGCAGCTCGACGACCGCAGCGACCAGCTCGTCGGACCCCGAGGGCGTCGGACGGCGGTCCTCGACGATCGGCTCGGTGCCGTCGGGTTCGACCGCGATGCCACCGAGCTTGGTGCCACCCAGGTCGAACCCGCAGACGATGGGCACCGGCGAGGTCCGGTCGCTCACGTGACCGCGACCTCGTCGTCGGGACGTTCGGCCGCCCACGCGAGGATCGACGGACGCTCGGTGACGATCACGATCTGACTGGTCTGCGCGAGGCGGACCAGTCGATCGAGCACCATCGTCACCTCCTCGTCGTCGAGCACACCGAAGGGGTCGTCGAGCACCAGCGGGAGGGCGCCGGCCAGCCCGACGTTGCGCAGGTTGGCCAGGCGCGACAGCAGCGCCCACTCGACGTCGTTGACGAGCGTGGTGCGGTCGACCGCGGCCTGGTGGGCCTCCCGGTCGACGACGAGGCGGGTCAGCCGGTGGACGTCGGCCTCCACCAGGGCCACCTCGGCCGCGGTGGACTGCTCGCCCTCGGCCGCGGACGACAGCTCGTCCTCGGCCACGAGGAGGCGATCGGCCACCGCCCCGGCGAGGTCGTGGACCGCGCGCGACCGCGAACGTTCGGTGATGCGTCGGGTCACGTCGGCCTCGACCTCCCGGCCCCGGGCGAGGTCCCCCTCGGCCATCTCGATCCGATCAGCGGCCGACGTCAACCGGTCGAGCTGCTCGGGCCGACGCTCGAGCTCCGCCGAGGCGAGCGCGATGGCCGCCTCCTCGTCGAGCTGCTGCGCGTCCATCAGCGCGCCGGTGAGCTCCACCGTGCGCCGGTCGAAGGTCCGCCGGCGCACGACCGCCTCCTCGGCCGCCGTGACCTCGAGCGCGACCGCCTCGACCTCGTCCCAGGCCCGGGCGGCATCGGTGGTCGACTCGACGGTCACCTTGGCCAGCGGCGGCAGGCTGAGCAGGTGCACCCGATCGGTGCGCCGGAGGTTGCGCTGCACCCGCAGGTCGGCGATGGACGACTCGAGCGCGGCGGTGGCCTCGGCCACCTCGACGCGCTCGTCGGCGACCTCCTGGTCCTCGGCGAGGAACGAGCGGGCCAGGAGCACCAGGTCCTCCCGCTCCCACGGACCCTCCCCGACCGCCACGTCGGCCGCCTCGAGGGCGGCGGCGAGCCGGGCGAGGTCCTCGGGCCGGGGCTCGCCCTCCTGCCGGAGGTTCCGCAGATCCTCCTCGGTCTCGGGACCGGTGGGCTCGTAGCCGAGCAGGTCCGTGATCCGAGGGGCGACCTCGCGCTTGCGGTCGAGCAGCTCGGCCCGGCGGCGGGCCCGGTCGTTGGCCCCCGCCACCTCGTCGAGGGCGGCCATCGCCTCGGCCAGCTCCCCCTGCGCCCGCTCCTCCGCCTCGGCCTCGGCGCCCGCCGTGCCCCGGTTGGAGGTCGACATCATGTAGTCGGCGTAGGTCTCGAACCCGAGCCGATGGAGCACGGTCTGCTCCTCGTCGCGCAGCTGCTCGAGCCGGACCTGACGGCGCTTGCGACCGATGCGTCGGTCCAGGAGGTCCTGTCCGGCCAGCACGGCCTGGTGCGCGGCCTCGACCCGGGCGATCTGCTCGCTGGTCAACGACGGCCGGTTCAGGACGGCCTGCGCATCGAGCACCGCCCGCTCGGCGCGGCGGACCCGGGCCTCGGCCTCGAGCTCCTCGTCGGTCAGACCGATGTCGAGCGCATCGATCTGCTGGTGCAGGTCCCGCCAGGTGTCGGCCAGCGCCAGCGCCTGCACCACCGGCAACCCGTCGCCCCGGGCGGCCACCAGCGCCTCGAGGGCGTCGACGATGTCGTTTCGGGCATCGGGCTCGCCCAGCGCTGCGCCCCGTTGCACGAGGTCGGCCCATCGCCGACCAAGCGCGGCGAGCTGGCGGGCCAGCGGCGACTCCTCGCCGTCGGGGTCGAGGTCGCGGGTGACCGCCTCCGCGGCGGCCAGGCGGTCGCGGGCGTCGGCCAGCCGCTCGTCGACGCCCTCCTCGGTCGGCGGTTGGGAGCGCAGCTCCTGGAGGGACGCCTCGGCGGTGGCGGCCGCCTCCGCGGTCATGGCGCGGCGGGCGCGGGCGGTGGCCACGGCGGCCCGCACCTTGTCGTGCTCGTTGCGCAGCGCGTCCCGGGCGAGCAACGCCTCGGACAGCTCGGACTCGAACCGGGCCCGCTCGTCGCGGGCCACCTCGAGCTCGAACTCCAACCGGCTCCGCTCGGCACCGGCGGCGGCGAGCACGGCCCGGGCGGCGCCCTCGCCCCGCTCGATGGCGGCCAGCTCCGCCTTGACCTCGTCGCGGCGAGCGAGCGCCCGGGACAGGTCGGCGCGGCGCCGATCCAGCTCCTCGGCCGCGAGGTCCCGACGGCGCCGCAGCACGTCGCGCTCGGCCCGGGCGGTGACGAGCGCCGCGTCGTGACCGGGTAGATCCTCGGCGCCGACCACGAGCGGCGGTGCGCCGCCGGCGGCATCGGGCGTCACCTCCAGGCCGAGCAGCTCCCGGGTGGGCCCCGACACGTCGAACCGGATGCCCCGCACCTCGACCAGTCCTGAGCTCACGACGTCGCCGGGCGCCACCAGACCGACGAACGCGCCCACGATCCGGGCCCGCTCGTCGGGATCGGCCGAGCCCACGACCGTCACCCCCGCGTGGAGGTCGACGGTTCGGCCGTCGTCGCCCTGGAGGTGGAGCACCCGCACGTCAGGACACCGGGATGCGCTGCACGGGGGGTTCGCCCGGGTCGTCGTCCTCGCCGTCCCCGCCGGGGTCGCGCCGGGCCACGGCCCGCCCCGCCCGACCCCCGAGGGCCCCGACGGTGTCGATGAGGTCCTGCACGGCCTCGGGCCGGTCGACGAGGTCCTCGACGACGTCGAGGAAGGCCCGGCTCGCAGCGATCATCTCCCGGGCCGCCCGTTGGAGGTGCTCGACCCCGGCCGACGCCCTGGGGTCCTCCCCCGGGCCCTGCGCTCGTTCGTCGTCGCTCATCGCCGACCTCCGGATCGCCGTCGATCGTCGCGCGTCGAGGACCCGACCTCGCCGGCGAACGTGACCCGCAACCGGCCGTTGCGCAACGACGCCGCCCCGACGGGTCGACGCTTGAGCGAGTCCGGCAGCACGACCGCTCGGCGATGGCCGCCGACGGTGATGAGCAGCTCGTCGTCGCGCCGGCCGAGGTCGACGTCGTCCCGGTCGGCGAAGGGCAGGTCGACGACCAGCTCGTAGCCGCTGGCGGTGCGCTCGACCCGGAGGGGCTCGCCGTCGGTCAGCCGGTCGGCCGGGTCGACCTCGGCGTAGAGGGCGGCCCCGAAGGCCCGCAGGGCATCGACCCCGACGACCTCGTCACCGGCCAGCTCGGCCCGCAGGATCGGCAGGGGCGCGAAGCCCTCCTCGATCGCCGCGAGGTGTTCGGCGTGGCGGGCCTTCCACTCGGCGAACCACGGGTCCGACACCGCCTCGGGCAGCAGCCGGTTCGCGACGACCGCGTCGACCTGGTAGCCGAACAGCGACAGGTAGGTGTGGGTCCGGCGGGCCTCGGCCACCACGAGCCGCTCGGGGTTGACCACCAGGCGCACGCTGGTCCGGGCCGTGTCGCAGAGCAGCTCGCGCACCCCGTCGAGGCGGTCGTAGAAGCGCGTCGCCGAGCTGAACACGCTGTCGTTCGGCGTCGGGAGCCCCGTGACCCGGCCGAGGATCGGCGACACCACCCGGTTCACCTTGCGGGTCGTCGGGAAGACGCGGTCCATGTACCAGTGCAGGACCTCGGGCAGCGACAGCAGGCGCAGCGTCTCGGCGGTGGGCGCGCAGTCGACGACCACGACGTCCCACGAACCGTCGTCGGCGTAGGCCTTGATGTCGCTGAGGCTGAAGATCTCGTCGAGGCCCGGGACGACGGTCAGCTCCTCGGCCTCGATCGCCCGGACCCCCGCCCACTCGAAGACGTCGAACAGCCAGGACTGGATGTCGACCCAGGCGTCCTCCATGCGGGCCTGCGTGTCGATCTGCTGGCCCCACAGGTTCGGGGCGACCTCGACGGCCAGGTCGCCGAGCGCCACGTCGTACGCGTCGGCCAGCGAGTGGGCCGGATCCGTGCTGAGCACGATGGTCCGCAGGCCGGCGTCCGCACATCGGAGCGCGGTCGCGGCCGCGGTCGTCGTCTTGCCGACGCCGCCCTTGCCGGTGAAGAGGAGGACGCGGGAGCTCACCGGCCCTGCGATTCGGCCCGTTCCTTCAGATCCACCAGGGCGGCGTGCATGATGCGCCCCTGGGCCCGGTTCTTGACGAACCCGGGCAGCGGCAGCTTCAGCTCGGCCTCCAGCACGTAGGTGACCTCGGTGCCGCCGCCTTCGGCCGCAGCGAGGGCGTAGTGCCCGTCGAGCTTCTTCGTGACGTCGCCCTCGGTCAGCACCCAGGCGACGACCGACGGGTCCGACAGGTCGTAGCGGAGGGTGTACGAGGTCGACCGGCCCATCGCCGCGGCCCGGAACCGGACCTCGAGCGGTGTGCCGTCGGGCGACGACGAGACGACCTCGGCGTCCTTGAGGTCCTTCGCCCAGTCCGGGTAGGCCGGGAAGTCGAGCAGGACCGCCCGCACCACCTCGGGCGGTGCGTCGATCGTCGTGTGCTCGGTCACGCGGTCGGTCATGGGGTCATTGTGGCGCAGATCGCCGGGACCGCGGGTCGGTCCCGGTGGTGCGCTCGGGGAACGTGGCGTTGACCGCGGCCCAGCGGGTCAGGACGCCGATGCCGAACACCGGGACCATCACGCCGAACGGCGGGCTCGTCGTCGCGATCGAGCCGACCGCGATGGCGATCTGCGCGAACCACAGCCCGAGGAAGAGCCGGCGGGTGGACGTCGGCGCCGACCCGGTCAGGTAGAAGAGCCCGGCCAGGTCGATGACGTGGGTGCGGCTGCGCGACGCGGCCAGCACGAAGCCCCACGCCCAGATGGCGCTGCCGACCACGAACAGGACGGTGCAGACCGCCAGGTTGGCCAGCACCACCGGATCGGCGTCGCTGATCGCGGAGACCACCGTGACCAGCAGGAACGCGACCGTTCCGACGACGTCGAGCCGCGCCAGCCAGCGTTCGGGACCGTTCACGACCGGCAGGCTTGCACGAGCGCCTCCTGGAGGCGAGCGGCCAACACGTCGTACGCGAACTCCTCGACGGCCCGCCGCCGCCCGGCGTCGCCCATCCACCGACGCCGCTCGGGGTCGGCCAGCAACCGGTCGAGCGCGGTGACGACCTGGTCGCTCGACGACGGGTCGGCCACGACCACGCCGGTGACGCCGTCCTCGACCGCCTCGGCCGCGCCGCCGCTGCGACCGGCGATCTGGGGGACGCCGCACGCCGCGGCCTCGAGGAAGACGATGCCGAACCCCTCCTGCTCCAGCCCGAACCACCGGTTCCGGCAGGCCATCGAGAACACGTCGGCGCAGCCGTAGAGGGCCGGGAGGTCGTCGTCGTCGACCCGGCCGAGGAAGGTGACCGGCGCACCGGTGTCGGCCGCCAGCCGCTGCAGGCGAGCGGCATCGCGGCCCGACCCGCCGATGAGCACCCGCAGGTTCGGGTGCCGGGCGGCCAGGGTTGCCGCGGCCTCGATCAGCACGTCGAAGCCCTTGCGGGGCACGAGGCGGCTCACCGAGACGACGACGAGGTCGTCGTCGGCCACCCCGAACCGGGCCCGGGCCCCGAGGCGGTCGGCGGCGGACAGGGGCACGAAGCGGTCGACGTCGACGCCGGGCGGCACCACGACCACCGGGAGACCACGGCCCGCGGCCAACTCGCCCTCGTCGGCCGGGTACCCGCCGGCGGCCACGATCAGGTCCGCGCCCCGGAGGGTGCGGGCCAGCACGTTGCGGGGGCCGGCGACGCGGCCGGGCACGGTCACCTCGGCCCCGTGCAGCACCAGGCCGTACCGGAGGCCGAGATCGGGCCCGAGGTGGCCGAGCGGGAGCGCAGGATCGAGCAGCACGAGATCGGCGTCGATCTCGGCGGCCAGCGCCCGGATCCGGTCGCGCAGCGCCCGGGTCGGGAGCATCACCGGCCGGTCGATGCGCTCGATGCGCAGGCCGGCCTCGCGGTCGAAGGCCGCCGAGCCGGCGTAGGGCGTGGTGAGCACCACGGCCTCGTCGGGCGGCAGTCGGCGCCACAGCTCCCACAGGTAGGACTGGATGCCGCCGATCTTCGGGGGGAAGTCGTTGGTGACGAGGAGGTGCTTCACGGTCGGTGGGGGTCGACGGCGGGGGCTCGGGGGACGTCACGGACCAGTTCGTCCCGCACCGTGGGGTCGGCGTCGTCGGCCACCACGGCGACCAGATCGTCGCACCCCAGGCGCCTCGCGGCCCAAGTGGCGTGGGCCCGGACCAGCCCGCGGGGATCGGTCAGCGCCGCCGCCAGCGCCTCGCGGACGACGGGATCGGTGCCGTCGCCGACGTTGCCCAGCACCACGAGGGCGTTGCGGCGCAGGTAGGAGGGGTCGCGGTCGGGCACGTACCAGCGGCCGTACCGGTCGAGCAGCTCGTCGTCGCTCGCCGCGAGCATCGCCAGCACCGGCGCCCACGCGCGATCGGTGTCGCCGACCGGGACCGGGTCGCCCGAGCCGCCGGGGCCGGCCCGGCGCAGCTCGCGGCGGTTCGGCGGGCACACGTCCTGGCACTCGTCGCAGCCGTAGATGCGGTCGCCGAGGGCCACCCGGTGCTCGACCGGGAACGGTCCCGGCACCTGGAGCGACCACGACAGGCAGCGGCGGGCGTCCACCACCCCGGGGGCGACGATCGCGTCGGTCGGGCAACCTTCGATGCAGCGTGCGCACGTGCCGCACCCGTCCTCGACCGGTGCGGCCGACGGGAACCCGTCGACGTCGGCCGGTGCCGCGTCGGTCAGCACGGCCCCGAGCACGAACCAGCTGCCCCGGCCGGGTAGGAGCAGGTTGGCGTTCTTCCCGTACCAGCCGAGGCCGGCCCGGTGGGCGACGGCCCGGTCGACGAGGTGGTTCTGGTCGCTCAGCGCGGTGGCCCGGAACCCGGCCGCCCGGAGCACGTCGGCCATGGCCTCGAGGCCGCGCAGGAGGCGGTCCTGATCGTCGGCCCACACGTAGCGGCCCACGCGGGCGACCGGCCCCAGTCCCGCCGGGGGCGGCGGCGGATCCCGGTGGTACGAGCACGCGCCGACGAGGAACGACGCCGCGCCGGGCAGGACCTGGGCCGCGTCGGTGGAGCGGGCGGGGTTCCGGTAGGTGAACTGCATCGTGTCGTTGAGGCCGGCGGCCTTGCGGGCCTCGAGGGCGGCCCGGGCGTCGGCGAAGGGCTCGGCCGTGCACGCACCGACCACGTCGAGACCGGCATCGCGCCCCACGCGCACCAGCTCGTCGTAGCGGACCACCCGTCCATCATCGCCGCGCCGACGGCGGTCACGTGGCCGTGCGGTGCCGCAGCGGCGGTGCGAGGCCGGCATCGCCGAGCACCCGCATGGCCCGGGCCTCGGCCAGGTCGACCACCACGGGGCGGCCGGCCTCGACGCCGCAGAGGAAGGTGACGACGCAGTCGCCGCAGGCGTCGCTGCCCTGGAGCAGGCACTCGTCGCAGTCGATGGTGAGCGGGTCGCGGGGATCGGGGACGATCGACGGGCTGGACACGGGAGCCTCCGAGGGCGCTGGCGGGACACGGCCAGCATCCCCGGGGGGTCTGACAATCTCAGCCGGTGGGGCTGGTCTCCAGCAGTTCGACCTGGCCGGCGGTGCCGCACCACCGGCACTCGACCGCCTCGACGGCCTCGTCGAGCACCGACTCCTCCTCGACGGTCAGCTCACCGCCGACGGTGTAGTGGTAGTACGAGCGGGTCCGACGGGTGGAGGTCACGTCGAACCGGGTGAGGTTGCCGCAGGAGGTGCAGCGGTAGCGGGGGAGGGAAGACATCGGAAGGCATCGTACCGACCTCCGTGCGCCGTCCGGGAACCACCCATCCGGGTGATTTCGACCCGAACGCTTGTTCCACGAACACCCGTTCGCTACCCTGCGGGCCCGTGCAGGCCAGCTTCGACGACTTGGGCACCCCGCTCCACGACGTCACGTTCTGCGTGGTCGACCTCGAGACCACCGGCGGCACGGCGGCCGACGGCGGCATCACCGAGATCGGTGCCGCCCGGTACCGGCGGGGCGAGCTGCTCGGCACGTTCCGCACCTTCGTCAACCCCGGCAGCCGGATCCCCCACCAGATCACGATGCTCACCGGCATCACCCAGGCCATGGTGGCCACCGCTCCCCCGCCCGACGCCGTCCTGCCCACCTTCCTCGAGTTCCTCGGCGACGCGGTGCTCGTCGGCCACAACGTCCGCTACGACCTCGGCTACCTCAACGCCCTCGCCGAGCGCACCGGCCGACCCCGCCTGCCGAACCGGGTGGTCGACACGCTCCCCCTCGCCCGGCGCCTCGTGCGCGACGAGGTGCCCAACTGCCGGCTCGGCACCCTCGCCGACCGCCTCCGGCTCCCCCACCGGCCCTGCCACCGGGCGCTCGACGACGTCCTCGCCACCGGCGACCTCCTCCACCTCCTGCTGGAGCGGGCGGGGCGGCTCGGCGTGTGCGGCCTCGACGACCTGCTCTCGCTGCCCACCATGGCCGGCCACGCCCAGGCCACCAAGCTCCGCCTCACCGACGGCCTGCCGCGCGTGCCCGGCGTCTACCTGTTCCGCGACCGTGGCGGCCGCACGCTCTACGTCGGCAAGGCCACCAACCTGCGCAGCCGCGTGCGCTCGTACTTCTCGGGCGACGATCGGCGGAAGGTCGGCCAACTGCTGCGCGAGACCGAGCGCATCGACCACGTCGTGTGCCCCACCCCGCTCGAGGCCGCGGTGCTCGAGGTCCGGCTCGTCCACCGGCTCGAGCCCCGCTTCAACCGCCAGCTCACGACCTGGCGGCGCTACGCCTACCTCAAGCTCACCGCCGAGCGCTTCCCCCGTCTGTCGGTGGTCAAGGCCGTGCGCGACGACGGTGCGCTGTACCTCGGGCCGCTGGCGTCACACCGCACCGCCCGCCTGGTGGCCGACGCGATCGAGACCGCGGTGCCGCTGCGGCGGTGCACGGGTTCGCCCTCGGCCGCCCGGCGCACCGGTCCCTGCGCGCCGGCCCAGCTCGGGGTGGCCAGCTGCCCGTGCGCCGGCGACATCGACGAGGCCGCCTACGCGCAGCACGTCGCCACCGTCCGCCGCGGCCTGCTGCACGACCCGACCGTGCTGCTCGCCCCGCTGGAGGCCCGCATGACCGCCCTCGCCGCCGGCGAGCGGTTCGAGGAGGCGGCCGACGTCCGCGACCGCGCCGCCGCGCTCTCCGCCGCGATCCGACGGCAGCGGCGGTTCGACGCGCTGCGGGGCGCGGGGCGCGTCGAGCTGGAGGTCGACGGCACCTCCGGCATCGAGCTCGACCACGGCCGCCTGGCCCGGGCCTGGCGCATCACCCGGGCCGGCGTGAGCGCGGTCCCACTCCCCCTCGACCTCGATCCGGTCGCTCCCGACGGCCGGCGCCCCTCGCCGGCCGCTGGCGACCCGGTGCCGGCAGCCCTCGCCGACGAGCTCCAGTGCATCGGTGCATGGCTGGCCAAGGAGGCGAACCGCGTCCTCGTGGTGCACAGCGACGGACCCCTCGACCTCCGCCCGCCGCCGATCCCGACGTTCGAGGCGAGGAAGTCGTCGGTAGCCTCGACGCGGTGAACTGGGCTGCGCTCGTCGTGTTCGGCACCTTGGGTGTCATCGTGACCGCGGCCTGCCTCGCCTTCCTGATGGTGCGGCACCGCTTCCACCGACGCCACCGCGTGGACCTGGCGATCCCGACCGACGCCCCGGTCACCTGGCTGGCCGATCCCCGGGTTCCCGCCCGCCTGCACCGCCGTCTCGTGCGCATCGGCGCCGCCACCACCGCGGTGGCCGACGACCACCGCCCGCGCCCCCGGCGTCTGCGTCGCGCCGAGGAGGCCGACGCGATCCACGAGGCCGCGGTCGCGCTGCGGGCCCGCGCGGTCGCCGCCGACAACCGCCTGGCCCGCCTGGCGATCCTCACCCCGGCCAGCCGGCGCGACGGCCTCCGGGTCCTCGACCAGGAGGTCGCCCAGCTCGAACGAGCCTGCGCCCAACTGCTCGACCTGGACGAGACGACCACCAGACCGGTCTCGCTGCCCACCGACGTCGACACGGCCGTCGATCCGGTGACGCGCCGGATCGACCACCTGGCCGACGCCCACCGCGAGCTCCAGCAGCTCGACGACACCGCCGGCCTCGTCCCCGACCCCACCCTCCGCACCGACTGACGCCGCGACGCGCACAGTTGGGGTCCGACCCCAACTGTGCTGTCCCCCTCGCCGCCCGGCCGCTCTACGCTCCGAACATGGTCAACGCGTTCGTGCTCCTCAAGGTCCAGCCGGCCCGCATCGCGGCGCTGGCCTCCGAGCTCACCGAGATCGCCGGCGTGTCGGAGGTCTACTCCGTGGCCGGCGACGTCGACCTCGTCGCCATCGTGCGGGTGCGCCACCACGACGAGCTGGCGGATGTGGTCACCGGGCGCCTGTCCCAGCTCGACGGCATCGTGGAGACCCGGACCATGATCGCGTTCCAGGCCTACAGCCAGCACGACCTCGACGCGATGTTCTCCCTCGGCGGCGACTGACGCCGCTCCGGGGTCAGAGCCCGGCGTCCCTCGCGGCCTGGGACTCGGCCACGAACGCGTCGAGCGCGGCGGCGGCCTTCCCGTCGGCCAGCGAGGTCCGGGCCGCGTCGATGCCCTCCTCGATGGTGTCGGCCAGGCCGGCGGCGACGAGTCCGGCCGCAGCGTTGAGGGCGACGATGTCGGCCTTCGGGCCGCGCTCGCCGCCGAGCACCGCCCGGGCGATCGCGGCGTTGGTCGCCGCGTCGCCGCCCCGGAGGTCGTCGAGGGTCGCCGGAGCGATGCCGAGGGCGGTGGGGTCGACGTCGTAGGTGCGAACCTCGCCGTCGCGCAGCTCGTGGACGGTGGAGGTCGTGGTGGTGGTGAGCTCGTCGAGCCCGTCGTGGCCGTAGACGACGAGGGCCCGTTCGGCGCCGTTGTTGGCCAGCACCCGCACCATGCGCTCGGCCATCGCGGCATCGGCGACGCCGGTGACCTGCCTGGTGACCCCGGCCGGGTTGGCGAGCGGGCCGAGGAAGTTGAACACCGTCGGGACGCCGAGCTCCTTGCGGGGCGGACCGGCGTGGCGCATCGCACCGTGGAACTTCGGCGCGAAGCAGAACCCGAAGCCGACGGCGTCGACGCAGCGGGCCACGCCCTCGGGACCGAGGTCGAACGCCGAGCCGAGCGCTTCGAGCACGTCGGCGGTACCGCATGCCGACGACGCGGCCCGGTTGCCGTGCTTGCACACCCGGCCCCCGGCCCCGACCACCGTGAACGCGGCGAGGGTGGAGACGTTGATCGTGTGGCTGCGGTCGCCGCCGGTGCCGACCAGGTCGATCACACCCTCGGGGCGGGCCAGGTGCACGGGCACGGCCCGGTCGCGCATGGCGCCGACCAGGCCCGTCAGCTCGTCGACGGTCTCGCCCTTCATGCGGAGGGCGACGATGAACCCGGCGATCTGCACCGGGGTGGCCTCGCCCTCGAGGATCTCGGCCATGGCGGCATAGGCGGTGTCCCGGTCGAGATCCCGGTGGGCGGTGAGCGTCCCGAGGACCTCGGACCACCCACCGACCTGCTGCAACGTCTGCGGAGCCATGGCGGTCAGCTTGGCAGACGGGGCCGGGCAGCCCGCCCGGGTTCCGGCCGAGGTCGGGGAGTGGCAGGAATCGACAGAGAGTTGTCCTTGCCGCCAGGACGGCCCGGCGGGATCATGCCGACATGGCCGCTCGCGACATCGCCATCGTCGTCTACGACCGCCACCAGCTCCTCGACCTCGCCGGGCCGCTCGAGGTGTTCGACGCCGCCGCCCGCATCACCGAGCACCGCACCGGCACCCGCCCCTACCGCATCCGGACGCTCGCCCTCGCGGCGCGCCGGGTCAGGTCGTCGAGCGGTCTGACCTCCGAAGCCGACGGGCTCCTCGCCTCGGACGCACCCGGCGACCGGATCGACACCCTGGTCGTCGTCGGAGGCGAGGGGAGCCGGATCGTCGCCGCCGACCACGAGGCGCTGGAGCTCGTGCGGGCCGCGGCCGCTCGGTCCCGTCGGGTGACCTCGGTGTGCACCGGCGCACTGGTGCTGGCCGCCGCCGGCCTGCTCGACGGCTACGAGGCGACGACCCACTGGGCGTGGTGCGACCGGCTGGCCGAGCGGGCCGAGGTCACCGTCCTCCCCGACCGGATCTACGTCCGCGACCGCGATCGGTGGACCTCGGCCGGCGTCACCGCCGGGATCGACCTCGCGCTCGCCCTCGTCGAGGACGACCTCGGCGTCGAGGTCGCCCACCAGGTCGCCGGCCACCTCGTGGTGTTCGCCCGCCGACCGGGCGGCCAGGCCCAGTTCAGCGTGCAGCTCCGGGCCCAGGCCGGCCGCACGCCGGCGGTGGTCGAGCTCCTCGCCTGGCTGCCCGACCACTTGGACGACGACCTCACCGTCGACCGCCTCGCGGCACGGGCCGCGATGAGCCCGCGGACCTTCGCCCGGACGTTCCGGGCCGAGGTGGGGACGACCCCGGCGGTCCACGTGGAGTCCCTGCGGGTCGAGGCGGCCAAGCGCCTGCTGAGCACGACCGACCTGACCGTCGACGCCGTGGCCGCCCAGGTCGGGCTCGGCCAGGGCGAGCGCCTCCATCGGGCGTTCGGCCGCCGGGTCGGCACCACCCCGGCCCGCTATCGCCAGCACTTCTCCCGCACCGCCAGCTGACCAGAGGAGCACTCCCGTGCAGATCGCCATCGGCCTCTACCCCGGCTTCACCGCCCTCGACGCCATCGGGCCCTACCAGGTCCTGAGCCAGATCCCCGACGACGAGGTGGTGGTCTGCGCCGAGCGCACCGGCCGCCTGTCCGACGACAACGGGCTGCTGCACCTCGAGATCGAGCGCACCTTCGACGACGTGCCCTCGCCGGACGTGACCCTCGTGCCCGGCGGGTTCGTCACCCGGCGACTCGCCCTCGACCGCGACCCGATCGTCGACTGGCTGGCGAAGGCGCACGAGACCACCACGTGGACCACGTCGGTCTGCACCGGCTCGTTGCTCCTGGGCGCGGCCGGCATCCTCGACGGGATCGACGCGACCACCCACTGGGCCGCCTACGACGACCTGGCCTCCTACGGCGCGACGCCGACGGCCGAGCGGGTGGTCCGGCGCGGAAGGGTGTGGACCGCGGCGGGTGTGTCTGCCGGCATCGACCTCGGGCTGGCCCTGGTGGCCGAGGCCCACGGACCAGAGGTCGCCCAGGCGGTCCAGCTCGGCCTGGAGTACGACCCGCAGCCCCTGTTCGACGCCGGGTCGCCGGCCAAGGCCGACCCCGAGATCGTGGCGCTGGTCCGGGCGGTCAACGACGAGCGGGCCGCCGAGGTGGTAGGCAAGGGGCCTGAACGTGCCTGATGTCACACCTCTCTGAACGGAGCCCGCATGTCGCCACGTCGCATCCTCGTCGCCCTCGCGTTCCTCGCCGCCACCCTGACGCTCGCCGCGCCGCCGACACCGGCCGGCGCCGCCGCCAAGGACCCGGTGGTCATCGTGCCCGGGTTCACCACCGGCCCGATCGTCTCGGTCGGCTACCTGCCGCTGAAGGCGCGCCTGGAGGCCGCCGGCTACGACGTGACGCTGCTCGTGTACCCCGACTACGGGCTCGGCGACATCTCCGACAACGCACAGCGCCTGAAGAGCACCGTGAACGCCGTGAAGAGCCGCACCGGCGCCGCCAAGGTCGACCTCGTGTCGCACTCCATGGGCGGGCTGGTCAGCCGGGACTACGTGAAGAACCTGGGCGGCGCGTCGAGCGTCGACTCACTGATCATGATGGGCACGCCCAACTACGGCACCGACCTGGCCAGCCTGGCCACCCTCGTGGACTGCGTCGGCATCACCGCCTGCGACCAGATGGCCCGGGGGTCGTCCTACCTGGCCGCGCTGAACGCCGGTGACGACACCATCGGCAGCGTGCGCTACACGTCGATCGCCACGATCACCGACGAGATCGTGTTCCCGTACTCGACCTCGTTCCTGGCCAACGACGGCAACATCACCAACGTCACCGTCCAGAGCCAGTGCTGGAACCGCTGGCCCGGCCACCTCACCCTGATCACCGACGGCGCGGTCGCGGACGGCGTGAAGGACGCGCTGCGGGGTGAGCGGGTCCGGATGAACTGCTTCGCGCTCTAGACCGGCGCCACCGTCACCCCGGCCGGGGCCACCCGCAGGTCGAGCACCGACCAGTCGGGGTCGGCCGCCACCAGCTCGGCCCTGACCCGGGCGGCCGACGACGCGTCGGCGGCGAGGATCGTCAGCGACCCTCCCTCGCCGCCGGCACCGTTGACCTTCCAACCGGTCGCGCCGGACTCGGACGCCAACGCGATCGCCCGCTCGTGCGCCCCGCCCACCAGCTCGGCCCGGAGCCTCTGTTGCGCGCCGGTGGCCTCGGTCAGCACCGCTCCCCACCGGTCGAGGTCGCCCGCGCCCAGTGCGTCGGCGGCGTCGCCGGCGAGCGCCGACAGCTCCCGGAGGGCGGCGCGCGCCCGGTCGTGCCCGGTGGACGAGCAGGTGACCATGTCGGTGATCACGTGGCCGTGCACCGTCGAGGAGTCGTGCGGCGCGAACACCACCGTGACCAGCCGGGCGTCCAGCTCGGCTGCGACGTCGGGGGCCAGCGGGACGGGCGTGCGGGCCACCGACGGGTACGGGTTCACCGCGAGCAGGCCCGCTCCGCCGAACGCGGCGGCCCACTGGTCCTGCACCCCGGCCTCGCGCCCGGCCCGCATGGTCTCGATCCGGTGGGCCAGCTCGGCGAGCGACGCCGGACCATCGGCCGCGAGCGCACCTCCACCGACGAGGGCGTCCAACGCGGCGACCACGGCGACCACGACCGACGCGGAGGTCCCCAGCGACGCGCCCGGCGGTACCGCGGAGGTGATCGTGACGTCGATGCCCCGACCCTCGGGAAGGTCGACGGCCTCCAGCACCGCCGCCACCGCGTGCTCGAGCAACGGGTGCCGGCCGGGCACCGGTGCGCCCCACCGAGCGGCCGGGTCGGGGTGGGGGCCGGTGCGGTAGCTCTCGCCCAGCGAAGGGGCGTTGAGCAGCACCGGCGAGACGCGGCGGTCGACCTCGACCAGCCGGGCCTCGACGGCCACCCCGGGCCCGACGGCCAGGTGGCACACCCGGCCGGGCGACCCGAACCACGTGTCAGTCCAACCGCCGACGTCGGCCACCCGCACGGGGGCCTCGGCGCGGACCGCGTGGGTCACGCGGTCAGTCCCACCAGAGGTCGTGGGCCAGCACGCCCCGGGCGATCAGCCCGAGCTGCACCTGGCTGGTGCCCTCGACGATCGTGAGCTGCTTCGCATCGCGGTAGTACAGCTCGGTCATGTGGTCCTTCATGTAGCCGGCGGCGCCGAGCATCTGGAGGGCCAGGTTCGACGCCTTCACCGCGATCTCGGTGGCGTAGTACTTCGACATCGACAGGAAGGGCACGAACTCCTTGGTGAACTCGCCCCGGTCGGCCATCCACGCCGCCCGGTAGGTGAGCAGCCGGGCCGCCTCGATCTCCGCGGCGAGCTTGGCGATCTCCCACTGGATGCCCTGCATGTCGGCGATGGTCTTGCGGAAGGCGGCCCGCTCCTTGACGTACTCGACCGCGTACATCAGCGCGCCCTCGGCCAGGCCGATGCCCCGGGCGGCCACGATCGGTCGCATCGAGTTGAGGCCCTGCATGGCGAGCTGGAACCCACCGATCTCGCCGATGATGTTCGCGGAGGGCACCCGGACGTCGTGCAGCAGCAGCTCGCCGGTGTCGACGCCCCGTACGCCCATCTTGCGGTCGGTGGCGCCGACCTCGACGCCGTCCCACCCCCGCTCGACCACGAACGCGGTGATCGAGTTGTGGTTGCGCTCGGTGACGTCCGACGACGTCTTCGCGAAGACCGTGTACCAGTCGGCCTGCACGACGCCGGAGATCCAGCACTTGGTGCCGTTGAGGATCCACTCGTCGCCGTCCTGCACCGCCTTGGTCCGCATGCCCATCACGTCGGAACCGGCCTGCGGCTCGGACAGGCAGAAGGCGCCCCGCTTCGTGCCGTCGGCGATCGGCGCGATGTAGCGCTCGTTCAGCTCGGGTGAACCGGCGATCATGACCGGGCCGGTGGGGAGCCGGGTCAGCAGCAGCATCAGCGCCGCGGTGTTCGAGTACTTCGCCATCTCCTCGATGGCGATCGTGAGCCCGAGGATCCCGGCCCCGCCGCCGCCCAGGTCCTCGGGGATGCACAGGCCGAGCAGGCCGGCATCGCGGAACACCTCGAACAGATCCTGCGGGTACTCCCCCGTCTCGTCGATCTCGCGCGCCCGGGGCTTCACCTTGTCCTGGGCGATGCGGCGACACGTCGCCTGGAGGGCCTGCAGCTCGTCGGAGAACTCGAAGTCCATGACCGCCGAACCTAGCCAGCCGGGGTCAGAGGTCCAGGATCGTCTCGACCTGCTCGAGCCGCGGATCGGGTTCGTAGGGCATCGAGGCACCGGTGGCCCGGAACCCGGTGCGCTCGTAGAAGGCGATCGAGTGCTCGTTGCGGGTGACCACCCAACGGCGGAGCCGCTCGTAGCCGTTGTCGACCGCCCAGGTGCGCACCTCGTCGAGGAGCGCCTCGGCCACCCCGACGTCACGGAAGCCCGGCGCGGACCACAGGCCGACGAGGTTCACCGTGCCGCCCTGGTTGCCGTAGGCGCCGACCAGGCCCACGACCTCCTCGTCGTCGGGCGTGACGGCGAAGAACGTGGCCTGGAGGCCGCCGGACGCGTTGGTCTCGGCCGCGTCCGCCCAGTGCTGTTCGGGGAAGCGCTGGGTGCGGGCGAGGGTGATCGTGGCCTCGCTCGGCTGGTCGGTCAGCGCCGCCAGTCGGGCCGCTCGGAGGCGATCGCCCTCGTCCGGTCGGATCCGGCGCACGGAGAAGTCCACCCCGCCACCTTAGGTGTGCGACCCGACCCCACCCGGTTCATGCAGGTCAGGCGGTACGACGGCGCTGGCGGATGATCCGACGGCGCTCCCGCTCGGTGCACCCACCCCACACGCCTTCCTTCTCCCGACGGGCCAACGCGTACTCCAGGCACGCCGACTGCACGGGGCACAGCGCGCACACCTCTTTCGCCTTGTCGGCGTCCTCGTCGGTCTCGGGGTAGAAGGTGAACGCTTCGAGCCCGATGCAGGCGGCCTTGGTGCGCCAGGACGTGTTCATGGGTGGAGGATCGCTCCCTCGACGAGATCGCCGGTTGACGACGACGGTCACGTTCGACCGCGCCTGGTTCGATGGCCCACGAGCAGCCGAGGAAGCGGGGCCCCGGCCTGCGGCGGGCGAACGGCGAGTATGCCCGCGCACGACGCCAGGTGTCACATCGGGATCCCGAACCGGTCCGGTGGGCGGGCCCGCTCGTAGGATCGGGCCCATGACGTGCTCCCCCCGCAGGCCCGCCCGATGATCGGCCCCGGCTGGTTCGACCGACCGGACGCGCTCCGCCGCCTGGCCGACGACCCGTTCGACGTGCTGGTCGTCGGCGGCGGGATCACCGGTGCGGGCGTCGCGCTCGACGCCGCGTCGCGGGGGCTGCGCACCGCCCTCGTGGAGCGGGGCGACTTCGCCGCCGGCACCTCGTCGAAGTCCTCGAAGCTGGCCCACGGCGGGCTGCGCTACCTCCAGCAGGGCGAGATCAGGCTCGTCTACGAGGCGCTCCACGAGCGCCAGCGGCTGCGCCACAACGCCCCCCACCTGGTGAAGCTCCTGCCGTTCCTGCTCCCGGTCATGACCGGCAAGGGCAGCGTCATCCCCAAGAAGCTGGCCCGGGCGCTCGGCATCAGCATGTGGCTCTACGACCTCACCGGCGGTGCCCGGATCGGCAAGCTGCACGAGCGCCTCACACCGGAGCAGGCGCTGGCCCACATGCCGACGCTCCCCGAGGACCGGGTGGCGTCGTCGTACCTGTACTACGACGCCACCGTCGACGACGCCCGCCTGGTGCTCACCGTCGCCCGCACCGCGGCGATCGAGCACGGTGCGGTGTGCGTCAACGGCACCTCGCTCACCGGGATCACCAAGGACGCCTCGGGCCGGGTCACCTCGGCCACCGTCGTCGCCGACGGCCAGGAGATCGAGGTGCGGTGCCGGGCGATCGTGAACGCCGCCGGGGTGTGGTCCGACGAGGTCCGCGAGGTCGACGAGGGCGTCGACCCGGACTCGATCCGGCCGGCCAAGGGCATCCACATCACGGTCCCGTGGGAGAAGGTCCGCAACGACATCGCCGTCGTCGTGCCCGTGCCGAAGGACAAGCGGTCGGTCTTCGTCGTGCCGTGGGGCGACCTCACCTACATCGGGACCACCGACACGGACTACGACGGCCCGCTCGACGATCCCGAGGTCACCCCCGAGGACGTCCAGTACCTGCTCGACGCCATGCGGTTCACCGGCATCACCCGCGACGACGTCGTCGGCTCGTGGGCGGGCTTGCGGCCGCTGGTCAAGAGCGCCAGCTCGGGCCGCACCGCCGACCTCTCCCGTCGCCACAAGGTGACGACCTCGCCGAGCGGCGTGGTCACCATCACCGGCGGCAAGCTCACGACCTACCGCGAGATGGCCGCCGACACCGTCGACCACGTGGTGAAGGAGCTGGGTGACCGGGTCTCCGGCATCGCCCGACGCTCCCGCACGAAGAAGCTGCGCCTCCGGGGCGCAGAGGGCTACGACGCGTTCGAGGGCAGCGAGGACCCGATCACCGCCCACCTGGCCTCGCGCTACGGCGGCGAGACCGCCACCCTCCTGGCCATGATCGAGGCCGACCCCGACCTCGGCCTTCCCCTGGTGGCGGGTCTTCCCTACGTCCGGGCCGAGGCGGTCTACGCGGCCCGCCACGAGATGGCCCGCACCGTCGACGACGTGCTGTCGCGCCGCACCCGGGCCCGGCTCCTCGCCCGCGACGCCTCCGCCGCGGCCGCCGACGACGTGGCCGCGCTCATCGCCCCGGTCCTGGGCCTGTCCGACGAGGAGGCCGCCGCCCAGGCGGAGGCCTACCGCGCCGCGATCGCCACCGAGCGTGACGACGCCGACCTCCCCGAGATGCTGCGACAGGTCGGGCAGGGCTAGGGTCGACCCGTGACGCGGGGCACCGAGGGGGAGGCGCCGACCCCTTCCGGTCGGGCGGCCGCAGCCGCGTCGCTGTTCCCCACCGCCGTCGTCCTCGTGGCGATGGTGGCCGCGGTCGCCATCATGCTCGCCGGCCACTGGACCCCGGTCGGCGACAACGGCCTGATCACCGCCTACTCCCTCGATGTCCCGAGCGACCTCCCGTTGGTGGGGATGCCGAGCACGCTCAGCGCATACTCGGACCGACCGGCCAGCCAGCCGGGACCACTCCCGTTCTGGCTGCTGGCCCCCACCACCCACCTGTTCGGCGCCCCCGGCGGCGGCGTGGCCGTCGGGACCCTGCTCATCGACGCGACACTGGTCGGGATCATCGCCTGGTGCGCCCGACGCCTCGATGCGACCGCTCGTTGGCTCCTGGTCGCCGCGACGCCGGTGGTCATCCTCACCGGGCTGGGCGCCGACGGGATCACCGCCCCGTTCAACCCGAACTTCGTGGTCCTGGGCACGATGGCGGCGCTCGTGGCCCTGTGGGTGGTCCTCGCCGGCGATCCGCGGGGCCTGCCCTGGTTCGTGGCCGCAGCCAGCATCGCGGCGCAGGCGCACGTGTCGGCGCTCCTGCTGGTCGGCACGCTGGTGGTGGTCGCCGTCGCCGTCGCCGTCCGCGACGTTCGCCAGGGCGGGCCCCGGGCCAGGGTCATCACCCGTCGGGCCCTGCCGCTGGCCACCATCGTCGGCCTGATCGCGTGGTCCGGTCCGATCGTCGACCAGGTGGCGGGGACGGGCAACCTGTGGACGCTCGCGACCGCCAGCGGTTCCACCGGCGGCGCCGGCACGAAGGTCGGTCTGGAACGACTCATCGGTGCTGCGGGCGTGCCACCTTGGTGGCTGACCGAACGCGTCGGACAGACGTTCCCGGCCCCCGGTGCCGTGCAGATCGTCACCGGGGTCGTCGTGCTCGGGTGGCTGCTCTGGTGCGGGTGGCGCGCGTGCCAGACCCGTGACCGACGCACCGTCGGAGCGGTGGTGATGCTGATCGCAGCGTCGATCGCCGCGGTCGAGACGAGCGCGAGGGTCCCGGCCGAGGGCTTCGGCGCGAACGCTCCGGCCAACATGGCCATCTGGTGGCCCATCAGCGCCCTCATCTGGGTGGTGGGCATCCGGTCCGCGATCGAGGTGGTCCGTGCCCGCCGTCACCAGCGGGATCGCGTTCGGCGGCCGTGGCGAGGTGCCGCTCTGCCGGCTGCGGCTTCGGTCGTGGCGTTGGTCGCCGCAGCGCTGCTCGTCGCCGACGCCCGACCGGCCGAGTCCACGGCGTCGATCCAGTTCGGCCAGGCACGGGTCGTGGGCGATGCGGTCGATGCCGCGCTCCCACCGGGATCGGTGGTCCTGATCGACAGCGGATCCGACACACCCGAGGAGCTCTCGGCAGCCCAGTTCCTGGTGCCCCAGCTCCGACTCCGGGGCCACGACGTCCAGGTTCGCTTCCAGGACTTCTTCGGCTACTGGGACCACCATCGACGCAGCCATCCGATCGCTGGGGATCCTGATGCCGTGCTGGTGATCGTCGAGGTCGGGAAGAGCGTCGTGGACCTCCCCGACGGCTTCCGCCTGGTGGCGCGCTACGACCCCGCCGAGCCTCCACCCGCCTTCTCCGAGCTCCGGCGCAAAGGGCTCCGTGGCTCGGGCGACGCGGTGATGACCTACTGGCTGATGGTGGCTTCGTAGCGTCAGACCGCGGCGCCGACGGCGCGGAGGGCCGACCAGAGGGCGTCGGGCAACGGTCGGGCGCACAGGTCGAGGTCGGTGGCCAGCTCGGCCCCGTTCGACGCGCCGACCAGGAGCGTCGTGACCGCGGGGTGCCGCATCGACCGGTGCAGCGCCGCTGCGGCGAGGCTCGTGCCGTGGTCGCGGCACACCTCGGCGAGCCGCTCGGCCCGGGCGACCACCTCGGGCGGCGCCACCTCGTAGTGGAAGCGGGCGTCGGGGCCCGGATCGGCCAGCAGCCCGCTGTTGAACACGCCGGCGGCCAGCACCGCGACGCCCCGCTCCAGGCAGCGGTCGAGCACCGCCGTGCCGGAGTCGTCGAGGAGCGTCAGGCGACCGGCCAGCAGGAGCCGGTCGAGGTCGACGCGGTCGAGGATCGCCTCGCCCACCCACGCGTGGTTGGTGCCGAGCCCGATCTCGCCGACCACGCCCTCGTCGCGGAGGCGGACCAGGGCCGGGTACGCCTCGTCCACGGCCGCGTCGAGGTGGTCGTCGGGGTCGTGCACGTGCACCAGGTCGAGGCGGTCGACCCCGAGCCGCGCCAGGCTCGCCTCGATCGAGCGCAGGACGCCGTCGTGGCTGAAGTCGAAGCTCGACCGCACCGGCGGGGTGTCCACGAAGATGTCGTCGTCGACGTCGTCGCCGACCGGGACCAGCACCCGACCGACCTTCGTGGCGAGGAGGTAGTCGTCGCGCCGCCGGTCCGCGAGCGCGGCGCCGAGGCGCGTCTCGGACAGTCCGTACCCGTAGTGCGGTGCGGTGTCGAACAGCCGGACGCCCCACGCGAACGCCGTGTCGACCAGGCCGACGACGTCCTCGTCGGACACCGGGCGGTACAGGTTGCCCAGCGGCGCGCAGCCGAGGCCGACCGGGCCCGGGTCGAACCGGGTCGTCACCGGTGCACGCCGGTGAAGCCGCCGTCGATCAGGTGGTTGGTGCCGGTCACGAACGCGGCCTCGTCCGAGCAGAGGTAGGCGGCGAGGGCCGCGACCTCGGCCGGTTCGGCCATGCGCCCGATCGGCTGCGTCGCTGCGAGCTGGGCGAACACCTCCTCCTCGCGACCCGGGTAGGTGTCGGCGAGGAACCGATCGACGAACGGGGTGTGCACCCGCGCCGGGGAGATGGCGTTGCACCTGATGCCGTCGTCGACGTGGTCGGTGGCGACCGAGTAGGTCATGGCCAGCACCGCACCCTTGGTCATCGAGTAGGCGAAGCGGTCGGGGATGCCGACGACCGAGGCGATCGACGCCAGGTTGAGGATCGCCCCGCCCCGACCGAGGTGCCGCACGGCGGCCCGCAGGCAGTTGGCCACGCCCTTCACGTTCACGGCGTACAGACGATCGAGGTCCGCCTCGGTGGTCGAGGCCGCGGTCCCGATGTGGGCGATGCCGGCGCTGTTCACGACGACGTCGAGGCGGCCGTGGTCGGCGACCACCGCGGCGAAGGTGGCGTCGACCGCGGCCCGGTCGGTCACGTCGCACCGTCGGTCGGCCCCGTCGGCCAGGTCGAGGACCTCGGCGACGGCCCCCTCGGACCGGAAGCGCTCGACGATCGCCGCGCCGATCCCCGACGCCCCACCGGTGACGATCGCGACCTTGCCGTCCAGCCGTTCGCTCACGGGTGCTCGCCCAGCACCGCTTCGGCCGTGGCCTGCATCCGCGCCACCGCCTCCTCGGGCGACAGCCGGCCCCGCAGGGCGTCGTGGATCGCGCCCCACCCGGCGTCCTCGACCTCGGGGAACCGGGCCAACGGCGGGTAGGTCAACATCGCGTCGGCGATCGTCGCCCCGGTGATGCGGAGCCGTTCGGCGTCGACCTCGTCCACCGGTCGGTGGTCGGCCAGCGCGCGGCGGTGCGCCGGGATGCTGCCCGCGGCGGCGTCGCAGCGTCCGGCCTCGTAGGACGCGAGGAAGTCGACGAGGGCGACGGCGCCGTCGAGATCGCCGCACGTGGTGGGGATCGCCCAGCCGTGACAGCCGGCGTAGCTCACGCCGCCCGGGTACGGCGCGGGCGCCAGGTCCCCGTACCGGTCGCTCGTCCGGATGCGCTCGTAGCCGCCCGGCCACGCGGCCGCGGCCCCGACCCGTCCGTCGAGCAGGGCGTCGTCGACCTGGTCGTAGTGCCAGTCCGGCAGGTCCTCGGGGCCCTTCGCGGCCAGCCGGACGAGGCGGCGCACCGCCTCGATCGCCGCGGGGCCGTCCAGGGTGGGACGACCGTCGGGGGTGAAGAGCGCGGCGCCCGAGCCGGCCACCAGCTCGAAGAACAGGCCGAACAGCCCCGACTCGCGCCCGGTGAACCCGAAGGTCAGCGGCGAGGCCTCGACCTCGTCCCAGGTGGCGGGGGCGTCGTCGGCGAGGTCGGTCCGCCACCACAGCACCCGCACGTCGATGTTGCGGGGCACGCACAGCAGGGCGCCCTCGAAACGGCACAGGTCGACCGCCCGCGGGGCCAGCCCGTCGAGGACCCCGCAGCCGACCAGCCCCTCGATCGGCCGCAGCCACGCGGCCTGCGACGGGGCGTACTTGCCGTGGGTCGAGATCACGTCGAGCCGCTCCCCCGCACCCAGGCGGGCCGCGACCTCCCGGTTGAGGGTCGGGTGGTCGGCGTGGACCACGACCTCGACGTCGACCGGGAGGTGGTCGTACAGCCGGTCGTACATCGGCCCGCCGACGAGGGCCACCCGCAGCGTCACGACCAGTGCCCCCCGTCGGGGAAGCGGAACCGCTCGACCGCGTCCGGCCGGATCTGCACCCCGAGACCCGATGCCGTCGGTGCCCGGTACCGACCCTCGGACACCACCACCGGGTCGACCATCTGCTCGTGGAGGTGATCCGCGTACTCGATCATCCGGCCGTCGAGGGACCCGCTCACCGCGACGTGGTCGAACATCGAGAACTGCTGCACGTGCTCGCACAGGGCGACGCCGCCGGCGTGGGGACACACCGGCACGTCGAACCGGGCCGCCAGGAGCAGCACGGCGATCACCTCGTTGACCCCGCCGAGACGGCAGCCGTCGATCTGGGCGACGTCGATCGCGCCGGCCTGGAGGAGCTGCTTGTACATGACCCGGTTGTGGGCGTGCTCACCGGTGGCGACGCGGATCGGTGCGATCGCCTCCCGGATGCGGGCGTGGCCGAGCACGTCGTCGGGGCTCGTCGGTTCCTCGATCCAGTACGGATCGACCTCGGCGAGCACCTTCACGGCCTCGATCGCCGGGTCGACGTCCCACACCTGGTTGGCGTCGAGCATCAGCAGCCGGTCCGGGCCGATCTCGTCGCGGATGAGGCGGGCCCGGCGCAGGTCGTCCTCGAGGTCGACGCCGACCTTCATCTTCAGCGCCGTCCAGCCCTCGGCCAACGCCCTGCGGCACCGGTCCCGCACCTTGTCGTCGTCGTAGCCCAGCCATCCGGCGGAGGTGACGTATGCCGGGTAGCCCTCGGCCCGCAGGTAGGCCTCGCGCTCGGTCCGACCGGGAACGCGCGTGCGCAGCATGGCGACGGCGTCGTCGGGTGTGAGCGCGTCGGAGAGGTGCCGCCAGTCGACCGCGGAGACGATGGCCTCGGGCTCGAGGTCGGCGAGGTAGGACCACAGCGGCATCCCGGCCCGGCGGGCCAGCAGGTCCCACTGCGCGTTCACCAGCGCGGCGGTGGCCAGGTGGACCACGCCCTTCTCCGGGCCCAGCCACCGGAGCTGGCTGTCGTGGGTGAGCGCGGTCGCGATGGAGCCCAGGTCGTCCTCGATGGCGTCGAGGTCGCGTCCGATCACGTGCGGGGCGAACGCCTCGATCGCCGCGCAGCAGAGCTCGTTGCCCCGACCGATGGTGAACGTCATCCCGAACCCCGACAACCCGGGGTCGCTGGTGCGGACCTCGACGTACGCCGCGGAGTAGTCGGGGTCGGGGTTCATCGCGTCGGACCCGTCGAGCAGCTCCGACGTCGGGAAGCGCACGTCGGAGACGACGAGGTCGGTGATGGTCGTCATCTCGCTTCCCCCTCGGCGTCGGCGACCTGCCGCCGGACACTACTGAGCCCGGTCGGACCCGGCTGGCTGGAACGTCGGGGTGGGGCCAGCACCACCCCGAGGTCGGGTGGCTGGCGGCTGTTCGCCGACCGCCTGCTCCCGCACCGTTGGAGCCATGACCATCAACGTTCCAGTGGCCCGCCTCGTCGGTGCCGAGAAGACCTACGGCTCCGGCCCCAACGCCGTCCACGCGCTCGCGGGGGTGGACCTCGACGTCGTCGGCGGGCGCTTCCTCGCCGTCATGGGCCCGTCGGGCTCCGGCAAGTCGACGCTGATGCACTGCCTGGCCGGGCTCGACACCCTCACCCGGGGGTCGGTGATCGTGGGTGGCACCGAGCTCGGTTCGCTGAGCGACCGGGCCCTCACCCGCCTGCGTCGCGACCGCATCGGGTTCGTCTTCCAGCAGTTCAACCTGATCCCCACCCTCACCTGCCGCGAGAACATCGAGCTGCCGGTGCGCCTCGCCGGCCGGCGACTCGACCGGGCGTGGTTCGACACCATCGTCGGTGCGGTCGGTCTCGGCCACCGGCTCGACCACCGCCCGGCCGAGCTGTCGGGCGGCCAGCAGCAGCGGGTGGCGGTCGCCCGCGCGCTGGCCACGAAGCCCGACCTGATGTTCGCCGACGAACCGACCGGCAACCTCGACTCCCGCACCGGCGCCGAGATCCTGGCCTTCCTGCGCGACGCCGTGGACGAGCTCGGTCAGACGGTCGCGATGGTGACCCACGATCCGGTGGCGTCGACCTACGCGCACGGCGCGGTGATCCTCTCCGACGGCCGCATCGTCGATCGCGTGGAGGAACCCACCGTCGACGCCGTCCTCGACCTCCTCACGAACGTCGGGGGTCTGACGTGCTCCGCGTGACCCTCGCCAACATCGGCGCCCACAAGCGGCGTCTCGTCTCGACGTTCACCGCGGTCGTCCTCGGCGTCGCCTTCCTCGCCGGCGTCCTCGTCCAGACCGCCACCCTCCAGCACAAGTTCGACGTCATGTTCGACACGTCGTCCGCCGAGGTCGACGCGGTGGTCCGCAGCGACCGCTCCGCCCCCGGCTACGACGACGGCGAACGCATCCACGCCCCCCTCGACCCAGCGGTCCTCGACCGCGTCCGGCTGGTGCCGGGCGTGGCCGACGCCCAGGCCGACTGGGAGGGGACGGCCGTGGTGATCGGCGCCGACGGCGACCCGCTCGGCACCAACGGCCCACCCAAGCTGGGCCTCACCTGGCACGACGACCCCGAGTTGTCCGCCTACCGGATCGTCGACGGCCGGGCCCCCGTCGCGCCCGACGAGGTCGTGCTGGCGGTGGGCACCGCGTCGGACGGCGACCTCTCGGTCGGCGACCGCACGACCGTGCTCGTGCCCGACGAGGTCGCGGTGACCGTCGTCGGCCTGGCCACCTTCGGCGGGCGCGACTCGGCCGGCCCGACCACCACGGCACTGTTCAGCGAGGCCGGGGCCCGCGCCCACCTCGCCACCCGCTCCGGTGGCGTCGACGGGACGGTCGGCCTCGGTCGGATCCTGCTCACCGCCGCGCCGGGCGTCGACGACGACACGTTCGCGTCCACCGTCCGCGCCGCAGCCGGCGACGGCACCGAGACGCTCTCCCGCTCGGAGTTCCGGGCGGAGAACCGCGACGGCATCGACGACGTCATGAACTTCCTCCGGCCGGCCCTGCTGTCGTTCGCGTTGATCGCCCTGCTCGTCGCGGCGTTCAGCATCTACAACACGTTCGCGATCATCGTCGCCCAGCGGACCCGCGAGGCCGGGCTGCTCCGGGCGATCGGGGCCAGTCGGTCCCAGACGCTGCGGGCCGTGCTCGCCGAGTCCGCGCTGGTCGGCCTCGTGGCGTCGATCGTCGGCCTCGGGCTCGGACTGCTGGTCGCCGTCGGCCTCGGCTCGCTCCTCGCCCGGGGCGGCCTCGGCCTCCCCGGCGGACTCCTCCTCGCCCCGGCCACCTCGATCGGCTGCGTCGTCGTCGGCACCGTGGTGACGGTGCTGTGCGCGCTCGGTCCGGCGGTCCGGGCCTCGCGGGTGGCACCGATGCAGGCGCTGCGGGCCGCTGACGTCGACCAGAGCGCGACGTCGGTCGTCCGCCTCGTGATCGGCTCGCTGACCGCGGCCGCCGCCGTCGTCGGCGTGCTGTGGGCCACGGTCGGTTCCGGCGGCATGGCCGCGGGCGGCCTGGCGATCGCGCTCGGGGTGCTGGCCCTGGTGGTGCTGGGTCCGATCGTCGCCGCCCCGGCCGGCCGCGTCATCGGGCTCCCGCTCCGCCTCCGGGGCGTCACCGGCGACCTGGCCCGGCTCAACGCGGTCCGCAACCCCCGTCGCACGGCGTCCAGCTCCGCGGCGCTCATGATCGGCGTCGCCATCGTCGCCCTGTTCACGGTGCTCGCCGCGTCGATCACCGCGACCGTCGACGACCAGATCCGCCGCCAGGTCGGGGGCGACCTCGTGGTCACCGCGCTGGGCGGCACGGTGCCACCGGGTACCGCTGCCGAAGTCGCCGAACAGCCCGAGGTGGCGACGGCCACCGGCTTCGGACCGGCCACCCTGACCCTCGACGGCCAGGAGGAGCAGGTCATCACCTCCGACGTGCCCACCCTGACCGGCCTGCTCGAGACCGATCCCGTGGCCGGCGACATGTCGAGCGTCGTCGGCGACCGGCTCGCGGTGTCGCAGGCCGAGGCCGACCGCCGGGGTTGGGCGGTGGGCGACACGATCGACGTCGAACGGGTCGACGGCACCCGCACCGAGCTCGTCGTCGGCGCCGTCTACCGCACGACCGACCTGCTCGGCGACGTGCTGGTCCCGAGGACCGTCGTCGTCGACCACGGCCAACCGCTCACCGACTTCGCCGTGATGGTCGAACTGGCCGACGGCGTGTCGGTGGCCGCCGGGCGCGCCGCCATCGAGCGGACCGTCGCCGACCTACCGACCGTCGACGTCATGGACCGTGACGAGCTGTCGGCGTCGATCGCCCAGGAGGTGAACACGGTGCTGTACCTCGTGTACGGGATGCTCGCCCTGTCGATCGTGATCGCGCTCATGGGCATCGCGAACACGCTGTCGCTGTCGACCCTCGAGCGCACCCGGGAGCTGGGACTGCTCCGGGCCGTCGGTCAGACCCGCCGCCAGGCCCGGGCGATGATCCGTCTCGAATCGGTGGTGGTCGCGGTGTACGGCACCGCGCTGGGCATGGCCGTCGGCGTGCTCGGGGCCTGGGTGCTCGTCGCCTCCGACACCAGCGGGCAGATCGGCGGGTTCACCGTGCCCGCCGACCAGCTGGCGGTGGTCCTCGCCCTCGGGGCGCTCGCCGGTGTGGTCGCCGCCATCCGCCCGGCGTCCCGGGCGTCGCGTCGCCAGCCGTTGGAGGCGATCGCCGGGGGCTGAACCCCTACAGTGCGGCCCGATGAGCCCGACCCCCGTCCCGCCCGGCGCGCCCACGCCCCCGATCGAGATCGCCGGTGGCGGCGCCGCAGCGGGGGGTCGGCTCACGGCGCCGCTCGTCCTGCTCGACGACGACTTCCTCGCCGAGCTGGCCGTCGCCTGCGCCGACGTGCGCCTCGACCCCGGGGAGCTGGCCGAGGCCAGCCGCGACTGGTGGCCCCTGGCGATGATCTGGGCCACGGGCGGCACGGTCGGCCAGGTGGCCGGTGCGCTCGCCCGCCCGACCTCGGTCGAGGAGGTCAGCGCCGTCGTGGCGCTGTGCAACGACCGCCGCATCCCGGTCACCCCGGCCGGTGGGCGGTCGAGCGTGGTCGGCGGCACCGTGCCCGTGCACGGCGGGGTCCTGCTCGACCTCACCGCCATGAGCGGCATCGGCGAGGTCGACGCCACCTCGCTCGTCGTCGAGGTCGCGGCCGGCACGTTCGGCGATGCCTTCGAGGAAACGCTGAGGGCCGAGCACGGGCTCACCGTCGGTCACTGGCCGCAGTCGATGGCGCTGTCCACCGTCGGCGGCTGGCTGGCCTGTCGGGGGGCCGGTCAGCTCTCGAACCGCTACGGCAAGATCGAGGACATCGTCGTCGGCCTCGAGGTGGTGCTCGCCGACGGCCGGGTGATCCGCACCGGCGGCCAGCCCCGCCAGGCGGTCGGCCCCGACCTGAACCAGCTCTTCGTCGGTTCGGAGGGCACGCTCGGCGTCGTCACGAGGGCCTGGCTCCAGGCCTGGCCGGCGCCCGCGCACACCGCCCGGGGCGCCTGGGCGTTCCCGTCGTTCTCGGCCGCGCTCGACGCCATGCGCCGGACCGTCCAGCGCGGCGCCCGCCCGGCGGTGCTCCGCCTCTACGACGGCATCGAGGCGGCCCGGAACTTCGACCTCGACCCGTCCGTGCACCTGCTGCTCGCCTACGACGAGGGCGACCCGATGGTCGTCGAGTCCGAGATGGCGGTGCTGGCCGAGGAGTGCGCCGACGCGGAGCGGCTCGACGACGCGCTGGTCGAGCGCTGGTTCGGGCACCGCAACGACGTGGCCGCGCTGGAGGCGCTGATCGACAAGGGGTTCGTCGTCGACACGATGGAGATCTCCGCCCCGTGGTCGGCGCTCGACGCCATCTACGAGGCCACCACCGCGGCCATCGCCGCCGTGCCGGGCACGGCGTCGGTGTCGGCCCACCAGTCGCACTCCTACCCCGGTGGGGCCTGCCTCTACTTCACCTTCGGCGCCGCGGTCGACGCCGACCGCCGCGAGCAGTACTACGTCGACGCCTGGGAGGCCGGCACCCGGGCCGTGCTCGCCAACGGGGGCTCGCTCAGCCACCACCACGGCATCGGGCTCAACCGGGCCCGGTTCGTGGCCGACGCGCTCGGCGGCGGGATGGACGTGCTCCGCTCCGTGAAGGCCGGGCTCGACCCCCGCGGCATCCTCAACCCGGGCAAGCTCGGCCTCCCCGACCCGTTCGGCGACGTCGCCTGGCCGGCCCCGTGAAGCTCGAGCGGCTGACGGTCCTTCGCGGCGCGGCCGTGGCGCTGGTGCCGGGCACGTTCGCGGCGCTGCTCAACGTGGTGCTCGCCGCGCAGGACCCCAAGCCCGCCGCCTGGTTGAACCTCACGCTGCTGCTCCTCGTCGTGTCGTTCTTCCTCGGCGGGATGCTCGCCGGGCGCGAGGCCACCCACGACGCGGCCCGCCACGGTGCGGCCGCCGGCGTGGTCGCCTTCGTCCCGCTCCAGCTCATCGGCCTGCTCGGCCGGTCCGACCGGGGCGAACCGATCCAGCTCGGGTCGATCATCTTCCTCGGGTTCCTCGCGGCCGTCGCCGGAACCCTCGGCGCCCTCGTCGGCGCCCGTCGCAACGCGGGGAGGCACGCGTGAAGATCCTGGTCATCGACGTCGGCACCAGCGGCGTGCGCGCCGCGGTCGTCGAACCCGGGCGGGGCGTCGTGCGCAGCCATCGGCGTGACGTCCTTCCCGACTCCCCCGCGGCCGGCCTGGTCGAGTTCGACGCCTCGGTGCTGGCCGACGCCGTGCTCACCGTCGCCCGCGACGCGGTTGGCGACGTCGGCGGCGTCGACGCCGTCGGGGTGGCGAACCAGCGGGCATCGACGATCGTGTGGGACCGCGCCACCGGCGACCCGGTCGGCCCCGCGCTCGGCTGGCAGGACCTTCGGACCGTCGTCGAGTGCCTCACGCTCAACGGCCAGGGCTTCCACCTCGCCCCGAACCTCCTGGCCACGAAGGCCGCCCACCTCCTCGACCTGGCCGACCCCGAGCGCCAGCGGGACCTCTGCATCGGTTCGGTCGACTCCTGGGTGGTGTGGACCCTCACCGGCGGCGCGGCGCACGTCACCGACCCCACCAACCTGGGTGTGTACGGCCTCCGGACGCCCGACCAGACCGCGTGGGACCAGCCGCTCCTCGACGCGCTGAGGATCCCCGTCGACGCCCTCCCGACCGTCGTCGACTCGATCGGCGCGTGCGCGGAGGCCACCGCCCTCGACGGCGCTCCGCCCGTCGCCGGCATCCTCGGCGACCAACAGGCGTCGCTGCTCGGCCAGGGCTGCGTCCGCCCCGGTCAGGCCAAGATCACCTTCGGCACCGGCGGGATGCTCGACCTGTGCCTCGACGATCGGCCGTCGTTCGCCACCCGCGGCTCCGGCGGCACCTTCCCGATCGTCACCGTCGGGGTGGACGGCGGCCGGCGCTGGGGCCTGGAGGCCGTCATGTTGTCGGCCGGCACCAACGTCGAGTGGCTCCGCGACGACCTCGGCATCATCGACAGCGCCGAGGAGTCCGACGCCGTCGCCGCCTCGTGCGCCGACACCGACGGCGTGGCCTACGTCCCCGCCCTGCTCGGCCTCGGCACCCCCGTGTGGGACTACGGCGCCCGCGGGGCCCTGCTCGGCCTGTCCCGGGGCAGCGGGCGGCCCCAGATCGTGCGGGCCGTGCTCGAGGGAGTCGCCCAGCGGGCCGCCGACCTCGTCGACGCGGCCGAGACCGATGGTGGCCTCGACATCCCGGTCCTGCGCATCGACGGCGGCATGTCGGTCAACGCCACCTTCGTCCAGGCCCTTGCCGACGCCACCGGCCGCCCGGTCGAGATCTCCCCCGAGCGCGAAGCCACCACGCTGGGCGCCGCGTACGCGGCCGGCACGGCCCTCGGGGCCTGGGCCGACGTGGACGAGCTGGCCTCGACGTGGGCGCCCACCGACGTCGTCGAGCCCGTCGGGAGCCTCGACCGGGAGCGCTGGGCCGACACGCTCCGCCGGGCCCAGCAGTGGTTCCCGGACCTCTCGGCGATCACGTTCTGATGTCGCGCCACCGCTCACTTGGACTCGGAGCACCCCGGTTGACCACACTTCCCGCAGAGGAATCGCCGTCCGTCCCAGGAGGAACCCGCGTGCCGATCGACCAGCCGGAGGCCACGGCCGCCGTCAACCCCCGCCGGACCTTCCTGGCCCGGGCCGCCGTCGGCGGCGCCGTGGTCACCGCGGGCTCGATCGCCGGACCGCTCCTGCGGGCCGTCCCCGCGGGCGCCCAGACCGACACCACGAGCGGCTCCCTCGACGACTCCTCGTTCGCGGCGCTCGCCGTGCCGCTGGAGCTCGGTGCCGTGCAGGTCTACGAGGCCGCCACCGAGGCCCCCGACATGGACGACGACGCCAAGTCGACGCTCCGCACGTTCCAGCAGCACCACCAGACGGTGGCCGACACCCTCACCGACTACTACACGGGCGACGCGGACCTCACCGAGGATCCCGCCGTCGTCGCCCGCTCCGCATCGGTGGGCGGCAGCGCCAACGCCGCGTTCACGGCGCTGGCCGAGCTCGAGCAGGCGCTGGCCGCCACCCACCTCGATGCCCTCGGCTCCATCAGCGACGCGATCACCGCCAAGTACGTCGCCGGCGTCCTGGCCGTCCAGGGCCAGCAGGCGGTGGCGCTGACCCTGCTCGCCGGGACCGACCCGGCCGCCGTCGTGCCCGCTGCGGTCACGACCGACGGCGCGCTCACCACGACCACCGGGGAGGCCGGGAACTGATGGCGACCTTCGACACCCCTTCGCGCCGCTCGGTGCTCAAGATCGGCGGCGCCGGCGTCTTCGCCGCCGCGTTCCTCGCCGCATGCTCCGACGACGAGCCCGTCGGCGTCTCGGGCACCCCCTCGCCGACCACCGACGTCACGCCGACCGTGCCGACGAAGCCCCCGACCGACGCGCAGCTCGCGGAGGTCCAGGTCCAGCTCCACACGCTCGCCTCGGTCGAGGCGCTCGTCGCGTCGGTCTACGCCGATCGCGCCTCGGAGATCACCGACCCCGAGCTCGCTCCGCACGTCGCCCGCTTCGGCGCCGACCACACCGCTGCGGCCACGGCCGTCGCCGCCCTGACCGAGGACGGCGCGACCCCCGAGCCCAACGCCTGGCTCCAGGAGAACCTGGTCGACCCGGCCGCGGACAGCCTCAACACCGCGGCCAACGTGCAGACGTTCCTGAGCAACCTCGAGTCGAGCCTGGTCGCCACCTACGTCAACGCCATGACCGACATCCTCGACCCGACGATGCGCCGGACCCTGATGACCTTCGGCGCCGCCGCGGCCCGTCGGGTCACCCTCCTGCGCGACGGCGAGGTGCCCGAGGGTGCCGTCTACCCGTCGGCCGACCTCATCTCCAACGACGCCTTCCTCGGCGGCACGGAGGAGGCCACCGGCGACTCGACGCCGGGTGACGCCGAGTCCGACACCCCGGACCAGGCCGACAACCAGAGCGACTGATCTCCGGCGCCCGGTAGGGTGTCGGACGACGACGAGCCGTCCGGGTGACCGCGGCGCCCTCCGGGGCGTCGAGGAAGGTCGGGGCTCCGAAGGGCGACGGTGCTGGCGAGAGCCAGGCGGGGGCGACCTCGCGGATCGGGCCACAGAGAGCAGACCGCCGATGGCCGGCTCGTCCGGCACAGGCAAGGGTGAAACGGTGCGGTAAGAGCGCACCAGCGACCGGGGCGACCCGGTCGGCTCGGCAACCCCCACCGGGAGCAAGGCCGAATCGAGGGCAGGGCTGCCCGTCCGCCCCTCTCACGAGGGACCCTCAGGTGGGCCGCACAGATGGATGGTCACCCACCGGGACCCCGGCAACGGACCCGTGGACAGAACCCCGCCTACAGGGCGGCTCGTCGTCGCGCCCGGTCAGGTGGGGAGGTCGAGACGGCCGTCGTCGAGGAAGCGTTGGCGGACGGTGGGGACGTCGAGGCGGAAGAGGCGCCACGCCCACACCCCGACTCCGATGCCGATGAGCTCCAGCACCAGCGACAGGCCGAGGTGGCGCAGCTCGGGGACCTGACCCGACGCCCACGCGGTGCCGGCGAACGGCCACCAGAACGCCTGGGTCGTGGTGAAGGTGCCGTCCAGCACCAGGTGGCAGAACATGCCGATCGGGATGCCGAGGAGCCGGCGGCGCAGCAGCCGTCGACGGCGGGTGGCGAGCATGACGACGACGAGCACGACGACTGCGCCGGTGACCGAGTGCAGGAACCGGGGGCCGCCGAACAGCGCGTCGAGCCACGGCAGCACCGCGCCGAGGGCGACGGTGCGGTAGTCGATGGCGGGACTGCGGAAGACGATCGCGACGAGCACGATCGACATGACCACGAACCAGATCAGCACGACGGGCTCCGGGTCAGGGCACGAGGAGGCGGCCGCACTCCTCGCAGTGGGTGACCTCGTCGGGGTGCTTGCGCATGGCGGCCACCTCGACCGCCGACAGCGTCAGGTGGCAGCCACCGCACTGGTTGCCGCCGACGAGCCGGGCGACGCCGACCCCACCGCCACCTCGGCGGAGCGACTCGTACTCGGCCAGCAGCGCAGCCGGCACGTGCCCGGCCTCACGGTCACGGGCGATCACCTCGTGGTCGAGCTCCACCTGCACCTCGGCCTCGGCCGCGATCAGCTTCGCCTCGGCGGTATCGAGATCGACGACGTGGCGGTCGCGGTCGGTCAGGAGCGAGGTGAGGTCGGCGTCGATCGGCTCGATCTGCTCCATGAGCTCGAGCTCCTGCTCCTCCAGGTCGTCGATGCGACGGCTGAGCGACGCGATCTCCTCCTGGAGGTCCTGCAGCTCGCGGGCGTTGGTGACCGTGCCGCCGTAGAGGGTGGCGTCGTGGGCCTTGCGCTTGGCGTCGATCGTCTCGACCTCGTCGTCGAGCCGCTTCTGCTTGCGGGCCAGGTCGTCGCGCTCGTCCTTGCGGGCCTGCACCCGGGCCTCGAGGTCGGCCAGCGAGGCCCGACGCTCGTCGCGGTCGATCCGCTCCGGCAACACCTCGAGGCGGTGCCGGATCTGGTCGAGGCGGGTGTCGTGGGCCTGGACCTCGAGCAGGTGCTCGATCGCCTCAGCGGTGGTGGTCACGCTCAGCCTCCGGGGTTGCCGTTGCCATTGCCGTTGCCGCCGGTGCCAGCACCGCCACCGGGTGTCTCGGCCGGGGTGGACGGCTGGGTCGGGGTGGTGTCGGGTGTCGCCGGCTGGGTCGTCGGCGTCGTCGGGGTGGTGGGGGTGGTCGGCGTCGTGCGACGGGTCGACGTCGAGCTCGAACGGGTGTAGCCGACCATCGAGTCAGGCCTGGGGACCGACTTCACCCGACCGGTGGGACCGGGCTCCTGGAAGTCGATGATGGGCTGGCCGTCGAAGATCAGCGAGTAGTAGCGCCCGAAGGTGGCGGCCGGGTAGCGACCGCCGAACGCGCCCTGCATGTCGCGCTCGAGACCGATGTTGGTCCTCGACACGCCCATCCAGATGGCGGTGGCGAGCTGCGGGGTGTAGCCGACGAACCACAGGTCCGCCGCCGAGGTGGTGGTGCCGGTCTTGCCGCCGGCCGGCTGACCGTTGGCCAGCCTGGCCCGGGTGCCGGTGCCGCTCTTGACGTTGGCCTCGAGCACCTGGGTGACGAGCCGGGCGGTCTGCTGGTCGATCACCTGCTGGGGAGCGCTGCGGTGCTGGTAGATCACCCGACCGTTGCTGTCCTCGATCCGCTCGACGAGGTACGGCTCGTTGTAGAAGCCGTCGTTGGCGAAGGTGGCGTAGGCCGACGCCATGTCCAGAGGGGTGACCTCCTGGGACCCGAGCGGGAAGCTCTCGGGCAGCGGGAGCGGCTGACCCTCCGCGTCGAGGTCGTAGAGGTTGGTGCGGATGCCGGCCCGCTCGGCCAGGTCGGCGACGTTCTCGAGCCCGGCGGCCTGGCCGAGCCCGATGAACCCGCAGTTCGACGAGGCCAGGAGCATCGACTGGATCGACCCGAGCTTGCCGGCGTAGGTGGTGGTCTTGGTGCCCTTCTCGTCGTTGGGCCAGTCGAAGGTGCAGCTGCCCGACAGCGTGCTGGCCGGGAGGTAGCCCTGCTCGAACAGCGTGGCCATGACGAACGTCTTCATCGACGAACCGGGCTGCTGGAGGCTCGTGGTGATGTTGACCTGGTCCTGGTCGAACCCGGCGCCGCTGAGCATGGCCCGCACCGCACCCGAGCTCGGCTCGACCGAGACGATCGCCTCCGTCCCGAGCTCGTTCTGACCGGTCTTCGGGTTGGTCACGTTGAACGTGCCGTCGCCGTTGTTGTTCGGCAGCGTCTCGGCCCGGGCCTGGATCGCCTTGGCCTGCATGTCGGGGTCGAAGGTCGTGTACACCTTGATCCCGCCCTCGTAGACGTTGCGGTTCCGCTCGCTCTCGGTCTCGCCCAGCCCGTACTTGGGGTCGTTCAGCAGCTCCTGCTGGACCATCTCGACGAAGTGGTCGTAGGGCGGCGCGGGCCGGATCGTGGTGGTCGGCAGCGGGAACGAGTTGGCGAAGTCGGCCTCGGTCTGGGTGAGCACGCCGGTCTCGACCAGACGGCGGAACGCGAGGGTGCGCTGGCGCAGTGCCCGCTCGGGGTGGCGGACCGGGTGGTACTCGTTGGGGCTGGAGATCAGCGCGGCGAGCATCGCCCCTTCGGCCCAGTCGAGCTCGCCGACGTCCTTGTCGAAGTAGGTCTCGGCCGCGGCCTGGACGCCGTAGGCCCCGGCCCCGAAGTACACGCTGTTCAGGTAGTACTCGAGGATCTCGTCCTTCGACATCTGCTTCTCGAGCTCGACGGCGAGGAACGCCTCGCGGAGCTTGCGGTTGAAGTCCTGCTTGTCGCCGACGAGCGCGTTCTTCACGACCTGCTGGGTGATGGTCGACCCGCCCTGGCTGACGTTGCCGCTCTCGAGGTTGGCGTCGACCGCTCGGGCGATCGAGCGGATGTTCACGCCCTTGTGCTCGTAGAAGTTCTCGTCCTCGACGGCGAGGATCGACTTCACGACGGTGTCGGGGATCTCGTCGAGCGACACCGTGACCCGGTTCTGCGGGTTCTCCCGGTTGGTCATGACCCCCTGCTGGTTGCCCTTGGCGTCGTAGATGTAGGACCGCTGGGCGAGGGGCTTGAGGGTGATCTGCTCGTGGTCGGAGTGGTGCGCGCTCACGACCGTCTTCGCCTGGGGCGCCACGACCAGCACCGCAGCCGACAGGACCCCGACGAACGCGGCGAGCACGAGGGCGAGGCGGCCGATCCGCGACAGGTACGTCACAACGGGTCCGATCGTACTTGGCGACCACCCGTTCCCACGATCGGTAGCCTCCCGCGCCATGAGCCACCAGCGCCGCTTCCGCTTCGGGGTCCAGTTCGCCACCGCGCCCTCCGGCGCGGCGTGGACCGACCTGGCCCGCAAGGCCGAGGACCTCGGCTACTCGACCCTGTTCGTCCCCGACCACTTCGGTGACCAGCTCGCCCCGATCGCCGCACTCACCGCGGCCGCCGTGGCCACCACCGAGCTGCGGGTCGGCGCCCTGGTGTTCGACAACGACTACCGCCACCCGCTGGTGCTGGCCAAGGAGCTGGCCACGCTCGACGTGCTGTCGGCCGGCCGCGTCGAGGTCGGCCTCGGGGCCGGCTGGATGCTGAGCGACTACGCCGAGTCCGGCATCGCCTACGACGCCCCGGCCACCCGCGTGGACCGCTTCGAGGAGGGGCTGCAGGTCATCACCAGGCTCCTCGGCCCCGATCCGGTGACCTTCGAGGGCGAGCACTACACGATCACCGCCCACCAGGGGCTCCCGAAGCCGGTGCAGTCCCCGCCACCGATCCTCGTCGGGGGCGGCATGAAGCGGATGCTGTCCATCGCCGCCCGTCACGCCGACATCGTGGGCATCAACCCGACCATCCCCAACGGGGCCGTCGACGGTGACGCCGCCCGCAGCGGTCTGGCCGAGGCCACCGACGAGAAGCTGCAGTGGGTCCGCGACGCCGCCGGTGACCGCTACGGCGACCTGGAGATCAACCTCCTCAACTTCGCCTGCATCGTCACCGACGACCGTGCCGGGCTGATCGAGGGGTTCGCCCCCGGCTTCTCGATGACGCCGGAGGAGCTGGCCGACTTTCCCCACGCGCTGATCGGCACCGTCGACGAGATCGTCGAGCAGATCGAGGAGCGCCGCGAGCGGTTCGACGCCAGCTACGTCGTGGTCCAGGCCGACGCGTTCGAGGCCTTCGCGCCCGTCGTCGCCCGCCTCGCCGGCACCTAGCATCGCCGTCCTGGGGCGCATAGCTCAGTTGGCTAGAGCGCTGCCCTTACAAGGCAGATGTCGGGGGTTCGAGTCCCTCTGCGCCCACTCGTTTTCAGGCGTCGTTGAGCGTCGTCGAGAGCGCGGCCGGCTCGGCCAGCGTTTGGTAGACGACGCATGCACGCTCCGTGATGGCGATGAACGCGTCCAGGTGCTCTCGCGGCGCATCCGACGTGAGGTCGAACTCCAACCTGATCTCCCGGAACCCGACACGTGCGTCGTGGGACACACCGAGTGCGCCCCGGACGTCGAGATCTCCTTCGGCGCGGATCGATCCCGAGACCTCCACGCCGAGATGGCTGGCGACGGTACGAAGTGTGACCCCGGCACATCCGACCAACGCCTGGAGCAACATGTCGCCGGGGCACGCGAGCATGCCGGTGCCGCCGATCGCGGGGTGGAGTCCGGCCTCCACCAGGGCGCGACCGGTCTGCACCGAGCAACTGAGGTCGTCACCATCGAACGATCCCGACGCACGCAACGTGATGACCGCGGCGGCCGGCTCGGCCTGGTAGCGGTCCTTCAACGGCTCCTGGACCTGACGCAGCTCGTCTGCGTTCATGACACGACCCTCCTCGTCGGTGGAGCTGCTCGTCAGACAGCGATGTCGGCGGTCGTGGGGTCGATGATCGTGCGCACCTGCTGGGCCGCCGTGCAGGGGAATCCGCCGATCCGCGCGTGCTCGGCGACGGTGTCGGCGTCGTCCGCGATGTACACGCAGTACAACTTGTCGTCGGTCACGAAGCTCTGGAGCCACTGAGCCCGGCCGGCCATCGCGCCGAGGACCTCGTTGGACTTCTGGGAGATGGACTGCAACTCCTCGGGGGTGAGCTGCCCGGCGCCGGGAAGGTCGCGTTCGATGATGAACCGTGGCATGGTGCCTCCTGTGGTCTGTGGGCCCTCATCGTGCTCCTGGGTTGCGTCGTGCCGCATCGGGCAAATGCCCAATTCGCGGTCGGATGGAGGGCACCCGATGCAGTGGCGAATGGCAGACTCCGGGGGTGTCGAAGGGTGACGAGCTCGTCGAGGACGCCCGCGCCGCGTTCGCCCGAGGTCGGTGGTCGGCGGCGCGGTCCGCGTTCGTCGACGCCGATGCGGACCAACCGCTCGGGGCGGACGACCTCGAGCAACTGGCCTGGTCGTGCTGTTGGATCGGCGATGCCGCGGGCTTCCTGAACGCGCTCGAACGGGCGGAGTTGGCCTTCAGCGGCGCCGGTGTGCGCGCCGGGGCCGCTCGGATGGCGCTGGAGCAGGCCCGTCACCACGTCACGATGCTGGACGGGGTCGTCGCACTCACCTGCTACGTCCGGGCCACCGAGCACCTGTCGGACGCACCGGAGTGCGCAGAGCACGCCCAGGCCCTGTGGTCCCTGTCGTTCACCCTGATGGCCGGCGGGGAGTTCGCCGAGGCACGGGCGGCCCTCCTCGAGGCGAGGTCGATCGCCCGGCGGGTGGGCAGTCCCGGCACCGAGGCCATGGCGGTCCAGGGGCTCGCCCATCTGGAGGTCTCCACCGGTGAGGTTGGCGACGTGCTGGCGCTGGTCGACGAGGCGGCCGCGTTGGCCATGCGACCAGGGGTCCCTCCCGTCGACGCGGGCTTCGTGTATTGCGCGGTGATCGCGATCTGCCGGGCGCTCGGCGACTGGGGTCGGGCCACCGAGTGGACCAAGGTGGCGACCCGGTACTGCGAGCGCGAGTCGATTGCGGGGTACACCGGGTTGTGCCGGTTCCACCAAGGCGAGATCGACCGGCTCCACGGCCAGTTGGCGGACGCGGAGCAGCGCGTGGTGGACGTGTGCGAGGAGCTGTTGCGCATCAACCGGTACAGCGCCGGTTGGGGGTACAGCGAGCTGGTGGAGATCCGGGTGCGTCGCGGTGACCTCGACGGCGCCGAGGACGCACTCGCGCAGGCCGTTGCCTTGGGCGACGACGGCCAGCCAGGTCGAGGCCGCCTCCTGCTGGCCCGAGGGGATGCCGCTGCCGCGGCGCGCAGCCTCAACCGCTCGTTGGCCGATCCCGCTACATCGCGCAGGAGCGGCGGATCTTCCTGCTCCCGGTGTACGTCGAGGCCTGCCTGGCGCTGGGCGACGAGCAGGCGACGGCCGAGGCTCTGGCCCAGCTCGAGGACCTCGCCCAGCGCTTCGGCACCGACGGGCCGGCTGCGTCGGCGGCGGTCGCTCGGGGCCGGTTCGCGCTCCATCGGGGCGATGTGGAGGCTGCGATCATCGCGTTGCGGGATGGCGTTCGCATCTGGAGTGAGCTCGAGGCCCCGTACGAAGCTGCTGAGACGCGGGTGCTGCTCGCGCAGGCGCTGAGCATCGACGGTGACAGTGCCGGCGCGCGCCTCGAACTGAAAGCAGCCGCTCGCATCGTTGAGGAGTTCGGCGTCGCCGTCGCCGTGCACGATCGCCTGATCGATGACGGCGGCGTTCCCCCGGCAGCCCGCGAGCTGGGCCTCACGGCCCGCGAAGTCGAGGTCCTTGCATTGGTCGCGGCAGGACGCACCAACCGGCAGATCGCCGAAGCGCTCTTCATCGCCGTCAAGACGGCAAGCGCCCACGTCTCGAGCCTGCTGCTCAAGCTCGGCGTCGCCAATCGCAGCGAAGCGGGCGCAGTCGCTCGGCGCCTGCACCTGGACTGATCCGAGCCGGCAACCGACGGAACGTGTCGGTAACGTGCCGGGCAGTCTGCAGCGGGCGACCGAGAGGAAGACGAAGATGGTCGTGTCACGAAGCCGCGCCAGCCGGGCATTCACGGAGCCCGACGCGTGAGGGGCGAACGATCCGGACGGCCACGGTGGCGCGTGCTGGCCGTGGTGTGCGGCTTCGCGTTCGTCGGGGTCACGTTGCCCGCGCCCGCGTTCGGTTCGGGTCTGGCGGATGCCGACATGTCCTCGACCCGCCACGGGTCGACGGCACCCGGTCACCGCCGTGTCTGCTCGCCGCTCGATCACGGGGCGACGGGTGACGGAACGACGCTCGACACCGCTGCGCTTCAGGAGACGATCGATTCGTGCGTCGGCGGGTTGGTCGTGGTCCCCAGAGGTACGTACTCGACCGGGACGATCTATCCGCGATCGGGATCGAGGATCCGCCTTCTCGCAGGCGCGGTGCTCACCGGCACCACCCGTCGGGCCGATTGGACCGGTAAGGCGCTCGTCGACGTCGACCACGTGTCCGACGTGTCGATCGAGGGCGGCGTGTTCGACGGCGCCGGTCCGTTCTGGTGGGAGGAGTTCAAGGCGGGCCGGTCGCGACCCGGGAACGTCGTGCGGGTCGCCGATTCCCGGAACGTGACGATCCGCCGTGTGACGTTGCGCAACTCGCCGAGCTGGACGTTGCACATCCTGCGCTCCGATCACGTCGTCGCCGACCACGTCCGGATCCGGAATCCCGTGGTGGCCTACCCCGAGGCGGCGAACACCGACGGGATCGACATCGTGTCCTCGCGTGACGTCGAGATCGCGAACTGCGACGTCGAGACCGCCGACGACGGGATCGCCATCAAGACGAAGGTCGGGATGGGGCCCGTCTCTGGCGTCGACGTCCACGGCTGCACCCTGGCCGGTTGGGCTCACGGGTTCACGATCGGTCTCGAGACCTGGGAGGACGTCAGCGACGTGGTGTTCCGAGACTCGGTGATCCGCGCGTCGCGGTACTCGAACCCGGGAACGACCTACTTCGGGGCGATCGCGCTCGTCTCGATGTACGGCGCCGACATCAACGACGTCACGATCGAGCGCGTCCGGGTCGAGGCCACCCAGTCCCCGCTCTTCCTCCGCGTCCAGGGCGGCGGCGGATACCCCTCCAACACGTCCGTCGAACCCGGCTCGCTCAACAACGTCGTGATCCGCAACTACACCGTCCTCGACGCGACCCGAGCGTCCGCGATCTTCGGCGATCCCAGGAGCCCCTTGGGACCGATCACGCTCGACCACGTCGACATCAACTCGACCGAGGGCGGGACCGCTGCCGACGCCGACGGCACGATCAACGAAGCGCTGCTCGACTACTACCCGAGCCCACGAATCCTCGGCACCCTGCCCGCCTACGGCTTCTACTTCCGGGACGTCGCCGGCCCGGTCCGGACCCGCCACGTCCGTCTCACATCGACCGCCGACATGGAGGGACGTCCCCAGGTCGTCATCGAACGAGCCGACGGGGTCGACACGACAGGATTCGGCCGCAACGCCACCATCGTCCACCGCTGACCGAGCGACCACTGAGCTCCCGGACGGGCCGCGCCTCTTGTCGGACGGCGTTCGTGAACGTATGGTTCCGCTCGGTCGCTGCGGGTTCCCCCCCCGGCGCTGGGGAACGGAGGGCTCGTCATGAAGCACCTTGGTCGATTTGCCGCTGCGTCGCTGTGCTCGGTGAGCATCGTGCTGGCGTCGTCGGTGTGGGCGTCCGCGGACACCCAGGTCCTGTACGACGGACCTTCTGCTGCGGGTCTGTGTTCGACGTCGTATCCGGGCGTGTCCGCCGGCGCCGACGAGCTGTCGCCCTGCCAGTGGGACATGGACGCGATCGATGCGCCCGAGGCCTGGGCCCGCAGCACGGGCCGAGGCGTGAAGGTCGGCGTGATCGACGGCGGGGTGGACTTCACCCACCCGGATCTGGCCGGCGCGATCGACGTCGGGCTGTCGTGCTCGTTCATCTTCTCCACGACACCGACCGCCGACCCGGCCGAGGTCGCCAACGGTGACTGCTCGAACAAGGCCGCCGTGCAGGACCTGCAGGGCCACGGCACCCACGTCGCGACCACGATCGCCGGGCGGGCCAACGGGATCGGGATCGTCGGCGTGGCGCCCGAGGCCACCATCGTCGGGTTGAAGGCGTGCACGATCGAGGGGTACTGCTTCGCCGACTCGGTCGCGGCTGCCCTGCGCTACGCGGGCGACAAGCGGCTCGACGTGGTCAACCTCAGCCTGTTCGCCGATCCGTACCTGTACTACTGCAGCAACGACGCCGGCCAGCGGGCGATCCTCAAGACGCTCACGAGCGCCGCCCGCTATGCCCAGCAGCGCGGCGTCGTGATCGTCGCCGCCGCCGGCAACGAGTCGGACGATCTCGGCCATCCGACGGCGGACGACATCAGCCCGGACTGGCCCCCGAACTCCGAGGTGAGCCGCGAGGTGGGCAACGAGTGCCGCGTCGCCCCGGCCGAGATCCCCGGTGTGGTCACCGTGTCGGCGACGGGTGTCAGCGAGTTGGCGAGCTACTCGAACGCCGGAACCCCGATCGACGTCGCGGCGCCCGGCGGCGACGCGCCGCAGACGTCGGCCACCGTGTTCGGTCGTGGTCGCATCCTCGCCGGCTGGTCGGGCACCGATGCCACGGGCACCTGGGAGGCGCTCATCGCTGCCAACCGTGCCGTGGTGAGCGGCGGAGGCCGCTACGTGTGGATCAGCGGCACGTCGATGGCGTCGCCGCACGTCGCCGGCGTGGCCGCGCTCATCCGGTCCACCTACCCGGGTCTGGCCCCCGGCGCCGTCGCCGCCAAGCTGCGGGCCGGGGCCACGACGCTCGACTGCCCGACCGATTGGCCCGCCGACGATCTGCGTCAGTGCACCGGCGGCGCCGGCAACACGAGCTTCTACGGCTCGGGCCTCGTCAACGCCGCCAACTCGCTCCGGTAGATCGGCGCCCATGCCGACCGACGAGGCCACGCTGGCCGTGGAGCTCGGGTTCCTGCCCGAGGCCCAGGCCATCGCCGACTCCGACCATCCGGGCCTGCTGCGGGCCGGGCTGCGCGCCGGGGCACCGTACGGCGGGCGTGCGGTCGAGCTGCACACGTGTGACGCCGTCGACGGCCTGCGGAGCGACGCCATCCGACCGGACCTGCGCGAGGCGGGCTTCGACGTCGCGGACCTGGCGGGCGCCGACGCACTGCAAGAGGTGTTCGCCCGGGTCCGCGCCGCCGGCCACCTCGACGACGCCAGCGCCGCGCACATCCGGGCCGAGCTCGCGGGCGCCACCTTCCGCCTGTCCAGCGGGCCGTCCGTCACCGTGCTGCATGCGGCCGACGAGGGCTTCATCCTGCGACAGGGCGGACCGAAGGGGACCAAGGTGGGCGGATCCGTCGAGGACGGCGACCACGGGGTGGCCACCTCGGTCCACGCCGACCAGGACGTGTTCGGCACGCCCTTGCGCCAGCTCATGGACGGGCGGGCACCCGAGCTGTTCAACTTCGACGCTCCCGACGGGCACAACCACGGGGCCGGGCTGTGGCTGGTCAACCTGTGGATCCCGCTCCAGCAGATCACCCAGCCGCTCACCCTCTGCGACAAGCGCAGCCTCGACCGCCGTCGCCACCAGCTCCGCTACGGCCTTCCGACCTCGTCGTTCCTCGACCGGGACGACGACATGGTGATCAACGACATCTGGACCTTCCTCCACGACCCCGGCCAGCGCTGGTACCTGCGCTCGGAGATGGACCACCGCCAGGCCTACGTGTTCGACACCCTGAGCACCCCGCACGGGGCGTGCACGCTGCCGGGCGAGGACGTGGCCGAGCAGTGCTGCCGCTCGCTGGTGGCCGCCGAAGCGGCTGTGGCCGACGGCGACGTCGACGGGCTCGCGGAGGCGCTGGCGACGGTCGGACCCGTCGACGTGCCCGAGATGGCTCCACCCGCGCTGCGGGCCGCGGTCTCGGCCATGGCCGTCCTGCTGCGCGAGGCCGGCGACGATCCGGCCGGGGTGATCGCCGACGGCGAGGCGTGGTCGGAGCGGTCCCGGGCGGCGCGCCGGCGGGTGGTGCGGATGTCGCTCGAGCTCCGCCTGGTCGTCTCGCTCGACGAGTGACCGAGCCTGGCGATCGTCAGGTGAAGACGCAGGTGGCCCGCAGCTCGATGCTGGAGCGGGCCGGCGCGCCGACCGGCACCTCCGGGTCGCGGACGGCGCAGTGGGGGGTGAAGTAGACGTCGCCGCCCTCGGCGAGGTCGGTGTCGTAGGTGCGGAACGCCACGGTCTCGTCGGGTCGCATCTCCGGGAAGACGTACCACCGGTGCGGCGGCTCGTCGTCGGCGGGCGCGGTCATGGCGAGCGCGTCGAACGTGGCGCCGGTGCCGGCGTAGTTCTCCACCCGGATGGCACGCCCCTGGTCGAGGGTGACCGAGCCGATGTCGCAGAAGGCGAGGGGGTAGTCCATCTTGGCGGGTCCGAGGTTGCGCCAGAACTGGAGGATCACGATGCGTCGGGCCTCGGTGACCGCGGTGGCGTCGAGGCCGTGACGGGCCAGTGCCCCGGCAGGTCCGGGGGCGCCGTTCGAGTACAGGCGACGGATGAACTCCTCGTGGCCCGCGGCGAAGTCGGAGTGCGCGAACGGGATCGGGGCGAGCTGCTCGTGGACGCCGGCGGCGGCCGCCGGGTTCCGCCTGATGTGGCTGGAGACGAGGGCGTGGTCGGCCCCGGTCATCGCGGCGGCGAGTGCTTCGAGCTCGGGGTGGTGGATGCGGGCGACCTCGTCGTCGTCGTCCCAGTCCGTGACCGACGACGGATGCTCGACGAGCTCGAACCCGCAGTCCTTCCAGCCGGGGAGCGCGGCCGTTCGTCCGTCGCGGATCTCGACGGATCGGGACTCGACGAATGCGCTCGGGTCGTCGGGGGCCGCCGCCGTCGGGTCGGGCTCGCGGCGGGCCAGGTAGACGACGTCGGACGTGAAGAGCGTGGTCATGGCGGGCACCTCGGGACGTCATTGTGCCGCCCGTTCGGTCGCGGTGCACCGATGTGGGATGCGCCGCCGCGCTGATCGCCTTCACCGGTCGGACGCCCCGAGGACGATCCGCCGACCTGTTTGTCCGATCTGGGGGACAATGGTGGCGTGGAGGAGTTCCCGACGGGGACCGTGACGTTCCTGTTCACAGACGTGGAGGGATCCACGCGGCTGTGGGAGGCGCATCGCGCCGCGATGGGTGCGGCGCTCGGCCGCCACGACGCCATCCTGCACACCGCGATCGCCGATGCCGGCGGTCGTGTCTTCGCCACGGGTGGCGACGGGGTCTGCGCGGCGTTCGCCAGCGCCGGGGACGCGGTCGCCGCCGCGATCGCGGCCCAACGCGAGCTGGCCGCGGAGCCCTGGCCCGATGACGTGACGTTGCGGGTGCGGATGGGACTGCACACCGGCGAGGTGCAGGAGCGCGACGACAACTACTTCGGCCCGGCCGTGAACCGGGCCGCCCGCCTCATGGGCGCGGCGCACGGCGGACAGATCGTCGTGTCCTCGTTGACCGCCGAGCTCCTGGACGTCGACGCGGTCGGTGTGTCGCTCGTCGACCTCGGTCCGGTCGAGCTAAAGGGGCTCACCGATCCCGTGCACGCCTACGGCGTCACGGCGCCGGACGTGCCCTGGGTCGATCGGGCGTTGTCGTCGGCACCGGGCTCCGACGGGACCCCCGACGTGGGTCCGGTGACCGCGGCGCCGAGCGCGATCCGGACGCCGGATCAGCGGCTGCGGGTGTTCGTCAGCTCGACGTTGGGCGAGTTGGCGCCCGAACGAGCAGCGGTCCGCTCGGCCATCGAGCGGCTCCGCCTCATCCCGGTGATGTTCGAGCTGGGCGCCCGCCCGCACCCTCCGGCGCAGCTGTACCGGGCGTACCTCGAACAGAGCCAGGTGTTCCTCGGCGTGTACTGGGAGCGGTACGGCTGGGTCGCGCCGGGCGAGACGATCTCGGGGCTCGAGGACGAGTTCGTCCTGTCCGAGGGGATGCCGCGGCTGATGTACATCAAGGAGCCGGCCGAGGGTCGCGAAACTCGCCTCGCCGAGATGATCGGCAGGCTCGGAGAGCGACCGGACTCCTCGTACCGGCGCTTCGAGACCGACGAGGAGTTGGCGGAGCTCGTCGAGCAGGACCTCGCCGTGCTCCTCAGCGAGCGGTTCGAGCAGGGCGGGCCGGCACGCCCCGTCGCCGGCCGGACCGCGCGGAGCGCCCCTCCTCCCCTCCCCGTTCCGCTCACCCCGACGATCGGGCGGGCGTCGGTGGTCGACGCGGTGGCCGAAGAGATCCGTTCGGGCGCCCGCCTGGTCACGATCACCGGAACCGGCGGGGTCGGCAAGACCAGGGTGGCGACCGAGGTGGCCCGGGCCCTCCAGGACGACTTCGAGGAGGTCCGCGTCGTCCGCATCGGCGACGTGGTCGATCCGGCGCTCGTGACCGCCACGATCGCCGTCGCCGTCGGCGTCCCGGTCGAGATGCAGCAGACCGCGGTCGACGCCGTCGCCGCGGCGCTCGGGGACGACCGGGTGCTGCTCGTCCTCGACAACCTCGAGCAGGTCGTCGGCGCGGGCCCCGAGCTCGCGCTCCTGCTCGAGCGCTGTCCGGGCCTGTCGCTCCTCGTCACGAGCCGGCAGGTTCTGCGACTCCAGGGGGAGCACGAGATCCCCCTCGCTCCCCTCGACCTCCCCGACCAGGGCAGTGACGACGACGCCGAGACCCTGGACCACGTCGCGTCCTCGCCGGCCGTCGCGCTGTTCGTCGAGCACGCGATGGCAGCGAGACCGTCCTTCCGCCTCGATCCCTCGAACGTGAGGGCGGTCGCCGAGCTCTGCCGTCGGCTCGACGGCCTGCCGCTGGCGATCGAGCTGGTCGCGGCGCGCATCCGGCTCCTGCCGCCCGAAGCGATCCTCGAGCGCCTCGGCGACCGGATCGACGTGCTCGACAGCGGGAGCGTCAACCTCCCGGACCGGCAGCGGACGCTTCGCGCGACCCTCGACTGGAGCTACCGACTCCTCGAGGCCGACGAGCAGGCGCTCTTCGCCCGTCTCGCCGTCTTCGCCGGCGGTGCATCGCTCGACGCGATCGAGTTCGTGTGCCACGGCGAGCCCGTCGACGACGTGCTCGAGACGCTCTCGTCCCTGCTCGAGAAGAGCCTGGTGGTCACGTTCCACGACGCCGACGTCGGCCCGCGGATCGCGATGCTCCAGACCGTTCGTGCGTACGCGTGGCGACACCTCGAGGAGGCGGCCGAGCTCGTCGAGGTGCGCGACCGCCACGCCACGTGGTTCCAGGAGCTCGCCGCCCGATGCGACCCCGCCCGCCACCCCGGTGCCACCGAGCGGTGGGCCGAGCTCGACCGCGAGGTCGCCAACGTGCGCGCCGCCATCGCCTGGCGCACCGAGCAGGACGACGACGCGGCGCTCGGCTCGATCGCGGCGTCCTCGTGGATCTGGTACTGGCTGACCGGGCGGATGTCGGAGGGCCGCGTGTGGATCGAGCGCCTGGCGTCGCGGGTCCGACCCCCCGATCGCGTCGAACCGGCGGTGGCGGCGTCCATCTGGGAGGCGTTGGGAGCGGTGCGCTTCTCCCTCGGCGACCACCTCGAGGCCGAGGTGCTCCTCCGTCACGCGCTCGCCGCCTACGGCGCCGCCGACGACGCCCCGGGCGCGGCGGTGGCGTCGTGCATGTTGGCCCTCATCGTCCCGGCGAACGGCGACGTCGCCGAAGCGATCGACCTCGCGACCTCGGCGGCCACGTCCGCGAGGTCCCGCGAGCTCGACTGGGGCCTCTCGTTCGCGCTCGCCGTGCTCGGTGGCGCGATCCGCCGATACTCGACCCCCGAACGCGGCATCGAGATCCAGCTCGAGGCACTGGAGATCGCGCAACAGCTCGACGAACCGGTGCTCCTCGGTCAGCTCTCGTGCCAGCTCGCGCTCGACTTCCTGAGCGAGGGCGACGTGGCCGGCGCCGAGCCGCACCTCGTCCGGGCGGCCCGGTGCTGCCGTCGGACGCACCAGGTGGAGGGGACCGTGCTCACGCTGGAGGTGGCGGCGGCGATCGCCTTCGTCGACGGCCGTCCCCGTGATGCGGCGGTGCTCGTCGGTGCGGCGAACCGGCTGCGCGAGCGGGTCGAGATCCCGGTGTGGCCGGTGATGCAGCGTCGCCGGACCGAGCTTCTCGCCGCGCTCGCCGAGCAGGTCGGACCCGACGACTTCGAGGTCGCGTTCGCCGAGGGCCGCCTCGCCGAACCGTTCAGCCTGCTGCCGACCTGAGCCGGGCGGCGTCGTCCCGAGCGGCTCGCCCCGACCGGAAGTAGGGTCCCCGCCACAACCGAACCCCGGGGGGTGGCCCGATGAAGATGGTCCGACGAGCGTTCGCGATCGGCGCGGCGGTGCTGGTGCTGGCGGCGTGCAACCCGCGGTTCGAGGACGGTGCCAGCCTCCAGGTGACGGCGGCGTCCGGCGGGATCCTCCTGCAGTGGCCCGCCGCGGTCGAGTACGACGAGGGCCAGACGATCGCCCAGTACCGGATCGACGTCGATGGCGCCGAGGTGGCCCGGCTGGGCGGCACGGCACGGAGCTGCCAGCTCACCAAGGTCGCCGCCGGCACCCACACCGTTCAGGTGACGGCCTACGACAGCAACGGGGACTGGAGCGGCACGGTCGTCCCGGCGGGCACCCTGTCCGCCACCGTGAGCGGACCGACGCTCGACGCCAGCGACGCGACCCCCGGCTGTGTCGCCTCCGGTGCCACCGACCCGACCGCGATCGCGGCGGCGTGGACCACGATCAACGCGACCCTCCCGGCCCACGGTTCCACGGCCAACACGTCGAACTGCACCCCCGGCACCACCACCCAGGCGTACCGCACGGCCGCCCTCGACAAGGTGAACGCGTACCGCGCCCTGTCCGGCGTGGGACCGACCACCGAGAGCGCCACCTACACCGCCCAGGCCCAGAACACGGCGCTGCTCATGGCGGCCAACGGCCAGATCAGCCACAACCCGCCCTCCACGTGGGCCTGCTACACCGCCGACGGCGCCACGGGCGCTTCGACCTCCAACCTCGGCTACACCGGGACCTCGTCCCCGCCCACCACGACCACCGACGGGATCAAGCAGTACGTCGTCGACGGCAGCGGGTACGACCTCCACCGGCGCTGGGTGCTGTGCCCCGGCACCACCCAAATGGGCTTCGGCAAGGCCGTCGGCTTCGTGTCGCCGTGGTACTTCCAGATGGACACGCTGAAGGTCATCCCGTCGACCTCGTTCCCCGCCGGTCAGTCGCGGGACGGGTTCATCGCCTGGCCCAACCCCGGGGTGGTGCCGGTGAACCTCGCCACCGGCGGACTGCTCGACGTGTTCACCTTCATGGCGCCCAACGGCCGATCGGTGACCGACGCGGTGGTCACCATCTCCAGCTCCAACGGGATCCCCGTCACGGCCGACTCGGTCACCAAGAGCAACGGCTACTGCGGGCCGGGCATGTACTACTTCCCGTCGCGGGCGCCGCAGGCCGGTGAGACCTGGACCTTCACGGTCAGCGGCCTGAAGAACGCCGACAACAGCAGCTACACCGCGATGTGGACCACCACGTTCCAGACCATGTGACGAGCCACGAACCACGAGCCGGGAGCCAGGAGAAGAAGTAGCGTCCGCGCCATGGGCGAAGGCTTCGACGTTGTCGTGGTGGGCGGCGGATCGGCGGGAGCGGTCATCGCCGCCCGCCTCTCGGAGGATCCGAGCACGCGGGTGGCGCTGCTCGAAGCCGGCGGGCCACCACCGCCCGCCGAGGCGATGCCCGTCGCCGCCGCGGCCCTGCAGCAGGACCCCGACACCGACTGGATGTACACCGCCGATGCCGGCGGATGCGGCCTCGGCCTCGCCGAAGGCCGGATGATGGTCCCCCGCGGCAAGATGCTCGGCGGCTCGTCGGGCATCAACTACATGGCCTACGTCCGTGGCCATCCCGGCGACTTCGACGCGTGGGCCGCCGCCGGAGCGACCGGCTGGAGCTACGACGAGGTGCTGCCGTACTTCAAGAAGAGCGAAGGCCTCGCGCCGAGCGGCGACATCGTCATCGACACCGACGCGCACAGCACCACCGGCGCCCTCGGCGTCTCGGTGCGGGCCCCGGTGCTGCCGGCCGCGCAGCAGTTCGTCGACGCCGCGGTGGCGGCCGGCATCCCCCTCGGCGACTACAACGGTCGCGATCGCGGCGGACCCGACGGCGTCGTGTCGCTGTTGCAGACCACCACGCGCGACGGCAAGCGGTCGAGCACCTACCACGCGTTCCTCGAGGGCGGCCCGGAACAACGCCCCAACCTGGAGGTGATCTGCCACGCCCAGGTCACCCGGGTGCTGCTCGACGGCGACGGCGATGACCTGCGAGCCACCGGCGTCGAGTACCGCGACGCGGACGGCACGACACAGGTCGTCCGGGCCGAGCGCGAGGTGATCCTGAGCGGTGGCGCGGTCGGCTCGCCGCAGGTGTTGATGCTCTCGGGGATCGGACCCCGGGCCGACCTCGAGGCGGTGGGGATCACGTGCGTCCTCGACGCCCCCGAGGTGGGCAAGCACCTCAAGGACCACCTCCAGGTCGGCCTGTTCTTCCCGGCGCCCGGCATCGGTGTCTCGATGAACGAGGTCGGCGTCTCGATGGGGCCCGATGCGCTCCGTGCCCCGGCCGGACCGCTCCCCGCCGACCCGGCCGACGACGCGTCGCTGCCGCCGGAGCTCCAAGGGCTCAAGGCCGAGGCCGAGCGGCTCGTCACCGAATGGGCGACCACCGGCCACGGGTTGGTGTCGTCGTCGCTCTACGACGCCTCGGCGTTCGTGTCGACCGGCCTCGGCGACGACCACACCCACGACGCCCAGCTCGCCGTGTTCGTCACCGGCTACAACCGCGAGATCTGGCAACGCTGCCTGCGCGTCGACCCCGACGACTACTTCGAGGACGCCGACGCCGCGCTGGCGGCCGACGCCGAGAGCATCTTCGTGCTGGCCAACCCGGTGCAGCCCCACAGCGAGGGCGAGATCAGGCTGATCAGCGCCGACCCGCTCGACCACCCCGACATCCGCATGAACTACTTCGACGACCCGCACGACATGGACGTGATGGTCGCGGTGCTGCGGCGGGCGCTCGACATCGCCGAGCACTGGCCGACCGAGCTCGGCCCCCTGGTGCTCCCGAAGGCCGTCGCGACCAAGCACGGCTACCAGCCCGGTGACCGCCCCAGCGACGCCCTGCTCGAGGACATGGCCCGCCACTACTCGTTCACCGTGTACCACCTGACCAGCACGTGTCGCATCGGCAGCGTGGTCGACCCGGAGCTCCGGGTTCTCGGTGTGGGAGGGCTCCGCGTGGCCGACGCGAGCGTCATGCCGAACGTGGTCAGCGGCAACACCAACGCGGCGGCCATCATGATCGGCGAGAAGGCGGCGGAGATGATCGCCGCCGACCACGGCATCCAGCTCGCCGAGCGCGTCGCCACCGGCTGACGTCGCGCTCGTGTCGAGACGTCAGTCCGCCGACGGCTGCTCCGCCGCGTCCGCGATGCGTTGCAGCGTGGTCTCCATGCCCTCGCGGTTGTGCGACGGGCGGTCGTCGACCCCGGTGGCCAACCGGGCCACCGGTTTGAAGAGGCCGCTTCGACGGTCGGTCCACGACTCGGTCAGGCGACAACCGCCCGCCGTCGGCTCGATCGCATAGCTCCAGTCGGCCACCTTGAACGGCCCGGCCGTGATGCTGAAGCCGAGCGTCCGTCCGGGTTCGAACGCCGTGACCTTGCCGACCGCCTTCCACGACTTCGAGCCGTTGCGATTCGTGCCGCGGAACCGAGCCCCGACCGCGGCCTCGGTCGCACCGTCGAGCCACTCGAGGCCCTCGTTCTCGGGTGACCACTCGGGCATTCGGGACAGGTCCGAGACGAGCGCCCACACCACCTCGGGCGGCGCCTCCACGTCCTTGCTCACGGTCACGTCCGGCATCGGATACCTCCGGGGTTCGGTCGAGCGGTTCGCGAACTCCCCCAGCATCGACGGGGCGTTCACGCCCGACCTGCCTTCGGGTCCTCCTGTCGCGGACGGGCCCGGGAGGCCCACACCCTCTTCCGGAAGTTACGCCCATTCCGCCCCACTGTGAAGGGGGAATCGCACCACCTGATCGCGGCCTACCCTGGCGCTCGTGGCTGACCGGCCGGAGCGTCAGGGGCCGTCGGGCTCGGGCCACGACGTGTTCATCTCCTACAGCCACGCGGCCGACGATCGGCTGGCCCCGGCGCTCCAGCGAGGGCTGGAACGCCTCGGCGCGCGATGGCCCCGATCGCAGGCCCTCCGGGTGTTTCGCGACCGGACCGGCCTGTCGGCCGACGCCAGCCTCTGGGGCGCGATCGAGACCGCCCTCGACGGCGCCGGCTGGTTCCTGCTGCTCGCATCGCCCGACGCGGCCCGCTCCCCCTGGGTGGCCCGAGAGCTCGACCACTGGCTCGCCGCCAACCCCGCCACCCGGCTCATGGTGGCGCTCACCGACGGCGACTGGGGATGGGACCCGGCGTCCGGGCGGGCGATCGGCGACGCCGTACCCGATCGGCTCCTCGACGCGTTCGAGGACGAACCCCGCCACGTCGACCTCCGGTGGGCCCGTTCGGAGACCGACCTCGACCTGCACCACGCCCGGTTCCGCGATGCGGTCGCGGAGCTCGCGGCACCGGTGCACGGCATCACGAAGGACCAGTTGGAGGGCGACTTCGTCGTCGAGCGACGCCGGGTCCGCACACGTACGAGGCTGACCATCGCCGCCCTCGCGGTGCTGGCGCTCGCGGCATCGGCGCTGGCCGTCGTGGCCTGGCGCCAGACGACGACCGCGAGGCGTCAGACCGAACGGGCCACCGCGCAGTCGTTGCTGGTCCAGGCCCGGCTGTCGGCCGCGTCCCGCCCGGATCTCGCCGCCCTCTACGCCGCCGAGGCTGCTGCGCTGGTCGACTCGCCCCAGACCCGATCAGCGCTGATGGAAGCCGTGAACCTCGATCCCCTCCTGGATCGCGTCGTGCCGCTCGAAGGTGAGCGGCCGCTCCTCGTCAGCCGAGGCGGCGAGTACGTCGTGACCGCCGACGCGGCGGGCCTCGTCGTGCGGTCGGCGAACGACGGCACGACGGTCCGGACGATCGACCTGGAACCGGGGGTGCGCACGTCGTTCTCGAACCCGGATGCACCAGCCACCGCCGTGCCGGCGCTGATCCCCGCCCCGGTGGGTCCGTCAGACGAGCCGCCGGACGTGGCGTCGCTCGTGTCCATCGACGAGATCGAGAGCACGATCGCGGTCGTGGGGGTCGACGGTGATGGCCGATCGGTGACGACCTACTCCTTGTCCACGCCGTCGGACGCGCCCGAGCACACCCTGCTCGACGGTCCCGTCCGCGAGATCGCCTGGCTCGCTGCGGCGCGCCTCCTCACCGTCGTCGCGAACGGCGACGAGTCCCACCTCGTCGTCCTCGACACGTCCACCTCGCCGGCGACGATCGTCTCCGAGCCGAGCGACCCGGGGCAGGGCGGGTGCCGCCTCTCGGTCGCCCCCGACGCCGGGCGGTTCGTCACCAAGGTGCTCACCGAGTCGGGAGAGGTGTGGCGGGTCGAGGGCACCGACGGCGAGACGGTGGCGGAGGTCCCGGCGTTCGACGATCGGTGCGCCAGCCTGACGCCGGACGGAGCACACCTCTACCGGGTGACCGCCGGCGGGGTCACCACCATTCCCGGCCGGGTGCCCGGGGAGGAGCCCCGGCAGACCGAGGAGGTCCTCCCGTCGCTGGAGCTCGTGGACCTCGCGTCGACCGAGGTCACCTGGCGTCTCGATCCCACGACGTACCGGTCCTTCTTCGAGGGCGCCGAGTTCGGGAACGCGCTCATCGCCGACGACGCGACCGTCACCAGCAGCGCGGACGGTCGGCGGCTCCTCGTGGGGATCTGGATGGTCGGTCCGGCGTTCGGCTCCGACATCGTGCGCCTCGACCCGCTCGGGCGGACGACGTTCGGATGGTCGACGGCACCCGAGCCGCGAACCACGGCGCTGGATGCGTCCGGCACCGCCTTCGTCCGCCTCACACCGGCGGGCGTCGCCCACTTCGCGACGCCGCTGCTCGACGGCCTCCCGTGCACCGATCTCCTCGAGCTCACCGGACGGATCCCGCTCGTCCCCGACGGCGACGGCGGCGGGTGGCGACCGTCGTGCGGCGACGAACGGGAGATCCGGTTCGTCGCCGCCGACCTCGAACCGGCCGCAACGGTCGGGTACGCCGATCCCGGGCTGGACCACATCGGCATCGTCAGCCCGGTCCAGCTGCTCGTGGTCGACACGTCGGACCGCACCGTGCGGGACCTTGCCGCGAGCACCTCGTTCCCCCAGGCCCTACGCGACGGACTGGCGAACACGCAGGAGCTCGTCGTCACCCCCGAACACCTCATCGTCGTGCTGGGGATCGGCCCGACCGCGTCCGCGCACACCGCGTACTGGTTCGACCTGGATTCCGGCGACCCGGTCGCGACCGCCGTGTTCGACTCGATGGTCGTCGATCGCCGTCACGAGCGACTCGTCGCGATCGACGACGGACGACTCGTGTCCGTTCCGCTGGACGCACCCGACGACGGCTCCCCCGTTCCCGACGTCCAGGTCCCGACGGACGCGTCGCTCGCGCTCGTCGATGGGTCGGTCCTCGCGATCACCGGGTCCAGCGGTGGCGCGCAGCTCTTCGACGCCGACCTCGATCCCCTCGACCTCGACGTCGATGCCGACGAGTCGGTGGTGGCGGCTTCGCCCGACGGCGGGCTGATCGCGGTCCGGTCCTCGAACGACGTCCGCGTGCTCCGCGCCGGTGACGGCACGACCGTCGCCGAGCTGCCCGGCGACGAGGCCGGCTCGGCGTGGTTCGTCGGAGACGGCATCGCCGTCGAGTTCGAGCGGGACCTCGAGTTCCACCGCTTCGACGGCACGAGCGCCGTGCTCATGTCCTCGGACCCCCTCAACGACCGGGGGCCGGAGATCGTCGGTGTGGTCGACGACGAGCTGATCATCGGGTCGGGTGCGCACCTGAAGGTCGACGGCGACCTGGCCGCGCGGGCCTGCGAGCTCGCCGGGCGACCGCTGACCGCCGATGAGTGGTCCGCCGCCGCGACCTCGGGCACACCCCGCCTCTGCCGCTGAGGAATACCCGCTGGGGTATCGTGGTTGCACCCTGCGAGGCAACACCTCGTCCACCAGCCGCTCGAACAGAGGAGCCCACCATGTCCCTGCACCTCGGAGACGAAGCACCCGACTTCACCGCCATGACCACCGACGGCGAGATGTCCTTCCACGACTGGAAGAAGGGCTCCTGGGCCGTGTTCTTCAGCCACCCGGCCGACTTCACCCCGGTGTGCACCACCGAGCTCGGCCGGACCGCCTCCCTCCACGACGAGTTCGCCAAGCGCAACACCAAGGCCATGGCGCTCTCGATCGACCCCATCGAGGACCACCAGAGGTGGGCCCCCGACATCGGTGAGGTCACCGGCACCGCCCTCAACTTCCCGATCGTGGCCGACCCCGACCACCGGATCGCCGAGCTCTACGACATGATCCACCCGGGCGAGGGCGACACCTCGACCGTCCGCTCGGTGTTCATCGTCGACCCGGCCGACAAGGTGCGCCTCATGCTCACCTACCCGAAGTCCGTCGGGCGCAACTTCGACGAGATCGTCAGGGTGATCGACGCCCTCCAGGCGACCGACGCCGCGCCCATCGCGACGCCGGCCGACTGGCGCCCCGGCGACCGGGTGATCGTCGCCCTCTCGGTCTCGACCGAGGACGCCAAGGACACGTTCGAGAACGTCGAGGAGTTCAAGCCCTACCTGCGCTACGCCGACGCGCCCTGATCGGATCTGCCAACCTCGGGGCCATGGGCCCCGAGGAGGCAGCCGACTGGATGGCTCGAACCCGGACCACCACGTTGCTCGTGCGCGTGGCGGGTGCGACCGTCCTCGAGCTGGACCGTCCGGAGGCCGGCGACGGCGCCTACGCCATCGACGGCACCACGCACCTGGAGGCGACAGGCGAGCTCCCGAGCCTCTGCCTGCCGTTCCAGGTGCTGGACGACGGCCGGATGCGCCACGACGTGGCGTCGGCCCAGAAGAGCGTCGCCGCCCTGTTGGCCGCGGTGGCCGCCGATCGGGGGCTGCTCGACTTCGACGACCCCGTCACGACCCACCTGGGCCCCGGATGGTCACGGGCACCGGTCGAGCACGAGCGTGCCGTCACGGTGCGCCACCTCATGTCGATGACCTCGGGGCTCGACGACCTGCTGGAGCCCGTCGCCGCGCCGGGCGAGGTCTGGCGCTACGGACTCGGGCCGACCTGGCACCTGGTGAAGCGGGTGGTCACCGCAGCCGCGGGTCTCGACCTCCAGGAGGTCACCGACACGTGGCTCGGGCGACCGCTCGGGCTCACCGACACCGTGTGGGTGGATCGGCCGGGCATGAGCTACCTCGACGGCCGACCCTTCGAGGCGCTCTCGACGACCGGACGCGATCTCGCGGCGATCGGTGGACTGGTCCTCGCCGGCGGCGCGGGGATCGTCTCCGGCGAACGGCTGGCCGAACTGCTGCGACCCTCGCAGGAGCTGAACCCGGCCTACGGGCTCCTGTGGTGGCTCAACGGTCGGACGCCGATCCGCATGCCGATGGTCGACGAACCGATCGATCGCGTGCTCCTCCCCCACGCCCCCGCCGACACGGTGGCCATGCTCGGAGCGCTCGGGCAGCTCTGCCACGTCACGCCGAGCCTGGGGGTGGTGGTCGTCCGCCTCGGCTCCACCACGGGTGGGCTCGGCGGGATGACCGGGAGCACGCTGGCGGACGACCTCTGGCGCGACGTCCTGGTCCCGATGGGCATCGGGTGACCCCGGACGGACTGGCCGGGTGGTGGGCTCGCGGCGGGCTCCCGGCGCCGGAGGGCGCGCGCGTGGAGGTGACGGGGATCGACCCGGTGCTGCCGGCGCGGCACCACGTCGGCGAGATGGCGGCCGCCGCGCTCGGTCTCGTCGGGGCCCGGGCCGCCGCGCTGGCCGGGCTCGACGGTGCGACCGTGCGGGTCGACGTCGCCGCCGCGGCCGCGTCGCTGCAGGGCTTCCTCCGCCAAGGGCTCGACCCGCCGGGACCGACCCTGCGGGTCCGCGACGCGACCACCGCGCTCCACCGGGCGGGCGACGGCCGCTGGATCCACCTGCACGGCGGGTTCGAGCACCTGGGCGACGGGATCCTCGACGTGCTCGGCCTGTCGCCGTCGGACCGGGACGACGCGGCGCGCGTCGGTGCCGCCGTTGGCCGCTGGGAGGCCGCGGCGCTGGAGGACGCCATCGCCGAACGGGGGCTGTGCGCGGCCATGGTCCGCACGGCGGCCGAGTGGGGTGCCCACGCCCAGGGCCGGGCCGTCACCGACGAGCCCGCGGTCGCCGTCGAACGGGTCGACGAGGCCGAGGGCCCCGCCGGAACGATTCCGCTCGACCGCGTGCGGGTCCTCGACCTGACCCGGGTGCTGGCCGGTCCCACCTGCGGACGCACGCTCGCCCTCTTCGGGGCCGACGTGCTGCGGGTGGGCGCCTCGCGCCTCCCCAGCGTCGAGCCGTTCGTGATCGACACCGGCGCCGGGAAGCGCAACACCTCGCTCGACCTGACCGACCCGGACGACGCAGCGACGACCCGCCGACTCGTGGAGGCCGCCGACGTGGTCGTGTGCGGCTACCGGCCCGGCGCGCTCGACCGCCACGGGTTCGGCCCCGGCGACCTCCTCGCCCTCCGTCCCGGACTCGTCGTGGTGCTGGTCGACTGCTACGGCCACTCCGGGCCGTGGGCCGGACGTCCGGGCTGGGAGCAGCTGGCACAGTCGGCCGCCGGCATCGCGGCCGCCGAGGGTGAGGGTTCCCCGCAGCTCCTGCCGGCCGCCGCCACCGACTACACCACCGGCTACCTGGCCGCGGCGGGCGTGCTCGACGCCCTGGCCCGACGCCGGTCCGACGGCGGCTCCTACGTCGTGCGGGCCTCGTTGTGCGCCACCGCCCGCTGGCTGTCGGGCGCGGGCACCGACCTCGACCCGGCCGAGGCCGCCGGTGTCGACCCGACCGCCACGATCACCATGGACACCGACTGGGGCTCCCTGACCCGCCTGGCCCCTCCGTTCTCGATCGACGGTCTCGACGTCGGTTGGTCCCGTCCGCCGGCGCCGCTCGGCTCGTCACCACCGGGGTGGCTCCCCCGTCCCGATCAGACGGGGTAGGTGACGCCGGTCAGCTCCTCCGACCGCGCCCAGAGCTGCTCCTGGAGGGAGCGGTCGCGAGATCTCCGGCTGGACGGCACGGTCACCGGATGGCCGTGCAGCTCCTGGAAGCCGTCGGGCCCGTAGTACTGGCCGCCCGTCGCGCCGGGATCGGTGGCCGCCCGCAGGGTCGGCAGCGCACCCATGGCCGCGCTCTGGGTGACGAGGCGGACCACCGGCCTGAACACCGACGACGCCCCCGGGATGTAGCGGACCAGTTCGGTCTCGGAGCTGCCCGGGTGCGCGGCCAGGGCGATCGTCTCGCGGCCGGCGGCATCGAGCCTGCGTTCGAGCGCATACGTGAACAGCAGGTTGGCCAGCTTCGACCGGCCGTAGGCCGAGGCCCGGTCGTAGCGGCCGCCGACGGTGAGGTCGTCGAAGCCGAGGCGCGCCGGCAGGCGGTGCGCAGCACTCGACACGGTGACGACCCGGGAACCCACCCGACCCAGCAGACGGTCGAGGAGCAGACCGGTCCACGCGAAGTGGCCGAGGTGGTTGGTGCCGATCTGCAGCTCGAAGCCGTCGGCGGTGGCCTGGCGCGGGGTGACCATGACGCCGGCGTTGTTGACCAGCAGGTCGAGCCGATCGTGGCGCTCGAGCAGCTCGGCCGCCGCCTCCCGGACCGACGCCAACGACGCCAGGTCGAGCTGCACCAGCTCGACCTGCGCGCCCGGTACCGAGCCCTCGATGTCGGCGATCGCGGTCCGGCCCTTGTCGAGGTTGCGCACCGCGAGCACGACGGTCGCACCGTGGCGCGCGAGTTCGCGCGCCGTCTCGAGCCCGAGGCCGGTGTTGGCCCCGGTGACGACGGCGACCCGGCCGCCCTGCTCGGGGATGTCTTCTGCGGTCCAGGCGTGGTCCATGGGGCGCCACGCTAGGGCCGACCTCAGGCCGCCGGCCCGGCCCGGGTGTCCCGCGGTTGGAGCCAGATGTCGCGGGGATTGCACCGTTCGCCGGTGGCCGGCCTGTACGGAACGACCGGGACCCGACGCGCCGCAGCGGTCCGCTCCGGTGGTTCGTCCTCATCGACGGGAGCGAGCGTCGGGCCCGGCGTCATGGGGCGGTCCCAGCGATCGGTGACCACGAGGCCGTCGGGAGCGTCGGCGTCGCCGGTGATGCCGAGCAGGCCGAGGTGGTGTTGTCGGTGGTGCTTGCGGCAGAGACAGCAGAGGTTCGATGTGTCCGTGCGGCCGCCGTCCTCCCAGTGGACGATGTGGTGCACGTCGAGGCCGGTGCGGCGTTCGCAGCCGGGGACGATGCACCCGCCGTCGCGCTGCTCGATGATCCGGCGGGCCCGGTCGGGCACCAACCGCTCGGTGCGGCCGACCGACAACGGCTTCCCGTGGACCTCCCAGACCGGGCGGACGTCGCAGTCACAGGTGAGGAACCGGCGCAGCACGTCGGGCAGGACGGGGCCGAGGTGCGAGCGCAGGACCGGGGTGCCGTCGGGATGCTGGTCGAGGTGGGCGTGGACCAGGAACCGATCCCGCCCCGGATGCTCGGCCGCACCCCGAGCCAGGTAGCTGCGGGCCAGCTCGACCAGGGCGTCGGCGTGGGCGAACCACGGGACCGGCTCGTCGGGGCACTCGACGCGGTGCCGGGCCAGCAGCTCGGCCCGCGCCGCCTTCAGCGCCGCGTCGAGCACCAGCGCGTCGTCGCCCGGCACCGTGGCCGACAGGCGGCCGCGGCCCTCCTCGTCGAAGCCGAACGAGCCCCGCCGACCCCGATCAGGATCGGCCGAGTCGTCACCCGCATCATCCGCACGGTCGCCATCACCCGCACGGTCGTCACCCGCGTTGTCGCCGTCGTCGGTGTCCCAGCAGTACCGGGGCAGGACCCGTTCGAGCTGGGCGACCGTCATCACCTTCGCCAACGCCGTTGCCGCCTCGTCGTAGGGCGCCGGCACGTGCACCGCGATCAACCGGACCTGATCGAGCGACAGCTCACCGGATCGCAGTGCCGCCACCGCACACGGCAGCTCCTGCCGGCGACGGGCCACCTTGACGACCTGACCGGCGACCCGGATCGACAACCCCGACTTCCACGCCAGCCACTGCCCCGGCGAGTGCAGCCCCCAGCCCTGCCACAGGTTCTCGTCCAACGCATCGCCGGCCAGATCTGAAGCACCCCGGGTTCGGTGACTGCTCGGGTTATGGGGTGACCGGCTCGGGGGCCGGGGCTTGTTGACGGTAGTAGGCGGCTTCGTGGGCGGCTGGGGTGGTGTAGCTGGGGCCGTCGGTGATGCGGCTGTGGAGCCGGCGGTGGTTGAACCAGTCGATGTAGGTCATGGTGGCGAACTCGACGTCTTCGAGGCCGTTCCAGGGGCCTTGGCGGTGGATGAGCTCCCACTTGTAGAGACCGTTGAACGACTCGGCGAGGCTGTTGTCGTAGCTGTCGCCCTTGGAGCCGACCGACGCGACGATGTCGTTCACGGCGAGCCGGTCGGCGTAGCGAATGCTGAGGTATTGCACGCCCCTGTCGCTGTGGTGGACCAGCTCGGAGAGGTCTTCACCGCGGCGTTGGCGCTGCCAGATCGCCATCTCCAGGGCGTCGATCGCCAGGTCCGAGCGCAGCGACTTCGAGGCTTGCCAGCCGACGACCATGCGGGAGTACACGTCGATCACGAACGCGACGTACACCCATCCGGAGTGGGTCTTCACATACGTGATGTCCGCGACCCACAGCCGGTTCGGTGCCGGCGCAGCGAACTGGCGCTCGACGAGATCAGCCGGGCGCTCGAAGTCGTGGTTCGAGTCGGTGGTGACCGTCCAGGTCTTGCCACGGCGGTTGCCCACCAAACCCATGTCGCGCATCAACCGTTCGACGGTGCAACGAGCGACGCGGATGCCCTCGGCGTTGAGCTGGGCCCAGATCTTGGCGGCCCCGTACACGAACATGTTCGCGTCGTAGACCCGCCGGATCTCGACACGCAGCTCTGCGTCGCGCAACGCCCGCTTCGACGCAGGACGCTTCTTGTGGGCGTAGTAGCTGTTCGGGGCGATCTTGGCGCCGTGCTCGCTGAGCACCCGGCAGATCGGCTCGACCCCGAACCTCTCACGGTGGTCGTCGATGAACGCGACTACTTCGGCAGTCGAGGGTCGAGCTCCCTCGCGAAGAAAGCCGACGCCGCCTTCAAGATCTCGTTCGCCCGGCGCAGCTCCTTGTTCTCACGCTCGAGCTCGCGCAGCTTGACGCGCTCATCGGTCGTCAACCCCGGCCGTTGCCCGGCGTCGGTCTCGGCCCGGCGGACCCACACACGCAGGGTCTCGCGGTTCACGTCAAGCTTCTCGGCGATCGAGCAGATCGCCTTCCACTGCGACGGATACTCGTCCTGATGCTCGAACACCATCCGCGTCGCTCGCTCACGCAGCTCGACGGGGTGCCTCTGGCCCTTCGGTACTGACGGCATGCTCCAATCCTCTCAAGGACAGGAGCAGTCACCAGACCCGGGGTGCTTCA
>JAHBSO010000014.1 GCA_019639075.1 Actinomycetota bacterium | reverse complement strand
GCCGACTGGGGCTTCACCGCCGAGCGCATCGCCGAGCTCCGCGACGCGAAAGCCATCGCCTGACCGCTCCGCCCCGTTCCGCCGGTAGGTTGCGGCGCGTATGGCAGGCATCGTCAGCTTCCACGCCCATCCCGACGACGAGACGATCGTGACCGGTGGGCTGCTCGCCCGCGCCGCGGCCGCCGGGCACCGGGTCACCCTCGTGTTCGCCACCCGTGGCGAGCTGGGCACGCCGGTCGAGGGGGTGCTCGCCGACGGCGAGCAGCTCTCCCTGCGCCGCACCGCCGAGTGCTACGACTCGGCCGCGGCGCTCGGCGTGGCCCGGGTCGAGTTCCTGGGCTGGACCGACAGCGGCATGGCCGGCGACGACACCAACGACGTGCCCTGGTGCTTCTGGCAGGCCGACGTCGACCACGCCGCCGTCCGTCTGGCCGCGGTCCTCGCCGAGGAGCAGCCCGACGTCCTCACGATCTACGACGACATCGGTGGCTACGGCCACCCGGACCACGTGCAGGTCCACCGGGTCGGCGTGCGGGCCGCCGCGCTCGCCGGTGTGCCGATCGTCGCCCAGGCCACGATCAACCGCGACCGGATGGACGAGGCGATCGCCCGCGCGGCCGAGTTCGGCGTCGACCTCGACGACCCGTCGACCGCCGACGCCGCGGGCAAGGTCGCGGGCGACGAGGCCCTCGACGAGGTCCGGCCGGCCGAGGGTCCGGAGCTCCCCGAACTGCCGGACGAGGACGAGGCACCGTTCGGCAAGCGCCTTCCCCAGCTGACCCACCGCGTGGACGTCACCGGTGTGCTCGACGCGAAGCGGGCCTCCATGCGGGCGCACGCCAGCCAGATCGGTCCCGACCACTTCATGTCGTCGATGTCCGACGCGGCGTTCGCGTTCGTGTTCGGCGACGAGTGGTTCATCGTCGACGACCTTCCCGCCGAGCCGCCGGCCCTCTTCACCGACCTCTTCGTCCCCATCCACGGCTGACGGCGTTCACGATCGGGGTCGGATCCCGACCGTGACGAACGCGGGTCAGTACTTTGTCCCCACACGCGCACGGTCGGGATCCGACCCCGATCGTGACGTCGGGTACCCTGCGGCGGGCCGTTCAGGGGAGCGGCACGGGAGGTTCATCCGATGTTCAGCCTGCGCAGGCTCAGGGTCGCGTCCGTCGCCGCCGCAGCCCTCGTGGCGTCGATGGCGATCGTCACGAACGGCACCACCGCGGGCGCCGCGCCCGGCCAGGCGCCCGGCGACGACGTGCGGATCAACGAGATCCAGGTCGTCGGCAGCCACAACAGCTACCACGAGCTCCTCAGCCAGCCCGAGATCGACCTCCGCCGCTCGGTCATCGGTTCGGCCGACGACCAGATGGAATACCGGCACCTGCCGCTCCCGCAGCAGTTCGGCCAGCAGAAGGTCCGCCAGATCGAGCTCGACGTGTTCGTCGACGATGCCGGCGGCAAGTACGCCAACCCGCTGCTCCGCGCCGCCGCGGGCGTCACCGACCCGCTCGACCCGGTCATGGACGAGCCGGGCCTGAAGGTCTTCCACGTCCAGGACGTCGACTACCAGTCGACCTGCGACACCCTCGAGCTGTGCCTCCGGGCGGTCAAGGGGTGGAGCGACGCCAACCAGGGCCACGTGCCGATCGCGATCCTGCTCGAGCTGAAGGACACGCCGCTCGTTCTGGGCGACCTGCCGTTCGTGCTGCCCGACCCGTTCGACGCCGCCGCCATGGACCAGCTCGACTCGGTGATCCGCTCGGTGTTCTCGCCCGACGACCTGATCACCCCCGACGACGTGCGCGGGAGCCACGCCACGCTGCCCGAGGCGATCGCCGCGGACGGGTGGCCGACCCTCGGCGAGAGCCGCGGCAAGGTCATGTTCCTCATGGACAACGGCGGTTCGTACCGGAGCACCTACCTGGCCGGGCACCCCAACCTCGCCGGTCGACCGATCTTCACCAACGCCGATCCGGGCGACCCGGACGCCGCGTTCATCAAGCGCAACGATCCGACGGACCCGTCGATCCCGAACCTCGTGCTCGACGGCTACGTGGTGCGCACCCGTTCCGACGCCGACACGCTCGAGGCCAGGGCGAACGACACCGGTCCCCGCGATGCGGCCCTCGCCAGCGGCGCGCAGTGGGTGAGCACCGACTACCCGGTGCCGAACTTCGGGGTGGACTTCGACACGCCGTACTTCGTCGAGATCCCCGGCGGCGTCGTCGCCCGCTGCAACCCGGTCAACGCACCGGCGAGCTGCGTCTCTGCCGACCTCGACCTGGTCGGGGCGACCACCGAGACCACGACGACCACGACCACGTCGACGACCTCGACCTCCACGCCGACGTCGGGGACCGACGACGCGGCCGGCGCCCAGCCGATCCGCGCCAACGCCTCCTACACGGGCTGAGGACCGCCGCGAACCCGGCCTGACGGGTGCCGCGACCACCCGAGTAACGTCGGTCGACGTCTGCCACCCCCTGTCGGAGGAACGAACGTGACCGTCATCAAGATCAACGCCATCACCGTCCCCGAGGACAGCGGCGACGAGCTCGCCCGCCGGTTCGCGGCCCGGGCCGGCGCGGTCGACGGCCAGGAGGGCTTCGAGGGCTTCGAGCTGCTCAAGCCGACCGACGGACGCAACGTCTGGCTCGTCGTCACCCGCTGGCGCGACGAGGAGTCGTTCCAGGCATGGATGAGCTCGGCGTCCTTCGCGCACGGCCACCGCTCGGCGCAGGAGCGGGCCGGCGGCGACGCCCCGCCGCCGGTGTCGGTGTCGTCGGAGGTCTGGAACTACGAGGTCGCCGGGGGCTCCCAGCCCGACGCCGGTTGAGCGCGTCCGCCGTCCTGGTCGGGGCGGCACCGACGGCGGTCCACGAGGTCCACCGCGCGTTCGCCTGGTTCGTCGTCGTCGCCAACGGGCTGGTCGGCGCGTGGGCGCTGGCCGCCGACCGGTGGGAGCAGCTGCGCCGTCCCGTGCTGTGGCAGGCGACGTGGGTGGCCCACGGCTCGATCTTCGTGCAGGTCGCCCTGGGGGTGTGGTCGGCCCAGGGCATCGAGTCCGACCACCTGCAGATGCACATGTTCTACGGGTTCATCGCCGCGTTCTCGGTGGCGATCATCTTCAGCTACCGGTCCCAGCTCGCCGAGCACCGCTACAAGCTCTACGGCTTCGGCGGGCTGTTCCTGATGGGCCTCGGCATCCGGGCGATGGTCCTCAACCCGCTGGCCTGACCCCGCTGCCCACCCGCCACCGCGTTCTGGCGTAGACGGCGCCGGCAGACCCCGCGTGAGCTACGCCAGAACGATCTGGGTGGGTCTGGGCCGAGGCGGTCGTCGTCAGAGGTGGACGACGGGCATGGTCGTCGTCTTGGTGATGCCGTCGATCATCTGGACGCGGCTGACCACGAGGCGGCCGAGCTCGTCCATGGACGCGGACTCGACCCGTACGACGCAGTCGTACGGGCCGGTCACGTCGTCGGCGGCGATGACCCCGGGGATGCCCCGCACCTCCTCGGCCACCGCGGCGGCCTTGCCGACCTCGGTCTGGATGAGGATGTACGCCGACACGGTCATGGGATCGACCTCCGGAGCGGTCAGTTGCTGAGGCGCTTGTCGAGCTCGGTCAGCTCGTCCTGCAGCTCGGCGGGGAGGCGCTCGCCGATGGAGGCGAAGTGCTCCTCGATCAGCGGGATCTCGCCCCGCCAGGCCTCGTTGTCGACCTTGAGCAGCTCCGCGACGGTGGCGTCGTCGAGGCCCAGGCCCGAGACGTCGAGCGACCCGGTGGTCGGCACCCGGCCGATCGCGGTGTCGGTGGCCTCGGCGGAGCCGTCGAGGCGGTCGAACACCCACTTGAGGACCCGGCTGTTGTCGCCGAAGCCCGGCCACAGGAACGACCCGTCCTCACCCTTGCGGAACCAGTTGACCCAGTAGAGCTTGGGCAGGTTCTCGGCGTCGGTGGCCTTGCCGATGTCGAGCCAGTGCTGCATGTAGTCGCCGGCGTTGTAGCCCATGAACGGCAGCATCGCGAACGGGTCGAAGCGCACCTGGCCGATGGCGCCGGCGGCGGCCGCGGTCTTCTCCGAGCTCATGATCGAGCCGAGGAAGGTGCCGTGCTGCCAGTCGAGGGCCTCGGTCACCAGCGGGACGTTGGTGGCGCGGCGGCCGCCGAAGAGGATCGCCGAGATCGGCACGCCGGCCGGGTCCTCCCACTCGGGGGCGATCGACGGGCACTGCGACGCCGGGGCCGTGAAGCGGGCGTTGGGGTGGGCGGCGGGCGTGTCGGACTCGGGGGTCCAGTCGTTGCCCTTCCAGTCGATCAGGTGCGCCGGGGTGGCCTCGGTGAAGCCCTCCCACCAGATGTCGCCGTCGTCGGTCTTGGCGACGTTGGTGTAGATGCAGTTGGCGTGCAGCGTGGCGACCGCGTTGGCGTTGGTGTCGTCACCGGTGCCGGGGGCGACGCCGAAGAAGCCGGCCTCGGGGTTGATGGCGTACAGCCGGCCGTCGGCGCCGAACTTCATCCAGGCGATGTCGTCGCCGACGGTCTCGACCTTCCAGCCCGGCAGCGTGGGCTGGAGCATGGCCATGTTGGTCTTGCCGCAGGCCGACGGGAACGCCGCCGCGATGTAGCGCTTCACGCCCTCGGGGTTGGTGACCCCGACGATGAGCATGTGCTCGGCCATCCAGCCCTCGTCGCGGGCCATGGTCGAGGCGATGCGCAGGGCGAAGCACTTCTTGCCGAGGAGGGCGTTGCCGCCGTAGCCCGAGCCGTAGGACCAGATCTCGCGGGTCTCGGGGAAGTGGGAGATGTACTTGTTCTCCGCGTCGCACGGCCAGGCCACGTCGGCGCGCTCGTTGCCGTCGGCGTCGACCAGCGGGTAGCCGACCGAGTGCAGGCACGGGACCCACTCGCCGTCGCCGAGGACGTCGAGGGCGCCCTGGCCCATGCGGGTCATGATGCGCATCGACGCCGCCACGTAGGGCGAGTCGGTGAGCTGGACACCGATGTGGGCGATGGGGGAGCCGAGCGGGCCCATGGAGAACGGCACGACGTACATCGTCCGGCCCTTCATGGCGCCGCGGTAGTGGCCGAGGAGGGTCTCCTTCATCTCGGCCGGCTCGCGCCAGTTGTTGGTGGTGCCGGCGTCGATCTCCTGCTCGGAGCAGATGTAGGTGCGGTCCTCGACGCGGGCGACGTCGCCGGGGTCCGAGAGCGCCAGGTAGCTGTTCGGCCGCTTGGCGTCGTTCAGGCGCTCGAAGGTGCCGGCGTCGACGAGGGCCTGACACAGCGTGTCGTACTCCTCGGCGGTTCCGTCACACCAGTAGACGTCGGTGGGCTGGAAGATCTCGGCCCACTCGTCGACCCAGGCCTGGAGCTTCGTGTTGCTGGTCGTGGCAGTCATGGTTCTCCGTTGAAGTCGACCGCGTCGGTTGTCAGACCTCGGGCACCGGACCGAAGCCCGGGGTGCCCATGTCGATCTCGGACCCGAGGCGGAGGCCGGTGGCCCGCCCGTCCTCGTCGAGGTCGAAGATGACCCTCTGCCCCTGGCGGAGCATGCGGAAGTGGGTGCCGACGAGGGACCCGGGAGCCAGGTCGTAGTCGGCGAGGTCGGTGTCGCACAGGATGATGCCGTCGCCCGTTCCGGGGTCGTAGGACCTGATCACACCTTGCACAACGTTCCCTCTCACCTGTCGATGCGGTGGAGCGAGCCTAGTGGTGGCCGGTCCGGCGGTGCACGCAGGGACCCGTTCGCGGTCATGCGAATGCGGGATGGCACCCATCGCGCCCGGTGATCGGAGGGTGCGCGGGCATCGTCGGAACCGATGCCCGACGCGACGAAGCGGCCGCCTGGGGCGACCGCTCCGGGGTACTGCTCAGGAGTTCCGGTCGGTCAGACCCGGGTGGCCTTCTGGACCTTGCCGGCCTTCAGGCAGCCGGTGCAGACCGCCACGCGGCGCACGGTGCCGGGGGCGACGACGGCCCGCACCTGCTGGATGTTCGGGTTCCAGCGCCGCTTGGTGCGGCGGTGGGAGTGGCTGACGCTCATGCCGAACGACGGCTTCTTGCCGCACACCTCACACGTCGACGCCATCACTGCTCTCCATCACTCGGAACGTTGGGGGCCGGGACCGTCCCCGGGCCGACGGACAAGGCTAGGGGGACCCGGGGTCCGGTCACAAGCCGAGCGGTCCGGCACCCGGGCGCCGTGGTCGGGACCGTCCGGCGGGTTCGGCGCCCGAACGTAGACTGCCGCGCCATGACGACCCTCGACCGGCTCGGAGCCGGTGACCTCCGCCAGGCCGTCGTCGCGTTCCGCGACGCCCTGCGCGCCCACCAGGAGGGCATCAACCGCCTCAACGTGTACCCGGTCCCCGACGGCGACACCGGCACCAACATGCGACTCACCATGGAGTCGGTGGTGACCGAGCTCGACGGGGTGGGGGCCGAGGATGCCGACGACCTCGCCGCCGTGTGCAGGGCGATCGCCCACGGGTCGCTGATGGGGGCGCGGGGCAACAGCGGCGTGATCCTGTCGCAGATCCTGCGGGGCTTCACCACCGTCGCCGGGTCCTCCGACGGGATCGACGGCGCGGTGTTCGCCGTCGCGCTGACCGACGCCGCGGCCGGCGCCTACGAGGCGGTCGGCAACCCGGTCGAGGGCACGATCCTCACCGTGGTCCGAGAGGCGGCCGAGGCCGCCAACGCGGCGGCGCCGGGCACGCTCCTCACGGTCGCGAAGGCGGCGCTCGACGGCGGCGAGATCGCCCTCGCCCGCACCCCCGACCTCCTGAAGGTCCTGGCCGATGCCGGCGTCGTCGACTCGGGCGGCACCGGCCTGCTGCTCCTGCTGCACAGCTTCCTCCACGTCATCGACGACTACCCGATGCCGGAGGCGTCGGTCACCGAGGCGATCGCGGACCAGGGCCACGTCGACCAGCTGCGCGAGCACGCCGACCACGCTGATCACGACCACGCCGCGCTCGCCGGGCTCCGCTACGAGGTCATGTACCTCCTCGAGGCCCCCGACGAGACGATCCCGGCGTTCAAGGAGGTGTGGGCGGGCATCGGCGATTCGATCGTGGTCGTGGGCGGCGATGGCCTCTTCAACTGCCACATCCACACCGACGACATCGGCGCGGCGATCGAGGCGGCCATCGAGATCGGCCGGCCGAAGACCATCCGGGTCACCGACCTGCTCGAGGAGATCGAGGAGGAGCGCTGGGTCCGCGACGCCGAGCCCGAGCCCGAGCCCGAGCTCGAACCGGTCACCACCGCGGTGGTGGCGATCGCCACGGGTGACGGCGTGAACCGCATCTTCCGCTCGCTCGGCGTCCAGCAGGTGATCACCGGTGGCCAGTCGATGAACCCGTCGACCGCGCAGATCAAGGAGGCGGTCGAGGCGGTCAACGCCCAGCAGGTCGTCGTCCTGCCCAACAACAAGAACATCATCGCGGTGGCCGAACAGGTCGACGCCCTCACCCCGAAGACCGTCGTGGTCGTGCCCACCCGCGGCATCCCCGAGGGGTTCGCGGCGCTCATCGACTACGACCCCGAGGCCGAGGTCGTCGCCAATGCGTCGGCGATGGCCGCGGCCGCGGGCAACGTCGTCGCCGGCGAGGTCACCCGGGCCGTGCGCGACTCCACCTGCGACGTCGGCCCGATCGCCACCGACGACTACCTCGGCATCGCCCGGGCCGGCATCCTCGCCGTCGCGCCGAGCCTGGCCGACGCCGCCACCGGCCTGCTCGACGAGCTGGTGGGCGACGAGCACGAGATCGTCACGATCATCGAGGGCGAGGGGGCCAACGCCGGCGACACCCGCCGCATCACCGAGTGGCTCGCCGAGCACCGGCCCGACGTGGCCGCCGAGGTGCACGTCGGCGGCCAACCCCTCTACCCGTACTACTTCGGGGTCGAGTAGCCGACCCGTGGCGGAGACGGCGACGCAGGACGACCATCGGGACGACGCGGCCCCGGACGGGAACCGCTCGGCTCGACCGCCGCTGAGCACGCTGGTCCGCGGCTGGCGGTGGGCGCTGCCGCTCGCGGTCGCCGGTGTGCTGCTCCGGCTGGTCGCCGTGGCGGGCATCCACCTGTACCGCTACTTCGACTCCGGCGAGTACGAGACGCTGGACTTCTCCGGCCGGTCGCGGCGGCCGTGGACCACCCCGCTGCTCTACGACCTGCTACCCGACGACGACGGCTCGGTCGTCGCCGCGCAGGCGCTCATCGGCGCGGTGTCCTGGCTGGTGCTGGCGTTCGCGCTCGCCGCGCTGTTCCGCCGGCGGTCGGTGCAGGTCGGGGTGGCCGTGGCCACCGTCGCGCTCGGCTGCACCTCGGTGGTGACCAACTGGGATGCCACGATGCTGTCGGAGCCGATGGCCCTGTCGCTCACCGTGCTGGTGATCGCGGCCTGGACCGACTTCGTGCGCCGGCCGACCGAGCTCGGTGCGCTGTGGGTCGTGGTCGCCACGGTGCCGTGGATGTTCGTGCGCCAGAGCCTGATGCCCACCGCCTGGCTCACGCTGCTGCTCGCGGCCGGTGCGCTCGTCGGGCTCCTGGTGAAGAAGGCCGACCGGAAGGCGGTCACCCCGCTGGCGCTCGTCGTCGTCGGGCTGCTGCTGGGTTGCACCTGGGCGACGATCTCCTACGGGCGCAACACCGAGATCCTCCACCACAACATCACCGCGATCGTCGCCGACCGCATCGCGCCCGACGACGACCTGCGGACCTGGTTCGTCGACGAGGGCATGCCGCTGCCCGCCGACGGTCGCCTCGACTTCGGCGGCTTCGACCAGGACGCCGCGTTCCAGGCGTGGGTGGAGGAGTCGGGCACCAGCACCTACGCCCGGTTCCTCGCCGCGCACCCCTGGTACACCGTGACCGAGCCGTTGGAGGACTTCGTCGGGGCCAACCGCTCCTACCAGGAGGTGCCGCCGTTCTCGGACCCGCAGGCGCCACCGGTGACGATGCTGGCGCCGGCCGAGCCCTACGGCAGCTCGCGGGACGTGCTCCCCGGTCCGATCGAGGACGTGCTCCTGCGGGGCGGGGCGGTGGGCACCGTGCTCACCGCGATCGTGGTGGTCACCGGCTGGGCGATCGTGCGTCGGCGCGACATCGACGGTCGCTGGATCGTGCCGCTGGCCACGATCGTCCTCGCTACCGCGTCGCTGTATGCGGCCTGGCACGGCGCGTCGACCGAGCTCCCGCGCCTGGGGCTCCCCGCCGCGGTCGCGCTGCGCATCGCGCTGATCGTGCTCATCGGCCTCCTGGCCGAGGGCGAGCTCGACCGCCGGGACCGCGGGCCTGCATATCCTCGGTCGGGATGACCGACGGGCCACTCACCTACGCGGACCTCGCGGGGTTCGACGTCACCGCGGTGAGCGCGCTGGCCTCCCAGCCGAAGAAGGTCGCCCGGCTCCGCGAGCTCGGCATCGACACGATCCTCGACCTCGTCACCACCTACCCGCGCCGCCACATCGACCGCAGCCGCGAGGCGTCGATCCGCGAGCTGGTGCCCGGCGACCAGGCGATGGTCGTGGGCAAGGTGGCCCGCATCTCCAGCCGACGCACCCGGGGCCGTCCGCCCCGCACCCTCGTCACCGCCGAGGTCGGCGACGGCACCGGCTACCTCCGCATCTCGTTCTTCAACCAGGGCTGGCGCGAGAAGCAGCTTCCGCCCGGCACCGAAGCCGTGTTCTTCGGGAAGGTCGACACGTTCCAGGGCCGTCTCCAGATGGCCAACCCGGTGGTCGACTTCATCGGCGACAAGACGGGGCGGATCATCCCGCTCTACCCGCAGTCGGAGAAGCCGCGCATCACCAGCGAGGACGTCGCCGGCTGGATCGCCACCGCGCTCGGCAAGACCCGGGCGCGAGGCCTGGCCGAGCCGCTGCCGGAGGAGTACCGGAAGGAGTGGGGGCTGATCGGGCGGTCCGACGCGCTGTGGGGCATCCACGCACCCGAGGCCATGGCCGACGTCACCGCGGCCCGCACCCGGCTGGTGTTCGACGAACTGCTCCGGGTGCAGGTCGCGCTCGTGCTGCGGAAGCGGGCGCTGGAGCGCACGGCCAAGGGCATCGTCCACGACACCTCCGGTGACCTGGTGGGGCGGTTCCACGAGGCGCTGCCGTACCCGCTCACCGGCGCGCAACGACGGGTAATCGACGAGATCACCCACGACCTCGGCGGCCCGCACCCGATGCACCGCCTGCTGCAGGGCGACGTCGGTGCCGGCAAGACGGTGGTCGCCGTGTCGGCCCTGCTGGTCGCGATCCAGGGCGGCCATCAGGGCGCGCTCATGGCGCCGACCGAGGTGCTGGCCGAGCAGCACTTCCTCGGCATCCGGGACCTGTTGGCCGACCTCCGGGTGGCCGGCGATCCCGAGGAGGGATCGCTCTTCGAGGGCATGACCGAGGACCGTCCGCTGCGGGTCGAGCTGCTCACCAACCGCACGACCGCGGCCAACCGGCGCAAGCTGGCCGAGGCGTTGGCCGACGGGTCCGTCGACCTGCTGATCGGCACCCATGCGCTGATCGAGGACGCGGTCGCGTTCCGATCGCTCGGGGTCGTGGTCATCGACGAGCAGCACCGCTTCGGCGTCGAGCAGCGCGACGCGCTCCGCCAGAAGGGGGCCGAGGGCGCCACCCCCGACGTGCTCGTCATGACGGCCACACCGATCCCGCGCACCGCGGCCATGACGGTCTACGGCGACCTCGACGTCTCCGTGCTCGACGAGCTGCCGCCCGGCCGCACCCCGATCCGCACCCGCTGGGTCGAGGCCGCGGCCGATGACGACGACGCCACCGCCGAGGTGTGGGGCCACGTCCGGGCCGAGGTGGCCGCCGGGCGCCAGGCCTACGTCGTGTGCCCGCTGGTGGAGGAGTCCGAGAAGCTCGAGGTGTCGTCCGCGCAGGAGACCCACGACCGGCTGGCCGCCACCGAGCTGTCGGGGCTCCGGTTGGGCCTGCTCCACGGGCGCATGCCCAGCGCGGACAAGGAGGCGGTGATGGCCGCGTTCCGGGCCGGCGACCTCGACGTGCTCGTGGCCACGACCGTGATCGAGGTGGGCGTCGACGTGCCCAACGCGACCGTGATGGTGATCCTCGACGCCGACCGGTTCGGCATCGCTCAGCTCCACCAGCTCCGGGGTCGGGTCGGTCGTGGGGCCGACGCCTCGACGTGCTGGCTCGTCGGTGCCGGGACGACCCCTGACGGCCGGGCCCGGCTGGAGGCGATGGTCCGCACCACCGACGGCTTCGAGCTGGCCGAGGTCGACCTCGACCTGCGGGGCGAGGGCACCTTGATGGGGGAGCGGCAGAAGGGGCGCAACGACCTCAAGCTGGCGTCGCTGCGCCGTGACCGCGTCTGGGTCGAGCGGGCCCGTCAGGTGGCCTTCGACCTGATCGACGGCGACCCCGACCTGTCGGGCCACCCGGCCCTTCGCGACGAGGTCGGCGCCTTCCTCGCGGACGAGGACGCCGACTTCCTGCTCAAGTCCTGAGGCCGCCGTCGCGCCGATAGCGTCGGCCCCATGGCACTCGACGACGACCTCAAGACGTTCGCGACCGGCAAGAACTTCGCCGCGCTGACCACGCTCATGCCCGATGGACAGCCCCAGACCCAGCTCATGTGGGTCCACGCCGACGACGACCAGCTCCTCATCAACACCGAGATCGGCCGCCAGAAGTTCCGCAACGTCTCGAACGATCCGCGGGTCACCGTCACGGTGTTCGACAACGCCAACCCGTACCGCTACGTCGAGGCCCGGGGTCGGGTCACCGGCACCATCGGTGGCGACGAGGCCAGGGCGAACATCGACGAGCTGTCGCAGAAGTACACCGGCGGTCCCTACGCCAACCCGATCGGCACCGAGCGCGTCGTGCTGCAGATCGACGTCGACCGCGTCCACAAGAACGGCGTCTGACGCTTCCTGATCCTTGAGCGAGCGGAGCGAGTCGAAAGGCGTTTCGACTTCGCTCGCCCAGGGGCTCGCTCCGCTCAACGATCAGTTCGTGTTCCTCGAGCGAGCGGAGCGTTCCTCTTCTGTTCCTTGAGCGAGCGGAGCGAGTCGAAAGGCGTTTCGACTGCGCTCAACGAACGGCTGTTGGTTGAGCGGAACGGAGCGCAGCGGAGTGCAGGCGAAGCCGATCAGGCGGCGACGGGTAGCGTCGGCGGGATGGTCGAAGCCGACCGGCGGATGGACGCCGACGCCACCCCCGACGTGACCGCCGTGGCCGTGCCGTGGGTCGCGATCGGGCTCGGCGTCGCCCTGCTGGTGCTCGTCGTCGTCCTCGCCCGCGTCGCCGAGTCGCACTCGGTGCTGCTCGGATGACTGACCCTTCGGCCGAACCCGAACCGATCGCGCCATGGCTGCCCGAGCGGACGGTGTGGTGGCCGGTGCTCGCCGCGCTCGCGGTGGCGGTCGCGCTCCGGCTCTGGATCGGGTTCGCCCAGCCGCTCGACGACCTGCGGGGCGACTCCATCACCTTCGCCCACACCGCCACGAGCGGGTGGGACGGCCTGTCGGCCTACTACCCGCTGCTGCCGCAGCTCTACTACATGGTCGTCGCGGCGGTCACCGGTGTCTCGGGCGGGACGCTGACCGTGCTCGACCCCGACGCCGGACGGGTCCTCGCCGTCGCCGGCACCCTCCCGAGCGTGGTGGCGGTGGTGCTGCTCGAACGGCTCGGCCGTCGACTCGGGGGCGTGCGGGCCGGGACGGTCTCCGCCTGGCTGGCGGCCGTGTCGCCGATGATGGTCTTCGCCAGCCCCCGGATCATGACCGAGGCAGTCGTGGTCCCCGTGGCGGTGGCGACCCTGCTCGCCTGGTACCACCTGTTGGCCGAACCGAGCTGGCGTCGGGTCGGTTGGTTGGCGTTCGCCGCGACGCTGCTGGTGTTCTCGCGGGCCGAGGGCCTGGGCGTCGTCGTGATCATCGCCGCCCACCTCGCGTGGCGGGCGTGGCGGGACCGGACCGACGCACCGATCGGGCCGTCGTTCGCCCGCCTGGGCGCGGTCGCCCTGGTGCCGCTCGTCCTCTTCGCCGGATGGTCGGTGTGGTCGACGAGGCTCGACCAGGGCGGGGTCGACGAGGTCGGCATGACGTCCTTCGGCGTGACCGCGCTCGCCGGCAACTGCCCGAGCGCCTACCGCGACGGCCCACTAATCGGCTGGAAGTCCTACCCCTGCATCGGCTTCGGCGGCCCCGACGACCCCGAGGTGATCCGCTGGCAGGAGAGCCGAAAGCCCCGCCCGCTGATCCTCGAGTACGTGCGGGAGGCGGGCCCGGCCCGGGTGCTCGGCGTGTCGACGATCAAGGTGCTGCGGGCCAACGGGCTCTTCGCGCCGGACCTGACCGTCGACCTCCAGGAGCAGGACGCCCGCTGGCCCGACGGCATCTTCCGGTGGACGCTCTGGTGGTGGTGGTTCCTGCTGGCCACCGCGATCGGGGGCTTCGCCCTGATCCGCCGGGCCGGTTCGTCGCTCGTGCCGCTGCTGGCGCCGATCGTCGTCGCCAACGCGGCGATCTTCCTGACCTGGGGCAACCCCCGCTACCGGGCGATGTCGGAGCCGTCGCTCATCGTGGCGGCGGCGTGCCTCCTGGCGGCGCTGTCGACCGAGATCGGCCGGCGAGCGGGTCACCAGCCGTCGTCGTCGCCCTCCTCGGGCACCTCGAGGTCCCAGCGGTCGAGGCAGTCCTCGCAGCGGTAGGCGACGAGGTCGCCCGGCCAGAACCGTCCGGTGTCGTCCGGGCGGGTGAGCAGGTGGGCGACGCCACCGCAGTCGACGCACACGATCGTCGCCGGCACCAGCGGCGCCCCCTGGTGATCGGTCGGCTCCCGGTCGCTCATCTCGCCGATGCTAGGGACGTGCGTGTCACAGTTGGGGCGATGAGCAGCACTGCACCCGACCTCGCCGGGCGGACGATCCTGATCACGGGGGCCAACGCCGGGATCGGCAAGGAGACCGCGGTGGCCCTGGCCGGCATGGGCGCCGACGTCGTGATGGCGGCGCGGAACCCGGCCAAGGGCGAGGAGGCCATGGCCGAGGTCCGCGACCGCAGCGGCAGCGACCGGGTCGAGCTCGGTGTCCTCGACCTGGCGTCGCTGTCGTCGGTGCGGACCTTCGCCGACGACTTCCTCGCCACCCACGACCGCCTCGACGTGCTGGTCAACAACGCGGGTGGCATCACCGACCGCTGGACGCCGACCGACGACGGGTTCGAGCAGATGTTCGGCGTCAACCACCTCGGCCACTTCCTGCTCACGAACCTCCTGCGCGACCGGCTGATCGCATCGGCGCCGGCCCGCGTGGTCGTGGTCTCGTCGATCGCGCACCGCTACGCCATCGGCGGGCTGCGGTTCGACGACCTCCAGAGCGAACGCCGCTTCTCGTCGTTCCCGGTCTACGGTCGCTCCAAGCTGGCCAACCTGCTCTTCACCGCCGAGCTGGCCGACCAGCTCGAGCCCCACGGGGTCACGGTCAACGCCGTGCACCCCGGCTCCATCAACAGCCACTTCGGCGGCGACGGCGACACCGGTCTCCTCGGACTGCTCATCGCGAAGATCGGCCGGTACGTGCTCCGGTCGCCCGAGGTCGGGGCTCGTGCCTCGGTCAAGCTCGCCTCGTCGAACGATCCCCGCGTCGCCGGCACGACCGGTGCGTACTTCCCGAAGGGCCACCGGCGGCCGGCGTCGCGTCGGGCGCGCGACCGGGACTCCGCCCGGCGGCTGTGGGAGGCGAGCGAGCAGCTCGTCGCCGAGCGGTCGTGAGCCGCTCGCGGGGGCCGGGGGCGAAGCGGCCGCGCGCCGGCGAGGTGCGTCGAGGGTCGTTGCGCGTGGTGAGCGGCACCGCGGGCGGCCTGCGGCTCGATGCGCCACCCGGTGACACCACCCGACCGACGTCGGACCGGGTGCGCGAGGCGACCTTCAACGCGCTGGACAGCCTCGGCGCGGTCGAGGGGGCGCTGGTGCTCGACGCCTTCGCGGGCAGCGGGGCGCTCGGCATCGAGGCGCTGTCGCGGGGCGCGGCGCACGCGACCTTCGTGGAGTCCGACCCCGTCGCCCGGGGTGTCGTGGAGGCCAACCTCCGAGCGACAACGCTCGCGGATCGGGCCACCGTCACCGGTGGCGACGGCCTCCGCCAGGCCGCGTCGGGACCGTTCGACCTGGTCCTGCTCGACCCGCCGTACGACACCGACCGGTGGGACGAGCTGCTCGCGGCGGCCGCCGAGGGCCTCGCCCCGGGTGGCGTCGTGGTGGTCGAGAGCGACCGAGAGATCGCCGCGCCGGCGGCGTTGGATGCCGTCAGGGTGCGCCGGTACGGCAGTACGGTGGTCACGTTCCTGTCGACTCCCGGAGCGCCTCTTTGACCCGCGTGCTCTACCCGGGATCGTTCGATCCCCTCCACAACGGCCACGTCGAGCTGATCGAGACCGCGGCGCGCCTGTGGGACGAGGTCGTCGTCGCCACCGTCGGCAACCCGGGCAAGGGCCACGGCCTGTTCACGCTCGACGAACGGGCCGACCTGGCCTCGGAGTCGGTCGCGCACCTCTCGAACGTGAGCGTCATCAAGCACTCGAGCCTCGTGGTCGACCTCGCCCGTGACATCGGCGCCGACTTCCTGTTGAAGGGACTGCGGGCCGTGTCGGACTTCGAGTCCGAGCTCCAGCAGGCCCAGATGAACCACGCCATCTCCGGCGTCCACACCGTCTTCCTGCCGTCGACGACCACGCACTCGTTCGTCGCCTCCCGGTTGGTGCGGGAGATCGCCCGCTTCGGGGGCGACATCTCCTCGACGGTGCCGCCGCCGGTCGCCAAGGCCCTGGCCCAGAAGTTCCCCCGATGAACGCCACCGACGCGCCGACCCCCTGCCGAACGATGGAGGCCTCCCGATGAGCCGCAACGACGGCCCCTTCGACCTCGACGCCGACGACGACTACCCGGCGGCGCCGGAGTCCTACGACGACGACGGCTACGAGTACGAGGACGACGTCCAGCCCGACGAGCCGGTCACCGGCCGTACCCGGCTCCGTCGCCGCCAGCAGCCCGTCGACAGCGAGAGCCTGCTCCAGCGGGTCGTCGACATCGTGAGCAGCGCGCGGTCGCTGCCCCTCTCGGCCTCGGTCTCGATCAACCGGGACGAGGTGCTCGACCTGCTCGAGGAGGTCCAGGAGCGGCTGCCCGACGAGATCCGCGAGGCTCGCTGGCTCCTGAAGGAGCGCGAGGAGTACCTGGCCAAGATGCAGGCCGACGGCGACGAGATCCTCGACGCCGCCCGCGCCCACGCCGAGCGCATGGTGCAGCGCACCGAGGTCGTGAAGGCCGCCGAGCACCGGGCCCGTCGGATCGTCGAGGGCGCGCAGGCCGAGGCCCGGCGGCTGCGCCTCGAGTGCGAGGACTTCTGCGACCAGAAGCTGGCCGGCTTCGAGATCGTCCTGGAGCGCACGCTGAAGACCGTCGAGGGCGGTCGTCAGAAGCTCCAGACCACCGGGCTCCGCCACCAGGACAACGACGACGACGGCGGGCCGCCGACCGAGGCCTATCGGCCGTGAGCGCGCCGCGCCTGCTCGTCCCGGTCACCGAGGTCCGCCGCCGGCTCGGCACCCAGGCCCCGGTGGCGCGGGCGCTGCCCGCCCACGGGCTCGCCCTGTCCGACGTGTCGGTCCCCGAGGGGACCGACATCGACTTCGTCGGGACGATCGAGTCGATCTCGGAGGGCATCGTGCTCACCGGCGACGTCACCGTGGCGTGGGTCGGCGCGTGCCGTCGGTGCCTGCGCGAGGTGGAGGGCGTGGCCGTCGCCGACGTGCGGGAGATCTACGAGACCCACCCGACCGACGGCGAGACCTGGCCGCTCGTCGACGACCAGATCGACCTCGGGCCGCTCCTGCACGACACCGCGCTGCTGGCCCTGCCGCTCGCGCCCCTGTGCGCCGAGGACTGCGCCGGCCCGGCGCCCGAGGAGTTCCCGACGGGCCCCGCGGGCGCGGACGCCGACGACGCCGACGCCGAGGGCGGCCCGCCCCGGGATCCCCGCTGGGCCGCGCTCGACGACCTCACCTTCGAGTGACGGAGGCGCCCCCGATCGGGTGCCGTCGACTTCGTCGTCCCGGGGTGGCGCCGCTACCATCTCACCCTTGCGTCCGGCGCCCTGCCGCGCCCCCGATCACGATCCCAGGACCTCACGATGGCCGTCCCCAAGAAGAAGACCTCCAAGAGCAAGAGCCGCAGCCGCCGGGCCGCCGCCTGGAAGCTCGAGGCCCCCTCGCGCAGCATCTGCCCCCGCTGCGGCGTCGCCAAGGTGCCCCACGTCGTCTGCGGGAACTGCGGCTGGTACCACGGTCGCCAGGCCATCGAGGTCGACTGACCCCGATCGGCACGGTCCCGACGTGACCACCGAACCCCGGCTGCCCGTCGCCGTCGACGCGATGGGTGGCGACCACGCCCCCGGCGAGATCGTCGCCGGAGCGATCCGCGCCCGTGACGAGCTCGGCGTCCCCGTCGTGCTCGTCGGTCGGCCCGACGAGCTCGGCGACACCGGCGGGCTCGACGTCATCGCCGCGTCCGAGGTGATCGCCATGGACGCCGACCCCGCCAAGAGCGTGCGGACCATGAAGGACTCGTCGCTCGTGCGGGCCGCCGAGGCCGTGCGCGACGGCAAGGCCAGCGCCATGGTCTCCGCCGGCAACACCGGCGCCACGATGGCCTCCGCGCTGCTGCGCATCAAGCGCCTGCCGGGGGTCGGCCGCCCGGCGATCGCCACCCCGATCCCGTGCCCCGGGGCCGACGTCCCGACCGTCCTGCTCGACGCCGGCGCCAACGCCGAGTGCACCCCCGAGTGGTTGGTGCAGTTCGCGCAGATGGGGTCGGTGTACGCCCGCCAGCGCTACGGGATCGAGACCCCGCGGGTCGGGCTGCTGTCGATCGGCGAGGAGCCGACCAAGGGCACGCCCCTCGTGAAGGAGACCCACGCGCTGCTGGCGGCCGGCGAGTGGGCCGCGGCGGTCGGTGGCACCTTCGTCGGCAACGTGGAGGGCCGCGACGTGATGTCGCCCGACGTCGACGTGGTCGTGACCGACGGGTTCACCGGCAACGTGGTGTTGAAGACCCTCGAGGGCGGCATGAAGGCCCTGGTCAAGGCCATCCTCGCCACCTTCGACACCGACGACTCGACCCGCGCTGCGGGCGACGCGCTCATCCCGGCGCTGCTGCCGCTCTACGCGCAGCTCGATCCCGACAACACCGGCGGCGCGCTGCTGCTCGGCCTTAACGGCCCGTGCATCATTAGCCACGGTTCGTCGTCGGCCACGGCCGTCGTCAACGCGGTGAAGGTCGCGGTCGAGATGGTCGACGGCGACCTCTGCGGCGCCATCGGCGCGGCGATCCGCCCCGCCTAGCCCGTCCCGTCGGTCCGTCAGGCGTCGAGCCAGGCGGCGAGCGATGCGGGGAGCGGGCCGCCCCGCTCGCGACGGACGCCGACCTGTTCGCGCAGGCGTGACGTGAGCGTGTCCTTGCCGTCGACCCAGCCGGTCTCGGTGATGCCGGGGGGCGGCTCCACGTCGACCAGGTCGCGGCCGAGCAGGACCGGGAGCGGGCCGGCGAGCCGTCGGAGCGCGATCCGCGTCTCGGCGATCTCCTCGGTGAGCCGCTGCTCCTCGGGGCCGAGCCCGAGGAGCAGGTCGGCGGTGCGCATCCAGCCGTAGTCGAAGCTGACCGCGATCAGCGCGGGGTCGATCGTCATCGTGTCGTGGACCTCGATGTCGGGGATGACGAGTCGCACGTGCTCCTTCCAGCCGCCGGGCGGCGAGAGCTCCTTGCGGAGCGTCTCGTTGGGCGCGATCTCCGCGGTGACCCGCCGCATGATGTCGAACAGGCCCCGGTTCGCGTAGGAGGCCGACGGCGCGATCGCGGTCGAGCCGGCCGACACCGCGATGGCCCGTTCGACCCCGAGGCCCTCGACGAGCAGCTGGAGCGGGAGGATCTCCCGGGCACCGCCGTCGACGTAGTGCTCGTCGCCGAGCAGGACCGGAGGGAACGCCACCGGGATGCTGGCCGACGCCAGGATCCCGTCGGCCAGCGACACCTTGGGGAGCGGGAGCGGCGTGCCCCGGCGATCGTGCAGCTGGCCGTCCTGGCCGATGTAGCGCAGCTCGCCCGACTCGAGGGCGACCGCGCCCACCCGCAGCTCGATCCCCGACGACGCCACCTGCTCGACGTCGAGCTGCTGCGCGACGAGCTCTGCCACCGGTTGCAGCGACAGCAGCGACTGGGCCTTCAGGGCGTCGCGGATCGCGTCGATCGTGCCGTCGGTCTCCTCGGGGCGGCGCACGAAGCTGTTGATCACCCGGACCGCCACCCGCATGGCCCCGGCCGACTGTCCCGAGCCGTCGGGCTGGGCGCGGATCGCGGCCGCCCACTGCGCCGACGCCATGATCTTCTCGAGCCACGGCTCGGGCTCCCACATGTCGCGGTTGAGCCGCATGGCCCGCCACAGCCGCTCGACCTCGTCCACCGCCCGGACGCGGTCGCGGTCGCCGTGGGCCAGCTTGGCGGCGTTGAGCGCGCCCGCCGAGTTGCCGGTGATGGCGACCGGATCGATGTGCAGGTGGTCGTAGAGGAACCGCAGGGCGCCGGCCTCGAAGCTGCCCAGGGCGCCGCCGCCGCTGATGGCGAGGCCGAGGCGTCGGCCGTCGAGATCCTCGAGCACGTCGGACAGGCCACCGCGGGCGTCGTCGTTCCAGGTGGCCTCGAGCTCGGCCGGGTCGGGGCCGTCGATCGGCGGGCGGAGGCCGGGACCGTCGAGGTACTGCTCGGCCGCGGCGCGCTCGTCGACGACGGGAACGAGCTCGGACGGCTCGTCCTCGGCCCGGGTGGTCTCGTCCGCCTCGGGTTCCGGGTGATCGGACGGTTCGGTCACGAGGGCTCCGATTCGGTGGACGACGGGGTACGACGGCCCATCATGGCGTGTCCCGCGGGGCGTTCGCACCGTGGTCGTCGATCTTGGAACGATTCACGAGCGCACAAAGTCGCGTGGCGATTACACTGCCCGGCGGCCCCGTCCACATCCAGGAGAACCGATGCCCGCAGAGACCCACGTCGAGCAGGGACCCATGAGTCGCACCGAGGTCTTCGAGCTCGTGCGCGACCGGCTCGCCGACATCCTCGAGACCGATCCCGCAGGCATCGCCGAGGGCGACTCCTTCGGCGACGACCTCGGCGCCGACTCGCTCGCCCTGATCGAGCTCGTGGAGGAGCTGGAGGAGGAGCTGGGCGAGCGCTCCGTCGGGTTCCGCATCGAGGACGAGGACCTGGAGGACCTGAAGACGGTGCGCGACGCCGTCGACTACGTCTTCGCGAAGCTGGACGGCAAGTAGCCGCGCCGCGGCTGCTGCCCGACCGACCGATGTCCGACGGTGCCCGGGCCACGCCCCTCCTCCGGGACGAGTCCGGCCTGGAGTACCCGATCCCCGCGGCGTCGCTCGACCGGTTCCTGGCCGAGCTCGGTCACGCGTTCGAGGACCTCGGTCTGCTCGGCCGGGCGGTCACGCACCGCTCGTGGTGCGCCGAGCACGCCGGCTTCGAGTCCAACGAGCGCCTGGAGTTCCTGGGCGACTCGGTGCTCGGCCTGGCGGTCACCACCGACCTGTTCGGTCGGTACCCCGACGCCGACGAGGGCCAGCTCTCGCGGCTCCGGGCATCGGTGGTGTGCGCGCCGGCGCTGGCCGAGATGGCCGAGGAGCTCCACCTGGGCGACGTGCTGCTGCTCGGCAAGGGCGAGGCCGCCTCGGGCGGCCGCAATCGGGCGTCGATCCTCGCCGATGCCATGGAGGCGGTGATCGGGGCCGTCTACCTCGACGGGGGGATCGGTGCCGCGGCCGCCCTGGTCGGGCGGCTGGTGCCGCCCCGGCTGGCGACCGCCTCGGTCACCGACCCCAAGAGCCGGCTCCACGAGATGGTCGCCCAGGACCACGGCCGCCAGCTCACCTACCGGATCTCCGACGAGGGACCCGAGCACGACAAGATCTTCCGAGCGGTCGTCCTCCTCGACGAGGAACCGCTCGGCGCCGGCACCGGCCGATCCAAGAAGCAGGCCGAGCAGGCCGCAGCGCTCGAAGCGTGGCGGAGGCTCGAGCCCCGGAGCGGGCCACGACCCGCAGAAGAGGAAGCAGATGGCTGAAGTTCCCGAGATCGAGACGCTTCGACGTGATCTCGATCGCGAGATCGGTGGCAAGCGGATCAAGACCGTCGAGGTGCCCGGTTCGGGCTCCATCCCGCGCCACAGCTCGAAGAAGCAGTTCATCGGCCTCCTGGAAGGGGCGAAGGTCACCTCGGTCGTGCGCCGCGACCTGTTGCTGGTGGCCAAGCTCGACACCGGTGACGCACTCGTCACCGACATGTCGAACGGCGGTCACCTGCGCCGCCACGCCAACAAGGACGACGTGGACAAGGCCACCAAGACGATCATCGCGTTCACCCAGGGGGGCCAGCTCCGGGCGATCGACACCACCGGCAACCTCGAGCAGTTCGTCGTGCCCTTCGACGAGCTCACCGAGGCGGTCCCGGAGCTCGCCGGCCTGGGCCTCGACGTGCTCGACGAGCCCGTGTCGTGGACCGTCTTCGGCAACCGGATCCTGCAGCACCGCAACGTCAAGCTCCGCGCGCTGCTGCTCGACCGCACGGTGCTCGCCGGGGTCGGCCCGATGTACGCGGACGAGATCCTCCACGCCGCGGGTCTGCGTCCCGACCGGGACGTGGCGTCGATGTCGACGCAGGAGATCCGCCGCTTCTTCCGTGCGGTCGTCGAGACGCTGCACGAGGCCGCGAAGCACCGCGGGGTCACCCTCGCCGACGGCGAGTACCGCGATCTGGCCGGAAAGCCCGGTGGCTGGAGCGAACGCCAGGTCTACGAGCGCGACGGTGAGGCCTGCCTGCGCTGCCGGGGCATCGTCACCAAGATCCGGATGGCCAACAAGCCCGTCTACCTGTGTGAGGAGTGCCAGGTCTGACGTCCTGTCGATCCATCTCGGATGGTTACGCTCCGAGTCGAAATCCTGGATAAGGTGACGGACCGTGACTCCCGGTGATGGCTCGAAGGATCGGGCATCGATCCTCGACCCGAACGAACCGATCACGCTCAGTGATCCGGACGGGGCCATCACGCGGGTCGCGCCGTGGTCCACGTGGACGCGCGAGCAGGTCAGGGCCCCCGGCGGCGCCCCCAGCCTGGTGACCCACCTGCAGGACGGCCAGCTCTGGTTCGCCGCCGGCCGGGCCGGGAGTCCGTGGAACCACGAGATCCGCGTGGGTGACGTGAGCGTCAGTACGCCGCAGGGCCGGTTCCACGTCACCGTCGCCGAGAGCGGCGGCGTCACCGTGTCGTGCCTCGCCGGGCGGACGCGGATCCAGCCGAAGGGCGGCGAGCCGACCGTCATCCGCGAGAACGAGACCGCGGCGGTGTCGAGCGACGGAACTGACGTCGTCGTCACCAAGGAGGACGTGGTCACCGACGACGAGTCGGCGGCCGTCGCGGCCGCCGCGGCCGCCCCGGGTGGGGCGGGGGACGGGACGGAGGGGGCGCTCCTCCCGGTCCACGTGCCCCGACGTCGCGGCAACCTCGTCGGCATCGCCCGCGTCGCCGCCGTCGTGGCGATCATCGCGGTCGCGGCGGCCGCGCTCGCCCTGCTCCTGCGGGACGATCCCGGCGGTGACGGGCAGATCTCCGCCCCGATCGAGACCTCGCCCCCGGCCGAGCCGGCCACGACGACCTCCGACGTGCCGTCCACGACCGAGGAGACGACGACCACCGAGGAGTCGGCGACGACCGAGGCGCCCAGCACCACCGACGCACCGTCGACGACGCAGGCCCCGCCGGTCACCGTGCCGACGGTGCGAAGCAGCCCCGACGCCCGTGCCGTCGGCACCCTCGTGGGCTGTCGCCGCAGCGGGAGCGGCGTGGTGGCCACCGTCGACGTGCGGCACACCTCCGGCGGTGCCGGGCGGTTCCTGGTCGAGATCGGTGTCGTCGACGCCTCGGGGCGGTCGATCGCCACCGGTCGCGCCACGAGCGGACTCATCGCGGACGGGCAGGTCGTGCCGGTGCAGGTCGAGGTCGCCGCCGAGGGCATCGTCAACGGTGCGTGCGAGCTGGTGTCGGTCGACCCCGTCTGAGCCCCGTCCTGGCCGGGTGGATCCCCGCACCGAAGTAGGGTGATCCGTCGTTTCGCCCGCCGGAGGGTCCGTTGTTCCTGAAGTCGCTCACCATCAAGGGGTTCAAGTCGTTCGCCGACTCGACGACCCTGTTGATGGAGCCGGGGGTGACCGTCGTCGTCGGGCCGAACGGCAGCGGCAAGTCCAACGTCGTCGATGCGATCGGCTGGGTGCTCGGGGCCCAGGCGCCGAGCGCGGTGCGGTCCCAGAAGATGGACGACGTGATCTTCGCCGGCGCGGCGAAGCGACCGGCGCTCGGCCGGGCCGAGGTGTCGCTCACCATCGACAACTCGTCGGGGATGCTGCCCATCGAGTTCAACGAGGTGACGATCACCCGGATCCTGTTCCGCAACGGCGACAGCGAGTACTCGATCAACGGGGTGCCCTGCCGCCTGCTCGACATCCAGGAGCTCCTGTCGGACTCCGGGGTCGGCCGCCAGCAGCACGTCATCATCAGCCAGGGCCAGATCGACGCGGTGCTCAACGCCCGTCCCGAGGACCGCCGCCTCATCATCGAGGAGGCGGCCGGCGTCCTGAAGTTCCGTCGCCGCAAGGAGAAGGCCGAACGCCGGCTCGCGGCCACCGAGGGCAACCTCACCCGGCTCCAGGACCTGTTGCGGGAGGTGCGTCGCCAGCTCCGGCCGCTCGAGAAGCAGGCCGACGCGGCCCGGCGCCACGGCGACGTGGTCGCGGAGCTCACCGCGCTGCGGATCCACCTCGCCGGCCAGGACCTGCTGCGCCTCCGCGGACGGTTGGAGCGCGGCGAGGTCACCCGCCGGTCGCTGGCCGACGACGAGCGCGGGCTGCGGACCCGACTGCGCGGCCTCGACGCCGACGTGCTCGCCACCGAGGCGAAGCTCACCGCGATGGGCGGCGACGATCTCGGCGACGCGCTCGTCCGCTACGAGGCGCTGCGGGAGCGGGGCCGGGGCCTGGCCGCGGTGCTGGCAGAGCGCCGCCGCGGGCTCGAACGCGATCGCGACGTGTCGGTGGACGAGGGCGTGGTCGCCAACCTCGACGCCGAGAGCGCGCGGCTGGCGAACGACCTCGCCGGCGTCGAGGCCGAGCTGGTGGCCCTGCGCCCCGAGGCCGACGAGGTGTCGGCGGCGGAGTCCGACCTCGCCGTGGCCCGCCAGGACTTCCAGGCCGAGTGGGCCGACGGCGTGGCCGCCGCGAGCGGCGGCGCGGCCGAGGTCCGTGGCGAGCTGGCCGCGGTGCGCCAGTCGGTCGAGCGCAACACCACCGAGGTCGACCGGGGCACCCGACGGGTCGCCGACCTCGACGCGCGGGTGGCGCGGCTGACCGCCGACGCCGAGCGGTTCGCCGTCGAGCTGGCCGAGGTGCGGGCCGCCGAGGTTCCGCAGCGCGAGCGCGTCGCGGTCGCGGTCGCCGCCCGGGAGGCCGGGGAGGTGGCGTTGGAGGAGGCCGAGGAGGCCCGCCGTCGCGCCGAGGCCGATCAGCACACGTGGTCGGCCCGCGCCGAGGCGTTGGCGCTCGCGCTCGACCAGGCCCGGGCTGCGGCCGGTGCCGAGCGCCTGGGCGCCGTCGCCGGCGTCCTCGGGACGCTGCTCGACCTGGTCGAGGTCGACGACGGCTGGTCCTCCGCGTTCGAGGCCGCGGCCGGGGAGGCGATCGCCGCCGTGGTGGTCGACTCGGTCGACGCGGCCCGTCGGGCGCTGGCCGAGCTGCAGTCCGGCGACGTCGGCGGTGCCGTGCTGGCCCTCGACGGCGGCCGGGTGCCCTCGGTCGGAGGTGGCGATCGTTCGGTGCGGGCCCACGTCCGGGGGATCCGTCCCGGCGTCGACGAGCTGCTCGACGTGCTCGTCGGTGACGTCGTGGTGGCCGACGGTTGGGCGGATGCGGTCGACACCGTCGTCGCCTCGCCCGGTTCGGTCGTGGTCACCCGCGACGGCGACCGCTTCGGCCCGACCGGGTGGCGGATCGGGGCCGCCGGCGCGGGGGCCACCGGTGCCGCCCTCGAGGGGGCCCGGGCCGCGGCGGTCGCGGCCACCGGGGCGGCGGCCGCGGCATCCGAGGCCGCGACCGCACGGCGCGCCGAGCTGTCCTCGGCCCGGACCGCCGAGGTCGAGGCCACCAAGGAGTTCGACCGCACGGTGTCGCGGATCGCGTCGCTCACCGACGCCGAGCCGCGGGCCCGCCGGGCGGTGGACGAGGCCGAGCAGGAGGGCGAGGCGATCCGGGCCGGACTGGTCGAGATCACCGAGCGGGCCCGCCGCGACGACCAGCGCCGCGCCGAGCTCGAGGCCCGGCTGCCCGCCCTGGAGGACGAGGAGGCCGCGGTCGCGGAGCGGGGCCGGGCGATGGCCGAGGCCCGCGCCCGGTTGGAGGACCGCGGTCGGTCGGTGGCGCAGGCCCGCAAGGACCACGACGTCCGTCTGGCCGGGCTGGAGGAGCGTCGTTCCTCGCTCACCCGCCGCATCGCCGAGATCGAGGAGCGCCTGTCGCGCCACGGCGAGGAGCGCCGGCAGGCCGAGGCCCGGCGGGTCGAGCTCGAACGTCGCCTCCTGGCCACCAACGCGCTGGCCGACCACGTCGCCTCGCACCTCACCGTCGTCGACGACGAGGTCGGCGTGCTGCGCGAGCGGCGCCGGGTCCGCTCCGAGGCCACCCGCGAGGTCACCGCTCACCTCGACGCCACCCGCAAGGAGCGGACCGACGCCGAGCGGAACCTCACCGAGGTCCGCGAGCGGGTGCAGCGGGCCGAGCTGGAGGACGCCGAGGTGCGGGTCCGCCTCGAGGGTGCGGTCGAGGCCCTGCGCCGCGACCTCGACACCGAACCCGAGGCGGCCATGGCCGCGCCCGCGCCCGAGCTGCCCGAGCAGGTGACCGGTCCGGCCCGGGTGCGCGAGCTGGAGCGGGAGCTGCGGATCATGGGCCCGATCAACCCGCTCGCGCTGGAGGAGTTCGTCGCGCTCCAGGAGCGCCACGAGTTCCTCCAGGAGCAGCTGGAGGACGTGAAGTCGTCGCGCCGCGACCTGTCGAAGGTCATCAAGGCCATCGACGCCGAGATCGTCAGCGTGTTCGCCACCGCCTACGCGGAGGTGGCGGAGAACTACGCCCAGCTCTTCGAGACCCTGTTCCCGGGCGGTCGGGGGCGGCTCAAGCTGACCGACCCCGACGACCTGCTCAGCACCGGCATCGAGGTCGAGGCCCGGCCATCGGGCAAGAACGTGCGCAAGCTGTCGCTCCTGTCGGGCGGCGAGCGCTCCCTCACCGCGCTGGCGTACCTCTTCGCCGTGTTCCGGGCCCGGCCCAGCCCCTTCTACGTCATGGACGAGGTCGAGGCCGCGCTCGACGACGTCAACCTCTCGCGCTTCCTCGGGCTCGTGCAGGAGTTCCGCGACGACGCGCAGCTCATCATCGTCAGCCACCAGAAGCGCACGATGGAGGCCGCCGACTGCCTGTACGGCGTCACCATGGCGCCGGGCGGTTCGTCGAAGGTCGTCAGCGAGAACGTGCGATGACCGACGAAGGGCCCGAGGCCGGCGGTCCTCCGCGCTGGGAACCCTCCGGTGACCTCTACCAGCCCGGGGACGGCGACGTGCAGGACCCGACCGTCGCCCACGACGTGCTCGGCGAGCACGAGCCGGAGCCGTCGCCGGACCCCGGGGCGACCCGGGCCGTGCCCGCGGCGTCCGGCGGGCCCGCCGCAGATCCCACCCCGACCCCCGAGTCGACACCGGTGGTTCCGCCCCCGCCGCCCACCGACGGTTCGTACGGCGAGGATGACGACGGCGACGGCGAGGGGCCCGACGACCCCGATGCCGCGCGGCGCAAGCGACTGATCATCGCCGCGGTGGTGCTGGGGATCCTCGCCGTCGCGCTCGTCGTCGCCCTGATCGTCTCGGCCGGGGGCGACGACGGCGGGACGGCCACCACCACGAGCACCTCCGCACCGTCGACCACGACCACCACGGCGCTCCAGGGCGAGGTCGAGCTCGCTCCCGGCGTGGTCGCGATCATCCCCGAAGGATCGCTGACGCCGGGCGCTCGCCTGGTGGCCACCGCGGTGCCGGTGCCCGCGGGTCTCGACGCGCTCGTCGCCGCCGGCCCGGTCGTCGACCTGCAGGTCGAGGACGGCGAGATCCTCGGACCGATCGACCTGGTGTTCACGCTGTCGGGCGCCCCGACCGCGCCGTCGGGTGGCGAGCCGTTGGTGCGGGCGCTCCGCTCGGCGTCCAGCGGGACCGCCCTCGGCGACGGCGTGCTCGATGCCGCCGCCTCCACCTTCGCGATCGAGGTCGACGCCCCGGGCGTGGTCGGTCCGCTCACGTGGCGGTGGGACGACTTCGTCGAACAGGCCCGGACCTCCTTCCGCGGCGTGGCCGAGGGTGACGCCGACGATCCGGCGGCCGGCGGGTGCGCGGACGATGTCGGCGACGAGGTCACCGTCACGGCCACCGGCGACGGCATCGGCTGGTGTGCCGAGCGTGACGGCGACGACCGCCGCATCGTCGCCGTGAACGAGGCCTCGTTCCCGATCACCGTGCGCTGGACCGGTTCGGTCGATGCCACCCGCCGGGCGGGGACCGGCACCGCGTCCGACCTCCTCGGCCAGATCCCCGACTGGAGCGTCGACGGCGCGCTGACGTTGGCGCCGGGGGAGCGGGCCGACCTCGTCGTCGCCCCCGGGGAGGCGGCCACGATCACCTCCGTCGTCGACGACCCGGCGCGGGCCGGCGCCGCGCTGCTCGGTGACGTCGCATTCGTCGCCGCCATCTCCGACGACCTCCCCCGCTCCGACGGATCCGGGACCGTGCAGAGCGTCCTCGACCGCGTGGATCCCGCTTGTGCCCGTTCGGGCAGCGCGGCCCACGAGCTCCTGGCCGCCTGCTTCCCGCAGTCGGTCCTGGCATCGATCGCCGGTGACTGGACGGCCACCGCCGCCGCGGGGCTCATGGAGCCGACCGCGCTCGGCGTGGTGGTCGACGCCGCCGCCGACGACGTCGGCGGCACCCTCACCCGTCGGGCCGCGGGATCGGTCGAGGTCGTCGTGGCGACGCAGACCTCCTGGCCGGTGGGCGAGGATCGAACCAACCGTGCCCTGCTCGACTGGCTCGACGGCCAGAGCCTGCTCCACCAGTGGGCCCGCTGCGCCGGCGCCTACTGCGTCGCCGGCATCGACGACCGGGTCGCGCTGGTCACCGTGCGGGGTGGCGTGGTCGTCGACTCGGTCTCGATCGACGCCGCCGTCGACGACCCGTTCGACGCACTCGTGGCCGCCGGGCTCACCGACGACGACGCCGCGGCGCTCGTGGTGAGCGACTGACCACGGTCGGCGCAGCCGGCTCGGCGGCCTAGGGCAGGCGGCTCAGGGCAGGCGGCTGAACCAGAGCTGGCTGGCGGCGGCTGCCAGCGCGAGCGCCAGGAGGCTGGCGGCGACGAAGCGCTCGGAGATGTCGCGCTCCTCGGTGGTCCAGCCCACCGACGAGCCGATGTCGTCGTACACCCGTCGCAACTGCTCGCCGGTGGCCGCCTCGAAGAACGTGCCGCCGGTGGTCTCGGCGATGGACCGCAGCGCCTCGCCGTCGACGGCCACGCTGACCGGGGCGGCCTCGCCCTCGATCTGGATCGTGCCCTCGGGGGTGCCGAAGGCGATGGTCGACACCGGGACGCCGGCCCGCTCGGCCGCGGCCGCGGCCTCGGCATCGGGTCGGCCGTAGGTGGTCGAGCCGTCGCTCATCACGACGATGCGGGCCGGGACCGGGTCGTCGGCCCCTGCGTCGCCGGAGTCGGTGGTGGAGCCGTCGGTCGTGCCGTCGCCCGTGGTGGTGCCGTCGGTGACGGTGGTGCTGTCGGGGTTGACGCTCTCGATGGCGTCGAGGGAGGCGAAGATCGCCTCGCCGATCGCAGTGCGCTCCCCGAGCCGGATCTGCTCGATGGCCGCGATGAGCTGGTCGTGGTTCTGCGTCGGGGGCACGGAGATCTTGGCCACGCCGTTGAAGGTCACGAGGCCGACGTTGATCTTGTCGGGCAGGGCCTCGATGAACGAGGTGGCGGCGGCCTGGGCGGCCTCGATCCGGTTGGGGGCGACGTCGGTGGCCTGCATCGACAGCGACGTGTCGATGGCGATGATGATCGTGGCCCGCTCCCGGGGCACCCGGGTGTTCTCGACCGGTTGCGCGAGCGCACCGACCAGGCCGGCCAACCCGAGCAGCATCAGCGCGGCGGGCACGTGGCGTCGCCAGCCGGGGCGCTTGGGGGCGACCGAGTCGAGCAGCGACAGGTTCGTGAAGCGCACGGCGTAGGAGCGGCGTCGCATCTGGAGGACCACGTAGCTGACGGCGAGCGCGGCGACGCCGACCAGCAGCCAGAGGCGGCCCGGGGCGTTGAAGCCGAAGGCGAGCAGGGTGGTGTTCATCGGGCCCCCCAACCCGAGCGGCGGGCGTGGACGCGGGCCCGGCGCTCGGTGACGAAGCGGACGATGTCGAGCAACCAGTCCCGGTCGGTTCGCAGGACGAGGTGGTCGACGCCCGCGGTGCGGAGCGCGTCGCGCACCGCCCGGCGCTGCTCGGCCGCGGCGGCCGCGTAGCGGCTGCGCAGCTTCTTCGACGACGTGGCCACCTCGCGGGTGCGCCCGGTGGCCGGGTCGACCACGCTGAGGATGCCGACGTCGGGGAGCTCGAGCTCGCGGGGATCGATGATCTCGATCGCGATGACCTCGTGGCGCGCCGCGAGCCGACGCAGCGGACGGGTCCACTCCTCGGGATCGGTGAGGAAGTCCGACACCACGGCGACGAGGCCGCGCCGCCGGGCGGTGACCGAGAGGCGGTCCGCCGCGGCGCCGAGGTCCACGTGGCCCGATTCGGCCCGGGGTTGGATCACGACGCGGTGCAGCGTCGACATGAGGTGGTTGCGGCCGCCGCGGGCGGGCACGACCTCGGCCCCGTCCGGGCCGGCGATGACCGTGCCGAAGCGGTTGCCCGTGCGGGCCGTGAGGAAGCCGACCGCGGCCGCGGCGGACACCGCGAGGTCGCGCTTCTCGCAGAACGCGGTGCCGAAGTCCATCGAGGGGCCGACGTCGACGAGCGCCCAGGTCTCGAGCTCCCGGTCCGCGATGGTCTCGCGCACGTGGGGGGCGACCATGCGGGCGGTGACGTTCCAGTCGATGCGCCGCACGTCGTCGCCGGGGTGGTAGCCGCGGGTCTCGCCCAGCTCGGATCCGTGGCCGGGGACGAGGCCCTGGTACTCACCGTGGAGCAGGCCGTCGAGCTTGTGCGCGACGGCGAGGTCGAGGCGGCGGAGGACCTCGTCGGGCCCGGTGTGGACCGTGCGGGGCGGGGCGTTGGTCGCCGTCATCCCGGCTCGTTCCGGTTCCAGCCGTCGGTGCCGGTCGGGGCATCGGCGTCGGGGGCCCACGACACGGGCGCGGCCGAGTCACCGTGGCCGGCCCAGGACGGCGCGAAGGGCGCCGGCGTGGCGGCCGCGGGCGGGGCGGCGGCGATGGCCGCGGAGTGGTCCTGCGACGGGGCGACACGGGGCGCGGGCACCGTGGACAGGAGGCGGCCGAGCACGTCGTCGACGCCGATGTCGCGGGCCAGCGCCTCGTAGGACAGCACGAGCCGGTGGCGGAGGATGTCGGGCGCCACGTCGAACACGTCCTGCGGCAGCACGTAGGTGCGACCCCGCATCATCGCCAGCGCCCGGCCGGCGGCCACGAGGCCGAGGCTGGCGCGCGGGCTGGCGCCGTAGGCCACCAGGTCGCCGAGGTCGGCCAGGCCGAAGCGGTCGGGCTGGCGGGTGGCGAACACGAGCGACACCGCGTAGTCGACGACCTCCCGGGCCACGAAGATCGAGTCGGCCACCTGCTGGAGGTCGCCGAGCGCCTCGATCGTGAGCGCCTCGCTGGGCTCGGGCGGCCGGACGCCCATGCGCTGGACGATCTCGACCTCCTCGGCCATGGACGGGTAGTCGACGACGATCTTCATGAGGAAGCGGTCGCGCTGGGCCTCGGGGAGGGGGTAGACGCCCTCCTGCTCGATCGGGTTCTGGGTGGCCAGGACGAGGAACGGCCGGGGCACCGGGTAGGTCTCGCCGCCGATGGACACCTGGTGCTCGGCCATGACCTCGAGCAGCGCCGACTGCACCTTGGCCGGTGCTCGGTTGATCTCGTCGGCCAGCACGAAGTTGGCGAACACCGGCCCCAGCTCCACGTCGAACGACTCGGTGGACGCCCGGTAGATGCGGGTGCCCATCACGTCGGCGGGGAGGAGGTCCGGCGTGAACTGGATGCGGTGGAACGAGCCGCCGACGACCACCGCGACGGTCTCCGCGGCCAGCGTCTTCGCCAGGCCGGGCACGCCCTCGAGAAGGGCGTGGCCCTTCGACAGCAGGCAGATCAGGAGCCGCTCCACGACGCGGTCCTGCCCGACGATGATCTTCTTGACCTCGAAGATCGTCTGCTCGAGCTGCTCCGCGGCCCGGGTCACCGCGGCCTGGTTCGTGGGTTGGTCGGTCATTCGTTGCTCCCTGTGGTCGGCAGGCCCACTGGAACAGCGGTCGCCGAAGGTCAGCGTAAAGGTCTGCCGTGTCGTTCCTGTGCGCGGTCGACCGGTGCGCTCAGACGTCCACCGTGCGCGGCGACGCGCCGAACAGGTCGCGGTGGCGCCAGATCTGGACGCCGACACCGACCAGGGCCAGCGCGGCGACGCCGAGGAGCACCATGGGGAGGCCCGCCGGCAGGTCGTTCTCGACGGCTCGGTCGCGCAGCGACCCGAGCGCGCCGGACGGTGCCAGCTCGTCGGCGTCCCGGCCGTACACGGCCATGGACACGACGTTCGCCGCCCAGAGCGCGCCGACGAGGAGCGGGACGAGGAGGGCCGACGCCCGCCCGGCGGCGGCCACGCCGATGCCGAGCGCGAGGCCGATGACGAGCGACGCCGGAAGGAAGTACCGGGCGTTGTCGGCGCCGTAGCCGACGGCGTGGCTCGCCTGGAGCGCGTAGTGCCCGAGCAGGTCGGCGACCAGCACCGAACCGAGCACCACGGTCGTGGTCGACAGGGCGTTGGCCCTCGACCACACCTTCCGGGCGAGCACCCCGATCGTGGCCAGGAGGGCCGGGAGCGAGACGGCGAGCGACAGCCGCCGCGCCGTCGGTCGCCACCGCGCGTTGCCCGTCCCGACCGCCCGCTCGAACGGGATCAGGTAGAAGCTGTCGCCCCCGAGGACGTCGGCGAGGGTGCGCCGCGTGCGGTCGCCCACCGGCACCTTCCCGGTCGACCGGTACCAGGACCCGCTCAGGCGGCGGTTGCGCTCGTAGAACCACGCGAACGACGCCGCGGCGAACAGGACCACGCCCGCCGCGCTCGCGATGCCCCTGGCCCAGCGGCGCCTCCCGGGCGGGCCGTGCAGCACGGCGGCGGCCACGACGAGCAGGGCCACGCTGCCGAGCGTCACGACGTAGGTCGCCTTGGTGCCCATGCCGAGCGCGCCCAGCACCGCGAGCGCGACGAGGCCCCGGGCGGTCGGTCCCCGCACGACCTGTCGGGCGGCGATCGCGAGGCTGACCAGCGCGATCGCCGTCACCGCCATGTCGTTGTAGACCTCGGCGCTGAACCGGAGGTACGCGAACGTCGCGGTGCCGACCGCCGGCACCACCACCGCGAGTCGGGCCCGCCACCGGCCGCCGGCGATCCAGCCGAACGCCGCCATCGCCAGGAGGCCGACCAGGCCGAGGACCACGTTCAGCGAGCGGATGGTGATCACCGCCCGGATCCACTCGTGGTCGTCGAGGTCGCCGCCGACCAGGACCGCCAGCACCGCGTAGTAGGCCGGCGGGTGCGCCGAGGCGTACTGGCGCTCGATGTCGTCCCGCTCGGCCGGATCCTCGATGAAGTCCTCGAAGCTCTTCCCGTACGGGTCGAGGAGGTGCCCGTGGTGGACCGCCTGCACGTAGTTGAGGTGCGAACCGGCGTCCGCGGTGCCCCGCCAGGGGAGGGTGGTGGTCGCGACCGTGGCCATCGCCAGGTACCCGATCGCCACGAGCACCACCGTGATGGCCACGAAGCGGCGCTCGCGGCGCGCCGCGCCGCCGGCGTCGTCGCCGGCCGCCTCGTCCGCCGCGTCCGGTTCGGCCGGCCCGTGCTCCTCGGGCGCCTCCGCCTCCATCCCCGGTCACGCTACCCACCGTGGTCGGTCCGGCCGGTGCTTCGGTCCGCTTTCGGTCCGGCCGGTACCGTCCCGTCCGTGCGCATCCTGGTGGTCGAGGACGAGGTGGAGCTGGCGAGCGCGATCGCGCTCGGCCTGCGCCGGGAGGGCTACGCGGTCGACGTCGCCCACGGGGTCGCCGAGGCGGTCGACCGGCTCGTCGTGTCGCCCTACGACCTGGTGACCCTCGACCTCAACCTGCCCGACGGCGACGGCATCGACCTGGCCCGACGCATCCGCGAGGACCCCATGCTCGCCCCGATCGACGACGCCCCGTCGCCGAGGATCCTGATGGTCACCGCCCGCGACGAGGTGCCCGAGCGGGTCGAGGGCCTTGACGTCGGTGCCGACGACTACCTGGTCAAGCCGTTCGCGTTCACCGAGCTGTCGGCGCGGGTCCGCAGCCTCATGCGGCGCGAGGCCGGCCGGTCCGGCGCCGTGCTCCAGGTCGGCGACCTGGTGCTCGACACCGCCCGGTTCGAGGCCACCCGGCGCGGTCGTCTGCTCGACCTCACGGCCAAGGAGTTCGCCCTCCTCCGGTACTTCATGGCCCACGCCGACGAGGTGCTGAGCCAGGAACACCTGCTGGAGCACGTCTGGGACGAGAACGCCGACCCCCTCACCAACACCGTGCGGGTCACCGTCGGGACCCTGCGTCGCAAGCTCACCCGTGACGACGACGCCGAGCCGCCGATCGAGACGGTGATCGGGGCCGGCTACCGACTCAGCGTGGCCGCGCTGCAGGCCCACACCGATGGCTGACCCCGTGGGAACGCCGGTCGGCGGCGGGGGAGGCGGGCCGATCCCGGTCCCGAACCCCGCCGCGCCCGGGGCGACGACGACCGAGGGCGGCACCGGCCCGGCCGACCGGCCCACCGAGCCGACCGAGCCGGGCGGGCGCGGCGCCCGGGGCCTGGTCCGGCTGGTCGACGCGCTGCCCGACTGGATGGGATCGGTGCGGTTCCGGCTCACCGCGCTCTACTCGCTCGTGCTGTTCGGGCTGGCCGCCTTCATGGTGGCCGGCCTGTACGCCGTGCTGGCGTCCCGGCTGAGCGACGAGGGCCAGTACCTGACCCGCGACGTCACCGTCGTGCAGGAGGTCCCCGGGGGCTTCACGCTGACCCCGACCCAGCTGCGGACCCGCTACCAGACCGTCGAGCAGGCGGCCAACGAGCGGGCCCTCGGCCTGCTCCGCAGCTACTCGCTCTCGGCGCTGGCGATCCTGTTCTTCGCCAGCCTGATCGTCGGGTGGATCGTCGCCGGACGCGTGCTCGCGCCGATCGGACGCATCACCGCGGTCGCACGCGACATCCAGGCCACCGATCTCTCACGCCGCATCGCGCTCCGCGGCCCCCCGGACGAGCTGAAGGAGCTGGCCGACACCTTCGACGCGATGCTGGCCCGGCTCGACGAGGCGTTCGAGGGCCAGCACCGCTTCATCCAGGAGGCGTCGCACGAGCTGCGCAACCCCCTCGCGGTGATCCGCACGAACCTCGACGTCGCGCTGGCCGACCCCGATCCGGACCCGGCCGAGCTGCGACGGTGCGCCGAGCTGGTCGAGCGCACCGCGGCCCGCATGTCGACGCTCGTGGACGACCTGCTCGTCTACGCCCGTCAGGGAGCGCCCGAGCGCGACCTCGGCCCGGTCGACCTCGGTGAGATCGTCGGCGAGGCGGTCGAGGACTTCGACGCTCCCGCCCGGGCGCGCGACCTCGCGATCCGCGGTGCAGCACCGCCCGGGCTCGTGGTGCACGGCGACCGCATCGCGCTGCGCCGCGCCGTCGCCAACCTGCTCACCAACGCGGTGCGCGTCGCGCCCAGCGGCACCGCCATCACCGTCACGGCCGGGCCGGGGGAGGGTGACGTCGGGCCGTGGCTCGCGGTCGCCGACGAGGGCCCCGGCATCGCGCCCGAGGACCGGGACCTCGTCTTCCGGCGCTTCTGGCGGGGCGACGAGGGCCACGCCCGCGGCGAGCGCCGCAGCGGCCTCGGCCTGGCCATCGTCGACCAGGTGATCCGTGACCACCACGGCACCGTCACGCTCGACGCCAACGACTCGGGCGGTTCCACGTTCACGTTGCGGTTCCCCCGAGGAGGGTCCCAGGAACTCCTCGGCTGACGTTTACCGAACTTTTCGGAAGGCGGTCGTACCGTCGCCCTCGAAGGAGACGCCATGGACGAGCAGACCGACCCCCGCATCGCAGTCGGGCCCCGCTGGGCTCCCCGAGCCCCGGAGGCCCCTGACGGTGCGCAGCACACCGGCTTCCTCCCCCCGGCCGGTGCGCAACCGCCCCGCCCCCCCGTGGCCCCACCCCCGTACCCGGGGCCCGGCGGGGCGGTGGCGGCTCCTCCCTCACCCCCGACGCCCCCGACCAACGGCTCCGTCCAGTTCCCGGCGTCGCCGGCCCGACCTCCAGCCCGCCGTGGTGGCGGCCGACGCGGCATCGCGGCCGTGCTGGTCGTGGCCGCGGTCTTCGCGGCCGGTGCCGGCGGCGTCGTGGTCGGCAAGGACCTGGTCCAGGACGACGCCACGTCGAGCACGGCGACGACCTCCTCGGACAGCGGCACGGTCCAGACCGTGTCCACCGTGCCGGGCCCGGTCGACGCCGACGCCACCGAGCCCGCCGCGGCGGTCGCGGCCGCGCTCGCCCCGGCCGTGGTGCAGATCGAGACCCAGGCAGGCCTCGGCTCCGGGTTCATCTACGACGAGAGCGGGCTGATCCTCACCGCGGGCCACGTGGTCGACGGCTCGACCGCGGTGCAGGTCCGCCTGGCCGACGGGCGGCTGGTCGACGGAAAGGTCCTCGGCTCCGACGACGCGACCGACGTCGCCGTCGTCTCGATCGAAGGCGTCGACGACCTGACGGTGGCGACGCTCGCCACTGGCGTCGACCTCCAGGTCGGCCAGATGGCGATCGCCATCGGCAGCCCGTTCGGGCTCGACCAGAGCGTCACCGCTGGCATCGTCAGCGCCCTCGGCCGCACGACCGAGACGCCCGGCGGTGCGATCCCGGCGATCCAGACCGATGCCCCGATCAACTCCGGCAACTCCGGCGGCGCCCTCGCCGACCGTCAGGGCCGGGTGATCGGCATCAACGACTCGATCATCACCGGCAGCCAGTCGAGCACCGGCAACGTCGGCATCGGCTTCGCCATCCCGATCGACATCGCCAAGGTCGTCGCCGACCGCATCGTCGCCGGTGAGTCGACCGTCGGGGGCTACCTCGGGGTCCGCGGCACCGACGCCACCGGCGACCAGAGCGGCTCGATCATCGCCTCGGTCGAGTCGGGCTCTCCGGCCGACGAGGCGGGCCTCCAGGAGGGCGACCTCGTGACCGCGGTCGACGGCGAACGGGTGTCGAGCATGATCGACCTCGTCGCCCAGATCTCGACGAACCGTCCCGGCGACCACGTCACCCTCACCGTGCAGCGTGACGGCAAGAGCATCGAGGTCCCGGTCACCCTGGGCCAGGCGCCCGGCAACTGATCCGACCCTCGTCCCGGCCGTCCGGTCCGGGAGGGCCCCACCGGTAGGCTCGCCTCCGTCATGTGGCCCGTCATCGTCATCGCCGTCGTCGTCCTCGCCCTGGTGGGCGTCGGCGCCTACCTCCTCACCGCCCGCCGTCCCGCCGCCGGTCCCGAGCTCGAGCCGGCGCCGCCGACCCGCCCGTCCGTCGACGGGCCCGCCGTCGACACCGCACCGACGAAGCCCGACGTCGAGCCGGTCATCGAGGAGGTGGCGGTCGAGCCGGAGCCCGAGCCGGAGCCACCCCGTCGCAGGCCGACCTTCCGGGAGCGCCTGGCCAAGGCCCGCACCGCGTTCGCCGGGATCCTCGGTCGCTCCGCGATCGACCAGGACACCTGGGACGACCTCGAGGAGGCGCTCATCCGGGCCGACGTCGGCATCGGGCCGGCCACCGACCTGCTCGACGACCTTCGGGCCCGCGTGACCGACGAGGGGCTCGAGACCGGCGACCAACTGATCGAGGCGCTCAAGGTCGAGATGAAGTCGCGCCTCGCCGGCTCGGACCGGAGCCTGCGGATGGACGACGACGAGACCAACGTCTGGCTGTTCGTCGGCGTCAACGGCGTGGGCAAGACCACCACCATCGGCAAGCTCGGCAAGCGGCAGGTCGACGCCGGCCACACCGTGATGATGGCGGCGGGCGACACCTTCCGGGCGGCGGCCGCCGAGCAGCTCGAGACCTGGTCCGGCCGGGCCGGCGCCGACCTCGTGCGGGGCGCCGAGGGCGCCGATCCGAGCGCGATCATCTTCGACGCCATCCAGTCGGCGTCGTCCAAGGGCGCCGACCTCGTGCTGGCCGACACCGCCGGCCGGCTCCACACCAAGACGAACCTCATGGACGAGCTCCGCAAGGTCCGCCGGGTCGCCGACAAGGAGCCCGGTCACGTCACCGAGGTGCTCCTCGTGCTCGACGCCACCACCGGCCAGAACGGCCTCGTCCAGGCCCGCCAGTTCACCGAGGCGGTCGAGGTCACCGGGGTCGTGCTCACCAAGCTCGACGGTTCGGCGAAGGGCGGCATCGTGTTCGCCATCCAGTCCGAGCTCGGCATCCCGGTCAAGCTCGTCGGCCTCGGTGAACAGGTCGAGGACCTGATCGACTTCGACCCCGACGAGTTCGTCGACGCCCTCTTCGAGGGCTGATCCCCGCCCGCACGGGGTAGGACCCACCCACCACCCGCCCGCCGGAGGCACCGCACCGTGATCTCGTTCCTGCTCTTCCCCTTCAAGCTCCTCCGGGGGTTCCTCAAGCTCTCGGGCGTGCGCGGCGGTCTGCTGCTGGCCGTCGGCATCGGCATCGGCATGCTCATCGCCCCCGAGCGCGGCGCCGTCCTCCGGGCCCGACTGAAGGCCCGCATCGAGGAGCAGCGCCGCGGCCCGGTCCCGGAGTCCATCGACCCCGTCGTCTGACCCGCCTCCCCGAACTTTGTCCGGAAGTGCGCGCAATGCGCGCACTTCCGGACAAAGTTCGAGGTCGAGGGTTTCCGATACGCTCGGGTCCCCATGTTCGAGTCACTTTCCGATCGCTTCGACGGCATCTTCAAGCGGCTGCGGGGCCGCGGACGGCTCAGCGAGGCCGATGTCGACGAGGTCCTCCGTGAGATCCGCCTCGCCCTCCTCGAGGCCGACGTCAACTTCACCGTGGTGCGCGGCCTCGTCGGCCGCATCCGCGAGCGGGCCGTCGGCGCCGAGCTGCACCAGGCGCTGAACCCGGCCCAGCAGATCATCGACATAGTCCACCAGGAGCTCATCACGACGCTCGGCGGCGAGACGATCAAGATCAGCTACGAGTCGAAGCCGCCGACGGTCGTGCTCATGGCCGGCCTCCAGGGCTCCGGCAAGACCACCAACTCGGCCAAGCTCGCCCGGTGGTTCAAGGCCCAGGGCCGCAACCCGATGCTCGTGGGCGCCGACCTCCAGCGCCCGGCCGCCGTCCAGCAGCTCCGCACCCTCGCCGAGCGGGTTGGCGTGCCGGTGTACTCGGCGCCCGACGACGTCGTGGCCTCCGGCCAGGGCGACCCGGTCCAGGTCGCGGTCGGCTGCATCGACGAGGCCCGCCGGCTCGGGCGCGACGTCGTCATCGTCGACACCGCCGGCCGCCTGGCCATCGACGAAGAGCTCATGGAGCAGGTGCGCCGGATCTCCGACGCCACCTCGCCGAAGTACACGTTCCTGGTCGTCGACTCCATGACCGGCCAGGACGCGGTCACCGTCGCCGAGAACTTCCACCAGACCCTCGCGCTCGACGGCGTCATCCTCACCAAGCTCGACGGCGACGCCCGCGGCGGCGCGGCCCTGTCGGTCAAGGAGGTCGTGGGCAAGCCCATCGCCTTCGCGTCGACCGGTGAGAAGCTCGACGAGTTCGACCTCTTCCACCCCGACCGCCTCGCCGGCCGCATCCTCGGCATGGGCGACGTGCTCACCCTCATCGACAAGGCCAAGGAGGCCTTCGACGAGCAGCAGGCCGAGGAGGCCGCCGCCCGCTTGATGGAGGGCCAATTCACGCTGGAGGACTTCCTCGAGCAGATGGCCCAGGTCAAGAAGATGGGCTCCATGAGCAACCTCATGAAGATGATGCCGGGGATGCCCAAGGAGCTGCGGAACCAGGAGATCGACGACCGCGAGCTGGCCAAGATCGAGGGCATCATCCACTCGATGACCACCGCCGAGCGGCGCGAGCCGGCGATCATCGACGGCTCCCGGCGCCAGCGCATCGCCACCGGCTCCGGCGTCTCGGTGTCGGAGGTCAACGCCCTCCTGAAGCAGTTCGGCGAGATGCAGAAGATGATGAAGGGCTTCGGCGGGATGCTCGCCGGCGGTCGCAAGAAGAAGAAGGGCAAGAAGGCGAAGGGCAGCCGGGTCACCCCCAAGGGCGGCAATCCGAAGCTCCAGCTGCCGCCCGACCTCGGCGACGGCAAGACGCCGTTCCGCCTGCCCGGCGTCTGATCCCGCCGACCGAGTGACCATCGAGTTCCGGGCCGTGCCGGTCGACGACGGCGACGGCCGGCGGTTGGCCGCGGCGATGGTCGAGGAGATGCGCGTCCTCTACGACGGCCTCGACCTCGACGCCGCCGACATGCCGAAGGCCGGTCCGGCAGAGCTCGGCCCTCCCGATGGCGTGTTCCTCGTCGGCTACGACGGCGACGAGGCGGTCGGCTGCGGGGGCGTGAAGCGGTTCTCCGACGGCATCGGCGAGATCAAGCGGATGTACGTCGTGCCCGACCGTCGGGGGAGCGGGGTCGCCCAGACGCTCCTCGCCGCCCTGGAGGACGAGGCCCGGCGGCTCGGCTACGGCACGCTGCGCCTCGACACCGGCGACCGCCAGCCCGGCGCCCGCCGCCTCTACGAACGGGCCGGCTTCCGGGAGATCGACAACTACAACGGCAACCCCGCCGCCGCCTACTTCGGCGAGAAGCACCTCCCCCCTGCCCCTTGAGCGGTCCCAGCCGTTCGTCGAGCGAGCGAAGCGAGTCGAAACGCTCGGCCTCGCTGCGCTCGACGTCTGTCTGCCTTTCGACTCGCTTCGCTCGCTCAAGGAGCAGGGTGGCTGTTCGTTGAGCGGAGCGAGCGCCAGCGAGCGCAGTCGAAACGCCGACACTTTTGCGCCGGACGGTCCCGATGGCGCACCATGGAAGGCCGGTCGGACCGCTCCGACCCCCGCCTCGCACCGAGTTCACCAGGAACAGGAAGACCACAGCATGGCCGTCAAGCTCCGCCTCATGCGGATGGGCAAGAAGAAGCAGCCCACCTACCGCGTCGTCGCGGCCGACTCCCGCTCCCCGCGCAACGGCCGCTTCATCGAGATCGTGGGCACCTACCAGCCCCGTCAGGAGCCGTCGGTGGTGCTCATCGACGACGAGAAGGCGCTCAAGTGGCTCCGCAACGGCGCCCAGCCGACCGAGGCCGTCGAGAAGCTGCTGAAGATCGCCGGCACCTGGGACCAGTTCAAGGGCGCGGCCCCGGCCGCCGCGGCCGCCGAGTCGTGAGCGACGCCGAGTCCACCGGCTCGGGCGTCGGCGAGGCCCCCAACGCCGTCGCCGTCCTCGAGTACCTCGTGAAGCAGGTCGTCGACGACCCCGAGGCCGTGTCGGTCTCGACCGTCGAGGGTCGCCGCGGCACCCTCCAGCTCGACGTGCGCGTCGGCGACGGCGACATGGGTCGCGTCATCGGCAAGCGGGGCCGCATCGCCCAGTCGATCCGCACCGTCGTGCGCGCCGCCGCCGTGAAGGACGACGTCTCGGTCGACATCGAGTTCGTCGACTGATCGACCCGGAGCGACTGCCCGTTGGTTGAGCGGAGTCGGAACCCCATGCTCGAGATCGGGCGGATCGGCAAGCCGCACGGCCTGAAGGGCGAGCTGCTCGTCTCCATCACCTCCGACCGCCCCGAGCGCACCGCGCCCGGGGCGGTGTGGTTCCTCGACGACGGTCCGGTCACCGTCGAGGCGATCCAGCCCTATCAGCACCGCTTCCTCGTCCGCCTCGCCGGGGTGTCCGGCCGGGAGGCCGCGGAGGCGCTCAACGGCCAGATCGTGCGGGCCGAGCCGATCGACGACCCCGACGCGCTGTGGGTCCACGAACTGGTGGGGGCCACGGTCGCCACGCCCGACGGGCGCACCTGGGGCACCGTCGCCGCGGTGCTGGCCAACCCGGCCGACGACCTGCTGGAGCTCGACGACGGCACCCTCGTACCGGTCGGGTTCGTGACCGACGGCTCCGGTCTGCCCGAGCGCGTGGTCGTCGATCCACCGCCGGGGCTGCTCGGGGACGACGAGGACGGCTGACGCCGTGCGCATCGACGTCTTCACGATCTTCCCCGACCTGGTCGAATCCTTCGCCGGCCGCAGCCTGATCGGCAAGGCGCGCGAGCGCGGGCTCCTCGACGTGCGCTGTCACGACCTCCGGTCCGAGGCGACCGACGTGCACCGCAGCGTCGACGACTCGCCGTTCGGCGGCGGTGCCGGCATGGTGCTCATGCCCGAGCCGCTGTTCGGGGCGGTCGAGCAGGTGCAGCCGCCGCGGCCGCTCTTCTTCCTCGGTCCGGCCGGGCGCCCGTTCGACCAGTCGGTCGCGCGGGAGCTGGCCGCGCTCGACGGCTTCAGCCTCCTCTGCGGTCGCTACGAGGGCGTCGACGCGCGGGTCGTCGAGTACCTGTGCGACGGCGAGCTGTCGCTCGGCGACTTCGTCCTCAACGGGGGAGAGGTGGCGGCGATGGCGATCGTCGAGGCGGTGGGTCGCCTGGTGCCCGGCGTGATGGGCAACACCACCTCGGCCGACGACGAGTCGTTCAGCGACGGCCTGCTCGAGTACCCGCAGTACACCCGCCCGGCGACCTTCCGGGGCTGGGACGTGCCCGAGGTGCTGCGGTCCGGCGACCACGGGCGGGTGGCCCGCTGGCGCCGGGCGCAGGCGCTGGCCCGCACGGTCGCCCGTCGCCCCGACCTGATCGAGGCCCGCGGCGGCCTCACCGACGACGACCGGGCCCTCCTCGCCGAGTTCGACCTCCAAGCACCCACCGACCCCACCGACCCCACCGAACTGGCGTAGCTCCCGGTGGCATGGCCACCACCACCTACGCCAGTTCGGTGGGGTCAGAGGGACGAGAGGCGGTCGCGGTCGAAGGCGGAGATCAGCCCTGCGGCGGCGAGTGCGTCGAGCACCGCGTCCTCGTCGGCGGTCGGGTACACGATCAGGCAGGTTCGGACCGCCCGGTCGTCGTCCTCGTCGGTCACCACGTCGACGTCGACGCCGTCGCCGAGGAGGTTCCCGGCCACCAGCTCGACGTCGACCACCCGGACGTCGCCGAGGTCCAGCTCGACCCACGCGGCATCGTCGGCCTCGTCGCCGGCGACGGGCGCGCCGGCCGGTCCGAAGGCGTCGTCGAGCTCCGCCGCGACCCGCTCCAGGTGCGCTGGAGCGACGAGGACGCGGCACGGCCAGGGTCGGCCGCGGTCGTAGGGCCCGTCGCCGGGACGCGGGTACCAGACGACGTCGGCGCCGGCCTGCCACAGGTCGTCGACCACCGCGGTCAGGTCGTCGGGGAGGGCTTCGAGGTCGACCTGGTACCAGCCGTCCGGGCCGTCGACCGCCGGGAGGCCGTGGGCCTCGGTTCCGCCCGGCCGTCCGTCGGCGGTGGAGAACCCGACGTTGCCGAACAGCTCGGTCCGCACGCGCGCCTCGTCGTCCCGTGCCACCACGATGCGCATGATCGAGGGCCGCTGGTCGAAGGCCAGGACGCGGGCGCCCTCGCGCTGCAGGTTGCCCAGGACCTCGTGGATGTCGCCCAGCGCGGGCCCGTGGGAATCGAGGTCGATGAAGACGCTGCGGTCGTCGGGGCCGAGGCGGGGGTCGACGGTGCGACCCTCACCCATGTCGTCGATGTCCACGGCTTCCGATCGGTCGATGGACCCCACCTCTCCAGCGAACTGGCGTAGGTCCGGGTGGGGATGCCACCAAGGTCTACGCCAGAACGGGGTGGGGTGGGCCAGGGGTGGGGTGTCGGAGGTGGGCAGGGGTGGGCCGATTGGTCGGTCGGAGGGCCTGGGGTCTAGCGTTTCGGTCTGCTGTCGCGGGCCCCAGCCTCGCCCGCCCACCACGATCTCACCATCCAGGAACCCGTCATGAACCGCACCGACCTCATCGATCAGGCCAGCCTCCGGGACGACGTCCCGGACTTCCAGGCCGGCGACACCCTCAAGGTCCACGTGCGGGTCGTCGAGGGCTCCAAGGAGCGGGTGCAGGTGTTCCAGGGCGTCGTGATCGCCCGCTCCGGCGGTGGCCTCCAGGAGACCTTCACGGTCCGGAAGCTGTCCTACGGCGTCGGCGTCGAGCGCACCTTCCCGGTGCACTCGCCGATCATCGACAAGATCGAGGTCTTCACCCGGGGCGACGTGCGCCGGGCCAAGCTCTACTACCTCCGCGACCGGGTCGGGAAGGCCGCGAAGGTCAAGGAGAAGCGCGAGTTCTGATCGCACCCGCCGGACCACTCCGGCGTGTCGGACGGTCAGAGGTGGCGCGTAGCATGCTCGGTGTGAACGCGAGCCTCCTACCCCCTGCACCGGGGGTCGCAGCATGAGCGTCGACGACCTCGAGCAGTACGAGGCCGAGATCGAGCACCAGCTCTTCCAGGAGTACCGCGACGTCTCGCCGACGTTCCGCTACGTCGTCGAGACCGAGCGCCGGTTCTACCTGGCGAACTCGGTGGAGCACGTCGTCCACGAGGGCGAGGGCCGCACCCGGGTCGAGCTGGAGCTGCGCGACGCGTGGGTCTGGGACATGTACCGGCAGACGAAGATGCGCTTCGTCCCGTCGGTCCGCATCGTCACGTTCAAGGACGTGAACATCGAGGAGCTGGCCAACCCCGACCTCGGGTTGTGACCCAGCGGCGCCGCCGGCTCGGCGCCTCCGGTGAGGATCGGGCGGCGGCGTGGTACGAGGCCCACGGCTACGTCGTGCTCGACCGCAACTGGCGGTGCCGCGAGGGCGAGCTCGACCTGGTGTGCCGGCGCGGCGACGTGCTCGTGTTCAGCGAGGTCAAGACCCGCAGCAGCCTGGCCTACGGGCATCCGGCCGAGGCGGTCACCGTGGCCAAGCAGCGCAAGGTCCGCCAGGTGGCGATGCGGTGGCTGGCCGACCACCGCGATCGGGCGTACGCCCCGGCGCTGCGGTTCGACGTCGTGGCCGTGCTGGCCGGTGAGGTCGACGTCATCGAGGGTGCGTTCTGAGCGCCCCCGACGCCTGGTTTCGTCAGCCGAGGAACGCCCACGCCAGCAGCAGCGCGCACACGATGAACGCTGCGGCGACGAGGGCGTAGTCGGCGGGGGTCCGCTTGTACTGGCGGTGGGGGTTGAAGCCCATGACGGCCAGTATGGTCGCCGGCATGGGCCAGCTCACCTCCCGACCGGACGACACCGACAACGTGTTCAGCGCCGTCGACGGTCGAATCGCCACCGTCACGATCTCCAGCCCCGGTCGGAAGAACGCGTGCACCCCGGCGATGTGGGGGCAACTGGCCGACGTGTTCCGCTGGCTCGCCTTCGAGTCCGACGTGTGGGCGGTCGTCCTCACCGGCGCCGGCGACGACTTCTGCTCCGGTGCCGACCTGGGCGTGCCCGACGACGAGCACGCCCTCACGTCGCTGCGGTGGGCGAGCGAGGCCGCGGCCACGCTGCACGCCCTGCCCCAGCCCGTGATCGCCCGGGTCGACGGCGTGGCGGTCGGGGCCGGGATGAGCCTGGCCCTGGGCTGCGACCTCATCGTGGCCTCCGAGCGGGCCCGGTTCTCGGAGATCTTCGCCACCCGTGGCCTGTCGCTCGACCTCGGCAGCTCGTGGCTCCTGCCCAGGCGGGTCGGCCTCCACAAGGCCAAGGAACTGTCGCTGCTGGCGCCGATCATCGACGCGGCCGAGGCGGATCGGATCGGTCTGGTCAACAAGGTCGTCCCCGTCGACGAGCTCGACGCCGCGGTGCAGGAGTGGGCCGAGCGCCTGGTGTCGCTGCCGCCGATCGCGGTCAGCCAGTCGAAGGGCCTCCTCGATCGGTCGTCGACCTCGTCGCTCGGGGAGGCACTGGCGGCCGAGGGTGCGGCACAGGCCGTGAACTTCGCGTCGGCCGACACCGCCGAGGCGATCATGGCGTTCATCCAGAAGCGCACGCCGACCTTCCGGGGTCGCTGACCCTCGGCGCCTCGGGCCCGGCCACACCTCCACGGCGATCGCGGGCATCGGGCGAGCACGGCGGGCCACGGCTCGCTACGTTGAGCACGAACGGGCGATCACCTTCGACGTGAGAGGGGATGGCCCGATGTCGCGAACGGTGGCAGACGACCTCTGGACGATGCTGGCGCAGGCCGGTGTGCGGCGGTGCTACGGGATCGTGGGCGACGCGCTCGATCCGACCTTCGACGCGTTCCGACGGCACACCGACGAGATCGAGTTCGTCCACGTGCGCCACGAGGAGTGGGGCGCCTTCGCGGCGAACGCCGAGGCGTTCGTCACCGGGCAACCGGTGGCGGTCTGCGGGACGGCCGGGCCCGGCGTCACCCACCTGTTGAACGGGGTCCTCGACGCGTTCCACGAACGTTGCCCGGTCATCGTGATCGCCGGCGACATCGAGGTCGAGATCATGGGCACCGCGTACATCGAGGAGATCAGCCCCGAGGACCTGTTCCGCACCGGGTCGCTGTACACGGGGCGGGTGGTGAGCGCGGCCGCGGCGCAGACGATCTTCGCCAAGGCCATCCGGACCGCCATCCTCGACCGCGGCCCGACGGTGATCGCGCTCCCCGGTGACATCGCGCACGCGAAGGCGCCCGGCCCCGAGCCGACGCTGTTCCTGCCGTCGGTCCCCGTGCCGGTGCCGTCCGAGGAGGACCTGGCCGCGATCGCCGAACTCGTGAACGGGGCAGGGAAGGTCACGATCTTCGGCGGCGACGGGTGCCGGGGCGCGGTCGACTCGGTGAAGGCCCTCGCCGAGAAGCTGCAGGCCCCGGTGGGCTACTCGCTGAAGGGCAAGGTGTGGCTCGAGGCCGACAACCCCAACGCCGTCGGGATGACCGGCCTGCTCGGCTACGGCGGCTGCTTCGACGCGCTGAAGCACGCCGACCTGATCCTCATGCTCGGCACCGACTTCCCCTTCGGTGAGTTCCTCCAGGCCGGCGATGCCGAGATCGTCCAGGTCGACGACCGGCCGCAGATGATCGGTCGCCGGGTGCCGATCGCCTGCGGGAGCGTGGCCGACGTCGACGCGTTCGCCACCGCGCTCCTGCCGCTCGTGGACGCCAAGACCGACGACAGCCACCTCCGCCACGCCCTGAAGGTCTCCGAGCGGTGGAAGGGCGAGCTGAACGCGTACGTCACCCACGGGGACCAGGAGACGCCGATCCGACCCCAGTACTTGGCGGCGCTGCTGAACGAGCTCATGGACGACGACGCGGTGGTCACCGTCGACGTCGGCGCCTGCTGCATCTGGGCCGCCCGCCACATCGAGTTCTCCGGCGACCGGTTGATGTTCGGCTCGTTCTCGTGGGCCTCGATGGCGACCGCTTCACCGAACGCCTTCGGGGCCTCGCTCGCCCATCCCGGTCGCCAGGTGGTGGCGATGTGCGGCGACGGCGGGTTCTCGATGCTCGGCATCGGCGACCTGCTGACCGAGGTGCACCGGGGGGCGAACGTCGTGCACGTCGTGTTCAACAACAGCCTGCTGGACTTCGTCAACATCGAGATGCAGGAGGTCGGCATGGTGCCCTGGGCCACCGACCTGCCGCCGACGAACTACGCCCGGATCGCCGAAGGGTGCGGGGCCACGGGCATCCGGGTCGAGGATCCGGCCGAGCTGCGCGACGCCGTGCAGCGGGCCTTGGGGCATCGGGACGGTCCGGTGGTGCTCGACGTCGTGACCGACGCGGCGGCGCTCGCCGTGCCGTCGCACGTGCCGGCCAAGACCCTGGCCGGCTTCACCTTGTCGATGTTCAAGCAGGTGTTCGGCGGTGAGGCGAAGCAGGTGATCGACGAGGCCGAGCACAACTACAAGCTGCTGCGGCCGTAGGGCGCCGGCGGTTCACATCGTCACACCCCCTCGCTAAGGTCCGGGGTGCCGTCCGGCGGACGGCTTCGCCGGTCGGCAACCGGCCCGTCTCGTGGATCGACGCGCGGTCCTCCTCTCGCTTCGTCGACCGCCCCGTCCCGGGGTGGGGAGGAACACCGTGTTCGCCAGCATCCCCTCGTCCATCGTCATCGGCGTCGACGGTCGTCCCGTCACCGTCGAGGTCCACGTGGCCAACGGCCTGCCCGGGCTCTCGATCGTCGGCCTGCCCGACGCCGCCTGCCGGGAGGCCCGGGACCGCGTCCGGGCCGCCGTCATGGCCGCCGAGATCCCCTGGCCCCTGCAGCGAATCACCATCAACCTCGCCCCGAGCGAGCTGCGCAAGCCCGGGGCCACGCTCGACCTGGCCATGGCCGTCGGCGTGCTCGTCGCCCAGGGCGAGATCGATGCCGAGGCGGTCCGCGGGCTCGCGTTCCTCGGCGAGCTCGGCCTCGACGGCACGGTCCGGCCCATCGCCGGCATCGTCCCGCTGGTCGACGCCGTGCAGGCGCCCACCGTGGTGGTGCCGTCCAGTCGGGTGCACGAGGCCGAGTTGGTCGGTGGACCGGAGGTGCGTGGTGTCTCGTCCTTGCGCGAGCTGGTCGACGCCCTGCGGGGTCGCGGGCCCTGGCCCGAGCCGTCGTCGCCGCCCGATCCGCCACCGCCGCCCATCGTGCCCGACCTGGCCGACGTCCGCGGCCAGCCAGTGGTGCGCCGGGCCCTGGAGGTCGCGGCGGCCGGAGGCCACCACCTGCTCATGGTCGGTCCGCCCGGGGCGGGCAAGACCATGCTCGCCAGCCGGCTCCCCGGGCTGCTTCCCGACCTCGACCGGGCGGACGCCATGGCGGTCACCCGGGTGCGGTCGGCGGTCGGTGACCCGGCCGGCCACGGACTGGCCACCCGCCCGCCGTTCCGGGCCCCGCACCACGGCTCGACCATGGTGGCGCTCGTGGGCGGCGGGAGCGACGTGCTCCGACCCGGCGAGCTTTCGAGGGCCCACGCGGGCGTGTTGTTCCTGGACGAGCTGGCCGAGTTCGGGCCGTCGACGCTCGACGCGCTCCGCCAGCCGCTGGAGTCGGGTGTGGTCCGGGTGAGCCGGGCTCGGTTCCAGGCCGACCTGCCGGCCCGAGTCCTGCTCGTCGCGGCGATGAACCCGTGTCCGTGCGGCGAGGCCGGCCGACCCGGGCGCTGCCGTTGCACCACCGCCGGGCTCACGCGGTACCGGCGCCGCCTGTCGGGTCCGCTGCTCGATCGCTTCGATCTGCGGATCGAGGTGCTGCGGCCCGAGATCGAGGAACTGCTTGGCAACGACCGGGGCGAGGCCACCGTGGAGGTGGCCGAGCGCGTGGCCCGGGCGCGCGAGCGGGCCGTCGCCCGCGGCGTGCGGACGAACGCCGAGCTGGACGGCGAGGCGCTCGACGACACGGCCCCGATCACCGACGACGCCCGGGAGCTGCTCGTCACCGCGCTCCGATCGGGTCGCTTGAGCGCCAGGGGACTGGTGCGGATCCGGCGGGTGGCGTGCACGCTGGGCGACCTCGCCGGCCACCGTGGCCCGCTGGGTGTCGGCCACGTGGCCACCGCGCTCCAGCTCCGGGCCGAGCTGGCCGTGGTCACCGGGATGGCGGCGTGAGCCCGGCAGCGTGGAGCCCGGCGGAGGCCGCACCGAGCCGGGCGCGGCTCGACGAGGAGGCGGCGTCCCTCGTCGCCCTGGCCATGATCGACGGGATCGGGCCCAGGTGCCTCGAGCAGTGCCAGGAGCAGGTCGGCGCAGGACGGGCGTGGGAGGCGCTGGTCGGCGGAGACGTCCAGCGCTGCGAACCGCTCGCTCGCCGCCTGCACGCCGACGCCCGACCGGCCGCCGTGCGCGCCGCGCGGGAGATCGACCCCGCCACCGTGCTGGCCGAGTACCGCGACCGGGGCATCCGCGTCCTCGTGCGGGGCCGGCGCGGCTACCCCACGCGCCTCGTGGCCGACCTCGAACCGCCCGCCGTGCTGTTCACGACCGGGCCGGTGCCGGAACCCCAGGTCCCCACGGTCGCGATCGTCGGCACTCGCAACGCCACGACCCTCGGGCGCACCTTCGCCCGCCGGCTCGGGGCCGACCTCACCGCGGCCGGGATCTGCGTCGTGTCCGGGCTCGCGCTCGGCATCGACGGCGCGGCCCACCGGGGCGCGGTCGACGTGCTGGCCGGCCCGCTGGAGCACGAGCGGGGCATCCCGGGCGCCCCGGTCGGCGTGGTCGCTGCTGGCCTCGACATCGCGTACCCGGCCCGCCACGAGCGGCTCCATCGTGAGGTCGCGCTCCACGGGACCCTCGTGTCGGAGACCCCGCTCGGAAGCCGACCGAACGCCTGGCGGTTCCCGGCCCGGAACCGGATCATCGCCGGGCTGAGCGACGCCGTGGTCGTCGTCGAGTCCCGGGCCGCCGGGGGGTCGATGCTCACCGCCGACGAGGCGTTGGAGCGCGGCGTGCCCGTCCTCGCGGTGCCGGGCCACCCCTCCGCGCCGGCCGCGGCCGGGACCAACGCCCTGATCACCGATGGCGCCAAGCTGGTGCGCGACGTCGACGACGTGCTCGGGGAGCTCGGACTGGCCCTGCCCTCGGAACGTCCGGTCGGCCGAGCGGCGGAGCCGTCGGCTCCACCGCGACCGGCCCTGGAGCAGCTCTTGCTCGACGCGTTGGGTGCCGGTCCGCTCGCCCTCGCCGAGCTGGTCGCGGTGGGCGGGACCGGCGTCGACGAGGTATCTGCCGCGCTCACCGCCCTCGAGCTGTCGGGCCACGTCGTCGCCAACGGCGGCTGGTACGAACCGGCCCTGCCCGTCGAGCGGATGGTCGGCCGATGAGCGCCCGGCCGTTACGGTGGCCCCGTGGTTTGGAACGAGGAGGGTTTCCTGGCCTCGCTGACGGCCGCGGCGCCGAACACGGTGGCGGCCTACCGGCGAGACCTCGCGGACTTCACCGCCTGGGCGGCGGGTCGTTCCCTCGACGCGCCAGGTTCGGTCGACCGACGGACGCTTCGCGCCTACCTCGTCGACGTCGCCGATCGTCCATCGGCGCCGAGCACCGTCGCCCGCCGGGTGTCTGCGTTGCGCCGCTACTTCGCGTGGTGCGCGCGCACCGGCGTGATCGACGCCGACCCGTCGATCACGCTCCGGGCCCCGTCGGGTCCGAAGCGGTTGCCCCGGGTCCTCCACGACGACGACCTCCGCGCCCTGCTCGAACCACCCGGGAGCGTCGAGTCGCAGGTCGGCGACGATGCCGACCACGCGGCCGACGCGCGTCGACTTCAGGACGACGCCGTCCTGGAGCTGCTCTACGGCAGCGGGCTCCGGGTGGCCGAGCTGTGCGGGCTCGACCGTCGCGACCTGGACCTCCCGTCGGCGCGGGTCACCGTCTGGGGCAAGGGCTCGAAGCAGCGCCAGGTCCCCGTGAGCGAGCCGGCCGTGCTGGCGCTGCGGCGCTGGCTGGCCGACGGCCGACCCCTGCTGGTCCAGCCGGGGACCAGCGACGATCGGCTGTTCGTGAACCGGCGGGGGAACCGGCTCACGCCCCGGGACGTCCGGCGGATCATCGACCGTCGTTCGCCGGAGCCGACGCATCCCCACGCACTGCGGCACACCTTCGCCACTCACCTTCTCGACGGTGGTGCCGATCTGAGAGTGGTGCAGGAGCTCCTGGGCCACCAGGACCTTGCCACGACCCAGATCTACACCCACGTCAGTCGGGAACGGCTGCGGCGGGTCTACGACGAGACGCATCCACGTGCCTGAGCGAACGCACCCATGAGCACCGAACCTGTGGACGAGCTCTGGGAGCACTATGGGCGGACGGCCTCCCGGGCCGCCCGGGATCGGCTGATCCTGCACTACTCGCCGCTCGTCAAGTACGTCGCCGGTCGGGTCGGGGCGGGCCTCCCGGCCAACGTGGAGCAGTCCGACCTGGTCAGCTACGGCATCTTCGGCCTGATCGACGCCATCGAGAAGTTCGACCTCGACCGGGGGCTCAAGTTCGAGACGTACGCGATCTCGCGCATCAAGGGCGCGATCCTCGACGAGCTGCGGGCCAACGACTGGGTTCCTCGATCGGTGCGGGCCAAGGCCCGGGCCGTCGAGAACGCCTTCTCCAAGCTGGAGGGCAAGCTCCACCGGTCGCCCTCGGAGGCGGAGCTGGCCGAGGAGCTCGGCTATTCGGCCGAGACGTTGCAGTCGGTGCTCGGCCAGGTGTCGCTCACCGGCGTGATGGCGCTCGACGAGTGGCTCGGAGACCGTCACGAGCAGGCGACCCTCGCCGACACCATCGCCGACGACTCCGCCGGTCCGGGTGCCCTGTTCGAGATGCACGAGATGCGGGGCCAGCTGGCCTCGGCCATCGAACGCATGCCCGATCGGGAGAAGGTCGTGCTCACGCTGTACTACTTCGAGAACCTGACGCTGGCCCAGATCGGCCAGGTCCTGAAGGTCACCGAGAGCCGCGTCAGCCAGATCCACACCCGCGCCGTGCTCCACCTGCGCAGCCGGCTCCAGGCCATGGAGCGCGAACTGGCCTGATCGGAGCGCGGTCGTGAGCGCCGGCCGCCGGTGTCGGGCCGCGCTGGCCGGCCTCGTCCTGGCCGTCATCGTCCCGGGACCGCTCGTCGGTCCGGTCGGTCCGGCTGCCGCCCAGGACGGCGCCGGGTCCGCGGCCGACGCCGGGGTGCGCCCGCGATACCGACCGCCGGTCGATGCCCAGGTCAGCGACCCGTTCCGGGCGCCGACGGAGCCGTGGGCGCCCGGGAACCGCGGCATCGAGTACGCCACCACCCCCGGACAGATGGTGCGGGCGATCGGCCCCGGCGTGGTGACCTTCGCGGGTCCCGTGGCCGGCGCCCTCCACGTCACGGTCCGCCACCCGGACGGCTTGCGGTCGTCGTACTCGTTCGTGGCCGCGGTCCGGGTCGGCGCCGGCGACGTGGTCGACGCGGGTGCCGTCGTGGCCGTCGCGGGGGAGCGCTTCCACCTCGGCGTCCGCCGGGGCGAGACCTACCTCGACCCATCGACGTTGTGGGGCGGTGCGGTCGGCGGCGGTCGGGCCCACCTGGTCCCGGACCCGGGCCCCGACGGCGGCGGGACCGACCCGATCGGTCCGGGCCCCGACCCGACGGGTGTGGCCGGGGCGACGTTCGGGCAGGTCGCGCGCTCGATCCTGGCGACGGTGGGGCCGTGGTGACCGTCCGCGCGTCGATCAGGACCACGACGCGATCACCTTGGGCGTCCGGCCTCCCGTTCGCTACGATTTCCGACCGGTCCACATCGGGTGGGCCGACACCCACATCCGCCCGGCGCCATCCCACGGTCGGTGGGGCAGCACGCTGTCCCGCCGCAACGGCACCGGGTCTCGTCCAACCGTTGGGAAGAGAGAAGAGATCATGACCGAGCCCGTCGTGTCCATGAAGCAACTGCTCGACGCCGGCGTCCACTTCGGCCACCAGACCCGCAGGTGGAACCCGAAGATGAAGCGCTTCATCTTCGGTGAGCGCAACGGCATCTACATCATCGACCTGCGCCAGACCCTGCAGCGCATCGAGGCGGCCTACACCACCATCCGCGACACCGTCGCCGACGGCGGCACCGTGCTCTTCGTCGGCACGAAGAAGCAGGCGCAGGGCCCGATCCAGTCCTACGCCGAGAAGTCCGGCTCGCCCTACATCAACCAGCGCTGGCTCGGCGGCATGCTCACGAACTTCGAGACCATGTCCAAGCGCGTCGGCAAGATGCAGGAGTACCGCCGCATGCGCGACTCCGGCGAGTTCGAGGCCATGCCGAAGAAGGAGGCCCTGCTCATCGGGCGCGAGCTCGAGAAGCTGGAGCGCAACCTCGGCGGCATCGCCAAGATGGACAAGCTGCCCGACCTCGTGTTCATCCTGGACACGAAGAAGGAGCACATCGCGGTGACCGAGGCCAACAAGCTCGGCATCCCGATCGTCGCCGTGGTCGACACCAACTGCGACCCCGACGTCATCCAGTTCCCCATTCCCGGCAACGACGACGCGATCCGCTCCGGCACGCTCATGAGCCGGGTGATCGCCGACGCGGTCGACGAGGGACGGATCATCGCCTCCCGCCGCCCCGGTGCGCCGCAGGCGCCGAAGGAGCGCACCGCCGAGGAGGAGGCCGAGATCGCCGCCCAGCAGGCCGACGCCCGCCGCCAGGCCGTCGAGGCCGCGGCCGCCCGTGAGGCCCGCATCGCGAAGGCGCAGCAGGAGGCCGCCGAGGCCGCCGGCGCGCCCGCCACCGAGGACGTCGCTGCCGCCGACGTCGTCGTCGAGAACGACATCACCGAGAAGACCGAGGAGATCACCCCCGATGCCTGAGTTCACCGCCAAGGACGTCCAGGCCCTGCGCCAAGCGACCGGCGCCGGGATGATGGACGCGAAGAAGGCGCTCCAGGAGAACGACGGCGACCCGGAGGCGGCCACCACGTGGCTGCGCGAGAAGGGCCTCGCCAAGTCGGCCGCCCGCGAGGACCGGGACAACAGCCAGGGCACCGTCGCCGTGTCGGTGTTCGAGAACGTCGCGGCGGTCGCCGAGCTCAAGTGCGAGACCGACTTCGTCGCCAAGTCCGACCAGTTCACCTCGCTCGTCCAGGAGATCGCGACCCTGGTCGCCACCGAGGGCGAGTCGGCGAAGAACGCGAAGGACGATGCCATCGACGACCTCAAGGTCGTCCTCAAGGAGAACATCGACCTCGGGCGGGTCGTCCGGGTCGAGGCCGCCGACGGCAACGTCGTCGACACCTACCTCCACCGCCAGGACGGCCGCGGGGTGCTCGGCGTGATCGTCGAGCTGGCCGGTGGCACGACGGACCTCGCCCACGAGGTCGCCGTCCACATCGCCTTCACCAAGCCGTCGTACCTGAGCCGCGACGAGGTCCCCGCCGACGAGGTGGCCAAGGAGCGCGAGGCGCTCGAGGGCATCACCCGCGCCGAGGGCAAGCCCGAGGCCGCGATGGAGAAGATCGTCGAGGGTCGCCTCACCGGGTGGTTCAAGGAGCGCGTGCTCCTGGAGCAGGCCTACGTGAAGGACGAGAAGCAGACCGTGCCCCAGCTGCTCGGCGACGCCAGCGTCGTCCGGTTCGTCCTGGTGGCGATCGGGGGCTGACGTGGTCGAACCCCGGTGGCCCCGCATCGTCCTGAAGCTGTCCGGTGAGGCGTTCGCCGGCACCGCCGGCTTCGGGATCGACGGGGCGGTCGTCCGTCAGCTGGCCGAGGACGTCGTCGACGCCCGTTCCATGGGCGTCGACGTCGCCATCGTCATCGGCGGCGGCAACATCTGGCGGGGGATGACCGGGGCCGGCGCGGGCATGGACCGCGCCCAGGCCGACTACATGGGCATGCTGGCCACCGTCATCAACGCGCTGGCCATGCAGGACACGCTCGAGCAGCTCGACCAGCCCACCCGGGTGATGACGGCGCTGCACATGGAGCAGATCGCCGAGCCGTACATCCGCCGGCGGGCCGAGCGCCACCTCGAGAAGGGCCGCGTGGTCATCCTGGCCGGCGGCCTCGGCGCCCCGTTCTTCACCACCGACACCCCGGCCGCGCTCCGGGCGGCCGAGCTGTCGGCCGGCGCGGTCGTCAAGGGCACCCACTCGGGCGTCGACGGCGTCTACACCGCCGATCCCAAGATCGACCCGTCGGCCACCAAGCTCGACGAGATCACCTACATGGACGTGCTCAACCGTGGTCTGAAGGTCATGGACCCCACGTCCATCACCTTCTGCATGGACAACGATCTCCCGATCGTCGTGTTCGACGCGTTGGAGGTCGGCAATCTCCGACGCGTCCTCACGGGCGAACCCGGAGTCGGTACCCTGGTCCGGTGACCTCCCCCGTCCCACGGCACACCTGCGCCCCGAGCCCGATCGAGCGATGAGCGACGAGATGACCTCCCTGATCCTCGACGAGGCGCGGGAGAAGATGCAGCGGGCCGTCGGCCACACCCGCGCCGACTTCGGCTCGATCCGCACCGGCCGGGCGGCGCCCGCCCTGGTCGAGAAGATCCCGGTCGAGTACTACGGCTCCGAGGTGCCCCTCCAGCAGCTCGCCGGGTTCTCGGTGCCCGAGGCCCGCATGCTGGTGATCACGCCGTACGACAAGGCGTCGATCGGTGCGATCGAGAAGTCCGTCCGCCAGTCCGACCTGGGCCTCAACCCCAGCAACGACGGCAACGCGATCCGCCTGTCGTTCCCGCCGCTCACGACCGAGCGCCGCAAGGAGTTCGTCAAGGTCGTGAAGGGCATGGCCGAGGACGGCCGCATCGCCATCCGCAACGCCCGCCGGTCCGGTCGCCAGGAGCTCGAGGCCCTCGAGCGCGACGGCGACCTCTCCGAGGACGACCTCGTCCGGGCGCAGAAGGAGCTCGACAAGTTGACCCAGGCCGCCGAGGCCGACATCGACGCAGCGCTCGGCACCAAGGAGCAGGAGCTGCTCGAGGATTGACCCTGGACGGCGCCCTCCCGGGCCGCCTCCAGCCAGCAAGACGAGCCAGGCGGTACCAGGAGGTGCCATGGACGACCAACGAAGGGCCCGACGAGACGATGACGAGCCGCCGTCGAAGGAGGGCGTGCGCATCATCGGAGCCGACGAGGCAGCAGAGGCCATGGAACGGGGCGACGTGACGCCCCGTCGCGGCGGCGACCAGCCCCGCTACGGCGACCGTCCCGCGTCGCCGCCCGCCGGCCCCCGGCCCGCGCTCCGCTTCCCGCTCGACGCCAGCGCCGATCCGTCGCGGATCGAGCGGCCGCCGGTGCAGCCCGCCCCGGATCCGGTGACCGGCCCGGTCGAGCTCCCGCACTGGACCGAACCGCCGACCGGCGAGGTCCCGGCCGTGCTGATCGGCGACGATGGTCCGCTCCTCGACGACGAGGACGACAGCGACGTCTGGTCGTCGTTCGCCACCTCGACGCCCCGCTGGCGCGACGCGGACGACGACTGGAGCGACGACGACTACCTCACGTCGCTGTCGGACCGCAGCGACGAGGTCCGCGTGGGCGCCCTGGCCGACGGCGACGACCGCCCGAGCCACGACGAGTACTACGGATTCGACGACCTCGAGGAGCGGGTGGAGGAGCGCACCGGTGACGTGCGGCCCCGGCTCGAGGTCGACGACGGCGACGATCGTTGGGCCGCGTCCGACGACGGGTCCGACGACGACCTCGACCTCGACGTCGAGGCGGGCGACGCCTGGCCGGCCGAGGAGGGCTGGGAGGACGAGGAGGACGACCGTCCGGTGGTGGCCGTGTCGACGGTCCGGATCGGCGACGCTGGCGCCGGCGGGGACGGCGGTGCCGACGGAGGCGACGAATCCGGCGGGCCGTCCGGCGATGGTGGGGACGACGGCGACGAGGAGCTCGAGGACGAGTGGATCGAGGTCGGCTACGACGATGACGACCCGCTCGGGGTCGGGCCCTCGTCGGCTCCCGACCGGGACATGACCACCGCGGTCGCGGTCGGCGGCGGGCTCGCCGTGCTGGCCATCGTGGCCCTCCTGGCCGGTCCGGCCTGGATGGTGATCGTCGTGACCGCGGCGATCGGCCTGGCCGCGGTCGAGTACTTCGCCAAGCTGCGCGAGGTCGGCTGGGAGTGCGTGACGCTCATCGGCATCGCCGCCTCGGTCGCCTACCCGCTGGCGATCTACTGGCGGGGTCCCGCGTACTACCCGCTCCTGGTGTTCCTGACCCTGGCCGCCATCCTCGGGTGGTACCTCGTGGGCGCCGGCGGCACCGACCCGCGCGTGCTCGAGGGCACCGGCGCGACGTTGCTCGGCATCACCTGGATCGGTGGCCTCGGGTCGTCCGCCGCTGCGATGCTCGGCCTGCCCGACGGGCGGGCGCTGCTGCTCACCGCCATCCTGGCCACCGTCGCCTACGACGTCGGCGGGCTGTTCATCGGCAAGGCCATGGGCCACCGCCCGCTGTCGTCGGCCAGCCCCAACAAGACCCTCGAGGGCCTCGTCGGGGGCATGGCCGGGGCGTTCGTCACGCCGATCATCGTGGTCGGCATCATGGAAATGGGCCCCTGGACCGGCTTCGGTGCCGCCTTCGTGCTCGGCATCGGTGCCGCCGTCGCTGCACCTCTCGGCGACCTGTGCCAGTCCCTGCTGAAGCGCGACCTCGGCATCAAGGACATGGGTTCGATCCTCCCCGGCCACGGTGGGGTCCTCGACCGGGTCGACGGCATGCTCTTCGTCCTGCCGACGGTGTTCTGGCTCGCGGTCACCATCGGCCTCAGCTGACCGGGCACGGGGTGCGTTGACCACCACCGTCGCGCTCGCCGGCTCGACCGGGTCGATCGGCACGCAGGCGCTCGACGTCGTCGCCGCCGAACCCGACCGCTACCGCGTGGTCGCGCTCGGCGCGTCCGGCCGCAACCTCGACGCGTTCGTCGAGCAGGTCGACGCGGTGCGTCCCGACGTCGTGGCGGTGGCCCACGCCGGGGCCGAGGCGGAGCTGCGGGCCCGGCTCGACGCCCGGTCGATCGGCTGCGTGGAGCTGCGTTCGGGGCCCGAGGGCCTGGCCAGCATCGGCGCCGACGCGGACGTGTGCGTCAACGGCGTGGTCGGCTTCGCCGGTCTGGAGGTCACGCTCACCACCTTGCGGGCCGGGAAGCGCCTGGCGCTCGCCAACAAGGAGTCGCTGATCGCCGGAGGGCCGGTGGTCCAGGCGGCGCGCCGGACGCCGGGCGCCGAGCTGGTCCCGGTCGACAGCGAGCACGGCGCGATCCACCAGTGCCTGCGGAGCCGCGACGAGTCCGGTCCGGCCCGGGTCGCCGAGCTGGTGCTGACCGCGAGCGGGGGTCCCTTCCGGGGGCGCTCGGCCGCCGAGCTGGCCTCGGTCACCGTCGAGGACGCGCTGGCCCACCCGACGTGGTCCATGGGGCCGAAGATCACCGTCGACTCGTCGACGCTCATGAACAAGGGCCTGGAGGTCATCGAGGCCCACGAGCTGTTCGGCGCACCGGCGGGCGACGCCGGCGTGGGGATCGGCTTCGACGACATCGATGTCGTGGTCCACCCCCAGTCGATCGTGCACTCGATGGTCACCTTCACCGACGGCTCGACCATCGCGCAGCTGTCCCGGCCGGACATGCGCCTGCCCATCGGGTACGCCCTCGCCTGGCCCGATCGCAGCGCGGCGGCCTTCGGGGCCATCGACTGGTCCGAGCTGCGCCGGCTGGACTTCGAGCAGCCCGATCGGGTGGCGTTCCCGTGCCTCGGCCTGGCCTACGACGCCGGCCGGGCCGGCGGGTTGGCCCCGGCGTGGCTCAACGCGGCCAACGAGGAGGCGGTCGCGGCCTTCCTCGCCGGCGAGATCGCCTGGCGCGACATCGCCGAGGTGTGCGCCCGGGTGCTCGACCGCTGCGACGCCGCGGGGGACCAGGGCACGCTCGCGGTGGCCGACGTCATCGATGCCGACCGCCGATCGCGGGCCGAAGCCCGTAGCTTGGTGGCCGACCGTCGCGCCGGAAGGGCCACCGCATGACCGACATCGATGACCGCCCGCCGGCCGACGTGCCGCCGGTGCCGGGCGGTGGCCGGCTGACGACGCTGGCGACCTCGCTCGAGTCGCGGGGCGTCGGGGTGGATCCCGAGGGTGACGGCGGGGTGCCCTACGCCGGGCTCCGGCTGGCGGCCCTGGTCGGTGCGCTCGCGTTGGTCGGGTGGTGGCGCCCGTGGATGCTCGTGGTGATCCTCGCCCTCTTCCTCATGATCACCCTGCACGAGTTCGGCCACTTCATCATGGCCAAGCGGGCGGGGATGAAGGTCACCGAGTTCTTCATCTTCTTCGGGCCGAAGGTCTGGTCGATCAAGCGGGGCGAGACCGAGTACGGCATCAAGTGCATCCCGCTCGGGGCGTACGTGAAGATCGTCGGGATGCACAACCTGGAAGAGGTGGACCCGGCCGACGAGGCCCGGACCTACCGCCAGAAGGGGTTCTGGGACCGCATCGGTGTCGCCGTCGCCGGCTCGGCCATGCACTTCCTGCTCGCGCTGGTGCTGATCTTCCTGGCGCTCACCGTCGTCGGCCTCCCCGGTGGCACCGTCGACCCGGCCGGCCAGGCCGAGTCGTGGCGCATCGCCAACGTCGCCGACGGCGGCGCGGCCGACGCAGCGGGCCTCCAGAGCGGCGACGAGATCGTCTCCATGGGGGGCGATTCCGTCTCGACCTTCGAGGACCTGCGCGAGGTGTCCCTCCGCCACGAGGGCGAGACCGTTCCGCTCGTCTACGAACGTGACGGCGTCGAGCGGACGACGCAGATCACCCTGGTCGAGCGCTACGACTGGCGGGTCGCCGCGGTGGCCGACGGGACCCCGCCCGCCGCGGCCGGCATGGAGCCTCTGGACCGGGTCACCGCCATCGGTGACCTCGACACCACGACGATCGAGGACCTCGAGCCGAAGCTCCTCGAGCTCGAGGGCACGACCGTGCCGGTCACCTTCGTCCCCCACGACGACGACGGCAACGATCTGGCTCCCAGGACCGTCGACCTGAAGATCGAGCGCCTGGCCCTCACCGGTGGCCGGGTGTTCCTGGGGGTCGGCCAGGAGCCCGGCGATCCCGAGCGGCTCGGTGTGGGTGAGGCCGTGGTGCAGACGCCGGTGCAGTTCGCCCAGGTCCTGTGGTTCTCGACCGAGTCGCTCGGCCGGTTCTTCACGCCGAGCGGCATCTCGGACTTCATGGGTCAGGTGTTCAACGCCCGGGAGGACAACGCGCGGGCGAACCCGACCGCGGACGAGACCTCGGCGGTCATGCGGAAGCAGGGTGCCGGCGTTGCGAGCGAGAACCGGATCATGTCGATCGTCGGCCTGGTGAACGCCGGCTCCGCCGTCGGCGAGGTCGACCCCAGCGCGCTCATCTTCGTGTTCGCCCTGGTCAACATCTTCATCGGGGTGTTCAACCTGTTCCCGATGCTCCCGTTCGACGGCGGTCACGTCGTGATCGCGGTGTACGAGCGGATCCAGGAGAAGCGCCTCCACCGCAAGCGGTACTTCATGGACGTCGCCCGGCTCCTGCCGGCCGCCTACGCGGTGATGGCCGTGCTCGTCGTGCTCTTCGCCACCTCGCTGTGGCTCGACCTGGCCAACCCGATCACATGAACGACGGCACCGTCCGCATCGCCGAACGTCGGTCCACCCGCCAGATCACCCTCGCCCATCGCACCAACCCGGTCACCGTCGGGGGCGACGCGCCGGTGTCGGTGCAGTCGATGACCACGACGAAGACGGCCGACGTCGACGGGACCCTCCAGCAGATCTACGCGCTCGCCGCGGCGGGCGCCGACATCGTGCGCTGCACCTGCAACGACGCCGACGCCGCGGCGGGGCTGGCCCACATCGTGCCCCGGTCGCCGGTGCCGATCGTGGCCGACGTCCACAACAACCACCGGATGGCGCTGGCCGCGCTCGACGCCGGGGTCCACTGCCTGCGCCTCAACCCGGGCAACATCCGCCGGCCCGAGCACATCAAGCTGATCGCCTCGGAGGCGAAGGACCGAGGGGTGCCGATCCGCATCGGTGTCAACGGTGGGTCGCTCGACGAACGGCTCTACGAGAAGTACGGCGGCAAGGTCACCCCCGAGGCCATGGTCGAGTCGGCGAAGATCGAGATGGCGTACTTCGACGAGGTGGGCTTCGACCAGATCAAGATCTCGGTCAAGGCGTCGAGCGTGCCGCTCATGATCGAGGCGTACCGCCAGCTCTCGGAGGCCACCGACCACCCGCTGCACCTCGGTGTGACCGAGGCCGGCCCGCCGCCCGCCGGCCTGGTCAAGGCCACCGCCGGCATCGCCGCGCTGCTGGCCGAGGGCATCGGTGACACGATCCGGTACTCGCTCACGGCTGATCCGGTCGAGGAGGCCCGCGCCGGTCGCCAGCTGCTCGAGGCGCTGGGGCTGCGGGAGCGCAAGGGCCTCGACCTCATCGCCTGCCCGTCGTGCGGACGGGCCGAGGTCGACGTCATCAAGGTCGCCAACGACGCGCAGGCCGCGCTCGACGGGATGAACATCCCGATCCAGGTCGCGGTCATGGGCTGTGTGGTCAACGGTCCCGGCGAGGCGCGGGACGCCGACCTGGGCATCGCGGCCGGGCGCAAGCGGGGTCACCTCTTCGTCAAGGGCAAGGTCGTGAAGGTCGTGCCCGAGGACGAGATGGTCGACGCGCTCGTCGAGTGGGCCGACACGATCCGGGCCGAGGGGATCGAGGGCGCCCTCACCCACGCCGACGCCGGCGCGGCCGCCGAGGCCGAGGCCGATCGCGCCGCGCTGCTCGACGAGCAGGGTTCGGACGCCAACGCGTCGGAACAGAAGGTCGAGCTGATCCGCAAGCACCTCGAGGAACGGTCCTGACCGTCGAGATCAGGCGGGCGACGGTCGACGACGCGGCTGCGGTGGTCGACCTGAGGATGGCGTTCCTGCGCGAGGAGTACGACACGGTCGACGACCCGGTGCGATTCCGGGCCGAGGTCGCCGACTTCGTCGAGCGGGCGACCACGGCCGACCGGTGGTGGTCGTGGCTGGCCGAGGACGGAGGCGCCGTCGTCGGCGGGCTGTCCATGCTCGTGCAGGAGGTGCCGCCGCACCCGCGCGATCCCCGACGGCTCGACGGGTTCGTGTTCAACGTCTGGGTCGCGCCGACACAGCGACGACAGGGGATCGGTCGGCGGTTGGTCGACGCCTGCCTCGACGCCGCCCGGGCCGACGGGCTGCGTCGCGTCGCCCTCGTCGCCACCGACGACGGCCGGTCGCTCTACGAGGCCGCCGGGTTCGCGTCGGATCCGGACCTGCTCAGGCTCCGCCTCGATCCGTGACGGCGCCCGGCGGTCGGCCGGTGTGGCGGGTGCCGGGCGGCTCGGTCGCCCACGGAGCGGCCCGCCCCCAGACGTCGTCGAACACGAGCTCGCCGACCGGACGACGGCGGACCGGACCGTGGTGGCCCTCCGGGCGGCCGAGCGCCACGGTGGCGGCGATGAACACGTCGTCGGGGACGGCGAGGATCCGCCGCAGCTCGGCGTCGACCGGTGCGTGCCACATGGTGAGCACCCCGCCGTAGCCGAGGCCCCGAGCGGCGAGCAGCAGGTTCTGGCACGCCGGGTAGACCGACGCGCCGACCGTGGGGTCGAGGCCCCGCCACGGCACCAGGCAGGCCAGGGCGACCACGGGCGTCCGCTCGAACCGGTCGACGAACTGCTGCATCGCGGCGGCGACCCGCGCCTTGGGGGAGTCGGCCGCCGCGCCCGATCCGGCGTCGTAGCCGTCGTGGGCCCGCTTGGCCGCCCACTGCTCGCGGAACGACCGGCCGAGCAGGGCCTTCGCCTCGACCGCACCCGGGCCGTCGCGCAGGACGAGGAACCGGAACGGTTGTCGGTTGGAGCCGGTCGGCGCCCGGGTGGCGGCGAAGAACATCGTGGCGAGGGCGTCGTCGGGGATCGGCTCGTCGCGGAACCGTCGAATCGCCCGCGTGGTGCACAACCCCTCGATCAGTTCGACGACCTCCGCGGTCATCGGAGCACCACGTAGGTGACCGACGCGCCGACCGCCGCGATCGTGCCCACCCACATCGCGACCTTGACCCACGCCGGTTGCTCCTTCAGCTCGTCGAGCTTGGCCCGCTTCTTCACGTACTCGAGGAGCCGTTCCGCCCAGGCCAGCTCCCGGGCCAGCAGGCCGAGCCCCACGATGATGCCGACGAGGCCTGGGCCCGGCAGCACCAGCATCACCAGGCCACCGATCAAGACGGCGAATCCGACGACGATCGTGCCGATGCGGACGAACACGTTCCGCTTGGCCCGCTCGGCGGTGCGCTCCTGGTTGCCGGTGGCCAGCTCGGCGTTGATCGCCGCCTGGCGCAGCAGCTCGCGGCGGTCGGCAGGGGAGAGGTCGCGGAACGGGGTGACGGTCGGGGGCTGGTCGGTGTCGGCCATGGCCCATGGTCGCAGACCGGCGCCCCGTCGCCCGCGGCGCGGCGTGGACGGGGAGGTGCACGCTTCGGGTACGTCTGGGCCGTCGTGTCGACGTTCGTCGGTACGCTGACGGAGATGGAGCGAGTGGCAGCGCCAGCGGGTGACACGTCACCAGAGGTTCGCCGCCTCGTGCTCGCGCGGCTTCGGGCCATGTCGCCGGCGGAGCGGTTCGAACGCGTCGTCGCGCTCAACGAGACGTGCGACGCCCTCGCCGAGGCCGGCGTTCGCCATCGTTCCCCCAAGGCGGATGACGACGAGGTCCGTCGTGCCGTCATCGACCTGCGCATCGGTCCGGAGCTCGCGCGCGACGCCTACGGCGACCCGACCTCCCGCTGACCCGTGGCGACGACCAGGTGCCCGGGTCAGCTCTGGTCGGCGAAGGCTCGGGCCTCGGCGATCCAGGCGTCCAGCTCGGCCGGATCGGCGATCGCGTCGGGTTCGACGCGGAGCCAGCTCGGCCCCATCGTCCTCGTCCCCATCTCCATCGGGCCGGCGCCCGGTCGCGTCGACAGTTCGTCGGACCGGGCGGGGTCGACCCGGGCGAGGAGCGCGCCGTCGCGCATGACGGCGACGAGCATCCGGTCGTCGACCATGAACGCCACGCCCCCGAACATCACCTGCTCACGGGTCTCCACGTCGATCAGCACCTCCCGGACGCGATCGCGGAGCGCCTCCTTCGGGCTCGGCGCCCCGGATTCGTCCGACGGGGTCACGCGAGGAGGTCGGCGTCGTCGGGGTGCTGCTCGACGAAGCGCTTGACGTAGGGGCACTCGGCCACCACCCGGACACCATCGGTCCGGGCGTCGTCGAGGCCGCGGCGGACCAGCTTCGCGGCCAGGCCCTCGCCCTCGTGGCCCTTGCGGACCCCGGTGTGGGTGAAGGTGCGGACCCCGTCGCGGTCCGCGTGGTCCAGCTCGCCGATCGGCGCCCCGCCGGCGAGGAGCGTGTAGCGCCCCCCGTGCTCGTAGTCGGCGCGGCTGATCTCGATGTCCATGCGCCCATTCTGGCGGCCCCGGCCCTCCCCGAGCGCGGGCGGCGGAGCGTCAGCGGCGGAACCCGGTCTCCACCGCCAGTAGGCTGGCGACGATGACGGCCTGGACCTCCGGCGGTTCGTGCCGCTCGAAGCGAACCACCCACGACCGGGCCGGGTTCGATGCGAGGACGCCCTGGCCCGGGTTGCGGAAGACCCGCGCCAGCTCGACGCGGTTCGACGGATCGACGATCCGGCGCGGCCGTCCGCTGCCGGGCGGTCGCATCGTGGCGATCGGACCGCCGGCCCCGACGAGCCGGTACGTCTCCCTGTCCAACCGCTTCTGACGGGCCTCGCCGAGGGTCCGGCCGTCGGGGGCGAAGACCGTCAACGAGGTCCCGAACGGGTTCGGATGGCGGTCGACGCGGAGCAGGGGGCGGCCGGCCGGGTCGTCGATGAAGATCGTGTGGTGCAGGGACGGCGCGCCGGGGACCACGTCGGCGAGGTGGCGGCCGCTGCCGTCGTAGACCGACGCTCCGCCGAGGTCGGCCCGGAACCGGTCGAGACGGTTGACCGAGAGCACCGGTGACCCGAGGAGCGTGCCGTCACCGACCCAGGTCGGTGGGTCGAAGGGTGCGGCCACGACGTGCTCGACGGCGATGCTCACCCCGTCCGGTCCGGTCGTGTCGGCGCGGGCCGCGGCATCGGCTCGCCAGCCGCGGAGCACCACGGTGCCGATGAGGGCGGCCGGTACGGCGAAGAACAATCGTGTGGGCGCGGCGTCGATGAACGCGAACACAGGTGTGAGGAACCCGCTCAGCAGCAGGATCGAGCCGACCACGAACACGACGATCGGCAGCAGGCGGGTCCACTCGGTCTTCCACCCGCCGGTGCCACCGGACATCGGACCTCCCGCGCCTCCCATGGCCGGTGACCCTATCGGCGGCCACCCGACGCCCCGGAGGGGCCGGCGAACCGTTGGCGACCGGTGGGGGTGGGGCCGGTACGCTCGCCCAACCATGGCAAAGGCTCCCGTCCTCACCCCTCAGGCCGATGACTTCCCCCGCTGGTACCAGGACGTCCTGGCCAAGGCGGAGCTGGCCGACAACGGTCCGGTGCGGGGCACCATGGTCATCCGGCCGTACGGGTACTCGTTGTGGGAGCGGATGCAGGCCGAGATGGACGCCCGCATCAAGGACGCGGGGGCAGAGAACGCGTACTTCCCGCTGTTCATCCCCGAGAGCTACCTCACCCGGGAGGCCGAGCACGTCGAGGGGTTCAGCCCCGAGCTGGCGGTCGTCACCCACGCCGGCGGCAAGGAGCTCGAGGAGCCGGTGGTCGTGCGGCCGACCAGCGAGACGGTCATCGGCGAGTTCATGGCCAAGTGGATCAGCTCCCACCGGGACCTGCCGCTGCTGCTCAACCAGTGGGCCAACGTGGTCCGCTGGGAGCTGCGCACCCGGCTCTTCCTGCGCACGAGCGAGTTCCTCTGGCAGGAGGGCCACACCGCGCACGCCACCGAGTCCGATGCCGCCGCCTACGCGTCGCGCATCCTCCACGACGTCTACCGGGACTTCATGGTGAACGTCCTCGCCATGCCGGTCCTCGTCGGTCGCAAGACCCGCCAGGAGCGGTTCGCCGGCGCCACCAACACGCTCGCCTGCGAGGCGATGATGGGCGACGGCAAGGCGCTCCAGATGGGCACGAGCCACGAGCTGGGTCAGAACTTCGCCCGGGCGTTCGACATCACCTTCCAGGACGCGAACGGCACCCAGCAGACGGCGTGGACCACCTCGTGGGGCACGTCCACCCGGATGATGGGCGGGCTGATCATGTGCCACGGCGACGATCGGGGGCTTCGGGTGCCGCCGCGCCTGGCGTCGACGCAGGTCGTGGTGCTGGCGATCCGCGACGAGGAGGGCGTCGTCCCGGCGGCGCGGTTGCTCGGCGAGGAGCTGCAGGCCCTCGGGGTGCGGGTGCGGGTGGACGACCGGACCGACGTGTCGTTCGGGCGCCGGGCCACCGACTGGGAGCTGAAGGGCGTTCCGGTCCGGATCGAGGTCGGCCCCCGGGACCTGGCCAACGGCGAGGTCACGGTGGTGCACCGCATGGCGGGGGAGAAGGTCCAGGCCCCGATCGCCGGGTTGGCGGCCACGGTGCCCGCCCTGCTCGACGAGCTGCAGGCGTCGCTCCTGGCCGAGGCCACCGACCGCCTCGCCGCCCGCACCGCCGAGGTCGCCACGATCGACGAGGCCCGGGAGGCTGCGGCGACGGGCTTCGCCCGGATCCCGTGGGCCACCCTCGGCGAGGAGGGCGAGGCCGCGCTGGCCGAGCACGCGGTCACCGTGCGGTGCCTCCAGATGCCCGACGGTTCGGTGCCGAGGTCGGAGGACGACCCCGACGTCCTCGCCGTCGTCGCCCGCGCCTACTGACCCTGCCGACCCGCGCATCGGTTCTTCGGGGGGATCTGCCAGCTGAGCGGGTCGATTCCCCCGAAGAACCGAGGCGTGGGCGGGCCGAACCTTTCTTCGGGGGAATTCGTGGGCTCAGGCGGGCGATCCCCCCGAAGAACCGATGCGTGGGCTCGTCGGGTGGACGGCGGTTGAACGGCGGGGGTCGGTTCGGCTGATCGTTCTCGATCGACCGCGGCTATGCTGGACGGGCGCACTCCGGTGCCGGAGCGTGGGCTCGAGCCCACGCTCTTCGTTTGTCAGCGTCCGGACGAGGACGGCCCCCGAGGAGAAAGGCGAGTCGATGGACATGACCGAACGTCTCCTCGCGCTCGTCGCCCCGGTGATCGCCGAGCACGACGTCGAGCTGTACGACCTCGAGCTCGCCGGCGGCACGCTCCGGCTCACCATCGACCGTCCGGGCGGCGTCGACCTCGAGGCGATCGGCTCGGTCACCCGGGCGGTCTCCCGCCTGATCGACGAGCACGACCCGATCCCCGGCGGCTTCACCCTCGAGGTCACGAGCCCCGGCCTCGAGCGGGCCCTGCGGACGCCGGAGCACTTCGCCAAGGCGGTGGGCGAGACCGTCAACCTCAAGACCAGGGCCGGGGTCGAGGGCGACCGCCGGCTGAAGGGGACCATCGAGGCCGCCGACGACACCGGCGTCACCGTGGTCCCCGAGGGTTCCGACGAGCCCCGCACCCTCACCTACGACCAGATCGAACGGGCCCGCACCGTGTTCGACTGGGGCCCGACCCCCAAGCCGGGCACGCGCCGGCCGTCCCCGTCCGCCGAGAAGAAGAAGGCAGCGAAGCCATGAGCACCACCAACGACGACATGATGGAAGCCCTCCGGGCGCTCGCCCAGGAGAAGGGGATCAGCACCGACACCCTCATGGGCGCGCTCGCCGATGCGCTCGAGTCGGCGTACAAGCGCCTGCCCGACGCCCACGAGTACTCGTGGGCCACGATCGACCCGGTCAGCGGCGAGATGAAGGTGTGGGCCCAGGAGCTCAACGAGGAGGGCGAGCCGGTCGGCAACGAGTTCGACGTCACGCCCGACCAGGCCACCATGGGCCGCATCGCCGCGCAGACCTTCAAGCAGGTGATGATGCAGCGCCTGCGCGAGGTCGACCGCGAGATGAAGTACGACGAGTACGCGGGGCGCGAGGGCGACATCGTCACCGGCATCATCCAGCAGACCGACGCCCGCTACACGCTGCTCGACCTCGGTCGGGTGGAGGCGCTGCTGCCCCAGGCCGAGCAGGTGCCCTACGAGCGACCCGAGCCCAACAGCCGGCTCAAGGCGTACATCGTCGAGGTCCGCAAGACCGCGAAGGGCCCGCAGATCGTGGTGAGCCGCACCCACCCCGGGCTCATCAAGCGCCTGTTCGAGCTGGAGGTCCCCGAGCTCGCCGACGGCATCGTCGAGCTCAAGGCCTGCGCCCGCGAGCCCGGGCACCGCACCAAGATCGCGGTGTGGTCGAACGACCAGAACGTCGATCCGGTCGGCGCCTGCGTGGGCGCCCGCGGCGCGCGGGTCCGAATGGTCGTCAACGAGCTCCGGGGCGAGAAGATCGACATCGTCCCCTTCTCGGAGGACCTGCAGGACTTCGTGGCCAAGGCGCTCCAGCCGGCCAAGGTCAAGGAGGTCCGCCTCCACGACGACACCGGCACCGCCGAGGTGATCGTGCCCGACTACCAGCTGTCGCTGGCGATCGGCAAGGAGGGCCAGAACGCCCGCCTGGCCGCCCGCCTCACCGGTTGGCGCGTCGACATCAAGAGCGAGACCCAGCTGGCCGAGGAGGAGTCCTACCGCTCCGAGGAGTGGGCCCAGGGCGAGTGGGTCGTCGACGCCGAGAGCGGCGAGCAGGTCTGGGTGCCGGCCGACGGCGGCGAGGCCGTCTCCGCCGAGCAGTGGGCCGCCGGCGACGAGACCGCCGAGGCCGACACCGTCGAGACCGCCGACGCCGACGCCGACGCCGACGAGGCCGAGGCCGAGGAGATCGTCGCCGAGGCGGAGGCCGGGACCGACGCCGACGCCGACGCCCCCGAGGGGTCGGCCGAACCCGATGCCGGGGAGAGCTGACGGGGCCGCGCCGGTCCGGACCTGCGTCGGCTGCCGCGAGCGGCGGACGCAGGACCAGCTGACCCGGATCGCCCGACGGGGCGACGGATCGCTGGCCCCGGGCCGTACACTGCCCGGCCGGGGTGCGTGGCTCTGCCGTGCGTCCCCGACGTGCCTGGACCTGGCCATCCGCCGCGGTGGCTTCGCCCGGGCCTTCCGGACCTCGATCGACCCCGCTCACGTCGAGGAACTCCGCACCACGCTGGTCGATCCCGCCGACCGGTCAGACATCGACTTCGTGCCGGGCGTCCCGCCTGCGCGAAACTAGAGAACCCGTGCCCGAGACCCCCCGGGCACCCGCCGCACGCACCGAACCAGGAAGGGCTGGCGAACCCACGTTGGCACCCAAGATCCGCGTCCACGAGCTCGCGAAGGAGCTCGGACTCACCAACAAGGAGACCCTCGACCTCTCGTTGTCGTTGGGCATCGGGGTGAAGACGCACTCCTCGAGCATCGAGGACGCCCAGGCCGACCGCGTGCGCCGGAAGGCGGAGCGCGAGGGGCTCGTCCGGGACGAACAGCCCGAGGAGCCGGCGCCGGCGAAGAAGAGCGCGGCCAAGAAGTCGACCGCCAAGAAGGCCGCGGCGAAGAAGGCCGCCGCCGAGGCCCCCGTCGAGGAGGCAGCGCCCGAGGCCGCGCCACCGGCCGAGGTCCCGCCCGCCGCCGAGGAGGCTGCGCCCGCGCCGGCTCCCCAGTCGCCGGCGGCCGAGGCGCCCGCCTCCCCGGCCGAAGCGCCCGACGAGGTCCCGGCAGCGGCTGGCGAGCCCATCGCCGACGCGACCCCCGAGCCTGAG
>JAHBSO010000013.1 GCA_019639075.1 Actinomycetota bacterium | reverse complement strand
CCGAGCCGGTCACCCCATAACCCGAGCAGTCACCGAACCCGGGGTGCTTCAGAACGATGCCCCAGTTGCATCAGATGATGTGGGGGCGGTCGTTGAGGATGATCCGGCTGGGGTGACGGTCGATGTGTTGGTCAACGACAGCGACATCGAGGGCGACGCGCTCACCGTTGCGGGCTACGACGACTCTGGCCTGACGTTGGGGTCGGTCGTGGACAACGGTGACGGCACGTTCACCTACATCCCGAACCCGGATGCGAACGGGACTGATGTGTTCACCTATGACGTGGCTGATGGCAACGGCGGCAGCGACACCGCCACCGTGGCCATCGCCGTGACCCCGATGCCAGATGCCCCGGTGGCGGTCGATGACGCCGGGGCGGTGGATGAGGATGATCCGGCTGGGGTGACGGTCGATGTGTTGGTCAACGACAGCGACGTCGACGGCGACGCGCTCACCGTTGCGGGCTACGACGACTCTGGCCTGACGTTGGGGTCGGTTGCGGACAACGGTGACGGCACCTTCACCTACATCCCCGACCCGAACGCGAACGGGACTGATGTGTTCACCTATGACGTGACTGATGGCAACGGTGGCAGCGACACCGCCACCGTGGTCATCGCCGTGACCCCGATGCCAGATGCCCCGGTGGCCAACGACAACGCTTACTTGACGCCTGACGACACCCCCCTGGTGGTCCCCGCCCCCGGTCTGCTGGCCAACGACTTCGACCTAGACGGAGACGCCCTGTCCCATTCGCTGATCCCGGTGGAGCTCCCGTCCAACGGGCTGGTGGTCCTGTCGGCGATCGGCGACGGCGGGTTCGTCTACACGCCCGCCGCCGGGTTCGTGGGCACGGACACGTTCTCGTACCGGGTGAACGACGGAACCGGTCTCAGCGCCGTCGCCGAGGTGTCGATCACGGTCGACGCCACCGTCATCTCCCAGCGGCTGTTCCTGGGCACATCGTTCAACGCGGGCGCGTGGGAGTTCGCAGGCGGTCCGCTGCCGGTGGCCGATCCCGAACCCGACCACAACCTCTCCGGCGATCCCGGCTTCGAGCTCAAGAAGGGCGACGGCAAGGAGGACCAGGACACCCCCGAGAAGAACCTCTACTGGACCTACGACGTGGTCGGTGCGCCCCTCTCGCTCCACGGGCCGGTGAACCTCGAGCTGTGGGCGACGTCCAAGGACTTCGACGACAAGGACGAGGCCCGTCTCCACGTCCGGCTGTACGACTGTGCCGCTGACGGCTCCGACTGCCAGCTCCTGACCGACAGCGAGCGTTACTACGAGGAGTTCAACAACGAGGTCGCGGACTGGGTGCGCAAGGACATCGCCGTCGGCGCCGTGAACCGCTCGATCCCGGTTGGCCGGCAGCTTCGCCTGCGACTGCAGGTGGAGAAGGACGATCTGTGGATCGCCGCCAGCGGTGACCGCCCCAGCCAGCTCCACATCACCGCCGACATCATTCCCGAGCCCCCGGTGGCCAACCAGGATGCCTACGCCACCCCGGGCGACACCCCCCTCGTGGTCGCGGCCCCCGGCCTGCTGGCGAACGACTACGACCCCGATGGCGATTCGCTGATGGTGTCGACCGTCCCCGAGGTGGATCCCTCGGATGGTTCGGTCACCCTCGGTGCCGACGGTTCGTTCACCTACACGCCGGACACCGGCTTCGGTGGCACGGACACCTTCTCGTATCGCTTGACCGATGGGAGGGGGTTGAGTGCGATCGGCGTGGTGACCGTCAACGTCGACTCGGCTCTCCTGTCGCAGGACTTCTTCCTGGGCACCTCGCTGACGGGGAGCACCTGGGGCCTGCTGAGTGCCCCGCTGCCGGCCGCCGATCCGGAACCCGACCACGACGCATCCGACGACCCCGGCATCTTCCTCGACGACGGCGACGGCAAGGAGACGCAGAGCTCGGCCGACAAGAACCTCTACTGGACCCACGACGTGGTGGGCTCGTCGCTCGACCTGGACGGGCCGGTGGCGCTCGAGCTGTGGGCCACGGCCAAGGACTTCGACGCCAACAAGAAGGCTCGGCCCCACGTCCGGGTGTACGACTGTGCCGCCGACGGCTCCGACTGCCAACTCCTGGTGGAGACCGACGTGGTCTACGACCCCTACAACGGGGGCGTCGCGGACTGGGTCCGCAAGGACATCAACGTCGGCACGGTGGATCACTCGGTCGCCGTGGGTCGCCAGCTCCGCATGCGGCTCCAAGTCGAGCACGAGGAGCTCTGGATCGCCGCCAGCGGTGATCGCCCCAGCCGCCTTCGCGTCACAACGGGACCCTGACCGTGACCGCGACCGCTTCGAATGCCGTCGGGGAACCCCTGGATCTGAACGCGCGGATGTTCGGCATCCAGCGGTCGATCTCGCTCCGCGCCCCGCTGCAGGAGGTGCTCGACAGCATCACCCAGGGAGCCGCGGAGCTCCTCGACGCCGAGGTGGTCGGGTTGCGCATCCAGCCGGGGGACGGGGTGGGGGCCTCGCATGCATCGCTGCTGGGGTACTCGGAGGACCTTCTGGAGGCCTTCGCGGAAATGCCCCTCGGCCACGGCTTCGCCGGTCGAGCGTTTTCGGAGAACCGGCTCGTCGTATCCGACGACTACCAAGCAGAGCGCGACCGGGTGGGGCGGAACGAACGCTACGAGCTGCAAGCGGCGATGGCGACGCCGGTGCTCGAGCATGGACGACCTGTCGGGGTGATCAACGTGGCCAGCGCCAGGCCGGGCCGGCGCTTCACGACCGCCGAGCAGAAGATCCTGGTGAGCCTCGCCGAGTACGCATCGGTCGCGGTGACCGATGCCGCTGCCGTGGACCAGCTTCGGCGGTCCCTCGACCGGGCGGAGTTCGAGGCCCGTCACGACGGTCTGACCGGTCTGCTCAACCGGGATGGCGCCATCGCGACGCTCGACGCTGCTATGGCACATGCGTCGGCCGAGCGCCCGCTGAGCCTGCTGTTCATCGACATCGACCGCTTCAAGGTGGTCAACGACCTCTTCGGCCACCAGGTCGGCGATCAGGTCCTGGTGGAGGTGGCCAGCCGCCTGCGATCGGTCGTGCGGGGCGACGATGAGGTCGCCCGACTGTCCGGCGACGAGTTCGTGGTCATCGCTCGAGGGGTCGACGGCGCCATCGCCGGCAGGCTCGCCCAGCGTCTGCTGGAGCGGGTGGCCGACCCGATCACGATAGGTGACCGCGAGGTCGAGCTGACCGTGAGCATCGGGGTCGCCGAAGCGGACGAGCCCGTCGCAGGGGAGTCCCTGCTCGCCGATGCCGACGTGGCCATGTACCGGGCGAAGCAGGGCGGACGATGCGGCATGGTCCGCTTCGATGGGAAGATGCGGGCGGAGCTCGTCGATCGGGCTGAGCTCGAGCGCGAGCTTCGGGTCGCGCTCGAGTCAGCGGAGCTGTCGGCCTACTTCCAGCCCGGCGTGGACCTCTCGACCGGACGCATCGCCCGGGTCGAGGCCCTGGTCCGGTGGAAGCACCCGACGCGGGGCCTCCTCGAGCCGGATCGCTTCATCGAAGTGGCCGAGGAGACGGGGATCATCGCCGAACTGGACCGGTTCATGCTCGAGGAGTCGTGCCGCCACCTGGCGGCCTGGTCGGCGTGCCGACCCGACCTGTCGCTGTCGGTCAACCTCTCGGCCCGCCACTTCAAGGACGATTCTCTCGTGGCGGTGGTGAGGGAGGTGCTGCAGGCCACCGGTCTCGATGGATCTCGCCTGTGGCTCGAGATCACCGAGAGCGTCGTCATGGGCGAGGACTCGGCGGCGCTGGAGACCATGGACCGCTTGAAGGAGCTTGGCGTGCGGTTCATGGTGGATGACTTCGGCACCGGCTATTCGTCGCTGATCTACCTGAAGCGCTTCCCCCTCGACGCCCTCAAGATCCACCGTGGCTTCGTCGATGGTCTCGGCGAGGATCGCGAGGACGAGGCGATCGTGGCCGCAGTCATCGGCTTGGCGGCGGCGCTCGGCCAATCGGTCGTGGCTGAGGGGGTCGAGCACGAACGTCAGGTGGCCTGGCTCCGAGACCTCGGGTGCCCCATCGCGCAGGGCTACCTGTTCTCCCGTCCGATCGACGGCCCGTCCATGGGGCGGATGCTCGCCGCAGACGTTCGGTTCCCCGGACATGGGGTGCCCGCTGCCGAGGAACCGGTTCCGATGGCGCCACCGCCTCGGCTGGTCAGCCGGGCCTGGTGAGGGCGTAGCTCGGCACCGGTCGGGCCGGGTCCGGGGCCTGGGTCGGCGGCGATGCTCGATCGCTCGCGGAGTGTGAGCCTGCCTCGACCGCCAGCACCGAACGTGAACTGCTTTCAGAGAACCTCAACAGTTGGGCAATTCGTCCGATAGTTTGCAGGACCGATGGTGTGCCTCTGCGCACTCCTTCTCTGGACAGGACGATGAGCATGCAAGGCATCGATCGCAAGCGCGCCGGGTTGCTGGCGCTCGTGGCACTGGTTGCCGCCGCCCTCCCCCTGGTGGTGGGCGTTTCTCCCGCCGCCGCCGAGGGCACACCGGACATCTCCTTGGCCAAGCGCGCTCCCGCCCAGGTCCTCTACGGCGACACCTCGCCGGTCTCCCTCGCCGCCGAGAACGAGACGGATGCGTGGGGCTACAACCTGTCGTTCCGAGACGTGCTCCCGGTCGGGGTCAGCTACGTCCCGAGCAGCGTCTCCCCGGCGACCGCCGGGGAGCCGGTGATCCTCGACGACCAGCCCGCCGACGGTCAGACCACCCTGATCTGGCTGAACGTCGCCGACCTGGCACCCAACAACACGGTGACCCTCGGCTACGAGGTCAGCCACGAGACCACCGACTCGCCGACCGCCGACTGCACCACCGACATCCTCTGCGTGAACGAGTCGTACACCAACACGGCTGGCGCCTTCGTCAACTCCAACCCCCGCTTCGTCCCCGACTTCGACGCCACCACCGGCGAGCCCATCGAGGGGTCCTCGAGCTTCACCGGGAGCGCAACCGACGATGCCACCAGCACCCTGGTCCCGTTCCTCCTCGAGAAGTCCGAGCCCAACACCGAGGGCGAGATCCTCCGCGGCGTGCATGACCATGCAACCCCCTACACGCTGACCATCACCAACAACCTGGTGGTCGACACCAACGACTACATCGTCGAGGACTACCTGCCTGCCGGCCTCGAGTTCCTCGGTTGCGGCGGCGTGGACAACACCACGGACGCACCCACCAACCCCGACGCACCCCTCGATCCAGGTCCCGATCCCGAGTACCCGGGCGCCCCCACGCTCGTGGGCCTGAGCGACCCCGGCAACTGCGTGGATCCCGACCTGGTCGAGACCATCGAGATCGATCCCGACGGCGACGACGGCCCCCTTCCGTTCGACGTCTACACCCACGTGCGTTGGGATGACCTCGCTGACCTGTCGCCGGGCGGTCAGTACGTGCTGACCTACCTCGCCGGCATCCCGATCCGTGAGAACACCCTCTTCGCTGAGGATGACACTCCGGACACCGGCGGGGCCCAGACCGCCAACCTCGACAACAACGACGGCACCGAGACCTTCGACGAGCAGGAGCTGACCAACTACGCCGAGGCCACCGGCACCTACCAGGGCGCCGTCGCCGCCCCCGGTTCCCCGACGTCCACGGTCTCGGCCGACCTGACCCGCACCGCCGAGGACCTGTCGGTGCACAAGTCGGTGCCCGGCGGCGACGTCAAGCAGGGCGACGTCGTCACCTGGACGTTGCTCATCGAGACCTCCGAGTACCGCTACGTCGACGACATCGTCGTCGCCGACACCCTCCCCAACGGCCTTTGCCCGTTGGTCGAGGGCATCGACTTCGACACCACCGAGCCCGGGACCCGCAACGAGTGCGATGCCGCGGCGATCACCGGAACCCAGAACCCGAGCACCCCCTTCAGCACCACCACGCCGCCGGTCGAGAACTCGAACGGCACCTGGACCCTCACCTGGGACCTGTCTGAGACCGACGCGTTGGCCCGCATGGACAGCTCCAGCTCGGTCACCATCACCTTCCCCACCGAGGTCCGGACCTACTACCAGGCCGACGGCGAGGACACGACCCCCACCGTCGGGCGCGACGGCTGGAACAACGAGGTCTCGATCACCGGCGTCGACTACCGCATCTGCGTGGGCGGCGACACGACCTGCCAGACCCCGGAAGCCAAGATCGACGGGGACGAGACCGATGGCACGCCCGACGTCGACGACTCCGGGGCCGGCCTCACCGCCCCCTTCGACACGATCGAGAAGTACGTGGCGGCCCCGGTCGACGGCGCACCGCTGGCCACCGCCTGCACCGGGGTGACCGACTGGCTCGACGGCGACGCTCCCGACCCGGCCTTCTCGCCCGGCGATCGGGTCTGCTGGCGCCTCCGGGTGAACTTCAACGACGGCATCGACACCCGCAACGCCACCGTCACCGACTTCATCCCGCCCAACACGACCTACGAGAGCGGATCGGCCACCGTCACCGCCGCCAACACCGCGGTCGTCGTCTCCGGTGATCCCGTCATCGACGTCGACGGCGAGACCCTCACCTGGCGCCTCGGCACCGACCTCGCAGAAGACACCTGCACCCCCGACACCGAGGACTGCTACGTGGAGCCGGGCGCGGTCTTCGACGTGGTCTTCTCGGTCATCGCCAACGATGACCCCGCCGCCGGCAACGCCTTCGACATCATCGACAACCTCATGAAGTTCTCGGCCGCCAACACCGTCGGCCAGGTCTTCCCGCTGCGGGACTCGGTCAACTACGAGCTGGCGCAACCCATCCTCGGTCTCGACAAGACCAACGACGCCACCACGGCGCTGGTCCAGGGGGATGACGTCGTCTACTCGCTGGAGATCGCCAACGCCGGCAACGAGCCTGCGCTCGACATCGAGGTCTGGGACTTCCTGCCCCCCGAGGTCGGCTGCGACGACGTCTCCGTGCTCGGCACCGCCACCTGCACCCCTGATCCCACGGGTCCGGACCGGATGAGCTGGGTCATCGCCGGCCCGCTGGCGCCAGCGGGCTCGACCACCCTCACCTACACGGTGACGATGCCCGACGGGACCACCGCGAGCCAGCCCGTGGCCGCCGGCGACCGGCTCACCAACTCGGCGGGCGTGCGCACCTTCCAGACCGAGACCAACCTCGGCACCCGTATCGACTACTTCCCCGAGGACAACATCGACACGACGGTGACGCCGAACACCGGCGCGGCCGACGACACCAGTTCTGTGGACATCGACGGCCCGAGCGTCACCAAGTCGCTCGAGACCCTCACCGACCAGGGCGGCAACAACACCACCAACTCCGGCGACGACACCCGCGGCCAGGCCACCATCGGCGAGACCGTCCGCTACACGATCACCGGCACCATCCCGGCCAACACCAGCGCCTACGACGCCGATCTGCGCGACGTGCTCAGCAACCGCCACAGCTACGTGGCCGGCTCCGGTTCGGTCACCTTCCCCGACGGCACGGTCTGGAACGAGAGCGGTACGACGACCCTGCCTTCGGGGTACACGTACACCCCCGGCTCCACCGTCTCGCTGGCCCTGCCCCCCGCCTATCAGAACGACAGCGCCACCGACGACGTGTTCACGATCACGTTCGATGTGACCATCGACGACGAGAGCGCCAACACGAGGACGTCGGGCGCGATCACCAACCGGGGACAGCTGCGCTCCGAGGACTCGCTCGGCGACGCCCTGTCGACCGTCGAGTCCGGCCTGACCCGGGTCACCGTCGTGGAGCCCCTGGTCACCGTGACCAAGTCCAACGATCGCGCTGCGCCCATCCAGGGTGGCAACGACATCCTCTACACCGTCCGGGTCACGAACTCGAGCGCGTCGCGGGTCTCGACCGCCAACGATCTGGTGATCACCGACACGCTCCCGCCCGGGTTGCTCGGCACCGACCCCTTCGACATCTCCAACGGCGGCATCTACAGCGCCGGGCCGCCCCAGGAGATCACCTGGACGATCAGCTCGCTGGCACCCGGCGCGTCCGTCGATCTCACCTACAAGGTGACCGCGGACGACGAGATCCTCGCCGGCACGACCTACACGAACGATGTCGTCGTCGACGCCACCTCGATGCCCGCCGGCGACCCCCAGGGCACCGAGCGCAGCTACGACGACGACTCGTCCAGCAGCGTCGACGTGGTGGAGCCGCCGCTTGCCAAGGCCATCGACCCCGACATCCGCACCATCGGTGAGGCCGGCACCGCGACGGTGGACTTCACCATCCCCGCCAACATCGACTTCTTCGACGGGACCCTCATCGACGAACTGCCCGACGGCATGGCCTTCGAGAGCTTCGACGACTGCACCGGCGACGCCGGCGTCTGCGCCGCCATCACCACCCTCGGCCCCCAAGCCGACACGCCCACCGACGGTCAGACCCGCATCGCCTGGTTCATCGACGATATCGATCCGGCAGCATCGCCCCGTAGCATCCAGCTCACCTACACCGTCGTGGTGGCCGACACCTACGACGACGCGTCGCCGGTGGCCGCCGGCGACGACCTGACCAACCGGGTCGCCGCCTACTGGAACACCACCGACGAGATCACCACCACGCCGAGCGGCCCCCCCGCCCCCGGTGACTTCACCAACAGCACCGACCCGGCACGCGACACCGTGTCGGTGGTCGAGCCCGACCTCGCCATCGACAAGGACGTGACCGGCCAGGTCGGCGACACCGATGTCCGTGTCGTCGATGTGGACGAGACCCTCACCTACACCGTGGTCGTCACCAATGCCACCGGCGACGATGTCTCTGCCGCCCACGATCTCACCGTGACCGACGTGGTCCCCGACGGGCTGATCCCCGACGAGGGTTCCATCACCATCGCCGGCGGCTCCTACGACACCGGCAGCCGCACCATCACCTGGCCGGTGGCCGGGCCCGTCGCCCCCGGTGGTCAGGTCAGCTTCACCTACCAGGCCACCGTCGGCGACTCGTCCGCCTTCGGTCCCGGCACCGCCTTCGAGAACACCGCCACCCTCGAGACCTACTTCGGCGTGGCCGAGACCGAGCGCGACGCCAACCCCGACCGGGACTACCGGACCTACGGGCCGGTGGACGACACCGTGACCGTCACCCCGGACTTCCCGGACCTGGCCGTCACCAAGACCTCGGGTGGGACCGCCACCATCGGCGTGCCCTTCACCTGGACCGTCGAGGTGACCAACACCGCCTCCGTGGCCGACGCTCTCGGCGTCGATCTGGTCGACACCTTGCCGGACAACTGGTCCTACGTGACCGGTACGGCCACCGTCGCTGTGGGTGGTGCCGCGGCCTCGCCCCTGACCGACCCGGCCGTCAGCGGTCAAGACCTGACCTGGACGAACATCGCCGACCTCGCCCCCGGCGGGAGCTTCACCGTCACCTACCAGGCGACCCCGGCCTTCGCGGCACGCGACAACGCCGACCACATCAACACCGTCGTCACCACCGGCGACGACGCCGACGGGAACCCCGCCAACGCCGAAGACACCTACACCGACGATGCAACCGACGAGCCCACGCTGATCGGAGCCCGCCTCGGCGACTTCGTCTGGGAGGACACCAACGGCAACGGCATCCAGGACCAGGGCGAGCCGGTGCTCGACCAGGTCGAGGTGACCCTGTACGCCGCGGATGGCACGACCGTCATCCTCACCACCACCACCGACCCCAACGGTCTGTACCTCTTCGACCTGCTCGCCCCCGGCGACTACGTGGTCGGCTTCACCACCCCCGACGGCTACACGCCCACCGGCACCGACCAGGGCGACGACGCCCTGGACTCCGACGCCGGAGCGGGTGGCCGCAGCCCGGTGGTCACCCTCGCCCCCGGCGAGGAGAACCTCACCATCGACGCCGGCTTCTTCGAGCTGGTCTCCCTCGGGGACTTCGTCTGGGACGACCTGAACGCCGACGGCATCCAGGATGACGGCGAGCCCGGCATCGAGGGTGTCACGGTCCGCCTCTACGAGGACGGCAACCCCACCCCCATCGCCACGACGACCACCGGCCCCGACGGCGGGTACTCCTTCGGCGACCTCGCCCCCGGCGCCTACGTGGTCGAGTTCGTGACCCCCGACGGCTACTCGCTGTCCTCACCCGCACAGGGCGGCGACACCGGTCTGGACTCCGATGCCGATCCCACCACCGGGTTGGTCTCCGTCACGCTCGAGAGCGGGCAGGACGACCCCACCATCGACGCCGGGATGTACCTCGGCGCCGCCATCGGCGACTTCGTCTGGTACGACCTGGACGCCGACGGCATCCAGGATGACGGCGAGCCCGGGATCGAGGGTGTCACCGTGGAGCTGCTCGTCGGCGGCGTCGTGGTCGACTCCCAGCTGACCGGCCTCGATGGCTCCTACCTCTTCGCCGACCTCGATCCCGGCGAGTACTCCGTGCGCTTCACCGCCCCCGCCGGCTTCGAGCTCTCCCCGACGGGTGCCGGCGATGCCGCCACCGACTCCGATGCCGATCCCACGACCGGTGAGACGGTGACCACCACCCTCGTCTCCGGCGAGACGGACCGCACCTGGGATGCCGGCGTCGTCGGCACCGGGTCGCTCGGCGACTTCGTCTGGGACGATCAGAACGGCGACGGCGTCCAGGACGACAGCGAGCCCGGCATCGGCGGTGCCACGGTCACCGTGATCTGGTCGGGCCCCGACGGGCAGCTCGGCACCCCCGACGACGTCGTCGTCGGAACCGAGACCACCGATCCCGACGGCGGCTACTCCGTCGGGGACCTGCCTCCCGGCCCCTACCGGGTGGACGTCACCGACCTGCCCCCGGGCTTCGTCGAGACCACCGACCTCGACGGCACCACGACGCCCTCCACCACCGACGTCGACCTCGACCCCGGTGAGGATCGCACAGACGTGGACTTCGGCTACCAGCAACAGGCCGACCTGGCCATCGTGAAGACGGTCGACGACGACACGCTGTTGTCGGGCGAGACCGCGGTGTTCCGCCTCGACGTCACCAACGACGGCCCGGCGCAGGCCGTCGGGCCCATCGTGGTGACCGACACCCTGCCGGTCGGCTTCTCCGACGCCACCGCCGAAGGCACCGACTGGACCTGTGATGTCACCGGCCGAGCCGTCGTCTGCACCCAGCCCGGCCCGCTGGCCAGCGGCGACTCGCTGCCCCAGATCACGGTCACCGCCCTGGTCGACGGCGACGCCGCCCCGTCGCTCACCAACGTCGCCTCGGTCGGCGCTGAGACGGCCGACCCCAACCCCGACAACGACACCGACGACGTCCCGGTCGAGATCGCCCCGGCTGCCGACCTGACGATCGACAAGGCCCATGCCGTCGACGCCTTCGTGGTCGGCACCCCCGGCACCTACACCATCCAGGTGGCCAACCAGGGCCCGTCGGTCGCCGTGGGAACCGTTGCCGCACCGATCACCGTCACCGACTCGGTGCCGACCGGCCTCGTGCCCACCGCCGCCTCCGGAACCGGCTGGTCGTGCGGGATCACCGGCCAGGATGTGACCTGCACCACCGAGGCGGTCGTCCCGGTCGGTGGATCGCTACCGGTCATCACGCTCACGGTCGACGTGACCACCGCCGCCGAGGGTGGGGTCACCAACACCGCGGTGGTGTCGCCCGGCGAGACCACCGACCCCGCGCCCGACAACAACGACGATCCTGACCCGACCGACATCATCCCCTCGGCCGACCTGTCGATCGCCAAGCTGCCCAACGGCCCCTTCACCCCCGGTCTGCGCGACAGCTACGACCTGGTCGTCACCAACGCCGGCCCCTCGGCCGACGCCGGCCCCATCACCGTGGTCGACACCTACCCGGCCAGCCTCGCCTACGTCGGGAACCTGACCGCAGGCGACTGGGACTGCACCGATGACCCGGACGCCCGCACGGTCACCTGCACCTACCTCCCGACCGGGCCCCACGCCGTCGGTGACCTGGCCACGCTGACCCTCGAGTTCGACGTCGACCCCGCGGTCCCCGCCGACGAGGAGATCGTCAACGAGGCCGAGGTCTCCAGCCCGACGCTCGACCCCGACCCTGGCAACGACCGCACGGACGGTCGGACGACGACCGCCCCGCAGTCCGATCTCACCATCGCCAAGAGCCACGCCGGCGACTTCCAGGTGGGAGCGCAGGCGACCTGGCTGGTGGCCGTCGGCAACAACGGCCCCTCGACCGTGCAGGGCACGACCACCGTCTCCGACGACCTGCCGACCGGCATCACCTTCCTGTCCTCCACGGGAACGGGCTGGTCCTGCGGTGACGTCGGCGGCACCGTGACATGCAGCACCGACCAGGCGGTCGCCCCTGGCGGCTCGTTCGCCCCCATCGAACTCATCGTCGAGGTCGGCCCCGAGGCCTACCCCGGCGTCACCAACGTGGCCACCGTCGAGGCGCCCGATGGGATCACCGAGACCAACGAAGACAACAACACCGACGAGGACCCGGCCGTGGTCGCCCCGCTGGCCGACCTGGCCATCGACAAGTCCCACGACGGTGACTTCACCGTCGGGGTCGACGGGACCTTCACGATGACGGTGACCAACCTCGGACCCAACGAGGATCCCGGTCCGCTGACCGTGGTCGACGACCTCCCCGCCGGGCTCGACTTCGTCGAGGGTGGCGGAGACGGCTGGGACTGCGCCGCCACCGGCTCGCTCGTGACCTGCATCCGGCCCGACGGTCTGGACCTCGATGCCTCGAGCTCCTTCGAGGTCACCGTGTCCGTCGGTACCCCCGCCGAGGGCGACATCGTCAACCGGGCAACCGTGTCGAGCCCCACCCTCGACCCCGAGCCCACCAACGATGCCGACGACGACCCCGTCACGGTCATCCCCTCGGCGGACGTCTCCGTCGACAAGACCCATGCCGGAGACTTCGTCGTCGGCCAGGAGTCGACCTGGACGCTCCAGGTCACCAACGCTGGCCCCTCCACCTCCTACGGCCCGCTGGTGGTCACCGACACCCTTCCCGATGGCTTCACCATCGTCGACGCTGGCGGCACGGGCTGGGACTGCGGCATCGAAGCCCAGGACGTGACCTGCACCTTGCCGACCGACCTCGTCATCGGTGACGCCGAACCCATCGTCGTCACCGTGATCCCCCAACCGGAGGCCGAGGGCCCATCGACCAACACGGTGCTGGTCACGCCGACCACGTTCGATCCGAACCCGGACAACGACGAGGCCACCGACGACGTCGAGGTCACGCCGGCGTTCGACCTGGTGATGACCAAGTCGCTCGAGTCCGATGCACTGGTGGTCGGTTCGTCGGCCACCTACCTCCTCTCGGTGACCAACAACGGCCCCTCGGCCGCCGCCGACCTGGTGGTCACCGATGACCTGCCCGCCGAGCTGGCCTACCAGGGCGCAGTCGGGGACGGCTGGACGTGCGAAGCCGATGGGCAGCGTGTGTCGTGCGCTCTGGCGGACGCGCTGGCTGCGGGCGACGTCGCCGAACTGCGGATCGAGGTCCAGGTGCTCTCGGGCGCCGGAACCTCAATCGAGAACCTCGGCAGCGTGTCCGCCGCAGGCGTCGAGCTGGTGTCGGCCGACAACGCTGACTCCAGTGGCATGGCGCCGGTGGTGGCCGCACCGGTGCCGCCCACGCCGCCCGCTCCCGCTAGGGGTGCCTTGCCGACCACCGGCTCCGACGTCGGTGACCTGGTGGTCCTCGGCCTCCTGTTCACGGCACTCGGTGGCGCCATCCTCCTCCTGAACGGTCGTCGCCGCCGGCTGGTCTGATCGGTGGGCCCGCTCCAGGGCCCACCGATCGCTCAGGCCGAGAACGGGTCGTGCTCGCAGAGGACCCGCATCATCGAGCCCTCGGGGTACTCCGAGCAGTCCGGCGGCTCGGGCACCGGATCCTCCTCGGTCTCCTCGGTGGCGGTGGTCGCCGCGGTCGATGGGGCGGCCGCGGTCGTGGGGGCCGCGGTGGTGGTCGTGGTGGCGGGGGCCTTGGTCGACTTGTAGGACTTCGACTCGCCCGGGTTCACCGTGCCCGCCACCTTCTGCACCCGGCTTCCGGCTCGTCCCAGCAGCGAGGCGCCCCCGGGGTCGACGTGCACCTCGTAGGTGGCGATGGTGCCCTCGTCGGTCGCCCGCAACGAAGCCGGGGTGAGCTCGGCCTCGACGCCCTTGGCCAGGAAGGTGAGCTCGTAGTTCTGCGGCCCGCTCCCGTTGCCGCACTCGGCGTAGTAGGTGACGGTGACCGTGTAGTCGCCGTCGGGTGCCTGGCTGTCGGATGGTTTGGTACGGACGTTGGTGGCCCGACGTGTCGAGAACGCGGATGGTTTCCGACAGCCCTACGTGCTTGTGTGCGAGGGATTCTCTGTCGAGGGTGAGGTCAGGATGGAAGCTGCGAGAGACGCATTCGACCGGACGCTCGCCCGGACTGAGGGCGAGATGCTGCAGCGGAGGCTGCGCTTCATGGCCAACGAGATGCGCTAGGGCTCTCGCCGCTGTTGCCCGGGGCATCGGGTCGGATGTCGGCGATGGCGTCAGTTCTTGTGGGGATGTCCACTTTGCGGGGGCTGCGGGGCGAGCCCCGGACTAGGCCCTGGGCCAGCAAGTGATCGTTTCGAGGGTTCTGGCAACGGCCGGCAGGTGAATGCGCCCGCCGTGGCTGTCGGCATGTCGATCCAGCTCATCGAACTGGGGCCGTGTCGGCCGGGACACAACTCGATGCGCTCGTGGCTCGACTACCCGCGCGGCGGGTGCACCCTAGACCACGCCTCGATATCTGCCCTCAGCCAGAGAACGCACTTTCCTGAGCTCTTCTCCACTGCGGGGTTTGGGAAGTCTTGGTACCTGCGTCGGTAGGTGCTGACTGCTTCACGACGCGACAGTCCGAGTACCTCCGCTACCTCGCCAGCATCGAGAAGGTCAGAGGGATCGACCCGCATGCGGCGATGGTAGTTGACGATCGAACACCGCGAATCGTAGTGTTGGATCGTAAACAGAAGATGGCCCCGGCGCAGCTGTCACTGCCCGGGGCCTGGCCGGAACCTTTCGAGGAGGTCCCGACGGATGAATGGTACGCGCCCCGACGCGGGGCCGGTCCTGGCGACTGCCATTGTGCATGCGGGGGAGTGGGTTCGGTCGAACTGGGAGGCCCGGGCGGAAGCGGACCGAGTGGTGCGGACGCTCGATCGGTTCGGATGGTTCTGTGCGACCGGGTTCGGAATCAGGGACCTGGCCGAGGTGACTTCTGAGGTCGCGGTTTCGTTCGTCGGTGCGCCGGCGGCTGACGGTGCTGAGGCGTCGGTGTCGTTGCGGCATCTCCGCCGCCTGTCGGTCCGGCTGCTGTTCCGGGTGGCCCGATCCGCTGGCGCTGCTGTTGGGGACCCGACCTTGGATCTGCGGCTTCCGCCCCGCACCCCGTTCCAGACGAGGCCGTTGACCGACGACGAAGTGCTGCTTGGGCGTGGGGCAGCTCAGTGGTCCTTGTCCGACACCCGCAGGTTGGCGGCGTGGGCGTTGGCGGAGGCGACGGCTCGCACCAGCGAGCTCCCGTACATCCGGGCGTGTGATCTTGATCTCGGGGCAGGCCGAGTGTTCCTCCATGGCGGGAAGCGCGTGGGGGAGCGGTGGTGCGCGCTGACCCCCTGGGGCATGGAGCAGTTGCGGGTGCGGCTCCAGGTCATCGGCAGCGATCCGGAGTTGCCGGTTCTGTATCGGGGCGGCAGCCCTGAGGGTGCAGGCCAGGTGGCGGCCGCGACGGTGTTGCAGGACGTGCTGGTGCGGGCCGGGTTGGCGGAGGAGCCGGATGTGCGGGCGTCGTCGGTCGCCGCGTGGGCGGGGCGGCGGGTGTTGGAGGAGACCGGTCGGATTGACCTTGCTGCTCGGGCGCTTGGGGTGCGGAGCCTGGACCGCACGGCGCGGATCATCGGCTGGGAGTGGACGGAGCCCGACAGCCCGTGACGGTCGAGGCGGCTCGGGTTGGGGTGTCGTCGCTCGAGCGGCTCGAAGCCCTGGTGGCCAACGATGAGCTGTTCGCGCTCGCCGACGCGGTCCCCGAACCCGATCCCTCGGCAGGTGGCCGGCCCCGGATGTTCCCGCCCTACATGTGGGTGCTGTTCGACGCCCTGCTCTCGGTCTACGGGTCGGCACGTCGTGTCGAGGCCGAGCTCGCCCACCCCGTCGTGTGGGCCCACCTCCGCGTGCTGATCGCCCGCCGGTTCCCTGACGACCCGGATCGGTGGCTGTCCGAGGAGCCGATGCGGCGTCACCACTACACCTACGGCCGCACCCGCTGGCTCACCCACCCGCTGGTGTTCGCCTCGCTGCGCCGGATCCACCGCGAGCACGCCGCCCGGCAAGCCCGCCAGCTGGGTCTGCTGGACCCCGATGGGCCCGGTTCCTACACGCACCCGGACCTGTCCCGGATGCTGTATGCCGATGGCAAGGTGCTCACCCCGCTGTTCAAGGCGAAGCCCGGTGACACCAAGACCGACAAGGCCACCGGCGAGGTCCGCCAGCTCCGCGCCGAGCAGGACGCGGCGCTGCACTTCGAAGGCACCGGCGAGACCGCGTGGGGCACCAAGTGGGTGGTCATGGCCGCGCGCAGCCGCGATCTCCACGGCCGGATCATCCTCGACGTCGACCACGTCCCCAGCCCCGGCGGTGAAGCCGCATGCGCCATGGACACCATCACCGAGCTCGCCCCGTTGTGCCCCGGGGCGCTCGGGCTGATCTACGACACCGCTCTGCGCGGCGTCCACCACCAGCGGCTCCTGCGCGACCTCGGGCTTCTGCCCCTCAACAAGGTCACCGCCGCCAAGGCCGGCAGCCGCAAGCCCCGCCGCAAGGACGGACGACGGGTCGAGAAGTCCACCCACATCGAAGACCGCACCATCACCGGACCCGACGGCACCGAGCGGGTCGTCTCGCTGTTCGCCAAGGGCGGCGCCGTCGGCATCGCCACGCTCACCGACACCGGCGAGCGGGCCTTCACCGAGCTGCGGCGGCTGCGCACCCAGCGCAACACCGACAAGTCCGGGCATCGCTGGTACAACACCTACGCCCTTCCCGACCACCTCGGCGGCGGCACGATCAAGGTCCGCCTGCATTGCAACGCGGAGGACGAGAAGCGGAAGTTCAACCGCACCGAGAACGTCCGACCCATCCCGCCGACCGACCCGGACTTCGCGGCCCTGTACGGACGGCGCAGCGACGCCGAGTCCATCAACCGCGCCCTCGACGACACCCTCTGGCTCCGCCGAGCACACTCGATCGGCCACGAGCGTCAACACCTCAACCTCTTGACCTTCGCCCTCGGCGTCAACAGCCTCGCCCTGCACAGCCACCGGCGACGCAGCAGCGACCCGCCGCTCCCCGCCGCAGCCTGAAACCACCCAAACCGCCCAAGCTGGCGACTTCGACGCGTCCGGAACCGGCAGCAGCGTCGCGTCTCGAGCAGACCGGCCGAGATCGACACCCGATGAGGCGACCGTCGCCCCGTACGATGCTCCTCGTCGCCGGATCGGCTCGAGGCTCGAGGTTTCGCGCCACGTTCTCTTCCGGCCCCGCCCTCGTAGCTCAGCTGGATAGAGCAGCGGACTTCTAATCCGCCGGTCGCAGGTTCGAATCCTGCCGAGGGCGCTCGCACGACATCCCAGGAGGAACCGGTGGACACCGAGGAACGACGCAACGAACGACGGGCGCAGGCCAGGGCCTCGCTGGAGGCGCTGCTGGAGGGGAACCGGCGGTTCGCGTCGGGTGACCCGGACGGGGCGCACCTCGACCGGGCGGCCCGCGAGGCGCTGGTCGAGGGTCAGGCGCCGACGGCGGTCGTGCTCGGGTGCGTCGACTCCCGGGTGCCGCCGGAGGTGATCCTCGACCAGGGGGTCGGCGACCTGTTGACCGTCCGCACCGCCGGGCAGTCCCTGTCGGGCGTGGCGATGGGGAGCCTCGACTTCGGCGTGCGGGTGCTGGGCGTCCCGCTCGTGGTCGTGATGGGCCACACCCACTGCGGCGCGGTGCTGGCCGCCATCTCGGACCAGAACATCACCGGCTACCTCGGCGACCTCATCGGCGAGATCGCCGACCGCCTGGTGGACGTGGTCGGCGACAAGGACCCGATGCGGGCCACCGGTGGCAACCTCGATGCCACGGTCGAGGCCCTCCGGCGCTACGACCTGCGTTCGGGCGACGGCGACCCGGCCCATGTCGTCGGCCTGATGTACGACCTCGCGTCGGGCCTGGTCACCGTCCACGGCGACGACGGCCTCCTCGTCGGGAGCTGATGGTCCGACACGGGCGGACGAACGTCGGACACACCCTTGACCGCTACTGATGTGTAGCGGTAGGTTCGCCGCCATGAACCGCACACGAATCACTGCGGTCCTCGGTGGAACCATGCTCTCGCTGCTGTTGACGGCGTGTCCCGCCCAGGACTGGGGTCCCATTTCCAGCTACTACAACGGCAACCGCGTCGTCCGAGCCTCGGGAACGAGCTCGCTCGTGAACTCGACCACGGCGAGGAACGAGATCCTGCTCGAGGACAGTCGGGCGGACGGCAACAACGTGTACGCCACCACGAACTTCTACTTCTGGTCGCCCGACTCCTACGGCACGTGGGGCTGGCGGAACCACACCCGCTCCACCACGAGCGAGATCTCGAACCGGACGGCGACGTTCACGCACAGCCGGGCGCTCATCAGCGCCGGCAGCCGGGTCCGGATGGTCTCCGGTGCCTGCGCGCAGATGGGTTGGCCTGTCCCCGACAGCTGCGCCGACGAGTCCGGCTTCGTGACGTTCGACTACTAGGCCGGCGAGCGATCCAGGTTGGCGGACCGAACCGAACCATCACTCCGCGTCGACTCGGTCGAGCTCCGGCGCAGCAGCACCGTCGTCCTGCGGGACGTCTCCTTCTTCCTCGACGGACCGCAGGTGGTGCTCCTCTGCGGCCCCAACGGCAGCGGGAAGTCGACGTTGCTCGAGACGCTCGCGCTGTTGCGCCGGTGTTCGGCCGGCACGGCCACGCTGGACGGCCGGTCGTTGACCGAACCGTCCAACCGGCGGTTGCTCGGCACGCGGATCAGCTACCTCGCGCAGGCGGCGGCCTTTCCGGGCTCGTTCACGGCGCACGCGTTCCTGCAGTACCAGGCCCACCTGTTCGACGTCCCGTCCGAGCAGAGGGAACGGCGCATCGGCGAGGCCGCCGAGGCCCTCGACGTCTCGCCGTTGCTCGGCCGTCGGCTCGCCCGGCTCTCCGGTGGTGAACGCCAGCGGGTGTTCGTGGCCGGGACGCTGACGGCCTCACCGTCCCTCGTCCTGCTCGACGAACCGACGGCGGGGCTCGACGACGACAGTCGCGTGGCGCTCCAGACGGCGATCCGGCGCATCGGCACCGAGGCGATCGTGATCGTCACCTCCCACCTCGTCGACGACCGTTCGTCCCTCGGCGACCGCGTCCTCGAACTGCGTGACGGCACGTTGCTCGATCACGTGGGCGATCGCTCGGAGGTCGACCGGTGATCGGTGCAGATCGACCCGCCACCCCGTTCCGGCTCCACCTCCGTCGTCGTGCCCTCGTCGTCGGCGGGCTGCTCTCGGTGGTGGTCATCGCCCTCCACCTCGGGGTGCGGGGCGACGGCTGGCGCTACGAGTGGACCTGGGCCATGCACCAGTACGCGTTCACCGTGATCTTCCTCGGTCCGATCGCCGCGGCGGTCGGGGCGTTCGAGGGCTCCCGATGGGCCGACGTCCCCGAGTCGGCGTCGGTCCGGTCGTCGCGATGGCGGCTCGGCGGGCGCGTCATGGCTGCGGCGTTCACGTCGGTGGCGCTGCCCTACACGGCGGGGCTCGTCGTGGTGCTGGTGGTGTCGTGGGTCGCCGGCAACCCCGGTGGCCCGTCGCTCGTCCAGGTCGGGCCGGTGGTCGCCGGGTACGCGTTCATCGCCGGGCACGCCGGCATCGGCGCGGCCGTCGGGTTGGCCACGGGCTCCGGTCTGGCCGCTCCGTTGCTCGGCCTCGGGCTGTTCTGCTTCGGGGTGGTGGCCTACGGCATGCCCGGCTACCTGACCGACGTGGGGCAGGCGACGGGTTCGCTGATCGGACTCCAGGTCCGACCCGGCGTGACCATCACGCAGATCCTGTTCTGGTCCGCCGTGGCCATGATCGGTGTCGCGGCGCTGGGGAAGCCGCGGCACCGGGCCCTCCCGGTCGTGTGCGCCGGCGTCGGGGTCGCGGTGACGATGGTCGTGGTGCAGGTCGGAATCGACGACAAGCTCGAGTCGAGCCCGGTCGGCGTCGTGTGCGAGCCGGCGGGGGCTTCGGGGGCGACGATCTGCCTCGGTCCCGGCTACGAGCAGTTCCGCGACGACGTCGAAGCGTCGATCGCGCCGGCGGTCGGTTGGGTTCGAGCGACGGGCCATGCCGAGCCGCTCGTGTTCACGCAGCTGGGTTCCGACGTGTTCGAGTCGGGCGCCGGTTTCGTCGACGGCGAGATGCTCGACGGGTCCGTCCAACGGGGTTCGGTCGCGGTGGCCAACGCGCTCATCCCGGCGACGTGTGACCTGTGGGCGGACGGGACCGCCCGTGACGCGTTCTTCTCGATCGGTCGCGAGTTCGAGAGTGGTGCCCCCGACCTGGCTCGGCTCGGCGAAGCCATCGAGGTGCTGACGGCGTGCGACACCTCGATGCTTCCGCCGTCCTGACCGATCCCGTGCTTCCGACGCTGGTGCTGCGACGGCACCGGATCTGGCTCGTCGTCCTCGCGAACGGCGCGCTGCTGGCCTCGGTCTCGGGAACCGTGGCCAGGGCGCTCGACGATCTACCGGGCCTCGGGCCGATCGCGTTCTGGCCGGCCGCTGCGGCGATGTACGCACCGACGGTCGGCGCGGTGTTCGACCCCTTCGCCGATTGGCGGGAACGCACCGCGGCCCGCGCTGCATGGCCGACGGCCGCGCTGTTGCTGGTGGTCGTCGTGGCCCTGCCGGCGTGGTTGGCGCTCGCCGCACCCGTCGGCACGGTGGCGCAGCTCGCGGCCACGTGGGCCCTGGCGTGGGCGGCGGTCGGCTGTGTGGCCGCCACGACCCGCATCCACGCGGTCACCTGGCTCGCCCCCGCGTCGCTGCTCGTCGCCTCCGTCTTCGGAGGACCGCCCGAGGTCCTCCAGGACCCGGGCTGGTGGACCGGGCCGATGGCGACGGTGCTCGGCACAGTCGGCCTCGCCGCCGGAGCGGGGTTGACCACGTCGGTCGATCGCCGGTGGGGCCGGTACGGTCACGGCCGGACGTGACGCACGGGTCGGCGGTTCGTTGGAGCGGGTGACGGGAATCGAACCCGCATCTTCAGCTTGGAAGGCTGAAGCTCTAGCCATTGAGCTACACCCGCGGGCGGCGCCACGGTACCGGGCGGCGCCGATGCCAGGCCACCGGGAACCCGCTCTCGGTTCTGGCGTAGCGGGTGGCGGTCCACCCACCATCACCTACGCCAGAACGGGGTGCGAGGTCAGGCGCGCCGGGGTGCGAGGTCAGGCGCGGACGATGGTGCCGTCGGCCAGGCGGTCGATGCGGCCGTGCTCGAACTGCTGGCTGCGGATCCCGCTCGCCGACGGCGGGTCGAGCTCGCTCGTCGGGTAACCGAGGTCGCCGGTCGGGCCACCGAGGCTCAGGTAGAGGTCGAGCACGCCGCCATGAACCTGGAACGCACCGAGGGCGTCGGTGCCGTAGATGTGTCCTCGCTGGAAGACGGCGTAGGTGCCGCGGCCGTCGCCCACCGGGGTCGTGCCCTGCGTGGGGTAGCCGAGGCCGTAGTAGCCGGGGCGGGGGTCGACGCCGCCGTTGTAGACGAACCGGAAGAGCGTGACACCGTGCAGGCCCTGCCCGGGGATGTCCTCGGGCGGGAACGACCAGATGATGCCCCGCTCGAAGTACTGCACCCGACCGCCGGCGTAGGAGCTCTTGACGTCGCTGGACGGGTAGCCGAACACGCCACCGACGCCACCGTTGGCCTGGTGGCAGTCGTAGAGCGATCCGTGGGTCTGACGGATCGACGAGCCGACCTGGTAGATCCGGCCCCGCTCGAAGGTCTGCACGGTCCCACCCCGCGCGGTGTTGATCGGCCGGGCGTCGGAGATCGGATAGCCCATCGCGCCCCGCACGCCGCCGGCCTGCTGGTGCTTCGAGGCGAACGCGTTGGTGAGGAGGTACGCCGTGGCCTCCTCCTGCATCGAGTACACCCGGCCGTACTGGAAGATCGTGTACTTCGCCCGCTCGTCGGGCGTGGTCAGGATGTCGGTCTTCGGGTAGCCGAGGGTGCCGCCGATGCCGCCCGCGGCGTCGAACTTGGTGAGCAGCCGCCCCCACAGCGGGTGGGCTCCGGTGGCCGAGCTCCAGTAGATCGACCCGCGCTCGTAGCGGGCCACGCGCCCCGGCCGGCTGCCTCGCACGGCCCGTTCGGCGGAGGTCTGGCTGCCGAGGTAGCTGCTCGGCCCGCCGAGGGACAGGTACTTGCGTTGGATCGGCGTGTCGCAGTCCTGGCCGAGACAGGGGGCGCCGTGGTCGACCGTGCGGTTGTCGGTGCGGCTGGTGGTGGTGCAGGTGGGGTCGTACTGCCAGGGGACGACGCAGGTGGCGACCCGGCAGACCACCGGGCCGTAGCAGGCGATCTCGGTGTGGCACTGGCCGTAGCGGAACTGGTTGCAGCAGGTGCGGCGGCCGTCGCAGGAATCGCCGGCGCACCGACACGAGCACTGCGTGGGGCAGGTGGCGTTGCAGTCGATGATGTAGCGGGCCGAGCCGCAGCAGTAGGCGGCGTTGTCGGCCTTCCACCACCCGGCGACGAAGCTGCCGGCCGGGCACGAGTTGCGGCCGCTGTTGATCGTGCAGCAGAAGGCGGTCCAGCCGTCGCTGCAGGTGCCGCACAGGTAGCCGTATGCGGTGCCCGGCTTGAGGATGAAGTCGAGCGGACCGACGGCGAGCGCCGAGCCGACGACCGCGGTGCGGGTGAGGAACGAGCGCCGGTTCGGGGTGCTGCGGTTGAGGGCGGCCGAGATCCGGTGCACGAGGCGCTGGGCGAAGCCACCCGCGGCGATGGGGTCGTGGTTGGTCGGGTCGCGGTGCACGCCGACGGGGGAGAGGTCGGATGCTCCGTCGGTGGCGGTCGTGCGGCGGGGGCGGAGCGCGAGGGTCATCGGGGCTGGATCCTGGTGTCGGCGAGGGTCTCGACGGCGGCGGGGAGGACGCGGCGGGCGTTGGACTGGCGGCCGAGCACGGCGTAGAGGCAGAACGCGCGGTCCTCGGCGGTGAACCAGACCTGGCACCCGGCCTGACCGGGCAGCGTCCGCTGCAGCGCGGACGCCGAGAACATGTTCGGCGTGAGCCGGGTCGGGATGCCCTGGTGGCTGAACAGCGCCGTCCCGGCGCACTCCGGGCCGTACTCGGCGAGCACGAGCAGCACGTCGAGGTCGGTCATGACGTCGACCGCCCCCGACCCGAAGTCGCCCCGGTCGCCCGGGAGCGGGAAGTTGCCGAGGTGCACGACCGGGAGGATCTGCTCGGTTGCGTCGCCGATCGCGGTGACGCCACCGGCCGACACGTGGTGCTCGGGGGAGAAGACCCTCGCGGACGGAGCCGCCCCGCCGTCGTCGCCGGGTACCGCCTCGGGCTTGCGCCGGACGGTGATCCGGCCTTCCCAACCGGGGGGGAGGTTGGTCTGGATGCCGTGTGATTCGAGCTTCATGGCACGTCCATCATCGCGGAACGGGGAGGATCGGAGGGAGCGTCGGCCCGAACGACCCGTCTCACCGGGGGTTCGTTCGCTCGGGGCGGTCGTCGGCGTCGGCGCCGGAGGCCGCGTCGTCCGCCGAGTAGAGGCTGGGGTCGCCGGGCGCGACGCCGGCCTCGAACAGCTCCCGGTCGATCCGGGCCTCGCGCTCGGCGTCGGCGTCGGGCTTCGGCACGTTGGACCCGGCGAGGCGCCCGGCGAGCTCGGCGTCGTCGCCGGCCTGCGACAGGAGGGAGCGGACCTGGTCCCAGTCCGGACCGGTGCCCTCGCCGCGCACCCGACCGCTCGGGCCGTGCACCTGGACGAAGTAGGGGGAGCCGGGGACGTCGTAGTCGAGGAACGCCTGCGACGACATGATCGTGGTGATCCCCGGCGGCGCGACCGAGGCGACGGCGGACTCGCTCTCGCCCTCGGGTCCCTTGGTGACGACCACGAGGCGAGTCCCGCCGGGGAGGCCGAGCTTGCGGGGCTTGCGGAAGGCGTCCCAGAACCGCTGGCAGGTGACGCAGCCCGAGGAGAGGAAGGCGACGATCGTGTCGTGCTCGACGCCGGTGACCCGCAGGGTGACCGTCTCGCCCGTCCCCGGTCCCACCCCGGCGAGGTCGGCCGCGCCACCGAACCCTTCGCGCTCCGGCGGCGACGGGACCTGCGGCATGACCTGGAAGTCGCGGCCCGGACGGGGACCGTCGGCCGGTGTCGCGGCCTGGGCGGGCGGCGTCGACGGGGTGCCGTCGGCATCGATGCCCGCACCGAGGTCGTGGAGGCGCTTGAGGATCTCGGCGTGGCTGCGCAGCAGGCCGACGACGAGCAGACCGAGCACGGCGACCACCGCGGTGAGGGCGACCACCAGCGCGGTCACGCCGACGCTCCCGGCTTCGGGGTGATGGCGAGCCCCTGCCCGCCGGTCGCGCCGCCGGCGGCGTCGGTGCCGGCCGGTGCCGGGCGTGCGGCGGCCTGCGTCGCGGGCAGCACGGTGAAGGCCACGAGGAGCAGCCAGGCCAGCACCAGCACGAGCGCGACGAACGGGAGGCCGGCGGCCGGGGTCTCCCGCAGGGCCTCGCCGATCGACGGGGGTGGGTCGGCGAGGGCGATCAGCGCCGCGGCGGCGATGGCGAGGTTGAGCCAGACGTGGACCTTGGTCACGGGAGCGTCGTCGCCGCCGAAGCAGCCGCACGACGCCCGCCCGCGGCTGCGGCGCAGGAGCAGCGCGCTGAACGACGCGAACCCGACGTAGAAGAGGGCGACGAGCGCGGTGCCGAGCGTGCCGGCCACCACGAACGTGACGGCCGCGGTGACCACCTCGGCCGTGCCGAGGAGCCGGACGATCGGGCGGCTCGACGGGAGACCGGCGGTGCGCAGCGCCACCTGCGTCGCGGCCGGCCTCGCCACCTTCGCCATGCCTGCGACGAGGAGCAGGAGCGCGCCGGCGAGCACGATGCCTGCGGTGGGGGACATTGGTCCGACCGTAGCGGCTCGGCCCGCCCGCTCCGCCCTCGCTCGGTGCGGGGATCGTCAGGGGTGCCCGGTAAGCTCGGCCGCCTCATGAAGGCAACGGTCGAGCCCCAAGAGGGCAACAAGGTGAAGCTGTCGATCACGATCGACAGCGAAGAGTTCGAGCAGCAGATCGATGCGGCGTTCAAGCGCATCGCCCGGGAGGTGCGCATCCCCGGCTTCCGGCCCGGCAAGGCGCCCCGCCAGCTGCTGGAGGCCCGCATCGGCACGGAGGCGGCTCGGGGCGAGGCGCTCGAGCACGCCATCCCGCAGTACTACGCCGACGCGATCGTCGAGCACGAGGTCGACGTGATCGCGTCGCCGGAGATCGACATCACCGAGGGGCGCGAGGAGGGCGACGTCGCCTTCGACGCGGTCGTCGAGGTCCGCCCGGTGGTCACCGTCGGCGGGTACGACTCGCTGCGGGTCACCATCGACTCGCCCGACGTCGGCGACGAGGAGGTCGACGAGCGGATCGACCGGCTGCGCGAGTCCTTCGGGACGCTCGAGGACGTCGACCGTCCGGCCCAGACCGGCGACAGCGTCACGATCGACATCGCCGGCGCCCGTGACGGCGAGGAGATCGACGGCCTCGTGGCCGAGGACTACCTGTACGAGATCGGCAGCGGCACGATCGTTCCCGAGCTCGACGAGCAGCTGGCGGCCGCCAAGGTGGACGACACGCTCACCTTCACCGCCGATCACCCCGACCCCGACGAGGACCCGGTCGACTTCACCGTCACCGTGAAGGCCGTCAAGGAGAAGGTGCTGCCGGACGCCGACGACGAGTTCGCCGGCGAGGCATCGGAGTTCGAGACGATCGCCGAGCTGCGCGAGGACCTCGCCACCCGCATGGGCATGGTCAAGAAGGTCCAGGCCCAGATGGCGATCCAGCAGAAGACGGCCGAGGCGCTGGCCGAGCTCGTCGAGATCGAGGCGCCCGAGGCCCTCGTGAACCAGGAGGTCGGGCAGCGCATCGAGGACCTCGCCATGCGGCTCCAGGCCCAGGGCGTCGGCCTCGAGCAGTACCTCGCCAGCACCGGTCAGGACCAGGAGGCGTTCATCTCCGGTCTCCGCGAAACCGCAGCTCAGGGCGTGCTCGTCGACCTCGCACTGCGAGCCGTGGTGCTCGCCGAGGAGATCGAGGTGGACGACGACGAGCTCGCGGCCGAGTTCGAGGCGGTCGCCGAGCGCGTCGGCCAGACGCCCGCCAAGGTGCGCAAGCAACTCGAACGCAACGGACAGGTGCCGGCGGTACGCTCGGATCTCAGCAAGCGCAAGGCCCTCGAATGGCTCATCGACCACGTCGAACTGGTCGATGAGGAGGGGAAGACCATCGACCGGGCCGCCCTCGAGGTGGAACCCCCGGCCGCCGAGAACGCTGACGACGACGCCGACGACGACGTCACGGAGGACGACGAGTGACCATCCCGCCAGCCCAGAACTACATGGTCCCGATGGTCATCGAGCAGACCAACCGGGGGGAGCGGTCCTTCGACCTCTACTCGCGGCTGCTCAAGGAGCACATCATCTTCCTGGGCACCCCGATCGACGACACGATCGCCAACCTGGTGTGCGCCCAGTTGCTGCACCTCGAGTCGGAGAACCCCGACAAGGACATCAACATCTACATCAACAGCCCCGGCGGGGACATCACGGCGCTGTTCGCGATCTACGACACCATGCAGTACGTGAAGGCCGAGATCACCACGATCTGCTTCGGCCAGGCCGCATCGGCCGCCGCCGTCCTGCTGGCCGCCGGCACGAAGGGCAAGCGCCTCGCCCTCCCGCACGCCCGGGTGCTGCTGCACCAGCCGTACGCATCGGGTGGCGGCCAGGCGACCGACATCGAGATCCAGGCCAAGGAGATCCTGCGCATGCGCGACCTCCTGGAGGACATCCTGGCCCGGCACACCGGGCAGTCGAAGGAGAAGATCGCGCAGGACACGGACCGGGACTTCGTCCTGTCCGCTACCGAGGCGCTCGAGTACGGCATCATCGACGAGGTGATCTCCGCCAGGGAGCTCGCCGACAAGACCGGCCCGATCACGGCCGCCTGACCGCAACGACGCAAGGGGACGTTCAACCGTGGCCAAGTTCGGAGACGGCGGGGAGCTGCTGAAGTGCTCGTTCTGCGGGAAGTCGCAGAAGCAGGTGAAGAAGCTCATCGCGGGCCCCGGGGTCTACATCTGCGACGAGTGCATCGACCTCTGCAACGAGATCATCGAGGAGGAGCTGTCGGAGACCTCCGAGCTCCAGTTCGACGAGCTGCCGAAGCCGCGTGAGATCTTCGAGTTCCTGAACGACTACATCGTCGGCCAGGAGACCGCCAAGCGGATCCTGTCCGTCGCGGTCTACAACCACTACAAGCGGGTGCAGATCGGTGCGGCCGCCGGCCACGACGACGTCGAGCTGGCCAAGTCGAACATCCTCCTCATCGGCCCCACGGGCTGCGGCAAGACCTTCCTCGCCCAGACCCTCGCCCGGATGCTCAACGTCCCGTTCGCCATCGCCGACGCCACGGCGCTGACCGAGGCCGGCTACGTCGGCGAGGACGTCGAGAACATCCTCCTCAAGCTGATCCAGGCCGCCGACTACGACGTCAAGAAGGCCGAGACCGGGATCATTTACATCGACGAGATCGACAAGGTGGCCCGCAAGGCCGAGAACCCGTCGATCACCCGGGACGTCTCCGGCGAGGGCGTGCAGCAGGCGCTCCTCAAGATCCTGGAGGGCACCACCGCCTCGGTGCCCCCGCAGGGCGGGCGCAAGCACCCGCACCAGGAGTTCATCCAGATCGACACCACGAACATCCTGTTCATCTGCGGCGGGGCCTTCGCCGGGATCGAGAAGATCATCGAGAGCCGGGCGGGAGCGAAGGGCGTCGGCTTCGGGGCCGACATCCGCAAGGCGGAGGACAAGGATCTCGGCAACCTCCTCGGTCAGCTGATGCCGGAGGACCTCCACAAGTTCGGTCTCATCCCCGAGTTCATCGGCCGCCTGCCGGTCGTCGGCGTCGTCGACAACCTGGACCAGGACGCGCTGGTCAAGATCCTCGTCGAGCCCCGCAACGCGCTGGTGAAGCAGTACCAGAAGTTCTTCTCGATGGAGAACGTCGAGCTGGAGTTCACCGACGACGCCCTCGAGGCCGTCGCCGAGCTCGCCATCCTGCGGGCCACCGGCGCCCGCGGTCTGCGGGCGATCCTCGAGGAGGTGCTGCTCAACGTCATGTACGACCTGCCGAGCCGCACCGACGTCGAGAAGTGCGTGATCGACGCCAGCGTCGTGCGGGACAAGGTCAACCCGACCCTCGTCCCCCGTCAGTCCTCGCGCTCGTCGCGCCCCCGCCGCGCCGCCAGCTGATCTGCACGGTCGGGGTCGGATCCCGACCGTGATCGAGTTCGCCGGGTGATCGCACTCCTCGCGTGTCACGGTCGGGATCCGACCCCGACCGTGCAGCGGTTCCCCCTTGTTGGTTGAGCGGAGCGCAGCGGTTCCCCTTGTTGGTTGAGCGGAGCGCAGCGGAGTCGAAACCTCGCCCCGATGGGTACGGTGGTCGCGTGTTCGACGTCGGAGGTCCGGATCGATGAAGTGGTTCGTGAAGAGTGGGCTGATCGGTGCCGCGATCGGCGGGAGCATCGCCGGCGTGCGGGCGAGCCGTCGGAGCCCGGACGAAGCAGCAGCCGGTGATCCCACGCCCGTGATCGTGCTCAAGGGCGCGGCCGTCGGCGCCGGTGGCGGCATCGCGGTCGGCTGGGTGCGCCACGCGTGCGCGGCCCGCGCCGCCGCGAAGGCCGCCGCCGAGGCCACCACGACCGACCGGGCGCGTCAATTCGCGCACGAAGGGGTCGATGCCGGTCGTCGGGCCGCCCGCAAGGCCAAGCCGAAGCTGGAGCGGGCGCGCGACGTCGTGTCCGAGCAGCTCCACGAGGCCGGGACCGCGGTGGCCACCACCGTCGTGCCCGTCGTGGTGGCCGCGGCCGAGCGTGCGGTGGACCGCGCCGGGACCGCACTGCTCGACGCCGTGGAGGCCGGTCGGCCGGTGCTCGACGACGCCGTCGAGTCGGGGCGGTCGGCGGTCAGCGACGCGGTGGAGGCGGCCCGTCCCGCGCTCGAGTCGGCCGTCGACGACGGGCGGGAGCTGGCGACCACGGTCGCCGACGGGGCTCGCGAGCGCCTGGCGGCGGCCCGGGCCTGATCGTGAACCTGACCGCTGCGCTCCGCTACCTCGACCAGCACACCAACCTCGAAGCCACCGCGGGGCGGGCCGAGGGCCTGTCGCTGGATCGCATGCGAGATCTGGTCGACGCCCTGGGCGACCCCCAGGCCGCGTACCCGGTGATCCACATCACCGGCACCAACGGCAAGGGCTCGGTGGCGCGCATGGTCACGTCGTTGCTGCAGGCGGCGGGGCTGTCGGTCGGCACGTACACGAGCCCGCACCTCGAGCGGGTCAACGAGCGGATCACGTGGAACGGCGAGCCGATCGGCGACGACGACCTCGGCCGGGCGATCGGCTCGGTCGCGGCGGTCGAGGAGCTCGCCGGCGTCGTACCCAGCTACTTCGAGATCCTCACCGCCGCGGCGTTCACGTGGTTCGCCGACGTGGCGATCGACGTCGCCGTCGTCGAGGTCGGCATGCTCGGTCGCTACGACGCGACCAACGTCGTCGACGCGGCCGTCGCCGTGCTCACCAACGTCGGGCGCGACCACACCGACGGGGTGGGTGCCTGGCGGCAGGCCATCGCGGAGGAGAAGGTCGGCATCGTGAAGCCGGGGTCCACGTTCGTGTGCGGCGAGACCGATCCCGAGTTGCGACCCATCCTGGAGGCCGCGCCGGCCGCCGAGACCTGGTGGCGCGGCGTCGACTTCGACTGCGACCAGGCCATGCTCGCCCTCGGCGGACGCATGGTCGACCTGCGGACCCCCTCGGGTGTCGTGGAGGACGTGTACCTCCCGCTCCACGGCGCCCACCAGGCCGACAACGCGGCCGTCGCGCTCGCGGCGGTCGAAGCGTTCTTCGCCCGCCGGCTCGACGACGAGGTCGTGCGGGAGGGCTTCGCATCGGTCACCTCGCCGGGCCGTTTCGAGATCGTCGGCCGCGAGCCGACCGTCGTGCTCGACGCCGCGCACAACGTCGACGGGGCCCGGGCCTGCCGGGAGACCCTCCGTGAGGAGTTCACGCTGGGCGGCACGATCATCGTCGTGGTGGGCATGCTCGGTGGCCGCGACGTTGCCGAGATGCTCACGGCGATCGGAGCCGAGGAGGCCGGGTTCCTCGTGGCCTGCACCCCCGACTCGCCCCGGGCGATCCCCGCGCCGGAGGTGGCGGCGGTGGCCACGTCGCTCGGCATCGTCGCCGAGTCGGTGCCGTCGGTCGTCGACGCCGTGGAACGGGCGCGGGCGCTGGCCAGCCCCGACGACCTGATCCTCGTCACCGGCTCCCTGTACGTGGTCGGTCCGGCCCGGGCGGCCCTGGCCCGAGAGGTGGACGCATGACCGCGACCGACATCTACACGCCGCTGTCGAAGATCCGGCCCAACGACCCGTGCTTCTGCGGGAGCGGCCAGAAGTTCAAGCGCTGCCACCGGTCGACCACCGACCGGGTCGTGGCCGGCGACCTCTCGCCCCGGCGTGAGGTGCCGGCGTCGATCGAGCGTCCGCCGTGGGCCGAGTCGGGCGGGGGGAGCGACCGCAACGAACCCGACGTGAAGTCGGCCGACGTGATCGATCGCATGCGTCGCACCGGCCGTCTGGCCGGCGACGTGCTCGCCGCGGTCGGTGCGGCCGTGGCGCCCGGGGTGACCACCGACGAGCTCGACGAGCTGTGCCACCGCCTCTCGGTCGAGGCCGGTGCCTACCCGAGCCCGCTCAACTACAACGGCTACAAGAAGTCGCTGTGCACGTCGGTGAACGAGGTCGTGTGCCACGGCATCCCGGACTCCCGGGCCCTGCGCGACGGCGACATCGTGAACCTCGACGTCACGGTCTTCCGCGAGGGCGTCAACGGCGACACCAACGCCACCTTCCTCGTCGGCACCGTGGATCCCGAGTCCCAGCGCCTCGTGCGGGTCACGCGGGAGTGCCTGTCGATGGCCATCGACCAGGTCCGGCCCGGCCAGCCGATCAGCGAGCTGGGTCGGGTGATCGAGAGCCACGCCGAGGCGAACGGGTTCGGCGTCGTCCAGCAGTTCGTCGGCCACGGCATCGGCGAGACGTTCCACACCGCGCTCGCCATCCCGCACTACTACGAACCCAAGGCCACCCGCCGCCTCGAACCCGGCATGGTGTTCACGATCGAACCGATGATCACCGTCGGCGACTGGCGGGCCCGCATGTGGGACGACGACTGGACGGCCGTCACCGTCGACGGGAAGCGCACCGCCCAGTTCGAGCACACGTTGCTCGTCACCGACGACGGCGTCGAGATCCTCACGCTGCGCTCCGACGGCCTGTGGTCCGGCGACGGCGGCCAACCCACCGACCCGCTCGCCCATGGTTGACCGGAACGGCCCTTCGACTTCGTTCGCTGCGCTCACTCCCGCTCAGGAACCGCGCAGCGGAGTGCCATCTCCTCTGATGGTTGACCGGAACGGCCCTTCGACTTCGTTCGCTGCGCTCACTCTCGCTCAGGAACCGCGCAGCGGAGTGCAGTGGAAACCTGACAACGCCCGACGCTTCCGGTTCGGGGTGAACCCGCACGGCGCGGCCGACGCCGCGGATTGGTCGGCGATGGCGAGGAAGGCGGAGGACCTCGGTTACGCGACGCTCCTCGTGCCCGACCACCTCAACCCGCAGTTCGCCCCGTTCACCGCGCTGACCGCCGCTGCGCTCGCCACGTCGACCCTGCGCGTCGGCACGCAGGTCCTCTGCAACGAGTTCCGGCACCCGGTGGTGACGGCGAAGGAGGTGGCCACGCTCGACCTCGTCTCGGGCGGACGGTTCGAGTGGGGGATGGGCGCCGGTTGGGTCCCGGAGGACTTCGCTGCCGCCGGGATCGACACGCCCAAGGGCACGCGGGTGACGAAGCTGATCGAGGCGGTGACGATCATGAAGGCGCTGTTCGCCGGTGACGACGTCGATCACGTCGGCGCGCACTACACGGTGCGGACGGGTGCGGCATCGCCGTTGCCGGTGCAGCGGCCGCACCCGCCCTTGATCATCGGCGGCGCGAAGGAACGGATCCTGACCTTCGCCGGCGCCGCGGCCGACATCGTGTCGATCTCGCCGGGGCTCGCCGCCCGCGCCTTCGGCGAGTACGAGGCAGGGATGTCGGTGGAGGACAACACGACGCAGCAGGTCGAGTGGGTCCGATCGGGTGCGGGGGACCGGTTCGACGAGGTCGAGTTGAGCGTCGTCGCCATGCCGGTGCGGATCACCGACCGGCCGCGTGACGCCGCGGAGGAGGTGGCGCCGAACTTCGGGCTGACGCCGGACGAGGCGTTGCGATCGGTCCACCTCCTGCTGGGTTCGGTCGAGGAGATCTGCGACCTGCTGGAGGCCCGCCGGGCCCGGTGGGGCATCTCGAACGTCGTGGTCCCCTGGCACTTCGCCGACGCGTTCGCCCCCGTCGTCGCCCGGCTCGCAGGCTCCTGACGGTGGGCGGTAGCGTCGGCGCCCTATGACGAACCGGACCTTCATCATGTGTAAGCCCGACGCCGTGGAGCGCGGGTTGGTCGGCGAGATCGTGTCCCGCATCGAGCGCAAGGGCCTCACGCTGGCCGCCGCCGAGCTGCGCTCGGTCGACCGAGAGCTGGCCGAGGCCCACTACGCCGAGCACGCCGACAAGCCGTTCTTCGGTGAGCTGGTGGCGTTCCTCCAGCGGTCCCCGGTGTTCGCCATGATCGTCGAGGGCCCGGCCGACAACACCTGGGAGCTCGGCCGCATCCTCATCGGCAAGACCCAGGTGACCGACGCGCAGCCGGGCTCGATCCGGGGCGACTTCGCCACCACCACCAACGAGAACCTGGTGCACGGCTCCGACGGTCCGGAGTCCGCGGAGCGCGAGATCGCGCTCTGGTTCCCCGCCCACGCCTGACGCTCGATCGCCACTTCAGGGTGAGCATCCACCTCTCGTGGAGGTGGACCTGCTAGGCGATTGTTGCAATTTGGTGACAAGGAGTAGCATGGCGCCGTCGAGCCGGGTCGTGGGCGCCTTGTCGGGTCCGGAGGCCTCCCGTACGCTCGGCGCGACCGTGTCGTCCGGCCCCCAGCGAGCGAGCCCCCCATGTCTGCAGACAACCCGTTCTCGTCGATCATGGGCCGCGACATGGCGGTCGACCTGGGCACGGCGAACACCCTCGTCTACGTGCGGGGACGCGGCATCGTGCTCAACGAGCCGTCGGTCGTCGCCGTCAACGTGAAGGACGGTCGCCCGCTCGCCGTCGGCCTCGAGGCCAAGCGGATGATCGGCCGCACCCCGGCGCACATCCAGGCCATCCGGCCGTTGAAGGACGGCGTCATCGCCGACTTCGAGATCTGCGAGAAGATGCTCCGCTACTTCATCCACAAGGTGCACCAGCGCCGGTGGGTGAAGCCCCGCATGGTCATCTGCGTCCCGTCGGGCATCACCGGGGTCGAGCAGCGGGCCGTGCAGGAGGCCGCGGAGTACGCCGGCGCCCGCAAGCCGGCCTATATCATCGAGGAGCCGATGGCCGCGGCGATCGGCGCGGGCCTGCCGGTCCAGGAGCCGACCGGCAACATGATCGTCGACATCGGCGGCGGCACGACCGAGGTGGCGGTGATCTCCCTCGGCGGCATCGTCGCCAGCCAGTCGGTGCGGGTCGGCGGCGACGACCTCGACGAGGCGATCATCCAGTTCATCAAGAAGGAGTACAGCCTGGCGCTCGGCGAGCGCACGGCCGAGGAGATCAAGATCGCTCTCGGTTCGGCGTGGCGCCTCCAGGAGGAGTTGCACGCCGAGGTCCGCGGTCGCGACCTCGTCACGGGCCTCCCGAAGACGATCGTCACCACGACCGAGGAGATCCGCGAGGCGATCGAGGAGCCGGTCGCCGCGATCTGCGACGCCGTGAAGGTCACCCTGGACAAGACGCCGCCGGAGCTGGCCGCCGACATCATGGAGACCGGCATCGTGCTGGCCGGCGGCGGTGCGCTGCTGCACGGCCTCGACGCCCGGCTCAGCCACGAGACCGGCATGCCGATCGTCATCGCCCAGAACCCGCTCAACTGCGTGGCGATCGGCTCCGGCCAGTCCCTCGAGGCCTTCGAGGCCCTGAAGGGCGTGCTGTTCTCCACCAGCGACAACAACTGACCGCCGCCACCGGATCGTGGCCCTGCGTCGCTTCTCCTCCCGGTCGCCGCGCTCGCGTGGCACGCGGTCGCGCCAGCCCCGTTCGCGCTACACCCTCGGCCTCCTGCTGCTGACCGCGGTCACGCTCCTCGCGGTGGATCTCCCGGCCACCCGGCCGCTGAAGCCGGTGCGCAACGCGCTCGGCACGGTGTTCAGCCCGGTGCGGGCGGTCGGCGACGCGGTCTTCGGCCCGATCGGCGACGCCTGGAAGGGCGCGTGGGGCTACGACGACGTCAAGTCCGACAACGACCGGCTGCGGGCCGAGCTCGACGAGGCGCAGAGCGACTCCGCCGACGTGGCCCGGCTCGAGGCCGAGAACGAGGAGCTGCGCGCCGCGCTCGGCATCGAGGTCGAGGGCGTCCGGACGATCAACGGCGAGGTCGTGTCCGGGCCGATCTCGAACTTCGACCCGACGATCCAGATCGACCTCGGCAGCGCCGACGGGGTGGAGCGCGGCATGGCGGTGGTCACCGGTCTGACCGAGGGTCCCGGCGGCGGGCTGCTCGGCCGGGTGACGCTCGTCCAGCGCGACCGGTCGACGGTCACCCTGCTCACGTCGTCGTCGTTCCAGGTCGGTGTGCTCGTCGGTGGGGACCAGGCGGTCCTGGTCGGTCGTGGTCCGGGCCGGTCGTTGCTCGTCGAGGGCGTGCCGGCCGACACCGAGGTGGAGGTCGGCGACTGGGTGACGACGAGCCGGATGGACGAGTCGCAGTTCCCGAAGAACCTCAACATCGGGAAGGTGTCGGCCGTGCGCACGTCGACCAACGGCCTGAGCCAGGTCGTCGAGGTGGAGCCCATGGCCGACCTCGCCGGGGTCTACGTCAAGGTCGTGATCAAGGACGCGCCACGGTGAACCCGCTGCGCACCGCCGGGATCATCGCCGGGGCCGTGCTGCTGCAGGTGTCGTTGATGTCGCAGTTCTCGATCTCGGGCGCTCGGCCGGACCTCGTCCTCCTGGTCGTGCTCGCGTCCGCCTTCGTGTTCGGGCCCGACGACGGGGCGATCGTCGGGTTCTCGGCCGGGCTGGCGCTCGACGTGTTCCTGTCGACCCCGTTCGGGTTCACGGCCTTCACCTACACCGTCGTGGGCTACGCGGTCGGCACGTGGACCGCCGGGGTCGTCCGGTCGGCCTGGTGGCTCGCCGCGCTCGTGCTCGCGGCCGCGTCGGCGGCCGCGGTGTTCGCCCAGGGCCTCATCGGTGAGGTGCTCGGCCAGGACTCGCTCCAGGGCACGCCGATCCTCACGATCGTGGCCGTGGTGAGCGTGGCGAACCTGTTGCTCGCCCCGTTCGCGACCAGACTGGTCGGGTGGGCGCGCGCCGATGACCGCCCCCGCCGCCGCTCGATCTTCGCGTCATGACCGCCGATTCCCCCCGCCACCGCCTCGGCATCCTCGCCGTGTGCGCGCTCTCGTTGTTCGGCGCGCTCTTCGCCCGACTCTGGTTCCTGCAGGTCGTCGAGGCCGAGGCGCTCGACCAGCAGGTGAACGAGAACAGCACGCGGGTCGTCGTCATCCCGGCGCCCCGGGGTCGCATCCTCGACCGGAACTCGGTCGCGCTGGTGGAGAACCGGGAGTCGATCGTCGCCGCCATCGACGTGCAGGCGTTCCGGGACCGGTCCGACGACGAGCAGGCCGAGGAGCTCGACGCGATCGCCGCCGCCCTCAGTCGTCAGCGCGAGCCGGTCGAGGCCATCACGGTCGACTTCATCGAGAAGCGGATGAACGACCAGCGGTTCAGCCAGTTCCGGCCGGTGCCGCTCGTCGAGGACATCTCGGTGGACGAGGAGATCTACCTCCGCGAACAGGCCGACCGCTACCCGTCGCTGGTGGTCGAGCGCCAGACCGTGCGCAGCTATCCCTATGGCTCCCTGGCCGCCCACGTCCTCGGCTACGTCGGCGCCATCACCGAGGACGAGTGGGACGAGCGCAAGGTCTCGATCCCCGGCAAGCCCTACGAGAAGTCCGACGAGATCGGCAAGTCCGGGGTCGAGCGGACCTACGAGCAGTACCTGCGGGGCAAGCCGGGCAAGCGGGTCTACGAGATCAGCCGGACGGGGCGGATCGTGCGGGAGCTGGTCGACCAGCGCGTCGAGCCCGAGCCGGGCGACGACGTCTACCTGTCGATCGACGCCCGCATCCAGTACAAGACCGAGGAGGCGCTCCAGGCGCAGATCCTCAAGTCGGGCAGTCCGACGCCCTACGGCGCGGCGACGGTGCTCGACCCCCGCAACGGCCAGGTCGTCGCCATGGCGTCGTACCCCACCTACGACCCGTCGACGCTGGTCGGTGGGATCAGCCAGGACGAGTACGACCGGCTCACCGCGGCGCCCGAGAAGATCATGTCGAACCGCAACATCCAGGAGGCCTACCCGGCGGCGTCGACGTTCAAGTTGGCGTCGAGCTACGCCGGCTACAAGCTCGGGATCATCACGCCGGACCAGTACATCGACGACCCGGGGTTCTGGCGGCTCTGCAAAGGGAACGGGTCGGGTTGCCTGAAACGGAACTCCGGCGACACGCCGCACGGTTCGGTCAACCTGTCCCTGGCGCTGACCGTGTCGAGCGACGTCTACTCGTACCGGATCGGCGACTACTCGTGGGCGTGGCGGGAGGAGCGCGGGTGGGGCGATGACGCCCTGCAGCAGAAGATCGAGGAGCTCGGCTACGGCTCGCGCACGGGCATCGACCTCACCGCCGAGTCGCCGGGCCTGATCCCGACGCCCGAGTCCAACAAGGAGATCGCCGACACGCTCTGGGAGCGGGATCCGGCCAACTACAACAACGATCCCGAGCAGTACCGCGACGCCCAGCTCTGGCGGGGCGGCAACAGTGCCGACCTCGCGATCGGACAGGGGTCGGTCGGCGTCACGCCGCTCCAGTCGGCCAACGCGTATGCCGCGCTCGCGAACCCCGAGAGCATCCAGTACGAGCCGTCGGTCCTCAAGGTGGTCACCGCGGCGAACCAGCCCGACGACATCCACAAGGCCTACGTCGCCGACGAGCTCCGCCGGGTCGACTTCGGCACCGCGAAGCAGGCGTTCCTCGACGGCTTCCACGGGGTCGTCAACTCGCCCGATCCCCCGGGCACGGCCTACAGCGTGTTCCAGACCTTCCCGCTCTCGACGTTCCCGCTCTCGGGAAAGACGGGCACGGCGGAGGTCGGTGACGAGGCGGCGCAGCGCGCCGACAACTCGCTCTTCGTCGCCTACGGCCCGAACCCCGACAACCAGTACGTGGTGTCGGTGATGATCCAGGGCGGTGGCTACGGCTCGGAGGCTGCGGCGCCGGCGACCTACATGATCCTCGAGCCGATCGCCGACGGGTCGATCGAGTCGTTCCAGGTCCCCGAGGGCGGCCTGATCGACGCCGAGGCGGCGGCCGAACGCGCGTCCGGCATCCAGACGAGCAGCACCGACTGATGGCCTCCACGTACCAGCCGTCCAAGCGCCCTCGGCCAGCGCCCGGCGACGGATCCTCACGACGGGTGCGCTCCGGCGCCGGGCTGCACACGGTTCGCCGCCCGATGACCAACTTCCGGCGCAACCCGGCGTCGCCGTTCCGCCACGTCGACCTCGTGCTCGCGGTGACCACGGTCCTCGTCGCCCTGTTCGGCGCGCTCATGGTCTACAGCGCCACCCGGGGGCCGACCCCGCCGTACCGGATCGGCACCGGTGTGCGGGTCCTGGTGTTCGTCGTGATCGGCACCGTGCTCATGGGGGCGCTCGCGCTGTTCGACTACCGCAAGCTTCGGGACTACTGGCCGTTCGTCTACGGCGCGTGCATCGCCCTGCTGGTGGTCGTCCTCCTGCCCGGCGTCGGGTCGAGCACCAAGGGCACCCAGGGCTGGATCCAGATCGGCTCGTTCTTCCAGCTCCAACCGTCGGAGCTGGCCAAGCTCGGGCTGATCATCGGCTTCGCCGGGCTCGCGTCGCAGTTCCGTGGCGACCTCGACACGGGCCGGGTCCTGATGCTGCTCGGGCTGTGCGCGCTCCCGATGGGTCTGGTGATGCTGCAGCCCGACCTCGGCACGACCCTCGTGTCGGTCGGCGTGTCGTTCGCGCTGCTGCTCGTGGCCGGCGTCCGGCCCCGGGTCCTCGGGGTGATCGCCATCGCGGCGGTGCTGGCCACCGTCCTGGTGATCGCGTCGGGCCTGCTGAAGCAGTACCAGGTCGACCGGCTCACGTCCTACGCCCGCCAGGACCAGGTCGCCCGCACCGAGGACGAGGCGAAGGTCAAGTACAACCTCGAGGAGTCGAAGAAGGCGATCGGCTCCGGCGGCCTCACCGGCAAGGGACTGTTCCAAGGGCCCCAGACCCGCAACGGCTACGTGCCCGAGCAGTCGACCGACTTCATCTTCACGGCGGTGGGCGAGCAGTTCGGCCTGCTGGGTGCGGGGGCGCTGCTGGGGGCGCTGGGGGTGATCGTGTGGCGCGTCTGGCGGACCGCGCAGCTCGCCGGCGACGACTTCGGGATGCTCCTGTGCACCGGCGTCATGGTCATGCTGGTGGTGCAGATCTTCGAGAACGTGGGCATGACCATGGGGATCATGCCGATCACCGGCATCCCCCTGCCGCTCGTGTCCTACGGCGGGTCCGCGTTGATCACGACGATGATGGCGCTCGGCCTGGTCCAGAGCGTCCACATGCGCCGCTTCTCCTGACGTTCGACTCGCTGCGCTCGGCGTCCTTCCGCCTTTCGACTCGCTCCGCTCGCTCAAGGAACAGGGAGCGTCGGCCGAGCAGCGAAGTGGGCGGCGAGGCCATCGACGAACGCCTCCACGTGCGCCGGCGCGTTCCTGCGCCATGCCGCGTACCACTCCCTGGGTTCGCCCCGCTCGGACAGGCGCAACGTCGCCACGCGTCCCGCGGCGACGTAGGGCGCTGCGACCCAGCTCGGCAGGATGCCGACACCGTGCTGCGCGACGACGAGCTCGACCACCAGCTCCGACACCGACGGCGTGGCGGTGATGCGTGCGGGCTCGGCGCCCTCCGGGATCGGGAGCGGCAGGTGGGGCGTGCGGGTCGGGTCGTAGGCGTCGAACACGATCAGGTTCACGCCGGCGAAGTCGCGGGCGTCGAGGTGATCGCGCCCGGCCCATTCGTGATCCGCGGCGACGACCGCCACGAGCTCGTCCTCGAACAGCGGGCGGTGCGCGAGGCCTTCGAGCCGTCGATCGGACTTGCTCGCCAGAGCGACGTCGAGCCGGTCGTCCACCACCGCACCGACGACGTCGTCGTCGGCGACCGGCTGGATCCGCAGCTCGACCTCGGGCCATGCCCCTGAGAACGCGTGGATGACCGGCGGGAGCCACTGGTAGTTCGTGCTGCACTGCGACGCGAACCGCACGACCCCGGCGCGGCCGTCGCGGATGTCGTCGAGGTCGCGCTGGGTGGCCCGCAGCTCGGCGAGCACGGCGTGGGTGGCGTGGATCATGCGCCGCCCGGCGCGGGTGGGCTCGAGCCGGCGTCCGGCCCGCTCGAACAGCTGGACCCCGAGCTGGCGTTCGAGGCCGATGAGGCGCTGGCTGAGCGACGGCTGGCTGAGGTGCAGCGTGCGCGATGCCGCGGTCAGGGTTCCCTCGGCGGCGATGGCCTCGAGCAGCTCGAGCGTCCGGTTGTCGATATCCATATAGCGACAGCCTATGGAATGGATCGAACTTGCGTCGTTGTCCGATAGCAGCGTCGTCCGTACGTTGACGCCATGACCAACTCCGAACCCCCGACCGAGGTCCCGACCTCGGTCGTCGTCATCTTCCACAGCGGCTACGGCCACACGAAGGTCCAGGCCGAGGCCGTGCGGCGCGGCGCGGCCGGTGTCGACGGCACCACCGCGACCCTCGTGGCGGTCGAGGACGTCGACGCGCACTGGGACGACCTCGATGCCGCCGACGCGATCGTCTTCGGCACGCCCACCTACATGGCCGGGCCGTCGGCGCAGTTCAAGGCCTTCCTCGACGCGACCTCGCCCCGCTGGCAGGAGCAGCGCTGGAAGGACAAGCTGGCCGCCGGCTTCACGAACTCGGCGGGCGTCAACGGCGACAAGCTGGCCACGCTGCAGGCCCTGTCGCTGTTCGCGATGCAGCACGGCATGGTGTGGGTCGGCCTCGGCCTGCTCCCCGGCAACATCACCGCCGACGGTTCGGTCGAGGACCTCAACCGGTTGGCCGGCTTCGTCGGCGCGATGGCGCAGTCGAACGCCGATGCACCACCCGAGTTCGCCCCGCCCGCCACCGACCAGCGCACCGCCGAGCACCTCGGCACCCGGGTCGCCACCGCCGCGGCGCGGTGGCGGGAGGCCCACCGCATCGAGCTGGTCCCGTGACCGGCACCGCCGAGCCGATCTCGGCCATCAGCGACGTCCTCGCCACCTACTTCGACGGCCTCTACCGGAGCGACACGACGCTGCTGCGGCAGGTGTTCCACCCCGCCGCCCGCTACGTCACGGCGACCGCGGAGCCGATGATCGTGTGGTCGATGGAGGAGTACTTCCCCGTGGTCGACGCACGACCGGCACCGGCCGACGCGGGCGCCGAGCGGCGGGACCGGATCGTGTCGATCGAGCTCGCCGGACCGACCACCGCGGTGGCCCGCGTCGAGTGCCGGATCGCCCCCCGGTCCTTCACCGACGTCCTGACCCTGGTCCGCACCGACGGCCGGTGGCAGATCATCAGCAAGGTGTTCCACTACGACCTCGACGAACCGGAGTCCTGACATGCCCTACGTCAACGTCCGCATCACCCGAGAGGGCACCACGCCCGACCAGAAGCGCCGGATCATCGCCGGCGTCACGCAGCTCCTGGTCGACGTCCTCGACAAGGAGCCCGCGACCACCTTCGTCGTCATCGACGAGGTCGAGCTCCCGGACTGGGGGGTCGGCGGTCTCCCGGTCGAGGAGTACCGACGCCTGCCCCGCTAAGGGCCGCCCGCCCGGACCCGGCCGCCTTTTCGACTCGCTCCGCTCGCTCAAGGAACGACGTGGGTGTTGGTTGAGCGGAGCGAGCGCCAGCGAGCGCAGTCGAAGCCCGCTGCTGATCGACTCGCTGCGCTCGGCGTCTTGCTGGCCTTTCGACTCGCTTCGCTCGCTCAAGGAACAGGAAGAGACTCGCTTCGCTCGCTCGAGGAACAGGAGGGGTCTCGCTTCGCTCGCTCGAGGAACGGGAAGGGACTCGCTTCGCTCGCTCGAGGAACAGGAGGGGTCTCGCTTCGCTCGCTCGAGGAACGACGCGGGTGTTGGTTGAGCGGAGCGGAGCTTGCGGAGCGGAGTCGAAACCCGCCGATCACGGGGTTGGAGGGGTCGATCGGTAGAATCCCCCGCGTCATGACTGTCTGGAACCAGCTGGAGCCACTGCTCGGCAAGGTCCAGAAGCCGGCCCGCTACATCGGCTGCGAGGACGGGTCCCAGACCCCCGAGCACACCCCGGAGGCAGCGGCTTGGCTGCTGGCCTACCCCGACACCTACGAGATCGGGCTGCCGAACCAGGGTCTCCAGATCCTCTACGAGATCATCAACGAGCGCGCCGACGGGGTCGCCGAGCGCACCTACGCGCCGTGGATCGACCTCGAGGCCGAGATGCGGGCCGCGGAGGTGCCGCTCTTCTCGGTCGACAGCCACCGGGCCGCGGCCGACTTCGACGTCCTGGCGTTCAACCTCTCGGCCGAGCTGACCTTCACCAACCTGCTCAACATGGTCGACCTCGCCGGCTGTCCGGTGCGCAGCGCCGACCGCGCCGCCGACGACCTGCTCATCGGGGCCGGCGGTCACTGCACCTACAACCCCGAGCCGATCGCCGACTTCCTCGACTTCGTCGTCCTGGGCGACGGCGAGGAGGTCGTCGGGCGGATCACCGAGGTCGTGGCGGCGTGGAAGGCCGACGGCAAGCCGGACCGGATCAGCATCCACCGGGCGCTGGCCGGGATCGACGGGGTCTACGTCCCGGCCCTCTACGACGCCGTCTACGGCGACGACGGCATGCTGCTGGAGACGACGCCCAACGACCCGGCGGCGCCGGACCGGGTGGAGAAGCTCACCGTCGCCGACCTGGGGGAGTGGCCCTACCCGAAGCAGCAGCTGGTGCCGCTCACCGAGGTCGTGCACGACCGGCTCAACGTCGAGGTGTTCCGGGGCTGCACCCGCGGCTGCCGGTTCTGCCAGGCCGGCATGATCACCCGCCCGGTGCGGGAGCGCCCGGCCGAGCAGGTGCGCACCATGGTCGCCGAGGGGCTCAAGCGCACCGGCTACGACGAGGTCGCGCTCACGTCGCTGTCGACCGCCGACTTCTCCGGCATCGAGGAGGTCGTGCGCGACACGGTGAACGACCCCGACTGCGGTGGTCAGATCTCGGTCTCGCTCCCGTCGCTCCGGGTCGACGCGTTCACCGTCGGCATCGCCGGCGAGATCCAGAAGGCGCGCCGCACCGGCCTCACGTTCGCCCCCGAGGCCGGGTCGTGGCGGATGCGCCAGGTCATCAACAAGCTCATCCGCGAGGAGGACCTCTACGCGGCGGTCCGCTCGGCCTACTCGCAGGGCTGGCGGCGGATGAAGCTGTACTTCCTCACCGGCCTGCCCACCGAGACCGACGAGGACACGCTGGGCATCGCCACCCTGGCCCGGAACTGCATCGAGATCGGCAAGGAGTTCCACCGGAACCCGTCGGTCACGGTGTCGCTCGGCGGGTTCGTGCCCAAGCCGTTCACCCCGTTCCAGTGGTTCGGGCAGAACACCCGCGAGGAGCTCCAGCGCAAGATCTTCCTCCTGCGCGACGAGCTCCGGCGCGACCGCGGCATCAAGCTCAAGTGGCACGACCCGAAGGCCTCGGTGGCCGAGGGCATCCTCGGTCGGGGCGACCGTCGCCTCGGCGCGGTGATCGAGGACGTGTGGCGCAACGGCGGCACGTTCCAGGAGTGGAGCGAGCACTTCGACCTCGACCGCTGGACGGCCGCCATCGAGCGGGCCGGCCTCCGGGAGGAGGACCTCGTCTACCGCCACCGCACCGAGGGCGAGGTGCTCCCGTGGGACCACCTCTCGGCCGGGCTCCACAAGGACTTCCTCTGGCAGGACTGGCGCGACGCCCTCGACGAGGTCGGCCTCGAGGACTGCCGCTGGACCCCCTGCTACGACTGCGGGGCGTGCACGGGCTACGGGATCGAGCACGTCGTGGCCTCGGCCGTGCCGCCCGCGGGCGGGTCCCAGGGCACCGGCCAGGACCGCACCCACGGCGGCGAGGTGCCCGTCACCCTGCTGCCCACGAACCGGCGCGACCCGGTGGGAGCGGGGACGGCGTGAACCTCCGCATCCGCTTCACCAAGACCGGCAAGATCCGCTGGACCAGCCACCGCGACCTGGCCCGCATCTGGGAGCGGGTCATCCGCCGGGCGGGCCTCCCGGTGGCCTACTCGCAGGGGTTCTCGCCCCGACCGAAGGTCCACTTCGGCCTCGCGCTGTCGACCGGCCACGAGTCGCTGGCCGAGTACCTCGACGTCGACCTCGACCCCGACGACCCCCGGGTCCCGACCGCGGCCGACCTCGTCGCGCTGCCGGGGCGCCTCTCCGCGATGCTGCCGGCCGGGATCGACGTCACCGACGTGGTCGAGCTGCACGGCCCGACCACCTCTCTCCAACAGGCGGTCGTGTCGTGCGACTGGACCGTCGAGATCCGCGACGTCGCGCCCGAGCAGGTGGGCCCGGCGATCGATCGGCTGCTGGCCGCCGACGAACTGACCGTCACCCGCCAGCGCAAGGGCAAGGACGTCACCGACGACGTCCGCCCGTACCTGCTGCACCTCGCCGTGGTCGGACCGACCGAGCACGGCACCGAGATCGAGGCCCACCTGGCCACCCAACCCCGCGGGCTGCGCATCAGCGAGCTGATCGCGCTGCTCGACGTGGGTGGGACCGAAGGCCGGGTGCGCCGCCTCACCCAATGGACGCTGCTCGACGGCGCCCGGATCGAACCCCTCGCGGGGTCCTCCGGCGCGACGTCGGCGCCGCACGCGACGAAGCGTGCGTCATGAGAAGGGACCACACCCATGACCGACGCCCACACCGGCGAACGGCCCGAACCGACCTCCGACCGACCGACCGAACGGCCTGACCAGGCCACCCCTCGGCCCGAGACGCCCGACGAACCGAGGTCGGGCCCGAACGACACGACCAGCGACAGCCCCGCCGGCGGCTCCGGTGGCAGCGGCGATGGCGGTGGGACCGCCGCGGCGAAGCGCCGCCGCCGCGGCTCGCGCGGCGGACGGAACCGCAACCGACCGAAGCCGGCGGGGGAGGGCACCGACGCCACGTCCGACGAGGGTGCGACCTCCTCGGACGACGCACCTCGACCCGAGCGCGGCCCCGCAGTGCGCCCCCCGGGCGCGCCCGGCGGCGCGGATCCTGCGGCGACCGACGCAGGCCGCAAGCCCCAGATCGGCGACTCGCGACCGGCGCCCGCCGCTCCCGCCGAGGCGGGCGCCGCTGAACCGACCGGGGCCGGTGGCGGCTCGTCGTCGGCCAAGCGGCGCCGCCGCCGTGGCGGCCGCGGCCGCGGCGGTGGTGGCGGCCAGGGCGGCGGCCAGCAGCAGGGCCAGGGCGGCCAGCAGGCCCAGGGTGGCCAGCAGGGCCAGGGCGGTGGCACGGGTTCCGGGAAGTCCGGCAACCGGCAGCGCTCGGGCCGGGGCGGTGGGGCGAAGGCCGAACCCGTCACCGCCATCACCACCGGTGCACCGGTCGATCTCGACGAGGAGACGTTGGAGAAGCGCCGCGGCCGGGAGCGCAAGGGCCGTCCGGTCGGCCGCTACCTGATGGCGGTCCACGTCGAACCCACCGCCACCCAGATCTCGGTGCTCGAGGGCCGCTCGCTCATCGAGCACTACGTCTCCCGCCCCGCCGACGAGGTCAGCCAGATCCACGGCAACATCTATCTGGGCAAGGTCCAGAACGTGCTGCCGGGCATGGAGGCCGCCTTCGTCGACATCGGCACCCCGAAGAACGCCGTGCTCTACCGGGGCGACACCCGGATCGACCCCGACGACGTCGACCAGAAGTCGAAGGACCTGCGCATCGAGCAGATCCTCAAACCCCGCCAGACGATCCTCTGCCAGGTCACCAAGAACCCGATCGGGGCCAAGGGCGCCCGGCTCACCCAGGAGATCTCCCTGCCCGGGCGGTTCGTCGTGCTCGTGCCCAACAGCACCACCTACGGCATCTCCAAGCGCCTGCCCGACCAGGAGCGCAAGCGGCTGCGCGGCGTCCTCGACAAGGTGAAGCCGAAGGGCCATGGCCTGATCGTGCGCACCGCGGCCGAGGGCATCTCCGCCGAGGAGCTGCAGGCCGACGTCGGCCGCCTGGCCGAGCAGTGGAGCCAGATCGAGGCGCTGGCCGCGAAGTCCCAGGCGCCGGCGCTCCTCTACCGCGACCCCGACCTGTCGATCCGGGTGATCCGCGAGGAGTTCAACCAGGACTACCGCCAGGTGGTCATCGACGACGCCGGCGTCTACGAGCAGGTGCGCGACTACGTCCGCAGCATCTCGCCGGCCCTGGTCGAGCGGGTCGAGCTCTACGACCCGGCCGAGCACGGCGGCCTGGGCGTGTTCGAGACCCACCACGTGCACGAGCAGCTCCACAAGGCGCTCGACCGCAAGGTCTGGTTGCCGTCGGGCGGCTCGCTCATCATCGAGCGCACCGAGGCCCTCACCGTCATCGACGTGAACACCGGCAAGAACGTCGGCACGTCGAACCTCGAGGAGACCGTGTACCGGAACAACCTCGAGGCGGCCGAGGAGGTGGCCCGCCAGCTGCGGCTCCGCGACATCGGCGGGATCATCGTCATCGACTTCATCGACATGGAGATCAAGGCCAACCGCGACGAGGTCATCGCCACGTTCCGCCGGGCCCTGGCCCGTGACAAGACCCGCACGCAGGTGTTCGACATCTCCGAGCTGGGCCTGGTCGAGATGACCCGCAAGCGCATCGGCGAGGGTCTCCTCGAGTCGCTGTCGAGCACCTGCCCGGCGTGCGAGGGCCGCGGCATGGTGTTCGACGAGTCGCTGATCGGCCGCTGACCCAGGCCCTGGGTTGGTCCGTCGCCGGACCGGCCCCTACCATGGTCCGTCGGCCCGAGGGGCCCCCACACGAACGCGCGAAGGCAGAACGATGTACGCAGTCATCAAGACCGGCGGGAAGCAGTACCGGGTCACCGAGGGCCAGCAGCTCGAGGTCGAGAAGCTCGGTGTCGAGGAGGGCGACGTGTCGCTCACGCCCGTGCTCCTGGTCGACGGCGACACGGTGGTGTCGAGCCCCGACGCCCTCGCCGGCGCCTCGGTGAGCGCCAAGGTGATCGGTGCGGCCAAGGGCCCGAAGATCACCGGGTTCACCTACAAGAACAAGAGCAACAACCGCCGGCGGTGGGGCCACCGCCAGCACTACGCCACCATCGAGATCACCGGCATCAAGAAGGGCTGAGCCAAATGTCGAAGACCAAGGGCGGCGGTTCCACCCGGAACGGCCGCGACTCCAACGCACAGCGCCTCGGCGTGAAGACCTACGACGGCACCCTCGTGTCGGCCGGCTCGATCCTGGTCCGCCAGCGCGGCACCCGGTTCCACCCGGGCGAGAACGTCGGCAAGGGCGGCGACGACACGTTGTTCGCCACCGCCGACGGTCGGGTGAAGTTCGCCCGCCGGGGCGGCCGAAAGCTGGTCGACGTCCTGCCCGTCGCCGACTGACCTCCGGGCGGTCGCGCCGCCCGATCCAGTCCTCTTCGACGAGGCCCCGGCCGAGCCGGGGCCTCGTCCGCGTCCGCCGATCGGGCGTTCGTGCGCGACCGCTACCATGCGCCCGGCGCTGGACGGCGCACCACCCGCGGGCCGACCGGGCCCCGACCGATGCAGGGGGACGTGTGGAACGCGACGACGTTTGGGAGCTGTACGACGAGTCCTACGCCGAGGCGTACGACGCCCGCTTCCTGCTGGACGCCTGGCCGAAGGCGGGTCTCGACTTCGAGGTCGGCGTGCTCCGTCGGTTCGTGGAGGAGCCGGGCGTGTCGTGGCTCGACGCCGGCTGCGGCACCGGCCACGTGCTGAGCCTGTTCCCCGACGTCGACCGGGCCGGCATGGACCTGTCGCCGGCGATGCTCGAGCAGGCCACGAAGGCCAACCCGACCGCCCGGTACCTCCGCCAGGGCGACTTCCGCGTCGACGTCGAGGAGTGGCACGGGGCCTGGGACGTCGTGTCGTGCATGTGGTCGGCGTACCAGTACGTGGAGTCGATGCCCGAGATCGACGTCGTGTTCACGAACTTCGCCGGTTGGGTCGCGCCGGGCGGCACGCTCTTCGTCCCGATGTCGGACCTGGAGGACCTCCGCTACGTCGACATCGCGTACGAGGAGGATCCCGACGTGTGGGGCGGGACGATCGCCCTCACCGGCGTCACCTGGAACTGGGCCGAGGACGGCACCGGGAAGTTCCACCGCCACCTCGTCGCGCCGCACGCCGGCCACCTCGTCCGGTTGCTCGAGCCGTACTTCGAGAAGGTCGAGGTGCTGCGCTACCCGCCGTTCTTCCCGGGGGGCATCTCCCGGAAGGCCATCCTCGCCACCGGCCGCCGGGCCGAGGGCGAGGAGGGCACGGCCGAGGTCGTCTGGCACGAGGCGCCGCGCCACCCCGAGGACCTGGCCGAGGAGGCCCGTGCGAACCGCGAGGCCGAGCTGGTGGCCTCGTGGGAGCAGCGGATCGATGCGTTGGAGGCCGACCTCAACGGGGTCAAGGCCGAGTTGACCGACGCCCGCAACCGCCTCGAGGCGGTGCAGGGCAAGGTCGAGTCGGTGGCCGAGCACGTCGTGCGCTCGAACGACCAGGGCGAGTACTACGACGTCGTGGGCGTGATCCACGACCAGGTGGGCGGGATCCGCGAGGACCTCGACGCGCTCGCGCAGCGGCTGTTCCCGCCGGAGGCCGAGGGGGAGGCCGAGGCCGCGGCCAAGCCCCGCAAGGGACGTCTCCGCGGGAAGATCGCCAACGTCATCGACCCCGACTGATCCTCCGATCCCACCGGCGCCGCCGGCGGGTGGGTCAGCCCCGGATCCGCTTCGACGCGCGGCGGCGCATCGACCGCCACTTCGAATCGTCCGCTGCGTCCGCCGGCTCGGCCCCACCCACCGGCTCCGACGCCGGCCCGGGCCCTCGTGCCGGCTCCGGTTCGGGTTCGGGTTCCGGTTCGGGATCGGGGGCGGCGGCGGGTGCGTCGGCCGGGACGCCGATGCCGAAGCGCTCGGCCAGCTCGGCGGGGACCGGCGGGACCGGGTGCTCGATGAGGACGACGGGACGGTCGTCGCCCTCGGCCCGCTTGTCCGACGCGACCAGGATCCGCCGGGCGACGGGGATCCACGGCGGGACGTGCGGCCATCGGTGGATCTCGATCCGGCCGAAGTGCTGGGCGAAGGCCTTCACGCACCAGCTCACCGAGGGCCAGATCATCTGGCGGTGGTAGCGGTCGTGCTCCCAGAGCGACCACACCACGGCATCCACCATGGGCGTGTCGTACGGGTACTCCTCCTCGGGACGTCGGATGTCCATGGGGACGCCGGCGACGTCGGTGAGGTCGCCCATCGGCACGAAGCAGGTGCCGTCGGGACCGGTCCAGCCGGCGAGGTTGTCGAAGATCGTGGCGATGTCGTCGAGGCGGTCGACGTAGGAGTACGGCTGGCCGGTGCAGGTCACGAGGTCCCAGGCGTCGTGCCACTCGGGCACGTCGTCGCGGAGGTCGCCCTGGCGGAACTCGAGCGCGTCGGGGTTGGCGGCGACGGCCTGGGCGAGCATGTCCGGCGACAGGTCGAGGCCCGCCCGTGCGGTCCCCTGGAAGTGGCTGAGGTTCCACCCCGTGCCGCACCCGGCGTCGAGCCAGCGCGTGGTCGGACCGAGCAGCTCCCGGATGCTGTCGACGTGGAACGAGGCCTCGGCCGACCACGTGTCGCTGTGCTGCCAGATGTCGTTGTAGCCGGCGGCGTAGTCGCCCCCGTAGAGCGCCTGGACGTCATCGGTCTCCACGGGCGGTCCCTCCTTCTGGGTCCTTCGTCGGCGGCACGTTACCGGTGCCCGACGTCGCCGCGGGCGGCGTGGATCCCCCGCGCACCCGCCGCGCGAGCGACCGGCGGGCCCGCTGGACGAACCCACCGATCCGGCGCCGTAGCGATCGCATCGCCTCGGGGAGGCGGTAGCGGAACCAGTTGGGCGCCGTGCCGGTGAACCAGGGCTTCAGCCGATAGCGGAACCAGTTCGGGATCGTCCCGGTGAAGAACGGCACGAACCGGTAGCGGAACCACTTCGGAATGCCCTCGGTGAGCCACGGCCAGAAGCGGTGACGGAACCAGTTGGGGATGTCGGTGGTGATCCCGGCCCACACCCGGTTGCGCATCCAGTTCGGGACCGTCTCGGTGATCCACGGCCAGAGCTGGAAGCGGAGCCATCGGCCGAGCCCGGTGACGAGGTGCTCGCGGGCGAAGCCGGCGAGGCCGACGACCTCCTCGATCGTCACCGTCCAGAACAGGCCGAGGTGCACCAGGGCGATCAGCGCGTACGCCGGGTCATCGGCGACGAGGCCGACCAGCAGCAGGATCGGCGGCCAGAAGCGGTAGAAGGGGAAGAGCATCGCCCGGCCGTCGTCGCCGCCGGGGGCGGCGGTGAGCGGCTGGGTCCACGCCTTCGTGATCCGGGCGATGGCCAGGGCGACCACGACCACCACCACGGCGATGAACGCGGCCCGTGACAGCCACCAGAGCGAACCGGCGACGGCGGCGAGCGCGCCCACCTCCACCACGACGATCGCCCGGGCGACGGCGGTGGCACGGGGCTCGCCGACGTCGATCACCCAGGTGGTGAGGCCGGATGCCCGGTCGTTGTCCGCATCGACGAGCTCGTGGCCGATGATCATCCGCAAACCTGCGGTCAACGACCAGACGACGGCGCCGGCCGAGGCCACGAGCCCGGCCGGACCGGCGTCGGCGCCGTCGAGCGCCCCGAAGCAGGCGAGCGCGAACACGGTGGGTGCGAGGTGGGCCAGCGTGGCGTCGGCGACCAGACCGAGGGCGCCCCGCTCCTTCCAGCGGATCGGCGGTGCCGAGTACACGAGCGGCATCAGCGTGATCGCGGCGAGCGCACCCCAGGCCGGGCCGGGCAGGCCGGCGAAGAACCAGGGCACGATGCCGGCCGCCCAGAGGCCCACCAGCAGCGCGAACACCACCGGCCCACCGAGGCGCGCGGTGGTCGACTCCTTGCCGAGGGCCCGGTCGGACTCGCGGTCGTACCAGTCGTTGACGACGTACGCGGCCGTGGCGAGGAAGCAGGCCGAAAGCACGAGGAGCACGAGGCGCCCGATCGCGGCCTCGGCGGTACGGGGTGCGATCAGCAGCGACAGATAGGCCGCAGCGAGGAGCGGCGAGATCTTCGAGGCCCACCACTTCTCGGCCCGGGTGATCGACACCGCCGTCCCGGCCGGCGTGGTCACGGCGCCTCGAACGGATCGACCCCCCAGGTGATGGGCAGTTCGACGGGCTCGTTGTCGAGCGTGGCCCCGGGCACGGTGATCACGGCGGTCGCGATGTCGAGGATCTCGTCGTGGCGCTCCTCGGTCAGCTCCAGGGTGAGCAGGTACTCGCCGGCGAAGAGCGGGAACCGGTCGACGTGGCCGGTGATCCGCCAGGTGCCGACCTCGGTCAGCATCATCGTCGGCACCGGCACCTCGACCAGCTGGGCCAGCTCCATGTCGTCGCTCGTCGCCTGCTGGGTGACCATCGCGACCATCTCGGCGGTCGGCCGCAGCACCATCCGGAGCTGGCCGCGGGGCATCGGCCGCTCGACCTCGATCTCGGCCTCGATGCTGAAGGGCTCCAGCGGACCGACCTCGGTCGGGGTGACCCGCAGGGACAGGAGCTTGATCGGGGACTTGCCGAGGCCGGCGAGCGACAGGACCATGCGTCCGCCGTACTCGCGGATGACCTCGGCGCCGCCGCCGTCGGCCACCAGCTTGCCCTTGTCGAGCCGGGTGACCCGGTGGCACAGGTGGCGCACGGCGGCGAGGTTGTGCGAGACGAGCACGGTCGTGACGCCCTCGTCGATCAGCGTCTCGAGTCGTTCGAGGCTCAGGCGTTGGAAGTCGATGTCGCCGACGGCGAGGACCTCGTCGACCAGGATGATGTCGGCGTCGACGTGGGTGGCGACGGCGAAGCCGAGGCGGGCGAGCATGCCGGACGAGTAGCGCTTCACCGGCGTGTTGATCGCGTTGCTGATCCCGGAGAACTCGATGATCGCGTCGGTCCGGCGGCGCATCTCGCTCGGCGACATGCCGAGGAGCGCACCGGTGAACTCGATGTTCTCCAGACCGGTCAGGTCGTCGTGGAACCCGACGCCGAGCTCGATGATCGACGCGATCTTGCCGCGGGTCTTCACGACGCCGGAGGTGGGGGCGAGGACCCCGGCGATCAGCTTGAGGAGCGTGGACTTCCCGGTGCCGTTGTCGCCGATGATCCCGATCGACTCGCCCTCGGCGATCGAGAGATCGACGTGGTCGAGGGCGGTGACGGTGTTCTCGGGGTCGAACGGCGTCGGGTCGGCCCACGGGTTCGCGGCGCGGAGGTTCGATCGTTCGACGCCGCGCTTGTACTGCTTCACGACGTCCTCGAAGCGGATCACGTCGTCGCCCATCAGATGATGTCCACCATGCGCAGCTCGATCCGGCGCAAGTACCACATGCCGAGCACGAGGAGGGCGGTGCCGATCGCGAGGTGGAGGCTGAGCAGGTCCCAGTTCGGCCAGACGCCGCCGATGATGATGGCGCGCAGGTTGTCGACGATGACCGCGAACGGGTTGCTGGCCGTGACCCATCCGTACTCGGGAGGGACGACGCCCGCCGGGTACATCACCGGGGTGCCGATGAACAGCAGCCGGATGACGAGGGCCACGATCGTGGCCATGTCCCGGAAGAACACGGTGATGGTCGACGTCAGGACCGAGATCGCCGACACCCACACGACCAGGATCACGAGCAGGAACGGGATCGCGAGGAGGGCCGGCGTGAGCCGTCCGTCGTGGAGGATCGCCACCGGGACGAGGATCGCCGCGCACACGCCCAGGTCGATGAAGCCGCCCACGACCGGCGCCAACGGCACGACCTCCCGGGGGAACCAGACCCGGCTGATCATGTAGGCGTCGTTGAGCAGCGACACCGCCCCGGCCTGGATGCTGGCCTGCACGTACATCCACACCGTGAGGCCCGACCACGCGACGAGCAGGTACGGCTGGTCCAGCGTCTCGACGTCGAGGATCTTCACGAAGATGAAGCCGTAGATGGCGAGGATGGCCACCGGCTGCACGACGGTCCAGGCCAGGCCGAGGGCGCTCTGGCGGTAGCGGAGGTTGACCTGGCGCACCGCGTACATCCAGAGCAGCGGCATGCCGGTCCGGAGGCGGGTCGACATGGGCATCTGCACGCCCGCGGGCGAGCGGTTCACCCACTTGTGGTCCGACGCGCGATGGCTGACCGCCGGGGCCTCGCCGAGCTCGAGGTCCGCCGTCGCGGCGTCGCGCGCCGGTGCCAACGGGTCGCCGTCGATCGACATCAGCGTCGCGCCTCGGTCATCGTGTCGAATCCTCCCAACCCCGGACGTCGAGCGGTTGCCCGGCGGCCGGCGAGAACCTAGCGGAGTCCGTGCTGCCATCCGGCCGCGACCTGCGGTACATTACGCCCGCTGCCGACGGACATCGCTCGGCGGACATCCGGGGGGATGGGAGCAAGACACGTGGATGCCGTCAGGCTTGACGTCGAGAGCGAGCTGCGCACAGGAGCCGAGCTGCCGCGCGTGCTCTTCGTGTCGCACGAGGCATCCCGCACCGGGGCGCCCATGGTGCTGCTGCACCTCCTCCGGTGGATCCGGGCCAACACCGAGATGGACTTCGAGATCCTCCTGCTCTCGGGCGGGCCGATGGTCGAGGAGTTCCGGGCCCTGGCGCCGACCCACCAGGTCGAGGCGCTCGGCCAGGGGCCGTTCGCCTACTTCGAGGGCGGCCTGGGCAAGGCCGGCTTCCCCGGCCTGGGCCAGAAGCTGAAGGTCGTGCGGGCCCGGCGGAGCCTGTCGCACCTGGGCGACTTCGACGCCCTCTACCTCAACAGCGCCACCAGCGCCTTCGCGCTCCAAGCGCTCCCGAAGGTCCCGCCGGTGGTGGTCAGCCACATCCACGAGCTCGACTCGGCGTTCGCCTACTGGTTCCCGGAGCCGGACCGCTCGACGATGCTGGCGGCCACCGACTGGTTCGTGGCCTGTGCGGATGCGGTCGGGCGGAACCTCACCGACAACTACGGGATCCCCGCCGACCGGGTGAGCACCCACTACGAGTTCGTCGACGTCCCGGAGGTCGACGTCGAGCGCGCCGCGAACCTGCGGGCCGAGCTGGGCATCCCGGCCCGGGCCCGCCTCGTGGGCGGATCCGGGGTCATGAACTGGCGCAAGGCGCCCGACCTGTTCGTGCAGGTGGCGGCGGCGGCGTGCCGGGAGGCGCCGGAGGACGTGCACTTCGTGTGGATCGGCGGGCCGGGTGACGAGCCGCTGCCGATCGAGCAGGACCTGGCCAAGCTGGGCCTCACCGATCGCGTGCACTTCGTGGGCGAGGTCGTCGACCCGATGGACCTTTTCTCGCAGCTCGACGTGTTCTGCCTCACTTCGCGGGAGGACCCCTACCCGCTCGTGATGCTGGAGTCGGCCGGCATCGGTGTGCCGATCGTGGCCTTCCCCAACGGCGGCGTGGTCGAGTTCGCCGGCTCGTCCGATCCGGACCTCCGGCGAGCGGTCATCGTCCCCTACCTCGATGCCGACGCCATGGGCGAGGCGGTGGCCGAGCTGTTGGGCGACGAGGAGCAGCGCCTCGCGCTCGCGGCCCGGGGCCGGCACCGGGTCCGCACCGAGCACACGATCCCGGTGGGGGCGAGCGCGCTCTACGCCGATCTGGTGGGCCGGATCGAGCGGGGAGGGCGACCCGGATCGGAGGATCGGGCGGGCGGTGGCGCCCTGGTGGGGGCGGACCGGGTCGGTGCGTCGGGCGTGACCGGTCCCACACCCACCGCGCTACTCGGTACGGTTCGGTGATGGCCGACGATCACGCAGGCTTCGTGGCGGTCTCCCACACGGGGAACCGGAGCGGCGCGCCCATCCTGCTGCTGCGCTTCCTCGACTGGTTGGCGGAGAACTCGCCCATCGAACCCGACGTGCTGCTGCTGCACGGCGGTGCGCTCGAGTGGGAGTTCGGTCGCTTCGGCAGCAAGGTGCTCGGGCGGGGCGACAGCAAGCTCTGGATGATGCAGCGGGGCCTCACGAACCTGAAGTTCGGTCGGGCCGCCAACGCGATGGCGTTCGCCCGCCAGGCCCCGGTCATGTGGTCGAAGCGGGATTCGTCACTGATCCTGTTGAACTCGCTCGGCGCCCTTCCCGTGCTCCGGTTCCTGCCCGAGACCAGCACGGCGAAGGTCGTGCTCTACGTCCACGAGCTCGACGACAGCTTCGACCGCACGCTCGGCGCCGCGGCGTGGAAGCTGCTGTCACCCCGGGTCGACCACTTCCTCACCTGCGGTGACCTGGTCACCGAGATGCTGGTCGAACGCAAGGGCATCCACCCCGACCGCGTCAGCGAGCAGCCCGGCTTCGTCGACCGGCCCCGTGAAGCGTCCATGGGTACGCGCCACCGCCGTCGCATGCTCGGCATCCCCGAGAGCTCGATGATCATCGGCGGCAGCGGCCGGCCCGAGTGGCGCAAGGGCCCGGAGCTGTTCATCCGCATGGCTCGCACGCTGGTGAACCGGCGTCCCGACCTCGACCCGCATTTCGTCTGGATGGGCGGCCCGATCGACGAGTCGCCCGGCTTCAAGATGCTGCACGACATCAACGCGGCCGGGCTCGGCGGTCGGTTCCACCTGCTCGGCGAGGTCGACGACCCGACGTCGGTGTACTCGTTGCTCGACGTGTTCGCGCTCACCTCCCGCGAGGACCCGTTCCCGCTGGTGATGCTGGAGGCGTCGAGCGTGGGCACCCCGGTGGTGTCGTTCGCCAACGGCGGCGTGGTGGAGTTCGCCTCCCAGGGCTCCGACGGCCCCGCGGCGACCATCGTCCCGTACCTCGACGTGGCCGCCATGGTCGACGCGCTGATCGAGCTGGCCGACGACCCGGTCGCCCGCAAGGCGCTCGGCGAACGGGCCCGCGACCTCGTCCTCACCGAATACGTCACCGACGTCTGCGGCCCGAGGTTGCTGGAGACGCTGCGGGAGGTCGCCCCGGATCTGCCGAAGGCCTTCGAGCGGCGTCCCGACCTGGACGAGTCGTGACCGGGACCGAGGCCTGGTCCGCGCTGCGGCGCGAACGGCCGGCGCGTCCTTCCTGGTGGGCCACCGATCCGGTCCTGATCGTCAGCCATTCGGCGGGTCGCACCGGCGCGCCGCTCGTGCTCCTGCACCTGCTGCGGTGGATCCGGGCCAACACGTCGCTCAACTTCGAGGTGCTGTGCCTGGAGGACGGCTCGCTCGTCCCGGCGTTCGCCGAGCTGGCGCCCACCCACGTCATCAACCACTTCGAGCCCCGGTCCGAGACCTCGGTCGAGGGCATGATCGAGACGCTCGGCGGGTACCGCACGGCCGACCGCCTCCGCCACCGCCGCCTCATGAAGCAGGCGGAGAGCGTTAGCAAGGACTACCGGGCGATCATCCTCAACTGCGCGGCCAGCGCGGCGGTGTTCCGCTACCTCGAGCACGTCCCGCCCTACGTCGTCACCTGGCTCCACGAGACCGAGACCTCGTTCAGCCGGTTCGTCGACCCGCACGACCGCAAGATCCTCCTGCGGGAGACCGACTGGTTCTTCACCTGCGCCGACGTCGTGTCGGGGACCATCGTCGGCGGGTTCGAGGTCGATCCGGCGGTGATCCGGCGGCACTACGGCTTCATCGAGGGCGTCGAGCCCGACCCGGTGGCCGGGCTGGCCCTGCGCGAGCGGCTCGGCATCCCGCCCGAGGCGATCGTCATCGGCAGTAGCGGCACCATCCAGTGGCGCAAGGGTCCCGACCTCTTCCTCGCCGCGGCCCGCCACGCCGTCGAGACCAACCCGGACCTCGACCTCTACTTCCTGTGGGCCGGTGGCCCCGACCCGCACGGCGACTTCCCGCCGCTCGTCGAGGACGCCGAGGCGCTCGGGCTGGGCGACCGGTTCCGCCTGGTCGGCTCCTACGACTCGGTCGCCCAGGTGTTCGGGGCGTTCGACATCTTCTGCCTCGCGTCGCGCGAGGACCCGTTCCCGCTGGTGATGCTCGAGGCGTCGCTCCTCGGCGTGCCGGTGGTGTCGTTCGACAACGGCGGGGTCGTCGAGCTGGCGACCGCTCCCGGCGAGGGTGAACCGATCGTGGAGGTCGTCGACTACCTCGACACCGACGCCCTCGGCGACGCCATGGCCGAGCTCGCCCGGGATCCGGCCCGGCGGGCCTCGTTGGCCGGCCGGGCCCGCGAGCACGTGCTGGCCCGCCACGACATCGAGGGCGGCGCCGAGGCCTGGTACGAGGACCTCCGCGGCCTCCACGAGGTCTTCCGGGTGCACAGCCCCCGCCGGCCCACCGAGCCGACGGTCGTCCTCGTGGATTCGACCGACCACCAGATCGGCACGCTGGCCAAGATCGACGCCCACAAGGCCCCGGGGCGCCTGCACCGGGCGCTGTCGACGTTCGTGGTCGACCGGGACGGTCGCCTACTGCTCCAGCGTCGGGCGTCGACGAAGTACCACTTCGCCGAGCGCTGGTCGAACACCTGCTGCACCCATCCCGAACCGGGGGAGGGGGTCGTCGCCGCCGGGGCCCGACGGTTGGACGAGGAGCTCGGGTTCACCTGCGACCTGGTCGACGTCGGGACCTTCACCTACACCGCGACCGACCCGTCCTCGGGGTTGGTCGAGCGCGAGCTCGACCACGTGCTCGTCGGACGGAGCGACGGTCCGGTCGACCCCGATCCGGCCGAGGTGTCCGAGACCCGTTGGATCTCGGTGGACGACCTCCGGACCGAGATGGCCGAGCACCCCGACACCTTCACGCCATGGCTGGCGGAGGCCCTCGAGGTCGCCGCCCCGTTCCTGCCGTTCCCGCAGGCCAACGTCGAGGTGTCACCGGACGCGGCGATCGCCGAGCCGGAGCCGGAGCCGGATGCCGAGATCGACGGCGATCTCGATCTCGCCGACCACGCCGGTTCGTCGTGAACGACGCGGCGATCGAACGGGTGGTGGCCGACCTCGGCGCCATCGACCAGCGGGTCCGGACCCACATCGAGCTGATCATCGACACCCAGATGGGGCCGTGGCTGCAGGGCGACAACGAGGACGTCAAGGAGGTCCTGGCCTCGTACCGGGCCATGGCGCTCACCAGCGGCAAGCGGCTCCGGCCCGCCTTCGTGTCCTGGGCCCACGAGGGCTGTGGCGGCGATCCGTCGGACCCCGCGGTGCTCGACGCCGCGGTCGCCGTCGAGCTGCTGCACACGTTCGCGCTCATCCACGACGACGTGATGGACGGCGCGGTGGCCCGGCGGGGGGTCGAGACCATCCACGTCACCTACGCCGATCGCCACCGGCGGCTGGGCCAGCGCGGCGAGGCCCCGCACCACGGCGAGAGCATCGCCATCCTCATGGGCGACCTCGCCTTCGCGCACGCCGCGCTGCTGATGAACCGGGTGGACCGGTCCGCGGCCGCGCTCTTCTACGAGATGTGCGCCGAGCTGATGGTCGGGCAGTACCTCGACATCGAGGCGTCGGCCCGGGGGCCGAAGTTGGGCGCGGAGGTGGCCGACCAGATCACCGAGCTGAAGACCGCCGGCTACACCGTCGAGGGACCGCTGCTGCTCGGTGCCGCGCTCGCGGGCCGCAGCGAGGAGATGGCCCCGCACGTCCGGGCCTACGGCCGGCCGCTCGGCCACGCCTTCCAGCTCCGCGACGACCTCCTCGGCGCCTACGGCGACCCGGTGAAGACCGGCAAGCCCGTGGGTGACGACCTGGCCCAGGGCAAGGTCACCCGCCTCCTCGAGATCGGCCTCGATCGCGGGACCGACGAGGACCGCGCACTGCTCCTGCGGCTGGGGTCGCAGGCGATGGAGGACGGCGACGTCGAGCGGGCCCAGGAGATCCTGGAGCGCTCGGGGGCCCGGGCCTCGGTCGAGGAGCTGATCGACACGCTGCTGGCCGAGGCGGTCGCCGCGGCCGAGCAGGCCCCGATCACCCAGGACATCCGCGACGTGTTGAGCGGCGCGGCCCACCTGATCGCCCACCGCGAGCGCTGACGGCCCGCCCGGGTCGTGCCCGGAAGGGTCAGGCGCCGCGCGGAAGGGCTCGCTCGTCCCAGCCGAGCAGGTCGCGCGCGGCCTGGTTGGCGAAGCGATCGGTCATGCCCGACACGTAGCGCACGGCGGCGGACGTGGCCGCGGGGGAGCCGGGGGTGAGCGCGCCGCCGTTGGGCATCCGCGAGGGCGCGTGGACGTAGAAGTCGGCCAGGTCGTGGATGAGGCGGGCGGCCCGGTCGGCCTGCTCGACGGCCTCGGGCCGCAGGTAGATGCGCTCGTAGTTGAACGACCGGAACGCGGCCAGGGCGTCGGCCTCGGGACGGCGCAGGCCGACGACGCCGGTGGTGGCGATGGTGTCGACCATGGCGGTGATGAAGCCGTGGAGCTGGGTGCGGCGGTCCCGACCGACGACCTCGCCGACCTCGGCCGGGAGCTCGTCCTCGCGCACGATCCCGGCGTCGACCGCGTCCTCGAAGTCGTGGCACACGTAGGCGATCCGGTCGGCCCAGGCCACCACCTCGCCCTCCGGTGTGGCGGGCGCAGGCCGGTTCCACGAGTGGTTCCGGATCGCGTCCAGGGTCTCGACGCACAGGTTCAGCGGTTGCAGCACCACATCGGCCCCGTAGACCGCGTGGTGGTAGCCGCCGTCGAGGAACGGCGACAGCGCCCCCTCCGACGCATGGCCGGCCGGACCGTGCCCGCAGTCGTGACCCGTGGCGGCGGCCGCGGTGAGGGCCACGTTGAGCCCGACGGGGCGGGCGATCGACACCGCCACCTGGCACACCTCGATGGCGTGGGTGAGGCGGGTGCGGAGGTGGTCGTCGTCCGGTGCGACGAAGACCTGGCACTTGCCGGCCAGACGACGGAACGCCTTGGCGTGGTGGATGCGGTCCAGGTCGCGCTCGAAGCAGGTGCGGAACCGGTCGGGCTCCTCGGGCACCTCGCGGTCGCCCGCACCCTCGGAGCGGGTGGCGTGGGGAGCGAGCGCGCGGTCCTCGGCCGCCTCGCGCTCCCCGCGCTCGGGCATGGCCCCGATGCCCACCGGTACGGGGCCGTGGGCGACGGTGACGTCCGGGGGCGGCGCGGGCAGGTCCATCGGGACAACGGTACGCGGTCCCCCTGACAGTTCCGACGACATCCTCCCTCGATCGGGTGATTCCTCGGAGGAATCGCTCGGCGTTCGCTCAGGTTTCTCCCGGTGGCGTCGATGCGAGATGTACGGAACGACGAGGTACCGAGCCGCCGCGAGGCGTCGTCGGTGCCGTCGGCACCCGGCGCCACCGGGTCCGGCGGCGCAACCGGCGACTGCGACGGCGCCGGGGCGCCTCCCGCGGGCGGGGCGCCGAGGACGGAGCGGCACTGGTCGAGCTCGCCCTCGTGATCCTCCCGATCGCCGTCATCATCTTCACGGCGATCGACGTCGGACGCACCGGACAGGTGCAGAACAGACTGACCAACGCCGCCCGCGCCGGTGGCGCCGTCGCCCAGACGACGCCGGGTTGGGTCGACCCGGGGTGCCACGGGGCGGCCGGCATCGAGGACGCCGTGCGTCGCCACGACCCCGGCCTCGGGTCCGAGCAGGACTTCTCCGTGTCGGTGGAGACGTCGGACGGAACACCCATCACCGGGTGCGTCGACGACGTGGCCACCACCTACGACCTCCATCCGGGCGACGAGGTGGTGGTGATCGTCACCGCCTCGATCGACATGTCGACGCCCGCCGGCGGGATGCTCCTCGGTGACCCCAAGCACATGACCGCCCGCTACGAGGTGGTAGTGCAGGGATGAAGGTGCGCTTCCACTCCCGGGTCGCCGGATCCCGGCCCCACGGTTCGGATCGCGGCGCGACCGTGGTCGAGGGCGCCGTGGCCATCGGCATCTTCGTCGTGGTGCTGCTGTCGTTCGTCGACATCGGCCTGGGGGTCTTCGAGACCAGTCAGGCCACCTCCGCGGCGGCCGACGGAGCCCGTGCCGCCATCGTCCGGCCCAACCTCTCGGCCGACGACCTCGAGGCTGCGGTCCGGCGTCGGATGCCCGATCGCGAGATCTCGTCGATCACGCTGACCTGCATCGACCCCGACGGGGATCCCGTCGCCGCGGACGGCACCCACGACGAGGGGACTGCCAGAGCACCGCCCTCGACCTCGACAACGACAAGGTGCGGGTCACGGTCAGGTGGCAATGGCGTCCGATCGGACCGATCGGCGTCGCGCTCCCGGACCGCTCCATCCAGGGCACCGCGACGATGTCGATCGTCCGACAGCCGAAGACGCCGACCGGCTACGTGCCCCCGGTGTCGCCGTGAACCGGCGAGACGCTCGCGTGGCGACGCCCGCCCGGAGAGGAGGGGACGTGCGCGCTCGCTCGACCCGGCGAACCTTCGCCCACCACGCCGCCCGGGTGGTTACCCGATCGCGGCGCGACGAACGGGGGGTGGTCGTGGTGCTGATGGCCGCCTCGATCGTCGCGATCGTCCTGCTGACGGCGATCGTCGTCGACGGAAGCCAGGCCTACCCCCAGCGCCGACGGGCCCAGAACGCCGCCGACGCCGCGGCGATGGCCGGCGCGAGGGCGCTCGACCAGAAGATGTGGTACGGCGGCACCCAGGACGTCGCCGAGGAGGTCCAGGACGTCGCGGAGAAGAACGGCGCCGAGAGCGCGACCTGCACCTACGTCGGCTACGGCAACTACGTCGATCCGGCCGAGGACGACGGTCGGTGGGAGCTCCAGGACATCGGGTCGTGCTCGTCGGTGCACTCCCTCGCCACCCTCCGCACGACGGTCGCCGGCGTCCGGGTGACCACCGAGGACGTGCGCACCTCGGCGTTCGCCGGCCTCGCCGGCTGGGACGAGATCCGCTCGAGCGGCCGGGCGACCGCCACGGTCCAGAAGATCAAGGCCGTGGGCTCGCCCTTCGTCGTCTGCGGGAACCCCAGCTACTCCAACTCCAGGGGATCCCAGAAGACCGACATCATGGACATCCTCCAGCAGGACGTGGACGACGTCGACGGGGACGGCGACCGCACCGAACTGCTCTACCGGCCGGACGGCAGCGTGCCGATCGATCCGGTGAAGGCGGCGTACTGGGACGGCAGCACGCCGCAGCGCGTCTACGACATCCAGAAGTCGCAGAACGCGTCGTGCGGGCTGTCGGACTCGTCGTGGAAGGGCCTGAACGGCAGCTTCCTCACCGAGCTCGGCGGCTGGGTCGACGCCCACACCGGCAACAGCTTCGTGGACTACGTGCAGCAGCAGGTGCTGGGGGCGACCGCCTGCTCGCCCGAGGACGTCGCCAACGGCTCCCTCGACTGCGACCTGATCCTGCCGGTGGCCGACCAGGGGGCCGATCCCCGGCGGCTCCACATCGTGGCCTTCGCCGTGTTCCACGTGACCGGGGACGGGAAGGGCAACCCCAAGTACGGGGCGACCTACGTCCGGGAGCTCAACTACCTGTCGGGCGGGACGACGACCAAGGAGATCGTGTCCGGGCCCGACGACCTCCGGGTGATCCGCATGGTCGAGTAGCCGACGGCGAGCACCGGTCCGCGCGGCCCGCACGGACCAGGGTGGGCCGTTCGCGTCATTTTTCGGCCATGGGCCTCAGGTACGCTCCATGACCTGCCGATACGGTCCCCGTGACCTCACGCGCGGACCGCCCGTTCTCCCACCACCGACGGTCGGTGCACGTGGCCGGTGTCCCCGGGAGGACCCGTGAGCTGGGCGTGGCGATCGTGGAGGCCACGTTCGTCTTCATCATCTTCTTCACGCTCGTCGTCGCCGTGTTCGAGGGCGGGCTGTACATGAAGGACGACCTCGCCGTCTCCAGCAGCGTTCGGGCCGGTGCCCGGGCGGCCAGCGCGGTGGCCAACGAGAACCGGGCGGATCTCTACACGATCGTGAACCTGTCCCGCGAAGCGACCGCGCTCTCCCGCAACGACATCGTGCGCATCGTGATCTACAAGCCGTCGGGGTTCGGTGAGGCCCCCTCGGCGACCTGCAAGGCCGGCACCCCGGTCACCGGCGTGTGCAACGTGTACACCGCGGCGAACATGACACAGGCCGAGGTCCAGGTGAAGGAGGAGGCCGCCGCGCTCGCCGAGGGACGGGCCCCGGATCCCTCGAAGATCGTGTTCGGCTGCCTCGTCGACTCGCCGGACCGGTACTGGTGCCCCGACGACCGCAAGGTCTCCCAGACCGGCACCGGGCCCGACTACGTCGGGGTGTGGATGCGGGTGGAGCACAAGTGGGTCACCAAGATCTTCGGCAACGCGAAGACGATCGAGGATCACTCGGTCGTGCGGATCGAGCCCAGGGACGACTCGGCATGAGGTCCGTGTCGCTCCTCGCCGGCCGGCCCACCGCCGCACCCCGCCCGACGGGTCGCACCTTGCGCGAGCGCGGCGCGGGGCTCGTCGAGTTCGCGTTCGTCGCCCTCCTGCTCTTCACGCTCGTCGGCGGCACCTTCGACTACGGCATGGCCTGGCGCAGCGGCATCGGGGCGACCGAGGGCGTGCGCACCGCGGCCCGCATCGGGTCCAACGGGGGCAAGGACCGGGCGACGGACTTCAACGCGTTGTCGGGCATGAAGTCGGCGCTCACGGCGAGCGGCCTCGTCGACGGCGTCGAACGGGTGGTGATCTTCCGCACCGACAACATCGACGGTGAGATCCCCACGGCGTGCAAGACCACGGCGACGTCGGCCTGCCAGGTCATCACCGGGACGGCCTTCCGCACCAACTGGGAGTCCCTCGCGATGACGAGCGCCACGCAGACCAACGGCTGCCTGAACGTCGCGACGTACCGGAACTGGTGCCCGACGACCCGGAACAACACCCAGGCCACCTCGGAGTACTTCGGCGTGTGGGTCCGGATCCGACACGACTACCTGTTCCCGATCATCGGTGACGGCGTGACCATCGAACGGACCGCGGTGATGCGGCTCGAACCGGAGGTGGAGTGATGAGGTTGGCGCACGAACGGCCGAGGCGGGCCGTCATCCACACGGGGGCGAAGGACCGCCAGGGCGGCTACGTCCTCGTGATGTTCGCGATGCTGCTGATCCCCCTGCTGCTGTTCGTCGGCCTCTCCGTCGACGTCGGCAGCTGGTACAACCGCGCCGCGGAGATCCAGAAGGCGTCCGACGCCGCGGCCCTGGCCGGCGTGGTCTGGCTCCCCGACGAGACCACCGCGTGCTCGGTCGCGGTCGAGACCGCCAGGAAGAACGGGTTCGACGTCAACGACCCGAACATCGACGTGACCTGCTCGAAGAGCCCGACGGTGGCCAACCGCCTCAAGGTGGGCATCCGCGACAACCGGGTCGGCAGCTTCTTCTACAGCAACCTGGGCGGCGGCGACCTCGACATGAAGCGCAACGCCTACGCCGAGTACATCACCCCGGTCCCGCTCGGCAGCCCGCGCAACTTCTTCGGCCTCGGCACCCTCGACGGCACCGGGTACAACAAGGAGTACCTGTACCAGTCGATCAACCCGTACTGCACCAGCAAGGCCAACGGCGACCGGCACCAGACCCCGTTCGGCAACGGTCCCTCCGGCAGCACCACGATCTCCACGACGCAGTGCTCGGCATCGCCGACCGACCCCGACTACCGGGCCACCGGGTACGAGCTCTACGTCGACGCACCCGCCGGCCGGACCAGCCCGATCGAGTTCCTGATCTACGACGGCCGCTACAACGAGGACGCCTACACCTACGACCTCGGTACGTCCACGTGCACCATCACCGGGTACAACTACGTGTGGCCGACGCCCCCCGTCTGGACGGGCCCGTCCACGAGCTCGACGTCGACCCTGACGATCAACGGGCCCAAGCAGTACCAGACCTCGGACCGCCGAGGGAACTGGAGCGGGACGCAGACCCTCGATCCCGGGCAGTCGTTCAGCAACCGGCGGGACCGCCTCCGCTACCAGGATCCCATCAGCTACACGCCGATCGAGACCTGCGTGCCGGACACCGGCTCGGAGGTGGCCATCGACGACGAGCGGAACTCGAACGAGGAGACCTACACCATGAGCGTGTTCGCCTCCGACGACACGCCGCTCAACGACACGGACAACCCGCTCGTGTGCCGACGGACCTTCGCCCACGACGACCCCTTCGACGGCACCGACTTCCTCGGGACCCGGCGCTGGAACAAGATGCAGGTCGGCACGGCGTTCAGCTCGTCCTACGACACGAACCTGTGCACGATCCCGGTGGGGTCGCAGTACGACGGTCGTTACATCGTGCGGTTCCGCAACAACGGCGCGATCGGGAACCGGGCCGACGGCTCGAACCAGTGGGGCATCGTGGCCCGCTACGCCAACGCGACGGGCACCGGGCTGTGCGACGGCCGGAGCGACGGGCTGTGCCCCCGGGTGTACGGCAAGGACGCGATCTCGGTGCGCGCCGCCGCGACGACGACCCAGGCCTCGTTCTTCCTGGCCGAGATCCCGGCCACCCACGCCGGCAAGAAGCTCAAGATCGAGCTCTGGGACCCGGGTGAGGGCGGCAACTACATCCAGATCCTCAAGCCGGTCGCCGGCTCCGACCCGGACGGCACCTGGGCGCCGACCGCGTTCGACTGGAAGGCGAGCGGTGCCGGGTCAGCGAACAACGTCACCTCGGTGTCGGTGATCAACAGCGTGTTCAACTCGCGGTTGCTGGAGATCACGGTGGACCTCACCGGCTACGCGCCACCGAGCGACAACAACTGGTGGAAGATCTACTACAACTTCAACTCCGGAACCGCCGTGACCGACCGCACCACCTGGTCGGCCCGGATCCTCGGTGACCCGGTCCACCTGGTCGAGGAGTAGGCCCTCACCGGGTGACCGGTAGCGTGGGCGGCCATGTCCGCCTTCGTCGACGAAGCCCAGCTCAACGTCAAGGGCGGCGACGGGGGCGCGGGCGCGGTCGCCACCCGTCGGGAGGCCCACGTGCCCCTCGGCGGGCCCGACGGCGGTGACGGGGGCAAGGGCGGCGACATCTGGCTGGTCGCCGACCGCAACGTGGCCTCGCTGTTGGCCTTCCGGGACCACCCGCACCGCAAGGCCGGCAACGGCACCCACGGGCAGGGCAAGAAGCGTCACGGCCACGCCGGCGACGACCTGGTCATCCCGGTGCCCGAGGGCACCACCGTGCACGACCACGACACCGGTGAGGTGCTGGCCGACCTGGTCAACGCCGGCGACCGCTGGCTGGCCGCGGCCGGCGGTCGGGGCGGCCGTGGCAACGCCCGGTTCCTGTCCAACAAGCGGCGGGCGCCGTCGTTCGCCGAGCAGGGCGAGGTCGGCGAGCAGCGGTGGCTCGACCTCGAGCTGCGGCTCCTGGCCGACGTTGCGTTGGTCGGGCTCCCCAACGTCGGCAAGAGCACCCTCATCTCTCGCATCAGCGCGGCCAAGCCGAAGATCGCCGACTACCCGTTCACGACCCTCGAACCGAACCTCGGCGTGGTCCGCATGGACGACGGCGACGAGTTCGTGGTGGCCGACGTCCCCGGGCTGATCGAGGGGGCGAGCGACGGACGGGGCCTGGGCCACCAGTTCCTCCGCCACGTCGAGCGGGCCCGGGCGCTCGCCATCCTCGTCGATCTGGCCCCCACCGCCGAGCAGAGCCCCGCCGAGCAGGAGGTGATCCTGCGCCACGAGCTCGGCGCGTACCAGCCCGACCTGCTCGACCGGCCGACCCTCGTGGTCGGCAGCCGGGCCGACATCGCCGATCCCGACCGCCTGGCCGACTGGGACGGCCCCACCTTCTCCGCGGTCACCGGCGAGGGGCTGCCGTCGCTCGTCGGCCAGCTCGCCGACCTGGTGCGGGCGGCCCGGACGGCCGAACCCGAACCCGAGCCGTTCGTGGTCCACCGGCCGCGACCCGAGGGCATCGTGGTCGAGCGCCTCGATTCGGGCGCGTTCGTGGTCAGCGGCCGGGCCGTCGAGCGGGCGGTGGCCCTGTCGGACCTCACCGACCTCCAGGCGCTGGCCTACGCCCAGCAACGCCTGCGCAGCCTCGGCGTCGACAAGGCGCTGGCCCGGGCCGGAGCCACCGAGGGCGACCCCGTCCACATCGGCGGCTTCACCTTCGAGTACCTCCCCGACTGAGGTCGTGACCGCACACTTGGGGTCGGATCCCAAGTGTGCATCCATCGACGAACCGGACGCGCACCGCGGCGCACGGTTGGGGTCGGATCCCGACCGTGCATGCATCGATGAACCGGACGCGCACCGCGGCGCACGGTCGGGATCCGACCCCAACCGTGCATCCCCCGGCCGTGACGGTTCGACGGGCGGGGGGTCGAGCGGGCAGATTTGGCGGGTGAGCAAGCTGGTGGTGGCCAAGATCGGCACGTCGTCGATCACCGACGACCACGGTGACGTCGACGTCGCCGCGGTGTCGAAGTTCTGCGCCGAGATCGCCGCGGTCCGCTCTGCCGGCCACCGCGTCGTCGCCGTGACCTCGGGCGCGATCGCCGCCGGGCTCCCGGCCGTCGGCCTCGGGGGCGCCCAGCGACCGACCGACGCCGTCACGCTCCAGGCCGCGTCGGCCATCGGTCAGAGCCGGCTGATGCGGGTCTACGACGATGCGTTCGCCGGCCTCGGCCTGGTCTCGGGCCAGCTCCTCCTCGCGCCGCTCGACTTCGGCATCCGCCAGCAGTACCTGCACGCACGGGGCACCCTGCTGCGCCTGCTCGACCTCGGCGTCGTTCCCGTGGTGAACGAGAACGACGCCATCGCCGACGACGAGATCCGCTTCGGCGACAACGACCGCCTGAGCGCGCTCGTCGCCCACCTGCTCCGCGCCGACCTGCTCGTGCTCCTCACCGACGCGGCCGGTCTGCTCACCGCCGACCCCCGACTCGACACCTCGGCGTCGCTGATCGAGGAGGTCGTCGAGTTCGACGCGGAGCTCGAGGCGCTGGCCGGGGGGACCGGCACCGTGCGGGGCAGCGGCGGGATGGCATCCAAGGTGCAGGCGGCGAAGATCGCCTCGTGGGCCGGGGTGAAGGCGGTGATCGCCTCGGCGGGTCGCGACCGCGTCCTCGTCGACGCGCTGGACGGTGCGCCCGGGGTCGGCACCGTCGTGCAGCCCCGCTCGACCCGGATGCCGGCCCGGAAGCTGTGGATCGCGTTCGCGGTGAAGGCGTCGGGGCGGATCGTGGTCGACGACGGCGCCCGTCGGGCGCTGCTCGACCGGGGCGTGTCGCTCCTGGCCGCCGGGGTCCGCTCGGTCGAGGGTCGCTTCACGGCCCAGGACGCGGTGGAGATCGCCGGCCTCGACGGGGCCACGTTCGCGAAGGGGATCGTCCGGGCCGGGTCGAACGACCTGACCGCTGCGGCCGGCCGGCAGAGCGCCGACCTCCCCGAGGGCGTGTCCTCGGTGGTCGTCCACCGGGACGACCTCGTCGTCGTCCCGTAGCGCGAGGCCTCGCTGCGCTCGTCGTTTCTCCGCCTTTCGACTCGCTGCGCTCGCTCAAGGAGCGAAAGTGGTCTCGCTGCGCTCGCTCGAGGAGCGAAAGTGGTCTCGCTGCGCTCGCTCGAGGAGCGAAAGAGGTCTCGCTGCGCTCGCTCGAGGAGCGGACACGCTGTTCATTGAGCGGAGCGAGCCCCTGGGCGAGTGCAGTCGAAATGCAGAGAACGGCGAGCGCTGCGAGACCTCGCCGGTCGAGCGGCCCTCAACCCCACGTTCTGGCGTAGGTCGTGGTGGCCGACCCACCACGACCTACGCCAGAACGGCGAAGTGGGGTTGGATGGCTGCGGAGCGGCCGACGCCTCAGGTGCCGGGGGAGGGCTGTTGCTGGGGCGGTTCGGTGGCCGGTTCGGTGGCGACCGCGGGCTCGGCGGCGGGCTCGGCCGGGGCGGTGGCGTCCTCGATGCCGAGCTGGGCCCGGATCGCGGACAGGCGGTCCTGGGCCTCCAGGTTGGCCGCGGCCTCCTCGATCTCGACCATGCGGCTCTCGACGGAGGTGTCGGCCAGCTCGCCCATGCCCTTGGCCCGGGCGTAGCGGGTCTCGATCTTGTCGCGGACCTCGTTGAACGTCGGGACCTCCTGGCCGACGGTCTCCGACAGCGACTCCATCGCCTTGTTCATCTGCTCCTGCATCTTGGCCTGCTCGAGGCGGCCGAGGAGCTGGTTGCGCTCGCTGAGCTTCTTCTGGAGGAGCTGACCGTTCTGGGCGACGGCGGCCTTGGCCTGGTCGGCGGCCTGGGTGGCGCTGTAGTGCATCGTCTTCAGCTCCTCGACCTGCGACTCGGTCGCGATGAGCTGGGTGGCGATGGTCTCGGCGGCCTTCGTGTACTCCTCGGCCTTGGCGTTGTCGCCGCTCTTGGCCGCGGCGTCGGCCATCTTCACGGCCTGACGGGCGTTGGCGTTGAGCTTCTCGAGGTGCTCCATGGCCCGGTTGAGCTGGAGCTCGGTCTGCTTCTGCTGGGCGATCACGTTGGCCGCGTGCTCCTTGAGCCTGCGGTGCTGGTCCTGGGCCTCGGTGATGGCCTGTTCGAGCTGGATCTTCGGATCCGCCTTCTCCTCGAACTTCGAGTTCGCGCCAGCGGTGATGTAGTTCCACAGTCGTCGGAAGAACTTGATCATGGGCGCAGCCTACGGCAACCAGCCCCCGTCGCCGCCGCCCCCGTTCAGGTCCGGGAGAACCGGCGGAGGCCCGGCAGGCGGGTGAAGAGCTCGTCGATGCCCTGCACGCGGAGGGCGATGATGGAGGTGAAGTAGACGACGGCGCCGACGACGACGCCGGCCAGCACCGTCGGGACGACCATCGCCGGCGACGACGGGGCCATGGCCCGGACCAGCAGGTAGACGATCGTGCCCATGAGCGCGGCGGCGGCGATGAGGCGCAACCAGGTGTTCGCGAGGCCCTTCCAGTCGAAGCCGGGGCTGTGGCGGTGCAGGACGGCCTGGGCCACGAACGAGGCGACCGTGTAGGCGACCGCGAACGAGATGGCGAGCCCGACGACGCCCCAGAGCCGGACGAAGACGATCGCGGTCGCGATGTTGACCAGGTTCTCGAAGCAGTTGATCGCGAAGGGGATCTTCGTGTTCTTCATCGCGTAGAAGGCCCGGAGCGTGTACAGGTACGACGAGAAGCCGGGCAGGCCGAGCGCGAAGCCGGCCACGACCGACGCCACGGCGAAGGCGGTCGACACGCTGCCGGTGGCGACGAAGGTCCGGCTCTCCAGCCCGAGGGGAAGCGCGAGGTAGCCGATCGCCGCCGGGATGATCATGAGCCCGATCAGGCGGTACCCGAGCAGCAGGTGGCGGTTGAACGCGGTTCGGTCGCCGCGGGCGTCGGCCCGGCCGAGGAGCGGTTCGAAGGTGACCATGATCGACACGGCGAGCAGGCCGTGCGGGAGCTGGAAGAACTGGTAGGCGGTCGTGTAGATCGACGGGTCGTTGCTGCCCGGCTTGGCCAGGATCTGGATGACGTTGGCGGCGACGAGGTTCGCGATGACGTAGCCGAAGGTCCACCCCGAGAGCCGGATCGCCCGCTGCACGGCCGGGTGCCGGAACTGGGGTCGCAGGCCGAAGGTGACCCCGGCCCGGCGGATCGACGGGTAGAGCGCGAGCGCCATCACCACGATGCCGGTGGTGGTCCCGATGCCGAGGAGCAGGATGATGTTCTGGTCGACCACCGCCTCGTGGAGGGTGGGGTAGTGGCCGACGTACTGCCAGACGACCACCAACGTGGCGATCGCCACCAGGTTGTTGAGCACCGGTGCCCACGCGGCGGCGAGGAACCGGTGGCGGGCGTTGAGGGCCGCCGACCAGACGGCCATGAGGCCGTAGAAGAACACCTGGGGCGCGAACAGCAGGGCGAGCCGGACGCCGACGAAGAGGTAGTCGGCCCGGTCGGTGTCGGCCGATCCGGTGCTCAGCAGGAGGATGATGAGCGGCGCGGCGACGAACGCGATGGCCGTGACGGCGACGAGCGCGACGACGGCGGTCGAGATGATCGCCGAGGTGGCTCCGTCGCGGCCACCCTTCTCGAGGTCGTCGGTGAAGAGGGGGACGAGCGTCGCCGTGAGGATCCCGCCGAGGATCAGCTCGTAGATCATGTTCGGCGTGTTGTTCGCGTTGAGGTAGGCGTCCGGCAGGCCCTCGATCAGCAGCGTGATGACGAGCACCGAGCGGGCGAGGCCGGTGAGCCGGGACACCGCGGTGCCGCTGGCGACGAACAGGTTGTTGCGGAGCATCCCGCGGGGGGTGATGAGCTCGTCGGAGGGGTCCGGGCCCCGGGTCGACTCCTCCTGGGCGGGCTCGGGGGCGTCGGCGAGGATGAACACCTGGTCGGTGTCGAGGAGCTGCAGGTCTCGGGCCCCCTCGCCCCGGGCCGCGTCCTCGCTCGCCACGCGGGCGTCGTGGGCGGCGGCGACCATCGTGGTCGTGTCGGCGTCGAGGGTCACCCGGGGGGCATCGTCGAACAGCAGGTGCTCGACCTGGTGGGCGTCGGCGACCGGTGCCGGTTCGGCCGGCGTCCTCGTCGGCGGGGTGCCGTCCGGGGCGGGCACGGGCTGGGGTCGGCCCATCGCGGCGACCGTGCGCGGGCGGAGCGGCGTGGCGTCGGCCTGTCGACCCGGCTCGACCGTCCGGGGTCGCAGCACCTCGTGGTCGGGGGGAGGCCGGTCGCTCACGTCGGGGAACCCCCGCCCTGGACGTCGGCCATCGCCAGCCTTAGCGCCTCGAGCTCGTCGACGATGCGCCCGACGTCGGCGCCGATGGCGTCGGCGTCGCCGGCCCGGTTCGACACGGAGAGCTCGATCGCCTGGGTGACGCTCTGGTCGAGGCGGGCGTTGAGGAGGTCGAGGCGGTCGGTCGTCTCCGCCATGAGGCGGTCGAGGCGCTCGGCGCTCTCGGCCTGGCTGCGCAGGGCGTCGAGGGTGCGGGCCTGGGTGTCGTTCGGGGTGCCGTCACCGATCGACGACCGCAGACGCTCCAGCTCGCGGGTGGTGGCCCGGTCGTCGATGTTGGCCCTGGCCCTGGCCACCAGGTCGCCCTGCTGGGCCACCTCCCAGCACTGGTCGACGGCCTCGCCGACCTGGCCGCCGACCCGCTCGACGGCGTCGCGCAGCGGGCCGGCCGCGAAGGTCCTCGTCGCCTGCTCGAAGCGGACCTTGGCCTGGAGGGCGTCGATCACCGAGTGGCGCCACGGCTCCTCGACCGCGAACGGGTCGATGCGCACGGTGTCGCCCTTCGGCGGCATCGCCGCGAGCAGGCGACCGCCGAGGCCGATCGCCGAACCGGCCACCCCGCCGACCACGGCGACGGGGATGCTGAACGGCGCGGTGGCGACGATGCCGATCGCTGCGCCCGCACCGGCAGCGAGGATGCCGCTCGGCGAGGTGAGGGCGTGCGACACGGGGCGGGTGAAGAACCGGTCCCGGAAGCTCGTCGGCGCCATCTCAGCGGACCACGTCAGAAGTTCGAGATCACCGCGGTGAACACCTTGGTGATCGTCTCCGGGTCGCTGGCGCTGTAGTAGGCGGCGTTGGACGCGTCGGTGATCTGCTCCAGGACGTCGCGGTTGGCCTCGGTGCCGTAGCCGATCGCGAACACGCGGACCGGCTTGTCGTTCTCCCCGTTGTTGTTGGCCTTCAGCTTCGTGAGCAGGGCCTGGAGCTGGTCGCTGTCGTCGCTGTCGTCTCCGTCGTCGTTGGTGCCGTCCGTGAGCAGGACGATCGCGTTGATGCGGGTCGGGTCGTACGACGCGAGCATCGCGTCGTAGGCCTCCGAGGTGACGGTGTAGAGGGGCGTGCCGTTCCTGGGCACGAGGTCGCGGATGCGGTTCTTGAGCGCCTCGCGGTTGTCCGCCATGGGCTGGATCGGGAGGACGTCGAGGTAGTCCTGGTCGGACTGCGGGCCGAGGTTCGTGGAGAAGACCCGCAGCCCCACGTCGTCGGTGGACTTGAACTCGCCGAGCGACTCGATGGCCGCCTTCTGCGCCAGCTCCAGCTTCGACGGCCCCGACGGATCGGCGGGGTCGGTCGGATCCTGCATCGAACCCGACACGTCGAGCACGAGCATCACCCGGGCCTCCTTGCGCTGCTCCTTCCACCGGTCGAGCAGGGCGACCATGACCGCGGGCTGCGGCACCTGGAGCAGCTTCGACGGCTGGTCCGGGTCGACGCCGTTGGCCTCGCTGATCGGGCTCGAGAGGGCCACATCGGGGTTGCCGGGCCGGAAGCCGTACTCCAACACCTTCTCCTGGTTGGCGGCGAGCTGGACGAACTCCACGAACGCCTCGGCCCCGGCCCGTTCGGTGGCGTCGACCCAGTCGGCCTTCAGCACGTACAGCGGGTTGTCGCTGTAGAGGGTGCCCTCCTCGGGGTAGATGGCCACGAGCGGCACCTTCGGCTTGCGCACCTGCTCGCCGGGCTCGAGCACGCCGTCGGGGTTGCCCTGGTTGTAGTCGATGACCGACTTCTCCTCGACGGCCACCGCGGACGCGTAGTTGAGCGACGTGCCGCCCCGGTCGGTGCGGAACCAGTTGTTGAGGAACGTCATGGTGATGTCGCCGTAGTGGACGACGGCCGATTCGACGTCCTGCGAGAAGTCGGTGACCTCCGCTCTCTTCAGGTCCTCGGTGGAGAGGTCGCGGGTCTTGCCGGCGGCCGCGTAGGTCTGACCGATGAGGGCCGAGAGGCCGCTGGTGGAGAAGTTCGGGTTGGTCTTGCCGAGCTTGAAGCTGCCCCACTCCGGATGGCCCTTCGACGCCCACCCGTCCGGTGAGGTGGCCAGTTCGGCGATGTCGCGCCATCCGATCGGCGTGTCGGGCCAGCCGAGCGCCTGGGCCATGGGCTTCGGCATGGCGATGACGAGCGGGGTGAGCATGAAGGAGACGGCGTCGCCGGTCATGGCCGCCTCGCCGGCCTCGCTCAACCGCTGGTTCAGGATCGCGCCCCAGCTGGACGCGGCCGGCGACCAGATCACCGGGGCCGGGTCGCTGTCGCCGGTCCACCCGTTCGCCAGGAGCTCGGCGGCGCCGCCCGACGACTTCGGGTACGGGCGGACGAACGCGCAGCCGTCGTCGAGGTCGGACGCGTCGGAGGCGTTGAACTCCTTCGCCAGCGCCCGCATCAGGTCGATCTTCTCCGACGAGACGGCGACGTCGACGACCGTGCAGTCGCCCGGGTCGCCCAGCCCGTCCTCGTCGCCGCCCCCTCCGCCTCCGCCCCCGCCGCAGGCGGCGGCGACGATCGCCAGCGCCGTCCCGAGGGCGACGGCGCGGATGGTCCTGGTGATCCTCATCGGGTGATCTCCTGTCGGAGGGCGTACAGCTCACCGGCACGTTGCTCGTCGGCCAGTGTGCCCGTTCCGGGCTCCACGCCCGCGGCACGAACGGCCTCCTGCACGGCCTCGGCGTCGAACGCGTCGGCGATCCATCTGGTCGACGCACCGACCCGCGGTGTGACCACGAGCGTCATCGCGAAGTCGCCGGTCGGTGTGGTGAGGGTCGCGCCGACGACTCCGTCCAACCCGGACGCCGGTCCGACGATGACGTCGTACGCGCCGGCCCTGACCTCGAAGGTCCGGAGCTCGGCGGCGAAGTCGTCCGGGGCCTGGGTGCTGCTCTCGGCGACCGACCGCACGAGGGACACGTCGAGGTCCTGGACGGTCTCGTCGTCCGAGAGGGTCGAGACCGCGATCGGCGCGAGGCGCACCACCCCGTCGATCGTGCCGATGCGGCCGACGGCAACCGACGCACCGCCCTCGACGCTGCTGACCACGCACGTCCACGACATGGGGGCGGCGCAGCCCTCACCGTCGAGGGGCTGCTTCGCCGCCAGGGCGACCGGTGAGGAGCCGACGGCCTCGGCCCCGGCCCAGACGGGCTCGCCGGAGGCGACGTCGAAGTTGGCCATCGGGCCGGCGGGGTCCCAGGTGATCCACGCGTCGACGCGGCGGTCGTCCACGAATCCGGTGGTGGACGCCGTCGATCCCAGGTCGAAGGACTCGGTCCCGGGGTCGACGAACCCTGCGTCGGCCAGCGCGTCGCAGATCGGTTCGAGGCCGGGGCTGCAGGCGACCACGGGCCGGGCGCCGCCGGCGCCGCTCGATCCGTCGTCGTCGCCGGCCAGCACGCCCCGCACGACCAGGGCCACGGCGACCAGCGCGGCGGCGCCGGCGATCGCGAGGACCCGCTTCACGGGGCGTCCTCGACGCTCCCGCCGTCGGCGCTCCCGCGGTCACCCGCGTCGGCGTTGCCGTGGCGCGGGCCTTCGCCCGGCTCGGCGATGTCGGCGGCGGTCAGCGTGGTGAGGTCCTCGTCGGTCGGTTCTTCGAGCGCCACCACTCGGCCGGCCTGGCGGGCCACGGCGTCCTCGAAGAGGTTCCGGGCCAGGCGACCGTTGCCGAAGCCCTTGTCCCGGGGGACCGAACCGAACCAGGCCCGGACCTTCTCCTCGGCGGACCCGTCGGGGTGGTACCCGGCCTTCTCGCCGATCGAGGCGAAGATCGCCCACAGCTCGTCGTCGGTGTAGTCGGGGAAGAAGATCGTCTTCGGGAACCGTGACGCGAGACCGGGGTTCGCGCCGATGAAGTCCGCCATCTCGGCCGGGTAGCCCGCCGCGATCACCACCAGCTCGTCGCGGCGGTCCTCGATGACCTTCACCAGCGTGTCGATGGCCTCGCGGCCGAAGTCGTTCTCGCCGCCCCGCGCGAGGGCGTACGCCTCGTCGATGAGCAGCACGCCGCCGATCGCCCGCTCGGCGACCTCCATGACCTTGATCGCGGTCTGGCCCACGTAGCCCGATACCAGGCCGGAACGGTCCGTCTCGACGAGCTGACCGCGCTCCACCACCCCGAGCGACCGGTAGATCTCGGCCAACATGCGGGCCACGGTCGTCTTGCCGGTGCCGGGGTTGCCGGTGAAGACCAGGTGGCGGCTCTGGGGCGACGTGGGCAGGCCGCGCTCGGCGCGGAGCTGCTGGACCCGCAGCAGGTTGGTGACGAGGCGGACCTCGGTCTTCACGCTGTCGAGGCCGACCAGCTCGTCGAGCTCGGCGAGGACCTCCTCGATCGGCCGTGGAGGCGGGAGCTCGTCGACGTCGGCGGCAGCGGCGTCGGCGCCGGGCTCCTTCCCGGCCGAGCCGGCGGGGCCTTGCGTCCCCGTCCCCTTCGCGGTCGGGGCGGCCGCACCGGACGCGCCCCCGACGTTGGCGAGGGGTGAGGCCGGGAGGCCGTCCATGGCGGCGAGCAGCTTCGACCGGAGCTGGTCGATCGCCGCCAGCTCGGCCCGCGACGGCGCGGCCTCGAGCGCGGCCACGGTGAACGCGAGGTGCAGCGCCCGGTCGTAGTAGGTCCGGCTGTGGGCCGTGCCGAAACGCCGGTCGGCGCCGACCAGGATCTCGAACAGGGGCGACGGTTGGTCGAGCCAGCCCGCCCGGTCCACCAGCAACCCGCTGCGGCGCAGGTCGTCGGGCAGAGCCCGCATGAGCTGGTCGGGCATCCACCGGCCGAACGCGAAGATCAGGCCCCAGAGCTCGTCGTCGGTGTGGCTCTTGTCGACGTCGATCAACGCGGTGGTGAGGTCGAACGCGTCGCTCGCCGCGTCGTGGTCGACCCCCTTGTCGCTGACGTTCGGCAGGCGGTCGACGACGGCGCGCAGCGCACCGCCCACGTCGTCGACGAACGCGTCGGCCGCCTGCTTGACCTGCTTCGGCGGGATCACCCCGGGGTCCTCGGCGCTCGCCACATGGGGAAGAGCGGGGGGCCGTCGCCGGGCCGGATCGGGTCGCCGCTGGTGACGAAGCCGTGTCGTCCGTAGAAGGCGAGGTTGGCCTTCTTCGACGACTCCAGGTACGCGGGCATCCCTTCGGCGTCGGCTCGTTCGAGCAGCGGCGCGAGGAGTGCGCTGCCCACCCCGCGGCCCTGGGCCGCCGGGTGGGTGCCGAGCAGCGACAGGTACCAGTGCTCCTCGTGCGGATGGGCCTTCTCCAGCGCCGACACGACGCGCAGGCCGCGGAGCAGGCCGCTGCGCAGGAAGCGCATCGACGGCACGGCCATCCGCAGCGTCTCGCCCGCGGTCGACCGCCAGCGGTCCGGTTCGACCCACACGGCCACTCCCATCACGTCCTCGTCGACCCACACGAGGCCGTGGCCGTCGAGCTGATGGCCCACCTCGGCGGCGAACCACCGGGCCGCGAGGTCGAGCCAGCGGCGCGAGTCCGGGGCCATCCACCGCCAGACCGGGTCGTCGGCGAACGCGCCGGCCAGCGCCTTCCCGATCTCGGGCAGGTCGTCACGGGTCGCGGGACGGACCTTGGGCGGTGCGGGCACGGCGGCAACCCTACGGGGGAAGCGAGGGGGGAGGGGCAGTTAGCCTGGTCGGCCGTGACCATCGACGCCATCGCCGACCAGGGGCGCCGCGCCAAGGCGGCCTCGCGGATCCTCGCCACCGCCTCCACCGCGCAGAAGGACGACGCCCTTCGCGCCGCGGCCGATCTGCTCGTCGCCCGGACCGACGAGGTGCTGGCCGCCAACGCCGAGGACGTGGCCCGGGCCGAGGCCGGTGGCGTGTCCGCCACGGTGGTCGACCGCCTCCGCCTCGACGACGGCCGGGTCGAGGCGATGGCCGGCGGCCTCCGGCAGGTGGCGGCGCTCCAGGACCCGGTCGGGGAGGTGCTCGACGGCTGGACCCGCCCCAACGGGCTGCGCATCAGCCGGGTGCGGGTGCCGCTCGGGGTCGTGGCGATCATCTACGAGAACCGCCCCAACGTCACGAGCGACGCCGCCGGCCTGTGCCTGAAGTCGGGCAACGCCGCCTTCCTGCGGGGGTCGTCGGGCGCGATCACCTCGAACATCGAGATCGCGTCGGTCCTGCGCGAGGCCTACGCCAAGGTCGGGCTGCCCGAGGACGCCCTGGTCCTGGTCGAGGACACGTCCCGTGAGGCGGCGGTCGCGTTCATGCAGCAGCGCGACGCCATCGACTGCCTGATCCCCCGGGGCGGGGCGTCGCTCATCCGGTCGATCCTCGACAACGCGACGGTGCCGTACGTGATCGACGGGGACGGCAACTGCCACGTCTACGTCGACGCGTCGGCCGACCTGGACATGGCCGTCCGGATCGTGCGCAACGCCAAGACCCAGCGGCCCTCGGTGTGCAACGCGGCGGAGACGGTCCTCGTCCACCGCGACGTCGCCGACGCCTTCCTGCCCCGCATGGCCGACGAGCTGGCCGGCGTCGAGCTGGTCGGCGACGCCGCCACCCGCACGATCGTCCCGGCCGCGGGCGAGGCGGCCGAGGACGACTGGGCGAACGAGTTCCTCGACCTCAAGCTGGCGGTCGGGGTCGTCGACTCGATCGACCAGGCCATCGAGCACATCGGTCGGTACGGCTCCGGTCACAGCGAGGCCATCGTCACCACGTCGCTCGCGGCCGCCGACCGGTTCACCAGCGAGGTCGACGCCGCCGCGGTGGTCGTCAACGCGTCGACCCGGTTCGTCGACGGCGAGGAGTTCGGCTTCGGTGCCGAGATCGGGATCAGCACCCAGAAGCTGCACGCCCGCGGGCCGATGGGTCTGCGCGAGCTGACCACGGCGAAGTACGTCGTGCGCGGCGACGGCCAGATCCGGGGCTGACCGCCCGCCGGAGTGGATCCCTGGGAGTGGCCGGCGTACGTCGGGATCATCTGGGGCGTCGCGCTGTTCGTCGCGTCGCTGCTCCCGCTCCTCGTCCTGCAGTACCGGCGGTACGGACGGCTCGACGGTCGGCGACTCGTCGGGGCCCTGGGGCTGAGCATCTACGTGGTCGCGCTGGCCGCGTACACCCTGCTCCCGGCGCCGGGACGGTCCGAGGCCTGGTGCGTCGCCCACGGGGGCGGTCAGCCGTGGCAGCTCCGGCCGTTCAGCACGTTCGTCGCCGCCGCCGACGCCACCGCGGGCCTCGGCCTCCGGGCCACGCTGCTGAACCGGTCCACGCTCCAGATCGCCTTCAACGTCGTGCTGTTCGTGCCGCTGGGGATCTGGTGTCGCCGGTACTTCGGGTGGGGGATCCTGGTCGCCACGGGCATCGGCTTCGGGGTGTCGGTGCTCGTCGAGCTGACGCAGGGCACCGGCAACTGGGGGCTGTGGCCGTGCGCGTACCGGATGGCATCGGTCGACGACGTGATGACGAACACGCTCGGCGCGTTCGTCGGGGCCTGCATCGCCTGGCTGGTGCTGTTCTGGATGCCGCAGTCGAACCGTTTGGAGCAGGCCCGGCTCCACCCCCGCCCGGTCACCGTGTTCCGCCGGTGGATGGGCATGGTGCTCGACGCCGTCATCGTCGCCGTCGGCGGCCTGGCCACGGCGATGGCGGTGCGCATCCTCGTGCTGGCCACGGGCCACGCGCCCCCGGTCACGCCGATGACCGCCGAGGCCATCCTCGCCTACAGCGTGCCGCTGGCCCTGCTCGTGTACCTCCCGGCCCTGGTGGGCGAGGGCGCGTCGATCGGCCAGCGGCTGGTCTGGCTCACGCCGCGGTGGCGGGTGCGCCCGACGCTGGCCCGGCGGCTGCTCCGGGCCACGGTGTCGCCCGGGATGGCCATGGCCCTCGCGCTGATCGGCGCGATCGGCCCCTATCGCCTGCGGACGGTCGCGTCGCTCGGGGCCTGGTCGATCGTGGTGGCGAGCGTCGTCGCCACGCTGGTCACCGAGGGCCACCGGGGCCTGTCGGGCGTCGTCGCCGGCGCGGACGTGGTCGACTCCCGGTCGCCCGAGCCCGACCGATTCGATTGACCGGGCGGTCAAGCGCGGCGGTAGCCTGCGGCCCATGACCGAACCACGCTTCGAGTCCATCCCCGCCGTCCGCGAAGGGCTGCGCAAGGTCGACTACCTGGCCGACGAGGGCATCGCCGGCATCGTCTACCTGGCCGATCGCCTCCAGAAGCCGATCCTCGTCGAGGGTCCGGCGGGCACGGGCAAGACCCAGCTGGCCAAGTCCGTCGCCGAGATGATCGGCGCCCGCCTCATCCGCCTCCAGTGCTACGAGGGCCTCGACGAGGCCAAGGCGCTCTACGAGTGGAACTACAAGAAGCAGCTCCTGCGCATCCAGGCCACCGGTGACGGCGACTCCTGGAGCGAGGTCGAGGACGACCTGTTCTCCGACGACTTCCTGCTCGAGCGCCCTCTGCTCGAGGCGATCCGGGCCGAGGACCCGGTCGTCCTGCTCATCGACGAGGTCGACCGCGTCGAGGTCGAGACCGAGGCCCTCCTGCTCGAGATCCTCTCCGACTACCAGGTGTCGATCCCGGAGCTGGGCACGGTCCAGGCCAAGCAGATCCCGTTGGTCTTCCTCACCTCCAACAACACCCGCGAGCTGTCCGAGGCCCTGAAGCGGCGCTGCCTCTTCCTCCACGTCGACTACCCCGACATGGAGCGCGAGAAGGAGATCGTCCTCACCAAGGTCCCCGACATCACCGAGAACCTGGCCGACCAGGTCGCCCGCATCGTGCGGTCGCTGCGCCAGCTGGAGCTGAAGAAGTCGCCGTCGGTGTCGGAGACCCTCGACTGGGCCAACACGCTCATGCTCCTCGGGATCGAGCAGGTCGACGCCGAGACCGCGTCGGGCACCGCCAACATCCTGCTCAAGTACCAGTCCGACATCGCCAAGGCGGTGCGGGAGTTCGCTGCCGACAAGCAGGGCATGAAGCAGTTCGCGCCCGGCCCGAAGTAGCGGCGGCGCCGAACCCGTGAGCGACACCGCCACGCCGGCCGCCGACGGCGACGCCATCGCGGGCGAACCGCTGCTCGACCTGCTCAACGGGTTCATCGCCGAGCTCCGCGAGGCCGGGCTCCCGGTGAGCCTCACCGAGAACCTCGACGCGATGGCGGCGATCCGCCACATCCCGCTGGAGGACCGCGAGGCGTTCAAGTACGCGCTCGCCGCCACCCTGGTGAAGAACAACGCCCACTGGCGTTCGTTCGAGACCGTCTTCGAGGTCTACTTCTCGCTGCGGGGCGCCAAGTACGGCTTGGACGAGGAGGGCCTGGAGTCCGAGCTGGACGACCTCCTCGACGACGAGCGCGACGGTCCCGGCGAGGGCGGCAGCGGCAGCGACGGCCAGGGCGGTGGGCAGGCGCTCACCCCCGAAGAGCTCCAGCAGCTCCTGTTCCAGGCGATGATGAAGGGCGACTCGTCGCTGATGCGGGCCATCGCCCGCCAGGCGGTGAAGCGGTTCGCCGGCATGGAGCCCGGCCGGCCCGTCGGCGGCACGTACTACCTGTACCGCACGCTGCGGAACCTCGACCTCGACAACCTGCTCGAGCGGATGATGCAGGCCCAGCGCGAGCAGGCCGCGGCCGACGGCCAGGAGATGACGCCGCTCGAGGAGCGCCTCGAGCAGGACGAGCTCGAGCACCGGATCAACGAGCTCAAGCAGGAGATCGAGGCCGAGATCCGACGGCGCCTCGTGGCCGACCGGGGCGTCGAGGCCATGGCGAAGACGCTCCGCAAGCCGCTGCCCGAGGACGTCGACTTCATGCACGCCTCGCGGGAGGAGATGGTCGGGCTGCGCAAGGCGCTGATCCCGCTCACCCGCCGCCTCGCCGTGCGCCTGGCCCGCAAGCGCCGCCACAACCGCCGTGGACCGCTCGACTTCCGACGCACCGTCCGCGCCTCGCTGTCCTACGGCGGCGTGCCGGCCGAACCGAAGTTCCGCCACCCCCGGCCCCACAAGCCCGAGATCTTCGTCATCGCCGACATCTCCGGCTCGGTGGCGGCGTTCGCCCGGTTCACGCTGATGCTCGTCTACGCGATCAGCGGCCAGTTCTCCAAGGTCCGGTCGTTCGTGTTCATCGACGGGATCGACGAGGTGACGTCGTACTTCGAGGGCGTCGAGGACGTCACCGAGGCCGTGCACCGGGTGAACACCGAGGCCGACGTCGTGTGGGTCGACGGCCACTCCGACTACGGCCACGCCTTCGAGGTGTTCCACAACAAGTGGGGCAAGGAGATCGGTCCGAAGACCACCGTGATCATCCTGGGCGACGCCCGGAACAACTACCACGCGTCGCAGAGCTGGGTGATCAAGGAGATGCAGCACAAGGCCCGCCACGTCTACTGGCTCAACCCCGAGCCGAAGTCCTACTGGGACACCGGCGACTCGATCGTCGGTGACTACGGCGCCCACTGCGACGGCGTCTACGAGTGCCGCAACCTCCGCCAGCTCGAGAAGTTCGTCGAGACGCTGACCTGACCGACCCCGCCGCCGGTCAGCCGCGGTGCCAGATCTCCTCGTCGGGGTCCTGCTGGCGGGAGAGCGCGATGCCGGTCGACACCAGGGCGGTGTGGCTGAACGCCTGCGGGAAGTTCCCGAGCATGCGCTTGTCGACCGGGTCGTACATCTCGGCGAGGAGGCCGACGTCGTTGCGCAGGCCCACGAGGCGGTCGAAGATCGCCCGCGCCTCCTTCACCCGTCCCTGGAGCAGCAACACGTCGGCCAGCCAGAAGGTGCACATGAGGAACGTGCCCTCGTGGCCGCCCACGCCGTCGTCGGTGATGGACGAGTCGTATCGGTACACGAAGCCGTCCTCGGTGAGCCGTTCCTGGATCGCGGCGACCGTCGCGACGACCCGCGGGTCGTCCGCGGGCAGGAAGCCCACGAGGGGCACGAGGAGGACGCTCGCGTCGAGCGCCTCGGATCCGAACGACTGGACGAACACCCCGTTCTCGTCGACGCCCTTGGTGAGGATCTCCTGGCGGATCTCCTCCCTGGTGGCCCGCCAGCGGTCGAGCATGTGGGGCGGGACGCGGCCGAGGTCGGCGAGGCGGATCGCCCGGTCCATCGCCACCCACGCCATCACCTTCGAGTGGGTGAAGTGCCGTCGACCGCCCCGGACCTCCCAGATCCCGTCGTCGGGCTCGTGCCAGCGGCGGCCGACCATCTCCACGAGCGCCCGGCCCATGCGCCACACGTCGGGCTGGTCGTCGGCGAGGAACGGCTGGGCGGCGAGGAACGTGTCCATGACCTCGCCGAACACGTCGAGCTGGAACTGGTCGTGGGCACCGTTGCCGATCCGCACCGGCGACGAGCCCTCGTAGCCCGGCAGCCACGGCAGCTCGAGCTCGGTCAACCGCCGCTCACCGGCCGGGCCGTACATGATCTGCACCTCTTCGGGCCGGCCGGCGACGGCGCGCATCAGCCAGTCCCGCCACGCGTTCGCCTCCTTGGTGAACCCGGCGTCGATCAGCGAGATGAGGGTGAAGGTGGCGTCGCGCAGCCAGCAGTACCGGTAGTCCCAGTTGCGCTGCCCGCCGATGGACTCCGGCAACGACGTGGTGGCCGCGGCGACGATGCCGCCGGTCGGCCCGTAGGTGAGGCCCTTCAGCACCGTCAAGGAGCTGCGGATGGGTTCGTTCAACGTCCCGAAGTCGGCGGCCTGGCGCATCCAGCGCTGCCACCACGCCGTGGTGCTGCTGATCGCGGTCGAGACCGAGATCGGGGCGGGCGGGTCCTGGTGCGAAGGACGCCACGCCAGGTCGAACGGGAGCTCGTCGCCGCGGTTGACGGCGAACTCGACGGTCGTGAGGTCGGCCGAGCTCGTGAGGTCGAACGGCGCGGAGAACGTGAGCGAGTCCGGGCCGGCGACCATGCGGAGCATGCCGTCGACCAGGTGGATCCACGGCACGATCGAGCCGTAGTCCATGCGGACCGACAGCCGCATCCGCATGGGGACGCGGCCGCTGATGCCCCGCACGAGGCGCACGACGTCGAGCCGGTCGTCGGCGCGGATCGGCATGCAGTCGATGACCTCGACCTCACCGCCGGCCGTGGTGAACCTCGTCTCGAGCACGAGGCTGCCGGGGCGGTAGCGCCGGGTGACGTCGAGGACCTCCTCGGCGGGCGCGATCTGCCAGTGGCCGTGCTCCTCGTCGCCCAGCAGTGCGGCGAAGCACGCCGCGGAATCGAACCTCGGGAAGGTCAGCCAGTCGATCGAACCGTCCCGGCCGACGAGCGCGGCGGACTGGGTGTCCGACAGCAGCGCGTAGTCCTCGATCCGGTTCGGCACCGCCCCTTCCTAGCGTCTCGGGCCGGTGCCCTGGGACCGCTCCGGTCCCGGTTGGCAGACTGCGGTCATGATCGA
>JAHBSO010000012.1 GCA_019639075.1 Actinomycetota bacterium | reverse complement strand
CGACGGGCTGGCCGTAGAGCCCGACCGGCACGACGGCCCGCGGGGTGAGCCCCTGGGCCTCGGCCGCCGCGACGCCGAGCGGGATCTCCGCCGGATCGAGCAGCGCGCCGTCGGGCGTGACGTCGCAGAAGATCGGGGTGGCGCCGAGGAGCGCGACCACCTCGCCGGTGGCCACGAAGGTGAACGCCGGCACCAGGACGGCGTCGCCCGGCCCGATGCCCCAGGCCCGGAGCGTGAGCAGGAGCGCGTCGGTACCGCTGCCCACGGTGACGACCCGCCCGACCCCCGAGCGCTCGGCCAGCTCGTGCTCCAGGCGGTCGACCTCCGGTCCGAGGACGAACCGACCGTGGTCGAGCACCCGGGCGATGGCGGCGTCGACGGAGGCGCCGAGGCGGCGTCGCTGCGCGTCGAGGTCGATGAAGGGCAGCGGGGTGGAGGGGTCGGCCATCGTCAGTGGTTCACCTGTTGCAGGGTGCGGCGGAGCCGCCGCTCACCCAGGTCAGTGGACGATCGCGGGCGAGTCGAGCGTGTCGAAGTGTAGGTCCGGCACCACGCCGGGTGGTGGTTCCCCCCGGTCACGACGGGTCCCGTCCCAGGAGCGCGCGCCAGGCCCCGAAGGACCAGCCGCCGGACACGCAGCCGATGGCCGCGATCGAGGCCAGGCGGGCCCGCAGACCTCCGTCGGGTCCCGAGCTGCCCACCGCCTCGACCGCCACCGCACCCGCCACGGCGGCCACGAGCCCGGCCCGACGGACCGGCGTCGGCGAGACGAGGAGGACGAGCCCGGCGGCGAGGGCCGACGGTCCGACGGCGAGCGCCAACAGCTGACGGGGCTGGGGCCGATCGCCGGTGGTCCGCCAGTAGCGGACCTTCCAGCCCCCGAAGCGGACGTACTGACGCCAGAGGTCGGCGTGGCTGGCCCGCGGCAGGTAGTCGACCGACAGGTCCCCCACGAACCACACCGACCCGAGCGTCGCCATCCTCCGGTTGAGGTCGAAGTCCTGGTTCGTGGGCAGGCGCTCGTCCCAGCCGCCCAGCGAGCGGAGCTGGTCGGTGCGGAAGGACCCCAGGTACACGGTGTCGGACGGCCCGCTCGGGCCTCCGCGCCGGTACCGCGACAACCCCATGGTGAAGCGGTTGTTCAACGCCCGGGCGATCCCCACGGCCGCCGCGCCGGACCGACGGGGCGACGCCACCTGTGCGCCGCCGGCCACCGCGACCGTCGGGTCGCCGTCGAGGGTCTCGACCAGGCGGCGCACGTACTCCGGCGGCACGATGCTGCGGGCGTCGACGCGGACCACGATCCGCCCCCGGGCCTCGGCCAGGCCCCGGTTGAGGTTGGCCGGGGTGGCGCCGACCTCGTTGCGCACGACCTCGACCCGGTCGAAGGTCGTGCCGAGCGACCGTCGGGCGATCGCGGCCGTGTCGTCGTCGCTCGCCCCGTCGACCACGACGATCTCGATGTCGTCGTGCGGGTGGTCCTGGGCGACGAGCGCGCGACAGCAGCGTTCGATGTCGGCCGCCTCGTCGCGGGCCGGGACCACGACCGTGACCGTCGGGTCTCCCCTGCTCACCGGCCGCCCCCCTCGCTGCCCAGGACCGACCGGATCGTGCGGCCGAGGACCTTCAGGTCGAACCCGAACGACTGGTGGCGGAGGTAGAAGAACTCGTACTGGAGCTTCTCCAGGGCGTCGTCCTCGTCGCCGGCGTAGCCGTACTTCACCTGGGCCCATCCGGTGAGGCCGGGCCGGACGAGGTGGCGCATGCCGTAGAACGGGAGCGATCCGCTGAGCTGGTGCACGTAGCGGGGCTGTTCCGGTCTGGGACCCACCAGGCTGAGGTCGCCCCGCACGATGTTCCACACCTGGGGGAGCTCGTCGAGGTGGCTCTTGCGGAGGAGCCGACCGATCGGGGTGATCCGCGGGTCGTCCTCTGTGGTCCACGCCGATCCACCGGCCGCGTCGGTGGCCGCCGAGGGATCGTCGGGCAGCATCGTGCGGAACTTGAGGATCGTGAACGTGGCGCCGTTCCGGCCCACCCGCTCCTGGCGGTAGAGGAGCGGGCCGCGGTTGCCGAACAGGTTCAGGAGCCACACCGCCGGCACGCCGAGCACGAGCGGCACGAGCCCGACGACGCCGCCGGCCAGGTCGAGGAGCCGCTTGGCCCGGCCGTAGCGCACCCGGTGGACCTCGGCGATGTCGAAGAACAACGACGACCGCTCGAGCTCCGACATCGGCAGCTTGGCCAGCCACTCCTCGTAGAACTGCTGGAGGGTGCGCACCCGGATGCCGAACTCGTGCACCGCTCCGGCCTGTGCGATCACCTCCGGCTCGACCAGCGCCGACCGATCGAGGACGACGACCGTCGATCCGGCGAGGACGGTGTCGACCAGGACGCGCCCGGCACCGCCGACCACGTCCTCGGGTCGGAGGTGCGCCTCGAGCCGCCACGGCTTCTCGGGGGTGCTGCGCTGCTCGTCGGTCAGGCGCTCGGCCTCGCTCTCGCTGGCCACCAGGACGACCCGGTCACGATCGGCCTCGCGGTCGAGTCCACGTCGGACGATCCAGCCCACGGCGACCTGCCACGGGACGAGCAGCAGCGCTGCGCCGAACACCACGAACCGAGGCAACAGCGCGTCGCCGACCACGAGCTGCACGAGCGAGATCCCGATGGCGCTGACCGCCGAGGCGGTGAACGCCAACTTCAGCGAGGACGCGGTCGACCGGGCCAGATCGGGCAGCCCGAGCCCGTAGGTCGTGACGAGCAGGATCACGATGTAGGCGATCGACCACGCGAACCGGAACGACCCCGTGTAGTCGTAGGGCCGCTCGGCCACCCAGGCCGCGTGCACCTTGCTCATGCCGATCACCACGAGGATCGGACCGGCGAAGGTCGCCAGCAGCGAGAACCGCCGGGTCATGCGCGCCGATCGACGCCGCGCCGGTCAGCGGGCATAGTGCACCACCTCGAGCGCGGCGCCCGACACGAGCGGCACCCGCTCGACCCCCACCCGACGCATCCCGCCGAGCTCGTCGGGCATGGTCGCACCGGCCGGGACCAGCACGCCGAACCGGTCGAAGCCCGCCAGACCGACGACCTCCACCGCCCGGTCGAGCTCGTCGTCGCCCAGGGTCGCCAACCAGCGACGCTCGCCGTTCTCGGCCACGAACTCACGAGGGAGGAAGCCCGTCGAGTCCTTCGCGATCAGCACGGGGTCGTCCATGGCCGCCAGCTGCTCCCCCGCCGACGCGAACCCGTGGGTGCGCACCACCATCCACGTCAGGCCGAACGCGGTGATCACCGCGGCTGCGGCCAGCACGAACCGACGGATCGGCGCCTCCGAACCGGCCAGGCGCACCGCACCGACCACGCTGAGCAGGAACGCGCTGGCCAGCACGTAGCGGCCTCCCCACTGCGGTCCGGCACCGCCCACGTACTGGAAGGCCCAGACGAGGGGCAGCGCGACGATGGCGGCGATCGTCAGCAACCGGATGCGGTCGTCCTGCTCGTCGTGCTCGATGCTCGCCGGGAAGCCGAGCACGATGCCCGCCACGGCGAACGGCGACGCGATCAGGAAGCCGGGCACGAACGCCGGGCCACCGGCCAGCCCGACCAGGACCGGGCACACGGCCAGCGCGCCGAGCACGACGTCGGGCCGGTCGAAGGTCCAACCCGGACGGACCGCCCTTCGGACCAGCATGCCGAGCGCGACGACCGCCACGATGCCGAGCACCACGCCGGTGCTCCCGGCGTCGAGCCCGAAGGTGGTGATGAGGCCCTCGCGCAGCCGGGTCGTCGCCTCCGAGCCACCGACGCCGGCCGCGCCGCCCGCCCGTCCGTTGCGCATCGTCGAACCGAGGACCGTCTGCTCCAGCAGCGAGTTGGCCGCGATCCCGATGCCGACGCCCACCGCGGATGCCGCGCCGACCTGGACGGCACGCCCCCACCGTCGTCGGCGGGCGCCGTCGAGGCAGACGATCGCGGTCAGGACCGCGCCGTAGAGGAGCGCCTCGGTCCGCATCGAGAACCCGACGCCCCACAGGACGCCCGCCGCGGCGGCCAGCGCCAGCCGACCGCGGGACGTGCGCTCGTCACCGGCGGCGTCGAGCAGGAACACCGTGGCCCACGCCATGGCCGCCAACCCGAGCGTGTGCTCCCAGAGGTCGAGCGCGTACAGCAGGACCGGCCCGGCCAGTCCGGTCACCCAGAACGCCAGCGACCGTGCCCGTCGGTCACCGCCCAGCCGACCGGCCAGTGCCCGGGCCGCCAGCGCGGTGAGCACACCGCCGAGCATCGGCAGGGCGAGGGTCGAGCGGTAGCCGCCGGCGTCCCAGAGCGGTCCGGCCGCGAGGACCATGGGGACCGTCGTGACCTGCACCCAGGCGCCGTCGGTGGAGCGGTTGGTGCCCCAGTACCCGTGGAGGTCGCCGTTCGGGTCCCACTCCTCGGCCCAGTAGCCGACGTCGAGGTGGCCGACGTCCCCACGGGCCTCCATCGCCTGGAGCGTCAGCACCTTGCCGCCGGTGTCGGTCCCCAGGTAGCCGGACGGGTCGTTGAGGAACGACAGGCCGACGTAGGCCGCGACCAGCAGGATCACGCCGAGCAGCGGGTGCCCGAGCGGCGAGCTCCGACGGCGGGTCGGCCGACGGGGCGCGGGAGCCTCGGTCGCGTGGGGGGACTCGGTGAGGGTCACCCCCTGCCATCGGCCTCGAACCGGAGCGATCAAGGTTTGGCCACGGCGACGGCGGTCACCGCATCGGTCGGGATCGGGCGGTACACGTGGGGAAAGGCCTGGCCGGAGCCGTAGCTGTCCTCCTCGATCAGGTCGTCGGCGACCCGGGCGACGTCGAGGCGCAGCGCCAGCACGTCGGCGGCCCCCGCGAAGTGCTTCGCCACCGTGCCGGCCACCTGGCGACCCCACGAGCAGTGGACGAAGCCCTCGTCGACGAGTGACGGCGGCGCGATCTCACCCGCAGCGCGCGACGCGTCCCACGCGTCGGGGGTCGCGAGGTGGTAGAGCCCATCGGGCTCGAGCGGTCCAGGCATGCCCATCAGCGTCCCAGAGCCGGGAGCGCCGGTGGGTGATCCCCGCCGCGGTCAGCCCGGTGCCGGCTCCAGCATCGGCTTGAGGAACTGGCCGGTGTAGGACTCCGGCGTCGCTGCCACCTCTTCGGGCGTGCCCTCGACGAGGACCGTGCCACCGGCGGAGCCCCCCTCGGGACCGAGGTCGATGATCCAGTCGGCGGTCTTGATGACGTCGAGGTTGTGCTCGATCACCAGCACCGTGTTGCCCTGGTCGACGAGGCGACCGAGCACCGTGAGCAGCTTGCGGATGTCCTCGAAGTGCAGACCGGTGGTGGGCTCGTCGAGCAGGTAGATCGTGTGGCCGGTGGAGCGCTTCGACAGCTCCGATGCCAACTTGATGCGCTGGGCCTCCCCGCCCGACAGCGTCGGCGCCGGTTGGCCGAGGCGCACGTAGCCCAGGCCGACGTCGACGAGCGTCTGCATGTGGCGGGCGATCACCGGCTGGTTGGCGAAGAACTCCAGCGCTTCCTCGCACGGCATGTCGAGCACCTCGGCGATGTTCTTGCCCTTGAACTCGATGTCGAGCGTGTCGCGGTTGTAGCGGGCGCCCTTGCACACCTCGCAGGGCACGTAGACGTCGGGCAGGAAGTGCATCTCGATCTTGATCGTGCCGTCGCCGGCGCAGTTCTCGCAGCGGCCGCCCTTGACGTTGAAGCTGAACCGGCCGGGCAGGTAGCCCCGCACCTTCGCCTCGGTGGTCTGGGCGAACAGCTTGCGGATGTGGTCGAAGACCCCGCTGTAGGTGGCCGGGTTCGACCGGGGCGTGCGGCCGATGGGCGACTGGTCGATGTTGATCACCTTGTCGAGGTGCTCGATGCCGGTGACCTTCTTGTGGAGGCCGGGCGGGGTCTTCGACTTGTAGATCTTCTGCATCAGCGACCGCAGGAGGATGTCGTTGACGAGGGTCGACTTCCCCGACCCGGACACCCCGGTGACGGCGATGAACACGCCGAGCGGGAAGTCGACGTCGATGCCCTGGAGGTTGTGCTCCCGAGCACCGACCACCCGCACCTTGTTGCCGTTGGGGAGACGCCGCACCCCCGGCACCGGGATCGACCGCTTGCCCGTGAGGTACTGACCGGTGAGCGACGCCTTGTTGCGCAGGAGCTGCTTGACCGTGCCGGCGTGCACCACCGCCCCGCCGTGCTCCCCCGCCCCGGGGCCGATGTCGACCACGTAGTCGGCGACGCCGATCGTGTCCTCGTCGTGCTCGACGACCAACACCGTGTTGCCGAGGTCGCGCAGGCGCACCAGCGTGTCGATGAGGCGCCGGTTGTCGCGCTGGTGCAGACCGATCGACGGCTCGTCGAGCACGTAGAGCACCCCGACGAGGCCGGAGCCGATCTGGCTGGCCAGGCGGATCCGCTGCGCCTCGCCGCCCGAGAGCGACGCCGAGGCACGGTGCAGCGAGAGGTAGTCGAGGCCGACGTCGAGCAGGAAGCCCACCCGCGCGTTGACCTCCTTCACGATCGGGTCGGCGATGATCCGGTCCCGGTCGGAGATCGTGAGCTTGCCGAAGAGGTCGGCCAGGTCACGGATCGACACCGAGCTCAGGTCGTGGATGTTCTTGCCGTCGATCGTGACCGCCAGCGTGAACGGCTTGAGCCGGGCGCCGTCGCAGGCCGGGCAGGGCACCTCGCGCATGTAGCCCTCGAACTGCTCGCGCTGGCTGTCGCTCTCGGTGTCGGCGTGGCGCCGCTTGATCCAGGTGACCGCACCCTCGTAGGTGGCCTGGTAGCTGCGGGCCCGGCCGTAGCGGTTCTTGTAGCGGACCTGGACCTTGCCCGACGCGCCGGTGCCGTCGAGCAGGAGCTTCTGCTGCTTGGTGGTGAGCGTGTGCCACGGCACGTCCATCGGGATCGCCTTCTCGGCGCAGATCGCCTCCAGCAGGCGCTGGTGGTACTGCAGGTGACCACCGGCCCACGGCGCGATCGCCCCCTCCTCCAGCGTGGCGTCCGGGTCGGGCACCACCAGCGCGGCGTCGACCTCGAACTGGGTGCCGAGCCCGTCGCAGCGCGGGCAGGCGCCGTAGGGCGAGTTGAACGAGAAGTTCCTCGGCGCCAGCTCCTCGTAGCTCACGCCGTCCACCGGGCAGGCCAGGTGCTGGGAGAACGTGAGGATCTCGCCGTCCTCGTCGCCCTCCCGGGGCACGATCTCGACCATGGCCACACCTTCGGCGAGGCCGAGCGCGGTCTCCAGCGAGTCGGTGAGCCGGCGTTCGATGCCGTCCTTCAGGACGAGACGGTCGACGACCACCTCGATGTGGTGCGTCTCGTAGCGGGCGAGGTCGACCTCGTCGGTCAGGTCGTGGAGCTCGCCGTCGATGCGGGCCCGGGCGTAGCCCTGCTTGGCCAGGTCGGCCAGCAGCGTGTCGTAGTTGCCCTTGCGGCCCCGCACCACCGGGGCCAGCACCTGGAAGCGGGTACCCGCCGGCAGCTCCAGGACCCGGTCGACGATCTGCTGGGGCGTCTGGCGGGAGATCTCGACGCCGTGGTCGGGGCAGTGGGGCACGCCGATCCGGGCGAACAGGAGCCGGAGGTAGTCCCACACCTCGGTGACGGTGCCGACCGTGGACCGCGGGTTGCGCGACGCCGACTTCTGGTCGATCGAGATCGCCGGCGACAGGCCCTCGATGAAGTCGACGTCGGGCTTGTCCATCTGCCCGAGGAACTGCCGGGCATAGGCCGACAGCGACTCGACGTAGCGGCGCTGGCCCTCGGCGTAGATCGTGTCGAACGCCAGCGAGGACTTGCCCGACCCCGAGAGGCCGGTGAAGACGATGAGCCGGTCCCGCGGGAGGTCGAGATCGACGTCCTTCAGGTTGTGTTCACGGGCGCCGCGGATGACGAGGGTGTCGGACACGAGCGTGGAGCCTACCGCCCCCCGCAACCGATCGAGCGAACACCTGTTCGCAGTTGGGTCGGCGCCTCCCGGCTCAGGCGGACCAGGGTTCTGTCGAGGTGTACTGGAGCTCGTCCAACACGTGTTGAACCCGCCCGGTCGGGTGACCGTCGACCGCGGCTCACCAGATCGTGTCGACCCCGAAGTCATCGAACGCACGGTCGCGCGACACCAGCGCCAGACCCTCGAGGTGTGCCTGCGCGGCCAACATCCGGTCGAAGGGATCGCGATGCGGAGCGGGATGGCCGCCGGCCCAGGCTGCGTGGCGGTGATCGACCGCCAGGTGGCTGAAGCCGTGCGCGCCGACGAGCTCGGCGAAGCGGTCTCCCAGCCCGCTCAACTCACCCAACTTGCCGATGCGATCCTTGGTCGCGATCTCCCACGCACTGGCCGCGCTGACGACGATTCGGTTCTCGACGTCGGCGATCACCTCTGCGGCCTGATCGGACAAGCGATCGTCCTCCGTCCACCACCAGATGAGGACGTGGGTGTCGAGGAGCGCTTCCAAGTCCTCAGGCCTCCCAGGCGGCGAGCTCGTCGTCCGGCAGATCGTCGAAGAACTCGTCACCGAGTCGCCCGACCACCCCGCCCGGGCGACGCCGACCGTCGACAGGCCCGATCGGCACGAGACGAGCGCACGGCCGTCCCGCCTTTGCGATGACGATCTCCTCGCCGTGTCGCACGTCCTCGAGCAGTCGCGACAGGTGCGTCTTCGCCTCGTGCACGTTCACCGTTCGCCCCATCATGCTTCCTCCGCAATGAACTAAGTCATCAGACTAGCCCTACCGGAAGCACGCTGGACGGGTATCGCTTCAGCCGCTCACCTGTTTGAGCTCTCGGCGGAGGTCCTTGATCTCGTCCCGGAGGCGGGCGGCGTACTCGAAGCGGAGCTCGCTGGAGGCCTCGGCCATCTCCTCCTCCAGCGTGTGGATCAGGCGGGCGAGCTCGTCGCCCGGCAGCTCGGCCAGCTCCTTGCGGCGCTTGCGGTCGAGCTCGGTCTCGCGGCGGCGGTCCTTGTCGGGGATCGGCGCGCCCGTGGACGGCCGCAGGTACTCGAGGATGTCGGTGACCGCCCGGCGCACGGTCTGCGGGTCGATCCCGTGCTCCTCGTTGTACGCCTGCTGGAGACCGCGTCGCCGGTTGGTCTCGCTGATGGCCCGCTCCATCGACGCCGTGACGGTGTCGGCGTACATGATCACCTGACCGTCGACGTTGCGGGCCGCTCGGCCGATGGTCTGGATCAGCGACGTCTCGCTGCGGAGGAAGCCCTCCTTGTCGGCGTCGAGGATCGCCACCAGCGACACCTCGGGCAGGTCGAGGCCCTCCCGGAGCAGGTTGATGCCGACCAGCACGTCGAACTCGCCGGTGCGCAGGTCGCGGAGGATCTCGATCCGCTGGACGGTGTCGACCTCCGAGTGCAGGTACCGGACCTTGACCCCCAGCTCCAGCAGGTAGTCGGTGAGGTCCTCGGCCATCTTCTTGGTGAGGGTCGTGACGAGCACGCGGTCGCCCTTGGTGACCCGACCGTTGATCTGCTCGATCAGGTCGTCGATCTGGCCCTTCGTCGGCTTGACGATGACCTCGGGGTCGATCAGGCCGGTCGGACGGACCACCTGCTCGACGATGTTGGTCGACATCTCCAGCTCGTAGGGCCCCGGGGTGGCCGACACGAAGATCAGCTGACCGATGCGGTCCATGACCTCCTCGAAGCGCAGCGGTCGGTTGTCGGCCGCCGACGGCAGCCGGAACCCGTGCTCGATCAACTGCTCCTTGCGGGAGCGGTCCCCCTCGTACTGCCCGTGGAGCTGCGGGACCGTCTGGTGACTCTCGTCGAGCACCACCACGAAGTCCTTCGGGAAGTAGTCCATCAGCGTGAACGGCGCCTCGCCCGGGCCTCGCCCGTCGAGCGGGGCCGAGTAGTTCTCGATCCCGTTGCAGAACCCCATCTCGGCCATCATCTCGAGGTCGTACTGGGTGCGCATGCGGAGGCGCTGGGCCTCCAGGAGCTTGTCCTCGGACTCGAAGTACGCCAGGCGCTCCTGGAGCTCGACCTCGATGCGCTCGATCGCCCGGCGCAACTGCTCCTCGCCGGTGACGTAGTGGGTGGCCGACAGCACCGAGAAGTCCGGCACCTCGCGGAGCGTCTCGCCGGTGAGCGGGTCGAACACGACGATGCGCTCGATCTCGTCGCCGAACAGCTCGATGCGCACACAGGTCTCGTCATAGGCCGGGTGGAGCTCGATCGTGTCGCCCCGCACCCGGAACCGGCCACGGGTGAGGTTCTGGTCGTTGCGCTCGTAGCGCATGTCGATCAGCTTCGACAGCAGACCGCGGTGGTCGATCTCCTCCCCCACGTGGAGCGTGAGGAGGTTCTCCTTGTACCGCTCGGGCGAGCCGAGGCCGTAGATCGCGGAGACCGACGCCACCACGATCACGTCGCGCCGGGTGAGCAGCGACGCGGTGGCCGAGTGCCGCAGCCGCTCGATCTCGTCGTTCACCGACGAGTCCTTCTCGATGTAGGTGTCCGAGGCGGCCATGTAGGCCTCGGGTTGGTAGTAGTCGTAGTAGCTGACGAAGTACTCGACCTTGTTCTTCGGGAAGAACTCCCGGAACTCCCCCGCGAGCTGCGCGGCGAGCGACTTGTTGGGCGCCAGCACCAGCGTTGGCCGCTGGTACTGCTCGATGGCCCAGGCGATGGTGGCGCTCTTGCCCGAGCCGGTGATGCCCTGCAGCGTCTGGAACCGCTCGCCGCCCTCGACGCCCTCGGCGAGCGCGGCGATGGCCTTGGGCTGATCTCCCGCCGGCCCGAAGGGGGACACGACCTCGAAGCGCTGCTCGTCGGGCATGGGTCGCATGATACGGAGCCCCCCTGACGATCCCGCCGGGCCGCGCCTTTCGACTCGCTTCGCTCGCTCAAGGAACGGGGGAGGAACGGGGAAACGTCGCTCGCTCGAGATCAGGCGGGAGGGAGCTTGTGTCCGGGTGGTTCTGCTGGGAGTGGTGTGCCGTCGGGCCTTCGGACGGTGAGGTCGCCGTCGGGGGCGAGGTCGATGGTGAAGCCTTCGTCGTGGCGACATCGGTGGTGGTGATGGCAGAGGGAGACCAGTTCGTCGGTCGTCGTGCGCTTCGATCGTTCGAAGGGCGGTTCGTGATGTGCTCTCGTGCGGGTGGCAGGGGTGTCGCAGCCGGGCCACATGCAGCCCTGGTCGCGGGCTTTGAGCATCCGGCGCTGCGACGCGTTGGCGACGCGGTTCGTGGTGACCTCGCCGACGGGGCGGAAGCGGCCGGTGAGGCCGTAGAACCCGAGGACGGCGGTGACGGCCGGGTCGGCGACGAGGGTGTCGAGGACGTCCTGGCGGGCGAGCGGGGTGCCGTCGGTGGTACCGCACGGCCACAACGCCCGTTCCACCGCCGAGATGTCGAGGCCCGGCATCAGGTGGCGGACATCGACGAGCAGGATCACGGACCGCTTGGCTTCGCCGCCCTCGGTCTGGACGAGCGCCCCGCGGCGCATCAGCTCGAGTTGGGCGTCGAGGCGGCGTTCCTCCAGCGTCATGCCGTCATCGGCGGTGTAGTGGCCGGTGCGGAAGAGCCGGTCGACCTCGGCGTCGACGATGCTGCGGAACTCCGCGGCGTGGAGCGGATCGAGAATGGTGGTCGCGTTCGTCTCCGAGCCGACGCCGGGTGCGAAGCGGATGCTGTTGACGGGTTGGTCGGTGGGCCGTGGATCGTCGGGGGACTCGTCGCGGTCGGCGAGCACGGCGTGGCGCCACCGGATCAACACCGCCCGGGCCGAACCGACCCGCAGCGGTGCGATGTGCTCCAACAGGGCGGCCTGGTCGCGGACCAGCTCTTCTTCGAGCCCGTGGCCGGCCTTGAGCATCGCCTTGACCTTGGCGGTGCCGATCACCCCGGACCGCCACGCCGCCGCGATCGTGTCGAAGCGTTCGAGCGAGCCGTGCAGGCCCAGCAGGGCGTGGGCCCGGGGGCGGTCGGTCTCCGTACGGGCACACATCCACGTCGCCATCGACCGGGCACCGTCCAGCACATGGTCGAACCGATCTTCCGCGACACCGGCGACCGTCGCCGTCGCGGCCTCGATCCGGTCCAACGCCGAGCACAACGTCACCACCGCCTGCCGGCGCTCACCGACCGTCGACCCGTCCAGGCCGCCATCGAGCAGCGGCGCCAACTCGGTGAGCTGCGCGGCCAGGGACGCGAACGTGCCCGAAGGGTCGCTGAACTCGTTCGTCTCGCCTTCGACGTCCGCCGTCATGCCGATCAGTCTACCGAACACCTGTTCGCTCCAAACCGGGAACTTCGAGAGATCGTCGCCGGGTCGGTCGGGTTTCGACTGCGCTCGCTGGCGCTCGCTCCGCTCAACCAACAGCCCGGGACTGCGCTCAAGCAACAGCGCGGGACCGCGCTCGCTCGGGCCCGGTCAGTCGGTGGTGAGCTCGGGCCCGGTCAGTCGGTGGTGAGGTGGTGGCGGGGCGGGAACTGGAGGGTCTGGATCCAGTCCCACGCCTCGTCGACCTGGCGTTCGAGGTCGGCGAGGGTGCCGCTGTTGTCGATCACCCGGTCGGCGTGGGCCCGGCGCTCCTCGCGGGACGCCTGGAGGGCGATGCGGGCCCGGGCGTCGTCTTCGCGGAACTCCCGGTGCTCGATCAGGCGGGCGATCGCCAGCTCCGGGTCGACGTCGACGACCAGCAGGGCCACCAGGTCGTCGCGCCCGGACTCCACGAGCAGCGGGACGTCGAGGATCACCACGTCGTCGGTGGCCGCGGCCTCCTCCAGACGACGGGCGATCTCCGAGCCCACCGCAGGGTGCACCAGGGCGTTGAGGGCGGCGAGCGCCTCCGCGTCGTTGAAGACGATGTCGGCCACCGCCTGGCGGTCGAGCGTGCCGTCGGCGGCCACGATCCCCGGTCCGAAGCGCTCGACCATGCCGTCGAACACCGGCGTACCCGGCGATTGCACCTCACGCACGATCTTGTCGGCGTCGATGACGCGGGCGCCCTTGGCCCCCAGGAGGTCCGACACCGTCGACTTCCCCGAACCGATCCCCCCGGTGAGTCCGACCAGCAGCATGCGCGGCACGCTACGCCACCAGAAGCCCACTCCCAGTCATGGGATTGCTGCCGACATACCATTCGTGACGATGACGGCCCCGACGACGCCCGCGACGCCCACTCCCGTCCCGGCCTTCGATCGGACCGAACGCGACCACGTGCTCGCGTTCCGTCCGGCGATCCTCGCCGTGCGGGGCGGCAGCACCGTGGTCTCGGTCGCGCTCGCCGCACCCTCGTTCGCCGACGGCGACCTCAAGGTGATCATCGCCTGCACGGTGATCGTCCTCTACAACGTGTTCCGCATCATCCAGCCCGTGCGCTACGTCGACGACACGGCCAGCCTGGTGCGGGTCCTCGTCGAGGTCGGCATCCACGTGATCGCCGTCGTCGCCACCGGCTACTGGGACTCGCCGTTCGTGTTCTCGGTGATCTCGGCGGTGATGATCGCCGGGTTCGCCCGGGGGTTCGGCTTCGCGCTCCGCGTGAGCGTCGCGGCCGCGGGCGCGATCTCGATCCCGTTCCTGCTCCAGGACCGCACGGCCGACGACGTCCAGAACACCGTGCAGTGGTCCGTGTGGCTGGTCCTCGTGGCCCTCATCGCCGGGTACGCCCGGCGCATCACCGGCGAGGCCGACCGCCAGCACACCCTCGCCCTCGACCGCCTCGGCCGGCTCGCCGACGCGAACCTCCTGCTGTACTCGCTGCACCGGGTGGCCCAGACGCTGCCGGCGTCGCTCGACATCGAGGAGGCGCTCGACACGACCTTCGGCCGGCTCCGCGACCTCTTCCGGGCCGACGGGGTGACCGTCCTGCTCCTCGACGACACCGACCAGACCTGGGTCGTCGCCCGCTGCCACGGCCCTCGCCCGGCCGACTCGTACACCACGGCCTCGCTCCCCCGGCCCCTCCGTGAGGCCCTCACCGCCGCCCACCCCGTCGTCGTCGACGATCTCCAGTCGACCGATCCCGGTCTGGCCGCCGAGATGCGGTCGGGGCTCTACGCCGCCCTCCCCGCCCGTGACGCCACCGTCGGCCTCGTGGCCCTGGAGCACAGCGAGGACCGCCACTTCCGCCTTCGTGACCAGGAGCTGCTCGACGGGTTCGTCGAGCCGGCCGGCCTCGCCATCGACAACGCCCGCTGGTTCGGACGGCTCCGCACCGTCGGCGCCGACGAGGAGCGGACCCGCATCGCCCGCGACCTCCACGACCGCATCGGCCAGTCGCTCGCCTACCTGGCGTTCGAGCTCGACCGGATCGTCAAGGTCGACGCCAAGGGAGATCCGGTCACCAAGCACCTCGCGCAGCTCCGCAACGACGTCCGCAGCGTGGTCGGCGAGGTGCGCGACACCCTCTACGACCTGCGCACCGACGTCACCGACAGCCAGGACGTGGCCGACACGCTCGCCGGCTTCCTCGACCGGGTGCGGGACCGCAGCAACCTCGACGTGAAGCTCGACGCGAGGGTCACGGGCCGCATCCCGATCATGCAGGAGCGGGAGCTGTGGCGGATCGCCCAGGAGGCGGTCACCAACGTCGAACGCCACGCGAAGGCCACCCGCCTCGCCGTCACGTGGCGCTGCGACGGCAGTCGGGCGCTCCTCCTCGTCGTCGACGACGGCATCGGCTTCCCCGACGGGAAGGCCGGCCGCCTCGACAGCTACGGCGTGGTCGGCATGCGCGAACGGGCGGCCAGCATCGGCGCCTCCCTCGACATCCACGGCATGGACCAGCAGGGCACCACCGTGCGGTGCGAGCTGGTCACGGTCTGACCCGACGACGGCGGGGCCTCGCGTGGTCGCGGCCACCGCTGTGCCAGGATTGCGAGGCGCCACCACCCCCCGCACCACGGAGGCCTCCATGCCCATCCGACTGCTCCTCGCCGACGACCACCGCATGCTCCGCGAGGGCCTCCGCCGCAGCCTGACCGACGAGGGGTTCGACGTGATCGGGGAGGCGTCCGACGGGGCCGAGGCGGTGACGATGGCCAGCTCGCTGCGCCCCGACGTCGTCCTGATGGACGTCACGATGCCGGAGGTCGACGGCGTCGAGGCCACCCGGCGCCTCCAGGCCGCCCACCCCGAGATCCCGGTGGTCATGCTCACGATGCACGCCGACGAGAGCGTGATCGCCAACGCGATGCGGGCCGGCGCCGTCGGCTACCTCGTCAAGGACTGCTCGACCGACGAGATCGCCCAGACGCTCCGGGAGGCGGCGTCGGAGGACACCGCGCTGTCGAGCGGGCTGGCCTCGGTGATGCTCGAGGAGGTCCGTCGCATCGACCCCGAACCCGCGGCCGACGACGCCGACCGCGTCGTGACCAAGCGCGAGGTCGAGGTGCTCCAGCTGATCGCGGACGGCTGCTCCACCCAGGAGGTCGCCGACTCGCTCTACATCAGCCAGAAGACGGTGAAGAACCACCTCGCGTCGATCTACCAGAAGCTGGACGCCCGGGACCGCACCCAGGCGGTGCTCCAGGCGGTCCGGATGGGCATCGTCCGCCTCACCTGATCCCGGGCGCGGAACGGGGGACGGACCGCTGGCCCGTCCCCCGTGTCACGTCTCCCTCCACCTGTCCGGGGCGGCTTCGTCGGCGCCCCTCGGTGCCGAACCTCAGGTGCAGTTCGCCGGCAGGGCGAGGCCGTCCTGAGCGGCCTTGATGCACTCCGCCGAGCGGTTGAGTCCGGTGTCGTTCGACTGGCCGAAGTAGGTGACCGCGCCGATGCACACGACGGCGATGAGGGCGACCATCAGCGCGTACTCGACGAGGCTGGCCCCGAGCTCGTCCAGCCGACGAACCACTGGCGCTCGCTGCACGTTCCTGAACCCGATCACGATGACCTCCCAAATGTGGCTCACCTCAGACATCGGCAGTTCGGCGGGTCCGCTGCATAGGCCAGCGGGCCCAAATCGACCCGAAAATCCGTCAGGAGGGCACCGCGACCAGCCAATCGTCGTCCCGGTGCACGATCGTCCACCCGGGTTCGCCGCCGTCGAGCCACCGCCCGAGGGGCGAATCGACGGGCCACAGCACCGCCGTGGGGGCGATCCGGCCGAGGACCCCACCGAACTCGTCGGTCCTCGCCTCGTCACGGAGCAGCAGGTAGTCGTCGATGACCGACATCGGGAACATGTCCACGCGGTCGTCCACGAACACCTGCACCTCGTCGGGCCCGAACCGGGCCTCGAGGTAGTTGCCGGTGGTCTCGGGGCTCAGGATCCGTGAGGAGGGCCCCAGGAAGCCCTGGTCGTCCATCCAGGCCGATGCGGTGGTCGGGTAGTCCGCGAGGTCGGTGTCGGGCCCGCTGAGGCCGACCACGAGGAAGAGGACCGCGAGCACGCCGAAGGCGACGGTGGCGGGGCGGTTGATCGGCCGCCGGTCCTGCACCGTCGTGCGGCCGAGCCCGGCGAGGGCCGGGGCGACCGCGAACGCCACCACGATGGACGCCTGCGCGATGTTGCGCATGCTCGTCGCCGCGGCGGCGGAGAACACGAGGATCGGCAGGATCGAGCGCCAGCGACGACGACGCACCAGCACCGCCGCGAGCCCGCCCACGGCCAGCACCGCGAACACCCGCTGGCTCCAGAGGTCCCACGCCGGCGCCTGCCACTCGACGATCGCCGCGAACGCCTCCCGCTTCTCGAGGAGCCCGAGCGGGAACACCAACAGCTTCGGACCGAGCGGGTTGACCGCACCGGCGGCGATCCCGACCAGGCACCAGGCCGTCGCCCGCAGCTCGACGTGGGCCGACTCGCGGTCGAGCCACCGTCCGGCCACGAGCAGCCCAAGCACGACGGGCGCGAACGGGAACGAGCCGTGGGTGTTCACCCAGATCCACATCACCGGCACCAGCCAGGCCGGGTGGAGGCCGTCGTCGGCCACGAGCAGCACGAGTGCCAGACCGATCAGACCGAACATCAGGGGACGCTCGGACCAGTAGGTGTTGCCGACGACGATCACGGCGATCGTCGGCAGCAGACGGCCCACCAACGTCCCGGCCGGGGCCGTGAGGCGCCACACCAGCAGCACGAGCGCCACGGTGAGCCCGACGACCATCAGCCGGACGAGCGTCAGCCCGCCGATCGCCTCCGCGCCGGCGTAGAAGACGCTGGCCAGCCAGCTCTGCACGGTCCACGAGGCACCGTGGGCCGAGAACGTGTAGGGGTCGCTCCGGGGGATCCCCCCGCCGTCGAGGATGATCCGACCCGTCGCGAGGTGGGTGAAGAAGCTGTTGTCGTTGAGGGGACGTTGGCCGATCTGGACGCCGACGAGGCACAGCAGGGCGACGACGACCCGGTCGTAGGTCGTGCCGGCGCGCCGGCTCGCCTCCGGTGGGTCCTCGGTCGGTGGGTCCCCGAGCGGCGGATCCTGCGTCGTGGTCGGCTCGTCCATCGGAACAGGTTCGTCGGCCGGCCCGCCGCCGTCGCGGACCGACCGGACCGACGTCACGTCAGAACGCGTCCCGGATGTTGATGATCGCCGGACCGATGACCACCACGAACAGGGCGGGGAAGACGCAGAACACCATCGGGATGAGCATCTTCAGCGGCGCCTTCTGCGCCTTCTCCTGGGCGAGCTGACGGCGCTTGATCCGCATCTCGTCGGCCTGGGCCCGCAGGACCCGACCGATCGACACGCCGAAGGTGTCGGCCTGGAGGATGGCCAGGACGAACGAGCGGAGCTCGGGCACGTCGCACCGGGCCTCCATGGCTCGCATGGCCTCGGCCCGGCTGGCACCGGCCCGGACCTCGCCGAGCATGCGGGCGAACTCGTCGGTGAGCGCACCGGGCACGGCGGCGACGGTGCGGTCGAGCGCCTGCTCGAAGCCGAGGCCGGCCTCCACGCTGATGACGAGGAGGTCGAGGACGTCGGGCAGCTTCACCTGGATCTGGTGCTGGCGATCCTCGATCTTGCGGTCGAGGATCGCGTCGGGGCCGAGCACGGCGACGAGCACGACGAACCCGGCGGCGGCCAGGCCGAGCATGCCCGACAGGCCGAGCACGCCGAACAGGAGCACCAGCAGGACCGGGATCATCGCCAGGGCGACGACGCGGGTGGCGATGAAGCGGTCGACGGCGTCCGGCGACTGGATGCCGGCCGAGGTCATCTTCTGACGGACCTTGTCCGAGTAGCCGTCCGGGGTGATGCGCTTGCCGATCTCGACGAGGCGCTCCTGGAGGGGCTGCACGGTGCGCTCGCCGACCGGCTTGAGCAGTTCGGCGTCGCGGACGTTGTTCACCTCGTAGCCGTCGAGCTGACGGAGCGAGGCGCGGACGACGGCCTTCTCTTCGACCGTCGAACCGACGGCCCAGATGCCGGCGGCGATGGCGCCGCCGAGGAGGACGAGGGCTAGTACCAGCATCAGTTCAGTTCCTCACATCTCGATGGTGATCGTCTTCTTCATCCACGCGAAGCCGACGAGCGCTGACACGATCGCCATCCCGAGCAGGACCTGGCCCATGCCGGTGGTGCCGAGGGGCTTCATGTACTCGGGGTTGATGAGCCACATGAAGAAGCCGAGACCCACCGGGAGCGCCCCGAGGATGATCGCCGAGATCTTCCCTTCAGCGGTGAGCGCCGCGACCTCTCGGCGCAGGCGCTCGCGCTGGACCATGGTCTCGGCGACCGTGTTCAGCAGCTCGGCGAGGTTGCCACCGACCTCCCGCTGGATGCGGATGGCCATGACGGCCCAGGCGAAGTCGGGGCTCTGCATCCGCTCTGCGACGCCGTCCATGGCGTCCTCGACCTCACGACCGAGGCGGGCCTCGGTGATCACCCGGCGGAGCTCCTTGGCCATCGGCTCCTCGACCTCCTGCGACACCGCCTCGACGCCCTGCATGAGCGAGTAGCCCGCTCGGAGCGAACCCGACAGGAGGTGGAGCGTGTCCGGCAGCTGCGACACGAACTTCTTCGCCCGGCGGCTGGCCATGAAGGACAGCGCCGCCGGTGGGACCAGGGCGAGCAGCAGCACGACCAGGAGTCCCCCGGCCAGACCGAAGCCGAACATCGCGCCCAGGCCGAGCACGAGGAGGGCGGCCACGTAGAAGAACAGGGCCTCGGCCGCCCGCAGGGGCAGGTCGGCCCGCTCGAGCATGCCCTCCACCTTGACCAGGAAGCCCTGGCGCTCGGCGAAGTCCTCGGTCATCTCGACGGCACGCTGGAGGATCGCGGTCTGGGCCAGACCCTTGTCGACCTCCTCGCCACCGGCGATGACGCCTTCCTCGTAGGGACGGAGCACGGCGTCGAGGCCCTCGTCCGACGAGGTGGCCAGCGAGACGAACGCCCAGACCATCCCGCCGACGGCGATGCCGACGAGCACCACGATCAGGAGGAGGCCGCTGGAGCCCCGGAGGAACTCGGGACCGAACCCGCCGTCGCTCACCGAGACGTGCTCGGTGGCGGCGCCGACGGCGTTCGCACCGGCCACGTAGGAGGCCTTCTGGGTCTCGGAGCCGACGGTGATGGCGATCTCGACGTTGCCCTCGGTGGCCTGCGAGGCGTAGGTGGCGACGTACTGGCTGCCCAGGGCCTTCTCGACCTGGTCGACGGCGCCGGGGATCGCCTTGGTGTTCTCGGCGGTGACGGTCATGCCACCGGCCCGGCTCGACAGGTCGTCCATCACCCCGGTGTCGGTGCCGCCGGCGTGGGCCAGGTCGACCGTGAACAGCGCGGCACCCGAGGACCGCAGGACCGACGCCACCTCGCTCTTGCCGATGTCGGACGCCGTGTCGGGTCCGTCGGTCAGCACGACGATGTTCGTCTGGGTGTCGACGTTGTTCTGGAGGCGCTTCTGGTCGGTGAGGAGCAGACCGGCCCGGTGGATCGCGGCGTAGAGGGCCCGCTTGCCGTCCCGGGGGGCGGCGATGTCGGCGACCGCCGAGGTGAGCTGGTCCCCGTCACCGGTGAAGCCGGTCTCGACGGTGACGGCGTCGTTGAAGCTCACGATCGCCATGTGGTCGCCGACCCGGAGGTCGCCGATCATCTTGTCGACCTCGGCGCTCACCGCGGTGAGGGTGCCGTCGCGGTTCATCGAGGCGGAGGTGTCGATGAGGACGACCGTCGCCATCCGCTGGTTCGTCTTGCTCATCGGCGTGAGCGAGACCTTCTGGGCCACGCCGTCCTCGCGGAGGCTCATCGTCTCGAGGTCGCCCGGGTCCCCCGTGTAGAGGAAGGTCACCGCGACGTTGTCGTTGTCGCGGGCGTCGACCTGGCGCACCGAGAGGATCGCGTCGTCCTCGGCGCTCGACGCCGACGGCAGCAGGGCCACGACGAGGAGGGTGAGGAGGGGCACGAGGACCGCGGCCAGCAGTCCCTTGCGTCGGTTCACCACGCACCCGCCCCGCGCTTGGCGAACGCCTCGGGCTGGAAGACCTCCGAGCCGAGGCGGATGCCCTGGTCGGCGAGCTTCTCGGCGAACTTGGGCCGGACGCCCGTGGACTTCAGGTGGCCCCGGTAGCGGCCGTGGTCGTCGACGCCCATGCCGAAGTCGAAGAGGAAGACGTCCTGGGTGGTGATCACGTCACCCTCCATGCCCTGCACCTCGGTGATGTGGGTGATGCGACGGCTCCCGTCACGGAGGCGGGTGAGCTGCACGACGCAGTCGATGGCGGAGGCCATCTGCTCACGGATGGCCCGGACCGGGAGGTCGAAGCCGGCCATGAGGACCAGGGTCTCGAGACGGGCGAGCGTGTCACGGGGGCTGTTCGCGTGCACCGTGGTCAGCGACCCGTCGTGGCCGGTGTTCATGGCCTGGAGCATGTCGAGGGCCTCGCCGGCACGACACTCGCCGACCACGATGCGGTCGGGGCGCATGCGCAGGCAGTTCTTGACGAGGTCACGGATCGTGACCTGGCCCTTGCCCTCGATGTTCGGCGGGCGGGCCTCCATCGCGAGCACGTGCTCCTGGTGGAGCTGGAGCTCCTTGGCGTCCTCCACCGTGACGATGCGCTCGTCGCCGGGGATGAACGACGACATGACGTTGAGGGCCGTCGTCTTACCGGTGCCGGTACCGCCGGAGATGATGATGTTCAGCTTGCCGACCACCATGGCCTGGAGGAACCGGGCCGAGGCGGCGTTCAGGGTGCCGAACCGGATCAGGTCGTCGATCTGGTACGGGTCCTTGGAGAACTTCCGGATGGTGAGGAACGGGCCACCGATCGCCAGCGGGTGGATCACCGCGTTCACACGGGAGCCGTCGGGGAGGCGGGCGTCGCAGAGCGGCTGCGCCTCGTCGATGCGCCGGCCGACCTGGCCGACGATCTTGTCGATGATCCGACGGAGGTGGGTGTCGTCGACGAAGCTGGCGCCCGTCTTCTCGACCTTGCCCGAACGCTCGACGAACACCTGGTCCGGTCCGTTGACCATGACCTCGGTGATGTCGTCGTCCTTCAGGAGACGGTCGATCGGCCCGTAGCCGAGGATGTCGTCGGAGACGTCCTGGATCAGCTGGGCCTTGTCCGCCGCGGACAGCGGGGCCCGCTCGACGGCCAGCGCCGCGTGCAGCTGGTCCTGGACCCGGCGGCGGAGGTCGTCCTCGGTCAGACGCTTGTCGTAGAGGATCGGACCGAGCTCGTCGATCAGGTGGTGGTGGATCTTCTGGCGGAGCTCGTCGAGGACCGGGTCCCGGCGCTTCTGCACCGGGTCGGAACCGTTGCCCTGCTGTTCGTGGAGGCGCTTGTAGAGGGACACACGGACCTATCGGCCCGCCCCGCCCACCGTTGAGGCTTGCGGAAAACTCTTCGCCGGTCGGCCGTCGACCCCGTCTCACCTGGTCGTTCGCGACCCAGAGCCTCGAGGCCGGGTGGAGGCCGGGTGAACGACACCAGCCACCGACCGGGCGGTCGGTGGCTGTGGTGGGCGCAGGTCCCGACGCCGGCGGCACCCGCCGGCGAACGGCTCAGCGGCGGCGCTTCTTGCCGGCGGCCTCGGAGGCCGGGATGAACATGTCCGCCAGCTGCTCGAGGCTCTTCGCGATCGACGACCGCGGCGCGTCGAGGACGACGGGCGTGCCCTTGTTGACCGACTGCGGCACGACGATGTCGCTCGGGATGAGGGCCTCGGCCTTGACCTGGAGCGTGCGCTCGACCTCGCCGACCTCGAGCTTCACCTTGGAGTTGGCCCGGTTGAGCACGAGGTGCACCTTGTGCATCGGCGTGTTGAGCAGCTTCAGGGTCTGGAGCCCGATCTTCACGTTCTTGATGTTCGGGATGTCCATGCCGGCCACGAGGAGGACGTCGTCGCTCTCCTCGATCAGACCGAGGACGACCTCGTTGAAGTACGCCGGGGTGTCGACCACGACGTAGGAGCAGAAGGTGCGCAGCAGGCCGACGATGCGGTTCATCTGGTCCGCACCGATCTGGTCGGCGAAGGCCGGCTCGAGCGGCGCGGGCAGCACCTTCAGGCCCGACGGCTGGTGGGTGGCGAGCAGGTTCTCGAGGAAGCCCACGTCGAGGCGCTCGAAGCTGCCGACCGCGTCGACGATGGTGTGCTGCGGTGCGAGCTTGAGCATCACGGCCACGTCACCGAACTGGAGGTCGGCGTCGACGAGGGCCACGGGGCCCTCGGACCGCTGGGCGAGCAGGACGCCGAGGTTGGTCGCGATGACCGACTTGCCGGCGCCGCCCTTGGTCGAGAAGACCGTGATGACCTTGCCCCGCTCCCCGTCCTCGGGCTCGTCCTCGAACGAGGCGCCGGCGGGACGGGACGGGCCCTGCAGGGTCTGGGCGACCCGACGGACCGCTTCGTTCAGCTGGCCGGTGTCGACCGGGACGCCGAGCACGTCGCGGACGCCGCTGCGGATCGCCTGCTGGAACAGGTCGGTGGTCAGCTGGTCGGCGATGAGGATCGCCCCGATGTCGGGACGGCGGGCCAGGAGGTCCTCGGCGCCCGCCAGGCCCGGCTCCCGGGCGATGGACGGTCCGAGGACCATGAGCGCCGGCGACCCCCCGAACCGGCTCTCGACGTGGGCGACCGAGTCACCGGGGGTGGCCCGCTCGCCCAACTGCATCACCAGCCGCCCTCGCATGGCCGGGTCGTCCTCGATGACGACGATCGGCACGTTCGGTTCGGCGTTGGTGAAGGTCGACATGGCTCCTGTTCCACCCGCCGGCCGCACACCGACGTTCTCGTCGTTCAGAAGGTACTCGCTCATCGTGGGGGTCCGAACCGCTTCCGTGGGTGGGTGGGTGGGGGTCAGCCGGGTCAGCTGGCGTTGTCCGGGCCGTCGGCGCCGTACGGGGTGAGCTGCGAGCCGTCCTCGGCCGGGATCGGATCCGAGGGATCGATCGGCGTCTGCGGCACCGGCTTGTAGTCCCGGGCGACCAGGGTGAGGTAGATCCGGCTGCCCTCGACCGAGGCGATGTACTGGGCGGCCTTGGCCGGGACGATCAGGGTGATCAGGCCCCGCTGGGCGGGGGCGGTGTCGTCGGTGGCGGCACCGGTCGCCGTCTGGCCGGCCTGGGGCACGAAGGTGGTGTCGACCGCCAGGACCTCGGCCTTCTGGTACAGGTACCGGGCGCTCTCGTCGAACAGGATCGGCGTGTCGCTCTGCGGCACGTCGGCGCCGTCGACGGTCGACCCCTGCAGGATCCGGCGGAGCATGATGTTGACGTAGTCACCGGGCTCGATGAGGCCGGCGACGCCGGACACCTGGTCGACCGAGATGGTGATGGCGGTCATGTCCTCGTTGCGGATCTTGCGCAGGTAGTCCGAGTTCGACTTCCGGGCGGCCGGGTCGGACCGGTCGACGAACAGATCGGCGACCACCACCTGGCCGGGCGCCAGGTCGCTGATCGCCACCTTGCCGGCGATGTCGTCCAGGCTCGTGATGGCGTTCGCCGGCTTGAACTGCTGGGGGATGTTCGTCTGCTTGATCGCCTCGGCGGCGGCCTCACCCGAGGCACCCCGATCGATCTGCGCCTCGACGGTGTAGACGGAGACGAGCTTGGCGTCCCCGAGGGCGTCCTGTTCGACGCCGTCGACGTAGTTGTAGACGAGGAAGCCAGCGACCATCGCCACGGCGATCGCTGCGACCAGGATGAGAGTCCGACGTTGGCTCACCAGAAGCCCCTTGTTCGTTGTCGATCCCGCCCGTGGTTCGGGAGGGGGAGTCCACTGCTCCGCTAACTGTCGGCGGGACGCGTTGGGTCGCAAGGGAATCGACCTGGATTTCTCCGGTCGACACCTCCCGGACCTCCCGGAGCGCCCGGGAACGACGAACGCCCCGCCGGAGCGGGGCGTTCGTGCGGGATCGGTGACCGGCCGGAGCCGGGCGGATCAGGCCTCGGGGGTCTCCTCGGCCTCGGCGGCCGGCTCGCCCTCGGCGGGGGCCGCTTCGCCCTCCATGGCCTCGGGGTGCTCGGCGTAGTACTCGGCCCAGGCCTCCTGGGCCTCGCTGGTCTCACCGCCGATGTAGTTGCCCTCGTCGTCGTAGGCGTGCTCGCCGAAGTGCTCCTGGTACTCGGCGGACACGGTGCCACCCTCGGCGGCCTGCTTGATCGACAGGCTGATCCGGCGACGCTGGAGGTCGAGGTCGATGATCTTGACCCACAGCTCCTCGCCCGGGGTGACCACCTGCTCGGGCAGGTCGACGTGGTGCGCCGACATCTCCGAGATGTGGACCAGGCCCTCGATGCCGTCGCCCACCTGGACGAACGCACCGAACGGCACCAGCTTGGTGACCCGCCCGTAGACCAGCTCGCCGACCCGGTGGCTGGAGGCGAACTCCTGCCACGGATCCTGCTGGGTGGCCTTGAGCGAGAGGCTGATGCGCTCCCGGTCGAGGTCGACCTCGAGCACCTGCACGGTGATCTCGTCGCCCACGGCCACGACCGAGCCGGGGTGGTCGACGTGCTTCCACGACAGCTCGGACACGTGGACCAGGCCGTCCATGCCGCCCAGGTCGACGAAGGCGCCGAAGTTGACGACGCTCGACACGACGCCGGAGCGGACCTCGCCGGGCTTGAGGTTCTCGAGGAACTCCTCGCGCTGCTCCTTCTGGGTCTCCTCCAGCCAGGCCCGCCGGCTCAGCACCACGTTGTTGCGGTTTTTGTCGAGCTCGATGATCTTCGCCTCGAGCGTGCGGCCGACGTAGGGGGCGAGGTCACGGACCCGCCGCAGCTCCACGAGCGATGCCGGGAGGAAGCCCCGGAGGCCGATGTCGAGGATCAGGCCGCCCTTGACGACCTCGATGACCGGGCCGGACACGACCCCGTCCTCTTCCTTCTTCTTCTCGATGTCGCCCCAGGCCCGCTCGTACTGGGCCCGCTTCTTGGACAGGACCAGGCGGCCGTCCTTGTCCTCCTTGGTGAGGACCAGCGCCTCGAGCTCGTCGCCGAGCGAGACGACCTCGGACGGGTCGACGTCGTTGCGGATCGACAGCTCACGGCTGGGGATGACGCCCTCGGACTTGTAGCCGATGTCGAGCAGGACCTCGTCCTTGTCGACCTTGACCACCGTCCCCTCGACGATCTGGCCGTCCTCGACCGACACCATGGTGCCGGAGATGGCCTCTTCGAAGCTGACGTCCAGGTCGTCGGCGACGATCTGGCGGGGGACGTACTCCGACTCCTCGGGCTGGGCGTCGGCGTCGGGGAGGGTGGTCGTTGCTTGGTCGGACACGGGTTGGTCTCTTCTCGGATACGGAGTAGGCGAACGTGCGCGCGAACGTGCACAGGGAAGCCGCCAAGCTACCACCCACCCCCCGGCCGACTCCAGGCCTGCACGGTCGGGGTCGGATCCCAACCGTGACGCCGCGGCGGGGTCGAGCGTACCGACCGTGATTCACCCCGCGACGCGGTGGGCGACCAGGAGGAACTCCTCGTGGTCGAGGTCGGGCCGGTTCGACCCGTACTCGCCGGGGCGCACCGCCCAGAGGTGGTCGACCACGAGGCCCGCGCGGGAGGCGAGCAGGCGCAGCTCCCTCGGCGTGAAGCAGGTCGTCCACAGGTCGACCTCGGCGACGGCACCGGCCTCGTCGCGGATCTCGGTCCGTTCGTGGTTCACGCCCCGCTCGGCGTCGAACGAGCCCCGTTCCGGGTCGAGCCAGCGGACCTGGAAGTAGGCGCTGAACGCGCTGAGCCCCACGCGTCCACCCGGGCGGACCGCCCGGGCGATCCCGTCGAGGACCGTGCCGTCGGGGTCGAGGGGCGTGTCGGCCGCTCCCCCGCCGTCGGCCAGGCCGAACGCGCCCTGGCAGAGCGAGATCGCCGCATCGAACTCGGCGTCGAACCGCAGGTCACGGGCGTCCAGGCGCTCGAAGGTCACGCCCGGCGGGGCGTCGGCGCGGGCCAGCTCGACGAACCGCTCGCTGATGTCGACGCCGTGGACCTCGATGCCCCGCCGCCCGAGGGCGTGGGCGTGGCGGCCCGGTCCGCACCCGACGTCGAGCACCCGCATGCCCGGCTCGAGCCCCAGCGCGTCGACGAGGAACCCGACCTCCTGCTCGGTGCCCTTCGTGAACGAGTACCGCAGGTACGCCGAACCGAGGTGGTCGGCCAGATCCTCGAACCAGTGGTCGCGGGCGTCGTCGGCCATCGGACGAGCATGCCAGCCCGGGCCGCGCCCGCCCGGGCGAGGCCGCGTCAGGCGCAGAGATCGAACATCGCGGCGTTGATCCGACCGGCCGACAGGGCGACGCTCGCCCTGGTCCGCTCGAACTCGGCCAACGACGGGGCGGAGCCGACCTCGGCCTCGAAGATCCCGGCGAACAGCGTGCGGTACGACGCGGCGTAGGTGGCGACGTCGTTCTGGAGGACGCTCGACGTGCCCGCCTCGAGGTCCTCGACGGCGGTCTCCCAGCTGTCGCGGTTGGCCCTGATGGCCGAGGCGACGCCCTCGAGGTCGCCCTCGTAGAACGGTTGGGAGAGGGCGTGCTCCATCTCGAAGATCCCCCGGGCGCCCGAGCAGAAGCGGTGGCGGTCCCTGACCATCGCGGTCAGCTTCTCGACCGACATGTCGGGATCCACGGGCTCGGTGGGGACCGTCGCCTTCGCCTCGGTCGTGGGCACCGACGTGGTCGTGGAGCGCGGGGTCGCACCGGCCTCGTCCGTCGCCGACGCGTCCGCCCGGAAGCCGTCGTCGTCGGACCCGCCCGAGAGGAAGACCAGGACACCGGCGAGGAGGACCAGGGCGGCCACCGCAGCCACCACCACGGCCGGTCGCGTGCGGTCCCGATCGGGATCGGCCTCCGCGGCCGGTTCACCCGAGGCGCCCCACGCGTGGGGCGGGGTGGCCGGCGCCGCCCCGGGGGCGCCCGGCGTCGGCGACCACGCGGCCGGCGCGACGAACTGCGGGACGTCCGGTGGGGTCGGCTGCGCCGGGAGCGGCTGGGGCGGGTTCGGCGCCTGCTGGAAGGAGCTCCAGAGGTGGGCGACCTGGGCCTGGTCGAGGACGGAGCTCTGCTCGACGTCCATGCCCAGCTCGCGGGCGCGGGCCACCAGGTCGGTCGATCGGACGCCCATGTGGAGGGCGAGCTCGTAGAGGAACACCGTGCAACCTTTCCCGACGCACGCGCGTCGTCCGGTCCCGTCACGTTCTCCATCGGCCTCGGTCCCCGGTTCTCGAACCTTCCGCGCCGAACCCGTCCGCGACCCGGACCGCTCAGCGCTCGCGCAGCACCAGTTCGGCCGTGCGCAGGTCGAAGGTCGACGCCTCCACGTCGAGCGCGTAGCCCTGCGGGTGCTCGAAGTCGGCGAGCGCCAGCGGGTCCTGCTCACCCGACTCGACCAGCCAGCGCACGATGCTGCCCTTGAGCAGCTTGTTCCAGTGCGAGACCGTCCGACCGTTGTGGTCGAGGAAGGTCGCGGTGACCCGGAGCCGGGGAGCGATCGCCGTCCAGTCGATCGCTGCGGCGTGCTCGTTGGGGAGCAGGTCCCACACCACCGCGCCGCGGGCCCGTTCGACCAGCGCCGCGGTGATCTCGGGGGGCCACCAGGTCGAGAGCCGTCCGAGCGGCGGGACCGACGCCGACATCTTGAGGCGGTAGTCCGGGATCGGGTCCCGGGGTGCGACCAGACCCCAGAGCCCGGACACGGTGAGGACGTTCGCGTTGAGGCGCCGCTTCGCCGTGCCGGTGATGGACCCGGCGTCGAGCTCCTTGTAGAGCACGCCCGTGTAGCGCTCGATGGCCGCCATCGTCGGCGCCTCGTGCACGGGGTGACCCGCACCGAGGGCGGCGAGGAGCTCGACCCTCGGCTCGTCCAGTTCGGCGATCCGCATCGTGCCCGGCCGCCAGGGGGCGCCCCGACCCCCCGACGCCTTGCCCTCCGACGGCGGGATCAGGACGAGGGTGCGGGCGGCCACGGCGGGCGACCCTACAAGCGTCCCGCCCGGCCCCTCGACGCCACGGGCCTACGCTCGCCGGATGGCCCGCTCCACGACCGAACCGCTCCCCACCGGCGACGAGAAGGTGACCGCGGTGCGGGAGATGTTCGACACGATCGCGCCCCGCTACGACATGGTGAACCGGATCATGACGTTCCGCATGGACGTCGGCTGGCGGAAGCGGACGATCGCCGACCTGGGGCTCCCGGCCGGCTCGGTCGTCCTCGACCTCGCCGCCGGCACCGGCGACCTCTGCCGCATGCTCCAGGACGCCCGCCTCCGCCCGATCGGGGTCGATCTGTCCTTCGGCATGCTGGACGCGGCCCGGACCACGGCGCCGCTGGTCCAGGGCGACGCCCTCCGGCTGCCGATCGCCCACGGCTCGATCGACGGCGTCACCTGCGGGTTCGCGCTCCGCAACTTCCGCGAGCTCGGACCGTTCTTCGCGGAACTGGCCCGGGTGGTCCGCCCCGGCGGCCGGATCGCGCTCCTCGAGGTGGCCGAGCCGGCGAACCCGGTGCTGCGGTTCGGCCACGGCATCTACTTCGGCAAGGTGGTGCCGGTGATCGGCGGCCTCCTGAGCGATCGCGCCGCGTACCGCTACCTCCCCGACTCGGTCGCCTACCTGCCCGAGCCCGACGAGATGCTCGCCATGCTCCGCGAGGTCGGCTTCGACGACGTCGAGCGAACCCTTCTCTCGGGTGGCATCTCGCAACTCCTCGTCGGCACCCGCCGGTGACCGAGGTGGACCTCACGGCGACGACCCGTCGCCTCGACCGCGACGTCGACCCGCTGGCGGTGGCCGGGGGTGATGGGGTTCTGTTCAGCCGGAACCGGGTCGGCTTCGCCGGTCGGGGGGTCGCGCTCCGGGTCGGCCGGAGCGACGTGGCCGAGGCGTTGGCAGCGATCGAGGTCGACGACGAGGTCGAGCGACCGGGCTCGGGACCGGTGGGGTTCACCGCCCTCCCCTTCCTTCCGGGCGCCGATGCCGACGTCGTCGTGCCCGCACTACTGGTCGGTCGTGACGCCGACGGCACCCGCTGGGTCACCGCGGTCGGCCCGACCGGATCGACGATCGACCCGATCGCCACGCTCGACGCCCACCTCGCCGGCGCGGCGCAACACCCGCCGCCGCCGGGCCCAGGGGCGTTCGAGGTCCGGGCGTCGCGGGCACCGGCCGCGTGGACCGACGCGGTCGCCGAGGCCACGGCCCGCATCCGCGCCGGCGAGCTCGACAAGGTGGTGCTGGCCCGCGAGGTCGTGGTCACCGCCGACGCGCCGATCCCGGTGGCCACCGTCCTGCTCCGGCTCTCGCAGGCCTACCCGGACTGCTTCCTCTACCTCGTCGACGGGTTCTGCGGGGCCAGCCCCGAACTGCTGGTCGGCCGGTCGGCCGACGTCGTTCGGGCCCAACCCATGGCCGGGACCGCCCCCCGACGGGGGGACCCGGCGGCCGACGCCCGCCTCGCGGCCGGGCTCCTCGCGTCGGCGACCTACCGCCAGGAGCACCAGGTCACCATCGACGCGGTGCACGACGGACTGCTCGCGTTCGCGTCCTACGTCGACTACGAGCCCGAACCGTCGGTCGTGCCCCTCGCCAACGTGCAGCACCTGGCGACCAACGTCGAGGGCCGCCTCTCGCACCCGCCGGCGTCGATCCTCGAGCTGGTCGAGGCGCTCCACCCGACCCCGGCGGTCTGCGGTCGGCCCCGCGACGCGGCGTTGCGGGTCATCGACGAGCTCGAGGCCCTGGACCGCGGCCGCTACGCGGGTGCGGTCGGATGGGTCGACGCGGGCGGCAACGGCCAATTCGCCGTGTCGATCCGGGGGGCGTCGATCGAAGGTGCCGTCGCCCGGGTCGTGGCCGGCAACGGACTGGTCGGCGACTCGGACCCGGCCACCGAGCTCATCGAGACCCGCGCCAAGCTCCAAGCGATGCTCGGCGCCATCGTCCGCCCCTGACCCGACGGTCGACGTCACACCCGGGGTCGGACCCCAACCGTGACGTGCACCGACCCGCCGGCATCACACCCGGGGTCGGACCCCAACCGTGACGTGCACCGACCGCCGGCATCACACCCGGGGTCGGACCCCAACCGTGACGTGCACCGACCCGCCGGCATCACACCCCGTCCCCTGCACGGTTGGGGTCCGACCCCGGGTGTGACGACGCGAGGGCGGCGGCGACGGCGTCGTGGATCTCGCGGTGGACGGCGACGTTGGCGGCCCGGTCGGTGACCACCCGCACCACGTGGACGCCGCCGCGGTCGAGGGCTCCGCGGAGGACGCCGGCGAGCTCCGGTGCGGCGGTCACGGTCGTGCCGTCGATGCCGTGGGCCGCGGCGACCGCGAGCGGGTCGACCCCGTGCGGGGTGCCGAACAGCTGCTCGAACCGCTCGGTGTCCAACGCCTCGGCCTGCGGGAGGAAGGAGAAGATGCCGCCGCCGTCGTTGTCGACGACCACGATCGTGAGGTCGACGCCCCGGGCGGCCAGGCCGAGGAGCGCGTTGGAATCGTGGAGGAACGCGACGTCACCCACCAGCGCGACCGTCGGTCCGCCGGCCCACCGGGCGGCGAGGGCGACCCCGACGGCCGTCGAGACCACACCGTCGATCCCGTTCGCGCCACGGTTGGCGAGGACCCGAACGGCGGTGGGGCCGCCGAACCACTCGACGTCGCGGATCGGCATGGACGACGACACGACGAGCGAGGCGTGCCCCGGGAGCGAACGGCACAGCGTCCGCGCCACGCCCGGTTCGGTCGGTTCGTCGTGGCCGGCCAGGACCGCGTCGACCGCCGCCGACGCCGACGCCTCGGCGGCGGCCCAGCGCCCACCCCAGTCGCCGACCCAGCCGCCGTCGAAGCTCCGGGCGAGGGCGCGCAGCACCGAACCGGGATCGGCCCGGACCACGTGGGTGGCCGTGCGATCGGGGTCGAACCATCGGCCGTCGGCGTCGACGGCGACCTGGCGGGCGCCCGACGCAGCCAACCAGCCGGCCAGCACCTTCGACGCCGGAGGGGCGCCCAGGCGCAGCACCACCTCGGGCACCACGTCCTCCGCGAACCGTTCGCAGCGGAGCAATGCGTCGGCGTGCAGGATCGCCGGTCGGCCGGCGCTGCGACAGCCCGACCGGGCATCGGCCAGGATCGGCCAGCCGGCGGCGTCGGCCAGCGCGACCACGTCGTCGACCGGCCCACAACCGGCACCGGCGACGATGACGCCGCGAGCGCCGTCGAGGACGGCGGTGAGTCCTTCGAGGCCGCGTCGGTCGACCGTGGTCCGGGTGCCACCCCCCACGTGCCACGGCTCCCCCTCGCCCCGGCCCGCCGGCAGGGGCGCCGCCCGTCCCAGCAGGGGTTCGCGGAACGCGAGGTTCAGGTGCACGGGTCCGGGACCGCCGACCCCGTCCACGGCCTCGACGACCGAGCGCGAGGCGAGCGAGCGCCACGTGGACGCGGCGGCCGGCGCCGGCGGACCGGGCTCGGCGAACCATCGGACCGCCCGGCCGAAGAGGTGGGTCTGGTCGACGGTCTGGGGGGCGCCCACGTCGTGCAGCTCGGGCGGCCGGTCCGCGGTGGCGACGACGAGCGGCACCCCGGCCTGGTGGGCCTCGACGACCGCGGGGTGCAGCTCGACCGCCGCGGTGCCGCTCGTGGTGAGCACCACCGCGGGACGACCGGTGGCCATTCCGAGCCCGAGCGCGACGAATCCGGCGGCCCGTTCGTCGTGGTGCACCTGCACCGCCAGCTCGGGTCGCGCCGCGAGGGCGAGGGCCAGGGGCGTCGATCGCGAACCCGGCGCGACGACGGCATCGGTGACCCCGGACCGCACCCACTCGTCGACGAGGGTGGCGCAGAAGGTGGCGTTGAGGACGCCTTCGTCGGCGGTCGGCGGCACGGTCACGTCCCCATCTGAGCAGGCCCACGGCTTTCCCCTGTGGTTCTGCACGGCGGACGGTGCAGAACCACAGGGGAAAGCCCGCCACCGGGTCTGGAACGATGGGGCACGTGCCCGGTCGAGACGTCGCCCTCCCGTCGGTCGTCCTCGCCGACGGCACCCGCCCCGACCTGGTGCTGGTCCACGGGTTCACGCAGGGCGGACGGAGCTGGACGCCGGTCGTCGACGGACTCCTCACCACCGGGCGCCGCATCGTCGCCGTCGACCTCCCCGGCCACGGCGCCACCGACCCCTCGCTCGACCGGAGCGACCTCACGACGACGGCCGGACTGCTCGCCGCCGCCACGGGTCCTGCCACCTACGTGGGCTACTCGATGGGTGGACGGGTGGCGCTCCGCCTCGCCCTCGACCGGCCGGACCTGGTCGAGGGCCTCGTCCTCCTCGGCGCGACCGCCGGGATCGACGACCCGGCCGACCGTGCCGCGCGGCGAACCGCCGACGCGGACCTGGCCGACCACGTCGAGGACGTCCGCACCGAGGCGTTCGTGGACGAGTGGCTCGCGCAGCCGCTCTTCGCGTCGCTCGAACCGTCGACCCACGACCTCCTGGCCCGGAGGGCGAACCGACCCGAGGGGCTCGCCGCGTCGCTGCGGGCCGCGGGTACGGGGACGATGGACCCGACGTGGTGGGACGAGCTCGGCTCTCTGGCGATGCCGGTCCTCCTGATGACCGGTGCGCTCGACGCGAAGTTCACCGCCATCGCCGAACGCATGGCCGCCGCGATCGGGGAGAACGCGACCCGGGTGGAGGTGCCCGACGCCGGTCACGCCGCGCACCTGGAGCGTCCCGGTGCGACCGCGGCAGCGATCGCCGACTGGCTCGCTACGGGATGAACGCCAGCCCGGCGGCGAACAGCACCCCGAAGACGAGCTGGACCCGCCCGGTCGCGCCGAGCACCGGGATCAGCTCCGGTCCCCGAGCCCCCGAGAGCACCTGGGTGACGGGCTTGGAGGCCAGGATCACCGCCGGGAGCGCCACCGCGGCGGCGGGCCGCCCGCCGAGCCCGGCCACGAACGGGACGCACACGAAGGTGACGACGATGCAGCCGGTGTACAGCCACCGGGTGCGCCGATCGCCCAGCCGCACGGCGAGGGTCCGCTTCCCGACGAGCGTGTCGCCGGGGATGTCCCGCAGGTTGTTGACCACGAGCAGGGCGGTCGCCAGGAGGCCCACCGGGACCGACGCGGCGAGCCCCAGCGCGTCCAGCTCCCCGGTCTGCACGTAGGTCGAGCCCGCGGTGGCGACCACTCCGAAGAACACGAAGACGAAGGCCTCGCCCAGCCCCGCGTAGCCGTAGGGCCGCGGACCACCCGTGTAGAACCATCCGGCCCCGATCGCCAGCGCACCCACCACGAACAGCTCCGGCCCCACCGCGATCGCGAGCGCGGTACCGACCACGCCGGCCACGGCGAACGACGCCATCGCCGCCCGCTTCACCGACGCCGGCGACGCCAGCCCCTGGCCGACGAGCCGGACCGGACCGACCCGCTTGTCGTCGGCGTCGGTTCCCCGGACGCCGTCGCTGTAGTCGTTGGCGTAGTTGGTGGCCACCTGGAGGGCCAGCGCGACGACCATGGCGGCCACCGCCCGCCACCAGATCAGGCCTCCGTCGACCTTGTCGACCGCACACGCGGTGCCGACCAGCACCGGCACCACGGCGGCCGGGAGGGTTCGGGGACGGGCCCCGGCGATCCAGACGTTCACCTGCGGCGCTCCATGCCGCCGATTCTGGCCGGGATCCGTCACCGGCCCCGAACCGGACGTGCCAGGCTGGCCGCGTGGCCCGGCTCATCGCGCTCGACCTCCCGGGCAGCCCCCGGTTCCTCGACGAGCTCCGACGGGCCTGGAACGCCGGCGATGCCGTGCTGCCGGTCGACCCCCGCCTTCCGGGCCCCGCCCGGCAGGCCCTGCTCGACGCGGCCCGACCGCACGTCGTCGTCGGCCCCGACGGCCGGAGGTCGACGGGTCAGGCCGACGCTCCGCCGCTCCGGGGCGGCGATGCCCTCGTCGTCGCGACCAGCGGGTCCACCGGCGCGCCCAAGCTCGTGGTGCACACCGGCGCCGGGCTCGCCGCCCACGCGGAGGCCGTGCACGCCCACCTCGGCGTCGACCCGGCCACCGACCGCTGGCTCGCCTGCCTCCCGCTGGCCCACATCGGCGGTCTCGGCGTGGTGGTGCGGTCCGTCCTCACCGCGACGCCCGTCGACGTGCTGCCCGGGTTCGACGCCGACGTCGTCGGCGACGCGCCCCGCACCCTCGGGTCGACCCTGGTGTCGCTCGTGCCCACCGCCCTCGACCGCATCGACCCGACCGGGTACCGGTGGATCGTCCTCGGCGGATCGGCCGACGGCGTGCGCCGGCCCACGAACGTCGTCCGCACCTACGGGCTCACCGAGACCGGCGGCGGCATCGTCTACGACGACACCGCGCTCCCCGGCGTCGAGCTCCGGATCGGGTCCGACGACGAGATCGAGGTCCGGGGCCCGATGCTCGCCCGCGGACTGCGCTCCCCCGACGGCGAGGTCGTCGGGATCACCGACGACGAGGGCTGGTTCCGCACCGGCGACCGCGGCCGCCTCGTGGCGACCACTGGTGGACCATCCCGTCTGGAGGTGCACGGCCGCGCCGACGACCTGATCGTCACCGGGGGCCAGAACGTCTGGCCGGCACCGGTCGAGGCCGCGATCGCCGAGCACCCCGGCGTCGCGGAGGTCGCGGTCGTGGGCCGGCCCGACCCCGAGTGGGGCGCGGCGGTCGTCGCCGTGATCGTGCCGCGGCCCGGCCACCCGGTGCCGACGCTCACCGACCTGCGCGCCGTCGTGCGCGACGTCCTCCCCGCCTACGCCGCGCCGAAGGTGGTCGAGGTGGTCGACACCCTCCCCCGGACCCCGTCGGGCAAGGTCCACCGCCTCATGGTCAGTAGGGGTTGGTGATGTAGTCGTGCAGCGCTCGGGTCTCGTGTTCGAGGACCGAGATGCGGGACTTCACGACGTCGCCGATGCTCACGAGACCGCCGATGTCGCCGTCGACGACCACGGGGATGTGGCGGACCCGCCGCTCGGTCATCGTCGTCATCAGCGATTCGACGGTGTCCTCGAGGCCGCACGTGCACAGCTCACCGGTGGTCATCACCTCGCGAGCCGGGCGATCGAGGGCATCGGCGCCGTGACGGGCGAGGGCCCGCACGACGTCGCGCTCGGACAGGATGCCGTCCAACCGCCGACCGTCGGCGGAGATGACGACGGCGCCGATCCTCGCCTCGTCGAGCAGCGCGATCACGTCGCGCATCGTCGTGTCGGGGACCGCCGTCACCACGTCGGCACCCTTCTCCTGGAGCACGATCTGCACCTGCACCGGGCGGACCTCCTCGGTCGCGTCGCTTCCATCGAACCACAGGACGACCTCGGATGTGACGCCGGTCGCACGATCGTCACCCGACCGACACGGGTCCGGACGCGTCGAAGGCCCCGGCCGGAGCCGGGGCCTTCGACGATCGAGCGCAGGCTCAGCGCAGGCCGAGCTTGCGGGAGCAGGACGGCCAGGCGCCCCAGCCCTGGGCGGCCCGGAGGCGCTCACCCATGGCGATCTGGGTCTCGCGGCTGGCCTGGTGCGGCAGGCCGGTGCCACCGACGGCACGCCACGACGAGGCCGAGAACTGCAGGCCGCCGTAGTACCCGTTGCCGGTGTTGATGGCCCAGTTGCCGCCGGCCTCGCACTGGGCGAGGGCGTCCCATACCCTGCCCGACGGCACGGCGGGAGCTGCTGCGGCGGCGGCCGCAGCCTGCTGGCGGGCGGCCTCCTCGGCCGCGGCCTGCTCGCGGGCCGCCTGCTCACGGGCGGCCTGCGCCTGGCGCTCGGCCTCGGCCTCGTTGGCCGCAACGACCTGGCGGAAGGCCTCTTCCTTCTGCGCCTTGATCACCGCGGCCTTGAAGGCCTCGACCTTGGCAGCCTTCTCGGCGGCCGCCTTCTCCTCCGCCGCCTTCTCCTCGGCGGCGAGGGCCTCGCGCTTGGCCTGCGCGGCACGGGCCGCGGCGTCCTGCACGGTCTCGGCCTCGGTGCTGGCGACCTGGGCGGCCTGGCGACCGATCGCCTCGGCGCCACCCGGCGCCGGGTCGGACCCGTCGCTCTGGGCTGCGACCATCGGCGCGGCGACGGCGATGCCGGCGACCAGCAGGGCGACCCCTGCCTTGAGGGGCCGGGAGACGACACGCCGCTTCGGCGCGCCGTCGTCGGTACTCGGAGGTTGGTCTGCGCTCGCGGCGCGTCGGAACGTCACTGGTGTCTCCTCGTTGAGGCGGTTGATGGCGAGCACGCCCTCCGCGTGCTCGAAGCGGCGGTCAGTGTTACACATCCGCTGACTTTTCGTAACTCAACCGTCATGTGAGTTGGGTCACGCACCCGTTTTGGCAGTGGAACTGCCTGTTCAGGGCGCCGCCTGTGACGTCCAACCACCCCGATGGACCACCTCGTCGAGGCCTCGACGACGCCGATCGGCCGACCGTCCGGGCCCGTCCGAGCCGGGATCGGGGTGCCCGATCGCGATGCTCGCGACCAACCGCCGACCCTCCGGAACCGCGAAGCGCGCCGCCACCGCCGCCTCGTGCTCGAACAGCCCGAACAGGCATGCGCCCAGGCCGGCCTCGACCGCGCCGAGCAGCACGTGCTCGATCGCCGCGCCGGCATCGACCCACCAGAACGGCACGGACCAGTTCGCCGCTCCCCCGCCCAGGCCCGTCGCCGCCTTGTCCGGCTCGGCGTAGCGGGCCACGTAGGCCTCGGGATCGACCACGACCACCAGCAGGACCGGGGCCCGGAGCAGGCCCTGCCAACGGAAGGTCGCCCGCCGCGCCGGCGGCAGCGTCACGTCCCAGTACGAACCGACCTGATCCGCGCCCTCGAGCACCAGCAGGTCGAGGCCCTGGCTGTGGCCGGCCGACGGCGCGCGTCGGGCCAGGTCGCAGAGGTGGTCCACGACGCCGGGGTCGACGGGATCGGTCCGGTAGGCCCGCACCATCCGGCGTCGGCGGATCGCCTCGGAGAGCTCCACGTTCGGGTCCGACGCCCCGGGCCGGTGGCCCGGACGGCGGCTAGGCCAGCTTGACGAGGTCGTCGGCCATCGCCCAGCCGAACGCGATCAGCGCGTCGCCCCGGACGGTGTCGATCGACGCGAAGAACACCTCGAAGCCCGGCTCGATCTTCTCGGGCTTGAGCGAGTCGTGGTCGAGGACCTCGGGGTACGCGTCGTCGCCGGTGACGATGAACGCGTGCTCGTCGTAGCGGCCGCTGTCGATGCCGAACCGCTTGGCCAGGCGCCGACCCCAGGCCCGCTCCTCGCCGGTGGCGGTGTAGTCCGGGCGGGGCACGATGTCGTTCAGCGCCTTGAACGCGTCGTAGCCCGACACCGTGGCGAAGCGGGTGCCGACCAGCACGTCCTCGTCCGGGAACGCCAGCACAGCTCGGCGGAGCTGGTCGTTGACGATCGCCCGCAGGACCGTGTCGCGCTTCGCGGTGCGCTTGATGGCGGCGAGGCCCACGATCACGCTCGGCGTGCCGCCGATGCGCTCCAGGGTGCTGAACGAGAAGCCCTTGAGCCGGCCGTTCTCACGGGCGAGGGTGACGAGCACCCACGACTCCGCCGCCTTCGACAACAGGCCCACCTCGTAGCGGCTCGGCCCTTCTGCACTCAGGTCCGCCAGCTCCTGGAGCTCGGCGTCGCCGAGCGCTGTGCAGTCCTTGGTCTCCGTCTCGATTGCCATGGAACTGCCTCGACCCTCCGGCTGTTAGGGCGGATACGTGCGCTCCAAGTCCAGTCCACCCGGCGAGGAGACGCAAACCGACGTTCGACCTCGATGGACGCAGACCTCGGGTCGACGCGTGGGACAATGCCCGCACCAACCCCCCGAGAGGAGCTCGCGTGCCGATCCCGAAGGCCGTGGCGGTGCTCGCTGCCGTCGTGCTGCTGGCCGCCTGCAGCGGTGACGACCCCACCCCCGAGGAGCTGCGCCGCGAACGTGTCGAGGAGCGGCTGGCCGACACCTTTCCGCCCGCCCAGGTGTCCTGCATCCTCGACGGCCTCGACGACGCCACGATGATCGCCCTCGACGAGGACCAGGACCTGGCGAAGGACTCGGCCGAGCTCGCGACCTACAGCTTCGTGGTCCGCGTGTGCACGGCGGACCCGAACGCCACCGCCACCTCGACCACGGCCGCCGGCGGGACCGGGACCACGACCACCTCGTCGCCCGCGGCGAGCACGACCACCACGACGGCCGCGTCGGGCGGGGGCGGCTGACCGGTTCCGTCTCGACTCCGGTCGCTGCGCTCCCTCCCGCTCGACGAACAGCAGAGAAACCCGGTCGCTGCGCTCCCTCCCGCTCGACGAACAGCAGAGGCGTCGTACCGGTCGGGCCGGCACGACGACTATGGTGACCCGGCCCCTGGCGGCGTGGCCGAGTGGCTTAGGCAAGGGACTGCAAATCCCTGTACCCGGGTTCGATTCCCGGCGCCGCCTCCAGCGAGCCGGTCCGGTCCGGTGGGATGCCCAGCGATGGGCATCCCACGGCCGGAGGGTCAGGCGACCGGTGGCGTCGTCGCCGCGACCCCGACCTCGCCCCGGGCCAGCGCGGCGGCCGCGCCGTCGACCTCGTCGGCGGTGAGCGGGGTCATGCCGATGTCGATCGCCGACCAGAGCGTTCGGGAGAAGGGGTAGAAGAGCACCGGGGCCGCCACCGCGAGGACGAGCCCGACGACCATGATCGGCATGAGCGGCGCCGACGCGTCGACGGCCTTCATCGCCACGTAGCCCATGCACACGACGAAGAGCAGCACGATCACGATCGCGAAGTTGATGAGGTACGCGCCGACGAAGAACCCGGGCTCGCGCTCGAAGCGCAGGCCGCAGCTCCCGCAGCGGTCGACCATGCGGAACCAGCCCCGGTAGAGGTGCCCGCCACCGCACCGCGGACACCGCTTGGTCGCCCCCCGCCACAGCAGCCGACCCCAGCCGACGGTCGGCTCGGTCACGGGGGTCCGGTCGGCGGGTGGCACCGGGGCAGTGTCGGTCGGGGACCGCCACGACGCCAACCCGACCTGGGCGAGCCCGTCGGGACGGTCGGCGCCGACCTCGGTGAAAACGCCGCCGCGTCCGTCCGGTCCCGCGGTTCGTCGGGCAGAATGGGGACATGGCTTCGCGCAACCCGGCCCTCGACGACTCGATCTTCAAGCGGGAGACCGAACAGGCCCACGGCTCGTTCACCCCCTCCTGGGGTTCCCCCGCCGACGAGCTCCCGCCGGGCATCTTCGGCCAGGGTCAGGGCCAGCAGCCCGGCCAGCCCGCCTCCACCCTCCCGCCCCCGCCCGGCCGCGGGCAGCAGGGCCAGGTACCGACCACCGCCGGGCCCGTCGCCACCGGTGACACCATGCGCATGAGCGGCACCCTCAGCGCCTCGGCCATCCTCCTCGGGATCGTCATGGTCGCCGCCGTGTTCGGCTGGCGGTCGGTCGAGTTCGTCACCACGTACGACACGGTGACGAACGGCCTCACCGAGACCACCGTCGCCACCACCACGGCTGAGTTCCCGGGCTGGGCGCTCCTCGTGATGCTCGGGTCCCTCGGCGTCGGCATCCTCACCGCCTTCAAGCCGAAGCTGGCCCGCATCACCGGCCCGCTGTACGCGGTCGGCATGGGCCTGGTGGCCGGCGCGCTGTCCGCGGTCTACAACGCCGAGTTCAACGGCATCGTCGCCCAGGCCCTCGCCCTCACCGCCGGCGTGTTCACGATGATGCTGTTCCTCTTCGCCACCCGGGTCGTGCGGGTCACCGACCGGATGCGGACGATGGTCGTCGCCGCCACCGGTGCGATCTGTCTCGTCTACCTCGTGAGCATCGGCATCAACCTCATCTTCGGGTCCAGCCTCCCGTTCCTGCACGACACCGGCCCGGTTGGCATCCTCATCAGCCTGGTGATCGTCGGCGTCGCGTCGATGAACCTGCTGCTCGACTTCGACTTCGTCGAGCGCGGCGTCGAGATGGGCGCCCCTCGCTACATGGAGTGGTACGCGGCCTTCGGTCTCATGGTGAGCCTCATCTGGCTCTACCTGGAGATCCTCCGCCTGCTGAGCAAGCTCCGCTCGAACTGACCGCGGGCGCCGCCGGGCGGCCGCGATCCCCGCGACCGCCGTTCGACTACGCCAGACTGGGGCTCGACCACCGCTCCCCAGGAGGCCCGCCTTGAGCGACATCACCTGCCCGAACTGCAGCGCGCCACTGCCGGCGGGCGCCGCGTTCTGCACGAGCTGCGGCCATCGGCTCGAGACGGCCGCCGCGATGCCCCCCGCCGAGGACGCGACCCGGATCGACACCCCCGGCCTGCACGACTCGACCCAGGTGATCAGCCCGTCCGAGCCGACGCCGCCGGCCGGCGCGTGGCAGCCCTCGGAGGCGGCGACGCCGCCGGCCTCACCGTGGTCCACACCATCGGCGCCCCAGGCCCCGCCGCCCGCCGAACCTGCGGCCTGGGAGCAGCCCGCGGCCGCGCCCCCCACCTGGCAGGCCCAACCGCCGCAGGCACCGCCCACGTGGGGCGCGCCCCCGCAGGGCGCACCCGGGGCCCCCACCTGGGGTGAACCGGCTCCGGCGAGCACCGCGACGGCCGACCAACCATCGCCCGTCGGGGGCCTCGTGGCGGTGGTCGGTGGCGCGCTCGCGCTCGTCGGCCTGTTCCTCAGCTGGTTCCAGCTCAGCGACAAGGCGACCGACACCACCCTTTCCCTGTCGGGTTGGGACCTCGCCACCTCCGATAAGAGCCCGTTCGAGTCGAACGACCCCTACCTGCTCCTCGCGCTCGGCATCCTCGGCGTCGCCGTCGGCGCGGTGCTGTTCCTCGGGAAGGTGCGTCCGATCGCCCGCGTCGCGGCGATCGTCGTGGGCGCCGCCGCGATCGCCGTGGTCGTCCGGGACTGGATGAGCGCGGCCGACATCGTCAAGGACACGGCCAACGCCGAGCTGAAGCAGGAGGTCGGGTTCTTCCTGCCGATCGTCGGCGGCGCCCTGCTGATCGTCGGCGCGCTGCTCCCGGCCAAGAAGTAGCCGGTCCGACCGGCCGACCGGTCGTGGCCCCCGCGCACGTCCTCACCGTCGATCTCGGCACCAGCGGCCCGAAGGCCGCGGTGGTCGACGACGCCGGCGCGGTCGTCGGTTCGGCCCGGGCGTCGGTGCGCACGACCTTCGGGCGCGGCGGTGCGGCCGAGCAGGATGCCGAGGCGGTCTGGCGGGCGACGCTCGAGGCCGCCCTCGGTGCTCTCGCGGCTGCCTCGGTCGACCCCGCGTCGATCGTCGCGGTGATCGCGTCGGCGCAGTACTCCTCGGTCGTCCCGGTCGGCGAGGACTGCCGGCCGGTGTTCCCGATGATCACCTGGATGGACCAACGGGGCTCCCCCAAGCGCATCCGGCGCATCGGCGGCCCGGCGGCCCACCGCGATCCTCCGACCGCCTACCCCACCTACCTGCGGGTGCACGGCCTGATGCCGTTCACCGCCGGCATGAGCCTGAACCACATGCGCTGGGTCCGGGCCGCCGAGCCCGAGGTCTACGAGCGGACCGCGGCGTTCCTCGAACCGGTCGACTACCTGACCGCCCGCTTCACCGGCCGACCGACGGCCAACCAGTGCACGGCGTTCATGCAGATGCTGGCCGACAACCGGACGGTCCCCTCGGTGGGGTGGCACCCCGACCTCGTCGCCGCCAGCGGCATCGATCCCGAGAAGCTGCCCGAGGCGGTGGCGGCCGGCCAGGTCGTCGGGCCCCTGCTCGACGACGTCGCGGCCACGCTCGGTCTCGCGCCGTCGACCCCGGTGCTGTCGGGCATCAACGACACCCAGGCGGGCGCCGTCGCCGCCGGCGCGCACCGGGGCGAGCACGCCGGGCTGGCCATGGGGACCACGGCGGTCATCGTGACGCACGCGCCGAAGAAGAAGATCGACCCGCTCCACTCGATGTTCACGCTCCCGAGCCCGCTCGGCGGCCGGCACCTGCTGTCGGCCGAGAACGGCGTGGCCGGCGTGGCGGTCGACCACTTCCTCGACTCGTTCGTCTATCCCGACGACGCGTTCGACACCGCCGGCACCGATGTCGATCGGTACGAGGCGTTCAACGAAGCTGCAGCGGCGGCGCCACCCGGGGCCTCGGGCGTGCTGTTCCTGCCGTGGCTACGCGGGTCTCTCGCGCCTCGGGCCGACGGCCGGGCCCGGGGCGGCTTCCTCGGGGTCGGCCTCGACACCGGGCGCGACGACCTGGCCCGTGCGGTGCTGGAGGGCGTCTCGCTCAACCTCCGGTGGCTCCAGGGGCCGGTGGAGAAGTTCGTCGGCCGCACGATGTCGCACTACGTCTTCTACGGCGGCGGCGCCCGCTCCGACCTGTGGTCGCAGATCATGGCCGACGTCCTCGACAAGCCGGTGCACCAGCTCGCGTCGCCGGGGTTCGCCAACTCCCTCGGCACGGCGATCTTCGCCTTCGACCGGCTGGGGATGGTCGACGCCGACGACCTCGCCGCCCGGGTCCAGGTGCGGGCGGTCCGGGAGCCCGACCCGTCGACACGGACCCGGTACGACGACCTCGCCGCGACGTTCACCGAGGCGTTCAAGCGGACCCGACCGATCAGCCGCCGCCTCACCCGCCGCTCCTGAGCGGCCGGGGCACCCGGGCTCCCGGTGTCCGATTGACGACTGGATGGCCGCTCCATACGTTGTCGAAATGACCGACGTCCTGGCCGATCCCACCTCCCCCCCCGACACGTCGCTCGTCGACGAGCTGCGCACCTGGCTGGAGGACAACTGGGACCCCGACCTCACCGTCGCCGAGTGGTGGGAGCGCCTCGGCACCGCCGGCTGGTCGGCCCCCACCCTCCCGAAGGACGCGTACGGCCGAGGCCTGTCCCGCAGCGACTCGGTCGTCGTGCAGCGCGAGATCGGCTCGTTCGGCGCCGTCGGCGCACCGTTCGGCCTCGGCCTGCTCCTGGCCGCCCCGACGATCGCCGACCACGGCACGCCCGAGCAGATCGAGCGGTACGTCCGCCCGATCGTCACCGGCCAGCAGGCGTGGTGCCAGCTCTTCAGCGAACCGGGCGCCGGGTCCGACCTGGCCGGTCTCACCTCCAAGGCGGTGCAGGACGGCGACGAGTGGCACGTCACCGGGCAGAAGGTGTGGACCTCGCTCGGCCAGTCCGCCGACATGGGCATGCTCCTCGCCCGCACCGCGCCCGACGCCCCCAAGCACCAGGGCATCACCTGGTTCGCGATGGACATGCACCAGCCCGGCGTGGAGATCCGTCCCCTGCGGGAGATGACCGGCCACGCCATGTTCAACGAGGTGTTCCTCGACGATGCCCGCGTGGGATCCGACGCCATCATCGGTGACCTCAACCGGGGTTGGACCGTCGCCAACACCACCCTCGGCCACGAGCGTGCCGGCCTCGGCGCCGGCGGCGCGGCCGGCTCCATCCGGGTCACCCCGGGCACCGTCGCCGGGATGCTCGACAAGCGGGTCGGCGACTTCGCCGACAAGGCCGAGCAGCGGGCCAAGCCGGCCAAGGCCGAGGGTGCGAAGGACAAGAAGAAGAAGGCTCCGTCGGCCGCGGCGATGCTGATCGGGTTCGCGAAGGGCAACGGCACCTCCGACGACCCGACCGTGCGCCAGGACCTCGTCCGGCTCCACATCCTCGGCGAGCTGGGCCGGCTCAACGGCGAGCGCCTGAAGGCCACCCGGGCCGCCGGTGGCGACATTCCGGGCATGGCCAACATCTCGAAGCTGTCGATGAGCAACATCGTCCGGCTCCAGCGCGACCTCGGGCTGCGCATCGCCGGCCCCCAGGGCACGCTCCACGCCTACACCCCCGAGCAGCAGAAGGCGCTGAACGAGGCCACCGGCAACCCGTTCCTCGGCATGATCACCGGCCCGGCGCTGTACGCGCAGGCCCCGCCGATCTACGGCGGCACCGACCAGATCCAGCGCAACATCATCGGCGAGCGGGTGCTCGGCCTCCCCCGCGAGCCCGGGCCCGACGCCTCCACCCCGTTCAGCGAGCTCCCGAAGAACGCCTGAGGCGTCGACCTACGGGCGCGGGGCGGGGTCGAAGTCGCGGTCGGGGCTGGCCGGCGGCATGTTGAAGCCGTCCCCGGGCATCCAGCCCGACGCGGTGATGTCCTCCACGCAGTGGGCCATGTTCATGAGGTCCTCCTCGTAGCTGAAGAGACCGTCGCCGGCGTAGATCAGGGTGGTCACCGCCGACTGCTCGTAGGGCCGGCCGTCGGCCTTGGTCGCGCCCGGGAAGATCTGGCGCCACTTGACCATGACGCGCGGGCCGTCGGCCGCCCAGAAGTCGATCGGGTTCTGCGTGTCGACCCCGACCATGGCCTCGCGCAGGAAGGCGGCGATGTTCTCGCGGCCCTCGACCCGCCCCCAGGCGACGTCGCACCACACGGCGTCCTCGGTGAAGCAGTCGGCCAGGGCGCCCCAGTCGCCGCCCTCCTCCTCGATGCTCGTGCGCAACGCGAGGTAGCGGGTCACCGCGGCCTCGACCTCGTCATCGGTGGCGTCGACGTGGTAGTTCACTCGGGTTCCCCTGTTCGCTCGGGCGCGGTTGACGGCCGCGTCGTTACTTGATTCAATCAACAATCGTGGACGCTGACAAGCTTCGATCCCTGTTCGACATGACCGGCCGATCGGTGATCGTCACCGGCGGCACCCGCGGCATCGGCCGAGCGATCGCCGAGGGCTTCGCCGCCTCGGGCGCGAAGGTCGCGGTGGCCAGCCGCAAGCCGGAGGCCTGCGAGGAGACCGCGGCGCACCTCCGATCGATGGGCGCGGAGGCGATCGGCGTGCCGACCCACATGGGCGACGTCGAGGCGCTGCAAGCGCTGGTCGACGCGACCGTCGAGGCGTTCGGCGGCCTCGACGTCGTCGTGAACAACGCGGCGAACGCCCTCACCCAACCGGTCGGCGAGTACACCGTCGACGCCTGGGAGAAGTCGCTGGCCGTCAACCTGCGCGGCCCCGTGTTCCTCACGCAGGCCGCCATCCCCCACCTGAAGCAGAGCGAGCACGCCGCGGTCGTCAACGTGATCTCCGGCGCGGCGTACATGTTCTCGTCGTTCGTGTCGATGTACGGCATCGGCAAGGCCGGGCTCCTCGCCGCAACCCGCTCCGCCGCCGCCGAGCTGGCGCCCCACGGCATCCGGGTCAACGCCCTCGCCCCGGGCACCATCGCCACCGACATGGTCGGGGCCAACACCCCCGAGATGCAGAAGGTGATGGAGGACATCATGCTGCTCAAGCGCATGGGGTCACCCGACGAGATGGTCGGGCCGGCCCTGCTCCTCGCGTCCGACGCCGGCAGCTTCATGACCGGCCAGGTGCTGGTGGCCGACGGCGGGATGCACCCCTACTGAACCCGGGACCAGTCGGGCTTGCGCTTCTCCATGAACGCCGTCGCGGCCTCCATGACCTCGCCGCCGGTGCTGGCCAGGATCTGCGTCCGGTTCTCGAGGTGGATCGCGGCCTCGAAGCTCGACGCGTCGAGGTTCGACCACATCACCTCCTTCGTCATCACGACCCCGAACGGGCTGTAGTCGCAGATCACCTCCGCGAGCTCCAGCGCCCGGACGACGGCGTCGTCGACCACCTCGCTCACGACGCCCATGCCCTGCGCCTCGACCGCGTCGATCTTGCGGGCCGTCAACAACAGGTCGAAGGCCCGTCCGGCACCGACGATCCGGGGCAGCGTGTAGCTGATGCCGATGTCGCACCCGCCGATGCCGACCTTGATGAACTGGCTGCAGAACGTGGCCGAGCTCGACGCGACCCGGATGTCGCACGCCAGCGCGAGCGCGAACCCGCCGCCGTAGGCCGCACCGTTCACCGCGGCGATGACCGGCTGCTGGAGGCGGCGCAGCTTCAGGGGCAGCTCGGCGATGTGGGCCTGCGACAGCATCCCGGCCCGCGGCCCGGTGGTGCCCTCCGAGGTGGACGACCCCTCGATCTGGGCCAGGTCGAGCCCGGAGCAGAACCCCCGCCCGGCCCCGGTGAGGACGACCACCCGGCAGGTGTTGTCCCGTCCGATGTCGTCGAGCGCGGCGTGCAACTCGTCCACGAGGGCGAACGAGATCGCGTTCATCCGGTCGGGCCGGTTGAGGGTGACGACCGCGATCTCGGGTCGGGGTCGGTCGACGAGGACCAGCGGGGCGTCGGCTTCGGTGGCGGCTTCGGTCACAGGGGATCTCCGGTCAGGGCGAACGACGCCTCGATGTTGCCGTGCAGGAAGCCCTCGCGCACCGAGTCGTCGACGTCGCGCAGCAGCCGCTCGTAGTGGCCCGCCGGGTCGGGGTTGCCCTCGTGGTGGGGGTAGTCCGACGAGAACACCGCGCACTCGGGCAGGGCGGCCAACAGGTCGACCGGTGACTGGTGCGGCGCGGGCAGCGGCGAGATGCGGACGTTGCGGCGCACGTACTCCTTCGGGGTGAGCGGGAGGTCGTAGTCGCCGACCACGAGCGGGCTCACGCCGGGCATGGCCAGGAGGTCGATCGTGTCGACCGAGTTGGTGAACCAGTCGATCCCGAGCTCCGATAGGAGCAGGGTCAGGTTCGGGTGTCGCTCGAACACCCCCTCCAGGATCATGGCGTGGAGGAGCACGCTGGCCGACTGCGCGGGCTGGGTGACCGACAGGACCCGGACGAGCCGGGGGTTGGTCGTGTTGGCCCAACCCGGGTGGATCATCGCCGGCGCCATGCCGATGTGGAGGAGGGCGACCATGCCGAGATCGGTCGCCGCCGACCAGACCTGGTCGAACTCGGGTGCCGTCGGCGGGAGGCCGTTCACCGGCTCGGACGAGATGACGAACATGCGACTCCCCCGCTCGCGCATCCGCGCCATCTCGGCGACGGCCCAGTCGAGGTCGTCGAAGCGCAGGGTCGTCACCGGCATCAGGCGGTCGGCGTGCTCGCCGGCCGCGTCGGCCATCCAGGTGTTGAGCGACCCCACGACGTCCCGGGCCAGGATCGGGTCCTCGATCACCCGGGCCAGCGTGTAGCCGGTGCCGCTGATGACGTTCTGCTTGTCGATGCCCTGCGCATCCATCCAGGCGATCCGCTGGGTCACGTCGGTCATCTCGGCGGCCATCGACGCGCCCTCGTAGCCGGCGTGGGCCTCGGGGTCGTAGATCCGGTGCATGTGCGGCGTGAGGAGCTCCGCGATCGGCATCCGCTGCGCGGCGGGCGCGCCCCGGAGCAGGTCGTCGCTCATGAAGAACGCGAACGCCTCGGGCGTGTTCACGCCCCGGGGGATGCGGGGGTCGGACTCGGGCAACCACTCGGGCAGCCGGTCCGCCAACCCGGGGAAGTCGTCGAGCCAGTCCGCGGCCGGTTCGAAGTGGGCGTCGACGTCGATGATCGCCACGGATCTCAGCTCCCCTGGAGTCGATGTAACACTGTTATATTGCGACGCCCCGACGGCGGACGCAAGCGCGGACCCGAGCGTGACAGGCGACACGAGCGCGCTGTAACGTTGTTACATGACGATCCCAGCGAACGGCCGACGATGACCGCGACCTGCAGCCCGACCATCGAGGAGCGACTCGAAGCCCTCCTCCGCGACCACCCGCCCGCCGCCACCGATCCCGTCGAGTTCCTCCGGGCCCGGTTCGACGCCGGCCTGGCCTGGGTCCACTACCCGCCCGACTGCGGCGGCTCCGACGCCGAGCCCGAGATGCAGCGCACCGTGGCCCGCCGACTGCGCGAGGCCGGCGCACCCGACCCCTTCCCCACCAACCCGATCGGCATCGGCATGGTCGGCCCGACGATCGCCCACCACGGCACCGAGGCCCAGCGTCGGCACCTCCGACGGCTGTGGACCGGCGAGGACCTGTGGTGCCAGCTCTTCTCCGAACCGGGCGCCGGATCCGACCTCGCCGGCCTCGCCACCCGGGCCGTGCGCGACCGCGACGAGTGGGTGGTCGACGGCCAGAAGGTCTGGACCTCCATGGCCGACCGGGCCCGCTACGGGCTCCTGCTGGCCCGCACCGACGTCGATGCCCCCAAGAACAAGGGCATCACCGCGTTCCTCGTCGACCTGCGGACCCCGGGGATCGAGGTCCGCCCGCTGCGCCAGATGACCGGCGACGCCGAGTTCAACGAAGTCTTCTTCGACGGCGCCCGGCTCCCCGCCGACGCGGTGCTCGGCCCCGAGGGCCAGGGCTGGCACGTCGCCTTCACCACGCTCATGAACGAGCGGGCCTCGATCGGTGACGCGTTCGCTTCGAGCGGCGGCGGTCCGATCGACGGCGCCATCGCGGCGTATCGGGAGCACCACGCCGGCGACGCGGTCCGCCGCGACCGCGTCGTGCGCACGTGGATCGAGGCCGAGCTGGTCCGCTTCGTGTCGGCCCGCGCCGGCCAACCCGGCCCGGCGGGGTCGATCGTCAAGCTGCTCGGTGCCGAGCACGCGCAACGGGTCTTCGAGCTCACCGTCGACCTCCTCGGCCCGGAGGGCCAGCTCGTCCCGACCTCGACCGAGGGCTCCCCGTGGACCCGCGGCCCGCAGGTGGCGTTCCTCCGCTCCCGGGCCACGACCATCGAGGGCGGCACCTCCGAGGTGATGCGCAACATCCTCGCCGAGCGGGTCCTCGGCCTCCCCCGGGAGGACCTGGGCCCGAAGGACCGGCCGTGGAAGGACATCCCCCGGGCCGTCACCGATCGACCGGCCGGGAGCTGACGATGTTCGACCTCACCGACCGCGTCGCGCTGGTGACCGGCGCCGGACAGGGCGTCGGGGCCGGGATCGCCGCCGCGCTCGCCGAACAGGGCGCGACGGTGATCGTCAACGACGTGGTCCCGGAGCGGGCCGTGGAGACGGTCCGCTCGCTGACCGACGCCGGCCGCACCGCGATCACCGCGTCGTTCGACGTCACCGACCTGGACGCCGTGGTCGCCGGCGTGCGGGCCGCCGAGGCGGAGGTCGGGCCGGTCGACGTCCTCGTCAACAACGCCGGTAACGGCGGGGCGGCCGGCATGCCGGTGGGGTCGTTCCGCGACCTCGACCCGGCGTCGTGGGACGGCCCGATCCGGGTGAACCTGTACGGCGTCATGCACTGCGCCAAGGCCGTGGTCGACGGCATGTGCGAGCGCGGTCGGGGCCGGGTGATCACCATCTCGTCGGGTGCCGGGACCGCGGGCGTGTCGATCGGTGTCTCGCCCTACAGCGCGGGCAAGGGCGGCGGGATCGCCTTCACCCGCACCCTGGCGCTCGAGGTGGCCCGCTTCGGCGTCACCGCCAACACGCTGGCCATCGGCCTGATGGAGCTGCCCGACCCGACCATCACCGAGTCGCTGGCCCGGTCGATCCCCATGCGACGCACGGGCACCCCCGCCGACATCGCCGCGGCGTGCGTGTGGTTGGCGTCGGACGAGGCCGGCTGGGTGACCGGCCAGACGATCGAGATCAACGGCGGCTCGGTCACCACCTGAGACGGGCCGCTCCTCAACACCCCGTCGCCGCGGCGAGCGTGCGACACGCCTGCGCCATCCGACCGGGTGACAACGTGGTCACGGGACGGCGGAACGCCGCCCTCGGCAACGTGTGGAGGTTGTCGAAGCTGACCACGCACGGCGAGGGCACACCGTCCTCACCCGGGTCCAGGGCCAGCTCCGACACCAGCCCCCGCTCGGTGCGGGTGAGCCCCGCGACGACGACCGAGCCGATGCGGTCGGCCACCGGGTCACGGGTGAGGACCAGCACGGGCCGGTCGCCACCACCTCCGGGCACTGCCGCGAACCAGATCTCGCCGCGCTGCACCTCAGCCGTCCTGCTCGTGCCAGTCCGACCAATCGTCCGCCGGACCCCAGTCCGCTGCCGAGGCCAACGCCGCGACCGCGGCGTCGTGGTCCGGATCGTCGACCCAACCCCGGGCCTCCTCCTCGGCCGCCAGGCGGTCGAGGTGGCGCCGCAACGCCTCGCGCACGAGGTGCGAACGATCCACGTCCAGCCGCTCGGCCCACCTGCGCAGATGCTCGGCCTGCTCGTCGTCGACCCGGACGCTCAGCGTTGTCATACGAACAGGCTACCGCGTATGACATCGCCGTCGCCTCGCCCATCCCGAGGGCAGTGGTTGATTGAATCAACTATTGTCCTCGGGCACGGGTTACGGACGAAAGAGAGCGGAGCAGACGTGGAGTTCACCCTCGGGCAGGTCAACGACGCGGTCGCCGCCGCCGTCCCCGACCGGATCGCGCTCGTGCACGGCGACCGGCGGTACCGCCACGACGAGCTCGCGGCCGAGAGCCGCCGGCTGGCATCGGCACTCCACCGCAGGGGCTTCGGCATCCGGACCGAGCGTGGCGCGCTCGCCGGACACGAGTCGGGCCAGGACCACCTCGCGCTGTACCTGCACAACGGCCCCGAGTACATCGTCGGGATGCTCGGCGCCAGCAAGGCGCGGCTCGCGCCACTGAACGTCAACTACCGGTACGTGGCCGAGGAGCTCGCCTACCTGCTGCGCGACAGCAGCGCCCGGGTCGTCGTCTACCACGACCGCTTCGCCGCCACGCTGGCCGAGGTGCTCGACGACGTCGACGGCATCGACCTGCTCGTGCAGGTCCCCGACGAGACCGCCGCCGACCTCCTCCCGGGCGCGGTGCGCTGGGACGACCTGCTGGCCGAGGGCGACCCGGACGACCCCGCCGTGGCCCCGGAGGCGAGCGACCCCGACGACCTCTACATCCTCTACACGGGCGGCACCACCGGCATGCCGAAGGGGGTGCTGTGGCGCCAGCACGACATCTTCGTCGGCGCGATGGGCGGCCGGCCCTTCGGCGCGCAGGAACCCCTCCCCGACCTCGACGCCGTCGTCGACGCGGCCCGCAACGGCGGCATGGTCATGCTCACCGCCGCGCCGCTCATGCACGGCGCCGCCCAGTGGTTCGCCTTCATCGCCCTGCACGGCGGCGGCACGCTCGTGCTCGCCCCCGACCCGACCCGCTTCGACGCGGCCGAGATCCTCGCCACCGCCACCCACGAGGGTGCGGCCACCATCCAGGTGGTCGGCGACGCCATGGCCCGACCGCTCGTCGAGGAGCTCGAGCGCGGCAGCTACGACCTCTCGGGCCTGTTCGCGCTCGGCAACGGGGGCGCCGCGCTGTCCCCGGGCATCAAGGAGCGCTTCCTCGAACAGGTGCCCCACGCGCTGATCGTCGACACGGTCGGATCGTCGGAGACCGGCGCCCAGATGGGTCACACGTCGATGAAGGGGGCGGCCTCGACCGGCGTGTTCGCCCCCGGACCCGAGACCACCGTGGTCACGCCCGACCTCACCGCGATCGTGCCGACCGACGACACGACCGAGATCGGGTGGCTCGCCCAGCGCGGCCACGTGCCCCTCGGGTACCTCGGTGATGCCACCAAGACCGCCGCGACCTTCCCGACCATCGACGGCGTGCGGTTCTCGGTCCCGGGCGACCGCGCCCGCCGGACCGCCGACGGGTCGATCGAGCTGCTCGGCCGCGACTCGCAGACCATCAACTCCGGCGGCGAGAAGGTGTTCGTCGAGGAGGTCGAGCAGGCGCTCCTCCACCACCCCGCCGTCGACGACGTCGTCGTGGTCGGCCGGCCCAGCGACCGCTGGGGCCAGGAGGTCGTCGCCATCGTGCAGCTCCACGAGGGCGTCGACGCCACCGCCGACGAGCTGATCGCGGAGGCGGGCAACCACGTCGCCCGCTACAAGCTGCCGCGGGCGGTCCTGGTGCGCGAGCACATCGAGCGCTCCCCCGCCGGCAAGGCCGACTACCGCTGGGCCCGGTCGGTCGCCGAGGCGGCCACCGGGGAGCCGAACGCCTAGGGCGTCGGGAGCGGGCCGCCGTCGAGGGCCCGCACGTCGAGCCCGAGCCGCTCGACCAGCGCCCGGCTGACGTGCACCTCACCGGTGAGGTCGGCGGGCGCGCAGGCCAGTGCGACGACGGCCTCGACCATCTGCTCCATCGACTCGACCTGGTCGGGCCGGAGGCGGTCGCCGACCAGCGCGTCGGCCCCCTCGCTCAGCACCGCGGCCACCGGCCGCACGCCGTTGACCCGCACCCCGTGGGGCTGCACCTCGTCGGCGAGGGCGACGGTGATCCGGTCGAGCGCCGCCTTCGACGCGCCGTAGACGCCGATGTCCGGCCCCAGGCTGCCCCGGGTCTCGCCCGGTTCCGGGGTGCGCGCCGCGCCGCTGCTGACGTTGACGATCCACCCCTCGCCCGCCTCGACCATCGCCGGCAGCGCGGCCTGCGCGAGGTCGAGGGGCGCGTGGACGTTGGCCTCGAAGGTCAGGTGGCGGCGGCGCAGCGGGAAGGTCGACGGCGGCCCGTAGATCGCCGCGGCCGCGTTGTTGACGAGGACCTCGATCGGTCCACCGAGCGCCTCGGCCGCCTGGTCGACCAACGTGGCTCGGGCATCGGGGTCGGTGATGTCGCACACCACGACGCCGACGCGGCCGCCGAAGGGGGCCAGCCGTGCGGCGGTGGCGTCGAGACCGCCAGCGAGGGTGGCGTGGGTGTCCCGGGTGCGAGCGGTGAGGGCCACGTCCGCGCCCTCGGCCGCCAGCCGGAGCGCAACCGCGGCTCCGATCCCCCGACTCGACCCCGTGACCAACGCCCGTCGCCCCGCGAAGCGCTTCGGGTGTTCGACGTCGGCGGCCGCATCCCTCGTCATAGTTGACTGAGTCTAGTATCCTTTTCGGGATGAGCCCTGCTGCGAACGAGGCCGACGAGGAGCTGCTCGCGGCGATCCAGAAGATGGGCCGGCTCATGAGCAGCCGCAAGGCCACCGGCCGCATCGCCGACGCCGCGGGCACCGAGATCGGCCAGCAGGGCGTCCAGATCGTCCGGGCGCTGCACCGCAACGGCGACCTCCCGATCGCCCGACTCGCGCTCGCCGCCGGCATGGACATCTCGGCGGTCAGCCGCCAGCTCCGCGCCTTCGAGGCCGACGGGCTGGTCGAGCGGTCGCCGTCGGCGGACGACGCCCGCGTCGCCATCATCTCGCTCACCCCGGCGGGGACGAAGGTCGCCGAACGCCTCCGGGCCGTCGGACTCCGCCACCTCACCGACACCCTCCGCGGGTGGTCGGCCGACGATCGGGCCGATCTCACCCGGCTGCTGACCCGGCTGGTCGACGACTTCGCCCACACCGAGGTGGCCGGCGAGTAGGGGCCGACGGCAAAGAGGTTGACTCGGTCAACCTTTTCCGGGTAGAACGACCATGACGCCGACCACCCGGCGCGCCCGACCCCGGAGGCGAGACCCGTGAAGCTGCCCCCTGCCGGCGCCGTCCACGACCAGCGCGAGATCGACGCCGTCGTCGAGGTCCTCCGCACCAGCCAGCTCGACATCGGCGACGCGGTCGCCGAGATGGAGCGCCGCACCGCCGAGCTGCTGGCCAAGCAGCACGGCGTGATGGTCAACTCCGGCTCGTCGGCCCTGCGCCTCGCCATCGACCTGCTCCGCCTCGAGCCGGGCGACGAGGTCATCACCTCCCCCCTCACGTTCTCGACCGACATCGCGCCGCTCGTGCACTCGGGGCTCGTCCCCGTGTTCGTCGACGTCGACGTCGCCAGCTACCAGATCGACCCGGCCGGCATCGAGGCGATGATCGGGCCGCGGACGAAGGCGATCCTGGTGCCGAACCTGTGCGGCAACGTGCCCGACTGGGACGCGATCCGCGCCATCGCGGACGCCCACGGGCTCCAGGTGATCGAGGACTCCTGCGACGTGCTCGACTCGTGGCTCCGGGGCACCCGCACCGGCACCCGCAGCGACATCTCGGTCACCAGCTTCGCCCGCAGCCACGCCATCACCGCCGGCGGCAACGGCGGGATGGTCGGCGTCGACGACATGGACCTGCTCGACCAGTGCGTCTCCCAGCGGCGCTGGGGCCGGCGCAGCGAGTCCTACCTGTTCGGCTCCCGGCGGGGCGAGACCGCCCGGTTCGGCGAGCTGGCCGACGGCACGCCGTACGACCTGATCTTCGTGTTCGACAGCATCGGCTACAACTTCGAGCCCTCCGAGATCGGTGCGGCCTACGGCCTGGTGCAGCTCGACAAGCTCCCCGACTTCAACGGGCAGCGCCGGGCCAACTGGGCCCAGCTCGACGAGACCGTCGCCACCCTGCCCGGGGTCGGTCGCTCCCGCACCACCGAGGGCGCCGAGACCACGTGGATGCGGGCGTGCTTCACCGTCGAGGCCGACGCCCCGTGGACCCGCTCGGAGCTCCAGGACCTGCTCGAGGCTCGCGGCGTCGCCACCCGCATGGTCTGGACCGGCAACGTGCTGCGCCAGCCCGGCTTCGCCGGCATCGAGCACCGGGCCCCCGAGGGCGGCCTGCCCAACTGCGACCACCTGATGGACCACGCCCTGTCGCTCCCCATCCACCACGGCATGGACTCGTCGCACATGACCTACATCTGCGACCAGCTCCGCGAGGTCGCCGACCTCGCCTGAGCGCACACTCGGGGTCGAACCCCAACCGTGCGGCCACCTTCTGCCGGTTGAGCGAAGCGAGCGCAGCGAGCGAAGTCGAAACCAGAGCGACCTTTCGACTCGCTCCGCTCGCTCAAGGAACGGGGTGGGCGCCCGACCGCTAGCTGCTGAGGCCGGCGAAGAGGCGCTCGATCACGGTCGACACGGCATCGGGGTCGGGCAGGTCGACGCCGAGGGCCTCGAGCACCCCCAGGCCGAGCTCGATCGACCACAGGGTGACCAGCACAGCCCGAACGTCGAGATCGGCGGCGATCTCGCCCTGCTCCTGCCACGAGCGGTAGACGTCGGTCCACTCGTCGAGCCGTTCGGTGTGCTCGCCGCCCAGCCGGCGGCGGACGTCCGGGTCGTGGCGGGCGGCCACGGCACCCTCGACCAGCAGGGCCCGCAGGCGCTGGCGCTCCGGGTAGTGGGCGAAGATGTGGGCGTCGACCTCGGCGAGGGTCTCCAGCCCCGGCGGCGGGACCCGCATCAGGTCGTCGTCGATGTGACCGCTGATGGCCGCCATGAGCAGGTCGGCCTTGCCGTCGAAGTGCCCGTAGATCGCCCCGCTCGTGACCCCGGACCGGGCAGCCAGGTCCCGCACCGACACCCCGGCGTAGCCCTCCTCGGCGAACACCTTGGCCGCCTGCGCCACCAACCGATCCCGGGTGCTGCCTGCGTCGTCGACCACGGGCCGAGCGTACCGTCGGCCCCGCCCGCCAAGAAGGTTGACTGAGACAAGTAGTACGCTCGACGACGTGCACCCCCGGACCGCACCCCGTCAGGTGAGCGGCGGCGACGCGTTCCACCTGATCCAGGAGACCGACCGTCGGCCGATGCACACGCTGAAGATCGCGGTCCTCGACGTCGGCGACGACCGTGGCGCACCGACGACGGACGAGGTGCGGGCGTGGGTGGCCGCGGTCGTCGAGCGGGTGCCGGCGCTGCGGTGGCGCCTCCACCACGCGCCCCTGCACCTGGCCCGGCCCTACTGGGTGGAGACCCCCGACCTGGACCTCGACGACCACCTCCGGTTCCGGTCGCTGCGGGACGACGAGACGCTCGACGACCTCCTCGGCGATCTGGCCGGAGCCCGCCTCGACCGCGACCTGCCCCTCTGGATCCTGTGGGTCGTGACCGGACCGGACCCGGACCGCCTCACCCTCGTCCTCCAGATCCACCACGCGATCGCCGACGGCGCAGCGAGCGTGCAGCTCTGGCATGCCCTCGCCGACCTCGACACCGACCCGCCCGAGGCGGCGGAGGCGGCGGAGGCACCGGCCGCTCCCCCGGACCGGCGCACGATCGCCGCCGACGCGCTCCGGGCCCAGGTCGACCAGGTGCGGCGCATCCCCGGCCAGTGGCGCCGGTTCCGCCGGTACCTCGCGCACGCCTCGGCGACCACCGGCGACGACGTGGTGACCAAGGCGTTCCTCGGCCCCGCCACGCGGTTCAACCGACCGCTGAGCGCCACCCGCACCTGCACGTTCGTCACCGTCCCGCTGACCGACCTCCAGCGGGTGCGGCAGGTCCGGGACTGCACCTTCAACGAGGCGTACCTGGCGCTGTGCGGAGGTGCGGTCCGCCGCTACCTGGAGGCCCACGACGAGCCGACCGACGTGCCCTTCACCGCCTGCACGCCGGCCGCGGTCGACCGCAACGGCGTGGCGTGGGGCAACTCGGTCACCACCTGGTACCTCTCCCTGGCCACCGACGTCGCCGAACCGTCCGACCGGGTCGACGCGGTGAAGCGGAGCGCCCGCGCCACCCGGGCCGCCACCGAGCTCGACCCCGAGCTCCTCCCCGACTGGCAGCGCTACGCCCTCGGCAACCTTGCGATCGTCAAGATCATGGGCGTCGCCGAGCGGGTCACCGGTCGGCCGGCCTACAACTCGATCGTGTCGAACGTCCGGGGGCCGGCCCCGTTCGAGCTGCTCGGTCGGCCCGTCGTCGAGCTGCGCTCCATCGGGCCCCTCAGCGGCACGATGGGTCTGAACATGACCGCCTGGAGCTACGGCGACGACTTCACCATCGGCCTCCACGCCTGCCGCGACCACGTCGACGACCTGACCGCCCTCGCCGAGTGCTTCGCGCCGGAGCTCGACGCCCTCCTCAGCGCGGGCTGAGCTCGAAGACGCGGAAGGTCCGGTCGGTCACGTCCGTGTAGCGCTCCCAGCCCGGGTACCACTCGAGGAGCTCGGGCCAGATCGCTTCGGCCTCGCCGTCGTCGAGGAGCCGGGCCCGCACGTCGCGCCGCCGGCCTTCGTAGGTGATCGTCGCGTCGGGCCGGGCGAGCAGGTTCGCGGTCCACGCCGGGTGCGTCGGCCGGGCGAAGTTGCTGCCGACCACCACGAAGCAGTCGTCGGGGCGGGGCACCGCGGCCAGGGGCGTCTCGCGGCGCTGGCCGGTCTTCGCGCCCACGCTCTCGAGCAGCAGCATCGGCTGCGCCTTGGACGACAGGAGGGTCCGTCCGCCGCTGACACGGTGCACGAAGCGGTGCATCGGCGGCACGACCTTCGGCGCGATCGCCCGGAAGGGCCTCGACACGAGCACCCCACCGGGGACCTTGAAGCCCCGGATCGAGTCCCGGACCGTCACGGGCCGACCTCGGTGTCGTCGGTCCCGGCCGCGATGGCCCTCGCCAGCCAGAACCGGAGGAAGCCGGCGAGCGAGTAGCGGAGGAAGGCCACACCGCCGACGACCGCGAGCGACAGGCCGAGGACGGCGAGCACCTGTGCGTCGTTCTGGACCAGCAGGTCGTCCGCGGTCGCCGACTTCGCGTAGGCCACGACCCCGAGCGCGAGCCCGATCGCCATGACCACCGCGGCCGCGACCGCGAACCGCTGCTCCCTCCCGGCCCGGCGGGCCTGGAGGACCGCCACCTCCTCGATCAGTGCATCGGTGGGATCGGTCATGTCGTCTCCTGACGGGCCAGCGGGTCGACGCCGAGGTAGGCGTCGGCGATGACGGAACGGATGCGTTCGGGGTCGCCCTCGTGGGTGATGCGGCCGTTGGCGACGACGGCAGCCCGGTCGGCGGTGTCGAGCGCGGCCTGGGCCATCTGCTCGACGACCAGCACCGCCACCCCGTCGTCGGCCAGCCCGCGGAGGAGGGCGAAGAGCTCGGCGACGATGATCGGGGCGAGACCCATCGAGAGCTCGTCGACGAGCACCACCGACGGCTCGGTGGCCACGGCACGGGCCAGAGCCAGCATCTGCTGCTCACCTCCGGAGAGGTCGCCGGCCGACTGCTGGCGCCGATCGGCCAGGCGGGGGAACCGTGCGTAGGCCCGCTCCTCGACGTCGGCGGCCGACACGCCGCGGTGGGTCATCATCAGGAGGTGCTCGGCGACCGTCAGCGACGGGAACACCGACCGCCCCTCGGGCACCGTGCAGATGCCGGCGCGCGCCAGGTCGCCGGCACCGGTGCCGGTGAGGTCCTGCCCGGCCACGAGGAGCTGGCCGGCGGTGGGCACGAGCATGCCGGAGGCCACCGACAGCAACGTGGACTTGCCGGCACCGTTCGCACCGAGGAGCACGACGACCTCGCCGGCGTCCACGTGCACGCTGACGCCGTGGAGCACCTCGATGGAGTCGTAGCCGGCGTGGACGTCACGCAGGGCGAGGAGCGGGATCACGTCGGGACCGCCGATCCGAGGTACGCGGCCTGCACCGCGGGGTCGGCCCGGACCTCCGCCGGCGTGCCGGTGGTGAGCAGCCGACCCTGGTCGAGGACGTGCACCGTCGAGCACAGGTCCATGACGAGGGGGACGTCGTGTTCGACGAGCAGGACCCCGACCCCGTCGGCGGCGACCTCGCGCACGATCCGGGCGAAGGCCGCGGTCTCGCTCTCGCTCTGCCCCGAGGCCGGCTCGTCGAGGAGCAGGTAGGTCGGCTCGGCGACGAGCGATCGGGCCAGCTCGACGAGACGGCCGGTACCGGTGGGGAGGAGCTGGCTCGGGCGGTCTGCGACGGCTGCGAGGCCGAGGCGCTCGATGACGGCGTCCGCCGCGGCGCCCCGGGCACCGCGGCCGAGCGGGCGGGCGCCGAGCAGCACGTTCTCGCGCACGGTCAGCGTGCCGAAGAGCTGGAGCGCCTGGAAGGTCCGGGCGATCCCGGCGCGGGCCCGGCGATGGGCCGCCGCTCGCTCCAATCGCGTCCCGTCGAGCGCGAGGTGACCGCTGTCGGGGCGGCGGACCCCGGTGATCACGTCGAACAGCGTGGTCTTGCCGGCGCCGTTGGGGCCGATGAGCCCGGTGACCGATCCCGGTTCGACCGACACCGACACGCGGTCGAGCACCGAGAGCCCACCGATGCGGACCGTGACCTCGTCAACCTCGAGCACGGGCACCTCCCGCGGTCGAGCGGACCGACGACAGACCGATCGCGTGGTCGAGGGCCGCCAGTTCGGTCGCCGTCGCCGCCGTACGCAGACCGACGAGCTCCGGCGCACCGGAGACGTCGACGCTCCTCGACCGCGCCGAACCCGACCGACCCCACGGCCTCCCTCGTGCCCAGTTCGACAGCTCCGGGAGCAGTCCGTCGGGGATCCGGGCCATCGCCACCGCCGCGACACCGATCAACATGGCCTGCACGACGCCGCCCGACTCGAACGCGCTGCTGAGGGGCCCCAGAGGGAGATCGGCGGCCACCTCCGATCCCCCGAGGACGAGTCCCGTGATGATGGCGGCCCGCGGCGACCGGATGCCGAGCACCACCATGAGGAGGAGGATGGGCAGCCCGGCGAACATGCCGTAGCCGTCGGCGGAGATGGACGTGGCGGCCCCGCCGGCGATGGCGCCACCGACCCCGGCGATGGCCCCCGAGAGGGCGAACGCCGCGAGCTTGGTCCGTGCCGCGTCGGTCCCGGTGGCCGCCAGTCCCGCAGGGGCGTCCTTGAGCGCCACGAACCGGAGGCCGACGGTGCCGCGCCGCACGGCGACGACCAGCGCGAGGCACAGGCTGAACACGACGGCGGCGTAGAGCGCGTAGGCGCGGTCGCCGGTCAGGTCCCAGCCGAGGAGCTCCGGCCGTGCGACGGGCATCGTGCCCCGCTCGAACACGGTGAACGGGTGCCCGAAGATCGAGATCTCGGGCAGGAGGAAGATCCACTGCTCCAGCAGCAGCGCGAACGCGCCCGATGCGAGCGCGAGGTAGATGCCCGAGAGGCGCGCGGCCGGAAGGGCCACGCACGCCGCGGCGAGCGCTCCCCACAGCGCGGCCCACAGCAGCCCGAGCGGGTGGTTCCAGCCGAGGTGCGCGTAGGCCAGTGCTCCGACCCCGGCGAAGCTGAGCTGGGCGAGCGACAGCTGACCGGCGTAGCCGACGAGGGGGACGAGCGAGAGCCCGATGATCGCGATGCCCCAGATCCCGGCGGCGCCGAGCAGCGCGGTCGCGCCCAGCCGTGCGATCACGAGGGCCGTGGCCACCACGACCGCGACCCCGGTGATCGCCGTGCCCGACCACGTGAGCTTCGGGAGCACTTCGTGGCGCACGGCGCGCGTCGAGGTTCGAAGCTGCGCCGGCGGGAGGAGCACCAGCACGACGAGCAGCACGATGGCCGGCACCGCGTTGGAGAGCCCGCCGAGGTACGGCGCGACCGAGGCGGGGAGGTCCGACCGCAGCCAGATCGCGTAGTCGCGGGTGAGGCCGAGGACGAGCGCACCCACGAACGTCCACGGCAGGCTGCGCAGTCGGCCGATGGCCGCGGCCCCGTAGGCATTGACGATCAGGAGCGCGAGGTTGAGCGCGTTGAGCTCGATCGTCGGGGCGACGAGGATCCCCGACACCACCGCGAGCGTCGAGCCGATCGCCCAGGCGATCGCGCCGGCCAGCGCCGGCCGAGCCCCGTTCAACGTGGCGAGGGACCGGTTGTCGACGGCGGCGCGCATGGCGACGCCCGTGCGCGTGTGCCGCAGGAGGACCCACAGGGCCGCGGCCACCACGACGGCGACGGCCATGGTCAGCAGCTGGTGGTAGGTGATGCGGACGTCGAGGACGGTGACGGCCCGGCCCTCGGCGAAGGGATCGAGCGACCGGCGCACCGACGGGTCCCAGATGGCGTGCACGACACCGATCAGGCCGAGCAGGAGCCCGAGCGTCGCCACCAGCCGCACGGTGTCGGAGGTGCGCTCGAGGCCCTGGAACATCCGGGCGACGAGCAGGCCCTGGAGCGGCCCGATGACCCCGATGCAGACGACGAGCGCGACCGGGGCGGGCCACCCCCAGGCCTCCGCGAACTGCCAGAAGGTGAAGGCGCCGACCATGGCCATCGCGCCCTGTGCGAAGTTGAAGATGCCCGTGGTGGTGTAGGTGAGGACGAGCCCGGACGCGACGAGCGCGTAGATCGCGGCGGAGGTGAGTCCGCTGGCGGTGAAGCTCAGGAACTGCTGCACGGTCCCCCCGACCCCGTCACGGTCGACCTCACGGCTCGAACGGGGTCGATGCCTCTTCCGAGCACCGGAAGATGCCTTCGTTCGGGGCGGTCAGCTCCTCGTCGTACTCGAACGCCCCGTCGACCACCTTCAGCATGGCTGCGCAGGCCACCGGGGTCTCGGCCTCGGCATCGACCACGAGCGGCGCGGTCAGACCGCCGCCGTCCCAGGTGACCTGGGCCAGACCCTGCTCCACGACGCAGTCGCGCGACAGGTCGTCGCCACAGGCGTTCACCGCGGTGGCGAAGAGCAGCCAGGAGGAGAAGGCGTTGACGGCCAGCGCCTCGTGGTTCCAGTCCGGTTCGTACTGGTCCATGATGTCGAGGAACTGCTGGGTGGGCGGGTTGTCGGCGGCCATCTCGTACGGCACGAGGTAGACGCCGACGTAGGTGTTCTGGATGGCGTCGCCGCCGTCGACGAGCACCGGGGAGTAGTTGTTGGCCGGGAGGATGATGACGTTCGGGTACCAGCCGACGTCGCGCATCGCGTCCTGGAGCGGGGCCACGATCTCCGGCGACGAGAACACGTCGAGCACCTTGACCCCGGCCGAGCGCATCTCCTCGACGTAGGGCCGCCAGTTGTCGACGACCGCCGGCGGTCCGGGGAACTCACCGCCGTAGACCAGGTCGTAGCCGAACGGTTCGAGCGCCTCGGCGGCCTGCGCCGTGTAGCCCCGGCCGGAGCCCTTGACGACCGAGCTGAGGAGCACCCCGTAGCCGTCGATGTCGTCGGGGTAGGCCTCGGCGATGGCCTGGAACCGGGCCACGTCGAGGCGGTCCTCGTAGAACGGGACGGCCATGACCTGCCCGGGTGCCCCCTTGGCGGCCACGTCGTTGATGAAGCCGGGGAACTCGACGAGCCCGCAGTCGACGCGGGTGTCGACCGCCGCGCCGTCGAGCGCGAGCCCGCCGCCGACGACCGCGAAGTCCTCGGCGCAGGCGTCGGCCATGCGCTCACGGGCCTGGGTGAGCCCGGCGTCGCGGACGGTCATCTCGATCGTGCGGCCCTGGAGGCCACCGGCCTCGTTGCACCAGGCGACGAAGGCCTTCGACGCCAGGAAGAGGTCCTCGTTGACGCCGGGCACGATGGTGTTGTCGGCGTCGCCGAGCACCCCGATCTGGATGGTGTCGTCGGTGAGGCCCTGCTCGTCGGCTGCGCCCGAGGCGCCGTCCGGCGCCGGACCGCAGACCGGGTCGGCCAGGGTGCCGAACACCCCGGGCTCGGCCTCGGACGCCGGGACGGTGGTCGCGCCGTCGGTGGTGGTCCCGGTCGGGTCCCCGGTCACCTCGGTGTCGTGGCTGCTGCACGAGGCGGCCACGAGGGCGAACCCCACGATGGACACCAGCAATCGCTTGGACGTACGCACCCCTGCTCCTCGCGTTCGGCTGCCGGCACCGTACGCCGGTCAGTTGATCGAGTCAACCATTTGCGTGCGGTTGGTCACACCCTCGGCCGGTCGTCCCCGGGCGAGGTCGCGGAACGCCACGCCCCGGTCGGCCCGGGGCTCCGCGGGCAGCCCGAGGACCCGCTCCCCGACCACGTTGCGCTGGACCTCGTCGGTCCCGCCGCCGATGCGGATGCTGTACTGGTTCAGGAGCTGCTTGGCCCAGTCCGAGTCCAGCATCCCGGCCGGACCGGCCAGCTCGAGCGCGAGGTCGCCCAGCGCCGACGCCTGGCGCGACACGAGCAGCTTGAGCACCGACACCTCGGGTCCCGGCGGTCGGCCCTGGCTGCGGGCCGTCTGGGCCCGGAGGCGCAGGAACCGCAGCACCTCGAAGCGCGTGTACACCTCGGCGAGGCGCTGTCGGACCACCGGATCGCCCGTGCGCCCGTGTGCCCGGGCCAGGTCGACGACCGCGTCCCAGTTCGCCCCCGCCCGACCGCCGCCGATGGCCGAGCGCTCGCTGGTCAACATCGTCAGCGCGACCGTCCACCCGCCGTCGACCTCGCCCAGCACGCAGTCGTCCGGCACGGCCACGTCGCTGAGGAACACCTCGTTGAAGTGGGCGGTGCCGGTCGCCTGGTGCAGCGGCCGCACGTCGACGCCGGGGGTGCGCATGTCGACCAGGAAGCAGGTCAGCCCGGCGTGCTTGGGGACCGACGGGTCGGTCCGGGCCACCAGCAGGCCCCAGTCGCTGACCTGGGCCCCGGACGTCCAGACCTTCTGCCCGTCCACCACCCACCGGCCGTCGGCCCGACGGGCACGGGTGGCCACGGCCGCGAGGTCCGAGCCGGCGTCGGGCTCGGAGAACAGCTGGCACCACACCTCGGCGCCCCGGAGGAGCGGTGGAAGGAACCGAGCCTGCTGCTGCGGGGTGCCGTGGGCGATGAGCGTGGGGCCCACCATGCCGAGCCCCACGGTGAGGGGACCCTGCGTGACGTCGAAGTCGGCCTGCTCCTCGTTGAAGATGGCCTGCTCGACGGCGCTGCCGCCGCGACCGCCGTGCGCGGCGGGCCAGGTGATGCCGGCCCAACCTTCGTCGAAGAGCCGGCGCTGCCAGGCCCGGACGTCGTCCATGTGGTCGGTGTCGTCGGCGTCGCGCCAGAGGGGCGCCGGCGCGGTCCGCCGCGGCGCGTTGGCCTCGAGCCACGTGCGTGCAGTCGCCCGGAAGGCCGCCTCCGCAGGCGTGTCGTCGAAGTCCAAGGCCGAGCTCCTCCGTCGTGCCCCGGACACTCTAGCGATTCGGTTGATTCAGTCAACCTTCTCGCCGGTGACCTCAGACGCCGACGAGGTCGCGCTCCTCCGCCGAGGTGTCGTCGTCGTGGTGGTCGAGGGCCTCGATGAGGTGCTCGCCCTCGACGTCGAGGTCGGGGAGGCGGCGGTCGAGCCACTCGGGGAGCCACCACGCCCGGTCGCCGAACAGCACCATCGTGGCCGGGACGATGATCATGCGGACGACGGTGGCGTCGAGCAGCACGGCGGTGGCGAAGCCGATCCCGAACATCTTGATCGTGGCGTCGTCGCCGAGGACGAAGCTGGCGAACACGCTGATCATGATGAGCGCGGCGGCGGTGATGACCCGGGCGGAGCTGGTGAGGCCACTCAGCACCGACCCCCGGGCGTCGCCGGTGCGCACGTAGTCCTCGCGGATGCGGGAGAGGATGAAGACCTCGTAGTCCATCGAGAGCCCGAAGAGGATCGCGAACATCAGCAGCGGTAGGAAGCTGATGACCGGGACCGTCTCGTGCAGACCGATGAGGTCCTTGAGCCAACCCCACTGGAACACCGCGACGAGCACGCCGAAGCTGGCGGCGATGCTCAGCAGGATGGCGATCGCGGCCTTGATCGGCACGAGGATCGACCGGAAGACGGCCAACAGCAGCACCATCGTGAGACCGATGACGAGCGCCATGAACAGCGGCAGGGCGTCGGCCATCTTGTCGGCGACGTCGATGAGGACCGAGGTGTGCCCGGCGATGGCGACGTCGGCACCGGTCTCGGCAGTGATCGAAGAGGTGACGTCGCTGCGGAGGTGGTGGACCAGCTCCTCGGTGGCCTCCGACGACGGCGACGTCTCCGGGATCACCGACAGGATCGTGGTGTCGCCGGCCGGGTTGGTGACGGGCTCGCCGACGGCGTGCACGCCGGGATCGGCCTCGATGTCCGTGACGGTGCGGGCGACCGCGGCCGCCGGGTCGGCCGACCCGGACGTGTCGATCACGACCATGAGCGGCCCGTTGAACCCGGGCCCGAAGCCCTCGGCCAGGAGGTCGTAGGCCTTGCGCTGGGTGGTGTCGGCCGGGGCCGCCCCGGAGTCGGGCATGCCGAGGCGGAGCGAGAAGATCGGGATCGAGAGCACGGCGATGATCACCAGGCCGCCGACCAGCGACCGTCCCGGGTGAGCGATCACCCGGCGGGCGAAGCGACCGCTCAGGCTGGCCTGCGCCTCCTCGGCCGAGCCGGTGCGGGCCCGACCGATGCGCCACCGGTCGATGTTCGTGCCGGCGAAGCCGAGCATGGCCGGCAGCAGCGTGACGGCGATCGCCACGGCGAGGAAGACGGTGAGCGCGGCCCCCAACCCCATGGCGGTCAGGAACGGGATCCCGATGACCAGCACGCCGAGCAGCGCGATCACGACGGTCATGCCGGCGAACACAACGGCCCCGCCCGCGGTGGCGGTGGCCCGGGCGGCCGACTCGGCGACGTCGTGGCCCTCACCGAGGTTCTGACGGTGCCGGGTGACGATGAACAGGGCGTAGTCGATGCCCACGGCCAGGCCGATCATGGTGGCGAGGGTCGGCGCGGACGACGACACGTCGGTCAGCCCGGCCACGACCGTGATGCCCGACAGGCCGATGCCGACGCCGATCAGCGCGGTGACGATCGGGATGCCCATGGCGACGAGTGAACCGAACGAGAAGAGCAGGACGACGATCGCGACCCCGAGGCCGATCATCTCGGACGTGTGGGTCTCGACCTCCTGGCGCTGGACCTCGCCGCCGTGCTCGACCTGCACGCCGGCCTCGACCGCCGGGGCCGACGCCTCGTAGAGGGCGTCGAGCTGCGCGTCGGTGACCTCGTTGGCCGACGTGGCGTAACGGACGTCGGCGAAGCCGATGGTGCCCTCCGGCGAGATCGCGCCGGTCGTGAACGGGTCCGACACGTTGATCACGCCGGGCGCCTCGGCCAGCTCCGCGAGGGTGGCCTCGATGCCGGCCCTCGCCGTGGCGTCGTCGAGCCGGGCGCCGTCCTCGACCGCGAAGACGACCCGGGCCGACGAGCCGGTGGCCTGCGGGAAGCGCTCCTCGAGCAGGTCCATGGCCCGCTGCGACTCGGTGCCGGGGATCGAGAACTGGTCGCTGAGCGCACCGCCGACCGTGCCGGCGAGCACGCCCACGCCGATCAGGACGACGACCCACGCCGCCAGCACGGATCGGCGACGGCGCACGCACCAGTGGCCCAGGCGGTACAGGTACTTCGACATGCTGGCCAAGTTATGACAGGTCTGCCAAAATGCACACATGACGTCTGTCACCGCGGTGCGCCGCTCCCAACCGGCCCGGACACCGTCGCCCCCGTACAGTGAGCCGATGGGCGAGAGCGAGGCTCGGCCGGGCCTGCGGGAGCGCAAGAAGCAGCGCACCCACGACGACCTCCAGCGCATCGCCATCCGCCTGTTCCTCGAACGGGGCTACGACCACGTCACGGTGGAGGAGATCGCCGCCGAGGCCGACGTGTCGAACCGCACCTTCTACCGCTACTTCACCTCCAAGGAGGACCTCGTCCTCGGTGGGGTCGACGACATGGCCGAGGCCCTCCGCGAAGCGCTCGATGCCCGACCGGTCGACGAGCCGGTCCTCGCCTCGCTCGCCGTGGTCACCGTCGACCTGGCGACGCTGTTCATCGGCGACCCCGACGAGGTCGTCGCCCGCAGCCGGATCATCGAGGCCAACCCGATCCTGCAGCAGCGCAACCTCGAACGCCGACCCCACCTCGAAGAGTCCCTCCTCCCCTTCGTGGCCGACCGGCTCGGCCTGGATCCCGACGACGACCCGCTCCCCCGGCTGCTCGTGGCCTGCGTCGCCGCGGTGTCCCGCACGGTGATCGACCGGTGGATCCAGCGGGGCTCGACCGAACCGCTGGCCCCGGCGGTCGACGAGGCCTTCCACCTCCTGGAAGCCGGCTTCGGCGAACGGCTCGCCCGGGTCGAGGTCGGGGCCCCTCGGTGACCGACCTCCCGGTCTCCGACGACAACCTGCCCGGCCGCCTCGGAGCGCTGGCCCGGGTGGTCGACGGCGAGCTGATCATCGACCTCGAGCCCACGCCCGAGGTGCTCCACCTCGGGTGCGTCCGCACCAGCGTCCTGTCGTACCTCGTCGACTGCGTCACCGGAATCCCGCTCCAGCGGGCCGACGCGTGGACCCTCACCACCGACATGACCGTCCGAGCGGCCGCGGTCCCGGCGCCGGAGCTCGTCGTCGCCCGCCACCGCGTGCTGCGTCGCGGTGGACGATCGGCCACCGCGAGGGTCTCGCTCGTCGACGGGGACGGCGCCCCGATGGGCGACGGCGCCGCCGGCTTCACCCACGTCGCCCACAAGGCGGGCGATCCCCCGATGGTCTCGGTGCCGATCGAGGAGATCGTCGACCGCTTCGGCACGCTCCCCCCGCTGGAGGTGCCGGTGCGCGACGCGGCCGGCATCCGGGTGATCGACGCCGCCGCAGGCGAGGTCGAGGTCGAGCTGACGCCCGCGCTGCGCAACCTCGCCGGCACCCTCCAGGGAGCCATGACCGCGCTCGTCGCCGAGGCGGCCGCCGAGGACGCACTCTCGCACCGCGCCGACGCACCCGTGTTCGTGACCGACCTCGACCTGCGCTACCTCACCCGGACCGGCGCCGGGCCGATCCGCACCCGCACCGACGTCGTCGGGACCGGCGCCGACGCGTTCGCCGTGGTCGAACTGATCGACGCGTCGACCGACACGGTCGTCACGCTGGTCCACGTCCGTGGCACGGTGGTCCCATGACCGTCCGCACCATGAGCAGCGCCCAGGTCGGCGCCGCCTCGGTGCGCGACGGCCTGGGACGGGTCGTGGAGACGGCGAGGACCATCGACGAGGGCCACGTCGCCGACTACATCCCCGAGCTGTCCCACGCCGATCCCGATCTCGTCGGGATGAGCCTGGTGAGCGTCCTCGGCCACCGCTACGACGCCGGCGACGCCGAAGCGCGGTTCACGATCCAGTCGATCAGCAAGCCGTTCGTCTACGCGCTGGTCCATGCCCGCCTCGGCCGCGAGGCACTGCACCGGAGGGTCGGCTTCGAGCCGAGCGGAGAGCCGTTCAACGCCATCAGCCTCGACGACGCCGGTCGCCCGGCCAACCCGATGATCAACGCCGGCGCCATCATGGTGTCGGCCCTGGTCGACGGGGCGACGCCCGCGTCGCGCTTCGACGTGGTCCTCGACGGCCTGTCCCGGTTCGCGGGGCGTGCGCTGTCGGTCGACGAGGCCGTGCACGCGTCGGAGGCCGACACCGGGCACCGCAACCGGGCGCTGGCGTCGCTGATGCGCTCGACCGGGCTCCTCCCCCGCGAGGTGGACGACGCCACCGACGTGTACTTCCGCCAGTGCGCCGTGGAGGTCACCGCCGGGGACCTCGCCGTCATGGGCGCCACGCTCGCCAACGACGGCGTGAACCCGATCACCGGCGAGCGGGTGACCGACCCGGAGTCGGCGCAGGACACCCTCTCGCTCATGGGGTCGTGCGGCATGTACGACCGCTCCGGCGAGTGGGGCGTCACCGTCGGGTTCCCCGCGAAGTCCGGCGTGGGCGGCGGGATCGTCGCGGTGAAGCCCGGACAGTTCGGCGTGGGGACCTTCGCCCCGCCCCTCGACGCCGCCGGCAACAGCGCCCGGGGCGTCGCCATGCTGCGCCGCCTCAGCGAGGAGTACGGCGGCCACTTGCTCGCCCACCCGAGCGCACCGGCCTCGCCCATCGCCGACGTCGTCGAGGATGCCGGCACGGACGCGGTGCTCCTGCGCCTCCGCGGCGAGCTGGACTTCGTGGCCGTCGAGCAGGTGCTCCACGAGATCGACCGCATCGAGGCCACCGCGTCCGGCGTGGCCGTGCTCACCGTCGACCTCACCGACGTCACGCGGATCACCGGCGTGGCCCGCCAGCTCCTGGGCGAGGCCGTCGATCGGACGCGGGGGTCTGCCCGCCAGATCCTCACGATCGGCCCGGATCGGTGACCACGGCGATCTCGCTCGAAGGGGTCGTCAAGACCTTCGGCTCGACCCAGGCACTCGACGGCCTCGACCTCGAGGTGCGCACCGGCGAGGTCCACGCCTACCTGGGTCCCAACGGCGCCGGGAAGTCGGTGACCATCCGGATCCTGCTCGGGCTCATCCGCCAGGACCGGGGTCGGGTCGAGCTGCTCGGTGGCGACCCGTGGCGCGACGCCGTCGCCCTCCACCGTCGCCTCGCATACGTGCCCGGCGACGTGAGCCTGTGGCCCAACCTCTCCGGCGGCGAGATCATCGACTACTTCGCCCGGCTCCGCGGCGACCTCGACACCCGACGCCGCGACGACCTGATCGAGCGCTTCGAGCTCGACCCCCGAAAGCGCGCGAGCACCTACTCGAAGGGCAACCGCCAGAAGGTCGCACTCGTGACCGCGCTGTCCTCGAGCGCCGAGCTGATCATCCTCGACGAGCCGACGTCGGGCCTCGATCCGCTGATGGAGACGATCTTCCAGGACTGCATCCGGGAGATGGCCAGCGAGGGCCGCACGATCCTGCTGTCGAGCCACATCCTCGCCGAGGTCGAGAAGCTGTGCGACCGGGTGACGATCATCCGCCAGGGCCGGGCGGTGCAGTCGGGGACGCTCAGCGACCTGCGCACCACGACCCGTACGAGCATGACGGTCTCCACCGACGAACCGATCACGGGACTCGAGGACCTCGAGGGCGTGCACTCGTTCCGGCGCGACGTCGACCACGTCCACTTCGAGGTCGACGACCCGGCGATCGCCGAGGTGATGCGCCACCTCGCCGGGCTCGGCATCCGCTCCCTCGTCAGCCGGCCGCCGACGCTCGAGGAGCTGTTCCTGCGCGAGTACGGCGACGAGCCCGTCGACGGGTGACGCCCTTCGCCGGGTTCGGCCACCAGCTCCGCTTCGTGCTGCGCCTCGACCGGGTGCGCGGGTCGGTGTGGTTCGCGGCGATGATCGGCGTCGTCCTGGCCAGCGCCCTCAGCGTGCTCTCGCTGTACGGCACCGTCGCCGAGCGCCAGATCTACGCGCAGGTCGCCACCGCGGACGCGGCGCTGAAAGCAATCGCCGGCCCCGGGTACGGCCTGGCCGCCGCCGAGCCGACCGAGGGCGCGGTGGTCATGAACGAGGTCGAGATGTACACGTACGTGGCGTTCGCGCTGATGAGCGTGTTCATGCTCGTGCGCCACACCCGCGCCGAGGAGGACGGCGACCGGGCCGAACTGGTGCGGGCGGCGCCCATCGGCCGCCTCGCGCCGCTCGCCGCCGCGGGAACGTGGGTGGCCCTCCTGAACGTCGTGATCGGCATCGGTCTGGCGATCGCGATGACCGTGGTCGGGCTCCCGGTCGCGGGCTCGATCGCGTTCGCCGCCGCCGGCGTCGGCCTCGGCCTGGTCTTCGTCGGCATCACGGCGGTCACGGCCCAGGTCGCGAGCAGCGCCCGTTCGGCGCGGTCGACCGCGAGCGCGACGCTCGGGGCGTTCTTCATCCTCCGGGCCGTCGGCGACATCGGGAGCGGCCGGTTGAGCTGGCTGTCGCCGCTCGGCTGGGCCCAGTCGGTCCGGCCCTACGCCGACGAGCGGTGGTGGGTGCTGGGCCTGCTCCTCGCGACGGCGGTCGCGCTGTTCGGCGCCGCGGTCACCCTCTCGGCCCGCCGCGACCTGGGGGCGGGCATCCTCCCCCAGCGACCGGGACGGACCGAGGCGTCGCCGCGGCTGGACGGCCCGTTGGCGCTCGCGCTCCGCCTCCAGCGCGGTTCGGTGATCGGGTGGGGCGTCGGCATGCTGATCAGCGGGTACTTCCTCGGCCTGATCGCCGACCAGGCCGACCAGCTGGCCGAGAACGACGCCGTGGCCCAGATCCTCGACCAGGCCGGGCAGGGATCGATCACCGAGTCGTACCTCGCCACGATGATGCTGATGATGGCGATCATCGCCACCGGCTACACCGTCAGCTCGATGCTGCGACCCAGGGGCGAGGAGCGCGACGGCCGGGCCTCACCGGTGCTCGCAACCCCGGTGGGACGACGACGTTGGCTGTTCGACCACGCGGCGGTGGCCGCCGGCGGCACGTTCCTGATCATGGCCCTGTGCGGCCTCGGCGCCGGCATCGGCTACGCCACGTCGACGGGCGACGCCGGTCAGGTCCTGCCCCTCCTGGCATCCGCGCTCACGATGGTGTCGCCGATGCTCGTCCTCGGCGCGTTCGCGGCCGCGCTGATCGGCGTCCGGCCCGGGTGGAGCGCGATCGCGTGGGCCGGGGTCGCGGTCGTCGCCGTCATCGGCTACCTCGGCGAGACGCTCAACCTCCCGCAATGGGCCCGGGACGTCTCGCCCTTCACCCACGTGCCGCTCGTGCCGGCGGTCCCCTTCGACCTGCTCCCGGTGGCGCTGCTCGCTGCCGTCACGGTCGCCCTGGCCGGCGTCGCCGCCGTCGGCATCAGCCACCGCGACATCGGCTGACGTGGATCCGACGAGCGACCGGATGGCGGCGACGACCACGATCGCCGCCGGCCCGGCGGCCGTCTTCGCGGTGCTGGCCGACCCGGGCTCCCACGCCGCGATCGACGGCACCGGTTGGGTGCGGGGCGCCCGGAGCGGGGGCCCGATCACCCACGTCGGGCAGGTCTTCCGGATGGCGATGTACCACCGCGGTCACCCCGACGGCGACTACCGCATCGCCAACCTCGTGGAGGTGTACGACCCGCCGCGGGCGATCGCGTGGAAACCGGGCACCGAGGAGCCGGGGTCCGACGAGCTCAGCTTCGGCGGCTGGACCTGGCGCTACGACCTCACGGCCGACGGCTCCGGCCTCACGGTGGTGACGCTCACCTACGACTGGTCGGCGGTCCCCGACCACATCCGGTCGTACCTCACCTTCCCGCCGTTCGCGCCCGGCCACCTCGATCGGTCGCTCGACCACCTCGCCGCGCTGGTCACCGGCGGGTAGGGCGACGACCCAGGGTCAGATGCCGGCGACCGCCTCGGCCACGACCTCGAGGTCGGCCGGGCTGTGCGGCGGCGGCAGGTAGACGATGCCGAGGTCGAGCCCGGCGGCGGCGAACTCCTCGGCCTGGCCCCGGAGCGCACCGGGGTCGTCGCGGTTCAGGTGCAGGTGCGCCGAGGTCATGATCTCGGACGGATCGCGGTCGAACGCCGCGCAGTGCTCGGCGATGACCCCTTTGAGGCGCACGAACTCGTCGACCGGGCCGCCGACGTAGTTCCAGTGCTGGGCGACCCGTGCGACCGTGCGGAGCGTCCGCTTCTCGCCGCTGCCACCGATGCAGATGGGCGGGTGCGGCTGCTGGATCGCCTTCGGCTCGCAGTACGCCTCGTCGAGGGCGTAGTAGGTGCCGTCGTAGGTCGAGCGTTCCTTCGTGAGCAGGCTGACGATGACGTCGCAGGCTTCGTCGAAGCGGTCCATGCGGTGCTTGATGTCGAGCAGGTCGATGCCATAGGCGTCGGCCTCGTCGGTGTTCCACCCGGCACCGAGGCCGAGCTCGAGGCGCCCGTGGGAGATCTGGTCGAGCGTGGCGGCCATGTTGGCCAGCACCGCGGGGTGCCGGTACGGCACGCCGGTGACGAGGACGCCGACCCGAAGCCGTTCCGTCGCCTGCGCGAGCGCGGTGAGGGTGAGCCAGCCCTCGAGGCACGGCCCGCTGCGGTCGGTGAAGATCGGCTCGAAGTGGTCGAAGGTCCACCCCGACTCGAACAGCTCGATGTCGTCGGCCGCCTTCCACACGGCGAGCATGTCGTCCCAGGTCGTCGACTGCGGAGAGGTCTTGAAGCCGAAGCGCATGGATGCAGTCTCCCGCACGTTCGCTACGGGATCACGCCCTCGTCCGCCAGCGCCGTGATCCGGTCCCAGTCGAAGCCCAGCTCCAGGAGGATCTCCTCGGTGTGCTGACCCAGCTCCGGCACTTCGGCCATGGGTTCCAGGCTCGGAGGGTCGACATCGGCGGGCGGGGCGATCGCGGTGCGGCCCGTGACGGTCGGGCGGAACACGCCGGCGTCGACCGCGATGGGGTCTGCGGCGATCTCCTCGAGGCTCTGGACCGGGTCCCACCAGACGTCGTGCTCGGCGAAGCGCCGGGCCCACTCGTCGAGCGGGTGCTTGGCGAACTCGGCGTCGAACGCGGCGATGATCTCGTTGCGGTGCACGACCAGCGCCATCAGATCGGTGAGGCGCTCGTCGTCGAGCAGGTCCTCCCGGCCGATCGCGGCGAGGACGTTGGGCCAGTGGCGCATCGCCTGGAGACCGAGCAGGAAGAACCACCGCCCGTCCGCAGCCTGGTAGCACCCGAGCATCGGGTTGTAGAGCGCCCGCCGCAGCCCGGTCTCGGGCGGCTCGCCGTTGACCTGCGCGGCGAGGTCCGACGAGATCGCGAAGGCGCCGGCCCGGAGCAGCGACGTCTGCACCAGACGCCCCTCGCCGGTGCGCTCGCGGTCGAACAGCCCGGCGAGGATCGCCGCCGCGAGCGACACGCCGGTGGTGTGGTCGCCCATCGCCGGGCGCGGGATCGGCGGCTCGTTCCCCGGACCGACGAGGGCCGCCGCCACCCCGGCCCGCGACCAGAACGCCCCCACGTCGTAGCCCGGCCGGTCAGCTGCCGGGCCCTCGAAGCCGTACCCCGAGATCCGGCCGTAGACGAGGCGGGGGTTGCGGTCGAGGACGGTCGTCGGGTCGAGACCGAGACGGGTGAGGCCCGCGGCGCGGACGTTGGTGACGAACACGTCGGCCCGGTCGAGCAGGCTCGCCATGATCGACGAGCCCTGCGGCGTCGACAGGTCGAGGGCGATCGACCGCTTGGCCCGGTTGTCCTGGGAGAAGTAGGCGTTCGTCGTGTTGCCCCGTTGCGGGTCGCCCTCGTGGGGCTCGACCTTGACGACCTCCGCGCCCCAGGCGGCGAGGATCCCCGCTGCGGCCGGTCCGGCCAGGGCGACGCCCAGCTCGACGACGCGGACTCCGGCGAGAGGGGGTGCCATCGCCCTACTGTCTCACGACCGGGCCGAGGAGGAGCGTGCGATGCGCAAGGTGACGTACTCGATGGGCATGACGCTCGACGGCTTCATCACCGACCCGGCGGGCAGCATCGACTGGAGCGTCCCGGACGACGAGGTGTTCCGCCACTCGATCGAGGAGATCAGGAGCGTCGGCGTCCACCTCATGGGTCGGAAGCTCTACGAGACGATGCGCTACTGGGAGGACCCGGACAACGCCGCGTCCTTCGACGCGTCGGAGCAGGAGTGGGCCGGCCTCTGGAACCCGCTGCCGAAGGTGGTGTTCTCCCGGACGCTCACCGAGGTCGAGGGGGCCGCACGGCTCGCCTCCGGCACCCTGGCCGAGGAGATCGAAGCGCTGCGGGCCGAGCCCGGCGACGGCGACATCGCGATCGGTGGCGCGACCCTCGCCGCCGAGGCCCATTCGCTCGGCCTCGTCGACGAGTACCTGATCAGGGTGTTCCCGGTCGTGGTCGGCGGCGGCACACCGTTCTTCCCCCGCGACGAGCAGCAGGTCGACCTCGAGCTGATCGACACGAGGACGTTCCCCAGCGGCATCGTCTTCGTCCACTACCGGACCAAGCGCTGACCCGGGGAGCCCGCGAGATGGCGATGCTGCTCCGGCCGTACCGGACCTCGGACCGGGGTGCGGTCTACGACATCTGCCTGCGGACCGGGGCATCGGGTGGCGACGCGAGCTCCCTGGTGAGCGACCCGACGCTGTTCGGCGACCTGTGGGCCGGGGCCTACGTCGACCTCGAACCCGAGCACGCGACCGTGCTGGCCGACGGGGACGACCGCGCCGTCGGCTACGTCCTCGCGGCTGCTGACACGCTCGCCTTCGAACGCCGTTGCGAGACCGACTGGTGGCCCGATGCGCAGGCCCGACACCCGGTCGGGAGCGGACGCACGCCGCTCGACCAGCTGCTCGTCGCGCTCGTCCACGACCCTCCCTCCGTCGATCCGGACGTGGTCGCCCGCTACCCGTCGCACCTCCACATCGACCTCCTCCCGGTCGCCCAGCGACAGGGCTGGGGACGGCGGATGGTCGTCCGCGCGCTGGAGCTCGTGGGCGCCGCCGGCTCCACCGGGCTGCACCTCGGCGTCGACGAGGCCAACACCGCGGCCCACGCCTTCTACGAGCGGATCGGCATGGAGCTCCTCGGCAGCGACGGCTCGATCCGCACCTATGCCGCCACGATCCCGCCCGGTCTTCCGGGCTCGGGCGTCGAGGCCGGCGACTAACCGGCGACGACGTCGGTCAGGATCGCCTTGGCCGACTCGAACATCGCAGCGTCGTCGGACCAGTTCCCGGCGTCCGCGCCACCCCCGGCGTTGGTCAGCAGCAACGTGTAGCCGGTCTCACCGGTCCGAACGGCGAGGGAGACCCCGCCGGCCGAGGTGGAGCCGAAGACCTCGTCACCGATGCCCGACACGTCGAGCACCTCGACGCCGGCCGCGGCTTCGTCGGTGAGGTACGCGGTGGGGTCACGGGGCAGCGCAGCCATCTGGTCGGCGTCGAGCACGGCGAGCTCGGCCTCGAGGTAGTGGGCCGCCGAGGTGTACGTGCAGGTCGGTGAGACCCCGTCGAAGGCCTCGGCGGTGACGTCGTCCGCACCCATCTGCTCCGCCATGTCGTCGGTCGAGTACAGGGTGCACGGGTCGACGTCGGGGTCCGCCGCGGTGCCACCGCCCGACGAGTCCGCCGTCGTGGTCGACGCCCCGTCGGCCGCGGTCGTCGCCTCGGTGGTCGCTCCATCGCTCGACGCATCGCTGCTGCTGCTCCCGCAGCCGGCCAGACCCACCGCGAGGACGACGGTGGCGACGACGAGTGAGCGACGGAGGGAGAGGGGCATCGGGGCTCCTGGAAGGCGATGGTGGAGACGGACGGACCGCCGACCCTTGCACAACGCATCGACCGGCCAGCGGATGCCAGCCCCTCCGGCGTCGACCGCTCGCCGATCGGGCGAGCACGCCGCTGGAACGACCCCTAGAGTCCGGGCTTCGGGCCAGGGGTGCGGCAGGAGGCCGAGATGAGACGTCAGGGACGACGCAAGGGTGTTCCCCATGTCCTGGTGGGGAGCGTGCTGCTGGCGGTCGCGCTGACCGCGTGCGAAGTGCCACGACCGCAGACCGGCGACTTCCTCGACAGCTCGAAGCCCGCCCTGCCGTACTGGAGCTTGCCCCACGGCACCGGCCAGAACGAGGCCACCGTGGTGTGCAACCACCGCGATCCCGGTGGCAGCGCCGACGTCAGCCTCCGGCTCCAGGTGTTCGGCCCGGGCACGTCGATCCTCGACGCGCCCGACACCGTGGAGGAGGTCGCGGCGGAGGCCGAACGCACCGGCGTGCCCGACGACGACCTGCGCAACACCTCGCCGACGGTGTACCAGCGGCCGGCGATCGTCTACTTCCACAGCGGCGGATGGAACTCCGGGGACGAGACCGACGACGAAGAGTCCATCTACCGGTTGCCCGGAGGCTTCGCACCGTTCAAGGCATTGTTGGACGAAGGGTGGGTGGTCGTGTCCGCGCAGTACCGCCTCTCCGGTGAGGCGGACTTCCCCGCCCAGATCATCGATGCCAAGGCCGCGGTGAACTGCGTGAAGCGCTTCCCGGGGGTGAACGAGAACCACGTGATGGTGGCCGGGGCATCCGCTGGCGGTCACCTGGCCACGCTCGTGGCGGTGGCCGACGTCCCCGAGTGGGAACCGCTCGCGCCATCCGTAGCCGACACCCCCGCGCCGATGGACTTCATCGGCGCACCGGTCGACCCGATCGAGAGTCCCGACCTTCCCCCGCCGGGTCGCACCACCGTCGTCGGTGCGTTCAACATCGACGGCCCGACCGACCTCGAACTGATGCACACCTCGAGCGTCGACCGCGACATCAGTTCGACCGCGGCCATGATCCACGAGCTGTTCTGCCCGCCGGACACCCCGGGCTCGGCCGAGTACGTCACCTGTGAGAACCTGCTCGACCAGCCGGTCACCTACGACGGACGCACGAAGACCCGGATCCAGTGGGCCTCACCGATCGACCACGTCGCCGACCTCGACTCGCCGCGGCTGCTGTACCTCGCGTGCGGCGACAGCACCGGGGACGATCCTGGCAATCCGGTGTTCCCGGTCAACTTCGAGCGCTGCACGGACCACAACGCGTTCTACGACGAGATCAGTGACGAGCTCGGCACTGCCGGCACCGATGTGACGTGGATCGATCGAACCTATCTCCAACTCACCGATCCCGGTCAGCCGCCGGGATCGAACAACCCGGTCCACGAGGTCAACAGCAACCACCTGACCATCGTCAACTTTCTGAACCAGAGCGCAATCGTGAAGTTGGCGAAGAGCCCGCACTGATCGGATCCGCACCGACGACCCTCACGTTGGCAAGGTGCGGATCGGGCGAGTCGGTGGCCAGGGACGACGCGTGCCTCGAGCTCTCCGTCGAAGAGTTGCTCCGTCGCGCCCGCCCTCTTCCACCTCGTAGCGAGACGGTGATCGAGGACTTGACCGACGAAGAGGCCGAGGCCTTCTTCGAAGCGATCGAGCGTTGAGCCCAGGACTCCAGTAGCCGAACTCGGTCAGCCCCGCAGCAGGCGTAGGAGTTCGAGCGCGTCAGACGATGCACCCAACCAGGCCTCGTGGGTCTTGTCGTCGAAGAGGGGTGCCGTCGCTTCGGCGAACCTCCGCCGCTCTCTCGCCGTTCGATCGTCGTCGTAGCCTGCGATTGCCAGAACGCCCGCGAGGGTCACGATGTCCTGCTGGTGCCGTAGGCGACGCGCCCGCGTCTCCCGGAGCTTCACACAGGCCTCGACCTTCGCCATCAGGGCACCGAACGCGGTGGGGCAACGCACGACGGTGTTGACGTCCTCGCTGAGGGCGACCTTGACGAGTCCACTTCTGTTCAGCGCGTTCGTCGAGCCGGGAGCGGCGAGGATCCGGCCGCCACCGGCAGTCCGCACCGGGCGGTTCCCGAGGTTGTCGGGTGCGAGAAGATCGATGCGGGCGTCGTCTCGGCGATATCGATCCGTTCCCTCATCGTTTCGCTCGATCGCGAAGCCTGACGCCACCAACCACCCCGACAACCTCTCGGCGTGCGCCCGATGTTCGGCCCGAACGTCGACGACAACGTCGACGTCTGTCGTGGCTCGCGGCATCTCGACTCCGGTTCGGGCAGCGTGGATCGCGACCATCTGGCCACCCACGACCATCCAGGTCTCGGGCCGGAACGCCTGGGCCAGCTCCGCGGTGGCCGTCCACGACGCTCGAGCACCAGATCCAAGTCGTGACCCGAGGTCGACCTCACCGAGGTCGGGCAGTGCAGTCACGACCGAGCCCGCACGAGCGCCTCGTGAGCAGCCCGACGATCGAGCCGTTCGAACGAGTCGAGTGCGCACACGATCAGTGGAGCAACCTTCGCCTCGCCGAACGGCCAGACCTCGTCGTCGACGATGCGGACCACGACGTTGACGTCATCGAGCTCCGGCCGCAGCCCGTGCCGTTCGACAACTGCGGAAAGGTCCGAACGTCGGACGTACACGTCCAGATCCTCGGCGTCGACGGCAGCGCCGTGCGCAGCCGCACCCGGTCCGCCGGACACCACGACCGCGACGTCGGATCGAAGACCAGCTGCCCTGAAGGGCAAGATCCGAAACCTCTGCTCGTCGGCGCGCCGACGCACCTGCACCGCCAAGCTCGGGAGATCGTCGAGGTCGAGGCACTCATCGCCCGCCGCTTGAAGCCGGCGCCATGCTGCATTCGCACCGAGGGGACGGCCACGACCCGGCTTCGCAGCAAGTCGCTCGTCGACGGACGCGAGATCGACCGCCCATGAACGCCCGAACCGCTTCGCTCGAAGTTCGCGGTTGGCGATCAACCGACGTACTTGGCCATCACTGACCCCGAGCCGTTCGGCCGCCTCTGCAAGCGGTGCCATCTCCATGCCTCACATAATAGGAGCGGTATCGTGCCTATTCCTCGCGATGGCTTCGCGTCGATCCACGCGTCTTCGCTGACCTTGCTCCACGCGTTCCTCATCGCGTCCTTCCGAAGGTGCTCCCCTGCCTGTTCAACAGCTTGTCTCAGGGCCACCTCACCAGGATTTGTCGTGACGGACGGACTTCGATCGCTGGCCCCATCCCGAAACCGCTGGTGGGAACGACGAAACCCCCTGCCCGAGCAGGGGGTTTCGCTCCGAGCGGACGACCGGATTCGATTCAGGTCAACGTGTTCTCGCTTCAAGAGGCCTCGATCGACTTCGACTTCGACAGCAGCGAGCTCGCAGGCGATGGACTCGACGCATGCTTCGCCTTCCTTCGAGCGGTGGGACGAGCGCTTGCGAAGCCGGTCCTCTTGAAGCACGAAGGTTTCGATGGTCCGCCGTTCGCGCGGTACGACGCCGAGCTCGAGGAGGTCATCGCCGAGCAGTCGTGCAAGGTGAACCGGTGATCGAAGACGTGACCGAGGGCGTCAGAGCCTTCGGCTTCCTCCATGGCGGACGTGTCAGCCGCCAAGGTTCTCGTGGAGATACCCATCTGCGGCGTCGTCGACCCGCGTGGTTCGCTCGACCAAGAGGATCTCCAGGTCTGGGTGACCTAGGAGCCGTTCTGCCGTCGGGCGATCCGTCGCGATGTATGTCGAGGTCAGGTCGTAGTCCGAGCAGACGATCCATCTCAGATCGTGGCTCCACCCGAGGGAGGGCGTCGTGATGACCGTTGCACCAAGGGCTCGAACGCGTTCGACAGCGCGATGTCGTCCTCCGACTGACATAGCTCGAAAGAGTCGCTCCCGATGATCATCGGTTGCGATGGCCGCAGCGAGTCCAAACTCGAAGAAGACCGGGCCGGATTCGTCCTGACCCAAAGTTCCGTAGAGGTCTGCTGCTGCCTGCGCTTCGAGGTCTCCTTCCCACACGGCAAGGCGCTCCGGCTCGTCGTCGTCGAGACCTGGTCCGAGCGTCCCTAGCGTCGTCGTCGCACGCAGAGCGATCCCGGCACGAGCAGCGACCTCCCCCCACCTGACACGGCGCTTGGCCGGACCTAGGTGAGGCTCGGCAGACCACGGAACGAAAGGATGGAACAGGCGGAGGTAGCGCTCGTAACCGTCGGGAAGGAGCTCAGCGACTGTGTGGCCGCGTCCGTTGGGAGACGGGTCGACCACCCACGGAATCGAGTGCTCAACCTCGACGACGTCTCGCTCCACGCCGCCAGTCTGGCAAACAGGTTCAGGAGACCAGCCGCAAGAAGCTAGACACGAGGCAACCAACGCCCGGAAGAGTCAGCACAGCGGCAGGACCTGACGAATGATGAGGTCTTCGGCCTCGTCGATGTCGTAGTCCTCCGGCCACTCGCCGACGAGATCGGTCAGGTCGTCGCGGAAGTCGTCGTTCCGGAGCTTCTCGCGGAGGTTCAGCTCGGCCCGGCGAGCGGTGTAGCCATCCGGGCGGTAGGGGCCGAAGCACGCGCCGGCGCTCGCTCGAAGGTATTCACCTCGACTTTGACGCGCATCGTCCCGGTGCCCGACTCGAACGGAGCGCGCAGGAAGATCTTCGGGTGACGACCGATCTTGGTTCGGACCTGCATCCCGAGGCGTTCGCCGATCGCGGTCACCGCCCGGGTGAGATCGCCGATCCCGCCTTCGCTCCGCCGGACGTAGTCGAGGTCTTCGCTGTAGCGGGCCAGGCCGGTGTCGTAGAGCTTGTGGAGGCAGGTGCCACCCCGGAACACCAGCTCGTCGCCCAGATACGGATCCTCAGCGATCTCGACGATGAGGCGAGACAGCAGCAGGTCCTGCTCGACCTGATCGATGGACGGCCAACGGACCTGATCGAACCAGTCGGCGAGGTAGGCACGCGGGATCACAGATCCGGCTCGATCGGGGTGTTGACCAGGACGCTCCAACGGTCGTCCAGTGGTCCGGCCGGCCCGCTCGGACGCAGCCTGACCCGGGTGAGGCGGCGGGACGCGACGTCGTGGAGGGCATCGAGATCGATGTCGACCTCGACGACCGGGGCGACATGGTCGAGGAGGAACCCGGTGCGCTGCACCACCGCCGCGGGGTACCGCTCCGCCACCGCGGCCAGTGCAGCGAGGTCGAGGGCGCCTTCCTCGAGCATCTCACCGGCGATCGTCGCCACGTTCGAGAGACCACCTCCCCGGCGAGGCATCGAGACGAGGTCCAACAACGTCACCTCGGGCGTCGACACCTGCATCGTCCCCGTGGGCGTGTTCCGGGTCACCGTGGGCCGCGACTCGATGTCGGCCACGGTGATGAACGACAGCCGGACGCGACCGAAGGCGCGGTCGCGCAGCCGCGCCGGGGTGACGATCTGGAACACCTGAGGCCGCTGGTGCGCGAAGCCGTGGATCTCGGCGGCCGACAAGAGGCCCACGTAGTACGGGTGGCCGAGATGTCGCATCATCTGGTCGACGAAGTTCACCGCAGGCACCGCACCCCAGGTGCGGAACTCGGGTGGGATCGGCACGTAGGCGCCTCTCGTCGGGCTGAAGAGGTGCCCGGTCCGCCGCCACCGAGCCAGCGTCGGAGACACGTGCTCGGCCGGGATGTCCAACAGCTCGGCTGCTTCGTCGGTCGTGACCCAGGACCGACCGCGAGACAACAGCCAGTCAGCGAGCTGACGTGGTTCTACGTCCCCCTCGAGACGAGGTCGTTCGATCATGTACATATACTAACCGCCATTATTCGTTTCGATACAAGAATCGCTACCACTACCTCAAGGGCCGAACGAGGCTGATACACCCAGATCGGCGAAGCCTCAGCCACGTTCGAGGATGCCTCGGTGATCCTCGAACGGGCCGGGTAACACTTCGAGGCGGATGAGGCCATCGTCAGCGATGTCCTCGATCCGAGCGACACGCTGGTCGGCATCGTCATCTCCTACGACCGCGTACCGACCGATCGCAGGGTCGAAGCCGTGCCGAACGTCGGAAGTTCGAACCCAAAGCCGACGATCATCGGTCATGTCCATGAGGTCGACATCGATGTCGTGCTTCTCCGCCGCTGGAAGCTTCATCGTCCCAACCTACCGGTGGTCGGCTGACCGCCCAGCGGCATTGTCGCTCGATTGCGCAATCCCACGATTTTCGGCGGATTTCGCAACGAGCTGACAACACCGAGCCTTCCCCCTCATCAGGACTTTTCGTTCTCAAGCCGTTCGAACGGCTTACGGAGGCGTGGATCGACAGACGAGTGCATTGGGCCGACCGGGCGGGCCAACGGGACACCCCGGCGGCGCGCCGGCGACGCCTCAGCGTTCGGCGTGGCCGTCGTGATGCGGGTGACGACGCTGAAGGCGTCGGCCGATCGGGTCGGCGGGCTGCTCGCCTACTACGCGGGCCTGGCTGAGGACCGGGATCGGCCCGGTCCGGCACGTGGGCCGGTCGACTACTACCTCGACCCGGACGAGCCGCCGGGTCGGTGGTGGGGTGACGGCTGTGGTGCCCTCGGCCTCGCCGGACCCGTCGCCGGACCGGATCTGCGGTCGTTGCTCGAGGCCTCGCACCCCGGCACCGGCGAGGCGCTCGGTCGGCGGTTCGGGGACGCTTCGGCCCGAGGATTCGACCCAACGTTCTCGGCACCGAAGTCGGTGTCGGTGCTGTGGGCGCTCTCCCCCTACCCGTGGGTGCGGGCCGAGGTCCTGGCGGCGCACGATGCCGCGGTCGAGGCGGCGATGGGATGGTTCCAGCGTCATGGCGCCCTGACCCGTCGCGGCCGGGACGGTGTGCTCCAGGTCGACGCCCTCGGGATCACCGCCGCGCTGTTCCGCCAGCACACCTCGCGCACGATCGGCCGTCACCGACGACTGGTGATGTCCCGAATGCCCGTGCGCGCGATGCGAGCCCCGAACCCCGATTTCCGGGTGCGTGCCTTAGGGTTCGAATCCATGGCGAACGCTGAGGCCGAGGTCAAGCGTCGAAAGAGCGGGTCAAATTCTTTGAGTGGGCTGCTCACGTCGGCAGGGTTCCTCGTCTACGCGGCGGTCGCCTGGGCGCCGTGCCTCATCCTTGGGGTCATCGTGGGTGCCGCGATCTCGATGCCGCCAGCAGAGGACGGGGTCATCCAAGGCAGGGGCTTGGGCATGACGGCGGCGTTCCCCGAGATCGCTGCGTTCACCATCCTCTTCCTCGTGCTTGCCTACGTGACGCCCGCCCTCTACCTCAACCGCGAGAGAGCCTCGCGTGGTGGTCGGATTCGCGGGTGGGGCCCTCAAATGCGGGCCGGTTCGATGTAGGAACCCTCGTTGGGCAATTCTCGGCACTCCGTAGAGTTCGGGCCGTGGATCTCGATGCACCGGAACCTCCTCGTGTACTGACCCTCGTGGTCATTCGGGTGGGCGACCTTGAGACGAGCCGACGGTTCTACGAGCAGCTCGGACTTCGGTTCCGGTCGGAGCAACACGGTGCCGGCCCTCGACACCTGTCGTCGGAGATCGGCGGGACCGTCCTCGAGCTCTACCCCAGGGGCACCGGTCCTTCGACCGAGGGCGTTCGACTCGGCTTCGTCGTCGACGACCTCGACGCGGTGTCTTCGCGGTGCCAAGCGAACGTCGTCCAGGACGGGGAGCGCGATGGAAGCCGCATCGTGGTTGTGCGCGACCCCGACGGTCACAAGATCGAACTGACCGACCGATAGTTGTCCGCTCGATGTCCCGCCCGTTTCAGCTCGGCAGTCGCGATCCGTGGGATCCGACGCGCTGGGAACGGCTTCCACGGAAGCTCCGAATGGCGATCCTCATCGTCCTCGGCAGCCTCGCCTTCCTGATCGTCGGTGTTCTGTTCGTCGAGGTGCTCCAGCCGGCCATCAAGAGGCTTGCGGCGAGCATCATCGATCAGCTCGGCGGAACCCGATCGGTCGCGATCGGGTTCGGCATGGCCACCGGAGCAGCCGCCGTCGTCTGCGCATCGCTCGCCATGGCCAGGTGGCGGCACGCCGATCCACCTGAGCGCATCGTCCTCGCCGTTGTGAACCTGGCGGTCGTCACGCTTGCGGTCGGGATGTCACCGCAGGCGCAGTCCGGGGACTACGACCGAGAACGGACGCTGGACGCCGTAGGGAACGTGCAGGATGCGCGCCTGGTGGACACGGCGACGAACGCGATGTTGCCGACGCTTCTCGTACTCGGCGGGTCCGTCTACCTGGTCCGGCGACGCCGATCGGACGCTGCGAGGATCTGACCACCTCCCGTCACACCTGGCGCGCCGTGTCCGGAATGTCTGGCACAGGTTCTGGCACAGAACGCTAGGGGTCTGTTGGGAACGCCCTGGTACGGGTGGGGCTGGGGAGACGGGCTCGACCCGGGCCTCCAGGCACGAAACCGCTGGTGGGAACGACGAAACCCCCTGCCTGAGCAGGGGGTTTCGCTCCGAGCGGACGACCGGATTCGAACCGGCGACCCTCACCTTGGCAAGGTGATGCCGCGTCGACCGGCTGAGCGATGAACACCCAGGTCAGCGGCGGTCTCCAGCCCAGCAACTGGCTCTCCTGGCACAACTTCTGGCACAGCGAAGTCGTTCTTGCGGACCCGTGCCGCCCTGTGGTGCTCGGTCCCAGCCTGTTCTTACGAAGCGACAGCGGACACGCCGGCGATGGCCAGATGCACGGTCACGCGGTCGCCATCGCGGTTCACGACGCGCGCCGAGAGCGGCTCCTCTTCGTCGTCGCCGACGACCACCACGTCCCCGGGCTGCGGATCGAACCGAGGGTCCTCAGCGCGCGGCCCGTGCGAGATCCAGCACGTCACGCCGAGGTGACCGTCGACGGTCGTCGCGTCGTACCAGAGGTCGTAGGGAGCGCTCACGGTCACAATGCTACGGCTCATGTCGGCCGTGTCCAGGCCGGGTTGTCGATCGGCCCATCGAAGAGCGCACGCACTCGAGCGAACTGGCCAGGCGACGGCTTGGAACGCCGCAACATCCCACCCGGCAAACTCCTCATCGGAGAAGCCCACTCTGGATCCTTGCCCATGTTCGTCGCCGGGAGGTGGGGAGGACGGCGGACTCTACTCGCTCCTTGCCCCGGCGCTTCGTGTAGGGATCAGCCTTCGAGGGCGGCGCCGTAGGCCTCCATCTCGGCGACCATGGGCGGCAGCTCACCGGCGGCGGAGTGGCGGAGGAACTCACTGGTGTCTCGCACAGCCTCGGCGACCGCAGCATCGAGAACAGCGAGCGCGACCTCAACCGGGTCCTCTCCTGGCGGTCGGACGATCACCGAATCGCGGCCTGTTTCGATCATGGTGGTCCAACCGGCATCCACGCCCTCCCAAGTGCCCGGCTCCCCAGTGGCCAGGACTTTCGATATCTGCCAAAGCTCACCAACCACGCCGGTGCGGGCGCCCGAACCGATCTGGCGGAAGGAGCGCGGGAACCACATGTCGACCGTGCCCAAGAAGATGTCCGTGAAGCAATAGGCCCGTTCCGCCAGCTGCTGACGTGGGATCGGCTGGCGCCAGGACCGGTCTCTGAGGTCAGCCCTCACGATCAGGGTCGCCACCGGGTTGATCACTTCGGGTACGCCGTCCATATCCGGTTCAACGCGCGGTTGACGACAACCTCGATCCGTGTCGTCAGCGATGAAGGGTTGTTTGCATTGGACCAACCGATTGTTCGCCCGAAGTCGAACTGGTATACGGGACCCACGGTGCCTTCTCCAACGTAGGTGACACCACCCTCCCAGGCTTCGTCGAGCAGCTGGTGGAGTTCGTCGCCCTCAATGTTGGACGAGAACTGGCCGGCCGTTCCAGATGCGGTGTCGTAGCCGGGGTCTGTCAGGAACTT
>JAHBSO010000011.1 GCA_019639075.1 Actinomycetota bacterium | reverse complement strand
CGGGGTTCCGCGCGCGACCAGGGAGGGTGCGGGCTGGGGGTCAGCGGTGGTCGCGGAGCGCAGCGGGGAGATCGTGACGGCTGGACACACCGAGCTTGCGATACACCTGGCGGAGGTAGTTGTCGACGGTGCGCCTCGACAGGCCCAGGCGGGCAGCGATCTCCTTGCTCGGGAGGCGTTCGGCGGCGAGGCGGGCCACGTCGCGCTCGCGGTCGGTGAGCGGCGTCGGGCCGTCCACGAGGATGCCGACGTGGGTCCGCGCTCCCTGGCACCGGTCGTGCAGCTCGGTGCTCCGCGCTGCCCAGCGGGCCGCGGCCCGCCCGTCGCCGCCCCGCTGGGCCCGACGCGACGCCTCGGCCGCGGCCTCCCCGGCGAACAGAAGCAGACCCCGCTGCTCGAGGAGGTCGACCACGAGGTGGGCCGCAGGGTCATCGGCGTCGACCGGTCCGGCACCCGGCCGGAGGACGGCCAGGTGGGCGGCGAGGGACGGCGCGATCCCGCCGGGGTGCGCGGCGGCGAGCGCCTCCAGCTCGTCGGCGACCACCCCGACGTCGCCGACCCGGGCCTGGGCGTGGAGGAGGCGTGCGCCGTGGAAGCGGTCCCCGAGCGCGAGGGCCGACCGGGCGCCGGACCCGAACAAGACCCCCGCGGCCAGTCGGTCGCCCTGGGCCGCGGCGAGCCACCCGCGAGCCTCGTCGACGAGGGCCTCGTTGAGCCCCAGCCCTTCGACGTGCAGCTCGTCGACCTCCTCCAACCGCGCCTCGGCCGATGCCGTGGCGCCCCGGAGCGCGTCGGCGGTCGCCGCGCCGGCCCGGCACCAACGGGCCACCTCGCGCTGGTTCCCGTCGAGGAAGATCGAGGCGCCGACGTCGAAGTGCTCGGCCGAGGAGGTCACCCGCCCGGCGACCAGGTCGGCCAGCCCCGACATGAAGCACATCCAACCGTGGCCGTAGCGGGGAAGCGCCGGCCTGGTGACCTCGCGAGCGATCTCCAACAGGCCCTCGGCCTCCTGGAGGCGGCCGGCCCCGATGAGCGCGAACAACGTCGTGAGGTGGTGGACGCCGGGCTCGGTCTGGAACACGTCCTCGGACCACAACAGCTCGTGCCGCGGAAGGGCCTCGAGCGCGAGCGCGGTCGCGCGGTCGGGGTCGCCGGCGTGGACCCACGCGATGCCCGCCGCGTACGCGGCCTTCACGAAGGCCCGCGGCGCGGCGTCGGGATCGTCGATGACCGGTCCGGCGAGTTCGAGCGCCTCGTCGATGTGGCCCCGCTGGGTGAGGATCATCGACCGGTGCGCCCGGATCTCCGCCCGCCACGCCGCCCCGTCGACCTCGGCCTCGGCCCTGAGGCAGTGCCGCTCGGCCGCGGCGACGTCGCCGAGGCCCCGCTGGAGGTTCTCGGCCCGGGTCAGGGCGACGAGGGTGCGCTCCCGATCGTCGGCGGCGAGCGGCTCGCTCGCCGCCAGGACGGCATCGGCGTCACGCGCATCACCGGTGCGGCCGAGCGCGAAGCCGAGGAGGTGTCCGGCGGCGAAGGACGGGTCCCGGTCCCACGACGCGCGGGTCAGCTCGGCCGTCGCGTGGTGGTCACCGATCTGGTAGGCGTGCTGGGCGGCCTCCAGCAGCAGATCGGCGTCGACCTCGTCGCCCGCCCACAGCCGCCACAGCACCGAACGCCGTCGATCGTGCTCCGGCAGGGGAAGACCGTCGACCGCCGCGCCACACGCCGACAGGATCCGACGTCGACGCAGCTTGCCGGTCCGGGTCAGGGCCACCTCGCCGTAGAGCGGGTGGGCCAGCCGCACCGACGGCCCCGAGCCCACGCCCCGCAGACCGGTGATCGGCGACGCCGCGCCGGGCGGGCCCAGCTCGGGCTCCTCCACCCGCAGCACCTCGGCCACCTCGAGCGCCTCGGCCTCGGCCCGGAGGCCCAGCGCGTCGACGACCGCGAGCGGGAGCGGCTCGGTGAGGGCGAGCGTGGCGACGAGGTCACCGGCCCGTTCACCGATGCGATCCAGCCGATCGCCGATCAGCTCGGCCAACCGGCGGGGCACGTCCAACGGCCCGTCGACCACCCAGCGCCGATCCACCCGGCGGAGCTTCCCGGCGGCCCGCCCGTCGTCGACCAGCTCGCGCAGCGCCAGCGGCAATCCGCTGCTCAGGTGGGCGAGCCGGTCGATCGCCACCGGCGACACCGGCCCACCGAGCACCCGGTCGAGGAGCACCTCGATCGAACCCCGTTCGAGCGGCTCCAGATCGACCCGGGACGCACCGGCGTCCTTCCACAGCGCCGTGACGGCGTCGGGTCGCGGGTCACCGGTGCGCACCGTGACCAGCAACGTGACCCGAGGATCGGCAGCCACGCTGAGCACGACGGCGGCCGACACGTCGTCGAGCAGGTGCGCGTCGTCGACGTGCAGGACCAACCGACGATCACCGGCCAGCCCCACCAGCGCGTCCCGGGCCTGCTGGAGCGTGACGGTCGGCTCGGCCCCGGTGACCAGCAGCGGCGCGAGCGCGCCCAACGGCACCTGCGACGCCGACCCGGTGGCCAGCACCCGGGCGACCGGGTCGCCGCTGCGCTGCACCCGCTCCAGCACCGCCCGGGCCAACCGGCTCTTGCCCACCCCACCAGGACCCGCCACCACGACGCCGACCGAACCGGCACCGGTCAGCTCGGCCACCACCCGTTCGAGCTCCAGGTCACGCCCGACGAGCGGCCACGGATCCGAGGCTGTGGGCATGGACGCTGCTCCGACCGCCGAAGGGGATGCGCCGCCGTCGTCGACCAGCGATCGGGGCCGCGCCTGGACGTCGACGGACGGTACCAGGCGGTGCCGATGGAAGGACCGGAGCCGCTCGTCGGGAACGCGCGGCGGAGTCAGAGCACCCGCTCCCGACGCCGCACCGCCAGGAGGAACCCGCCGAGCACGACCAGCCCGAGGCCGAGCGCCACCCGTCCGGCGGGGTCGGTGCCGGTGCGGGCCAGCGCGCCGCCCGACGTCGCGGCCGAGGTCGCGTCCGAGCCCGACGGGTCCGGGTCGACGCCACCCCCGGCGTCGGACCCGGACACGTCGCCGGGATCCACGGTGGTGGAGGTCGCGCCAGCGGTCGTCGTCGACGTCGATGCCGGCACCGTGCTCGAGGTGGCCACCGTGGTCGCCGTCGGGCCCGAGGCGGTAGTGCTCGTGGCCGGCACCGCGGTCGTCGACGTGGTGGCCGGCACCGCCGTGGTCGAGGTGGTCGTGCTGGTCGACGTCGATGTGGACGTGGAGGTCGAGGTGCTCGTGCTCGTCGACGTCGATGTGGACGTGGACGTGGAGGTCGACGTCGTGGTCGTCGTGCCCGCGTCCTCGGAGATCACGAGGGTCATGGACGCCCGGGCCTCGCCGGCGTCGACCGTGCTGAGGGCCACGGCCTCGATCAGGTACGAACCCGGCGTCGGGAAGTTCTTGAGCACACCCGCCCCGCCCGAGGTGGAGGTGTTGCTCGGTGCACCGGCCGACACGCCGTCGATGAAGAACTCCACGTCGGTGTAGGTGACCGGCCCGAGCGCGTTGGTCAGGCGGGCCCCGAGCGCGACGTACCCGGGCGGCGACGGGTTCGGGATCGCCGTGAGGACGATCGTCGTCGGGCAGAGCATCTGGACGGTGACCGACCCGTCCTGGGCCATGCACGCCGGACAGGAGCCGCCGGTGTACGCCATGGTCGGACCGTAGAACCAGCCACTGCCACCGCCGCCACCACCGCCCCCGACGCACGGCCCGTCGGCCCCGGCGCCGGCCCCACCACCCGCGTATCCGCCGCCACCGCCGCCGCCGACCACGTTCACCCCGAGGCCGCCGGACCCGTTCGCCGAGGTCGCGCCGACGCCCGTGCCGGCGCCGTTGACGCCACCCGGTCCACCAGCGCCGTTCTGGGTCGACCCGTCCTCACCGGACCGGCCGATCCCCCCTCCGGCCGAGGCCGCCGGACCGCTGGAACCGTCGCCACCGCCACCGTTCGCCGGCATCCCGGCGCAGTTGGCCACGCCACCACCGCCGCCGCCCCCGGCCACCAACCGGAGCGTCGCCGACGAGGGCAGGCACGTGGTCGACCCGATGCACACGCCCGTCGAGCCACCGCCGGCGCCGCCCGACGACCCCGACTCGAAGGCGGTGGTCGACCCCCGGCCCGCGCCGCCGCCCGGCGTCCAGCCCGGGGTCTGGGCGCTGTTGTCGAACCCGCCACCGTCGGCGCCGCGGCAGCCGACGACCATGGAGATCGTCGTGCCACCGGTGACGTCGAACTCGTCCTGCACGGCACCGCCGCGCCCACCGACGCTGCCCGGTCCGCCGCCCTGGCCGCCGCCGGTGCCGCCGCCACCACCGTTGGCGAGGATGCGGACCACGGTCACGCCGTCGGGCACGACCACCGACTCGGCCACGCCGCACGAGTCCGACCGCCACGTCCGGCTCGGCGAGGTCCACCCGGCCGACGCCGGTCCCACCGGCACCACCACGAGCGCCAGCCCACCGACCATCGCCAGCGTGCCCAGCACCCCCATCGCCGTGCGACGCCGGTGCCGCCGCCGCTGCCCCGTCGGGCCCTTCGAGCCGGTCTGTTCGTGTCCGTCCACGGTCGCTCCTCCGCACGTCCCGCCGACCGCGCCGAGCGATCGCCGAAGGCCCCTCGGCCTCTCGCCAGGCATCGGACCACGGGCTGCCGGATCCGGACTAGAGCAACGATTACTCAGAGCGTGAGCAATCCGCCACGCGCAGTGCCAGAACCACCGCCGTCCACCCCACCCACCTCGAACTGGCGTAGGTGGCGGTGGTCAGCCCACCACCACCTACGCCAGTTCAGGTTGGGGGGTGGGTGCGGGCGCCGGGGTCAGGGGGCGGGTTCGCAGACGACGACGGGGATCTCGCGGTCGGTGTTGCGCTGGTAGCCGTCGTAGCCGTCGTACGCGGCCACCACCTGCGGCCACAGCTCGACCCGCTCGGCCCCGACCGCCGTGCGGGCCACCATCTCGCGCGTCTCGCCGTCGGCGGCGATCTCGACCTTCGGCTCCTTCACCAGGTTCTTGTACCAACCGGGATGGTCCTCGTGGCCGCCCTTGGACGCCACCAGCACGACCCGGTCGGGCTCGAAGATCGGCGCCGTCAGCATCGTGGCCCGCCGCTCCCCCGACACCCGCCCGACGGTGAACAGCTCGACCGGCTGCATCCCCAGCATCGTCTTCGGGAACCGACCGCCCGACACCTTGAGCAGTGCGCGGTGCCCGTTCTCGAGGCACCACGCACCGACCTCGATGACCTTGTTCGGCATGTGCACGGCTGTCCTCCGGTCGCTCGCGGTGGTGATGACCGTGACGCTACCGAGCCCCGCCCGATGGGACACCCGGCCCGGTACCCCGGGGGCCGAAGATGCCCTCGCCGACGCGCACCGTCGTCGCCCCGTGCTCGATCGCCAGCTCGTAGTCGCCCGACATGCCCATCGACAGCTCCGCGAACCCGTCGGCATCGACGTCCTGGCGCAACCGCTCCTGCACGTCGCGCATCCGCTCGAAGCACGCGGCGACGAGCTCGCGGTCGTCGGAGAACACGGCGAGGGTCATGAGGCCCCGGACCCGCAGGGACGTGAACGGCGCGAGCGCGGCAACGAAGGCCGCCACGTCGTCGGGCGCGAGGCCGGACTTCGACGCCTCCCCGGAGCTGTTCACCTGCACGAACACGTCGAGGCCCTCGCCGATCGCCTGGAGCCGACGGTCGAGTGCCTCGGCCAGGCGCAGGTCGTCGAGCGAGTGCAGCTCGGCCGCCGCGCCCACGGCGTGACGGGCCTTGTTGGTCTGGAGGTGACCGATCATCGCCCAGCGCAGGCCCGCCCGGGCCAGCGCGTCGGCCTTGCCCAGGGCCTCCTGGACCTTGTTCTCCCCGACCAGCTCCAGGCCGGTGGTGCCGAGCCAGGCGATCCGCTCGTCGTGCACCGTCTTGGTGACCGGCAGCAGCCGGACGTCGGCCGGATCGCGGTCGACCCGCCGGGCGGCGGCCGCGATGCGCTCCTGCACCGCGGCCACGTTGGCGTGGAGGGCGGCCTCGGACGTGACGATCGCGGGGTGGCTCATGGGGTCTCCCACGGGACGGACCGTCGGAGCGTAGAGCCCGAGATGGGTCGGCCCCCACCCGGCGGAGTGGGTGGGGGCCGTTGGGGGGAGCGGAGGGAAGGACAGCCGATCCGCCGGTGCCGGCTGCCCTTCCCACCACAGGCGGACCGACCGTGGCCGATCCGCAATTGGCAAGGTACCGACGCATCCGCCGACAGGAAATGACGACTTCGTCAAGACTCTTAACGAACGGTAAGGTGCGGCCCATGGCGGCCCCGATCGACCTGGACGACGACGAGATCTTCCGCGCCGCCGCCCACGAAGGCCGCGACCGCCTCCTCACCGATGCGCTCACCGGTCTGCGCGAGGTGCTCAACCCCTCCCGGCTCCAGACCGGCACCGACGTCCACGCCTCCCGCCCCACCGTGTACCAACGGTTCCGGGCCCCCAGCGCCCCCGGCCCGGCATCGGGGCCCGACCGGTGGGCGGCGTACCGCGAGCTCGTGGCCGACGAGCCGTCCGGACGCCCCGACCCCAGCGGACGGGCGATCCTCGCCTCCACGATCGCTGCGTCGGACCACGCCTGGGCCGGGTGGGAGCGGTCGTTCGAGGCCATCGCCGCGGCCCTCGCCACCACCGAGGCCCCGCACGACCGCATCGTCGCGTCGATCCGCACCCACCTCGACCACCAGTTCCGGTCCCCCGGCATGCCCGCGGGATGGGTCGCGCAGGCGGCCGCGCTCACGGCGTCGGACCGGTGGGAGGGCGAGCGGCCCGCCGACGAGGACCTGCGGGTCGCCCGGGCCGTCCTGGCCGAACGCCGACGCATGTACGACGAGCTGACCGAGGGGATCCGACTCGTCGTCGAGGTCGCCCTCGACGAGCTCCACATCCGGCCCCAACCCGGGATCGACGCCCGCACCATCGCCGTGGTCGTCCAGTGCCTCGTCGACGGCGCGGTGCTGCGGGCGCTGGTCGACCCCGATGGCGTCGACCTCGACCTGGTGGCCGAGGCCACCTACCGCCTCGCCGAGGCGTTCACCCTCCCCGGCGCGCTCGACGACCCCTCGCTCCCGGTGGCCGACGCCACCGCCCGCGCCGACCTGGTGACCGCGGCCCGCGTCCGCTGGTACGGGCTGGACGAGCCGACGCCGGTCGCCGACGTCGCGGCGGCCGCCGGCATCGACGCCCTCCGGGCCGACCGCCTGTTCCCCTCCCGGGTCGACCTGTGCGACCGAGTCCTGCGACTGCTCGTCGGCACCGATCTCTCCCACCGCGGCGCGGAGGTCGTCCGGCCGGTCATCCTCGCCGCCACCCTCCGCCGGCTCGCCACCGTGGCCGACAGCCACCCCGGCGTGGTGGCCCGTTCGCTCGACCCCGAGCGGGCCGACGGGTTCGGCGTCGAGCTGCGGGCCGCGGTCGCCCGCGCCGTGCGCGGCCTCAACCCGGGCGCCGACGCGGTGGAGGCATCGGCCCAGCTCGTCGCCGCCGCGGGGCGCGGCGCCGCCGGCCGCGACGCGCTCGACGCCCTCGACCGCCTCCTCGGCCTCGGCCTCACTCTCACCCTCGACTGACCGACCCCTTCGACCGTTCTTCGGGGCTCAGAACGCGCCCCGGCGCGGTCTCACCCCCGAAGAACCGATGCTCCCGCTGGGCGGGACCACCCCACCGGGTGTCCGGCGGTGTGGCACGCTGGCCGCCCGTTCGACCGACCAGGGGAGTCGTTCCAATGTCGAGGTCCCGTCTCGCGGCGTTCGCCGTCGTCGCCGCGCTGCTGCTGGCATCCTGCTCCTCCGACGGCAGCGACTCGTCGTCGACCACCGCCGCGGCCGGCGGCGCGGCCACGACGACGACCGCACCCGAGGTCGAGCGTCCCGACGGCCCCGCCGCCGAGGTGGTCCGGGAGATCGACGGCGACGGATCGGCGTTCCTCGGCGCCTCGCGGAGCACCGACCTCGAGACCGCCGGCTACGAGGAGCACGAGTTCGTCGTCTCCGGCAGCGCCGTGTCCTACGAACCGGAGGGCGAGCTGTCCGGCGACGGGATGTGGACCCTGGCGCCCTCCACCGACACCGCCGACTACACCACCCGGATCGTCGTCCGCCGTCCGGCCGAGGCCGCCGACGCCAACGGCACCGTCCTCGTCGAGTGGCTCAACGTGTCCGGCGGCGTCGACGCCAACCCCGACTACGCCTACATGGAGGAGGAGATCCTGCGGGGCGGGTACACGTGGGTCGGCGTGTCGGCCCAGTCGATCGGCGTCGAGGGCGGCCCCGTCGCGGTGTCCATCGCCCCCGACAACGCCATGGTCGGGGCCATCGCCGGCAAGGGCCTGAAGGCCATCGACCCCGACCGCTACGGCGACCTGTCCCACCCCGGCGACCAGTACAGCTACGACATGTACACGCAGGTCACCCGGGCCCTGCGCGCCGACGACGGCACCCTGCTCGGCGACATCCCCACCGACCAGGTGATCGCGGTCGGCGAGTCCCAGAGCGCCTTCGCGCTGACCACCTACGCCGACGGCGTCCAGCCCCTGACCGAGGCCTTCGACGGGTTCTTCATCCACAGCCGGGGCGGCGCGCCCCTGCCCCTCGCCGGCCGCAACGGGGGCGACGACGTCGACATCGCCTCCGCGATCTCCGGCACCCCCACCCGGATCCGCACCGACCTCCGGGCGAAGACGCTCATGGTCCAGTCCGAGTCCGACGTCCTCGGCGTCCTCAACTTCTACCCGGCCCGCCAACCGGACTCCGACACCGTGGCGACGTGGGAGATGGCCGGCACCTCGCACGTCGACCTGCACCTGCTGGGCTCCATCGCCGACTCCTTCGACTGCGGCGCCGAGATCAACGACGGCCCGATGCACATCATCCTGAAGGCCGCGCTCCGCTCGCTCGACACGTGGGTCCGGGGCGGCGACGCGCCCCCGACCGCCGAACCGCTGGCCGTCGAGGAGCAGGAGGGCGCCAACCGCTACGTCCGCGACGAGATCGGCGTCGTCGAGGGCGGCGTCCGGACGCCCCCGGTCGACGTGCCGATCGTGGTCCTGTCCGGCGAGCCCGGCCCGTCGACGAACGTCGCCTGCCTGCTCGCCGGCACCACCATCCCGATCCTGCCGAGCGACCTGGCCGAGCTCTACCCGACCGACGACGACTACCTCAGCGAGTACGAGACGTCGACCGACGCCACGATCGAGGCCGGGTTCGCCCTCGAAGAGGACCGCGAGGCCCTGATGGACTTCGCCCAGCCCGACCTCCTCGCCGGCTGAGCCACCTTTCGACTCGCTCCGCGGATCCTGAGCGAGCGAAGCGAGTCGAAGGGCGCTCAAGGAACAGAGGGTGGCGCTCCGCGGATCCTGAGCCACCTTTCGACTCGCTCCGCTCGCTCAAGGAACGACTGGACTGTTGGTTGAGCGGAGCGAGCGCCAGTGGTCCTTGAGCGGAGCGAGCGCCAGCGAGCGCAGTCGAAAGGCGAGCGCAGTCGAAACCTGGCTACAGGCGTTCGCGGGCGAGGTCCGCGTAGGCCGATGCGACCGGGCGGGCGTTGCGGTCGGCGTCGAACAGGCCGACCTCGGTGACCCGCCCGACCGGTTCGAGCAGCGCCCCGTCCCAGTCGTACTGGTCGCCCCGGCTGTACCAGCAGATGCCCCGCACCGGCAGCCCGTCGTGGGCCATGCGGTCGAGCGCGTCGACCAGCGACGCCAACCAGGTCGGGCCGTCGGCCACCGGCAGGGACAGGTTCGACGTCTCCGACACCCAGAACGACACCCGGTACTGCTCGTGCCACGCCCGAGCGGTGGCCTCGTAGGCCGCGATGCGCTCGGCGAGGGTGAGCGGGCGGGTCGCCCGGGTGCCGTGGAGCGCCACGCTGACCGGGTAGAAGTCGTGCCCGGCGACGATCCGGTCGACCGGCAACGACGGGCGGGCGGCGTCGATGCGGGCCAGCACGCCCGGTTCGACCACGTCGCCGAGCCGGGCCGCGATCCCGCGCGGCTCGTGGCCGAGGTGGAGGTCCCACACCGCCCACTGGAGGTCGCGGGCATCGACCGCGGCGCTGGCACCGGCTTCGTCGTCGGGATCGAACAGGTCGGCGCCGAAGCCCTCGGCGGAGATCCACCAGCCGTCACGGTCGGCCCGGACGCGCGCCATCGCCTCGACGTTGGCGAGGGTGACGTGCCCGAGCGCGACGAAGTAGTCCTCGACGCTGGCCCGCCGGTCGTTCCACATGCCGAGCAGCGCCGAGAACGAAGCGGTGATCACCGGTTCGTTCACCGGGGTGAACCAACGGGGCTCCGGGTAGCGGGCGAGGAACGCGTCGACGTAGCGGCCGAACCCCTCGACCCACGCCGGGTCGCAGAAGCCGTCGTAGTGGTCGGGCAGACCGAAGTGGCAGAGGTCGACCACCGGGGTGAGCCCGTGGTGCTCGCACGCGGCGAGGGCCCGGTCCCAGAGACTCCAGTCGAACACCCCGGGCTCGGGTTCGGTCAGGCGCCAGGGCATGCCGTAGCGCCACACCTGCACGCCGAGCGCGGCGACCGCGGCGAGGTCGTCGTCCAGGTGGTCGAGGTGGCCGCTACGGGCCAGCTCGTCGACCCGCACCGGTGCGCCGTCGTGGAGGACCCACGGGTCCGACGCCTCCTCGCCGCACGCGACGGCGAACGCGGGAAAGTCCGTCACGAGTCGCCTTTCGACTGCGCTCGCTGGCGCTCGCTCCGCTCAAGGAACAGCTCTGTTCCCTGAGCGAGCGCAGCGAGTCGAAGGGCGCTCAAGGAACGAAGGGGTTCGCTTCGCTCGCTCAAGGAACATCACCAATGGTTGAGCGGAGCGAGCGCCAGCGAGCGCAGTCGAAACCCCACCTTTCGGCTCGCTTCGCTCGCTCAAGGAACGGCGGGGTTCGAAGGGCGCTCACAGGACGAAGGGGACGGGCATCCCGTCGGGGCGGATCAGCGCATCGCTGCCGCCGTCGACGACGACGAACGACCCGACGAGGAAGCGGGCGTCGGGGCCGAGCAGGAACGACACGACGCCCACGATGTCCTCGGGGCTCGCCGGACCGCCCGCCGGGATCGGGAGCTGGTCGATGAAGGAGCCGACCGTCTCGTCGGCCCGCGACGCGGCCAGCAGCGGGGTCTCGACCGCGCCGGGCGCGATCGCGTTGAGCCGGATCCCCGCCCCCGCCCACTCGTCGGTGACCGCGGCGCGGCGGCACCAGCGGGCCACCGCGAGCTTGCTGGCCGGGTACGCCGCGAACGAGTCGCCCAGGTCGGCCTCGGCGAGCGCGGCCTCCTCGTCGCCGGCCAGCAGCGCGTCGACCAGGTCCATCGGCACGCCGGGTTGGATCGTCGTCGAGTTCGAGCTGATCGCCACCGCGGCCGGCTGATCGCCGGCGGCCAGCAGCGGCCGCAAGCCCTCCATCAGCTCGACCGTGCCGAAGTAGTTGACCGCGGCCAACAGCCGACCGGGCCGGCCGGTGAGGCCGGCGAGCCCGGCCCAGGTGACCAGCCCGTCGATCGAGCCGCCCGCCAGCTCGGTCACCGCCGCGATCGCGTCTCGGCGACCGTCCGCCGTGGAGAGGTCGGCCACCACCTCGGCGTCGTGCACGTCGACGCCGATCACCCGGTGGCCCTCCGCCTCCAGGCGCCGCCGGTTCGCCGCGCCCATGCCCGACGCCGAGCCGGTGATCACGGTGGTACGGGTGGTCATCGCTCATCCTCCGGGACGAGCACGCAGTGCGTGCCCGAGTAGATCGTGGCCATGCACTTGTTGCAGTGCACGCAGAGGCCGTGGTCGGTGTCGTTCGCCGCCATCTTGTTGGGCAGGTCGGGGTCGCGCAGCAGGGCCCGGGCCATGGCGACGAAGGAGAAGCCCTCGCCGAGCACCTGCTCGAGCGTCGCCCGCTCGTTGGCCCCGCCGAGGTAGATCAGCGGCATCGACAGCTCGGCGCGGAACTGGCGGGCGAAGTCGAGGAAGAACGCCTCCTCGAACGGGTACTTCGGGAACAGCTTCGGGCCGTAGAGCTTCACCCCCCACCCGATGACCTTCGGCTGGGCGGCCACGAACTCCTTCATCGGGACGTCGCCCCGGAAGAAGTACATGCCGTTGAGGAGCGAGGACCCGCCGGTGAGCTCCAGCGCGTCGAGCTGGCCGTCGGCCTCGAGCACCTTGGCCATCGGCAGGCTCTCGTCGAGCCACAGCCCCTTGGCCACGCCGTCGGCCATGTTGAACTTGGCCCACAGCGCCATCTCGTCGGGCAGCACCTCGCGGATCGCCTCGATCACCCGGCGAGGGAACCGGAGGCGGTTCTCGATGCTCCCGCCGTACTCGTCGCGGCGCTTGTTCAGGTTGGGGCTGAGGAACGAGCTGAGCAGGTAGTTGTGCCCGAGGTGCAGTTCGACGGCGTCGAACCCCGAGTCGGCGGCGACCCGGGCGGCGGCGGCGAACTGCCCGACCAGGTCGTCTATGTCGGCCTCGGTCGCAGCCCTGAGGACCCCGGTGGCCGCCGGGCTGAACCGTCGGGACGGAGCGATCGACGGGTTGCGCCGGTTGTGGCCCTGGGCGACCAGGCCGGCGTGACCGAGCTGGGCGGCGACGAGCGCCCCCTCGGCGTGGACGCCGTCGGTGAGCCGCCGCAGGTCGGGCACCAGCTCGTCGCGCAGCACCATCGTGTCGGGACTGACCCGGCCGCCCTTGGAGATCGCGCAGTAGGCGACCGTCGTCAGCGCGGCACCGCCCCGGGCCACGCGGACGTGGAAGTCGATCAGCTCGTCGCTCACCGCACCCCGCCGCATGACCCCCTCGAAGGTCGCGGCCTTGATGATGCGGTTGCGCAGCCTGAGCGGCCCGAGCCGACCCGGTTCGAACGGGGACGGCGACGGTGGCGACGACGGATCGACGGAGGGCTCGGCGGAGGTGTCCATGCAGGTTCCAGACGGGAGGACGGCCCGGACGGTCGCGCGTCGGGCGGACGGTGTCGTTCGGTCTAGTCGCTCACAGCGAGGGCACGCAGGGGCCGCCACCGAGGAGCGCCAGGCCCTGCCGGTCGCCGGGGCCGAGCGTGGTGACGTCGTTGGCCCCGCCGTACATCAGCTCGGTCGGGTCGTCGACGTGGTCGAGCCCCACGAGGTGACCGAGCTCGTGCACGACGATGCCCAACGCCACCTCGCGGCCACCGGACCGCCCGAGGATCTCGCGGAACGTGGGTGCATCGAGGTACACGCCCCCGGTGACGTAGACGCTGACGCCCGTGTCGGGCGCCTCGATCTGCTGGCCGCCGCCCAGCCCGGCGACGTCGCCGGCCAGCCCGGGCAGCGTCTCGGGGTCGGTCCACGACACCAGCACCGGTGCCCACCGGTCCCCGTAGCGGTCCTGGACCGGGGACCGGGTGTCCGCGGCCTGCTCGTCGGTCGTGCCCTCGACCTCGAACACCAGGCCGGTGGCCTGAGACACGATGCCGGTCGCGTCGGCCAGCAGCTCGGTCGCCCCCGGCACCGACGCGCCCCCGCCGACCACCAACGTGATCGGGCGGCAGGGGTCCCAGCGCACCGGCTCGCCGCCGACGGTCGACACGAACGCGTGGGCCCCCGTCGTGGTCACCGCCGGCGCCGACCGCAGCGGCGTGTCGGAGACGTCGCTCGGCGGGGTCGGGTAGCGCGTGATCTTCCCGTCGATGACGAACACGTCCGCACCCTGGTGGAACCCGACGGCGGTCGACCCGACCCGGCCGGTCGTGACCCGGACGACGGTGTAGGCCACCATCCCGAGGACGACGAGCAGGACGAGGATCCCCCAGGGCGCCCGGCGCCGACGGCGGGGAACGGCCACGCTCGGCCCCCGCACCGCTCGGGCCACGGTCGCCTGACGGGCCGCTTCGAGGCGTTCCTCGGCCGACGGTTCGGCCCGACTCGCGCCGCGCACGAAGTCGTCGTCGAAGACGAACCCCTCGAAGCGATCGTCGGCGTCCATCGACGGGACCGTACCGCCCCTCCGGCCCGCTCCGGCCTCGGCCCCGCCCCCCGCCGCCGATCGGGATCGTCAGGGGGTCTCGGTAGCGTCGTCGACGCACGAACGACCGAGGAATCCCGAGGACGACCATGGCGGACCACCCCACCACCGACCGACCCACCGGCCAGGCCGACGCCTGGCTCGACCGCGTCAGCGCTCTGCTGGCCAAGGCCGAGTCGACCGAGTACCCCGAGGAGGCCGAAGCCCTGCTGGCCAAGGCCCAGGAGCTGATGTCGCGCCACGCGATCGACGAGGCGATGCTCGCCCGGAGCGGTCGGCGCGCCTCGGCCATCGGCACCCGGACCATCGTCGTCCCCCCGCCCTACGCCACCGCGAAGGCCTCCCTGCTCGGTGCGGTCGCCCAGGCCAACGACTGCCGGGTCGTCATGGGCCCGGCCGGCGGCGGCCGCCAGACCTGCATCGCGCTCGGCCACGACGCCGACCTCGACGCCGTCGAGGCGCTGTTCGCCGCCCTCTGCCTGCACGCGGTGCGCTCGATGCTCGCGGCGCGGGTGCCGAGCGGCGACACCGCCCGGCGCTTCCGGCACGCCTTCCTGCTGGCGTTCGCCGGCCGCATCGGTGAGCGGCTGCGGGCCGCGCGCCGCACCGCCGAGTACGAGGCCTCCGCCGTCGCCCCCGCCGGCGAGGTCGCGGTCGTGCTGGCCGACCGGGCCCGCGACGTCGATCGTGCCTTCCGCGAGGCGTTCCCGCGGGTGCGCACGATGCGCACCACCAGCTCGTCGTCGGCCGGCCGGGCGAGCGGCCGGCGCGCCGCCGACAGCGCAGGGCTGGGCCAGCGGGCCGTGGGCGGCAACCGACCCCTCCCGGGCCGCTGACCGGGCCCCGGGCTAGCTCCGGGGCACGTCCTTCCAGGCGACGTCCTTGTCGGTGCGGGGCTCGCCGGGGAGGCCGAGCACCCGTTCGCCGATGATGTTCTTCTGGATCTCGGAGGTGCCGCCCTCGATCGAGTTGGCCCGGGACCGGAGGAACATCTTGCGCGACGACCCGGGCGGCCCGACCAGGCCGAGGTTCTCCGAGCGCCGCATCTCGAAGTCGTAGTCGACCATGCCCTGCGCGCCCAGGAGGTCGACGCAGAACTCGTAGATGTCCATGTGGACGAGGGCGAACTTCAGCTTGGCGATGGAACCCTCGGGGCCGGGGTTGCCGGCCTTGCGGTTCTGGCCGGCCCGGATGTTGGTGAGCCGCAGCACCTCGGCGTCGATCCAGAGCTGCATGAGCCGGTCGAGCGCCACCGGGTTGCGGTCGACGTTCGCCTCCTCCTTGTAGATGCGCACCGCCTCGGCGATCGCACCCGACCCGCGGGAGGGCGCGCCGCCGCCACCGCCGATGGTCGTCCGCTCGTTGGACAGCGTGGTCATGGCGACCCGCCAGCCCTCGCCGACGTCGCCGATGCGGTCGGCGTCGGGCACCCGCACCTCGGTGAGGTACACCTCGTTGAACTCGGCCTCACCGGTGATCTGGCGCAGCGGCCGCACCTCGACGCCGGGGGCGTGCATGTCGAGCGCGAAGTAGGTGAGGCCCTTGTGCTTCGGCGCGTCGGGGTCGGTGCGGGTGACGAGCATGCCGCGGTCGGACAGGTGGGCGAGCGTGTTCCACACCTTCTGGCCGGTGATCACCCACTCGTCGCCGTCGCGCACCGCCTTGCAGGCCAGGCCGGCGAGGTCGGACCCGGCGCCGGGCTCGCTGAAGAGCTGGCACCACGAGTCCTCGCCGGTGAACATCGGTCGCAGCAGGCGCTTGCGGGCCTCGTCGGACCCGTGGGTCACGACCGTCGGCCCGGCCATGGCCAGGCCGAAGAAGTGGCGGGAGTCGGCCGGCGCGGCGCCGGCGGCGCGGAGCGCGTCGTCGACGATCTTCTGGAGCTTCGGCGCGACGTCGAGGCCGCCCCACCCCTCGGGGAAGTGGACCCACGCCAGACCGGCGTCGAACTGGTGACCGCGGAAGGTCTCCTGGTCCTCCTGGGTCGGGTCGTGCTCGGCGAGGAGCTTCTCGACGCGTTCCTGGACGAGGGCGGTGGGATCGGACATGTGGTGCACCCCTGCGGCGGACGGCGACGTGCCCGATCGCGGGCACGGACGTGATCCCGTGACCGTACCCGTCGCCCACCGGCGTCGCCGCAGCCGCCAGCCCGCCGCAGCCTTCGCCGCCGGTGGGGCCGTCAGGATGTCGTCAGCGCGCGGCGATCGCTCTACCCTGCCGCCATGGAGGCAGAGGACGCGGGGCAGACCTACGAGTTCGACCAGGCCACGGCGGTCGAGCAGGGTCCGACCGACGGCACCTACGAGATGGACGTCGACGCGGGGTGGACCGTCGGTCCGAAGCCGAACGGCGGCTACCTGTTGGCCGCCGCCGCCCGGGCCGGGGCCGCCGCCCTGGCCGCCGCCGGCTCGGACCACGCCGATCCGACCTCGTCCACCGCCCACTACCTCTCGGCGCCCGATCCCGGGCCGGCCGAGATCCGCACCCAGGTGCTGCGCACCGGCCGCACCGCCAGCCAGGTGCGGGCCACGATCGTGCAGGGCGACAAGGCCTGCGTCGACGCCACCTTCACCATGGGCACCCTCACCACCGATCCCGACGGTCCCTGGTGGTCGAACCGGGTGCCGTTCGAGCTGCCACCGATCGACGAGTGCGTGAAGCTCCCGTCGTCGCGGGGCGGCGACTCCATGGTCGTGTCGATCATGGACCGCAGCGACCTGCGGTTGGACCCGGCGGTCATCGGCTTCGCCACCGGCCAGCCGTCGGGCCGGGCCGAGCTGCGGGGGTGGATCTCCTTCGCCGACCGTCGTCCGGTCGACGCGCTCGGGCTCCTGTTCATCGTCGACGCCTTCCCGCCCGCGACCTTCGAGCTGGCCCAGACCGGGTGGGTGCCGACGATCTCGCTCACCGCCTACGTCCGGGCCGTGCCCGCGCCCGGTCCGCTGCGGGTCCGCCAGGCCGCGCAGGTCGTCGACGGCGGTCGCTTCGACGAGATCTGCGAGGTGTGGGACTCCCGCGACCGCCTGGTCGCGCAGGCCACCCAGCTGGCGGCGATCCGCATCCCCGAGGGCCTCAAGCCGCCCGCCGTCCGCGAGACCCGCTCCTACTGACCCGGGCGTCTCAGGCCTTGTCCCAGCGGATCAGCCGGCTCGACAACCCGCCGACGACCAGGGCGAAGCCCAGCATCACGAGGATCGGCACGACCACCGCGCCCGGGCCGAGACCCCGCACCATGACATCGAGCATGCCCTCGTTCAGGTACCGGAGCGGCAGCAGGTAGGACACGGCGACGATCCAGTCGGGGGCGAGGTCGAGCGGGAAGAACGAGCCCGACAGGAACGCCATGGGCAGGACGACCAGGTTGGCCAGGCCGGTGGCCCCCTCGTTGGTCCGGGCGACGGCCCCGCAGAAGAGCCCGATGGCCATGAACGTGAGGGTGCCGGCCGCGACCAGCGGGATCGACAGCCACCAGCTGGCGTCGAGCCGGAGCCCGAGGAACAGCACCGACGACACGAGGAAGATGGCGAGCTGCGACAGCGCGATAACGAGCGCGACGACCACCCGCGCCACCACGATCGACGACCCGGCGACGGGGGCGAGGCGGAGCCGGCGGAGGAGCTCGCTCTGCCGCCACGTCACGAGGGTCAGCGCGGCCCCGAACGTCGCGCTCGTGGCCACCGCCCACCCGATGAGCCCGGGCGCGACGTACTGGATCCGCGCCAGCGACTCGTCCTCGACCTGCTCGGCCTCGAACGTGTAGCGGGGTTCGACGCCGGCCGAAGCCAGGTTGGCCTCGTCGACGAACGACGACAGCGTGCCCTGGACGGTGGCCGCGCCGACGGTGTCGGCCTGGGAGAAGTGCAGGACGATCCGGTCACCCTCCTGTTCGAGCACCCCGTCGGCGTCCCCGTCGCGCACCTTCGCGAGCGCGGCCTCCCGGTCGGTCGTCCGGTGGACGACGAACAGGTCGTCGAAGACCTGCCGGGCATCCGGTGGGAGGTCGTCCACGAGGGAGACCTGACCGATCACCTCGAGGTCCGACCTCGGTGTCTCGTCGCCCCCGGCGAAGATCCCGCCGAAGAGGAACAGGAAGACCAGCGGGAACAGGATCGTGAAGAAGAGCGCCATCCGGTCCCGGACGAAACCCTTGAACATCGCCCTGGCCAGGGACCGGACGGTCGTTCCGCTCATGCGCGGTACGCCCGTCCGGTGAGGTCGAGGAAGACGTCCTCGAGGGTGGCACCGCGGACCTGGAGCCCGTCGAGCGCCTCCCGACGGGCCAGTTCGGTGAGCACCGGAGCCGGGTCCCGGGTGATCAGGACGATCGAGTCGCCGTCGACCTCCACGGTGTCGACGCCGGCCAGGCGCTCGGCGGCCGCGGCGTCGAGCGCGCCCGCGACCACGGCGATGCGCACCGGCGCGTCGAGCGCCCGGACCAGGTTGGTGGGCGAGTCGAGGGCCAGCAGCCGCCCGCGGTCGACCACCGCGACCCGGTCGCAGAGCGCCTCGGCCTCCTCCATCGAGTGGGTGGTGAGCACCACGGTGCGGCCACTGTCGTTCAGGCCCTCCAACAGGTCCCAGAGGTTCCGGCGGGCCTGAGGGTCGAGCGCGCCGCTCGGCTCGTCGAGGAAGACCACCTCCGGATCGTTGACGAGGGTGCACGCGATCGAGAGGCGCTGCTTCTGCCCGCCCGACAGGTCCTCGGTGCGCGTGTCGGCCTTGTCGCCCAGCCCGACCTGGTCGAGCACGGCGTCGGCCCGGGCCCCGTCGGCGCCGAACAGCTCGGCGAACGTGCGGATCTGCTCGCGGGCCGTCAGCTTGTCGAAGAACGCCGTCGACTGGAGCTGCACGCCGATGCGCCGGCACAGGTCGAGGTTGCGCGGCCAGGGCGCTTCGCCGAGCAGGCGGACCTCCCCACCGTCGGGTTGGCGCAGGCCCTCGACGATTTCCAGGGTCGTGGTCTTGCCGGCGCCGTTGGGCCCGAGGATGCCGAAGAACTCGCCGGCCTCCACGGAGAAGGTGAGCCCGTCGACGGCCCGGAGGTCGTCGTAGGTCTTCACCAGGTCGCGGACCTCGATCACGGGGGCCATCGCGTCGACCGTACCGGAGCAGGTGTCGTCGGCTTCACGGGGTTGCCAAATGGTCAGAGTGACGTTATAAGAGTCAGTATGACCATTTGGACGACGCCGATCGGGCCCGACGGCATCCCGAGCACCGCACTGCTCACCGACCACTACGAGCTCACCGCCCTCGACGCCGCACGACGCTCGGGCATCGCCGAGCACCGGGCCACCTTCGAGGTCTTCACCCGGGGGCTCCCGGTGGGCCGTCGCTACGGGGTGGTCGCCGGTGTGGCCCGAGCCGTCGACGCCGTGACCCGCTTCCGGTTCCACGACGACGACCTCACCTGGCTCCGACGTCGCGGCTTCCTCACCGAGGGCACCCTCGAATGGCTCGCCGACTACCGCTTCCGCGGCGACGTCAGCGGCTACCACGACGGCGAGCTGTTCTTCCCGCACTCGCCGATCCTCACGGTGGAGAGCACCTTCGCCGAGGCCCTGATCCTCGAGACCGTCCTGCTCAGCATCCTCAACCACGACTGCGCGGTGGCCTCGGCGGCGGCCCGCATGGACCTCGCCGCCGGCGACCGGTTCACGATCGAGGCGGGTGGCCGGCGCACCCACCAGGAGGCCGCGGTCGACGCCGCGCTCGCGGCCTACACCGCTGGCATCGACGTCACGTCGAACCTCGAGGCCGGCCGGCGCTTCGGCCTGCCCACCGCCGGCACGACGATGCACGCCTTCACGCTCGCCCACGTCGACGAGGCCACGGCGTTCGCGGCCCAGGTCGAGGCGTTCGGGCCCGCCACCACGTTCCTCGTCGACACCTACGACGTGGAGGAGGGCATCCGCCGGGCCGTGGCCGCCGCCGGACCCGGCATCGGCGCCATCCGCATCGACTCCGGCGACCTCGACGACGAGGCCCGCCGCGCCCGGAAGCTGCTCGACGACCTCGGCGCGAAGGACTGCCGGATCGTCGTCTCGGGCGACCTCGACGAGTTCCGGCTGGCCGAGCTGGCCGGCGCACCGATCGACCGCTACCTGCTCGGCACCCGGCTGGTCACCGGATCGGGTGCGCCGACCGCGGAGCTCGTCTACAAGCTGGTGGCCATCGCTGACGACCCCGGGCCCGACGCGCTGCAGCGGTCGGTGGCCAAGACGTCGGAGGGGAAGGGCCACCGGGGCGGGCGCAAGGTCGCCACCCGGGTCCTCGACGCCGACGGCCACGCCGTACAGGAGCGGGTGCTGGCCCCCGACGACCCGGTCGGCCAACTCCCGCCCGACCATCGCGAGCGTGGCCTCCAGGTGCCCTGGATCCGAGCCGGCGAGTCCATCCGACCCTTCAGCGCCGACGCCGCCCGCGCCCACCACCTCACCGCCAGAGCCGAGCTGCCCCCCGCCGCGCTCGACATCGACCCCGGCCCACCCCACCTCGACGGCAACCGCCGCCGACCCTGATCCCCCACCGCGCCTCCGGAGGTCCGCCCCATGACCACGACCGAACCCACCGTCCCGATCGGCGAGCCCCGCTGGGCCGTCGGTGTCGTCGACGTGGAGAACGACTTCTGCGAGGGCGGCAGCCTGGCCGTTCCGGGCGGCGCCGCGGTCGCCGGGCGCATCCGCACCTGGATCGAGGCCGAACCCCGCCGCTGGGTCGCCCGCTTCGCCACGGCCGACCGCCACCCCGGCGACCTGCCCGGCCACTTCGCGCCCGACGGGGAGGCGCCGAACTTCGTCGACACCTGGCCTCCCCACTGCGTCGCCGGCACCCCCGGCGCCGACCTCCACCCGAACCTGGTCGCCGGCACCAGCGAGAACGCGCTGTTCGACGTCCTCGTCGAGAAGGGCCAGCGCACCGCGGCCTACTCGGGCGTCGAGGGCACCACGCCCGACGGTGAGCCGCTCGCGACGTGGCTCCGCGACCGGGCCGTCGACGGGATCGAGCTGGTCGGCATCGCGACGGATCACTGCGTGCGGGCCACCGCCGCCGACGCCCTGCGGGAGGGCTTCCGGGTTCGGGTGGTCACCGACCTCTGCGTCGGGATCGCGCCCGACACCGTCGACGCCGCCCTGGCCGAGCTGGCCGCGGCCGGCGCCGAGATCACCACCACCGCCGATCTGGCCCGAGGCGCCCGGTGACCGTCCCCGACGACGCCGGCGCGGTCTCGCTGACCGTCGACGTCGTCCTCCTCACGATCCGCGACGGCCGGCTGTGCGTCCTCCTGGTCGAGCGCGGCATCGAGCCGTTCGCCGGGACCTGGGCGCTCCCCGGCGGGTTCGTCACCGCGGACGAGGACCTGGAGGCCGCCGCTCGCCGCGAGCTGGCCGAGGAGACCGGGGTCGACGCCGGGCCCGTGCACCTCGAGCAGCTCCGCACCTACGCGGCTCCGCACCGCGACCCCCGGGGTCGGGTGGTGACCGTGGCCCACCTCGCGCTCATGCCCGACCTGCCCCACCCGGTGGCCGGTTCCGACGCTGCGCACGCCCGGTGGTGGCCCGTCGACGAGGTCCTCACCCCCACGACCCACGGGCCGGTGCTGGCGTTCGACCACCCGACGATCGTCCGCGACGGTGTCGAGCGAGCCCGGGCCAAGCTCGAGTACACGACCCTCGCCACGTCGTTCGTGGCCGAGCCCTTCACCCTGGGCGACCTCCGCTCGGTCTACGAGGCGGTGTGGGGCGTCGACCTCGACGCGCCGAACTTCCGCCGCAAGGTGCTGTCGACCCCCGGGTTCGTGGTCGACACCGGCGAGACCGTGTCGGTCGGCCGGGGCAAGCCGGCCGGCCTGTACCACCCCGGCGAGGCCACCGACCTCCACCCGGCGATGCTCCGACCGGAGCCGAGCCGCGACCTGACCAGGGGCTAACCCGGGCCGACGCCCGCCCCCGCCCGCCACCAGTCGATCGCCATGCGCCAGCGGACCGAGAACCCGGCATCGGCCGGGGCGATCTTCTCCGGGTCGGTCACGGGCACCTCGTGGAGCAGGTCGAACCCCAGCTTCTCCGGCACCCGGCGGCTGGCCAGGTTCGTCCGGTCGTGGGCCAGGTACACGGCGTCGTAGCGCCCGTCGCTCGCGACCAGGTCGACCAGTGCCCTCGAGCTCCTGCTCGCGATCCCCTGTCCCTGGCAGGCGCCGTCGACCCAGAACCCGATCTCGGGGCCGTCGGGCCACCCGCGGTGGTGCAGGCCGGTCGCCCCGACCACCCGATCGTCCCTCCAGATGCCCATCACGACGTCGCCTCCGTCGCGCCAGGCCGCGGTCCAGCCGTCGACGAGGAGCCGTCGGTCCTCGATCGACGTCGGCTCATCGGCGATCCACGGCATCCGCGGCCGGAGGTGGTCGATGTTGGAGGTGATCGCCTCGTGGAGCGCGGGCACGTCCTCGGCCCGCCACCGACGGATCAGGAGATCGTCGATCGAGGTCTGCTCCGGCAGCGGCTCCACACCGCCGATGATGCCACCGGGCCCCGCTGCGTCGGGAGTCGTGTTTCGGAGGGTCGGGCCGCCGGCGACCCGGGTGGACCATGATCGTGCGATCCCCGCCATCGCCCCGGAGCCGACCGACCCCCCGATGCCCGACCAAGCCACCGATCCACCGAGCCCCGGCGACGACGCCGGTGCGGGCGCGCACACGAGCGCGGCGGGATCGTGGTCGTGGCGGGTCAAGACGGCCTACGCCCGGGGGGCCCGAGCGGTCGGCCGGGCGCTGGTCCGGGTCCACGTCCTGCCCGACGGACCACCGCCCCGCGACGAACGCGTCCGCCACTGGCTGTACAGCCTCCCCCGCATCCACGACGCGCTCGCCATCGCCGACCTCGACGTCCCCTGGTGGACGTACTCGTCCATCGACGAGATCGAGGCGTGGCTCGACGCCCGGGACCGCCCGATCCGGGTGTTCGAGTGGGGGTCGGGCGCGAGCACCGTGTGGCTGGCGTCGCGGGCCGACCAGGTCCACTCGGTCGAGCACCACCCGGCCGCCATCGCCACCATCGCGCCGCGGCTCGCCACCCACGACACGGTCACGCTCCTCCAGGTGCCGGCGGTGCCCTCGCCGCGTCCCCGCACCCGGTCCCGCAAACTGGGCAGCGGCGGCCTCGACTTCACGGACTACGTCCACGCCATCGACGACGTCCCCGGCGACTTCGACCTGATCGTGATCGACGGCCGGGCCCGCGAGGCCTGTCTCGACGCTGCGATCGGTCGCCTGGCCGCCGACGGGCTCATCGTCTTCGACAACACCTACCGACGCCGCTACCGGCAGGCGGTCGCCCGATCGGACCTCGACGAGCGGGTCCACCGGGGTCTCACCCCGACCCTGCCGTACCCCGACCGCACGTCGCTCCTCACCCGACCCGACTCGCCCTCGTCGACCCCTCGGTAACCTGGCCGGCGCCCACGAGGCGCACGACGCGCACCAGGAGACCGCGATGACCGTCACCGACCACCGCCCGACGACCACGACCTGGCGACCGGGTCCGGTCGAGACCGCCCGCCTCGCGGCGCGCATCCACGTCGCCGACGGCCGGGAGCTGAAGACGGTCACCTCGCCCCTCACCGGCGAGGAGATCGGCGAGGTCCCGATCGGCACCGCGGAGGACGTCGCCGCCGCGATGGCCGAGGCCCGTCGGGTGCAGGCCCGCTGGGCCGCGACGTCGGTGAAGGACCGGGCCAAGGTGCTGCTGCGGTACCACGACCTCGTCCTGGAGCACCAGGACGACCTCCTCGACCTGATCCAGCTCGAGAACGGCAAGGCCCGGGTGTGGGCGTTCGAGGAGATCATGGACCAGGCGGTCACCGCCCGGTACTACGCCCGCCTCGCGCCCCGGGCGCTCAAGCCCCACCGCCGCCTGACCGCCCTCCCCGGCCTCGTGTCGGCCACCGAGCACCACGTCCCGAAGGGCGTGGTCGGGATCATCTCGCCGTGGAACTACCCGCTGGTGCTCGCGGTGTCCGACGCGCTCGCCGCGCTCGTGGCCGGCAACGCCGTCGTCATCAAACCCGACAGCCAGACGCCCTTCACCGCCATCCGGGCCTTCGAGCTGCTCGAGCAGGCCGGGCTGCCGAAGGGCCTGGTCCAGATCGTGACCGGCCCCGGCACCCAGGTCGGCTCGGCGATCATCGACGCCGCCGACTACCTCATGTTCACCGGCTCCACCGAGACCGGCCGTTCGATCGGCAGCCAGATCGGTGGTCGCCTCGTCGGGTACTCCGCCGAGCTCGGCGGCAAGAACGCCATGATCGTCACCGCGGACGCCGACCTCGACCGGGCCGTCCCCAGCGCGGTCAGCGGCTGCTTCGCCAACACCGGCCAGCTCTGCATCTCCATCGAGCGGATCTACGTCGACGCGGCGATCGAGCCCACGTTCACGAAGCGGTTCGCCGAGGCCACCGAGGCGCTGCGCCTCGGCAACGAGCAGGCGTACACGGCCGACGTCGGCCCGATGGCGTCGAAGGCCCAGCTCGACAAGATCACGGCCCACGTCGCCGACGCCGTCGACAAGGGCGCCCGCCTCGTCACCGGTGGCAAGGCCCGGCCCGACCTCGGCCCGTTCTTCCACGAGCCGACCGTCGTCACCGAGGTCACCCCGGACATGGCGCTGTACCGGGAGGAGACCTTCGGGCCCCTGGTCGCCATCTACCCGTACGCGTCGGTCGACGAGGCCGTCCGCGAAGCCAACGACACCGAGTACGGCCTCAACTCGAGCGTCCTCTGCGGCGACGTCAAGGCGGGCGCCCGCATCGCCGAGCAGCTCATGTCGGGCACGGTCAACGTCAACGACGGCTACGCGTCGGGCTGGGGCACCCTCGACGCGCCGATGGGCGGCATGAAGGCGTCGGGCATGGGCCGGCGCCACGGGCGCGACGGGCTGCTCAAGTACACCGAGTCGCAGACCATCGCCGTCCGGTCGGCCGCCGCCCAGAAGTTGCAGGACGCGACCGCCGACCCCGAGGGGTTCGCGGCCCGTTTCACCAAGCTCCTGAAGGCGGCCAAGCACCTTCCCCGCTGACCCGACGCCGGGTCCGAACGGGCCGGGACCGCCGCCCCGGCTTGGCACCGGGGGTCCCGCGGCGGGACCATGGAGCCGTGGCCGACCCACGCACCTCCCCCGAACCGTCCGACGCCGCCACCGGTCCCCGGTCCGGTCCCGCGTCGGACCGGCGCATGTTCGTGGCCGCGGGGGCGCTGTTCGTCGCCGTGCTCCTCGGCGCGATCGCCATCGCCTTCCTCGCCGGCGGCGACGACGGCACCAGCTCGACCACCACCACGGCCGTCGAGGTCGGGCCCGACGGCTCGACCGTGCCGGTGTTCGAGCGGCCGTCGAGCCTGCCCGCCGCCAACAGCGGACGGGCACCGGAGGACCCCGGGGATCCCGGCGGGTGGGAGCAGACCCTCGTGTTCGTCCTCATGGCCGGCGGGATGCTCACCATCGGCGCCGTCGTGTTCCGCGGCGGTCGCAGGACACGCGCCCGACGGGCCGAGTGGCTCGCCGCCGCGGCGCCGGGCGAGGAGGAGCGACGACGCCAGGGGTCCTCCGCCTGACGGCTCCCCCGGGCGGGCGACCGACACGCCAGACTGCCCGGATGGACGCGAGCGAGGTCATCGACCGCCTGGAACTGTCCCCGCACCCCGAGGGCGGGTGGTTCCGTGAGACCTGGCGCGACGCGCCCGCCGACGGCCGCCGGGGAACGAGCACCGCGATCTACTACCTCCTCGCCGAGGGCGACCGGTCCCACTGGCACCGGGTGGACGCCGACGAGGTCTGGCACCACTACGCGGGCGACGGGCTCGAGCTGGCGGTGGCCGGCGCGGACCCCGGGCCGATGGTCCACCGGCTCGGCGATGCGCTCACCGACGGCTCCCTCCCCCAGGTCGTCGTCCCGGCCGGCGCCTGGCAGGCCGCCCGGCCGCTGGGCGCGTGGACCCTCGTCGGCTGCACGGTGGCGCCGGCGTTCGACTTCGCCGGCTTCGAGCTCGCGACGCCCGGCTGGGTGCCCGAGGGGTGGACGGTCCCGGGTTGGTGAGGACGCTCAGCCGCTGACGAGCGACGCGATCGCCCACAGCGCGGCGACCAACCCGACCACGGCCATGACGACCGAACGGGTCACCGGCGCCCGCTCCAACGAACCCTCGGCCCGGTCGTCGCCCGCGGGCGGACGCACGAGCGCCGCCAGGTTCCCGGCGAACAGCGCACCGCCCATGGCCAGCACCAGGTAGACGATCAGATCGTCGCCCAGGAAGGGGGAGAACGACTCCTCGGCCAGCACTCGCAGCACCTCCGAAGGCTACCGACGGAGCCGGCCGGCACCCCAGCCGACGGGTCCGCGACCAGCGACCCCGATCCCCCGCCCCGTTCCCGGAATCGGACTTCAGGATCGGCATCCCCGCGCCGATACAACCCATGCCGGCGGACATCGCCCGCCGGCTGGTCGGGTGGGGGTCACACCTCCCTCCCTCCACACACTGTCTCGGAGCTTGTCCAGGGTTCCCAGCATTGTGGTGACCTCCGCCCGGCCAACTCCGACCCCTCCCGCCCCGGGAGCCCTCAGCCCCCGGTCGTGGACGTCGCGGGCGGCGCGGTGGTCGGTGACGTGGTGGTCGTCGCGGGCGGCTCCGGCTCCGGCTCGTCGCCGAGGACCGTGGAGTGCACGAAGGTCGCGTACTCCCGGATGCCCTCCTTGGTGAGGTGGACCCCGTCGTGCACGAACCAGTCCTCGTGACCGGCGGAGAAGCGGTTCCAGTCGGCCAGGTAGGCGCCACCGAGCGTCGGCACCACCTCCTTCAGCGTCCGGTTCACCTCCGGCACCCAGCTCCGATCGGCGTGCGCCGTGAGGAACACCACCGGCGTCCCGCCGGCGGCGTCGTGCACGGCCCGGATCTGGTCCTCGGTGAAGGTGCCGTTGGTCCCGATGTGGACCACCACGACGTCGCCCAGCCCACGGATCTCGCGCAGCGAGCCCACGACGGAGGCCACCACGTCGGCCTGCCGGGCCACCTTGGCGTCGATGAAGATGTGGTCGCCGAACTGCTCGTAGAGCCCGGGGGCCGCGCCGACCATGACCGAGTCGCCCACAGCGGTGACCACCGGGGTCTCACCGGCCGGGGCGAACGCCGGGATCGAGGTGGTCTCGCCCGGCGCGGTCACCGGAACCGTCTCCGGCGCGGTGGTGGCCGACGACGACCGGGTCGGCGTCGGGACGTCCTTGCGGGCCTCGATGAGGTCCTCGCCGGCCTGGATCGACGCGACCGCGGCGTCCTGGTGGACCGGGGCCAGCAGCATCGCCACCAGACCGACCGCCAGGAGGAGCGTGACCCCACCCACCGCCAACGGCCGGGCCATGCGGCCGTCGGTCGGCCGGGCGAACCAGCGGCGGACGTCGGCCAGCGACCGTTCGCCCCGGTGCCACGGCAGCTCGACGAACCGGTAGCAGAGCTCGCTCACGACCGCGGTGAGCACGATCCGCACGACGAAGGTCGTCGTCTGGCCCCACGACACGTCGACGCCCGGCCGGGTGTACGCGTAGATCGGCCAGTGCCACAGGTAGATGCCGTAGGACCGCTCCCCGATCGCGGCCAGGACGGGGTGCCCGAAGGCGCGGGGTCCGGCGATCTTCGCGGTCGGGTGGCTGGTGGCGGCCACGAGGACGACCGACGCCACCGCGAACACGAGGAACCCGAGCCGGTACATCCACGCGCCGGTGTCGGTGGCGAACACGAAGAAGGCCACGACCACGACCAGCGCCGACAGCGCCGCCCGGTCGACCTCACGGCCCCGCTCGGCGATCGGCGCCCCGCCCAACTGCCGTGGCCGCCAGACCACCGCCAGCGCGCCGCCGAGCAGCAGCCCGGTGAGCCGGCTGAACGTCGAGTAGTAGGCGTCGGACGGATCCGGGACCCCCGCACCCCAGCGCCACAGGAGGAGCGACGACACCAGCGCGCCGGCGACCATGAACCCGACGAGGAACCGGAGGGAGCGACCCCGTCCCCGGCGCAGCAGCACCAGGAGCACCGGCGGCCAGAACAGGTAGAACTGCATCTCGATCGCCAGCGACCACAGGTGGCGCAGCACCGGCGGCCGCCCGATGGCGTCGAAGTACGGGGTGCTGGTCGCGATCAGGAACCAGTTGGTGGTGGCGGTCAACGCGGCGATCACCTGGCCCCGGAGCTCGTAGAGCTCGGGACGGTGGAACAGGAACGTGAAGATCACGACCACCGACAGGAGTGCCAGCTGCGCGGGCACCAACCGGCGGATCCGGCGACCCCAGAACCGCCGGAGGCCGATGCCACCGGTGCGCCGACGCTCGCCGAGGCACAGGCCGGTCACCAGGAAGCCGCTCAGGACGAAGAACAGGTCCACGCCCAGGAACCCGCCCGACATCCACGAGTAGTCGGCGTGGTACAGCAGCACCGCGACCACCGCGAGCGCGCGGAGCCCGTCCAGACCGGGCAGGCGGTGCGAGCCCCCGGCCCGGACCGACGGTGACCCGCTCACCGGGGGCGTCTCGGTTCTCGGTTCGCGTCGAGCACGGATCTCGTCCAGGGCAGGGGGGAGTCGGCGCCACGGGGCTCCGACCGGGCCACCGGATCAGCGGCCGATCCATTGTGCCCGGTCACCCGACCGACGCCGTAGCTCCGCGGCGCCGAACCCCTACGCTTCGACGGTCGCCATCCCGGATCGGACCCGTGACCTCCATCGACCCCGACGCCGAACCCACCGAAATCGACCCGCCGGCCGCTCCGGCCGCTCCAGCCCCTCCGGCCGACGTCGAGCCGGACGCGGAGCCGGTGCCGGCGCGGGCCCGCGGTTCCCGCTTCGTGCAGGTCACCGCGATCGCGGCCGTGCTCGGCGTGATCGTCGCGCTGGCCGGGATCTGGGTGGCCACCCGCCCGGTGTCGACGCCGGTCCAGGACTGCGGGGCCGCCGCGGCCTTCCTCCTCGACGGCCGGGTGAACGTGTTCGCCGACCCCGAGGATCCGCCGGTCGGCCTCACGAGGGCCCAGGTGGTCGACAACAACGATCGACCCTGTCAGGAGCGGGCGGCGAACCAGGCGGCGCCCGGTGCGGTGATGATCGTGGCCGGCACCCTGATCGGGCTCGTCGCGGCGACCGTCGAGGTCCTGGGCCGCTGGTCCCTGCGCCATCGGGCCCGGACACGGATCCCGAACCCCCCGCCCGCGGAGACGGTCTGAGCGACGAGGTCGGTCGACGAGGCACCATCGGGGGATGAGTCGCTCGAACAACACCAGCAGGAACCACCTCTTCGTGATCATCGGCGGGCTGGTGGCCCTCGTCGTCGTCGCCGCCATCGTCGTCGTGGTCTTCGTCCTCCCCGACGACGCTCCCCCCAAGGAGGAGCTCCCCGATGCCGCCGACGCGACCGGGGAGGTCGTGGACGCCGACTCGCTCGACGGCACCTGGAACGTCGTCGCCGGCGACGGCGACACCGAGACCTATGCCGGCTACCGGGTCGAGGAGGTGTTCGCCGCCGGTGCCCAACAGGTGACCGCCATCGGGCAGACCAACGACGTCACCGGCACCCTCACCGTCGCGGGCGGCGAGGTGACCGACGCGTCGATCACCGTCGACATGACGACGCTCGAGAGCGACAAGGACCGCCGGGACGACGCGATCCGCAGCCGAGGCATCCAGACCGACGAGTTCCCCGAGGCGACGTTCGCCCTCTCCGAACCCGTGACGCTGCCGGGCCTGAAGGACGGCATCGTCGCCGAGGTCGACGCCGTCGGCGACCTCACGCTCCACGGCGTCACCCAGCAGGTCACCGTGGCCCTGTCGGTCCGCCCCTCCGGCGACACGTTCACCATCGACGCGTCGGTGCCGGTGGCCTTCGGCGACTTCGACATCGATGCCCCGAGCGTCGGCGGCTTCGTCACCGTCGAGGACGAGGGCAGTCTGGAGTTCCGGATCAGCTTCCAGCAGCGCTGACGTCGCGCAGACCGAGGCGGACGGTGCCCCGGCCGGTGCGCTCCCGCCACTCGGCCTCGGCCCGACCCAGCTCGGTGGCGGGCGGGGCGTCCACCCACGGCCAGATCTCCTCGGCGATCCGGCGCCAGCGGGCCGTGCTGCGCAGATCCCCGAGGATCGCCATCAGCCCGAGGTTGATCCGCTGGATGATGACCATCGACTTCGGCACGTTCGCCGCCTTCATGATCTCGCCGTGCTCGGAGGACGTGTCGAAGAACCGGGCCACCATCTCACTGGCGTACTCGTGGTCGAACGTGCGGACCTCGTCGTCGCGCACGAACTCGTAGAAGTGGCCGAAGTACCGCTCGACCTGCTCGTCGGTGAAGTCGAGACCCGGCTTGATCAGGCCGACCGACTCCACGATCTCCCGGAACCGCACCGGATCGGGCTCGATCACCGCGCTGTGGATCATCTGCTCGAACGGCAGCAGCTCCTCGTCGGTGAACCGCTTCACCAGGCCGTAGTCGAGGAACGTGACCCGGCCGTCGGTGCCGAACAGGTAGTTGCCCGGGTGCGGATCGCCGTTGAAGGCGCCCAGCCGGTAGAGGCTGCCGAACACGTAGCGGTAGATGATCTCGCCGACGCGGTCACGGTCCTCGTCGGACCAAGCGGTCACCTCGGCGAAGCGGACCCCGGCGGCCAGCTCGGAGGTGAGCACCCGCTGCGTGGACAGCTCACCGATCACGTCGGGCACGTGGATGAAGGGGTGGTCCCGGTAGTACTCGGTGAACAGCCGCTGGTTGTCGGCCTCGATCCGGTAGTCCAGCTCCTCGGTGATGCGCTCGCGCAGCTCGGCCACCAGCGGCTTCGGGTCGAGCCCCGGGAACAGGTACTTCATGCCCCCGAAGAGCATCCCGGCGTTGTCGAGGTCCCCCTCGATCGCCTTGTCGACCCCCGGGTACTGCACCTTCACCGCCACCGCCCGACCGTCGTGGGTCATGGCCCGGTGCACCTGACCGATCGACGCCGCGGCGATCGGCACCGGGTCCCACTCGGCGAACAGCACCTCCGGGGGTGAACCGAGCTCCTCGGCCAGGACCTGCGCCGCCAGCTCCGGGGCCATCGGCGGGGCGTCCTGCTGGAGCTGGGCGAGGGCCTCCCGCACCGGCTCGGGCATGCCCTGGTCGAGGTAGCTGACCATCTGGCCGAGCTTCATCATGGCGCCCTTCATGGAGCCGAGCGTCTCGGCGACCTGCTCCGCGGTGCGGATCTGACGAGCCTCGGCCAGCTCGACCTTCCGCTCGGCGTCCGCGAACACCTGGCGGGCCCGGTCGGCCGCCCACCCGCTGCCGGCGCGGGAGGCCACCCCGGCCAGCGCCAGGTTGCGCTGGGTGCGCGACCGCACCGAGATCGACCCGTCGTCGGGCCGATCGGCGCGGCGACGCCACGCACCCACCGCTGCGGCGACGCCGGCACCGACGAGCGCGGCACCGACCAGACGACGACCGACGTGCTCCATCGGGGTGGCAACCTACTCGGCCCGCCGGGCGGTCCCGGCGGCCCGAGCGGGCCACCGGGTCAGGTCTTGCGCAGGAGGGTCGACCAGAGCAGGCCACCGATCGCCGCTCCGGCGATCGGTGCCACCCAGAACACCGGCAGCTGCACCAGGAAGTCGGTACCCGCGAACAGCGCCTGGCTGGTCGACCGGGCCGGGTTCACCGACGTGTTCGACACGGGGATCGAGATGAGGTGGATGAGCGTCAGCGCCAGGCCGATGGCCAGACCACCGGCGACCGGCTCGGCCTCGTCGGCCGTGGCGCCGAGGATGATGATGAGGAACACGGCCGTGAGCACCACCTCGGCGACCAGCACGGCGAGGAGGTTGTAGCCGCCGGGGCTCTGGTCGCCGAAGCCGTTGGCCGCCCAGGTCGTGTCGGTGGCCTCGAACCCCTTCATCCCCATGGCGATCACGAAGATCGTGCAACCGGCGAGGATCGCCCCGACCAGCTGGGCGACGATGTGGGCCACCGCGTCCTTCGCGTCGAACCGCTTGGCCACCACGAGCCCGATGGTGACCGCCGGGTTGAAGTGACCACCGGAGATGTGGCCGACGGCGTACGCGGCGGTGAGCACGCTGAGACCGAACGCCAGGGCGATGCCCAGGTACCCGACCTTGTCCCCGGCCAGGACCGCGGTCCCGCAACCGCCGAGGACCAACCAAAAGGTGCCGAAGACCTCGGCACCCACCCGACGACGCATCTCCATGACAGTCCCCTGTTCCGTGGATCGGCGATCCGCTCGGAGCCGAGCGTACCCCTCGCCCGCCGCCCGCTGGAGGGTTCTCGCACTCGTCCGACCAGGTCAGCTCCCCCGCCGCGACGCCGACCGGGGCGGGGCCACGGCCGGATCGGTCGGCCAGTCGTGCTTGGGGTAGCGCCCGGCCATCTCCTTGCGCACCTCCGACCACGACCCCGACCAGAAGCCCGGCAGGTCGGCGGTGACCTGCACGGGACGACCGGCCGGTGACAGCACGCGCACGACGATCGGGACCCGCCCACCCGCCACGGTGGGGTGCACGGTCGTGCCGTACAGGTCCTGGGCGCGGGCCTCGACGGAGGGTCCGGCCCCGTGCACGGCATCGGCGTAGCGCACCGGGAGGTCGCGGCCGCCCGCGGTCGCCACGTGCGCGGGAGCCTCGCGGTCGAGCGCGGTCCGCTGCTCCCACGACAGCGCCGAACCCAGCACCGCCGCCAGATCGAGCCCGGCCAGCGCGGCGCGGCCGGTGGCCCCGACCAGGTGCGGGGCCAGCCAGTCGTCGAGGGTCGCCAGCAGGGTCTCGTCGTCGAGCGCCGGCCACCGGTCGGGGTCGAGCGAACGCAGGAACCCGACGCGGTGCTGCAGGTCGCGAGCCTTCGCAGACCAGGGCAGCGCGTTGCCGCCGGTGGCCCGGACCCGCTCGAGCAGCGCGTCGACGGTGGCCGGGCCCGGGCCGGCCGGACGGTCCACCGTGCGGAGCACGAGGGCGTCGACCCGCTCCTCGACCCTGACCCTCAGGTTGTCGACGGCGTCGTCCCAGCGCACCTCCTCGCGCCGCTCGACCTCGTCGCCCAGGATGGCCCCGACCTGGTCCTCGTCGAGGCCGACGGCCAGACGGATCCGTCCGTCACCGACCCCGACGTCGACCTCGGCCACCGCCAGGAAGGCTGCCCCGGCCAACGGGTCGTGCTCGGGCAGCCACCCGCCACCCCCCGAACGCAGCCGGAAGCGGCCACCACCGCGGGCCTGGGCGATGCGGTCGGGGAACGCGCCGGCGACCAGCGCCGCCACCGCCGCACCGTCGACCTCCTCCCGGTCGCCGCCCCCGGCCCGCCGGTGCAGCTCGCGGGCCCGACGCCGCACCGCCTCGACCAGACGGTCGACCGGCGCGGACCTCGCCCGGCCGCGGACCGAGGAGCCCACGACGCGCACCCGCTCGACCAGATCGGCGTGGCGATCGTCGCGGCGACCACCGAGGACGTCGCGCTCCTCGACGACCGCGGCCGTCACCGCGCCGGTCCAGGCGATGCCCCGGTCCCGGGCCGCGACGAGCATCCGGGCGGCCCGTGGCGACAGCGGGAGCCGCACGAGCTCGCGACCCGTCGCTGTAGGTCGGCCGTCCCCATCGATCGCGCCGAGGACGTGCAGGAGGGCGACGCCGCGCTGCCACGCCGCCGCCGGGGGCTGGTCGGGCAGCGCCAGGTCGTCGGGCCGGGCACCCCAGCAGGAGAGCTCGAGGGCGAACCCGGCCAGGTCGACCTGCGCGATCTCCGGCTCGGGATGCGCCGGTCGGCGGAGGTGGTCGTGCTCGGCCCACAGGCGGTACGCGACGCCGGGTCCGAGCCGCCCGGCCCGCCCGGCCCGCTGGTCGGCCGAGGCACGGGAGGCATCGACGGTGACCAGACCGGTCCGCCCGGTCGAAGCCTCGTAGCGGGGGACCCGCGCCCGGCCGGCATCGACGACGACGCGCACGCCGGCCACCGTCAGGCTGGACTCGGCGATGTCGGTGGCCAGCACCACCCGACGACGCCCGGGTGCGGACGGAGCCAGCGCCCGGTCCTGGTCCTCCACGGGCAGCGACCCGTGCAGCGGGTGGGCCACGACGTGCCCGGGGAGCGTCAGGCCTCGTCGGACCCGCTCGATCTCGGCGACCCCCGGCAGGAACACCAGGACGTCGCCGTCCGGCTCGGTCGCCAGCGCCTCGGCCACGACGCGGGCGACGTGGCCGTCGAGCCGGTCGCGGGGTCCGGGCGGCCGCCACCGCACCTCGACCGGGAACGTGCGACCCGGCGAGGACACCACCGGCGCCGACCCGGCCTCGCCGCCGACGATCGCCGCGAACCGGGCCGTGTCGAGCGTGGCCGACATGGCCAGGACCCGCAGGTCCGGGCGCAGGGCCCGACGGACGTCGAGGACCAGGGCCAGCGACAGGTCGGTGGTGAGGTTCCGCTCGTGCACCTCGTCGAGCACCACCAACCCGGTTCCGGGCAGCTCGGGGTCGGCCTGGAGGCGCCGGACGAGGATGCCCTCGGTGATGACCTCGATGCGGACGTCGCGACCGCCGACCCGCTCGTCGCGGGTCCGGTACCCGACGGTCCGACCGACCGGTTCGCCGAGCAGCTCGGCCATGCGCCGGGCCGCGGCCCGCGCGGCGAGGCGTCGGGGTTCCAGCACCACGATCCGCCCACCGTCGAGCCACGGCTCGTCGAGCAGGCGCAGCGGCACCACCGTCGTCTTGCCCGCGCCGGGCTCGGCCACCAGCACTGCGTGGCCCGGGCCGGCCAGCGCGGCCCGCAGCTCGGCGACCGCCGCCTCCACCGGCAAGCCGGTGTCCGGAACCTGGGGTGCCGTCGCCACGCCGACGATCATGACCTACGGTGCCCGTCGGCAGCCCTTCGACCGCTCTGCTGGTTGAGCGGAGCGCAGCGGAGTCGAAACCGCTCAGGGGTCGAAGTGTTGGTCGAGCGGAGCGAAGCTGAGTCGAAACCGCTCTGCTGGTTGAGCGGAGCGAAGCGGAGTCGAAACCCGACGCAGGAGGTGGGACGTGGACGTGGAGACCGACGAGACGTTGCCGAAGGACCTCGAACGCGTCGGCCGCTGGTTCTGGCTCACGCTGTGCGTCGGCGGTGCGCTCCGCGTCGCCGAGTTCCCGGTCCTCCTGCCGGTCTTCGGCGTCGTCCTCCTGATGGCGCTCCACCGGCTCGGGCAGGGCCCTGACCGCGAGTCCGTCCGTCCCGAAGTGGCCCTCCCCGCGGTCGCCGTGGTCGCGGTGGAGCTGGTCACGTTCGCGTCGTTGCTCCCCTTCGTCGCGGACGGCGTCGTCGTGGCGATCACGTCCATGGTCACCATGGCCGGCATCGGGTCCTACGTCATGGCCCTCGCCGACTTCGTCCGCCGGGCCGGACTGGACGACGGACGCTCGATCGATCACCGGGCACTGCAGTGGTGGGCCACCGCGGCCGTGCTCGTCATCGGTACCGCCGTCGTGATGTCGCTCGTCGCCACGGACGTCGTCCCGCTGGGCGACGGCTGGAGCTGGGGCTGGACCTTGGTGTTCGGTGCCGCGATCGCCGGGTCGATCGTGTCGTTCCGGGGTCTGTACTGCGTCGGTCATGCCCAGTGGGAGGTCTAGCGCCTGCTGCAGCGTCGCGGGCGCCAACGTCGGAGCGACAACCCGGGGTTCACCCCCGCCGGCGGACCGACCTGACCGACCTCTCGACTCGCTCCGCTCGCTCGAGGAACAGAGGAGGCGCCCCACTCGCTCGAGGAACAGAGGAGCGACCCCGCGGTTGGTTGAGCGGAGCGAGCCCCTGGGCGAGCGGAGTCGAAACCCGGCAACCCCACTGTTGGTTGAGCGGAGCGAGCCCCTGGGCGAGCGGAGTCGAAACCCGGCGACCTCGTCAATCCCGGTCGGTGACGGTGATGCCGAGGTCGGCGAGGACGGCGGCGCCGGCGTCGACGACCTGCTCGGCGTCGATCCCGGCCCCTCGCAGGGCCGATGCGCCGACGAGGTCGACCAGGCGCGAGCCGTGGAGCCGCGCCCGGGCCAGGTCGGCCCCGCTGAGATCGGCGCCGGTGAGGTCGGTGTCGAGGATGCGGGCGCCCGGGATCCGAGCCCGGTAGAGGTCGAGGCCGGGCGCGGTCGAGTCCTCGACCTCCAGCCGGGCCGCTTCGACCAGCCGGAACGCGGCCCCGTCGAGCTGGCACTCCACGAAGCGGACGTCGACCAGCCGCGCGCCGCCGAGGTCGGCCTCGCTGAGCCGGCAGCGGACCAGCTCGACGCGGTCGAACGACGCCTCCTCGAACACCGCCTGCGACAGGTCGCAGTCGACCAGCCGCACGTCGGTGAGGTGCAGCCGCCGCAGGCGAGCCGCGGTCATCCGCATGGTCGTCACCGTGCAGCGGATCAGCTCGACCCGCTCGGCGTCCGCGGCGACGGCGAACCCGGTGATCGCCCGGTCGCGGAACCCGTCGTCGTCCTCGAACCCGTCGAGCTCCAGCGGCTCCAGGTCGTCGTGGATCACCGGCCGCCGCGCCGCGGCCGCCCCCTCGTTCGGTCCGCTCCATCTCGCAGCCATCGGCCGATCATGGCCCAACGCTGCCCCCTGTACCCGTCGACCCTCACCAGGGGAAGGCACCTCCCCCGGTACGGTGCCGGCAGGATCCGCCCGCCACCGCGGGCGAACCGAGCTCGGAGGGCTGCGCATGGCACGTGGAACCAGGATCGTCCTCTGGATCGTCGTCCTGGCGGTGGCGATGACCGCCTGTTCGGCCGACGGGGACGGCGACACCACCGACGCGTCGTCGACCACCCGGACGCCGACGAACGACACGTCCCTGGAGTTCCGGCCGGTCCTCTCCATCGTGCCCGGCAGCGGCACCTGCCCGGACGTCACACCCGACGGCGACCTGGTCCTGCCCTCGACGGACGGGACGACCTGCTACGGGCTCGGCGACGTGGTCGCCGACGAGAGCGCGGTCGCTTCGGCGTCGGCCGCGCTCGCCAACGATGCATGGGTCGTCATCCTCACCTTCGACGGACCCGGCCGCGACGAGCTCAACGACGCTCTGAACGACTGCTTCGCCGGCGCCGCCAGCTGTCCGGCGACGGCCGGGACGGCGGGAACGATCGCGATCGTCCTCGACGAGGAGGTCGTCTCGGCCCCGGCCGTGGTCGGCTCCGATCTCGGTCTCGGCGAGATCAACATCACCGGCAACTTCGATCAGACCGAGGCCGAGCAGCTCGCAGCTGCGCTCGCCCCCTAGCGTCGATCGCCGCCTCGGGCCGGGCTCGCGATCACTCGCGGGCCATGTTGGCGAACTTGGTGTAGTGGCTGAGGAAGGCGAGGCGGACCATGCCGGTGGGGCCGGCGCGGTGCTTGGCCACGAGGACCTCGGCGGTGCCGACGTCGGGCGAATCGGCGTTGTACTGCTCGTCGCGGTAGAGGAAGCAGACGATGTCGGCGTCCTGCTCCAGCGACCCGGACTCGCGGAGGTCGGCCAGCATCGGACGCTTGTCGGCCCGCTGCTCGAGGCTCCGGTTGAGCTGGGCGAGCGCGACCACCGGGCACTGGAGCTCGCGGGCCAGGATCTTGAGGCCACGGCTGATCTCGGCCACCTCGGTCTGGCGGTTCTCGGCCCGACCGTGGCTGGTCATCAGCTGGATGTAGTCCACGACGATCATGCCGAGGGGCTGGCCCCCGAGCTGGGACTGGAGCCGCCGAGCCTTCGACCGGATCTCCATGACGGTGACGTGCGGGTTGTCGTCGATCCACAGGTGCGAGTCGCCGAGACGGCCGATGGCGTGGCTGATGCGATGCCAGTCGTCCTCGGTGAGGCGACCGTTGCGGACCTTCGTGGAGTCGACCCGGGCCTCCGAGCACAGCAGCCGCTGGGACAGCTCGACCCTGCTCATCTCCAGCGAGAAGAACAGCACCGGCCGCTGGGCCTCGAGCGCGGCGTGGCTGGCCATGCCCATGGCGAAGCTGGTCTTGCCCATGCCGGGACGGGCACCGACCACCACCAGTGCGTTGGGCTGGAGCCCGGAGGTCAGCTCGTCGAACTCGTGGTAGCCGGTGGGCGTGCCGGTGATCGCGTCGCCCCGCTCGACCAGCGCCTCGAGGCTGTCGAGGGTCTGGTCGAGGAGGTCGTGCAGCCGCGACATCGTGTCGGTCTGGCGGTGCTGGGCCACCTGGAACATCAGGTTCTCGGCCTGGTCGAGCGCCTTGGTGACGTCGTCGGGGAGGCTGTAGCCCAGCTCGGAGATCTCGCCGGCGGCGCCGATCATCGCCCGGAGCATGGCGTGCTCCTCGACGATCCTGGCGTACCGCGACGCGCTGGAGGTGGCCGGCGTGGCCGCCTGGAGCGACAGCAGCGTGCCCGGGCCGCCGATGGCGTCGAGGAGGTCGTGGCGACGCAGCTCCTCGGCCACGGTCACCGGGTCGACCGGTTCCCCCGCGGCCGACAGCGACGTGATGGCCTCGTAGACGTGGGCGTGGGCCGGCTTGTAGAAGAACCGGGGCTCCATCGACTCCGATACGACGTCGATCGCGGTGCGCGACAGGAGCATCGCCCCGAGGAGGCTCTCCTCGGCGTCGATGTTGTGGGGCGGCACCCGTCCGCCCGGGGACGGCGTGGCCCGACGCGGGCCGTCGACGCTGCGCAGCACCGGGCGCGACGGACCGTCGTCGTCGGGCGGTTCGTCGTCCCACGGGGGTGGGCCGTCGTCGATGTCCGGGGGAAGGTCGTCGTCCATGGGTCGACTCCAGTGTCGAACGGATCGGCTGTGGACGGGTAGTCCCGACAGCCTGTGGAGGGGGTGTGGACAAGCGCGTCGAACTGGGGAAAAGCGACGGTGTCCGGGGCAGAGGCCCCGGACACCGGTTCAGAACCGTGCGGCGGCCGGGCGGCCGCCGGGGCTCAGGCCTCGGCCACGACCTCGACGGTGACGGGGAACTCCACGCTGGCGTGCAGCTTCACCGGCACCAGGTACTGGCCGATCGCCTTGATCGGCTCGTCGAGGTGGATCTGCTTGCGATCCAGCTCGACGCTCTTCTGCTCGTTGACCGCGGCGGCGATGTCGGCCGGGGTGATCGAGCCGAACAGCTTCTCGTCGGCACCGACCCGGGCCGTGATGGTGACCGGGTTGTTGACGAGCGACTTGGCGACGTCCTCGGCCGCCTGCCGGGCAGCGGTGTCCTTCAGCTCGCGGGACCGGCGCATGCCCTCGGCCTGCGCCTCGGCGCCGGGGGTCGAGAGGAAGGCCAGGCCACGGGGCAGGAGGAAGTTGCGGCCGTAGCCGTTCGAGACCTCGATGACGTCGCCCTTGTGGCCGACGCCGTCGACGTCGGTGCGGAGGATCACCTTCATCAGGCCTCACCCTCCTCGACCAGGACCTCGTCGCCGCCGAACTCGACGTCGGCCTCGGCCTCGGCGCCGTCACCAGCACCGGGCGGCGGGCCCGACGGGCGCGGCGGCGGACCGTCGGCCCGGACGCCGCGATCGTTGCCGCGGTCGCGGCCACCGCGCTGCTGGGTGACGCGGTTGGAGTACGGCAGGAGCGCCATCTCGCGGGCGTTCTTGATCGCCATGGCGATCGCCGCCTGCTGCTGGGCATCGTTGCCGGTCACGCGACGGGCACGGATCTTGGCCCGGTCCGACATGAAGCGGAGCAGCAGGTTGACGTCCTTGTAGTCGATGTAGTCGACCTGCTCCTTGGTCAGGATGCTGACCTTCTTCTTGGAGCGGCTGGCGTTGTTCTTGTTCTTGGCGCGCTTGGGCTTGGGGGCCATCAGAAGGGCTCCTCTCCGTCATAGGGGGTGGGCTCGTTGGCGATCGGTCGGCCGCCACCGGACGAGGAGCTGCGGGCCTGGCCGTCGCTCCGCTCGATCTTCTGGACCTGGGCGGTCGCCCACCGGAGCGAGGGGGCGATCTCGTCGGCCACCACCTCGACCTTGGAGCGCTTCTCGCCGTTGTCGGTCTCCCACGAGCGCTGCTCGAGGCGACCGGTGACGATCACGCGGGTGCCCCGCTGGATCGACTCGGCGACGTTCTCGGCGAGCCCGGCCCACGCCTTGATGTCGAAGAAGGAGACCTGCTCCTCCCACTCCTGGGTCTGGCGGTTCTGCCAGCGCCGGTTCACGGCCAGGCCGAAGCTGGCCAGCGTCTGGCCGTTCGGCGTGTACCGCAGCTCGGGGTCGCGGGTCACGTTGCCCACGAGGGTCACGGTGTTGTCTGCCATGGGGTGTCCTCCTGCGTCAGCCGGCGTCGGCCGGGACGTCGGCCCCGAGGAGCCCGCGGCGGTGCGCCTCGGAGTCCGGGAGCCGGATGATCTTGTGGCGGACGACCTCGTCCGCGAGGCGCAGGTTGCGGTCGACACCGTCGAGCGCACCCGGCTCGGCCTCGATCTCGAACACCACGTAGAACCCTTCGGTCTTGTGGTTGATCTCGTAGGCGAAGCGCTGACGGCCCTTCTTGTCGGTCTTGACGACGGTGCCGCCGTCGGACTCGATCTGGGCCGTCACCTTGTTGATCACACCGGCCACGGTGCTCTCGTCGAGGTCACCGTCGCAGATGACCATCATTTCGTAGGCTCGCATCGCGAGCATCACCTCCCTGTGGACCCGACCTCGTCGGGGCCCCGGCCGTGTTGCCATTGGGGCAGGGTCTTCAATTGGACCCTGCAACGCTAGCGGCCGACCCTTCGTCGCACCGCATCGACAGTGTGCCCAGGGGGTCTGACAGTCACGTTCGGCCTCACGTTCGGGGTCGGATCCCAACCGTGATCCAGCCGTGCAATCAGGGCGCCACCCTCGCCATCACGGTTGGGATCCGACCCCGAACGTGACCCCCCGCCGTCACGAGCGGCCGGCGAGCTCCAGGGGGCACTCGTCGCCGAGGACCTCGATCGTCGAGCCCTCGGTGAGCAGCACGTCCTCGGGGGCCAGGGCGGCCAGCTCGATCACCGTGGCGAACGGTTCGTCCGGGCCGTAGCGGGGGCAGGCGGCATCGGAGGTCGAGTCGGGGCACGGCACCATGTCGAACGAGCCCAGGTACTGGTCGTCCGTTCCGTAGAACACGCTGGTCAACGGGATGCGGGTGTTGCGCATCCAGAACCCTCCCGTGCCGGGGTCGTCGCCATAGGCGAACAGCATCCCGTCGTAGCCGCCGAGGGTCGGGTCGGTGACCTCCATGAGCCCGCGCGCCCGCTGCGCCGAGTCCTCCGCCAGGAGCAGGCAGAGCTCGCACGTGGTGCCGTCGGCCGCCCGCGCCTCGATCAGCACCTGGCCGAAGCCCGGGAGCGGCGTGCGGCCGCCGGTCGTGGCCGGGTCGACCTCGACCGGCGGCAGCACCGACGTGGTGGTCGCGGACGTCGCCGACCGCCCGCGGGTGTCGCCGTCGGAAGAGCAGCCGACGAGGACGACGAGCAGCGCCAGGAGCGCGCCGACGGTCGCCCGATGGCGCGGGTGCCGTCGCTCGCGTCGTCGCTGCTGCGCTCCGGTCACGCCCGGAGTCTGGCCGACGCGGCCGTCGGTCAGGTGTCGCTGCCGTAGAGCCCGAGGGTCTCGGCCACGTCGGAGGCGAGGTGGTAGCTCTCGGCCGGGCCGGGGAAGGCCCGGCCCCGCACGTCGGCGGCGTAGGCCGCGATCGCGTCGACCGACTGCTGCTTCAGCTCGGCGTAGCGACGCACGAACTTGGGCGCCATGCGGTCCTCGATGCCGAGGACGTCGTGGTACACGAGCACCTGGCCGTCGACGTCGGGCCCGGCGCCGATGCCGATCGTGGGCACGTCGACGGCGTCGGTCACCATGGCCGCCACCTCGCTCGGGACGCCCTCGAGCACGAGCGAGAAGCAGCCCGCGTGCTGGAGCGCCTTGGCATCGTCGATGAGGATGCGGGCCGCGTCGGAGGTCTTCGCCTGGACCTTGAAGCCGCCCATGGCGTGCACGGACTGCGGCGTGAGGCCGAGGTGGCCCATGACCGGGATCTCGGCGTCGACCAGGGCCTCCACCATCGGGAGGCGCTTCCGGCCGCCCTCGAGCTTCACGGCCTCGGCGCCGGCCCGCACGAGCTTGGCGGCGTTGCGGACCGTGTCCTCGACCGACACGTGGTACGCCAGCCACGGCAGGTCGGCCACCACCAGCGGGTGGGGCTTGGCCCGGGCCACCGCAGCGGTGTGGTGGGCCATGTCGTCGACGGTCACCTGGAGCGTGTCGTCGTAGCCGAGCACGACCATGGCCAGGGAGTCACCCACGAGGATGAGGTCGACACCGGCCTCGCTGGCGATGCGGGCACCCGGCGCGTCGTACGCGGTGACCATGACCAGCGGATCGGAGCCGTCACGGACCTTTCGGTTCGCGACGGAGGGGACGGTGATCGGCACGCGGGGCGCCGGGTTCTGCGTCGAGCTCATGAGGAGCCTCCTTGGTTGTCCCGTCCAGTGCCAGGCGGCTACCGGCGGTGCCACCACGCTAGAACCGCCCCGGCACCCCGATCCATTCCCGGACGCCGCTACCGTGCCCACCATGAGCGACCGGTGCGATTCCTGCGGCGACGGCGGACCCGACCTGATCACCGTGCAGCGGATCTACGTCCTGTTCGACGAGGCGAACCAGCCCGCGGGCCACCGCCTGGCCGACGAGTTCGAGACCTGGTGCGCGATCTGCCGGGTCACCTACCCCCACCAGGAGGTCGACGAGACCTGACGGGGTTTCGACTCCACTCCGCTGGCGCTCCGTTCCGCTCGACCAACAGCCCATCCGTTCCCTGAGCGAGAGCGAGCGCAGCGAGCGGAGTCGAAGGGCGGTTGCGTCAGCCGTCCTCGCCGTCGCCGCCGTCGGTGGACGGGGTCGACGTCGTGGGGGTCGGGGGCGTCGTCGTCGCCGGCGGCGCGGTCGTCGCCGGGACGGTCGTCTGCGGGGTCTGGGGGACCGTCGACTGCGGGGTCGTGGCGGGGGGCGCGGTGGTGGCGGTCGGGACGCCGCCGTTGTCGCCGGAGGTGTTGCCCGAGGCGACGACCTGGGTCCGCCCCAACTCGGGGAAGAGGACCTCGCCGGCCCGCAGCACGTTGGGGTCCACCTCGGGGAACTCGACCGCCGGGGTGTCGGCCACCGCCTGGCTCATGTACTGCTGCCACATCTCGGCCGGGAAGGTGCCGCCCTGCACCTTGATCCCGTGGACGTCGTCCATCGAGATCGATCCCTGCGGGTAGCCCATCCAGACCGCGGTGGTGACGTTCGGGGTGAACCCGATGAACCACGCGTCCCAGTTGTTCTGGGTGGTGCCGGTCTTGCCGGCCGCGGGGCGACCGATGTCGGCGGCGCGCCCGGTGCCGCCGTCGATCACCTGCTCGAGCGAGTACCGGACCCGGTCGGCCTGGTCGGGCGTGAGGACCTCGGTACCGTCGTCGGTGAAGGTGTCGACCCGGCCGTCGGGGAACTCGACCCGGGTCACGCCGGTCGGCGCCTTGTAGACGCCCCGGTTGGCGATGACCGAGTAGGCGGCCGCCATCTCCAACGGGTTCACCTGCGCGCTGCCGAGCACCCACGAGCACTCGGGTCGCTCACCCTCGATCGACGCGACGCCCATCTCCTCGGCCATCGCCGCCACCTTGTCGGGACCGAGCGTCACCATCAGCTCGGCATAGGCGGTGTTCACCGAGTTCTTCGTCGCCGACACCAACGACTGGGTGTTGCCCGGCCCGCCCTTCGGCTCCCACTTCTCACCGCACTCGGGCGGACCGAACTCCGCCTGCGTCGGCGCCGGGACCACGGACTCGATCGTGTAGCCCTCGCGCACCGCCTCGGCCAGCGCGAACATCTTGAACGTCGACCCGGCCTGGCGGCCCGAGCCGCCGGCCCCGGTGACCAGGTTGACCGCCTGCTTCTCGATGTCGGTGCCGGCCATCATCGCCAGGATGTGGCCCTGGTCGTCGAGGCTGACGATCGCAGCGGACGGGTCACCGTCGCGGTTCAGGGTCGTGGTGACGGTGTCGTAGGCCAGCTTCTGCAGCTTGAGGTCGAGGGTCGTGTACACCTTCAGACCACCGCCGAGCACGGTGTCGCTGCCGTACTTGCGGACCAGCCACTGGCGCACGTACTCGGCGAAGTACTCGCTGCCGTACTCCTCGCCCTTCACGTGGGACCCGAGGGTGGACGGGGTGGGCGGTGGGATCACGAACCGGTCGGCCGCGGCGACATCGGGGTCGTCGGGGTCCATCGGGACGGCCTCGAACTCGGCCACCTGCGCCTCGGTGAGGTACTCCTCCTCGCCCATCGCCTCGAGCACGACGGTGCGCCGACGCTCGGCCTCGGCCAGCGACTTCGCGCCCCGGTACGGATCCGCGCTGTTCGGGTTGCGCAGCAGCCCGGCCAGGAACGCGGCCTCCCCGGCGTTCAACGCCTCGACGTCGTGGCCGAACCACGTGCGCGACGCCGCCTGCACGCCGTAGGCCCCGCGACCGAAGTACACGGTGTTGAGGTAGCGGGTGAGGATCTCCTCCTTGGAGATCTCCTGCTCCAGCTTCACCGCCATCACCGCCTCCTTGATCTTGCGGGTGACGGTCTGCTCGCTCGACAGGTACTCCTGCTTGACGTACTGCTGGGTGATGGTCGAGCCGCCCTGGCGGGCCCCGCCCTTGATGTCCTGGTACGCGGCCCGGGCGATGCCGAGCGGGTCGACGCCCCCGTGCTCGAAGAAGTCGCGGTCCTCCGCCGACACCACCGCCTCCCACAGCACCGGCGGGATCTGCTCCCAGGTGACGAGCACGCGGTCCTCGCTGCCGTGGAGCTGGGCCATGGCGTTGGCCGCGTTGCAGTTCACCTGGACGTCGGCGGCGCAGATGAACGACGTCTGCTTCTGGGTGGTGGCCACACGGGGGTCGACCGGCAGGTCGATCTGGCCGAGCACGTACACGAGCCCCGACGCACCGACCATGAGCACCAGCACCGCGAGGTAGAAGACGCGCCGCATCCGCCACAAGATGCTGCGCTTCTTGATCTTCCCCTTGCGGGTGACCTTGAGGTTGTGGACCGGGACCGGCTTGCGGGTGCGCATGGAGAAATGAGGCCGCGGGGTGACAGGGGGTCCCGCGAGCAGTCCGTCAGGGTACCAACGCGACCCTCCGGGGCCATGGTCGGCCCTTCGCCCGCGCGACCCCTGGGCGGGAGCGAGCGCCGCGAGCGAAGTCGACGGGCCCTCGACGCGGAGGGTGGCTCAGCGGGCGCTGCGGGTGGTCGCCGAGCCCCGGGCCGGTGTGAGGAGGAAGGTCCGGGCCAGGTGGTTCCAGGAGCAGTGCGGGCAGACCTCGACGACGTACGCGGTGAACTCGCCGGGCCGCCGGGCGATGGCCAGCAGCTCCTTGCGGGTGGTGATGCACCGGCCGAACGCGGGGAGCCGTGGGCCGAAGACGTAGGTCACGAGCACGACGTTGCCCTGCTCGCACACCGGACACGGGATCGACGTCTCGTCGCCCAGCTCACGAGCGGCCCGGACCAGCTCCGGGTGCGCGTCGCACACCTCGTGACGGGCGATGCGACCCTTGCGGAACTCCGAGATCAGCGAGTGGCGCGCCAAGCGGTAGTCGATCTCGCCGGAGCCGCCGCCCCGCACCGATCGCGCGTTGAACGTCACGGGGCGAGGCTACCGGCGGGCAGACTCGACGGCATGGCTCCACCGCTGCACGCCGACCCCACACCCGCCTGGCACCGCCACACGACCGCGACCGAGCCCGGCGGCGAACGGCGGTCGGTCGTCTACGGCGACGACGTGCCCACCGAGGAGACGCTCAAGCTGCTCGGCCCGGTCGACGGTGCCCGCATCCTCGACCTGGGCTGCGGCACCGGCGCCAACGCGGTGCTCCTGGCCCAGCAGGGCGCCAAGGTGATCGGCGTCGACCCCTCGGTCGACCGCCTCGCCATCGCCCGTGACCGGGCCGAGCAGGCCGACGTCCGCGTCGAGCTCCACCAGGCGCACGCGGCCGACCTCGCGTTCCTCCGCTCCGACTCGGTCGACACCGCGCTCAGCGTCATGGCCCTGGCCGAGGTCGACGACCTGGCCCGGGTGTTCCGCCAGGTCCACCGGGTGCTCAAGCCCGGTGCGCCGTTCGTGATCTCCTTCCCCCACCCCGCGTTCGCCATGTTCGACCCGGCGGCGCCGGACCCCCTCCGGGCGGTGCGGCCCTACGACCAGTCCGAGCCGATCACCTGGACGCGCGCCGACGGCACCGCCGTCACCGACCATCCCCGCACGATCAGCGCGATCTTCACCACGCTCCAGCGGTCGAGCTTCGGTGTCGACCAGCTCCTCGAGCCCACCGCGGACCCGGCCGTCGGTGGCCAGCCATCGGCCGACCTCGCCCGACACGTGCCCCCCACGCTCGTCTTCCGCGCCAGGAAGCAGGGCAACTGACCTTTCGACTGCGCTCGCTGGCGCTCGCTCCGCTCAAGGAACAGAGGGGGCGGGTGGAGCGGAACGGAGCGCCTCCCACGCCGTTGGTTGAGCGGAGCGAGCCCCTGGGCGAGCGGAGTCGAAACCCCGACGTCAGACGGGGATCGCGATCGTCCCGGACATGACGTGGTGGACCTGGCCGGCGACGCGGACCGCGGTGGCGGCACCGTCAGCGGCGTCGACGGACACGTGGAGGCGGGACGGGCGCAGCATCTCGACACCCTGGACGATCTCGGCCCGACCACCGTCGGCCAGCACGCCGCGGGCCACGAGCGCGACGCCGAGCGCCGCCGCGGCCGACCCGGTGGCCGGGTCCTCGCCCACGTCGGCGTCCCGGCTGAAGACCCGCGAGCGCACCCGCACGACCGGACCGTCGGTCGATTCGATCGCCACGAGGGCCACCCCGACGGCGGCGGAACCCGCCCGCTCGGACCCGACGAGCTCGGCCACGGCGGCCGACGGGGGCGTGACCCGCCCCAGCGCGTCGACGGTGACCGGCAGGTGGGCCCACGGCAGGCCCGTGCCCGTGATCCAGGCGTCGCCGGCGCCGTCGCCCGCCCCGAGACCGACCGAGCGGAGCAACCGGTCCGTCGCGTCGGACGGGAGCGGCCCGTCGCACAGATCGGGGGTGGCGGTCAGCTCGACGGCACCATCGACGAACCGCACCGGCACGTCGCCCGCGCCGCAGCGCTGGACGACCGCATCGCCGATGACGGCCTCACGCTCGCGCAGCACCCACGCGGTCCCGAGCGTGGGGTGGCCGGCGAACGGGAGCTCCTGGCCGGGCGTGAAGATGCGAACGTCGTAGGTCGCACCCGACGCGCCGGTCGGGAAGGTCGTCTCGGAGAAGCCGAACTCCCGGGCGATCGACTGGAGCTGCTCGGTCGTCAGTCCGTCCGTCCCGTGGACGACGGCCAGCTGGTTCCCCTCGAACGGCGCGTCGGCGAACACGTCGACGACGTCGTACTCGAGCCGATCGGGGGACGGGGTCGCGGACGCCATCGCCGGACCTATCGGTCGATCGAGCGCTGGTACGCCCGCACCGCCAGGGGCGCGCACACCGCGACGATCCCCACGATCCAGATCCACGTGTACGCCACCGGATGGGCGATCGACCAGGGGTCGCCGGGAGCGGTGGGTGTGTTGGGGTTGCCGAAGAGCTCCCGGAGCGCGTCGGACAGGGTGGTGACCGGGTTCCACGACGCCACGGACCGGAGCGCGCTCGGCATGCTCGAGATGGGCACGAACGTGCTGGCCACGAACGTCAGCGGGAACAGCACGGTGAAGGCGATGCCGGTGACCCCCTCGGGCGTGGCCACGAGGCTCCCGAGGAGCACCCCGATCCAGATCATGGCGAAGGCGAACGCGATCATCAGGAGGTAGGCGCCGGCGGTGTCCAGCAGGTCGCCGCGGATCCGCCAGCCGACGACGTAGCCGGCGATCGACATCAGCACGATGGGCAGCAGGGCCTTGATCACGTTGGCGACGGCGTGGCCGCCGAGGACGGCGCCGTTCGCGATCGGCAAGGAGCGGAACCGGTCGACGGCCTGGTTCTTGCGGTCGTTGGCGATGCTGAGCGCGACGCCGAACGCGGTGAACACCAGGGTCTGGGCCATGATCCCGCCCATCAGGAACTCGCGGTAGCGCTGCGGGGACGAGCCGCCGTCGCCGCCGGGCACGGCGATGGCGCCGCCGAACACGTAGGCGAACATCACCACGAACATGATCGGCTGGATCGTGGCGTCGCTCAGCTGCTCGGGCTGGCGTTTCATGTGGACGAGACCGCGGCGGGCGATCACCCAGGTGTCGTGCAGCACGCCGCGGGCGCGGTGCGGCTCGGCCGGACGGGCCGACTCGATCACGTCGGTGGCATCCACCGCGAGGCCGTCGACGGAAGGGGTCGTGGTGCTCATCGGTGGCTCTCCTCGAGCTCGTCGTCGGTCTCGACCGGCGCGCCGGTCAGGGTCAGGAACACCTCGTCGAGGGTCGGCTGGCGGAGGGCGAGGTCCTCCACCTCGTGGCCGGCCTCGGCCAACGCCCGCGCCGCCTCGGCCAGACCGCCGACGCCCTCGCTGGTGGCGGCCACGACCGTGCGATCGGACCGGTCGATCGTGGCGTCGTGGCCGGTGACCCGCTCCAGCAGGGCGGCCACCGCGTCGAGGCTGGACGGATCGGTGACCGTGACGCCGATGTTGTCGCCGCCCACCTGGCGCTTCAGGCTGCGGGCGTCGCCCCGGGCGATCACCCGGCCGTGGTCGACCACGAGGATGTCGTCGGCCAGGCGATCGGCCTCCTCGAGGTACTGCGTGGTGAGCAGGATGGTGGCCCCGCCGCCGACGAGACCCTCGAGCACCGCCCACAGCTCGCTCCGGGCGCGGGGGTCGAGGCCGGTGGTCGGCTCGTCGAGGAACAGCACCTCGGGTCGGGCCACCAGGGTGGCCGCCAGGTCGAGACGTCGGCGCATGCCTCCGGAGTACCCGCCGGCCACCCGCTTGGCCGCGTCGGTCAACCCGAACTGCTCCAGCAGCTCCGTCGCCCGGACCTTCGCGTCGGACCGGGCGAGCTGGTGCAGCTCACCGATCATCACGAGGTTCTCGAAGCCGGTGAGCAGCGGGTCGACCGTGGCGTCCTGCGCGGCGAGGCCGATGCGCCGACGGACCTCGATGGCCTGGGTCGCCACGTCGTAGCCGGCGACGGTGGCCCGCCCGGCGGTGGCGTCGGCCAGGGTCGTGAGGATGCGGACCGTCGTGGTCTTGCCGGCGCCGTTCGGTCCGAGGATCGAGGTGACGGTGCCGGTCGGCACCGCGAGGTCGACGCCGTCGAGCGCGACCTTGTCGCCGTAGTGCTTGACCAGGCCTTCGGCCTCGACGGCGTAGGTGGTGGACATGGATGCTCCGACAAGGGTCGTGGACTGATCGATGGTTCCCCCTGTGATCCTGCACCGCCGGGCGTGCAGAACCACAGGGGAAATCGCGGACGTCGTCAGCTGGGCTGCTGGGCGGCCCACCAGGCGTCGAGGCGGCGGTACGCCTCCTCCTCGCCCAACGGGCCCTCCTCGAGCCGCAGCTCGAGCAGGTGGTCGAGCGCCCGGCCGATCTCCGGACCCGGGCGCAGCCCGAGGTGGTCCATGACCTGCTTGCCGTCGAGGTCGGGCCGCAGCGCGTCGAGCTCCTCCTGGGCCCGGAGCACGGCGATCCGCTCCTCCAGCTCGTCCATCCGACGCGACAGCCGCTCGGCCTTACGCCGGTTCCGCGTGGTGCAGTCGCAGCGGGTCAGCTCGATCAACTCGGGCAGCTCGTCGCCCGCGTCCCGCACGAACCGGCGCACGGCGCTGTCGGTCCAGCCCATGCCGTAGGTGTGGAACCGCAGGTGCAGGTACACCAGCTTCTTGACCTTGGCGACGTCGTCGTTGGAGTACTTGAGCGCCTGCATGCGATCACGGGCCATGCGGGCGCCGACGACCTCGTGGTGGTGGAAGGTGACGCCACCCTCCCCGAACGACCGGGTCTTCGGCTTGCCCACGTCGTGGAGCAGCGCGGCGATCCGCGTGATGCGGTCCGGCCGGGTCTTGGCCACCACGGCGATGGTGTGGGCCAGCACGTCCTTGTGGTGGTGGATCGGGTCCTGCTCCAGCCGCATCGCCGGCAGCTCCGGCAGGAACTCGTCGGCCAGGCCGGTGTCGACGACGAACCACAGGCCGGCGGAGGGGTCGTCGACCACGAGGAGCTTGTCGAGCTCGTCGCGGATCCGCTCGGCGGAGACGATCGACAGCCGCTCGGCGTTGGCCCGCACCGACGCCACCAGCTCCGGGTCGGGGTCCAGCGCGTAGCCGGCAATGAAGCGCGCCGCCCGCAGCATCCGCAACGGGTCGTCGGTGAACGACACCTCCGGCGACAGCGGCGTGCGCAGGCGCGACGCGGCGAGGTCGGCGGCGCCGTCGAACGGGTCGATCAGCTCCGGCTCGGGCACCCGCAGGGCCATGGCGTTGACCGTGAAGTCGCGACGGGCGAGGTCGTCGACGATGTCGTCGCCGAAGGCGACCTCGGGCTTGCGGCTGTCGGGCGAGTACACCTCGGCCCGGTGCGTGGTGATCTCGACGTTGCGCCCGCCGACCTTCACGCCGATCGTGCCGAACCGCTCCCCCTGGGTCCACAGCGCGTCGGCCACGGGACCGACGATCGCCTTGATCTCCTCCGGCCGCGCCGGGGTGGTCAGGTCCAGGTCGGCGCCGTCGGCGAGCGGTCGGCCGAGGAGCTGGTCCCGCACGATGCCGCCCACGAGGTAGAGCGGCCGATCGGCCGCGACGAAGCGGTCCGCCAGCGGGCGGATCTCGTCGAGCACGGCCTGGAATCGGGTCGGGACCACGCCGCGACGCTACGCGAGTGCCCCCGGACCCCCCAACCACCAAACCCCCACCCCACGGGTTCTGGCGTAGGTCACGTTTGGCATCCCACCGCGGCCTACGCCAGAACGATGGGGTCTCGGGGTGGCGGGGTGCTCGAGGCTCAGCGGAGGGTGGCGAGGCCGGCCTGCTGCACCGAGATGCGGAACTCGTCGGGGTGCGCGGCCCGGTCGAGCGCCTCGTCGAGGGTGACGTACTCGTCGGTGTAGAGCTGGAGCAGGGCCTGGTCGAAGGTCGCCATGCCGTGGTAGTCGCCCTCGGCCATCAGGCGCTCCAGGTGGGCGGGATCGGCGTTGCTCACGATCGCGTCCTTCACCTTGTGCGTGCCGACGAGCGACTCCACCGCGGCGACCCGGCCCCGGCCGTCGGCCCGGGCCACGAGGCGCTGGCAGATGACGCCGCGCAGCACCCGGCCGATCAGCTTGCGCACCGGGTCCTGCTGGTGCGGCTCGAAGCGGTCGACCAGCGCGGCGATGGTGTCGGTGGCCGACAGCGTGTTGACCACGGCGATCACGAGCCGACCCGACGACGCCGCGCCGAGGGCCTCGGTGACCGACGCCGCGTCGGGCAGGTCCGACACGAAGATGACGTCAGCATCCTGACGGGCCACCCGGCGGAGGGCGTCGGCCACGTCCGGCGTGTCGGCGCCGACCTCGCGCTGGCTCACCACGGCCATGCGGTCGGCGTGGAGCACCTCGATCGGGTCCTCGATCGTGACGATGTGGCACGACTGGGACGCGTTGATGTGGTCGATCATCGCCGCCGCGGTCGTCGTCTTGCCGGAGGCGAAGGGACCGGAGAGGAGGATCAGGCCGTCGCGGCACCCGGCGAGGTCGGCCACGATCGGCGGCACCCCGAGATCGTTGATGGCCGGCGCGCCGGGCACGACCCGGCGGATCGCCAGGCTCACCGAGCCCCGCTGGCGGAACACGTTCACCCGGAACCGGCCGAGGCCCGGCACGCTGTGGGCGAGGTCGGTCTCCCCCATCTCCTGGAACTCCGCCGCCTTGTCCTCGTCGAGCAGCTCCATCGCGAGCTGCTCGATCGCCTCGGAGTCGAGGGCGTCGAGGGTGGTCCGCTCCAGGCGGCCGTTGCGGCGGATGCACGGGGAGGAGCCGACCTTGACGAGCAGATCGGAGCCGCGCTCCTCGAGCAGGTACTGCAGCAGATCGACGACACGCACCACGGTTCGACTCCTCGGGGCAAAGGGGAAGGTCGGGCGACCGGTGGACGCCCGGAACTACCCGTCGGCCAGAAGGTCCCGAACCTTGAGGGCCTGGGCCGACACGTCGTTGTCGGTCCCGCCGGACGAGGGGGCCTCGGGCCGGTAGGCACCGTCGTCGACCACCGCCGAGAGCACCGAGCCGACGCTGCTGCTGAGCGCCTCCAGGTCGTAGCCGCCCTCCAGGTACAGCAGCCGCCGCCCCGGTGGCACGAGGGTGAACAGGTCCTTCGTCAGATCGGCGAAGTCGCCGGCGGACAGGCCGAGATCGGTGATCGGGTCGCGGCGGTGACCGTCGAACCCGGCCGAGATCAACAACCACGTCGGCCCCCACGCCTCCAGCACCGGCAGCACGACGTCGTGCATCGCCGTCCGGTACGACTCGCCCGTGGTCCCCGCCGGGAACGGCAGGTTCAGCGTGGTCCCCAGCCCCGCGCCGGCGCCCACGTCGGTCGCCCGGCCCGTGCCCGGGTAGAGCGGCCACTCGTGCATCGACACGTAGAAGACGTCCGGGTCCTCCCAGAAGATGTCCTGCGTGCCGTTGCCGTGGTGGGCGTCGTAGTCGACGATCGCCACCCGCTCGCCCCGCGCCGCCAGCTCCTTCGCGGCCACGGCCACGTTGTTCACCAGGCAGAACCCCTGGGCCCGGTCGGTCGTGGCGTGGTGGCCCGGCGGGCGCACGGCGCAGAACCCGACCTCGCCCTTCCCTGCCTCGAGCGCGCGGATCACCTCGAGGCCGGCCCCAGCGGCCAGCTTCGCCGCCTCCCACGATGCGGGACCGACGTGGGTGTCGCCGTCGAGGTAGCCGCCGCCCTGCTCGCAGAACGCCTCGATCGCCCGCAGGTAGACGGCCGGGTGGACCCGGGCGAGGGCCTCGTCGGGCGCGGGCGTCGGGAGCACGGGCTGCAGCGCCCCCCGCAGACCCGCCGCGTCGATCCCGTCGTCGACGGCGCGCAACCGGGCCGGACGCTCGGGGTGGCCGTAGCCGGTGTCGTGATCGAAGAACCGCGAGTGGATCGCGTAGAGGACCGGCGTGACCATGCGCCGCCAGCGTACGCGTGACCGTCGCCACCAACCCCCTCGCACCCGACCGACGCGTCCGGGCCACCACCGGTGCAGGCCGTAGGGTCGCGTGCGCGTGAGAGACCGCTCGACCACCCCCTCCGGGCCCCGACATGGCCGTCGATGACCGCCGCCGACACCTGCCCGGTGCCATCCGGGTGTCGACCTGGCGCGGCGACCAGCGCATCGCCATCGTCTCGCCGGCCCCCGACCGGCCGACGCCGACCGCAGGCGTCGTCGCCGGCGAGCTCGACCTCCTCCGACGCTCGGGCGTGCAACGGGTGGTCACGAGCGCGCTCCACCAGCACGAGGTCGGCCCGTTCGAGGCCAACGGCTTCGCCGAGCAGGAGCGCCTCCACCTGCTCCGCCACGACCTGATCCACCTCCCCCCGACCGACCCCTCGGTCACCATCCGCCGCGGACGCCGCCGCGACCGCGCCACGGTGCTCGACGTCGACGCCCGGGCCTTCGAGGAGTTCTGGGTGCTGGACGCCCAGGGCCTCGACGACGCGATCCGGGCGACGCCCACCAGCCGGTTCCGGGTGGCCTGGTCCGATCGACGCGTCGCCGGCTACACGGTCACCGGCCTGGCCGGCACCCGCGGCTACCTCCAACGGCTTGCCGTCGACCCCGCGCTGCACGGAAGGGGGATCGGCCGCGCGCTGGTCGCCGAGTGCCTCCGGTGGCTGCAGCGCTCCGGTGGCCGCCACGCCATCGTCAACACGCAGTTCCACAACGAGGCCGCGCTGCACCTGTACCGCCGCTGCGGGTTCGTCCCCGAGCCCGACTGGCTCACGGTGCTGGCCCGCACGCTGACCGAGCCCGAGCCCGGGGCCCCGTGCTGACCGGCGGGCGGGCGATCCGGGCCGTCGCCGCGATCGCGATCACCGCCGCACTCGTGGTCCCGTCCACCGCCGCGCAGGCGATCGCCGACCAGTCCCCCGACCGGTCCACCGAGCCCAGCCTCACCGTGCTCCGCCAGCCGACCGAGGTCGCGCCCGACGGTCGCTTCAGCGTCGCCCTGTCCGTCGGCGACGCGCCCGCCGGCGGCGACGTCGCGGTCGACATCTACGACCGCATCACCAACCGCGACGACCTCGAGCAGAGCCGGACCGACCGGCCCGCCAACGCGCTGGCCACCTTCGAGACCATCCCCCTGCAACCCGACGAGGACGAGCAGCGCGTCGACGTCACCATCTTCCTGTACGACCGCGGCCAGGAGCCCCCGGAGGGCTCGGGCGCCTGGGCGTGGCGGCTGACCGAGCCCGGCGTGTACCCGGTGCGCATCCGATTGCGGGGCAGCGACGGCGGCGACCTCGTCACCATCGTGACGTACCTGATCCGGCGGCCCTCGGCGGACGCCGACGCGCCGGAGGCCTCGGTCGCGCTCCTGGCCACGGTCACCGCACCCACCCCCGGCGAGGCGCTCGACCCCGCCCGGGTCGACGAGCTCGTCGGGGTGCTCGACGAGCACCCCGACGTCCCGGTGAGCCTCTTCGTCGACCCCGACGCCCTCGACCGCACCGACGCCGAGTCCGACGGCGCCGACACCATCGCCGCGCTGCGAGACCTGCTGGCGCGTGAACGGGTCGAGCTCCTCGGGGCGCCCTTCACGACCGTCGACATCCCGTCGCTGGCCACCGCCGGGCTCGGAGGCACCCTCGGCGACCAGGCTCGACTGGGTGGCGACACCCTCGACGACCTGCTCGGGTCCCCCGGGACCCCCGTCTGGTGGGAGCCCGACCAACTCGACGCCGCGTCGCTGTTCGGGCTCCGGGCCGTCGGTGTGGAGCACCTCGTGGTCGCCCCGTCCACGGTCATCGGGGAAGCCCCGCTCGCCCCGACACCGCTCCTCGGCGCCGACGCGTCGTTCACCGTCACCTCGACCGTCGACGACCTCCCCGCCGAACCCGTCGACGACCCGGTGCTCGCGGCACACCAGTGGACCGGCCGACTCGCGGCCACCGCGACCATCGCCGGCGACGTCGGCAGCGCCACCGTCGGCCGGGTCGACCTGACGACCGCCGACCTCGACGTGCTGGCACTGGTGCTCGACGCGCTCGATGCCGACAACCAGGTGCTCCGCACCGACACGTTGTCGGGCCAGTTCGACGCCACCCCGCCCGCCACCACCCCCCTCGCGCTCGCCGCTCCCCGCATCACCCCCCTCGGCAGCTACGCCGACGCGCGCCGGGCCGTCCTCGCCAGGAGCGCGAGCTTCGACTCGATGCGGATCGACGACGGCACGCCCCGCACCGACGAGCAGATCGCCCTCGCCAGGACCGAGCGCCGCGACCTGACCGACGAGCAGCGCATCGCCGGCCTGACCGAGATCAACGACTCGCTCGACCGGTCGTTCGCCGCGATCTCGACCGCGGCCGACGACCGGATCACCCTCGGCGCACGCAACGCGACCATCCCCCTCCCGATCCGCTCCGACGCCGACGAACCGCTGCGGGTCCGCATCAACCTGTCCTCGTCCAACCGACTCGACCTTCCCCGCAACCACTTCGACACGGTCGTCCAACCCGGCCGGACCACCGTGTCGATCCCCGTCGAGGCCCGCACGTCGGGCGACATCCCCATGCAGGTCACGATCACCACGCCCGACGACGGGGTCGTGCTCGCCCAGTCCCGCTACACGATCCGCTCGACCGCCGTCTCCGGGGTGGGCATCGTGCTCACCGTCGGCGCCGCCGGCTTCCTCGCCCTGTGGTGGGGCCGCCACATCTGGCGGAGCCGCCGCGACGGCGAGGCCGACGTCGATGCCGACGAACCGACCGGCGACGAGCCCGACGGCAGGCCCACCGAGGACGACGACGACCTCTTCGTGCACGACCACGCCGACCGACCGATGTAACCGCCGGTCCGATCGGCGGGTCCAACGCTGATCGACCTGACCGCCCAGGACCGAGGACCCATGACCGTCAAGATCGTCACCGACAGCGCCGCCGACATCACCATCGAGCAGGCCGAGGCCCTCGACATCCGGATCGTCCCGCTGACCATCCGCTTCGGTGACGAGGAGTTCGTCGACGTGGTCGAACTCAGCCCGACGCAGTTCTACGAGAAGATGGCGGCCAGCAGTGCCCTCCCCGCGACCGCGGCCCCCTCGCCCGGCGCCTTCGAGGAGGCGATCCGCGCCGCGGGGGCCGACGGCGACGCGGTCGTCGTCATCACGATCTCCGGCGACCTGTCGGCCACCATCCAGTCCGCCGAGAACGCCAAGCGGGCCATCGGCGACGACCTCGACGTCCGCATCTTCGACTCGAAGTCGATCACCGCCACCCTGGGCCTGAAGGTCCTGGCCGCCGCCGAGGCCGCCCGCGACGGCAAGAGCGCGGACGAGATCATCGCCATGCTCGAGGACCTCCGCGGTCGGTCGCGCGTCTACGGCGCCCTGAACACCCTGGACAACCTCAAGAAGGGCGGCCGCATCGGCGGCGCCCAGGCGATGCTCGGCTCGATGCTGTCGATCAAGCCGATCATCGACATCAGCGACGGCAGCGTCCACGAGGCGGCCAAGGTCCGCACCCGCAAGAAGGCTCTCGTGTGGATGCGCGACCGGATCTACGCCGAACCCCACATCGAGCAGCTCGCCCTGTGCAGCGGCAACGCCGACGACGTCGAGGAGCTGCTCGCCCTCATCGCCGATCGCTACCCACGGGACCAGGTGCAGCTCTGGACCATCGGACCGGTGATCGGCACGCACGGCGGTCCGGGCGTCATCGGCTTCGCCTGGCACCAGCCGGACTGAACCCGAGCCGCCCCTCGACCTCCGGCAGGGCCCGACCCCGGACCCGGACCACCGGTCGGTGAGCGGTAGCTTCGGTGCTGAATGGTGCCTCCTGACCAGATCGCCGGTGCTGGTTCCGACGACCTGTCGGGCCGTCTCCTCGCCGGCCGCTACCGCCTGACCCGCTCGATCGCGTCGGGCGGCATGGCGACCGTGTGGGACGCCGGCGACCAGCTCCTCGACCGGCGGGTCGCGGTCAAGATCCTCCACCCCCACCTCGCGTCGAACCCGGCGTTCGTGCAGCGCTTCCGGGGCGAGGCCGTCGCCGCGGCCCGCCTCGCGCACCCGTCGATCGTGTCGATCTACGACACGGTCACCGACGACGGCCTCGACGCCATCGTCATGGAGCTGGTCAGCGGCACGACCCTCCGGGCCGACATCGACGAGCACGGGCCCCTCAAGCTCCACGCGGTCCTCGCCATCGGGACCCAGGTCGCCGACGCGCTCGGCACCGCCCACGCCGCCGGCCTCGTCCACCGGGACGTGAAGCCGGCGAACATCCTCCTGTCGAGCGACGGTCGAGTGCTCGTGGCCGACTTCGGCATCGCCAAAGCCGTCGAGGGCTCGGACCTGACCGAGGCCGGCTCCATGATCGGCACGGCCAAGTACCTGGCCCCCGAACAGGTCGAGGGCGGCCCCGTCGACGGGCGGACCGACCTCTACGCGCTCGGCGTCGTCCTCTACGAGTCGCTCACCGGCCGCCCCCCGTTCGTGGGCGACACCGACGCGTCCACCGCCTTCGCCCGACTGCACCGCGACCCCGAACCACCGCGGCGCCTCCGCCCGGACGTGCCCGTGCCGGTGGAGCAGGTGGTGCTCCAGGCGCTCGCCCGCCGTCCCGAGCACCGCTTCTCGAACGCAGCCGCGATGCGTCGCGCGCTCCTCGCGGCCGGCGCCGATCCGACCCGCGCCCCGGCCGCGGCCCAGGCGGCCGCAGCCGCGGCGAGCGATGCCGACCGCCGAGCCGCCGCTCCTCCCCCGAACCGATCAGCCACCCCACCGCCGTCACCACCGCCGTCACCACCGCCGGTGGCGCCCATGGCGCCGCCACCCGAACGGACCCCGGCCGCATCGGTCGCCACCGACCCGCCCAGGCGCGGTCGCGGCGCCATCTGGTTCCTGCTCGTGATCCTGGTGGTCGGAGGCACCATCGCGGCCTACACGGTCTTCGGCGCCGGGCTGGTCGGTGGATCCCGGGCCGCCGGGCCGGAGCTCGCCATCGACCGGGTCGAGACGTTCGATCCGGAAGGCGACGGCAAGCAGGAGGAGAACGACCAGCTCGTCCCGAACCTCACCGACGGTTCGGAGTCCACCACCTGGCGCACCGAGCGGTACGGCGCCGCGACGTTCCCCAGCCAGGGCGGGAACAAGAGCGGCGTGGGCTTCTACCTCGTGCTCGGCGACACCGCCGACGTCGAACGGGTCGACCTCGTCACCCCGACCGGCGGCTGGGATGCCCAGGTCTACGTGCTCGCCTCGCTCGGAGCGGACGGCTCGGTCCCGGTCGATCTGGCCGGCTGGGGCGACCCCGTCGGCGACGTCACCGATGCCCCCACCGGAACCGTGGAGGTGTCCGTGTCGCCCACCAGCGGCCAAGCTGTCCTCGTGTGGTTCACCGAGGCGGCCCCCTTCGGCGATCAGGGCAAGTACGCGGTGGAGATCGGCGACGTCACGGTGCGCGGCCGATGACCCCGCTCGCGCCGCTCGCCGAGGACGCCGAGCTCGTCCGCGCCGCGCAGGCCGGCGACCGTCGCGCCCTCGATCGGCTGCTGCGCGACCACCAACCGCGCATCCATGCCGTCTGCCGGCGGATCGCCGGCAACGACGCCGACGCGCTCGACGCCACCCAGGAGGCCATGATCGCCATCGTCAAGGGGCTCCCACGCTTCGACGGCCGGTCACGGTTCTCCACCTGGGTGTACCGGATCGCCACCAACTCCTGCCTCGACGAGCTGCGCCGACGCCGACGCCGACCGGTCGTCGGGCTCCCCGAGCACGACGGCGTACCGATCGAGGTGGCCGACGACCGCTCGCCAGCGCTGAGCGAGGCCGTCGCCGACCGGATGCTCGTCGACGCCGCGCTGTCCGAGCTGCCCGAGGACTTCCGGGTCGCCGTCGTCCTGCGCGACCTCTGCCAGCTCGACTACGCCGAGATCGCCGACGTGCTCGGGATCCCCCCCGGCACCGTGCGCTCCCGCATCGCCCGCGGTCGGGCCCACCTCGCCGACCACATCTCCGCCACCTCCGGGAACCGGACGGGTGGCGACGAACGTCAGAACCCTCAGCCATGACCGAACCCCAGCCGCCCCTCACCGACGACGACCTGTCGGCCTTCCTCGACGGGGAGGTCGACGCCCAGGTCGTCCAGCGCATCCAGTCGGACCCGGCCGCACTGGCGCGCTCCCGCGAGCTCGACGCCGCCCGCCGCGCGGTGGCCGACGAGCCCGTCGACCCGCTCGACGCGTCGGTCGTCGACGCGCTCGTCGCCAGGGCCATCGCCGCGGCGGACGAACCGGCCGGGACCACCGAGGCCACCGACGCCGAGGTCACCCCGATCGTCGCTCCCGTCAGCCCCACCCGCCGGCGCACCGGACCCCCGGTGTGGGCGGTGGCCGCGGTGGTCGTCGCCCTCGTGGCCATCGGCCTGGGCCTCGTCCTGACCGGTCAGGACTCGGGCACGAGCAACGACGCGACGCTGGCCGGACCCGCGGCCACCACGGCCAGCGACGCCGACTCGACCGACGGTGCGGCGTCCGGCGGGACGAGCGCCGACGGCGCGAGCGCATCCGACTCGCTCTCCCCCGAAGCCGCCGAGACGGAGCCGCTCGTCGACCTCGGCGAGTTCGCCACGAAGGACGACCTGCGCACGTCGCTGCGCGACGGCGTCCCCACCACCGGCGACCCGGTCGACGCCGCGGACGCACCGACCACCGCGGCGGTCGAGCGGTGCGGCACACAGCTCACCGTGCTCCTCCAGGGCGAAGGGATCGGCACCGAGCCGGACCGGAAGGCCTATGCGGTGGTCGACGGCGACCCGAAGCTCGTCTACGAGTTCGACCTGACCGAGCCCACCGACGAGGCGACCTCGCTGATCTCGGTCGTCGACCCGATCGCCTGCGACCCGCTGATCACCTTCCTCCGCTGATCGCGACCCAACCGGCAGGCAGCGGGGCGCGAAGTAGAGTCACGGCCCATGGCCGCTCCCACCCCCAACGCGCCCGTGCCCCCGAAGAGCGGTGGGCTGATCCCGCCGGAGTGGTCGGCCCAGGCCGCCGACAAGGTCATCGACACCGTCGCGCTCGTCCGGGACAAGACCACCCGCCCAGCTCAGGTCGCCGCCCGCGGGATCGTCTACGGCCTGGTCCTCGCGGTCCTCGGCGTCGCGGTGGGCGTGCTCTTCCTGGTCATGGTCGTGCGCATGTGGTCGAACTGGGTGCCGGGCGACGTCTGGATCCTCTACGCCCTGCTCTTCGCCCTCTTCTCCGGCGCCGGGATCACGTTCCTCAAGAAGGCCAACAAGCCCGCACCCGCCACCGACTGACCAGCGATGCGAGCGGCGGGCGCCACCACCGCCCACCCCGACACCCGGGAAGATCGCCCGACCCCGTGACGTTGTCCCTGCACGTCCCCCGAATCCTCACGGAGCACACGTGACCACCACCCGCAACGTCATCATCATCGGATCGGGCCCCGCCGGTCTGACGGCGGCCATCTACACCGCCCGGGCCAACCTCGCACCGCTGGTCCTGGAGGGCGAGCCGTCGTCCACGTCGGACCAGCCCGGCGGCCAGTTGATGCTCACCACCGAGGTCGAGAACTTCCCCGGCTTCCCCGAGGGCGTCATGGGTCCCGACCTCATGCAGCGGTTCCGTGACCAGGCCATTCGCTTCGGTGCCGAGACGAAGATGGAGAAGGTGAGCCGCATCGAGGTCGGTTCCCGACCCTTCGAGGTGTGGGTCGGCGACCCCGACGCCCCCGAGCCCACCTACCGGGCCGAGGCGCTCGTTCTGTCGACCGGCGCCCGGTCGCTCATGCTCGGCCTCCCCAACGAACACGAACTGATCGGCCACGGCGTCTCCACCTGCGCCACCTGCGACGGCTTCTTCTTCCGGGGCCACGAGATCGCCGTGGTCGGAGGCGGGGACTCGGCCGTCGAGGAGGCCACGTTCCTCACCAAGTTCGCCGACAAGGTCCACCTGATCCACCGCCGCGACGAGCTCCGGGCCTCGAAGATCATGCAGGACCGGGCCCTGTCCAACGAGAAGATCGTCCCCCACTGGAACGCCCAGGTCGCCGAGATCCAGGGTGACGGCCGGGTCACCGGCGTCGTCCTCGAGGACACCGTCACCGGCGAGCGCTCCGACCTGGCGGTGACCGGTCTGTTCGTGGCCATCGGCCACCGCCCCAACACCGACCTGTTCATCGACAAGCTCGACCTGGACGACAACGGCTACCTGGTCACCGGGCGCGACGGCATGGCCACCGCCACGAGCATCGACGGTGTGTTCGGCTGCGGCGACGTCCAGGACCACACGTATCGCCAGGCGATCACCGCCTCCGGTTCGGGTTGCTCGGCAGCCATCGACGCCGAACGCTGGCTCGAGGCCAACGTCCATTCATGACCTGTCCGCTCGGGAATGTCCGGGCGGAACCACGGGTTGCACCCCTCACCACCACGTCAAGGAGAACCACAGCCATGGCTGCTGCCACCACCACCCTCAACCAGGCGAACTTCGCCGAGCAGATCGCGAGCTCCGACAAGCCCGTCGTCGTGGACTTCTGGGCCGAGTGGTGCGGCCCCTGCAAGCAGCTGGCTCCCATCCTCGACGAGGTCGCGGCCGAGAACAGCGACAAGATCACGATCGCGAAGGTCAACATCGACGAGAACCCGGACCTGGCCCGTCAGTTCGACATCATGAGCATCCCGACGCTCATCGTGTTCGACAACGGTCAGCCGGCCCACCGCTTCCAGGGCGCGTCCGGCAAGGCCGGGCTCCTCCAGCGACTCGACGACTTCCTCTGACACCGGGCGGGCGCACCGGCCCGCACGATCGCACTCCCGAAGGGACCGGCTCCGGCCGGTCCCTTCGTCGTTTCACGGACCGTGGTGAGGATCGATCACCGTCGCGCGTCCCGTGACCGGTGGTCCAGCCTCAAGTGACGATCGGTCACATCTCAAAGGCAGGTTGAGGGTCGATGGTGGGACCACGAGACCGAGGTCACCTCGCGCGTGAGGGCGAGAGTTTGTCACAGCCTTTTACACAACCTGTGGATAACCCCGAGGACGACGGTCAGGGTCGACGCGCGCCCGATCCCGGGCACGCCACACCTCACCCCCCGACCAAAGGTCGAGGTGCCGGTCAAGCGTTCAGTCGTCCTCGGGGGGCGCCGTCATCGCACGGTAGATCCGCTCCAGGTCCTCCAGCGACGCGAAGTCGATGGTGACCTTCCCGCGCTTGGCCCCCATCGACACCTTCACCCGGGTGTCGAGCCGCTCGGACAGGAGCTCCTCCAGTTCGAGGAGCCCGGGCGGGCGCAACCGGCGACCCGCGGCCTTGGCGGACGAAGGCGCGTCTTCGCTCCCTTCGGGAGCATCGGCCTCGGCGGATCCCTCGTCCTCACCGCTTCGTGCCCGGACCGCCTCCTCGACCTCCCGCACGGTCAGCGACTCGACCACGCAGCGGCGGGCCAGCGCCTCCTGGAACGCTCGGTCCGGCGTTCCCAAGAGTGCCCGGGCGTGACCTGCGGTGAGTTGACCGTCGACGACCAACCGCTGGATCCCCGGTGAGAGGTGCAGCAGACGTAAGGTGTTCGACACCGACGACCGACTCTTGCCCACCCGTCGAGCAACGTCGTCGTGGGACAGGTTGAAGTCCTCGATCAGCTGCGTGTAGGCCGCCGCTTCCTCCAAGGCGTTCAGGTCCTGACGGTGAAGGTTCTCCACGACCGCCTGCTCGAGCGACGCGGTGTCGTCGATGTGTCGGACCACAGCTGGAATGTTCTGGAGCCCCGCCCGCTTGGCCGCCCGCCAGCGCCGCTCCCCCGCGATGAGCTCGAAGCGGTCACTGCCCGCTGGCCGGACCAGCACCGGCTGCAGGACACCCAGCTCGGCGATGGACGCCGTCAGCGAGACCAGCGCCTCCTCGTCGAACTGGGTCCTGGGCTGATGCGGGTTCGGCTCGATCTGGGAGACCGAGAGCTCGCGCAACGCCGCATCCTGATCGGCTGCCGCAACTTCACTGGGGATGAGGGCGCCGAGGCCCTTTCCGAGTCCGCTACGCCGGGCCACCACTGACCTCCTTGGCCAGCTCCCGATAGGCGATGGCCCCTCGAGAGGTCGGATCGAACGCGATGATCGGTTGTCCGAACGACGGCGCCTCCGACAAGCGCACCGTACGGGGGATCACGATGCGACAGACCTTCTCGCCGAAGTGCGATCGAACCTCGTTCGCCACCTCTTCGGCGAGCTTCGTCCGGGCGTCGTACATCACCAGCACGATGGTGCTCACCTCCAACGTCGGATTCAGGTTCTTCTGCACCAACCCCACGTTGCGCAGCAGTTGGCCCAGGCCTTCGAGGGCGTAGTACTCGCACTGGATCGGGACGAGGACCTCGGTGGCCGCGGCCATGCCGTTGATCGTGAGCAGACCGAGCGATGGGGGACAGTCGATCAACACGTAGTCGTAGTCGTCGCGCACCTCGTGCAGCGCTTGCTTGAGACGGAGCTCCCGGCTGAACGCCGGAACCAGCTCGATCTCAGCCCCGGCGAGGTCCAGGCTCGCCGGGGCGACGAAGAGGTTCCTGACCGACGATGCCTCCACGCAGTCCTCGATCGGGACGTCCGAGAGGATCACGTCGTACATCGACGCCTGGAGGCCTCGGATGTTGATGCCCAGGCCGGTGCTGGCATTCCCCTGAGGATCGAGGTCGACGACGAGGGTGCGGTAGCCGAGATCGGCGAGGCAGGCGCCGAGGTTCACCGAGGTGGTGGTCTTCCCGACACCACCCTTCTGGTTCGCGACCGCGATGATGCGCGGCAGTGGGGGGATCACCCGCCCGGCAGGCCGTGCTGCCGGCGTCGTCGGTGCCACGGCGCCGGCCGGTGGGGCCGGTGGACGTTCCGCCGACGATGGGCTCGCCTCCCCGGCCGAGCCGGTCGGTGGTGGACCAGCGGTCGGCGGTTCCGCAGCCTCGTTGATCGGGGGGAACGGTGGCACGTCGGTCACTGACCCATCATTCCGTCCGGAGCGTCGAGGGTCAAGCACCGGTGGCTCCTGTTCCACGTGAAACCTGCGCACCGATCGCTGTGATGCGAGGGTCGCCGTGTTTCACGTGGAACACCGCGACTCTTGGTGCACCGAGATGGCGCCTCCGACATCGCGGCCGACGCATCGACCGGGCGCCACGATGCCGTCGCGATCCCGGTCGCCCACGCGCGACCGCCCAGCGCGTGGGTCGGTCTCCGAGGTGCGCGGATGATCCGCGACTCACCGAGACGACGGTCGCCAGCCGAAGAGGTTCAGCACTCCCCCGGTCGTGCTCCTCGAACGGCCTCAGCTCCCATCGGATGACCGGAGCACGGGAGGGGCCGGTCGATTGCCTCCGTCCGACCTTCCGTTCCACGTGGAACATGGCTCGGCTCCAGGAACGCTCGTGACGCCAGCGGGACCACCGGAAGCTCACCCTGGCCGAACTCCACGGCGTGCCCCGCGTCCACGCCCGGCACGACGTGATCGTGCCCGGATGTCTTGATCCGGTCGGTCGTCCACCGCCCCGGTCGGTGGACCGCTGACGATGCTGCGGTGTCGGCGATGGCGGCAGAGGATGAGCCGGTCGTCCAGCACGACGGCGCGCGCGCCGTCGCTGAGGTCGGCGCGCGCGTCGGCCAGTTCCTCGAGTTGGGTCCGGTCGATGTGACGGCGTCGTTGGTCCGTGGCCGGTCGGGGTGCAGGTGCTCCTGGCCGATCCCGTCGAGGCCGGTCGTGAAGCCGCTGGGCTGGATCGTTCTTCGGGCGGTCGGTGATGATCGCGTTGATGGTCGCCACGCCGTGATCAGCGCACCGGGCCTGGGCCCGTTCGACGAACATCGCGGAGGTCACGCCGGTCCCAACGTGGTGGGTCTCGGAGACCACAAGGAGGCTGTCAGCGTCGGGGCAGCGTGGCCGTCGCTCATGTCCCGGCGGCGTCTTCTCTGGGCCGATCCGCACGGCCGCGGCTCGCGGGTCGCGGTCGCGCCAGGCGATCCAGTTCTGCCCCGGCCGCACCGACCCAAGGGGCCCACGTCATGCTCGGACCATCGCCGTCGAGGGCCGTGGTCCAGCACGATCTTCCCCATCGACCCCCGTGAGCCCGTCCTCGTCCTCGCGAGCCTCCTTGGACCGGTCTGCACCCGGTGATCGTCCAGGGGAGGCGCGGCCAACCCACAGGCGTTCACCATCCCGCCATGTGACGAGGCCGCCCATCGGCCAGCACGTCATGGGGTTGACCAAGACGGTCGCCGGCAGGTCAGCAGGTACCTCCTGCATGACGCCGTCCGCATCCGTGACGGGCACGCATGCCCGACCGACCCGCCTGATCCGGTCCAGACCCCAGCGCTGGGCACTGGTGCCTCGCTTCCGCCCACACGACGGCCCGCATGACACTGCTCGACCGAACCCGGGTTCCCGACCACACGTGGTCATGGGGATGCCGACGTGAGAGCATGCCGACGGTTCCACGTGAAACATGCGGCCCTCAGCACCAGCACGGCCAGCGCGACGACCGGCATCGACGCCACGGCACGGCGAACCGCCTCCTCACACCTGGCGCCCAGTCAGCGGCGCCACACTGCCGACCACCACCGACCGACCGTGGCCAGTTCCAGACGGGACCGCGCTCGGGACAACAACACGTCTGGCCGCCCCACGCAGAGCCATGCAGAACGACCGGTTGGTTCGAGCTGGTCGACGAACCGGGGTTCGGCCCGGCTCGCGTCCGCGGCCCTCCAGAGGCCCGATCGCAGGCGCTGGTCGCCGGACTCCGTTCCCCATGCGTGGTGACCACGGCCCCGCAGCGGGTGTCGTACGCCATCGTCGGCTGTTCGGTTCGAGATGCCTCCGGTGAACGAGGAAGACGGGGAGAAGCCCGCCATTGCATTGCTGGCGCAGCGAGCGCGGGGGAGGAGCCTCGGTCGCCCACCGTGCCGTCACAAGGATCACGCACCGTCATCGGTGTCGCCGGTGCACCAGCTGATCGCCGATGGCTGGTCACGACCCACCCGAAGGGGGCGGGGGCGGGGACCCTGGTTCAGCATCGCTGATCCCGCCGACCGGTGCCCAGGAGATGGGGTCATCGACCAGCCGAGGCTGGCGTCGCTGGTGGCAGGGGACGACCGCGGTCTCGCGGTCGTCCCCCGGCCGTTCCACGGGCAGCGCCGATCGTGCGCTGGTCCGGCAAGCAGCAGCGGTCGCGTCGGGGCGCTCTCGTGGGACCACGGGTCGTTCAGCGACCATCGAGCCCCGGCAAGTACCGTGACGAAACGTCAATACCGATCGAACGGGGGGACCGGCCCCGACAGGAGGGGTCGGCCGCCGGCCGCGCTCAGAAGAGCGGTCGCTTCGATGGAAGCCCGACCCGACGGGGCACACGCTCGTCGAGTGGACCGACGCGCACCAGTCGGACGAGGTGGACCGGTGGATCGCCATCGACGACGAGCGCCGCGGCTGGACCGAACCCGAGCGCGGTCACGCCCGCGACGGGCCACCGATCCGACAGCTCGGCCTGCGGCGGCTCGCTCACCACGAGCGTTCCGCCCGAGCGGAGCAGCGGGGCGGCGCACTCGGCCGTGACCGCCGGCGCCCCGAAGCTGCGGGCGGTCACGAGGTCGTACCCGCCACGGTGGGCCGGGTCACGAGCGACCTCCTCGGCCCGGCCGGCGCACACCGTGACCCGTCCGTCCAGCCCGAGCCGGCCGACCGCTCGCTCCAGGAACGCCGTGCGCTTCTGCTGGGCGTCGAGGAAGGTCCACCGGGTCGTCGGCCAGTGCGTCGCCGCCAACACGAGCCCGGGAAGACCACCGCCCGCACCCAGGTCGAGGGCGCGGGCGGGCGGGACGTCCACGGCACGCGCGAACGCGTCGGCGTGGCGGACGTGGGCCTCGACCGGACCGGGTCCGAGGAACCCGAGCGTCCGGCTCTCGTCGAGGAGCTCGACGAGCGGCGAGGTCACTCCGCCTGGTCGGCGGGCACGATCACGACCCGACGCCTGGGATCGACACCCTCCGAGACGGTGTCGACGCCCTCGATGTCGTTGACGGTGTCGTGGACGACCTTGCGGTCGACGGCGTTCATCGGCTCGAGTGCCCGCGAGACGCCCTCCTCCTGCACGATCTCGGCCTGAGCGGTGACGAACCGCGCCAACGCCTCGGCCCGCCGCTGCCGGTAGCCACCGATGTCGATGCGGACCCGACCGTCGTGGCGCCCGGTGGCCCGCCGCTGCAACACGGTGCGGGACAGCTCGTGGACGGCGGTGAGGGTCTGGCCCTTCGGGCCGATGAGCAGGCCCAGGTCGTCGTTGCCGGTCACCTTGAGCTCGATGGTGTCGTCGTCGACCTTCGTCCGGTCGACCTTCCCTTCGATGCCGAGCGAATCGAGGAGCCCGTCGAGGAACTCCGAGATGATGTCGGCCTGCTGGTCGACGTTGACCGCGTCTTCGGACATGTCGCTGCCTTCCTGGTTGGCGGCGGATCGTCCGCCTGACGAGGAGCCCGACCGGCTCCGACCGTTGCGACGCCGCTTGGACGCCGGGGCGTCGTCGGACGACGAGGCACCCTCGCTCGAACGGTTCGGCGAACGATCGCCACCCCCGCCACCAGCGCCTTCGTCGTCGCTGCGGCCCTTGCGGGGCTTGCGTCCACGCCGCTCCTGCTTGGGACGGGGGGCCTTCGGCACCACCCGGGCTCGCACCCGGGCATCGCTGCGCACCCGGCCGAAGAGCCCGGTCTTGGCCTCCTCGAGGATCTCGAACTCGGCCTCGTGCTCGTCGATGCCGAGCTGGTCGAGCGCGGCCTCCTTGGCGTCCTCGATGGTTCGTCCGGTGGTCTCAACCCACTGCACGTGTCACTTCCTCTTCTTCTTGGACTTCGACCGGTTCGCGCTGCTCGGGGCCGCTCGGCTGGGCTTCTGCCCGCCCCCGGAGCCGTTGCCGTTCGACGTCGGTTCGGTCGTCGACGAGTCGCCCTTGCGGGACCCACCGGTCCCGGACCCGGCGTCGGTCGACTTCTTCTTGAAGTCGTCCTTGGCCCGTGACGGGCTCGGGGCGATCTCTCGGAACTGCTCCATGAACCCCTTGGATCGGCCGGCCGGCGCGGTCTCCCTCGCGGTGGTGGACACGGGTCCGTCCTCGTCCCGGTACATGGTGCGGGTGATGAAGGCCTGCTGGCCGATCCGGAACGTGTTCGACACCAGGAAGTACACGACGATGCCGGCGGGCAGCGTCAGCGAGATGAACGAGAAGAAGATCGGCATGATCTTCATGAGCATCTGCTGCTGCTGCGACATGGGGTTGTCGCTCTTGCCCTTCTGCCGACCGGCGATCTGACGCTGCTGGTAGTAGCTGGTGCCGGCCACCGCCAGCACGAGCAGCAGGTACGGGGCGGCGTGGGCGATGCCGGAGCCGAACGCCTTGGTGGCGGACTCGGCCAGGTCGAGCCCGAAGGAGCGCATCTGGTTGGTCGCGTTGAGGTCCTGGAACAACGACGAGCTGTGGTCGAGGTACTTCGGTTCGAAGTTGCCGAAGTTCGCGTAGGACCCGCCCGAGCGCACCGCGGTGGCCGCGGCGGCGCCCAGGTCACGGCCGTAGGGCGCCCGGTGCACCAGCCCGTTGATGGTGCTGTAGAGGATGAAGAACACCGGCATCTGCAGGAGCAGCGGCAGGCAACCCGCCATCGGGTTGATCTTGTTCTCCTGGTAGAACTTCAGCATCTCCTCGTTGAGCTTCTGTCGGTCGTCGCGGTGCTTGGCCTGCAGCGCCTTCATCTCCGGCTGGAGCTTCTGCATGGCCAGCATCGACCGCGTGCCCTTGAGGGTCAGCGGGAGCAGGACGATCATGATCGTCAACGTCAGCAGTGCGATCGCGCCCGCGTAGTTCGGCCAGAGCCCGTAGTAGAACTCGAGCGGCTTGACGATGAGGTCGTACATCAGGCGACCGTCCGTTCGTGGTGGTGGTGGTCGTGGGCGTCGTCGGTGCGGGGGAGCGGCACCGGATCCCAGCCCGAGCTGCCGAACGGGTTGCACCGGCCGATGCGGCGCAGCGCCAGCCACCCGCCCCGAAGGGCGCCGTGGACCTCGATGGCCTCGACCGCGTAGCTGGAGCAGGTCGGCTGGTACCGGCAGGGTGAGGGCCGCCCGGCCCGCAGGTGCTGGTACGCGCGGACGATCGACCGCATGGCCTTGGCGACCGGGCTCATCGACCCTGCCGACGGGACTGGAGTTCGTCGAGGAGGCGGATCACGTCGTTCCTCATTTCATCAGGGGTACGGCGCACGGCATCGGGGCCGGGCGCCAGGAGGAGGGCGCCACCGGGGACCAGGGCTGGTCGGGTCCGGTCCAGATCGACGCAGATCGCCCGGAGACGGCGTCGGAGCCGGTTGCGGACCACCGCGGTGCCGACCCGCCGGGTGATGGCGAAGGCCAGCCGGGTGGGGCCGTCGGGATCGTCGTCGAGGTGGGTCATCGACAACGGCCCCCGCCGCACCCGCACACCGTCCGTCCGCAGCGCCGCGAAGGTACGGCGGTCCCGGACCCGGGTGATCAAGCCGAGAGCTTGGCCCGACCCTTGGCCCGGCGGTTCCGCAGGATCGAGCGACCCGCTCGGGTCGACATCCGGGCGCGGAAGCCGTGGTTCTTGGCCCGCCGTCGGACCTTCGGTTGGAACGTGCGCTTCACAGGGTCTTCCTTCCTCATGGCCGGAGGCGTCCGGCCGGGCACCACGGGCGGTGCCGACGAATCACGCCGTCGCGTGCGCGGGGCACCGACGGGAACCCGACAACGCTAGGCCCCGGCCCGTTCCCCGGGCAACAAGAGGCTCCCGCCGCGCGTTCGCGCCGGCGGCGCGGGAGCGCTGACCTGCGCCTCGAGCACGGCTTGCACGGGGGTCCGACGACGGTGCTACGGTCCCCGTTCCGCCGTCCGGGATCGGATGCGGAAGGGCTCCCCCCGAGCCCACATCCGATGCGACGCACGACCGAGCCCGCCCCGCCGGGCCCGGATCACCCGACGTTTTCCACAGCATGTGGACCCTGCTGTGGAACGCCACACCGAACGGGAGATCGAACCAGGTGGCAGACGCTCCAGACCTCTGGGCCACGTGCCGAGATTCGTTGCAGGCCCAGGTCTCCGAGGTCGTCTGGCGATCGACCTTCCAGGACATCACCGCGCTGGGCGTCGAGCACGAGGCCCTGCTGCTCGCCGCGCCCAACGGCATGATCAAGGATCGCGTCGAGAGCCGGTACCGGTCCCTGGTCGAGTCGATCCTGACCGACGTCGCCCAGACCCCCCTCACCATCGAGATCGTGGTCCAGCCGGGCGCGGCGATCGACGCCCTGTTCACCGATCCGCTCGACGAAGCACTCGGCGCGCCCCCGGCGACCATCGCCGAGGCGCAGACCGACGATCGGGCCGGGGGTCACGGGTCGACCGGCCCGATCGCGACCTCCCAGGCCCGCAACCTCACCTTCGACGGCTTCGTCACCGGCACCTCAAACCGGTTCGCGCACGCCGCGGCCCTCGCCGTGGCCGAGACGCCCGGGCGGTCCTACAACCCGCTGTTCATCTACGGCGACGCCGGGCTCGGCAAGACCCACCTGCTCCAGGCGATCCGCCACTACGTGGAGGAGAACTACCCCCACTACAAGGTCCGCTACGTCACGAGCGAGACCTTCCTGAACCAGTTCATCGAGTCGATCCGCCTCAACACCTCCACCGAGTTCAAGCGCCGGTACCGCGAGGTCGACGTCCTCCTGGTCGACGACATCCAGTTCCTGGAGAACCGCAAGGAGACCCAGGAGGAGTTCTTCCACACGTTCAACGCGCTCCACGAGGGCCGTCGCCAGCTCGTCCTGTCCTCGGACCGTCCGCCGGACGCCATCTCGACCCTGGAGAACCGCCTGCGCAGCCGGTTCAAGATGGGCCTGATCACCGACATCCAGCCGCCCGACCTCGAGACCCGCCTGGCCATCCTCCGCAAGAAGGCCGAGGACGAACCCGTCCCGGTGCCCGACGAGATCCTCGAGTTCATCGCCACCAACATCACCGACAACATCCGCGAGCTCGAGGGCGCGCTCAACCGGGTCTCGGCGCTCGCCAACCTGGTCAAGGAGCCGCTGACGCTGCCCGAGGCCGAGAAGCACCTGCACGACATCCTCGGCGACCGCCAGCCCCGTCCGATCACCCCGGCCCTCATCCTCGAGGCCACCGCGGAGATGTTCGACTTCACCGTCGAGGACCTCAAGGGCAAGAGCCGCCGCCGACCGCTCGTGACCGCGCGCCAGATCGCGATGTACGTCTTCCGGGAGCTGACCGACCTGTCGTACCCGGCGATCGCCCGCGAGTTCGGCGGTCGGGACCACACGACGGTCATCCACGCGGTCGACAAGATCAAGGCGCTGATGAAGGAGCGCCGCCAGATCTACGACCAGGTCAGCGAACTGGTGCAACAGATCCGGAAGGGCGGCTGACGTGGGGTTCCACACCTTCGAAGTGGCTCACGTCACACCGGTTTTCCACCTTCTTCCACAGGGACCTGGGGGAAAGCACACCGCGAACCCGGGCGCACCCTGTGGATCATCGGGGGACCGGACGGGGACGACCACGGGTCCCGCGGGGGAGAACGCGGCCCCGATCCACCGCCCATGCCCCGCCCACCACCGCGGTTGTGGAACATTGGGGACACACCGAGGACGACCGACGAGCGGTCTGACCAGCGAGAACCTGCGGTTTTCCCCAATCCACAGGCCCTACCACCACCATCACACCTGATCAGCACCTTCCTCGGAGAAAGTGAGCACCACGTGAAGTTCCGCTGCGAGCGAGACACCCTGGTCGAAGCCTTCGGCGCCGCTGGACGAGCGGTCGCGAACCGCGGCGGCGCGCTGCCGGTGCTGGCCGGTGTCCGCGTCGAGCTCACCGGCGACCGCCTCAAGCTGACCGGATCCGATCTCGAGCTCACCATCGAGGTCGAGATCGAGGTGGCGGGAGAGCAGGACGGGATCGCGGTGCTCCCCTCGAAGCTGGCGTCCGATCTGGTGCGCTCCCTCGGTGACCCGCGCGTCGAGGTCGATGCCGAGGGCGACGAGGCCACGATCACCGCCGGACGCTTCCAGTCGTCGTTGCGCCTCCTGCCGGCCGACGAGTTCCCCCGCCTGGCGATGCCGACCGACGACGCGGTCACGCTGGAGGCCAAGGACTTCGCCTCCGCGCTCCACCAGGTGGTGCCGGCGGCCAGCGCCGACGATGCCCGCGCGATCCTCACCGGCGTGCTGATGGCCGCGGAGAACGACGGCCTGCGGCTGGTGGCCACCGACTCCTACCGGCTGGCGGTGCGGGACCTGCCGGGCACCACGGTGCTGAGCGAGGGCCAGAGCGTCCTCGTGCCGTCGCGTGCCCTGAAGGAGCTGGAGCGCCTCCTCGGCTCCTCCGAACAGGTGACGCTGCGGTTGGGCGAACGCGAGGCGACGTTCGAGGTCGGTTCGGTGCGCCTCACCACCCGGCTCATCGACGGTGACTTCCCGAACTACCGGGGCCTCATCCCGGCCAGCCACCCCAACCGGCTCACGGTCAACCGGGAGGCACTGGTCGAGGCGGTCCGTCGCGTGAAGCTGATGGCCCGCGAGCCGAACACCCCGGTCCGCCTCGCCATGAGCGCCGACGGCCTGGAGCTGGTCGCGATCACCCAGGACGTCGGCCAGGCCCACGAGCAGCTCGACGCCGAGTTCTCCGGCGAGGCGCTCACGGTCGCCTTCAACCCGGAGTACCTGCTGAGTGGCGTCGACGTGACCGAGGGTGACGAGATCACCCTCGACACCGTCGATGCCCAGAAGCCCGCGGTGATCCGCTCGGCCGGCGTCGAGGAGTTCCTGTACCTGCTCATGCCGGTGCGGGTGTCCTGACCCGACCCGCGACGGATCCCCGCCCGCCGTCCCCGTGCACCTCCGCCGGCTCTGGCTCACCGACTTCCGGGGCTACGAGACCGCCGAGGTCACCTTCGACGAGGGCTTGACCGCGGTCCTCGGACCCAACGGACACGGGAAGTCGAACCTGCTCGAGGCGATCGCCTACCTGGCGACGTTGGGGTCGTTCCGCGGTGCTCCCAACGAGGCGTTGATCCGCATGGGCGCGGAACGTGCCATCGTGCGCGCCGAGGGTGAGCGCGAAGGGCGGTCCCTCCTCCTGGAGGCCGAGATCGTCAGGAACGGCCGGAACCGGGCCCAGATCAACCGACAACCGCTCCGGCGGGCGCGCGACCTGCTCGGTGCGTTGCGGGTCACGGTGTTCTCGCCCGACGACCTGGTCCTGGTGAAGGGGTCGCCCGGGGATCGGCGCACCTACCTCGACGACACGCTGGTGGCGCTGCACCCCCGCTACGACCAGGCCCGCACCGACCTCGACAAGGTGCTGCGCCAGCGCGGCGCCCTCCTCAAGCAGGCCGGGGGACGGTTGACGCCCGAGGTGGAGCTGACCCTCGACGTGTTCGACGCCAAGCTCACCACGGCGGGGGAGTACCTCGCGGGCGCCCGGCGCACCCTCGTCGAGGAGCTGGGCCCGGTGCTGGAGCAGGCGTACCGGGACCTGGCCGGCACGAGCGCGTCGGTGACGATCACCTACGACCCGCCGTGGATGGCCACCGGTCTGGCCGAGGCCCTGGCGGCCAGCCGCCGCGACGACCTGCGCCGCGGGGTGTCGACCGTCGGGCCCCACCGCGACGAGCTTGAGATCGTGCTGGACGGGATGCCCGCCCGGACGCACGCGTCGCAGGGAGAGCAGCGGTCGCTGGCGTTGGCGCTCCGGTTGGCCGCGCACGAGGTCGTGACCCGTCGGACCGAGACGCCCCCGGTCCTGCTGCTCGACGACGTGTTCTCCGAGCTCGACGTCGGCCGGAGCGCGGCGCTGCTGGCGTCGTTGCCGGCGGGGCAGACCGTGCTGAGCACCGCCACCGATCTGCCGGCCGGTGCGGTGCCGGGTCGGTCCCTGCAGGTCTCGAACGGGCGGGTGTCGACGGGTGGTTGACTGGACCGGTGCCGTGGTCCCCGCTCCCCACCCCCGACGGTGACCAGGGTCCGCCGCCCACACCGTTGCGCGAGGGCCTCGACGCGGTGCTGCGGAGCCTCGGCGGCGGCGGTGTCGACGCGATCGTGCTCGTCCACGAGCGCTGGTCCGAGCTCGTCGGACCGGAGGTGGCGGATCGCTCGCGACCGATCTCGGTGCGCGACGGATGCCTCTCGGTGCGCGTCGCGGGACCCGCGTGGGCCGACCACCTCCGCTGGTCCGAGGCCGAGATCCTGGGTCGTGTCGACCAGCTCCTGGGGCCCGGGACCATCGTGTCGTTGAGCGTGCGGATCGACCGACACGGCGGTCGTTGATCACATCTCGGAGATCGGCCGCAAACCCTTGTGTGGCCTCACGCAACGGCCATTTCGACCGCTCGGGGATGGTCGGGATCGTCACCCCCGCGTGGTAGCCTGGAGGCCATCGTGAAGCGCCCCGTCGAGCTGTCCGCACCCCCCTGGTGCACAGCTTCCGGGCAGCCGCTCACCGTCTCGTCGATCCCATCCGAAAGGTCGCGCGTTGGCCGCTGACAAGTCCTCCTACTCCGCCAGTTCGATGACGATCCTCGAGGGCCTCGCGCACGTGCGCAAGCGCCCCGGGATGTACATCGGCGGCACCGGCGTCTCAGGTCTGCACCACCTCGTGTGGGAGGTCGTCGACAACTCGGTCGACGAGGCGATGGCCGGCTTCTGCGACCGGATCGACGTCGATCTCCTGGCCGACGGCGCCTGCCGCGTGGTCGACAACGGTCGCGGCATCCCGACCGACGTGCACCCCGAGTTCAAGCTCACCGGCGTCGAGATCGCGCTCACGAAGCTGGGCGGCGGCGGCAAGTTCGGCGGCGACGGGTACAAGGTGTCGGGCGGGCTGCACGGCGTCGGCGTGTCGGTCGTGAACGCCATGTCGGAGAAGGTCGTTGTCGAGGTCGACCGGGGCGGCAAGCGCCACCAGATCGAGTTCGCCGAGGGCGGCTCGAAGAAGACCAAGCTCGAGGTGATCGGCGACTCGCCGCGGGGCCGCACCGGCACCACGGTCACCTTCTGGCCGGACCGGGGTCTGTTCGAGACCACCGAGTTCGTCGCCCGCACCATGCTGGAGCGCTTCCAGATGATGGCGTTCCTGAACAAGGGCCTGGAGATCCGGTTCAAGGACCACCGCGAGGGCCACGACCAGGAACCGGTGGTCTACAAGTACGCCGGCGGCATCATCGACTTCGTCAAGCACGTCAACGCCACCAAGACCCCGTTGTTCAGCCGGGTGGGCTACATCGAGCAGTCCGACGACGAGGCCGAGGTCGAGCTCGCGTTCCAGTGGAACGAGGGCTACCAGACCGACGGGCTCCACAGCTTCGCCAACGGCATCGCCACCATCGGCGGCGGCACCCACGAGGAGGGCTTCCGGGCCGCCCTCACCACCGTGGTCAACAAGTACGCGAAGGCGAAGGGCCTCCTGAAGGAGAAGGACGCGAACCTCGGCGGCGAGGACGTGCGGGAGGGCCTCACCGGCATCATCTCGGTGCGCCTCCGCGAGCCGCAGTTCGAGGGCCAGACCAAGGACAAGCTCGGCAACCCGGAGATCAAGTCGCTGGTGCAGAAGGCCACCAACGAGAAGTTGGCCGACTGGTTGGAGGAGCATCCGACCGAGGCCAACAAGATCGTGAAGAAGGGCATCAACGCCCAGCGGGCCCGGGCCGCGGCCCGCAACGCCCGCGACGCCACCCGCCGCAAGAGCGCGCTCGACGGTGCCGGCATGCCCGACAAGCTGCGGGACTGCTCCAGCCGGGATCGCTCCGAGTGCGAGCTGTTCATCGTCGAGGGCGACTCGGCCGGCGGGTCGGCCACCAGCGCCCGCGATCCTCGGACCCAGGCGATCCTGCCCATCCGCGGCAAGATCCTCAACGTCGAGCGGGCCCGGCTCGACAAGATGCTGAAGAACACCGAGGTCCAGGCGCTGATCGCGGCCATCGGTGCCGGGTTCGGTGCCGAGGAGTTCGAGGTCGAGAAGTCCCGGTACGACCGCGTGATCCTGCTGTGCGACGCCGACGTCGACGGCAGCCACATCCGCACGCTGCTGCTGACCTTCTTCTTCCGGCACATGAAGGAGCTCGTGGAGCAGAAGCACGTCTACATCGCCCAGCCGCCGCTCTACTCCACCGTCGTGGGCAAGGAGAAGGTGTACCTGAAGGACGATGCGGCGAAGGCGGCGTTCCTGGTCGAGAACCCGAACCACAAGAAGGAGTTCGCCCGCCTGAAGGGCCTGGGCGAGATGGACTGGGAAGAGCTCAAGGCCACCACGATGGACCGCGAGTCCCGCACCCTCCTCCAGGTCAGCGTCGAGCAGGCCGCCACTGCCGACACCGCGATCTCCACGCTCATGGGCGACGACGTGGAGGCCCGCAAGGAGTTCATCAAGCGCAACGCGAAGGACGCGCGGTTCATCGACATCTGAACCTGCTGCGCCCGACCACCACCACCCGATCCTGAGGACCCATGGCTGACGACGACATCCCGACCAGCGAGATCATCGACGACGAGGGCAACGACCCGACCGTCACCCCGTACGGGCTCATCGAGCCGATCGAGATCGAGGACGAGATGGAGCGCTCGTTCCTCGACTACTCGATGTCGGTCATCGTCTCCCGGGCGCTGCCCGACGTGCGCGACGGTCTGAAGCCCGTGCACCGCCGGATCCTCTGGGGCATGCACGACGTCGGCGCCCGCCCCGACCGTCCGTTCATGAAGTGCGCCCGCGTCACCGGCGAGGTCATGGGCAAGTACCACCCGCACGGCGACAGCGCGATCTACGACGCGCTCGTCCGCATGGCCCAGCCCCACTCGCTGCGGCACCCCCTCGTGCAGGGCCACGGCAACTTCGGCTCGCCCGACGACGGCCCCGCCGCCGCCCGCTACACCGAGTGCCGCCTCGATCCGCTCGCCATGTCGATGCTCCAGGACATCGGCGAGGAGACGGTCGACTTCATCGACAACTACTCGGGCGAGTTCACCGAGCCGGCGGTCCTGCCCGCACGATTCCCGAACCTCCTGGTCAACGGCGGTCAGGGCATCGCGGTCGGCATGGCCACCAACATCCCGCCGCACAACCTCGGCGAGGTCATCGACGCCACCATCCACCTGATGGACAACCCCGACGCCACGCCCGACGACCTCATGGGCCTGGTGAAGGGGCCGGACTTCCCGACGGGCGCGCTCATCCTCGGTCGGGCCGGGATCATGGACGCCTACCGCACCGGTCGGGGTTCGATCCGCATGCGGGCCGTGGCCGAGATCGAGGAGACCTCCCGGGGCGGCGACCGCATCGTCATCACCGAGCTGCCGTACCAGGTCGGTCCCCGGCAGGTGCTCGCCAAGATCAGCGAGCTGGTGGCCAACAAGGAGATCGAGGGCATCTCCGACGCCAACGACGAGTCCTCCGGCGGCAAGACGCGCATCGTGATCACGCTCAAGCGCGACGCGCCGGCCCTGATCATCCTGAACAACCTCTACAAGCGCACGCCGCTGCAGACCTCCTTCGCCGTGAACACGGTGGCGCTGGTCGACGGGGTGCCGCGCACGCTCAACCTGCGCGAGGTGCTGTTCCACTACGTGGAGCACCAGGTGGACGTCATCACCCGGCGCTCGGAGTACCGCCTCCGCAAGGCCCGCGACCGCGCCCACATCGTCGAGGGCCTGCTCAAGGCGCTCGACCTGATCGAGGAGATCATCGCCACCATCCGGGCGTCGGAGGACAAGGACTCCGCCCGCACCGCGCTGCAGGCCGCGCCGTTCGAGTTCTCCGAGGTGCAGGCCGAGTACATCCTCGACATGCAGCTCCACCGCCTCACCCGCCTGGGCCGGGCCCAGCTCGAGGAGGAGATGGAGGAGCTCCGCCGGCGCATCGCCGAGCTGGAGGCGATCCTCGCCGACCGCGCCGTGCTGTTCGAGGTCCTGAGGACCGAGCTCGGCGAGATCCGGGACAAGCACGCGTCGGACCGCAAGTCCCAGATCACCTTCGACCCGGGCGACATGGACCTGGAGGACCTCATCGACGACGAGGACCTCGTCGTCACCATGTCGGCCAAGGGCTACATCAAGACCGTGTCGGTCGACGCGTTCAAGAGCCAGGGTCGGGGCGGGCGCGGCATCGCCGGGGCCAAGCTCAAGGACGAGGACTACATCGCCCACATCATCACCACGACCGCGCACGCCTACCTGCTGTTTTTCTCGAACCTCGGCCGCGTCTACCGCCTGAAGGCGCACGAGATCCCGATGAAGGACCGCACGGCGCGAGGCACCGCGATCGTGAACCTGCTGCCGCTCCAGCCCGACGAGCGGATCCAGACGATCATCGACACGCGGGACTACGAGACCAACCAGTACCTCTTCTTCGCCACCCGCAACGGCCAGGTGAAGAAGACGCGGTTCAGCGAGTACGACTCGTCGCTGCGGGCCGGGCTCATCGCCATCAACCTGCGCGACGGCGACCAGTTGGTGAAGGTCATGCCCGTCAACGACGACGACGAGATCTTCATGGTCAGCCGGGCGGGCATGACGATCCGCTTCGCCCAGGACGACGTCCGCCCGATGGGTCGGTCCACCGCCGGCGTCCGGGGCATGAAGCTGCGGGCCGGCGACGAGGTCGTGTCGTGCGACGTCGCCCGGGACGACACCGCCATCCTCATCGTCACCGATGGTGGCTACGGCAAGCGCACCCAGCTCGACAAGTTCAACATCCAGGGTCGCGGCGGCCAGGGAGTGCGCGGCATCAAGCTCACCGCCAAGAAGGGCTTCGTGGTGTCCGCGTTCATGGTCGGACTCGAGGACGAGATCTTCGTCATCGCGTCGGACGGCGTCGTGATCCGCATGGGGGTCAGGGAGATCTCCTCCCAGGGCCGTGACGCCACCGGCGTCCGCGTGATGAACGTCGAGAACGACCGGTCGGTCGCCGCCGTCGCTCCGGTGCTCGGAGCCGGCGAGGACGCCTGACCGCCACGAGGGGACGGCTCGCCGTCGCCCTCGCCCACGCCCCGGCCGCGTGACCGGGGTCGACCCGCCTTCCCGATCGAACACCGGTCCCGCGACGCGCGGGACCGCTCCCGGAGGGAACGGTGGCATGGACGAACGAGGACAGATCGTGCCGGTGGCAGCGGTGCTCCTGGTGCTCGCGGGCGCGTTGGCGCTCGGCCTGGTGACGGTGGCCCGAGCGGTCGGTGAGCAGGCCGCGGCCGAGGCCACCGCCGACGCCGCCGCGCTCGCCGCGGTGCACGGCGGGGCCTCGGCCGCCGAGCGGGTCGCAGCCGCGAACGGTGCGGTGGTCGTGGACTACCGCGAGCGCGACTCCGTCGTCACGGTGGAGATCCGGCGGGGCCGGTGCACGGCGCGGGCCAGCGCCACCTGGGCTCCGACGCCCGGGCGGAGCGCTCACCACCGATCCCCGTGAGGCTTGGCACCACGGGCCATCCCGTACACTGCTCGCGTGCCCCGCAACCCGTCCGGCGACGCCGGTTCCGATGTCGTGTCCTCGAGCACGCCGGAGTCGGAGGCCAACGGGAGGTCGCGGGGTCCGAAGCGTCCGCCACGGCCGGCGCGTTCGACGGCCTCGTCGACGGCGGCCATGACCCATGCGGGTCGCGTCGACGACGGGGCGCCTGCCGCCGCCAACGGGTCGGCCTCGTCGGTCGGATCTGCCCCCACGGTTCCCGTGGAGCCGCCCACCGCGCCGCCGCCCGGGTTCGCCGGACCGAACCCGGCGTTCATGGCTGCGCCGGCGGTGGTCGATCCGACGAACGTCGACCAGCCCAGCGCCGCGGTCCCCACCGGTCCGCCGGCGTCGTCGCGCCGCAGCACCAGGTCGAACGAGCCGCAGTACGAGCGCACCACCGGTGACCGGCGGGGGCGTCGGGTCACCCGTGTGGTGCGTCGGATCGAGCTGTGGTCGGTGCTGAAGCTGTCGCTGTTCCTGTTCATCTGCCTCTACGTCGCGGTGCTGGGTTCGATCGTGGTCGTGTGGGGCGTGGCGTACTCGAGCGGGCAGGTCGAGCGGCTCCAGGAGTTCCTGGCCGACGTCGGTCTCGACAACTTCCGGTTCTACGGCGACCGCATGTTCAAGGCGGTGGCGGCGATCGGGGCCGTCGGGGTCCTCGCCGCGACGATCCTCGCCGTGCTCACCACGGCACTGGTCAACCTGATCAGCGAGATGACCGGCGGCATCCGCATCGTGGTCATCGAGGAGGATCGGGTGCCCAAGCGGTGACCCCCAACCGGTTCGCATGGCGGCCGGTGGAGCCACTACCGTCGGCAGCCGCTCGGGGCTATAGCTCAGTCGGTTAGAGCGCACCCCTGATAAGGGTGAGGTCGCTGGTTCGATTCCAGCTAGCCCCACGACACCTCCGAGCACGGGAGCACCCACGTGACCTTGATCCGTCGAGCGTTGGTCGCCCTCGGCGTCGCCGGAGGCATCGCGGCGGTGCTCCGCCTGCGGGGCACCGGTGGCACGCCGCCCCAGCGGGGTGGGTGGAAGGAACTGTCGCCGGACGAGCTTCGCTGATGCGGGCGGCCGTCTTCGGGCTCGGGGCCATCGGCACCCGGGCCGCCCGGCAGCTGGCATCGACGCCCGAGGTCGCGAAGGTCTACGTGGGCGATCGGCGCCCGGCGCGGGTGGCGGAGGTCGCGTCGTCGCTCGGGGCGAAGGCCGTCGCGGTCGATCCGGGGGGCGAGCCGGCCGACCTGACGGTCGCGGTGCTGGCCACGGACGGCCCCTCCCAGGTCGCGCGAGCCCGGGAGCTGGTGCGGTCCGGGGTGCACGTCGTCACCACGACCGATTCGGTGCCCGCGGTGCGCGAGCTCCTCGACCTCGGTCCGGAGGCCGAGGCCCGCGGGGTCTCCGTGGCGGTCGGGGCGACGTTCTCGCCCGGGCTCACCTGCGTGCTGGCCCGGCTGGCCTCCGATCAGCTCGACACCGTCGACGAGATCCACGTGGCCCGACTCGGCACCGCAGGACCGACCTGCGCCCGTCAGCACCACCGGGCGTTGGGCGGCACTGCGATCGACTGGCGTGACGGCGGGTGGCAGCACCGGCCGGCCGGCTCGGGTCGTGAGCTCATGTGGTTCCCGGACCCGATCGGGGCCGCCGATTGCTACCGCGCCGAGCTGCCCGACGCGCTCCTGCTCGTGCCGGCGTTCCGGGGCGTGGGCCGGGTCACCGCCCGCCTGGCGGCCACCCGACGCGATCGACTGACCTCGCGGCTGCCGATGCTGCGCCGTCCGCACCCCGAGGCCGGGCTCGGCGCCGTTCGGGTCGAGGTGCAGGGTCGCGATGCCGACGGGATCCGAGTGGAGATCCTCGGGGCGATGGATCGACCCGGGGTGGCCGGTGGGGCGGTGGCGGCGCTCGCGGCCGTGGAGCTCGGCTCGGGCCGCGGTGGACGGCTCGGGGCGGCGGGCCTGGCCGAGCTGGTCGAGCCAAAGCCGTTCCTGGCCGAGCTCGCCCGGCGGGGGGTCAAGGCGGCGCGATTCGGCTGAAGGGCACTCGTTCGGAGGCGCCCATTTGGCTGAAGGCAGTGAATTACATTGATGACATTTGCCGCGTTGTCATTTCGAAAAGCGGGACTTTTGGCCTAGGTCATCCGACTCATTTCTTGCCAGAACGGCCCTGAACAGGGCTTTCGCCGAAAAATCAGCTCAAGTTGCATTCGTCACTGCCCGAAACCGGGAAGACACCCGACTGGACAATGGGATGGAGACAGTGGCGATGACGATGCGTGGGGGAACCGATCCGAAGACGAGGGAGCTCATCGAGCAGCACCTGCCGCTGGTACGCCATGTGGTGTTCCAGGTGGCGGTGAACTTCCCTCGCCATGTCGACCGCGAGGAGCTGGCCACGGCCGGTGCCCTCGGCCTGGTCGAGGCGGCGAAGCGCTACGAGGAGGATCGGGGGGTTCCCTTCGACCGCTTCGCCGCCCAACGAATCCGCGGCGCGATCCTCGATGCCGTCCGGGCCGCCGACTGGGCGCCCCGGTCGGTGCGGAACCTCGCCCGCCGCCTCGAGTCGATCGAGCAGCGCCTGGCCAGCAGCCTGGGCCGCATGCCGTCGACGACCGAGACCGCCGAGGCCCTCGGGGTGACCGAGGCGGAGCTGCGCCGGCTCCAGGACAAGATGTTCCGCTCGGTGGTGCTCGCCCTCGAGTACGACGTGAACGACGGCGAGGAGGACCTCACCCTGGTCGACGTCCTCACCGACGACTCCACCCTCGAGCCGAGCGCCGAGCTGGAGAACCGGGAGCTGCACGCCTACCTGCGTGACGCCGTGCACCTCCTCCCCGAGCGGCACCGCCTGGTGATCGTCGGGTATTTCCTCGAGGGCCGCAAGTCCCAGGAACTGGCCTCCTTCCTCGGGGTGACCGAGTCCCGCATCTCCCAGCTCCGCTCCGAGGCGCTGGAGATGCTGCGGGAGGGCATCACCGCCCAGTACGACAACGCGACCGACGAGCCCGCCCCGCAGGGTCGGGTCGCCCGGCGCAAGGCCGGTTACGCCACGGCGATCGCAGGAGCGTCGCACTGGCACGACCGGATCGGTGACGCGGCCGTCACGGCCTGAACGTCCCGCAACCCGAACTCACGGCCCGGCAATGGCGCCGGGCCGTGACGCGTCACGGCACAGGCGGGGTCGGACCCCGACCGTGCAGGTGCCGCGGCGAGGTGCTGCTCGTCGGAGCGGCACGGTCGGGGTCCGACCCCACCTGTGCAGCTCGCTGGAGGCGCACGGTCGGGGTCCGACCCAACCTGTGCTGGTGGGTCAGCGGAGGAAGGCGAGGAGGTCCGGCATGCGGAGCCGGGCGGCGGTGCCGAGCACCGAGGTGAGGGCGGCGCCCCGGGCCAGGCGGACCAGCTCGTCGCCGTCGCTGATCGGACCGGCCGCCCCGACACCGACCGGTGCGAGCTGCATGGCTTCGAGACCGAGACGGGCCAGTTCGGCGTTCTGGTGCGCGGTGAGCTCGATCTCCGACACGAGCGTGGTGAGCGCGTCGTGGTGGTCCCGCAGGATGCCCGGCCACGGTTCGGGGCTGGCGGCCGCGAGGTGGCGCAGGGTCGTGCCCCCGACGTGGGTGGCGACGGTGGCGGCCCGGACGAGGTCGACCTCGCGGCAGCGGGTCCTGGCGTCGTCCACCTCGCCGGTCGCCCGGCCCAGGAACCGGAGCTCGTTGGCCCGGAGGATCAGGCGGGTCTCCACCAGCTTGAAGAGCAGGACCTCGAGGTGGTCTCGCTCACGTTCGAGGATCGATGCGACGCGCTCCATTCACGGTCTTGATCGGCCCCTCGACGGATTCGGTGAGCGTTCGTCCTGGCGTTTTTCGTCACGCCCCGTGAACTCGTGACCTGGACGAACCTGACGAAGAGGTCAGAAAGCCGTCAGTCGTTGAGGATGTCCAGCAGCTCGTCGTGGATCCGCCCGTTGGTGGCCAGGCCACTGCCGCCGGCGGGGTCGATCGCCCCCGACAGGTCGGTGAAGCGGCCGCCGGCCTCGGCCATGACGACGGGCATCGGGGCGAGGTCGTACAGCTCGGCCTTGGGGTCGAACATGGCCTCGACCCGGCCGGTGGCGACCAGGACGTAGCCGTACCCGTCGCCCCAGGTGCGCAGGTTGAGCCCCGCCGCCTTGGCCCGGACGATGGATCCGTCGCTCCAGGGGCTGAGGCCGCTGGAGGTGAGGTACGCGTCGTCGACGCCTTCGCGCCCGTTGACCGAGCAGGGCTCGCCGTTGCAGAAGCAGCCGAGCCCGCGGCCGGCGTAGACCGTCTCTCCGAGGGCGGGCACGTTGATCACCCCGACCTGGATGCCCTCGTCGTCCTCGACGGCGAGCAGGTTCGAGTACAGGGGTACGCCGTGGGTGAACGCCTTGGTGCCGTCGATGGGGTCGATGATCCACCGTCGACCCGAGGTGCCGAGCTTCTCGGCCTCCTCCTCGCCGAGGATCCCGTCGTCGGGGTAGGCCTCCTCGATCAACTCCCGGAGCAGGCGCTCGGCCCCTCGGTCGGCCACCGTGACGGGCGTGCCGTCGCCCTTTCGGTCGATGGCCAGGTCGTCGCGGCGGAAGTACTGGAGGGTGAGCTCCCCGGCTTGGCGGAGGAACCCCACCGCGGTCTCGAGCAGTTCGGGGTCGGTCGGAGCGGCCATGGCGACATCATCGCATGTCGCCCTTCGACTCCACTCCGCTGGCGCTCCGTTCTCGCTCAGGGACCAGCGTCGTCGTCGCTGTAGCGTCGTGATGCCCCAGCAGCCCGAGGACGCCACCGTGACCGACCCCGCCAGCGAAGCCGCCCGCCGTCGTACCTTCGCCATCATCTCGCACCCCGACGCGGGGAAGACGACGCTCACCGAGAAGTTCCTCCTCTACGGCGGCGCCCTGATCGGCGGGGCCGGCGCCGTGAAGGCCCGCGGCGACCGCCGCTCGGCCACCTCGGACTGGATGGAGCTGGAGCAGCAGCGGGGCATCTCGATCACCTCGACCGTGCTGCAGTTCCCGTACCGCGATCGGGTGGTCAACCTGCTCGACACCCCAGGTCACAAGGATTTCTCCGAGGACACCTACCGGGTGCTGGCGGCGGCCGACGCCGCGGTGATGGTGCTCGACGCGGCCAAGGGCATCGAGCCCCAGACCCTCAAGCTGTTCGAGGTCTGCAAGGCCCGGCAGATGCCGCTGATCACGTTCATCAACAAGTGGGACCGGCCCGGCCTCGAGGCGCTGGAGCTGCTCGACGAGATCGAGGAGCAGATCGGCGTCGTCGCCGCCCCGGTGACCTGGCCGGTCGGCATCGCCGGGGACTTCCGCGGCGTCATCGACCGTCGCTCCGGGGACTTCGTCCGCTTCACCCGCACCGCCCGGGGCGCCGAGGTGGCGCCGGAGGAGGTGGTCGCCCCCCACCGCGCCGCCGAGGAGGAGGGCGAGGCGTGGACGGTGGCGCGCGACGGCGTCGAGCTGCTGCAGACCATGGGTCTGGACCACGACGAGGAGCTGTTCCTCGGCGGCGAGCTGTCACCGACCTTCTTCGGCTCCGCGCTCACCAACTTCGGCGTGCGGCTGCTCCTCGACGCGGTGATCGACCTGGCGCCGTCGGCCGGTGCCCGCCGCGACCAGGAGGGTCACGAGCGTTCGCTCGACGCCCCGTTCAGCGGCTTCGCGTTCAAGGTCCAGGCCAACATGGACAAGGCCCACCGGGATCGGATCGCGTTCGTCCGGGTCTGTTCGGGCACCTTCGAGCGGGGCATGGTCGTCACCCATGCCCGCACCGGCAAGCCGTTCGCCACCAAGTACGCGCACTCCGTGAGCGGGTCGGACCGCGAGACCGTCGACCTGGCGTACCCGGGCGACGTGGTCGGCCTGGTCAACGCCACCGACGTCCGGGTCGGTGACACCCTGTGGTTCGAGGAGCCCGTCGAGTTCCCCCGCATCCCGTCGTTCGCGCCCGAGTTCTTCTCGGTCGCCCGCGTCCGTGACACCGGCCGGTTCAAGCAGTTCCGCAAGGGGATCGACCAGCTCGACGAGGAGGGCGTCGTGCAGGTGCTGCGCCACCCCGACACCGGCGACCAGGCACCCGTGCTCGCCGCGGTGGGACCGATGCAGTTCGACGTCGCCCTGCACCGCCTGGAGAACGAGTTCGGCGCTCCGGTCGAGCTGAGTCCCACCAGCTACACGGTCGCCCGCCGCACGGACCGCACCACCGCCGACGCGCTCCGCGCCATGCGGGGCGTCGACGTGCTCGAGCGCAAGGACGGCACGCTGATCGCCGTGTTCGAGAGCACCTACTGGCTGGAACGGTTGGAGGCCGAGCAGCCGGAGCTGGTGCTCGAGACGCTGGTGGCCGGCGACCAGGTGGCGTCGGTCAGCAGGTGAGGTCGTCGGCCGGGACCTCGGCGGTGAGCAGGTAGTCGATCACCGCGTCGTCGACGCAGTTCACGCCCTGGAAGGCCACGGTGTGGCCCTCGCCGTCGTAGGTGATGAGCCGGGCCCCGGGGAGCTGCTCGGCCACCCGGACCCCGTTCTCGTACGGGGTCGCGGGGTCGCCGGTCGTGCTGATCACCAGCACCGGGGCCAGGCCCGCCTGGTCGGTGGGGACGGGTTCGAGCGGCTGGGGTGGGGTCGGCCACAGCGCGCAGCGGGCGTAGTCGTTGACGATCGCTTCGCCGAACGTGGGACTGTCCTTCGCGGCATCCTTGCCGGCCGCGAACACGTCGTCGACGTCGTCGGGCCACTCCGAGTCGAGGCAGCTCACCGCGAAGTAGATCTCGAAGCCGCTGGAGTACTCACCGTCCCCGTCCCGGCCGAGGTAGCCGTCCGCGAGCTCGACGAGCCCGGTGCCGTCACCGTCCTCGTCGGCCTGTCCGAGCGCGGCGGTGAGCTGGTCCCAGAGGAACTCCGAGTAGAGCGCGTAGCCGAGGCCAAGGTTGATCACCCCCGGGGTGGCGGGGCGGTCGGCGCCCGGCGCGGGGATCGGCGTCCGCTCCGCCGCCGAGATCACCCGGGCGATCACCGTCTTGGTGGGATCGGCGAAGCACTGGTCGCGGTCGCAGGACGACGCGTAGTTCGACAGCGCCTTCTCGAAGCCCCGGGCCTGCTCGGCGGCGGCGGTGAGCCCGTCCACGGTCTGGTCGACGACGCCGTCGAGCACCATCGTCCGCACCCGTTCGGGGAAGAGCCGGGCGTACTGCTGGCCGATCGAGGTGCCGTAGGAGAAGCCGACGTAGTTGAGCTGGTCGTCGCCGAGCGCGGCCCGGATCCGGTCGAGGTCACGGGCCACGTTCGCCGTGCCGAGGTGGGGCAGGAGGTCGCCGTACTTCTCCTTGCACTCGTCGACGAACTCCTCGGAGACCTCCACGTAGCGTTCCTCGTCGGCCGCGTCCTCGATGGTCGGGTCGGCGTCGTACATCTCCTGGAGGTGCGAGTGGCACTCGAGCGGATCGCTGTCACCGACCCCGCGGGGATCGAAGCCGACGATGTCGAAGCGGTCCCGCAGCTCCTCGGGGATCAGGAGGCTCTGGACCAGCTGCTTGCCCGACGCGCCGGGGCCACCGGGGTTGAAGGCGATGGCTCCGATCCGTTCGGAGGGCTGCGCGGCCGGCCGGCGGTTGAGGGCGATCGTCGTGGTGGGACCGGTCGGGTCGTCGTAGTCGACCGGGACGACGAGGTCTGCGCACTCGAAGGGACCGCCGCACGGGGTCCAGTCGAGCGCCGGGATCGGCAGATCGCCCGGCTCGCTGGTGGTGCCGTCGGTGGTCGTGGTGGGGGCTGCGGTGGTGGTGCTGCCGGACGCGGCGGTGTCCTCGGGACCGCTGGCGCTGCAGGCCGTCGGCAGGACGAGCGCCGTCGCGAGCAGCACCGCCCCGAGGTGGCGGCGCCGGGCGGAGCGGTTCACGCAGGGTCCTCCTCGATGGCCGACGCGACCTGACCCCCGGTGAGGGCGTCGATGCGGGCGGCGAGGTCGTCCAGGGCATCACCGACGCGGTCGACCGCGTCGCGGAGGTCCTCCGAGGTGACCACGTCGGCGAGCGTCAGGCGGACCGACGACAGCTCGCGGGCGAGGAACTCGGTGTCCGCCTGGGTCCGGGCGTTGACCTCCCGGTCGACCTCGGCCTGGGCCCGGTCGCGGTCGTCCTGGCGGTTCTGGGCGAGGAGGATCAGCGGCGCGGCGTACGCGGCCTGGGTGGAGAAGGCCAGGTTCAGGAGGATGAACGGGTACGGGTCCCAGTGGTGCACGATCGACAGCACGTTGAGGGAGACCCACCCGATGACGATCACCGTCTGGACCACGAGGAAGCGAGCGGTGCCGAGGGTGCGGGCGATCGCCTCGGAGAACCGCCCGAACGCCTCCGGGTCGTAGAAGTCCCCGAACCGGCCCGCCCGCCTGGGCTCGGAGAGGTCCTCGCCTCGGCGGATCACGACCGACCTGCCCGTCGCCGCCAGCCGTCGGGCAGGACGTGGTCGAGCACGTCGTCGGCTGTGGCCGCGCCGATGAGCCGGCTGGCGTTGTC
>JAHBSO010000010.1 GCA_019639075.1 Actinomycetota bacterium | reverse complement strand
GCTCGGGCGCGACGGGGTCGAGCGAGTCGCTCAGGCAGTTCTCGAGCTGGGTCGACGGGCGCTCGCGCAGCAGGCGTTGGAACCCGACCATGCCCAGGTAGCGGCCGGTCGGGGTGGAGGTCGGTGCCTGGGCCACGAAGATCTGGGTGGCCAGCTCGGCCGGCACCTCCCGCACGCGGATCTGCGCGAGGGCCTCGGCGACGGTCGTGGTCGGGGTGAGCACCACCGGTTCGGGGGTCATGAGGCCGCCGGCGGTGTTCTCGTCGTAGGAGAGCAGGCGGCGCAGCGGCGTGCTCTCCTCGGGTCGCATGCGGGTCAGCAGCTCGGACCGGTCGGCCTCGTCGAGGTCGGCGAGCAGGTCGACGGCGTCGTCGGGCTCCATCTCCTCGATGATGTGGACGGTGCGCTCGAGGCCGAGGCTCTCGACGAGGCGCACCGCCTCCTCGTCGTCCATCTCCTCGAGGATCTCGGCGACCTGCTCGTCGGCGAGGAGCGACACGATCTGTTGGCGCCGGGCGAGGGGCAGGGCGCGGAGGCGGGCGACCACGTCGGTGGGGTGCAGCTCGCGCAGCTCGGCGACCTCGGTCATCTCCGGGGTGCCGGCGAAGGTGCCGGCGATCGTGTCGTAGGGCACCACGTGCGGTGCCCGTCGCCGGAGGGGACCGCGGCGGCCGAGCGCGGCCTTCGTCGTGTACCAGAACGCCTGGTCGGGGCCGGGGCTGATGGCCAGGTCGGTCAGGTACTCGTCGCCGATGCGCGTGTCGAACGCGTCCTTGACGGCGAGCATCTCGCCCTCGCGGCGTTGGAACGACCGCATGTCGACCGTGCCGCCGCGGAGTCGGACGCCGGTGGCGTCGATCTCGGCGATCCGGGCCATGTTGACGAAGATCGTCCGCCGCTGGACCTGGGCGAGGAGGCCGAGCACGCGCAGCTCTCGTCCCGAGGGGACGAGGACCACGTCCTGGATGCGCCCCACCGCGCCGCCGTCACGGTCGACCAGTGGGAGGCGAACCAGCCGTGACACGAAGATCGGCGGGGACGACACGTCCGCCGACGTTACCGGCCCGTTCCCCGCCCGAGCGGTTGCCCCGGCAGCTTGGTTCGCCTTTCGACTCGCTCCGCTCGCTCGAGGAACGGGGAGCGGTCAGTGCAGGAGCAGGCGGGGGTTGCCCTGGGGGCTGGCCTCGAGCATGCGGGTGATCTCGTCGGCGGTGATCGGCGGGGAGAAGAGGAAGCCCTGGCCGAGGTCGGCGCCGAGCGAACGCAGGAGCGTGACCTGCTCGGGTCGGTCGATGCCCTCGGCGACGGTGTGGACGCCCAGCCGCTGGGACAGCTCGATCATCGATTGCACCACCGCGGTGTCGCCGGGGTTGGTGCCGAGGCCGGAGATGAAGCTGCGGTCGATCTTGATGATGTCGACCGGGAAGCGCTGCACGTACTGGAGCGACGAGTAGCCGGTGCCGAAGTCGTCGACGGCCAGGGACAGGCCGAGGTCGTGCAGCTCGCGGAGGCGGCCGCCGTTGGCCTCGGTGTCGTTCATGAGGGTGGTCTCGGTGATCTCCAGGGTGATCATCGACGGGTCGAGGCCGGCCTGCTGGACCGCCTCGCGGACGTCGCGCACCAGGTGCTCGTGGCTGAGCTGGCGGACCGACAGGTTGACGCTCATGGTGAGCGCCGACTCCGCCGAGAGGAGGAGCTGCCACTGGCGGAGCTGCTGGCAGGCCTCGTGGAGCACCCATCGGCCGAGCGGCACGATGAGGCCGGTGTCCTCGGCGAGGCTGATGAACACGTCGGGGGAGAGCAGGCCCCGTTCGGGGTGCTCCCAGCGGACGAGGGCCTCGACGCCGGTGAGCCGCCCGGTCTGGAGCGAGACCATCGGCTGGTAGACGCAGCGGAGCTGGCCGTCCTCGATGGCCCGGACCAGGTCGGCCTTCATCTCGAGTCGCTCGAAGATGCTGGTGTGCAGGTGGGCCTCGAAGACCGCGGCCCGGGCCTTGCCCTGGTCCTTGGCCAGGTACATGGCGACGTCCGCGCTGCGCAGCAGGATCTCGGCGTCGAGGTCGCCGGTGCTCACCGCGATGCCGATGCTGCACGTGACCCGGATCTCGCGGCCCTGCACCCGGAACGGCTCGGACATGACGTCGAGCACGTTGTTGGCGACGGTGAGCATGCCGGGGACGCCGTCGACGTTGCGGACGAGCACGGCGAACTCGTCGCCGCCGAGCCGGGCCGCGAAGTCCGACGAGGTCAGGTGCCCGGCGAGGCGGGTGGCGGCGAGCTTCAGGAGCTCGTCGCCGACCGCGTGGCCGAGGCTGTCGTTCACCGTCTTGAAGTCGTCGAGGTCGATGACGAGCGCCCCGACCGTGCCGGCCTCGCCGTCGGCGGCCCGCAGCGCCGCCGCGATCTGCTGGGTGAACATCGTGCGGTTCGGGAGGCCGGTGAGCGAGTCGTGCAGCGCCTGGTACCGGAGGTCGCGCTCGAGGGCCTTGCGGACGGTGACGTCACGGACGTTGAGCACGATGCCCCGGACGGCGGGCTCGTGGCGCATGTCGCTCAGGGTGATGTCGACGACGCGGATGTCGCCCGAGCGGTGCACGGTTCGCACCTCGACCTGGCGGACCCGCAGCGAGCTGCCCACCGAGTTCGTCGACAGCTCGGGGTAGAGGGCGACGAACTCCTCGACGTCCTCCGGCGCGAGCATCTCGAGCGCCGGGCGGCCGACCAGCTCCTCGGGCTCGTAGCCGAGGATGTCGCGGATCGCCGGGCTGACGTAGGTGCAGCGCCCGGCGTTGTCGACCACGGCCACGACGTCGGACGAGTTCTGGACCAGGGCGCGGAACCAGGCCTCGCTCTCGGCCAGGCGCTCCTCGGTGGCCTTGCGATCGCTGATCTCGCGGGCGGTGACGACCAGGCCGTCGATCTCGGGGTCGTGGCGCAGGTCGCGGACCCGCACCTCGAACCAGCGGTGGCTGCCGTCGACGTGTTGGACCCGCACCTCGAGGTCGTTGCCCTCGTTGTGGCCGACCTCCAGCGCGGCGGCGAGGGGGGCCCAGTCGTCGGGGTGGACCCAGCGGGCCGGGTGGCTGCCGACGACCGTGCGTTCCGGGAGGCCGAGGAGCCGTTGGGTGGCCGGGCTGGAGAAGGTGATGAAGCCCTCCTCGTCGACGACGAGGATCATGTCGGAGGAGTTCTCGACGAGGGCCCGGAAGCGGCGCTCGCTGCGGCGCCGGTGGAGGTTCTCGGTGAGGGTCGCCGACTCGAGGGCGAGCGACAGCGTCGACGCCAGCGTCTCGATGCTCTCCCGCACGGGTCGGGTGATCGGCTTGCTGGTGGAGATGATGATGGCGCCGGCGGGACGGGCCTGGATGACGAGGGGGACGACGAGCACGTCGACCGGCGAGCGGTCGTGGGCCTCGGGGCCGACGTCGACCGGCGGGACGCGGTCGACGGCCACGGACCGGCTGGCCAGCAGCTCGCCGGCCACGAGCTCGGTCAGGTCGGACAGGTCGCCGGTGGTGGCGATGGCGTCCTCGGAGCCTCGACCGACGGCGTCGACGACCCGGTAGCTGCGCCCGGCGACCTCGGCCAGCGACACGCGACCGTCGGGTCGGTCGACCAGGCGGCCCACCGCCCGGAGGGCGACCCGGTAGAGGCCGTGGCGGCTCGACGCGGCGGCGAGGTCCGCGTTGGCGTCGCGCTGGATGCCCTGGAGGCGGACCGACCGCTCCTGGGACTTGGCGAGGAGCCAGAAGCGGATCATCACCAGCAGGATCAGGACACCCATGCTGACCGAGGCGACCACGAGCGACGGGTCGTTGCCCGTGGCGATCTGCGCGCCGATGACCACGGGAGGGATGAGCAGGCTGACCACGAGCGCGGCGACGCGCTGCCAGCTCAGGTTGACCTCCAACCGGGCCCTGGCCTCGGCGATGCGGAGGTGGTGGGGGTGCAGGCCGGCGGCGCCGAACAGCACGAAGATCGGGGCGGTGAGCGCCCGGTCGGCCCGGAACGACAGGCCGTTGACGGTGTTGACGGTGGCGAGGGTGTCCTGGACGAACACGCAGAGGACCGCGAGCGCGAGCAGCCGGTAGCTGAGCGTGCGGGCCCCGGGACCGACGGCGAGACGGCCGACGATCGCCAGCACGATCGTGGTCATCAGGTTGTAGACGCCGTTGAGGACCCGTTCGTCGAGCGGGATCGAGGGGTCCGTCAGGTACGGGTACAGCAGCGTCGCCCACACCGGGGTCTGCACGCCGATGGCGATGATGGCGCCGTCGATGATCGCGGTGCGGTCCCGCTCCGGCGATCGCAACTGGCCCAGGCGGGTGGCGCCGAGGATGAGGAAGACGTGACCGCTGAGGGCGACGGCGTCGGCCGGCGACGGGAACGGGGCGCTCTCACCGGCGATCTGGCCGTGGACGAGGCGGATGATGCTGGCGGAGATGAAGGCCACGCCGGCGAGGGAGAAGAGGCGCCACGGTCCGGCGTGGCCCTCGGCGTCGTCCTTGCGGGACAGGCCGATGGCCGCCGCGGTCACGCCGGTTGCGAGACCGACCGCGCCCATCGCCGCGGGCGAGCCCGTCAGCGCGGCCGCGATCGAGCCGACCGTGCCCGCGATGAGGAAGATGAGCCAGGCGCGGTCCTTCACGAGCGAGCCGGCACCGTGTGGGTCGACGTTCCCGCGTCCGTTCCCGGCCCCGTGCCCCGCTGGTGCGCTTGCGACCGTGCCATGGGTGACTCGCTCGTCCATGAGACCGGGGCTCTCCCGGGTGGGATGGGTGGGATCCCGGGGAGAGCGAGCAACGAAGGGACCACCTCCCGGGTGTCCACAGTCTTACCGATGCCGGGTGCGCGCCAACGTCATCCCCCGACGTGCACCGAGGGTGCATGCGTGGCTCGAGAAGCGGTCGAAGGCCAGGGAGCGTGCTAACGGACCGTGGCGAAGGTGGGTGCCACGACCGGCCGGGTGTCCTCCGCAGGGGGCCGGATGCCCCACCGCTCGAGCTCCTCGGAGCTGACGATCTCGAGCATCCACCCCGCGAACTTGGGGTTCTGGGCGATGCAGTCCTCGTAGTGGCCGTCGAGGGGGAGCACCGCCGGCACCGGGACGCCGCCCATGTACTCGTGGCCCTCGCCGATCTGGAGGAACGGCAGCCGGTAGTTGTCCTTGAACACGTCGAGCAGCCAGTCGTCGATGATCGCGACCAGGGCGACGCAGTCCATCCGGTAGGCCTCCAACCAACCCACCCGGTACAGGTGCTCGATCACTCCGGTGCTGCGCATCGTCGGGGACACCACGAGGGAGGACAGCTCGCAGAGCGGGTCGGGGCCGGCGTCGTCGAGGTGGTGGAACTTGCCGACGGGGAGGTCGTCGTAGGTGCCGTAGATGCTGCGGACCGTGCCGACGATGCGCTCGTCGTCGTCGACCACGGCGTGGAAGATCGATGCCGACCCGTACGGCGCCAGTTCCTCGACCTGGCGACGGGCCGAGGGCCTCGTGTAGCCGAGCTCCACGTAGGTGTCGTGCACGAACGCCTCCGCCGCGTCCCACATCGCCCCGCCGGTGATGGTCACCAGCCGGTGGTGGTCGAGCAGGTTCGCCGGCCGACCGCTGACCGGCTTGGCCGGCGTGGGGGTCGTCGTGCTCGTCGTCGTCGAGGTGATCGCCGTCGACGACAGGAACGAGGACACCATGGTGGCCCCTTTCGGGAGGGTCGGGTCACGCAACGGGAACGGGGGTGTCGCCGACGACGTCGGCGGTACGGGGTGGGGGTCGGGTCCGTGCCCGGAACTCTGGAGGGAGCGGGGGTGTGGCGGAGAGTTCCAGCGGTCCGTGGCGGTGCCCGACGAGAACGCTACCGCAGAGAGTGGTCGCGTGCCCAGAGTCCGTGACGGACCGGAGCGAAGATGTGACCGAAACCGCTCAGGAAGCCCCGACATCAGGTCACCGCGATCCGCTAACCGCGCGTCGATCACCACATCAGCACCACCAACCACACCACCCCCGTGGCCCCCTTCGACAACACCACCAACAGGCCGTGGTGGGTCACCGGAGGGGAGCCTCTCGGCCGCGGCCGATCGGTCCGAACGACGCCGTCGGTCAGACCAGGATCGGCCGGGCGGTGACCCGGCCGGTCTGCTGGACGACCTCGTGGACGAAGCCCAGCTTGTGCACGACCGGCTCGACCAGCGTGAAGGGGTAGAGGTCGGCCTTGCCCATGGCGTGGTTCACCGCGTTGAAGAACAGCGATGCCCAGCGCCAGTCGGCCAGGACCTCCTCGATGCCGACGTCGGCGTAGGACGCCCGAGGCTCGACGTCCTGGTCGACCACGCCACCGAACTGCGACGCGTGCAGCGTCATCCCTCCGGTCGCGGCCGTGGTGAGCGTGTCGGTGATGTGGAGGTAGTGGGCGAAGGTCTCCGCGAAGTCCTCCCACGGGTGCATCGTGGCGTACTCGGAGATGTACGAGTCCTCCCAGCCCGCCGGCGCACCCGCGCGGTAGTGGCGCTCGAGCGCGTCCGCGTACGACGCCCGCTCGTCGCCGAACAGGTCCCGACACGCGTCGATCCGATCGGTCCCCTCCACGAGGATGGACTGGTAGTAGTGGCCGATCTCGTGGCGGAAGTGGCCGAGCATCGTGCGATACGGCTCGCCCAGCTGGATCCGCAGCCGCTCGCGGTAGTCGTCGAGCGTCTCGACCAGGTCGATGGTGATCACGCCGCCGGCGTGGCCGATCGTGACCGGACCGTCGCCCGAGTACGAGGAGAGCAGGTCGAAGGCCAGACCGCCGTCCCGCTCGTAGAAGGGGTCGACCGGCAGGCCCATCTCGGCGAGCTGGATCAGTAGCCGCCGCTTCGCCTTGCTGGCCTCGGCCAGCTTCTCGAGGGCGATCGTGTCGTCGGACGCCGGTCGATTGCGGTTGAGGCGACACGAGAAGCACCGGCCCGAGCCCGCATCGGTCGGGAGCAACCAGTTGCACTCCCACCCTCGGTTGATGCACGCCGTCCAGGACCGGTCGGCGACCGATGCCCCGTCGTCGGTGAGCTCCACCATCGCGAGCTCGGCGGGATGGAACCCGATCGAGACACCGCACGCGATGCACTCGAGGGACTGGACCGGCGCGGGATGTCCGCACCGTGGGCATCGGAGGATGTGCACGGCCGAACGGTACCGTCGCCCCGCGCGACCGTTGAGCTCGGCACTTCGGCTCCCTGCGCGAGGGTCCGGCTGGCCTGGCCGCTGGTGGCGGTCCCGACCCCGGGTCCGCAACCTTCTCGTGTAGTGCTCCGGCGAAGCGTGCTCCCCTCCTAGGGTGCGATCCAGGGTCACGGCGGACTCGCTCCTGGCGGAACGGTGCACATGTTGATCGGAGGACGTTGATGTCAACGGTGCTGATCGTCTTCCAGAATCCGCGCCTCCCGTACATCTTCGAGGCAGCGTCCCGGCTCGATCTCGAGGTCGTCCGCGTGTTCGAGGAGCGACACGCCCCACGAGCGTCGGTCCTCGCCACAAAGTTCGGCCACCACGAACCGCTGTTCGCCGACTGGGCCACCGCATGCGCACCCGAGAGCCGCGAGCTCGATGCGATCGCCCGGTCCCACGGCGTCGACGCGGTGCTCACGCTGGACGAGCCCACGGTCCCGGCCGTCGCGGCACTTGCGGATCGTCTCGGGCTCGCCGGGCCCGGAGTCGAACCGACGGTCCGTGCCCGGTCGAAGCACTTGAGGTCGGCGGCGCTCGACCCCCTCGGCCTGTCCGCTCGATCGACGACGCTCCCGCTCGACTCGACCGAGCGCTCGCTGCGCACCGCGCTCTCGGCGCTCGGCGGAGACGTCGTCGTCAAGCCGACGAGCGGGTACGCCGGCAGTGGTGTCGTCCGCGTCCGCGATGGAGCCGATCTCGGGGCTGCGGTCGCGACCGTGCGAGCGCTGTACGACGGGGTGCTGACCGCAGAGAGCCTGGTGAACGGGGCAGCAGGTCGGGCCCTGGAAATCGGTGGGATCTCGGTGGAGGAGTTCCTGCCTGGACAGGAGTTCGCTGTCGAGGTGGCGGCCGACGCCACGGGACGAGCAATCGCCGTCAGCTGGGGGTCGAAGGGCCTGCCGACCGGACCTCACTTCCAGGAGTCCCCCTATGTCGTCCCGGCGCAGCTCGACGAGGACGCCACTCGACGACTGCTCGGCGCGGCCGAGGCCGCGGTCACTGGTCTGGGCCTGAGCAGCTGCGTCGCACACGTCGAGGTACGTCTCGATCCGCAGGGGGACCCGCGGGTGATCGACCTCGGGCTAAGGGTCGGTGGATCCGGGGTCGTCGACTGGTTGAGCACCCGGGCGTTCGGCGTGAGCGTGTGCGAGACCGCACTGCTGCTGGCGCTGGGAGTCGACGCGGGCCTGACCAGACCTGGTGATCCGAACGGTGTGGCGGCCAACTACGTCATCCCGGTCGACGGACACGGGACCTTTCTCGGCGTCGACCGCCTGTCGGACGTCCTCAGCGGGGCGCACGCCGAGTACGTGGGCCTGACCGATCCCGGCACCGTCGTTGCTCCGTGGCCGACGTGGAGCGGATACATCGGGTTCGTCCTCTCCACCCATCCGTCGATCGACGACGCGCTCGACTTCCACCGCAGCCTCGCCGGCCTCACCGGCACCTACGAACCTTGAACTGGAGGACGTGGTGCCTGGGCCTCGTCATGATCCAGGTCGGCCAGATCACCTACCACCTGTCGATGAAGCGGGTTGGCGACCGGACCAACTCCCTCATGCTCATGGCAGGCGTGTATGCCGCGGGCGCCCTCACCCTCTGTGCGATCTCGTTCGGACTCCAGAAGCCCACCGGTCTCGGCACGGTGCGCCCCGGTCTCGTGCTGGCCCTCGCAGGGGCCGTTTCGCTCATCGAGCTCGGGTTCGTGCAGCTCTACCGGGCTGGTGGAGGGGTGGCCTCGTCACCGCTGACCGCGCTCGGCGTCGGCGCATGCCTCCTCGCTCTCGTCGGAGCCGTGATCGAGCACGAGGAGTTCACGGCGTCGAACCTGGTCGGGATCCCGATCGTGCTCGCTGGCATCTTCCTCGTCACCCGCTGAAGCTCGGTCGACGAGACGCTCGCCGAGCGGCTCGACGACCTCTACCGGTCGGCTGTCGATAGGCCTTGAGCTTCGTACGACGTCAGCCGCACTGCAGGACCAGCCACGCCTCGTCGACGGCAGTGGCAACGGGAAGCGACTGGCGGATCGTGAAGTAGAGCGTTCCGACGTCTCCCCACATCCATCCGGCGTCGTCATCTGTGTCGAGTTGGATGAGCAGCCGCCAGTCCGCCTCACGCTCGGCGCTGAACGTCGGCTCGGCGTGGTTCCACTGCTCAGACGTTCCAAGTGGCAGGCCCCTGGAGACCACATCGCACTCCCGCCAGATCGGGTTCTGTTGCAGGCGCGGCCAGCCACCGATCTGGTGGTTGGGAGTCGACTCGACGCTGACGACCTCGTTCCAGTCGTCCTGCATGGAGAAGTACGTCTGCCGCACAGCCTCCGCGTCCGAGCTCCGGTCCTGATGCGGTGGGAACACCGACTCAACAGCCGGTTCCTCCCAACCCGGGATCGAAAGGGTCTGCTGCGGCACCAGACCGAGCGACACGAACGCGTCCGCGCCCTCCGGTGTGTTCACCGTTCGCCCGGAAGCGGGGTCGGTGAGGACCACGCGCCACCCACCGCGGTGTTCCGGCTCGAAACCCCACGGTTGCTCCTCGTAGTCGTAGAAGAAGTTGAGCACCCCACTCACCGGCAGGGACGGGTCGGACTCGAACGGCGCCAACTCGGCCAGGTCGATGACCGCCACGAGTGACAATGGCCGGCCATGCCATCGCGGCCAGAGAGCGAGGTCATCGAGCAACGCCGCGCCGCCGAGGTGCGAGCGGACGGGCTCATCCGTATGACGGAGCCGGATCGCTGGGCGGGCAAGCCCCTCCACAACCCTGGCCACATCAGGCGGCACCCACCGCGCACAGATGTCGGCCAGCTGCTGGCGCAACCTCGCGACGTCAACGTTCTTCGTCACCGTCCAGCCTCATTCACAGGCGCACCCTCGATACCGAACTTCTCCAAGGCGAACCGCCAGAACAGCGGCACCGCCTCGACCACCGGCCGCTCGACGCGGTCGTTCCTCCCGTTATGAGACAAGTGCTCGATAACCACTGAGCCGGCTGGCGCCGGCGAAAGGGAGCCCGGTGCCGAGACGCGAAGCACCTCGATCGGCGGAGTCGAAATGGGCTGATCAACGACCAGCAGATCATGCATCGAGGTCGTCGCCGCGAGACGGTCCCGACTCGGCGATGCTTCGATACTCCGCACGATGTCGACGAGGTAACCGAACGCCTGGTCCTTCGTCGCCATTCGCTCGTAGAACTCGGTCAGGTCCGACCAGGGACGCGGCTCGAACACGTGTCGCCAGGCCATTGACCTCACGGTGCCATCCTTTCGTCGAGAGGCTGACGAGCATCGTCCATCTCAAGGTGTACCGCCGAGTACCGCCCGTTTCGCGGAGTTCTTCGCGGAGTCCGGCCTGATCCGGCGACCGCCGAGGCAAGACAGCAGGGCCCTGACATGCGTGTTCTTGGTGGAGACGATGGGAATCGAACCCACGACCCCCTGCCGGCAAAGCAGGATCAGCCGGGTCCATTGCCTGCGAGTCTGGTGCCAACCCGCAGGTCAGACCGTAGATCCGGTAGCCGCCACGACCGCTCGGTGACCACGATCCCCGATCGAAAAGGGCACGTAGTGGGCACGGAGGTGCCGCCGCCCGACGAGCTGTGGATCGATGACCTCACCCCCGGAGAAGGGTGAAGATCTCCTGGAACCCGTCCGCTCCTGAGCCTTGCCGGCCTCATGCCGACACCGAGGTACTTGATTTCGGGGACGATCTAGATCGGCACCTATGCCATATTGAAATTGATGGATCGATCGGAGCTGGAGGCGTCGTGGGCGCGTAGTACCGAGAACGTTCGTCGTGCGATTGACCGGGCCTTGTCCATAGGCGTCGCCGAAGAGGCGGTCGTTGAGGTCCGCGACCTTCTGTTGCACAACGAGCTCGGGCTGGCAGCAGACACACTTTCCGAGACCGTGGAGAAGGAAAGCGATCCCGTCCTCTGGGCGTGTCTTGCGTCCGCTGCCGTCGAGATGGGCCTCGTCCAACACGCCAGCCGATGGATCGCCCAGGCCGCTTCGTACCCGTGTCCGTGCTGCGGTCATCTCGTCTTCGACGAAGCGCCTGGCTCTTACGTGATCTGCCCACTCTGCTTCTGGGAGGACGATGCTGTTCAACTGCGTTGGCCAACCTATGCAGGGGGAGCAAACCGACCGAGCCTGATCGACTCCCAACGAGCTACCAGTGAACTCGGTGCCATGGAGTTCCGCTTCACGGGCATCGTCCGCGGCGCTGCACCAGACGAACCCATCGACCCGCTATGGCGGCCCATCGACCCTACGGTCGATTCGATCGAAGACCCGACAGGTCCCCGACGGCCGTGGCCCGAGGACCCGACGACGCTCTACTGGTGGAGGCCCGGCTACTGGCTGGGATGACTGGCTCTGGGCCGGCGCTCGTGGTGCATCCCGTCAGAGTTCGAGGACGAACAGGGTGTACGGGCGGTCCTCGGGTGGGTTCGACTCCTCGGCCTCCGGGAACGTCGTGCGGCTGAACCAGATCGAGGCGGTGTTGGCCGGGTCGACCAACCATTCGACCGTTCGCACCCCGCGGTCGGCGAGATCTGCGAACACCGATTCGACGAGCATCCGGCCGACTCCGGTTCGTTGGTGATCAACCTGCACGGCCGTGACCATCAGGTAGCGGTGCTCCGGCCAGATCTGACCTTGGTCGCCCACGAGGGCGACGTGCGCAGTGACGGCTACGAGCCTTCCGTCGTCCTCAGCGACGACGACTTCGCGTACCTCGTCTCGCGCCACCGGATCGTCCCGCCACGCCATGAGTCCGTTGAGGATCTCGGCGACCTCGGCGAGCCAACTCGACGTCGAGTCGCCGAGATCGAGCGCGCAGAGAGCATCGTGGTCCGCCGGTTCCGCCGTTCTGAAGATCACCGATCCTTGATCACCTTCGTCTCGCCTTTCGGAGTCCAGCGCTTGGATCGACGCGGGGCCGGCGGGTTCCGGCGGTGGCCGTTGGCCAAGCTCCGCCGCGCTGGCTCGCCCGGAGCCTCGAGTGCTTCGGACAATCGGTGAATGGTGGACCAGCGTGCGTCGAGTTGGCCGTTCTCGATGCGCGAGATGTCGGCCTGGGAGACACCCGACCGCTCGGCCAGCTCGGCCTGGGTCCATCCCAGGTCGGTGCGGCGGGCACGAATGGAGTCTCCCGGTCGAGCCATTTCAGCGATGACGGCAAGGTCGCTCATGTCGAGAAGTCTATGTGTTATTCCACATGATTGCTAGGACCCGACCGTCCACCCGAACCGGTCCCGGAAGTCGTCGAAGCAGGGGCGACAGACCCAATGTGACCCGTCGGACGTGACGTAGCCCTCGGTGTGGTCGACGTCTTCGAGATCATCGGTCCCGAACTTGGCCCAGCAGAACGAGCAATGGTCGTGGTCCCAGCCCTCGCGGTCGGACTGCCGGTTGGGTGTCCGGTTGAGCGGTCGGCGGTCACCAACCGGTGTTGGTGCGACGAGAAGCGCGAACTCTGGCGTCGTTTCGGGCTTACCGGGGTTCAAGGGCAAGAACCGACGCCCGCCCCCCACCCGAAGGAGTCGCCATGACGACGACCGATCAGACCAGCCCTCCCCACCTCCTGACGATCGCCGAGCTCGCCGAACACCTCGGCGTCGACGTCCGTCATGTCCGGCGTCTCGTCGCCGAACGCCGCATCCCCTTCATCAAGTGGGGCCACCTGCTCCGCTTCGACCCCGCCGAGATCGACACATGGATCGACACCCACCGCCACCATCCCGGCCGCCCCCGCATCTGATGCGCGGCCCTTGGTAGAACCCCGCCACCGCGTGGCGGCGGATCACACGGTGTCCGGTCCCGTGATCGCCGTGTGCAGCCGATCGAGAGCGTCCAGCGGAAACGGGTGCTCGAACCACTGTCGCTCGTACTCCTGCGGCCCCAACTCATCGAGCAGCCGTCGAGCACCGCCCTCGACCGCGGTTCCGAGTGCCTGGGCGTCCTGAGTCGTCTCGAAGACCGGCCGTCCCCGCTGGTCAGCCAAGCCCGACCAAAGGTCGTCGAACCAAAGGATCGTGACGACCACCTGTTCACCGGAACGCCGGAGGATCCATCGATACTCTCCGGGCTCTTCGTCCCATGAACAACGTGATTCGGGGACGCCTTCGACGGACAGCGCAACTGCCTCCAAGAGGTGACGAAGCGCGTCGGATAGGTACGAGGCCGAAAGCCGTGCCGATCCGGTGTCGTCGGCGATCCAGGCCGCCGACCACCCCTGACCAGTTAGTTGGTAGTCGAACTCGATCACTGTCGAAGTTTCACAGTTCTGCCTACGCTGCACCCACGCCAATGGCGCTCGCCGTTCGCTCGGCCTCGATGACTTCTCGCATCTGGAGGCTGAGCCGTGGGACGGCGCAGATCAGGAACCGTACGAAGGTTCTCTTCGGGCCGTTGGCAGGCCCGCTTCCTCGAACCGTCCGGCGAGCGGGTCACCGCACCGAACACGTTCGCGACCAAGACGGAGGCGCAACGGTGGCTCGCCGCGGTCGAGACCGACGTCGGGCGGGGCGACTGGCACGACCCTCGGGCCGGCGACGTCCCCTTTGCCGACTGGGCCGCTCGTTGGTTGGCGGTCAAGGATCCCAATCTCGCACCCTCGACCGCAGACCTGTACCGGTACCTGCTGCGCCGCCACGTCGTCCCGCACTTCGGCGACGTGCCAGTTGGGCGGATGACATCGGTCGACGTCCAGGACTGGCTCGCCACGCTCCACCGCAGCGACCTCAGCCCCAACACCGTGGCCAAGGCGTACCGGGTGCTCCGCGGCACCCTCGAGGCCGCGGTCGACGCCGGCCTCATCAAGGAGTCGCCCGCATCGTTCAAGGGCGCCGGGACCGAGCGGCATCCCGAGATGCGGATCGCGACACCGGAACAGGTCGTCGCCCTCGCCCATGCCGCCGGCGCTCGATGGGAAGCGCTGGTGCTCACCGCCGCGTACTCCGGGCTCCGCTGGGGCGAGCTCGCCGGTCTGCGCCGGTCGGACGTCGACACCACCGACGGAATCATCCGAGTGACCCGCAAGCTCGGCGAGGTCAACGGCACCCTCGCGTTCGGTCCACCGAAGTCCCGCGCCGGACACCGCACCGTCCGCATCCCGACCTTCGTCGTCGAAGCGCTCACCCGACACCTCGACCAGTACGCCGAGGAAGGGCCCGATGGCTTGGTCTTCCCGGCGGTCGAGGGCGGCCCGCTCCGCCGCTCGAACTTCCGCCGCCGCGTGTGGGTCCCGGCCACCGAGGCCGCCGGCGTTCCCGGTCTGCGCTTCCACGACCTGCGCCACACCGCGGCCACGCTCGCGGCCGCGTCCGGCACCAGCCTCAAGGCCCTCATGACCCGCATCGGCCACAACTCACCCGCCGCCGCCCTCCGCTACCAACACGTCGTCGACGGCCAGGACGCCGACATCGTCAAGTACCTCGAACGCTTCGGCGAGCAAGCCGACGACGACCCTGAACCGTCCTCGGGCTAACGGCGACGAGCTGGTCGGCCGCGAACTTCCGGCAACTGCAGGACCTCGGCTTCGTCCGCGAGGCTCCCATCGAGCGAGACCAGCGCCAGCAATTGCAACCGGTGGCCGCCGTCTGCAGCAGCCTCCACCTTGTGGTGACCGTCCAGGAGAAAGTGCGTCAGACCCCAATGGTCGTAGTAGTCGGGCCCCCGCTCCACTGCCGGCGCGCACACGTCAAGCGTCGTGACCGCAACCGCGGTGGGCAAAGAGGACTCCCTCAGCTCGCGGAGGTAGTCATCGACGCGACCGCGCTCGTTCCACGATGGAGGCACCAGCGGCACGATGAACTCGTAGAGGTGTGCTCCGCCATCGACCTCGGTTGAGAACGACCGGTAGTACGGCGTCCGCGGGTACACCGGTAGATCCCAGAAGGGCTCCGGCCCCCATGTGGCGAGCTGCTCGGTCGAGAAATAGTCATCCGGGTCAGACGGCCGAACCAGACGCGGCTCAACCTCCAACAACATCGGCAGGTACCGGCCCGGGGCCACGAGTTCGCCGAAGGCACCGAGCACGAGCGGATCCAAGTCGGTGAGCCCCCGGTTGAGCACATCCTGGACGCCTTCGAGCGAGAGCGTCTGGTTCGAACCTTCAAGCCGCTCGAACAGGAACTGGCAAGTTCCGCACCAGAAGCTGAGCTCGAAAGCCGGTTCGTCGTCGACCATCAGCAGGCGTCGACCCGCCCACTCGTTCTGGGACTTCCGTCGCTCTCCGAAGACGACCCGAGGCGTTGAGGAGCCGAGCTCCACGGGTGGTCGCCAGGTGACCTGCATTCGCCCACCGTATCCAGCACGGGTTTCGCGCCGACCGCCAGTTGCCCGCCGTGCCCGATTCGCGCTCGCTTTGGCCGATCGAAAAGGGCACGTAGTGGGCACGGCCACCGGTCCGCCGATTCCGTCGGGTCCCGCTGCAGCGGTGTGACCTGGGAACTTCTTGGTGGAGACGATGGGAATCGAACCCACGACCCCCTGCTTGCAAAGCAGGTGCTCTAGCCAACTGAGCTACGTCCCCGGGGTGGGTCCTGGCTGGGAGGCCCCGGTGCTCGGCCGAGCGTACCGGCTCGGGGTCCGGCGACCCTCCGCCGATCCTCCGTGCCGTCAGGATCGGGCGACGGCGGAGCTCGCGGTGGTCATGAGGTCGAAGGTCGCGTCGTCACCCGTTTCCGTCGCGGCGGCCGCGGTCCGGCCGAACCGGTCCCGGAGGGCGGGCGCGGCGTGATCGAGCCAGGAACGGATCTGCTCGGTGGCGTTCGGGTGCCGGTCCCTGGCTTCGCCGAGCGGAGGGCCCGTGAACCTCGCGGCGAGGATCAGGCGAGCGGTGTTGCGCAGCGCGTCGGTGCTGGGCGGATCGTCGAGGACCCGGAGGAAGGGCGCGACGTCGTCGGTGGCCTCGGCGAGCGCAACGAGGGCGGCGCGCATCTCGAACGAGTCGTCGGCGCGTTCGAGGCGATCGCGCCACCACGCGTCGAGATACCGGCGGATCGCGACCCGCTCGTCGTCGGGCCACGTCGTCCAACCGCAGCGCCCGAGCGTCCCGATCACGTCCGCGGGGTCGGTGAGGTCCGAGACCGGCCCGAGCGCGGCGAGCTCGAACAGCCGCGGGAGGAGGGGCCGGAACGTGGTCTCGTCGCCCCACACCAGCAGGGCGTCTGCCGAATACCGGTCGAGGTCCTCGACGGTCAGCTCCCGAACGGGGGCCCGGTGCAGTCGGGCCTCGTCCGCCTCGCTGTGGCAGTGCATGCACGGGTCCGTCCAGGCCGGCAGGTCGTAGCGACCGAACCGCTGGTACAGCTCCTCGATCGCTCCCGACAGCGCCTCGTCCATGACCCCGCGACCGTAGGCGTGCACCTGCGAAGAGGAGCCAGCGGCCGAAGAGCGGGGGCTGACGCGTTCATGTCGTCTATGGTGCCGCCAGCTTGTCGACCAGGGGATGGTGTTGTGCGGGAGAAGCGTTGGATCGTGTCGGTGACGGCTGCGCTGTGCGTGGTCATGACGTCGTTCGCGGCACCGGCCGAAGCGGAGTCGGACGGCACGTGGGACTACGTGTCGTACTCGGTGTCGGGGGTGTACTTCCCGATCGTGGGCAACTTCGCCGGGGACAAGGCGAGCGACATCTACTGGTACGCCCCGGGCGCAGGTGTGGACACGATGTACGTGGGCAACGAGGGCTCGCGCACCTTCGACAAGGTGCGGATCCCGATGGACGAGGTCGCCACCCCGATCGTGGGCGACTTCGCCGGCGACGACTACGACGACATCTTCTGGTACCGGGCCGGGACCGCGGTCGACCGACTGTGGGTGTCGGAGGACACCGACGACATCTTCGACACGTCCATCACGAAGTCGGTGAGCGGCACGTACCAGCCGAAGGTGCTGCGGGACTGGCGCGCCGAGGGCAAGGACCGCATCTTCTGGTACCGCCCCGGCGACGGCACCGACCCGCTGTGGATCTTCGACGAGGACGGCTCGCACCGGAGCATCAGCCAGCAGATCCGGTCGAACCTGCAGGTCATCGCCGGGGACTGGAACGGCGACCTCGTCGAGGACCTGTTCCTCTACGGGCCGGGTTCGCTCCCCGACCGCGTCTGGATCAGCCATGCGGGTCCGTTCACCTCGACCAAGGTGACGATCAACGGTTCGTACGAGGCGGTACCTGTGATCGGCGACGAGTACGACGACGTGCTGCTCTACGGGTCCGGCACCAAGCCGGACCGCTACCTGCAGAACCTCGGGGGCCACTTCCGGATCCTCACGACCTTCCTGCCGGCGCGCGGCTACGGCTACTCCTTCGGGATGGGGGGTGCCGTCGTGTACAGCCCGGCCGACCGCGAGAACGCGCTCTGGACCGATGGCGACTCCGTGATCACGACCTACCTGAGCGACACCCGTGACGTGGGCTCCAACAAGGTGTACGGCCAGGGCGACTTCGACGGCGACGGCTTCATGGACATCCTGTGGTACGGCCCGGGCACCGGTTCCGACGCGGTCTGGTACTGGGACGCCGGCGGAGATGCCGGTGATGCGGCCGCCAGGTCCGCCGAAGGTGCCGCTCCCACGACCGGGACGGTCAAGTCCGGCGTCCCGACCGCCTCGCGGGACTGACGCCGGTCAGGCGGCGAGGCCGGCCGCCGCCGACCCCATCAGGTCGAGGAAGTTCGATCGGTAGAAGCGATCGCGCACGTCGTCGCTCGCATCGCCGAGCGACCGCTCGAAGCGCTCGATCGGGCGGCGACCACCCTCCACGTGCGGGTAGTCGGAGGAGAACATGCAGACGTCCGGGCCGGACTGCTCGGTGATCCAACCGACGTCCTCGGTCGGGTACGGCGTGAACCGCATCTGGCGGGTGACGTACTCGGTCGGGCGCAACGAGAGCGCGGCGAGGCGTTCCTCGTGGCGGGCGAAGGCGTCGAACGCCGACTCCATCTGGCGGGTCCACGACGGCACCCAGATCGCGCCCTGCTCGATGACGCCGACCCGTAGCTCGGGGAACCGCTCGAACACGCCGTCGAAGATCATCGTCGCCAGCGTCTGGGCGGGCGGGTGGGGGATGCCCATGTAGTCGACCGACCGGAAGTTCTCCTCGCCGCCATGGAAGTCGGGCGGGACCGGAAGGCCGTTGACGAAGTAGTTCGGGTCGATCAGGTCGTCGGTGCCGCCGACGTGGAACACGATCGGCACACCGGCCTCCTGGGCCCGGGCCCACACCGGGTCGAGCCCGAGGTGGCTCGGCGAGTGGCCGTCCGGGCAGCCCGACGCGATCAGCAGCGCGGCGGCGCCGGCGGTGATCGCCTCGTCGGCCATGGCGGCGGCCCGGTCGAAGTCGACCAGCGGCACGTAGCAGGAGGGGAGCAGTCGGCGGTCGACCGAGCAGAACTCGACCATCCCGCGGTTGTGCGCGCGGGCAGTGCCGTAGGCCAGGTCGAGGTCGCCACCGTGCTCCCAGTCGTGCAGGCGGCGGTTGTGGAACGTGTTGAAGACGAGCTGGCTCGAGAAGCCGAGGAGGTCGAGCGCGCGGGGTCGGTCCTCGGGCAGGAACGAGCCGGTGGCGGCGAAGTTCTTGCGGGCCATGATCTCCACCTCCTCCACCTCCCGGTACTCGTCGGAGCGGTGGCGGTCGGCCAGGCGGTCGAAGGCCGCGACGAGGTCGCGCTGCTGGTCGGCCGGGTCGCCGGTCTGGCGCAGCTCGTTGCCGCCCGGGTAGCGCAACGGCTGGATCCGGTCGCGCAGGCCCGGGTCGGCGTGGTCGCGGAGCCACGACGGCGTCTCCATGAGGTGCGCGTCGGCGTCGTGGACGATCCGTCCGGTGCTGTACGGCACGGTGACCTCCCCTGGTCAGCGTTCGGACCGGCCCAGTCTGGCCGATCAGATCTCGTCGAGCCGGGCGATGCTGCGCTTCGGGGCGGTGCGCCGGTAGGACGCGTCGAGCAGCTCGGCGACCTCGGTCCAGTCGGTGTCGTCGTCGAGGTCGACGCCGAGCCAGCCCGACGGGCCCAGGTACGCCGGCACCCACACCCGAGGATCCTCCATGAGGGCCCGTCGGTCGTCCTCGTCGGGCAGCACGATGATCGCCCGATCGTGCGGGACCCACTCGCCGTCGGTCCTGATCGACCCCCCGTAGTAGGCGAAGACCTTCTTGGTGAAGAACGCCGGGCGGCCGTGCGACACCTTCTCGTCGGCGTCGGGCAGCGCCCGGGCCAGCTCTCGGACCCTGCCCAGCACCGGATCGTCGTCCGCGAACATCTTCGGGTGCGCCATGGTTCGAGGGTACGCGGAACCGATCGGCCGTTCCCGACGTCACACCGCCCATGGCACAGACACGACGTGGACGAGGCGGTCGGTTCGGGGTGGCGTTCGCGATGGCGCTCCTCCTGGTGGGGTGCGGCTCGGAGCCGACGGCGGGGCCGCCCGGCCCGACGGTGCCATCGGCCGGCCGAGGTTGGCTCGGCGGTGAGCCGGAGTGGCAGGGGGGCGTGGCCGGCGGGGACGGCGCGGCCTCCGGGGCCGCGGCGGACATGGCGGCCACCGAGGCGATGGCGGGCCCGGGCGTGGACGACAGCGTCGAGCCGATGCCACCGGTCGAAGGTGGCCTCCGCGCCGGCAGCGTCGACGACAACGCCGAGTTCGACGACTACCTCGGCTACCTCGACCGGCTGCGGGACCTGGGCATCGAGCTCCGCGACGTCGACCCGACCGGCCGCATCGTGGCCACCGTGGTCGGGTCGAACGACCGGCCGGTGGCCGGGGTGGCGATCTCGGTGCGGCAGGGCGGTGAGGAGCTGGCCACCGTGCGCACGACCGCCGACGGCACCGCTCGCGTCCTTCCGAAGCTGTACGGGGGGTCCGCCGACGACGCGGTCGAGCTGGTCGCCGAGGACGTGGCGGTCAGCGCGGCACCGGGTACGGACGTGACGATCGACGTCGACCGGCCCGGTGGCGTCGACGGTCCCGCCGCCGTCGACGTCCTGTTCCTCCTCGACGCGACCGGCTCGATGGGCGACGAGATCGACCGGCTCAAGGCCAGCATCGACTCGGTGTCGGCGCGCATCGACGCGCTGGAGTCCCAGCCCGACGTCCGCTTCGCCATGACGCTGTACCGGGACGAGGGCGACGCGTTCGTCACCGCCAGCTACGACTTCACGAGCGACGTCGCCGCCTTCCGCAAGGCGCTGGCCGACGTCGTCGCCGACGGCGGGGGCGACTACCCCGAGGCGATGGAGGAAGGGCTGGCCGAGGCGCTGGCCGAGCCGGCCTGGCGGGATCCGGCCAGCACCGTGCAGCTCGCCTTCCTGGTCGCCGACGCACCCCCGCAGATCGGTCGGAACGTGCCGACGACCTACGCCGACTCGATCCGCGACGCGACCGCGAGGGGCATCAAGGTGTTCCCGGTGGCGTCCTCGGAGAGCGACGACCAGGCCGAGGGGGCGTTCCGCCAGGTCGCCCAGGCCACCGGCGCGCGGTTCGTGTTCCTCAGCTACGGCGCGGGCGGCGCGGCGACCGGCGGGAACACCGACATCACCTCCGCCGACTACGAGGAGCTGTCCCTCGACGACCTCGTCGTGCGGCTGGTGACCGAGGAGCTCGACCACCTCGGCGACGGCACCGGCCCGACGCCGACCAGCACCACGCCGCAGTCCACGACGACCACCAACCCGCCCGGCCAGTGATGGGCTCGCTCCGCTCGCCTTTCGACTCGCTCCGCTCGCTCAAGGAACAGGTGAACAGCACGTTCCTTGAGCGGAGCGAGCGCCAGCGAGCGCAGTCGAAAGGTGTCCTCAGGTGGTGAGGGCGAGGTCGCGGAGGCGTTCGTAGATCGGCATGCTGGCCTCCACGAGCTCCGCGACCCGACCTTCGACGGCGGGTGGTTCCCCCTCGCGGGGCGGCGCGAAGCCGGTGCTCTCGGAGGTGGCGCCATACCAGTCCTGCCAGCGCTCCCACTCCTCGCGCATGCCGGCCTCCCACGTGAGGGCGTCCGGGTCCGGAGCGAGGTCCATCGACTCGCACCAGGTCGCCACCTGCAGCTCGGGCTCGCGGCACAACTCGTCGCTGTCGATGATCACCGGCTCGGCACCCGACGCGATCACCAGGTCGACCCCCTGCTCGACGGCGGTGAACCCGGCCTCGGCAACGGTGAGGTCGGGCCAGATCCGGGCCATGGACGGGATCGACCACCGGGGGTCCCGGATGAGGAACGACCACTGCCACGGCTCGTCGAGCAGGGCGCCGAGATCGTCCGCCGGGTGGTACGCCATGTCCTTCACGAACACCGGTCGGTCGTCGGCCAGCGTGTTGACACCGTCGGTGATCGTTCCGATCGTCGCCTCCGGTTCGGACAGTGGGAAGCGGTCGCTGATCCGCTCTGGGCCGTGGTAGTACGCGCCGGAGTACGGCTCGTCGAGGACCTCGTGGTCGCCCCGCTCGATCATCATCCGCTCGAACGCGGTCGAGGCGCTGCGCGGCACCGCCCACAGCACCCGCACCGGGTGCGCGGGCGCCGTCCCGTCGTCCGTGACCATGGCGTCGACCATACGGGTCGCTCCGCGTCCGTGCTCGCTGCGCTCGCCTTTCGACTCGCTCCGCGTCCGTGCTCGCTGCGCTCGCCTTTCGACTCGCTCCGCTCGCTCAAGGAACAGCTGGGTGGCTTCGCTCGCTCAAGGAACAGCGCGTTCCTTGAGCGAGCGAGCGCAGCGAGCGGAGTCGAAAGGCGGGTCAGAGCTCGTAGCCGCCTTGGTGGGCCTTGATGATCCTGGCGGCGTCGCTCCAGGTTGTGGGGCCGTAGGTGCGGGCCGGGGGGAGGTTGGCCCGGATCTGCTCGATCTCCATCGGGTCGATGTCACAAGCGGTGTCGGGCACGGCGATGTCGTACAGCGCGGCCGAGTTGAGGCCGAAGATCTTGGCCTTCAGCTCGTCGGTCAGGGCCGGGTAGCCGTAGCGCTCCTGGTACTCGGCGGTGATCTCGAACGTGCGGAGCGCCTGGATCTGGTCCTGGGGCGTGCCGAACCAGATCGAGTCCGTGCCCCACAGCACGCGGTCCTCGCCGACGTAGCGGAGGAGCTTGCCGAGGACGTGGGCCGCCACGTCGGGGTCGCGCATGACGAACCACCAGGTGCCGCCGAGCTCGGCGTAGACGTTGGTGTTCGGCTCGACGCCGCTGTCCTGCATCGAGCGGATGAGGCGGTCGACGCCCTGGGGGTCGGGGTCGTCGGGGTCGTAGGCGCCGCCGCCCCCGCCGCCCGGTTCGAAGCCCGAGTGGTACACGACGAAGTTGATGTCGGGGTTGCGGGCCGCCGCCGGTCCGATGTCGCTCGGCGATGCCAGCTCGGGGGTCGAGCCCACGATCGACGAGATGCCCTTGTGGGTGCAGATGATCGGCGGTCCGATCTCGCGCACGTGGTCGATGAACGTCTGGCCGATCTGCGGGCGCGACGGGTCGTGGTCGTCGAAGTAGAAGTGCGCCGCCGTCGGGGTCATCGTGTAGATCTTCCAGGCCGCGATGTCGTAGCGGTCCCGCACGTCGGTCATCGCCAGCAGGGCCGGTTCGATCGGGCCGTGGTGCGGGTAGGCGCCGCCGTGCATGAGGACCCGGTCGTCGCAGCCGAGCCGGGTGGCGACGTCGATCGCGTGGACCATGTCGTCGGGCCGGAGCCCCTCGAGCGCCATTGCCGGGAGGGCCGAGAGGATGGCCATCGTGGTGTCGGACCGGGCGAACACCTCGCGGAAGTAGGCGTCGACGGTGAAGCAGGCGCGGGTGTCGCCGGCCTCGACGCCGGCCGGGCAGGCGGCCCACGGGAACTGCGAGGTCCAGTCGCCCCCGGGCTGCGCGAGGTCCTGGTTGACGTAGTGGGTCTGGACGTCGAAGACGAACTCCTTGCCGCCCAGCGCCTCGACCGCGGCCTCCGGGTCGATCGTCGTCGACGAGTCCACGGCGTAGGTGCCGCCGGGCGTCGTGCCCCGGGTGGCGGCCTCCTCCTTCGAGCAGGCCGCGAGGAAGAAGAACATGGCGGCCGAGCCGGGGCGCCGGTGAGGAACCGGCGTCGGGAGATGCCGAGGCGCCGGGAGTTCTCGTCGGCCAGCGCCCGGGTGCGGCGGATCGCCTCGCTCACCGTGGGCGAGTGGGGGATCGGGTAGAACTCGCCGTTCGAGACGGGTCCCAGCTTCACCGGCAGCGGATCGGGTTCGGGCACGGCCCCTCCTCAGCTGGTCACGTGGGCGGAGTAGACCGGTAGGTCGAGCACGGTCTTCACGCCCGGCGATGCCGCGACCACCGCCGGGATGGCGTTGATCACGTGCATCGCGGTGGCGAGGCATCCGGCGTGGTTGTGGTCGCCGAGGTCCGACGACAGCTTCAGCTCCAGGTCGACGTGCGGCTCGCCCTCGACGTGGATCCGGTAGCCATCGCCCTGGGGCCAGTCGGGCGCGTCGTCGTCGCGGAGGCGGGTGACGTGCTCGACGACGATCCGCTCCTCGCCGTCGACCTTGCCGACGATCTCGAAGCGCATCCCCGACACGGTCCCGGCCGGGATCGGACCCGACGCGATCTCGAAGTCCTCGTCCGCGGTGAGGACCTCGTGGCGTTCGACGACGTCGTCCAGGGTCAACCCGATCGCGTCGGCCACCAGGTGCAGCACGGGCCCCCACGCGAGCGTCGTCGATCCCGGCGCGAGCAGGAGCGAGTGCGACGGGTCCGGCTTCCCGAACCCCATGATCTCGAACATGGTGAACGGGTTGTCCCACGTCGCGTAGTTGACGATCTCCATCATGCGGACGCTGCGCACGTCTCGGCAGAGGGCGAGCGCGTGGATCGTGATCCCGCTGTTGCCGAAGCCCGGGTCGATGCCCGACGTGTAGAAGCTGGTGCCGCCCTCCTGGCACGCGGCCTCCAGCCGGTCGAGGATCCCGGGCCCGGCGTGGGCCGGGTGGAGCAGGGGCACGAACGACGTGCTGACGACGTTGGCTCCCGAGGTCAGGATCCGGCAGACGTCGTCGACGACGCCGTCGGGCCGCAGGTCGGAGTTCGCGGTGTAGCAGACGGCGTCGGGGCCGAGGTCGAGCAGGGCGTCCGCGTCCTGGGTGGCCACGACGCCGAGGGGTGGCCCGCCGCACAGCTCGCCGGCGTCGCGCCCGGCCTTCGCGTCGCTGTGGACCCACAGGCCGACGAGGTCGAGGTCGGGGTGCGCGGCGATCGCCGGGACGGCGTGGATGTCCACCGTGCCGGTCGCCCACTGGACCACTCGGATCACCATCCGGCTCGACCTCCGACGCTCGGGGACGAGGACGCGGCCCCGTCCGGACCGGGACCGAACCTATCGAGTGGGCGGCGCGGGCGCGGCCGATCGTCGCGGGGGTAGAACTCGGGTATGGCCCCGCTGCACTTCGAACGCTCCCGCACCTATCCCGTCGCCGTCGACGTCGCGTACCAGCGCACGATCTCGATGCCGTTGCCGAAGCTGTTCAAGCACCGGTACGGCCCGGTGCCGCCGATCGCCGAGGTCCGCGACCAGACCGGGTCGTGGTCCACGGTCGGCGAGTCCCGCACCATCGTGCTCAAGGGCAGCGGGACCATGCGCGAGGAGCTGGTCGAGGTCGACCGGCCCCACGTGTTCCGCTACCGGCTGACCGACATCACCGGACCGATGAAGCCGCTCGTCGACCACATCGACGGTTCGTGGTCGTTCGACCCGGCCGGCACCGGTGTCCGGGTGACGTGGGCGTGGGAGGTGCACCCCAGGTCGGGCGCGGCCGTCCCGGCCCTCAAGGCGTTCCGAAAGGCGTGGTCGGGTTCGGCCCGGCGGGCCCTCGAGGTGCTGGAGGGCCGGCTCCTGCGCTGAGCCGGCCGACCGGGTCAGCCCACGTCGGTGGCCCGGCGCCGGGTGCGGACGACGAGAGCCGCACCCAGCAGGAGCAGCAGCGCGGCGAGCGGGAGCAGGCGGGTCACGTCGGAACCGGTCCGGGGGAGCGACCCGTCGTCGTTGCGATCGGTGCCGTCGGCGAGCGTGCCGGCGTCGGGATCGGTCGACGTGGTCGTCGCCGCAGACTGCTCGGTCGTGGTGGCGGCGACCGAGGACGAGGTCGTGGCGACCTCGGTGGTCGTGGTGGTCGTCGTCGGCGGGGTCTCCGCTCCCGGATAGCCGACGCTGCGCTGCGACCAGTCGCAGACGCCGGTCGGGAAGACGTCCTCGAGGGTCGCCTGCTCCTGGGCGGACGGCGACCACTCGCCGTAGTCGCCGTCGTCGATCGACTGCTGGACCGACTTCAGGTGGCACTTGTAGACGTCGTTGGTGATCGGACCGCCGGCCACGACCCGCGAGGTCGAGTTGAGCGGGAAGTGGGCGGCGCAGGCGCCGACGGGCACGCCGTCGACCTCGGTGGGCGCGCTGGTCGTCCAGGCCCCCTCGCCGCTGGTGACCAGCTCGACCGCGCCGCTCCACACGTCGTCGCCGGCGGCGATGGGCGTGCCGTCGGTGTCCCAGCACCGGTCGACGGCATCGGCCGGCTTGGCCTGGGCCGAGGTCAGCGACGGGTTCGCCAGCTTGTTCAGCATCCACTGGTCCATGACCTTGAAGCCCTGGTCGTAGAGGACGTCGGTGGCGGCGTCGTCGACGTCGGGTCGGGCGTCGAGGAACCAGATCACGTGGTTGTCGACGTTGCCCATGGCCCGCCGGATCCGCTCGCGCACCACGAACGACTGGTGCGCGTTGTGCATGTCGAGCTGCTCCTCGAGGTAGTGGCGGACGTCGAGGATCGGGATGTCGCGGCCCAGCCGTCCGTCGAACTCGAGCCCGCTCTCGAACGCCGCGGTGATCGCGGCGACGTCACCCTCGCGGCGGGGGGCCGGCGAGCCGGTGTCGGTGCTGAAGTCCATCTGCCGGGCCGAGTACTGGTCGAGGTCGCTGCCCTCGCACATGCCGATCTGATCGGCGAAGAAGGCGATCGAGGCGTTCGTCATCGCTTCGACCATGCCGCACGACTCGGGCACGTTGTCGGTCGACCACGACCCGATCTTGGCGTTGAGCTCGATGAACTCGTCGGGGGTGATCTGGCCCTTGGCGACGGCTCGGAGGCCGTACTGCACGCCGACGTTGTCCCAGGGGGTGCGGGCCTTGCCGGTGGCCGGGTCGACGCCGTACACCTCGGCGACGTCGGCCCAGTGGGTCCACTCGACCCAGTCGTCGGGGTCGGCGGTGGTGCGGAGGAGGCGGCCGAAGTCGGGGAAGTCGTCGGGGACCGCGGGCTGGCCGAGCGAGATCTTGGTGAGCAGCTCGCTCGCGTAGGGCAGGAGGAGGTCGTCCTCGCCGACGGCGAGCCCGAAGGTCGGGTTCATGGCCAGCGGGGTGGCGCCCCGCCAGCCCTCGATGCACTCGCTGCTGCCGGTGTCGCCGGTGCGGGCCTGCCACGACGACGTGAACCCCTCGATGGTGTTCTGGCCCTGGATGATCTTGCGGTTGTCCCAGTCCTCCCAGCGCGGGTTGTCGCTGTCGAGCACGTCCATGTAGTGCTCGAGCAGCTCGCAGTCGCCGATGTTGATGGTCTGGGTGGTCATGTCGGGATACGAGTACTGCGGGATCAGCGCGTCGAGGAGCTCGGGCTCGTTCTGCGCGTAGACGTACTGCTGGATGCCGCCGCCGGACCCGCCGATGCCGAGCGTGTAGAGCGGATCGCCGTGCTCGGTGACGAACCGGTCCTTGAGCTCGACGGCGGTGCGGGCCCCGAGCTTCAGGTTGTAGTGGGTCGAGGTGCGGGTGCCGCTCGAGTAGACGACGGCGTGACCGATCCGCAGCGCCTCGTGCATCTGCGAGTCGCCGCTGCTCAGGTCGCCCTGGCTGTGGCCGATGCCGACGCCGCCACCGAAGCTGAAGAGCAGTCGGCCGTTCCAGTACGAGTCGTCGTCCCAGGGACCACCCGAGTCGCCACCGTCCAGGTACTCCTGGAACGGGACCAGCATGGCGATGCTGTAGACGAAGCGGGTGTTCGGAAGGGTGCCGCGCTCGTAGCGGTAGAGGTAGGGGATCTGGGTGGCGCCGCCGAGGGTCATCCGGTCGGTGCCGACCATGTCGGCCACGTCGAGCATGGCGATGTCGGCGGGCAGCGTGGTGAGCCCGTGGGCGAGCGTGCGGCGGGAGCCGTCGGTGGCCCGGTAGCGGTACTCGACGACGGTGTCGGCCTGGCACTGCTCGCTCCAGCCGATCGGATCGAGGCTGCGGTCCGGGGTGCCGGGCGTGGTCTCGGGGTAGACGGGGGTGCCGACGTGGTCGGTGTTGTCGACGATCGGCTGGCCGAGCCCGTTGCCCTCGGTGGTGCACAGGAACGGCTCCTGCGGCACCGACGGGTCGAGTCCGGCGCCGGCCTGGCCCGGTGCGACGAGCGCGATGCCCGCCGCGAGCGTGGTCGTGGCGGCCAGCGCGGCGACGAACGCGCGCGGCCCGGTGCGGTGACGTCGTGGCACGGCGTCGTCCCCCTTGTGGTGTCCCCTGGTGGCGGGCACCATACCGAGCGAGCCCGGGGCGTGCCGGGACCGGCCGACCGGCGGGTCGGCTAGGAGGTCTTGGCGGAGATCTCGACGGGCGTGCCCGATGCCGCGGCGGCCCGCTGGGGGAACACGCGACCGACCACCCAGTCCGGGAGCTGGTCGGGGGCGATGTAGGCCCTGCCGAGGGGGGAGTCGAGCTCCCAGGACGCGCCGACCGCCGTGGACTCGCGGTTCAGCCCGATGTACAGCTCCGACACCCGGCCGGGGTCGTCGACGGTGAGCGTGGCGGCCGGGAACTCCTCGAGCTGGGGAACCAGCTCGGTCCAGTGCTCGCCGGTGTGCACGCTCTTGGCGGCCAGCATCGCCTGGTACCAACCGACCACGTCGTGGGGGAGGTCGACGGTCTCGGGGAACGAACGGCCGGACGCCGGGAGGATGGCGACCTGTGCCGCGAGCACGGCGTCGAGGCCGGAGCCGCCGACGTCGTAGGTGGCGGTGAGGTAGTCGGCGATGTCGTCGAACAGCACCCGCCAGCTGTAGATCGGGGCCATGACCTCGCTGCCGTGGGCCACGGTGGCGGCCAGGGCCGGCCACCGGGTCGGATCCGCGTTCACGCCGGCGGCGAGGTCGCGGTAGAGCTGGGCCTCCCCGATGCCGGCCCGGTGGCGGACGTAGCGCGACACCAGTCGGAGCACGCCGTAGTTCTCGAAGTACCCGAACTCGATGCGGAGCCGCTCCATCTCGCGCCAGTCGGCCTCGTCGAAGCTGGAGGTCGAGATCACCAGCGCGTTGCGACCGGGGACCAGCGGCTCGTGGGTGCGGATCTGGTTCTCCGCGAGGTACTCCGGGTCGTTCATCGGGCTGTTGACCAGGAGCGTGGTGCGGTTGATGCGGGCGGGCACCTCGCGCTCGATGCACTGCTGGAGGTCCTCGCAGAACGAGTCCACGGTCTGGCCCGGCAGGCCCATCATCAGCTCGACCATGAGCGGCAGCCGGGCCTCGCGCATGCGGTCGGCCAGCGCGTCGTAGCGCTCGGTCTTGATGTTCGAGCGGTGGATGACCTGGAGCGTCTCCGCGTCCATCGACTGGAGGGAGAGCACGCCCTGGCTCATCACGTCGGCGTCGGTCAGGACCCCGATGATGTGCTGCAGGTGCTTCACCGTGTTCTTCGCGTAGGAGACGCCGAAGGTCCGGGGGTAGCCGGTGTCGGCCCGCACCCGGGCCAACTCCTCGGCGATCTCGACGTCGCGGGCGAACATGCCGAAGTTGGCGTCGGCCACGGTGATGCTGGTGATCGAGTTCGAACCGCACCAGGCGAGCTCGGCGTAGACCCGGTCGATGTCGTACTTGCGGACCCGGCTGGTGGTGGCCGAGCCCCAGTCGCAGAAGGTGCACCCGTAGGGGCAGCCGCGGGTGGTCTCGATCGTGACCATCATGCCGGGCATCTCCCGGTAGACGTCGAGCAGGCCCGACAGCAGCGGGCTCGGGATCGAGTCGAGCTCGGCGATGCGATCGCGGTCCTCGGTGCGCACCGGTCCCGAGGCCGAGCGGTAGGTGATGCCCTCGACATCGGCGAGGACCGACAGGTCGGGTTGGTCCTGACCGATGACCGGACGGAGCGCGGTCAGCACCGCGGCAGCGGTGGCCTCGCCCTCGCCCCGCACGGTGACGTCGATGTGGGGGTAGGTCTCGAAGTAGGCGACCGTGTCGTCCTCGTACTTCGGCGTATCGGGTCCGCCGTGGACCGTGATGCTGTTCGGGGACCGCTCCTTGATCCGGCGAGACACCTCGAGGCACCGCTCGTGGGACCAGAGGTAGTTGGAGAACAGGTACACGGCCGGCTCGGCGGTGAAGTGGTCGAGGTGGTCGTCGCTCCACACCCAGTCGGAGCGGAACTCGTACTCCTGGTCGAGGCGACCGTCGTCGACCGACGTGGCGTAGGCGATCACCATGGCGATGCCGGCGGGGGCTCCGAGGTCGTCGAAGGCGACGGGCACGACCCGGGGGCGGACCTCGCCGGTCTCGGCCCGCCGACGTTCCTCCCGCGCGTTCTGCTCCTGGAAGTGCTGCTCGAACCGCTCGCGGACCAGGGCGTCGTGGTCGTGGGCCAGCGCCTCGTCGGCGCCCGGGTCGAGGTCGGGGTCGTCGGGGACGATCGCGGGACCGCGGCGGAGCAGGCCCGCTCGGTCGAGGACGGCCAGCACGGACGCGGCGCGCTCGGGTTCGATCCGGCCACCGGGGATCGCGCTCGCGGCGGCGATCGCGTCGGCGGCCGAGCGGGGCACCGACAGGGCGGTGAGCAGGTTGGCCTCGACGGGATCGAGCGACATCCAGAGGGAACCGTCGTGGCCGAGGACCTCGAACGCACCGCGACGCAGGCGCAGGGTCAGCGGCATCCGGATGGTGAGCAGGTCGTCGGAGGTCAGGTCGAAGCCGGCGGCCGCCGCGCCGGCGGCGTCGGGATGCTCGGGGGCCTCCGGGTGCTGCCACGGCGTGCCGGGGGCGAGGTCCTTCGAGAACCGCAGGGCGAACATGAGGTCCCGCAGGTCCTCGGCGGCGACCTCGGCCCGTCGGGCCGCTTCGGCGATCGCTCCGGCCGGGTCCTCGACCGGTTCGGCGTCGAGCAGCGACAGCAGGTGCAGGCCGGGGAAGTCGACGACGAACGGCTTGGCCATCAGCGGCCGTTGGATCTGGATGCCGCCCTCACGGGCCACCAGCAGCATGGCCGGCGAGAAGACGAGCGGCTGGCCGTCCTGGGGTCCGGTCCCGGTCGTGTCCGCTGCGTGCTGGTCGGCCTCCACGGCCGGGAAAGGTACTGCACTTCGTGACGCCCGTCTCGGGCGCCCCCGGGCAGCGATCGCGATGGCAGATGACCGAGCTTTGTCCCATCGTCACTGGTGATGGTCTACGCTGCTCGGGCACCTCGGTACGTGATGGGGAGGATCCCGTGGACACCGTCACCCTGGCCCGCTGGCAGTTCGGGATCACCACCGTGTACCACTTCCTGATGGTCCCGCTGACCATCGGGCTGTCGCTCGTGGTCGCGTGGTTCCAGACCTGCTGGTACCGCACCGGCGACGAGGCCTACCTGCGGCTCACCAAGTTCTTCGGGAAGCTGTTCCTGATCAACTTCGCGATGGGCGTGGTCACCGGCATCGTGCAGGAGTTCCAGTTCGGCATGAACTGGGCCACCTACTCCCGCTTCGTCGGCGACGTGTTCGGTGCCCCGCTCGCCATGGAGGCCCTGGTCGCCTTCTTCCTCGAATCGACGTTCCTCGGCCTGTGGATCTTCGGATGGGACCGGCTCTCGCCCCGCCTGCACCTCGCCACGATCTGGGCCGCCTCGATCGGCACCGTCCTGTCCGCGTACTTCATCGTCGCCGCCAACTCCTGGATGCAGCATCCCGTCGGCGTGCGGTTCAACACCGAGACCGGGCGACCCGAGATGATCGACATCAAGGCGGTGCTCACCAACTCGACGACGCTCGCCGCCTACCCCCACGTGATCGCGGGCGCGGTGCTCGTGGCCGCGGTGTTCGTCGGTGGGATCTCGGCGTGGATGCTCCAGCGCGACCCCGCCCCGTCCGAGCGCGACGCCAACGCGTTGCACAGGGCGGTCCGCTTCACGATCTGGTTGACCTTCGTGAGCGGCATCGTCGTCGCGGTGAGCGGTGACTTCCAGGCCCGACTGATGTTCCAGCAGCAGCCGATGAAGATGGCCTCGGCCGAGGCGCTGTGCGACACCGAGCGGGGTCCCGGGCTCTCGCTGTTCGCGATCGGCGACCCGGGCCAGACCTGCTCGGTCCACGACTTCGTGCTGCCCCACGGGCTGTCGTTGATGGCCGAGCACGAGCTCGAGGCCACGATCCCCGGGGTCAACGACCTCAACGCGCTGTACCAGCAGAAGTTCGGGCCCGGCGACTACCGGCCCAACCTGTTCATCACCTACTGGGGGTTCCGGTCGATGATCGCGTTCGGGGCGATCGCCTCGGCCGGCGCGGTCGTGGCGCTCTGGTTCACCCGCAAGGGTCGACGGCTGCCCCGAGGGAAGCGTTGGCTGCGGGTCGCGTCGATCCTCGTGATCCCGACGCCCTTCCTCGCCAACGCCACCGGGTGGATCTTCACCGAGATGGGTCGACAGCCGTGGGTGGTGGCGCCGAACCCCAACGGCATCCCCGAGGTGCGGCTCCAGACCGCCGATGCCACCTCGGCCGCCGTGTCGGCGCCGATGGTGGTCACGACGCTCGTCGGCTTCGCGTTGATCTACGGGGCGCTCATGGTGGTCGAGGTGTTCCTGCTGCGCCGCTACGTGCTCGCGGGCCCCGACGCCGTGCTCCTCCCGGGTGAGACCGGTCGGCGGACCGAACAGCTCGAACGACCGTCCGACCCACCGGATGCCGACGACGACGACGTCCTCGGCTTCGCCTACTGAGGAGCCGAGACCGATGGAGCTCGCCACCTTCTGGTTCATCCTCATCGCCGTCCTGTGGACCGGCTACTTCTTCCTCGAGGGGTTCGACTTCGGGGTCGGCATGCTGCTGCACCCGCTCGGACGCACCGAGGCCGACCGCCGGGTCATGATCAACACGATCGGCCCCGTGTGGGACGGCAACGAGGTCTGGCTGCTCACCGCGGGCGGCGCGACCTTCGCCGCGTTCCCCCTCTGGTACGCCACCCTCTTCTCCGGCTTCTACCTGCCGCTGTTCGCGGTGCTCGTCGCGCTGATCCTGCGCGGCGTCGCGTTCGAGTACCGGGGCAAGGTCGACAGCGACCGATGGCGGCGCAACTGGGACCTCGCGATCGCGTTCGGCTCGTGGCTCCCGGCGGTGCTGTGGGGCGTGGCGTTCGCCAACATCGTGCGGGGTGTCCCCATCGACCGGTCCGGCGACTTCACCGGCACCGTCTTCACGCTCCTCAACCCCTTCGGCCTCCTCGGCGGCGTCGTCACGGCGTCGCTGTTCCTGTTCCACGGTGCCCACTTCCTCGCGCTCAAGACCGAGGGCGAGATCCACGACCGGGCCCGGCGGGCCGGCCTGGCCGTCGCGCCCGTGACCATCGGCGCGGGGGCCGTGTTCCTGCTGTGGAACCAGGTGGCCCGGGGCGAGGCATGGACCTGGGCGCCGGTGGTGGTCGCCGCCGGCGCGCTGGTCGGGTCGGTGGTGGCCGCCCGGGCCGGGCGCGACGGGTGGTCCTTCGTCGGGTCGGGCCTGGCGATCGCCGCCGCGGTCGTGGCGCTGTTCGGCGGCCTCTACCCGGACGTGATGCCGTCGACGACCGACCCCGCGTTCAACCTCACCGTCGAGAACGCCTCGTCGACCGCCTACACGCTGCGGATCATGTCGTGGGTGGCGGTGATCATGACGCCGGTCGTGCTCGCCTACCAGGCCTGGAGCTACTGGGTCTTCCGCAAGCGCATCGGCACCGAGCACATCCCCACGGTGCACGTCCCGGGGGCCGAGGCGTCACACTGATCGGGTGACCGACCAGCCCCCGCGGCCGCGCGGGCCGCTCGACCGTCGGATCCTCGCCCTGTCGCCGGCCCTGCGCGCCCACGTGGCCCGCTCGACGGTGCTCGCCGGAGTGGTCGCGGTGGCCGTGTTGGTCCAGGCCGAGGCGATCGCCCGGCTCCTCGTCCGCCTGGTCGCCGGCGACGGGTCCGCGGTCGGCCCCCTGGTCGGGTGGCTGGTCGTGGCCGGGACGCTTCGGGCGGGGGTCGGAGGGGCGACCGAGTGGTCGGCGACGCGGGCGCTGATCGCGACGCGGGCGGCGATCCGCACCCGGGTGCTCGACCGGGTCCGTGACGTGCGGGCCGACCACCGCGACGACGTCGGCCCGGCGCGCGTTGCCGCGCTGACGTCGACGGCCGCCGACGCCCTCGAGCCGTGGGTTCGCACCTACGTGCCGGCGTTCGCCCTCGCCGTCGTGGTCCCGCTCGCGGCCGGCCTGCGCATCCTCGGGGCCGACCTGCTCTCAGCGGTGATCCTCGCGGTGGTCGTGCCCCTCATCCCCACGTTCATGGTCCTGATCGGTTGGGCGACCGAGGCCAGGGCCGCCGGTCAGTGGGCCGCCCTCCAGCGCATGGCCGACCGCTTCCTCGAGGTCCTGACCGGCCTCCCGACGCTGCGGTTGTTCGGCCGGGCGGAAGCGCAGGTCGACCGGGTGCGCGAGGTCACCGACCGCTATCGCCGGGCGACGCTGCGGACGCTCCGGGTCGCGTTCCTCTCGGCGTTCGCGCTGGAGCTGCTGGCCACGCTGTCGGTGGCGATCGTGGCCGTGTCGCTCGGCGCACGGTTGGCCGGCGGCTCGCTCGACCTCGAGACCGCGCTGGTGGTGCTCCTCCTCGCACCGGAGTGCCTGCTCCCCTTGCGTCGGGTCGGTGCCGCGTTCCACGCCGCCGCCGCCGGGCTCGATGCCGCCGTGGAGGTGGGCGACGTGCTCGACGTGCCGGTCGAGCGGACGGGCGGTGCCGCGCTGCGCGACGGCGTGCTCGTCGCGGCGGCGATCTCGGTCAGCGACCCGCGGCGCGGCGTACGCCTCCACCCGACGACGATGGAGGTCGGGCCGGGTGAGGTGGTCGCCGTGCGGGGTCCGAGCGGCGCAGGGAAGTCGACCCTGCTCGACGTGTTGCGGGGCGCGCTGGCGCCCGACGCCGGCTCGGTGGTGCTCGGCGGGGTGGACCTCGGAGAGCTGCCGGCCGAGCTGCGTCGACGATCGGTCCGCTGGGTCGGGCAGCGGCCGGCCCCGCTCGGCGCCACCGTCGGCGCCTCGGTGCTCGTCGGCAGCGAGGGTTCGGCGGGGGCGGGGGCGGCGGCCGCTCGATGGACCTCGGCCCTCGACCTCGACGGGCTCGTCGACCGTGACCCGTCGACGCTCTCGGGTGGCGAGGCCCGCCGGGTGGCCCTCGCCCGGGCGCTCGTGGCGGTGGAGCTCGGGGAGGTGCGGTACCTCCTCCTCGACGAGCCGACGGCGCAGCTCGACGGGTCGCGGGTCGAGTCGGTGATCGACGCGATCGGATGGGCGGCGGCGCAGGGGGTCGGCGTGGTGGTCACGACCCACGACCCGCGGATGGTCGCCGCGTCCGGGCGTGTCGTCGACCTGATCGGTGTCGGGGGCGGTACCGGGGCTGGGGCCGCGATCGACCCGCGACCTGACGCAGACGACGGTGCCGTCGCCGTCGAGCGGGCCCCGGTCGGTGGCGGGGAGCGCTCGGCGACCGTCCTGGCCCGGACCGCGGGCCAGCCACCGCTCGTCGATGTGCCGTCGTCGGTCGACGAGGCCCGGGTCGACGGGGACGGCGACCGCGGTGGATCGGCGCGTGCGGGCCGACGGTGGTTGTGGGGGCTGAGCCGCCCGAACCGGGGCCGCTTCGTCGCCGCGTACGTGCTGGGGACGCTCACCGAGGTGTGCGCCGTCGCCCTCACCGCGACGGCGGCGTGGATGATCGTGCGGGCCGGCGAACGACCCTCCTTCGCCGATCTCGCCGTCGCTGCGGTGGGCGTTCGGGCCTTCGCCCTCGGCAAGGCGGTCTTCCGCTACGCCGAGCGGCTGGTGTCGCACGACGCGGCGCTGCGGGTGCTGGCCGGCGCCCGGTCGGTCGTGGTCGGACGGTTGGCCCACCTGGCGCCGACCGGGCTGCCGGCGCGGGGTCGGGGCGAGGTGCTGGCCCGCCTCGTCGACGACATCGACCGCCTCCAGGACCTGTTCCTCCGGGTCGTCGGACCGGTGGTCGCCGGTCTGGTGGCCGCCATCGCCGCGGTGGTGCTCACCACCGCGCTGGATCCGGCGGGCGGGGTCGCCCTCGGGGTGGCGGTCGTGGCGATCGGCGCGGTCGTGCCCGCGGCCTCGTACCGGGCCGCGGTGACCCGAGGGGCGCGCACCGCCACCGCGAAGGGTGCCGTCGTGGCCGAGGTCGTGCGGCTGGCCGAGGGCGGGGCCGACCTCGTCGCGGTCGGCGGGGAGCCGGCCGCTCGGGCCGCGGTGGAGGAGCGGGCCGCGGCGGTGGACGAGCTCGACCGCCGCCAGGGGCGGGTCGCCGCGCTCCTGACCGCGTTGGTGGCCGGTGCGCCGGCCTTCGCCACCGCGCTGGTCGTGTGGGCGGCGGGCCCGGCCGGGGACGGCCTCTCCGGCCCGGCGCTGGGCGTGATCGTGCTGCTCCCGGTGGCGGTGATCGAGGTGCTGGCCCCGCTCACGGCCGCGGGTGAGGCGCTGGCGCGGGTCGATGCATCGGTCGGCCGGGTGCGCTCCCTCCTCGACCGGCCGGATCCCGTCCGCGAGCCCGACCACCCGGCGCCGGCGCCGGCTCGCGACGACGCGGTGGTGGCGCTCGACGACGTGTCGGTGGGCTGGCCCGACGCCCCCACGGTCGTCGCCGGCGTCGACCTCGTGGTGGCGCCGGGTGACCGTGCCGTGGTCGTCGGACCCAGCGGTTCGGGGAAGTCGACGCTGGCCTCGCTGCTGGTCGGGTTCCTCCAGGCCCGGTCGGGTCGCATGGCCATCGGCGGCGTGCCGGCGTTCGGCGCCGGGTCGACCGCCGGGCTCGACGGTCCGACCATCCGCACGCTGGTGACGTGGTGCCCCCAGGACCCGTGGTTCGCGTCGTCGAGCCTGGCCGACAACCTGCGGATCGCCGCCCCGGCCGCCGAGGACGACGACCTGGTCCGCGCGCTGCAGGTGGTCCAGCTCGGCCCGTGGTTCGAGGCGCTGCCCGACGGGCTGTCCACGCGCCTCGGCCGCGACGCGTCCGCCCTGAGCGGGGGCGAGCGGGTCCGCCTCTCGGTCGCCCGAGCGATCCTCGGCGGTCAGGTCACCGTCGTGCTCGACGAGCCGACCGCCCACCTCGACGTCCCGACCGCGTCGGCGCTGCTGCGCGACGTCGACCATGCCCTGGACGGTCGGGGCCTCGTCCTGATCGGCCACGACCCGGCACTGGAGACCTTCGGCCCGGTGCACCGGGTCGAAGGTGGGACGTTCAGCGCCCCGCGTGGCTCGGGAGGGAGCACTGCGTGTCGAGCCCCAGCACGTGGTTGAGCCGTCCGAACGCGATCCACGCCCCGAGGCACATCGACAGCTCGACGATCTCGGCCTGGCTGTAGTGCGCCCCCATGCGGCCCCAGAACTCGTCGTCGAGCCCGTGGTGGTCGAGCGTGAACCGCTCGGCGTACTCGGCGGCGAGGCGGGTGCGGTCGTCGAACGCACCGGTGGTGCGCCACCGCTCCACCTCGGTGTCGAACCCGTCCTCGACCGTCTCGCCGTCGCGGTCGGTCCGCCAGTCCTGGCAGAACAGACAGCCGTTGATCTGCGCGACGCGGAGCCGGGCGGCCTCGAACTCGCGCAGGCCCAGCGTGGTGTGCTCGTAGACGGCACCGGAGAACGCGGCGGCCGCAGGCCCGATGCCGGGGACGAGCTCGCCCCACACCCACATGATCGGGTCCTTGCCGTCGGGGATCTCGAGCTGCACGGTGGCCTCCGTGACGGGTGCGGCGGGTCTCGCCCCGAAACCTAACGCCCCGTCAGCTCGGTGGCCCGGGGCGGTCGAACGCGGCGAGCGCGTCGGCGACGGTGGCGCGTGCCGGGCACCCGTGGACGTGGTCGTTGACCAGGCCCATCGACTGCATGAACGCGAACGCGGTGGTCGGGCCCACGAAGCGCCAGCCCCGCTTCTTCAGCTCCTTCGCCAGTCGGGTCGACGAGGGCGAGGTGGACATCGTCTGCGGTTCCGGCACCTCGGTCGGGTCGGGCTCGAAGCCCCAGACGAACGCGGCGAGCGAACCCTCCTGTTCGACGAGGTCGGCGTAGCGGCCGGCGTTGTGGATGGCGGCCTCGATCTTCGCCCGGTTGCGGACGATGGACGCGTCGCCCATGAGCCGCTCGACGTCGTCGGGTCCGAAGGTGGCGACCGCCGTCGGGTCGAACCCGGCGAACGCCCTCCGGAACCCCTCGCGCTTGTCGAGGATCGTGCGCCAGCTGAGCCCGGACTGGAACGCCTCCAGGCACAGCTTCTCGAAGAGCCGGACGTCGCTGCCGACCGGGAAGCCCCACTCGGTGTCGTGGTAGTCCTCCATCGACGGCGACCCGAGCGCCCAGGGGCAGCGGGGGTCGTCCCCGGTGACGGCGTCGCTCACGGCCGGATCGCCCCGAGCTTGCCGACGGCCGGCGACAGCGGCACCGACAGTGCGTCGTGGAGGCCGGGCTCGGTGGCCACCAGCCAGGGGATGGCGTTCACGAGGCGGCCGACCGCGGTGGCGTTGCCGCCCGCGGCCCGGCTCCCGTCCTCGTCGGTGGCCTCGACGTTGACCTCGATGTGGGGCCGGCCCTCGATGACGACCCGGTGGGCGCCGTCGCCCCCGTCGGGCGGGCTCGGCCAGTCGGGCGCGCACGAGGGGTGGATGCGGGTGACGTGCTCGATGACGATGCGGGGCTCGCCACCGACGATGCCCTGCACCTCGAAGCGGAGGCCGCCCTGGGTGCCCGCCTCGAACTCGCCCATCGAGGTGGTGGTCACGGTCTCGTCGAGGGCGCGGCGTTCGACGTGCTCGACGACGTCGTCCAGCTCCACCCCGAGCGCCCGGGCGATGAGCCGGACCTGTCCGCCCCACACCATCGTCGGGACCGTCGGCGCGACCATCGGCGGGACCTCGTCCATCGGCTGGCCCATGCCGACCAGGTACCGGACCGAGTCGGGTTGGTCGTAGGTGGCGTAGTCGAAGATCTCCTGGCAGCGGATCACGTCGATCGACGACGCCAGCCCGCTGATCAGCACCGGCAGGACGTCGTTGCCCCACCCGGGGTCGATGCCCGACACGAAGAGCGATCCGCCGCCGTCGGCGATGGCCGACTCGATCGGCTCGCGCAGCTCGGGCGGTGCGCTCGGCGGGTCGTAGAGGCCGTACACCGACGGTGTGACGACGACGGCCCCGGCGCGGATGCAGCGGACCAGGTCGGCCAGCGCGTCGTCGGGTCGGATGTCGCCGGACGCCGCGTAGACCACGGCGCCGGGTCGGTCCGCGAGCACCGCGTCGGCGTCGTCGGTGGCGGCGATGCCGAGTGGTCGGCCGACGTCGCCGAGATCGCCGGCGTCGCGCCCGACCTTGTCGGGGTTGGCGACGACCACCGCCGCCAGCTCCAGGTCGGGGTGGGCGTCGACGGCGCGGATGGCGGCGCGGCCGACGTTGCCGGTCCCCCAGACGACGGTGCGGATCGGTCCTCCGGTGTCCATCCGCCGGAACCTAACCCCGCGTCAGATCCCCGCGCTCACGGTCTCGTCTGCGCGCCACCGCCGGCGTTTCCCCTGTGGTCCTGCACGGTCCCGGGTGCAGGACCACAGGGGAAATAGGGTCCACGGGCGCTCCGATCTGGGGTCTCGTCCTCAGGAAGTTCTCAGGCAACGTTGAGCACGGTCGGAGCGTGACGGGCGAAGGTGGTGACCGAACCAGGAGGAACACAACCATGGACCCGACCCAGACCCCCGCCCCCCACGTGACCGACGAGCACGAGGACGACCACGACGACTTCGGTGGCATGGCCCGTGACCTCCCCCGCTTCCTCGGCCGTCGCCGAGCGCTCGGGATGCTGGCCGGGGGCGCCCTCGCCGCCGGCCTCGCCGCCTGCGGCTCGTCCAGCTCCGACAGCTCCAGCACCACGGCCGCCGCGGCGAGCGGGTCGACGAGCTCGAGCGACACCAGCTCCGGTTCGGACACCACCGCCAGCTCGACCTCGAGCGACGGCACCACCGAGATCCCCGAGGAGACCGCCGGCCCCTACCCGGGCGACGGCTCGAACGGCCCCGACGTGCTCGAGCAGTCCGGTGTCGTCCGCCAGGACATCCGCAGCAGCTTCGGTGACTCCACCACCACCGTCGACGGGGTGGAACTGACCATGAACCTGAAGCTCATCGATGTCGCCGGCGGTGGTGGCCCCCTCGCCGGGGCCGCGGTCTACCTGTGGCACTGCACCGCCGACGGCCTGTACTCGATGTACTCCAACGGAGCGACGAACGAGAACTACCTGCGCGGTGTCCAGGTGTCCGACGACGAGGGCAACCTGTCCTTCACCACGATCTTCCCGGGGGCCTACATGGGCCGCTACCCGCACATGCACTTCGAGGTGTACCCGTCGGTCGACGACGCCACCTCGGCCAGCAACAAGTTGGTGACCAGCCAGCTCGCCATGCCGTCGGACTCCTGCGAGGAGGTCTACGCCACCACCGGCTACGAGCAGAGCGCCACCAACTTCCCCCGGACGCCGATCGACCAGGACGGCATCTTCCGCGACGGCTACTCCAGCCAGATGACGACGATCACCGGCGACATCTCCTCGGGGCTCACCGGCACGCTCAACATCGGCGTCTGAAGCGTTTCGACTCCGCTCGCTGCGCTCGCTCCGCTCAACGAGCGAGGCTGCGACCCCTCTGTTCCTCGAGCGCCCTTCGACTCGCTTCGCTCGCTCAGGATCCGCGGAGCGAGTCGAAAGGCCTCAGCCGTGCTGCCAGAAGCGGTTGCGGAGGTCGTTGGTGCCTTCGAGCGCGACCGTGTCCAGCCGGGCGACCTCGCCCTCCGAGAGCGACCACCCCATGCCACCGGCGTTCTGCTCGGCCTGCTCGCGGTTCTTCGCGCCGGGGATCGGCACCGCGCCCTTGGCGATGATCCACTGGAGCGCGACCTGCGACGGCGTGCGGTCGTGGGCCTCGCCGATGTCGCGCAGCACCCGGACGACCGCGTCGACCTCCGCCATGGGGTGGTCCGAGAACGACCGGCCCTTGGGCGGGGGGTTGGACGCGTCGTACTTTCCGGTGAGCCGCCCCTGACCGATGGGGGAGTAGGCGAGCGGGATGACGCCGAGCTCGCGGCACGTGGCCAGCAGCCCGCCGGTCTCGGGCCGGCGGCGCAGCAGCGAGAACTCGATCTGGTTCGTGGCCAGCGGGACCCCGCGCTCGGCCAGCTTGGCGGCGATCGAGCGCATCTCCCTGGCGGAGTAGTTGGACACGCCGACGGCCTGCACCAGCCCGTCGGCGTGGACCGCGGCCAGGGCGTCGGCGAGGTGGCCGTGGCCGCGGAGGCTGATGGGTCCGTGGATCTGGTACAGCCCGACCGAGGCGACGCCGAGCCGGCCGAGCGACGCCTCCAACGAGCGGCGGAGCGCGCCCACCACGTCGAGCTTCCAGGGCATCGGCATGAACTTGGTGGCCAGCACCACCTCGGCGGCGCGGTCGGGGTCGCCGGCGAGGAGCCGACCGATGATGCGCTCGGACTCGCCGTCGCCGTACACCTCGGCGGTGTCGAAGAACGTGGCGCCGGCATCGATCGATGCCTCCCACGCCTCGCGGATGGTCGCCTCGGTGAGGGTGGCGTCGTAGCCACCCATGCCCCAGGTGGCGCGGTCGCCCCACGCCCACGTGCCGACGCCGAGCGCCGGGATCGTCGGTCCGCCGGGCAGGTCGTGGGTGATGGTCATGCCCGCACGGTAGCGAGCAGGGTGGTCAGCCGGCCGGGACGGGACCGTCGACGGTCGCCCGGAGCGCGGCGGCCGCGCTCTGCAGCACCAGCTCGGCGAACTCGGGCGTGACCGGCTGGCGCAGCACCATCTTCCGGTACGTGAACGGACCCACGACCACGGCGACCGCGCTGTCGAGGTCGAGGTCGGCCGCGACCTCACCGCGGAGCTGGGCGAGCTGGATCACGGTTCGGACCGGGCGTCGCCGCTCCTCCAGGAGCTCCTCGACCAGCGACTCGAAGGTGGGATCGCGCCGGGCGCCGTCGAGCAGGATCGGGAGCAGGTCGTTGAGCCGCTCCTCCTCGTAGGACGCCTGGTGCGCGTCGAACACGGCGCGGAGGTCGGCGTCCAGCGAGCCGGTGTCGGGGGTGGCGAACTCGGCCTGGCACACGCGGGCGGCGGCGGCGATGAGCTCCTCGCGGCCACCGAAGTGACGGTAGAGCGTGCTCTTGGCCACGCCGGAGCGGGCCGACACCTCCTCCATGGACACGCCCTCGATGCCCTCGGCGACGAGCAGCGCGACGGTGGCGTCGATCGCGGCTCGGTTCGCTGCTTCGCTTCGGGGACGTGCCATCGCTCCACAACCGTAGCGAAACGACGGGCGAGTCCCGCACCGGGACGCGGGCGGTGGCACAAGTCACAGCACGAATGCGGCGTGAAATGGTGCGGAGCTCCGACTCCTGCCGTTAGCGTTCTGCTCCGCAGCCGTAGCGAAACCTGCCGGGCACGGTCGGTAGCGGCCGAAGAGGAACGAGGACGACGTGAGCATGGACGCCACCGCCGCCGATGCGGCCATCGACTACGAGGGCATCGATCCCGACGTCTACCACCGCCGCTGGGCGATCCTCGCGGTGCTGTGCACCAGCCTGATGATCGTCATCGTCGGCAACACCAGCCTGAACGTGGCCATCCCCACGCTCGGCAAGGAGCTCGGCGCATCGACCACCTCGTTGCAGTGGATGGTCGACGCCTACTCGCTCGTCTTCGCCGGCCTGCTCTTCACCGCCGGCACGCTCGGCGACCGGTTCGGTCGCAAGGGTGCGCTCCAGGGCGGCCTGGTCACGTTCCTCGTCGGCGCCATGGTGGCGTCGGTCGCCACGAACGCCGGCACCGTCATCGCCGGTCGGGCGATCATGGGCGTCGCCGCGGCGTTCGTCATGCCGTCGACGCTGTCCATCCTCACCAACGTGTTCCCGGCCCACGAGCGGCCGAAGGCCATCGCCACGTGGGCCGGCATCTCCGGTGGCGGCGCGGCGCTCGGTCCGATCGCGTCGGGGTTCATCCTCGAGCACTTCCACTGGGGCTGGGTGTTCCGCATCAACGTGCCGATCATCCTGATCGCGCTGGTCGCCGGCGCCATGATCGTGCCGAGGTCGAAGGACCCCGAGGAGCAGCCGCTCGACCTGCCCGGTGCCGGGCTGTCGATCGTCGCCCTCGTCTCGCTCGTCTACGGGATCATCGAAGGCCCCCACAAGGGGTGGGTGTCGGCGGAGACCCTCGGCGTGTTCGCCGTCTCCGCGGTCGCCCTCGTGCTCTTCATCTGGCGGGAGCGCACCACCGAGAACCCGATGCTCGACCTGCACCTGTTCCGCGATCGCCGCTTCAGCGTGGCGTCCGGGGGCATGACGCTCACCTTCTTCGCCATGTTCGGCACGTTCTTCCTCGTCGCCCAGTACTTCCAGCTCGTGCTCGGCTACTCCCCGCTGAAGTCCGGGCTCCTGCAGCTCCCGATGGCGCTGATCATGATGACGGTGGCGCCGCGAGCGCCGAAGCTCGTCGCCCGCTTCGGGGTCAACCGGGTGGTCGCCTCCGGCCTGCTGTCCACCGGGATCGGCCTCGCCGTCTTCTCGCAGATGCAGATCGACTCGCCGCTCGCGTTCATCTACGTGTCGGTCGTGCCGCTCGCCCTCGGCATGGCGTTGACCATGACGCCGCTCACCACGTTGATCATGGCGTCGGTGCCGCTCAACCGGGCGGGCGTCGGTTCCGCGATGAACGACACGACCCGCGAGCTGGGCGGCGCGCTCGGCGTCGCCATCCTGGGGTCGGTCGTGACCTCGGTGTACGCGAACGACATCTCCTCGATCGCCGCCCGGATCCCCGACCCCACGGGCCGAGCGGTGGTCGAGTCGGGTCTGCCGGGCGCGGTCGAGTTCGCCACCCGGGCGCCCGAGTCGATGTCGCAGCTCGCTGGTGAGGTGCTGGACGCGTCGAAGCACGCGTTCGTCAGCGGCATGAGCCTGGCCGCGATGCTCGGCGCCGCGGTGGTCGCGTTCGCCTCGGTGATGGCGTACCGGTTGCTGCCCCGCCACCACGCGTCCGAGCCCTTCCCGCCGCACCCCGAGACCGGCGACCCCGAGCTCGACGTGCAGGTCGCCGCCTCACCCGTCGACTGACGCCGACCCCGACGAACTGACGCCGACCCCGACGAACTGACGCCGACCCCGACGAACTGACGCCCACCCCGACGAACTGGCGTAGGCCGTGGTGGTCTGTCCACCAGGACCTACGCCAGTTCGGGGTGGGGGTCTGGTTCGAGGGGGTGGGCGTCTGGTTCGCGGGGTTCGGCGTCAGCGGATGCCGATGGCGCCGGGCGGGATGACGCCGAGGCGACCGGCCTCGTAGTCGGCCATCGCCTGGCGCAGCTCGGCCTGCGTGTTCATCACGAACGGGCCGTAGTGCGCCACCGGCTCGCCGATCGGGCGGCCGCCGAGCACCAGCACGTCGAACGCGTCGGTCCGCGAGTCGGGCGACGGGCCACCGGTGATCGTGATCGCGTCGCCGGGACCGGTGATCGCGAGCTGGCCCATCTCGATCGGCCGGCCCTCGGCGCCGACCGAGCCTGCGCCGCTCAACCCGTAGACGAGCCCGTTGAATGACGAGTCCCACGGCAGGCGCAGCCGGGCGCCGGGCGACAGGGTGGCGTGCAGCATCGTGATCGGTGAGTGGGTGCTGCCCGGGCCGGTGTGACCACCGAGGTCGCCGGCGATGAGGCGCACGAGCGCGCCGCCGTCGGGCGAGGAGACGAGGGCGACGTCGTCGGCCTCGAGGCCCTGGTAGTTCGGGCTGATCATCTTGTCCTCGGCCGGAAGGTTGACCCACAGCTGGATGCCGTGGAAGAGCCCGCCCTTCTCGACGAGCCACTCGGGCGGCGTCTCGATGTGCAGGAGACCGGAACCGGCGGTCATCCACTGGGTGGCACCGTCGCTGATGGTGCCGCCGCCGCCGTGGCTGTCCTGGTGGAGGAGGAGGCCGTCGAGCATGTAGGTGACCGTCTCGAAGCCGCGGTGCGGGTGCCAGGGGGTGCCCTTGGGCTCGCCCGGGCCGTACTCGATCTCGCCCATCTGGTCCATGTGGATGAACGGGTCGAGGTCCGCCATCGAAACGCCGGCGAAGGCCCGCCGGACGGGGAACCCCTCGCCCTCGAAGCCCCGGGGCGCGGTGGTGACCGAGCGCACCGGCCGGTCGACGGCGCCGTCGAGGGGCTCGTCCAGGCGGGGGAGGGTGAGGGTGTCGGCGGTGACGGCAGGCATGGTGCTCGCTCTTTCGGAAGCTGGTGATCGGGTGGCCCCGGTCACATCAAACAACATGATTGCACAAACAACTATTCCGTGCACGTTCTGTCCCTCCCGTTGTCGCTCCGACGTTGGCCGTCGTCGCTCGCCCGTCGGCCTCGACGTGACGTGGGCCACCGATCCGACGTCCAGCGATCGACGGCGCGAAGATCCCCCCATGGCCGGGGACCAGCCTTCGGGGAACGGCGGTCGGGCCGTGCAGCGCGCCGCCGAGCGCGTCGAGGTCCCGGCCGTCGTGACCGAGTCGTCGGCCGCGGTCGACGGATCGCCGGCGCCGACGCCGGGTGAGCTGCGGATCGGTGACCGCGAGCGCCAGGAGGTGGTCGACCGCCTGCGGCTCGCCGTGGGGTCGGGGCACCTGACCCTGGACGAGTTCGCCGAGCGCGTGGACGCCGCGCTGCGGGCGACCACCGCATCGGAGCTCCGGCCGGTCGTGGCCGACCTCCCCGGATCGGCCCCCGGCTCCCTCGCCGACGCGGCCACCCCGACCACGGACCGGGACACCGATCGGGCCGTCGCACCGGATGCCATCCGACCGTCGCCGACGGGAGCCCGGTCGAGCGTCGTCGCGATCATGAGCGGTTCCCACACCCGTGGCCGCTGGCGGGTCGCGCCCGTGGTCCGGGCGTTCGCGTTCTGGGGATCGGCGACCGTCGACCTCCGCCACGCGCTCATCGAGACCGCCGTCGTCGACATCCACGCCACCGCCGTGATGGGCGGGGTCACGGTGATCGTCCCCGAGGGGATCCCGGTCGAGCTCGACGGGTTCGTGCTCATGGGCGGCGCCAGCAACCGCACCCGGCTCGACGGGGTCCTGCCCGGAGCGCCGACGATCCGGGTCCACGCCTCGGGTCTGTGGGGCGGCGTCGACGTCCGCACCAAGCGCTCGAAGGCCGATCGCGCGAAGTCCGAACGCTCCAAGTCCGAACGCTCGACGGCGCAGCCTTCGACGCCGGGGCGCGAGGCGTCGGACACGCTGCGGGCGGTCGCCAGCGCGCTCGACGAGGTGGCGGTCCCATCGACCCGTGCACCCGAGGGACCCGGCGTCGACCTGCCCGAGGGGACGCTGACGATCATGTTCACCGACATCGTCGACTCGACGGCATCGGTGGAGGCCATGGGGGACCAGCGGTGGTCGAACGTGGTGGCGGCCCACGATCGCACGCTGCGCGCCGCGGTCGGCGCCCGGGGCGGCACCGTCGTGAAGGGCAACGGCGACGGCTACCTGGTCGTGTTCCCGAGCGCGCGTCAGGCGGTGCTGGCGGGGTTGGAGGTCCGCGACGGGGCCGCGGTGCCGCTGCGGATCGGTCTCCACACCGGCGAGGTGGTCCGCCAGGACGGCGACGTCTACGGCCGCAACGTCATCGCCGCCTCCCGCATCGCGGGGGTCGCCGGTCCGGGCGAGGTCGTGGTGTCGGCGCTGACGAAGGATCTCGTCGACTCGGCCGGTGACCTCCTCTTCTCCGAGGGCCGATCGGTGGAGCTGAAGGGCCTGGCCCAGCCGTGGACGGTGCACGAGGTCGCCGTCGACCGGGGCACGGCCACCGCGGGCTGACCGCTGCGTGTTCGCGCGGAGCGCGCGAACGAACGTACGCGCGGTGTTGTCAGACCCCTCGGGTAGCGTTGCCGACGTGGGACAGCGACCGACCGCGCGCCGCGGCACCTCGACGTCGAACTTCGGTGTCGGCCGCCGCGAGAACCACGACGCGTCGGGGTTCTACGAGCGGTTCGGGGCGCCGACGCTCAGCGCGGACGACACGGTCACCCCGCTCGCGGACGGTGCGGTCGATCAGATCTGGGTCCACGATGCCCGCAAGATGCCCGAGCTCCCCGACAACTCCGTGGCGCTCGTGGTCACGTCGCCGCCGTACTTCGCCGGCAAGGCCTACGAGGAGGCGCTCGGGGAGGGCGGGATCCCGGCCGACTACGTCGAGTACCTCGAGATGCTGCACGACGTGTTCGCCGAGTGCGCCCGGGTCCTCGAACCGGGCGGGCGCATCGCGGTCAACGTCGCCAACCTCGGTCGCAAGCCGTACCGCTCGCTGAGCGCGGACGTCACCCACATCCTCCAGGACCGTCTCGGTCTGCTGCTGCGGGGCGAGATCATCTGGCAGAAGGCCCGCGGCGCCGGGGGGAACTGCGCGTGGGGCAGCTTCGCCAGCCCCCGCAACCCGGTGCTGCGCGACCTCACCGAGCGGATCGTCGTGGCCAGCAAGGGCCGCTTCGACCGGGCCCGTTCGGCCAAGCAGCGGGCATCGGAGGGCCTCCCGGTCGAGGGCACGATCGGCAAGGACGATTTCCTCGACCTCACGCTCGACGTGTGGGAGTTCGCCCCCGAGTCGGCCAACCGGGTCGGTCACCCTGCGCCCTATCCGGTGGGGCTGCCGGCCCGCCTGATCGACCTCTACACGTTCAAGGGCGACGTCGTCCTCGACCCCTTCATGGGGTCGGGCTCCACGGGGGTGGCCGCGGTGCGGGCCGAGCGGCGCTTCGCCGGCTTCGACACCGACGCCGGCTACGCCGAGGCCGCCACGGCCCGGATCGAGGCTGCCAGGGAGGAGGCCGAGCGCGAGCGCGAGGAGCGGATGGCGGCGCCGGACCCGACGCTGTTCGTGGACTTCCCGCGGACGAAGGCCGCCGTCGGCGAGGACCTCGTCGACTTCCAACGCAAGTCCTCGGCCGAGGGCCGCCGGGCCCAGGAGCTGGCCTCGCACCTGCTCGCCCGGACCGGCTTCGCCGAGGAGCTCACCGAGAAGGCGAAGTTCCCGGCGGTCGGCGTCGAGGTGAACTTCGAGGCCCGGGACGCTCGCCGGAACCACTGGCTGTTCGACGTGTCGGGCGCGTTCAGCAGCAGCCGCCCCGGCCTGCAGCGCACCGACACCTTGTGGAAGGCGCTCGGCAAGGCGTCGGTGCTGGCCGCCGGCCACTCCGGCGCCGAGGGTGAACGTCCGCTGCGATACGTGCTCCTGACCACCGACGTCCCCGAGCGCGGCACCGCCGGGTACAAGGCCCTCCTCGCCGCCCAGCAGGACGGTCCGATCTGGGACGTGCTGCGGCTCTCGGATCCGAACACCGTCGTGCAGCTCCTGCACTACGCGTCGGGCCGCCACGCCGACCGCCGTCCCGACCGGCCCACCGCCTACCGCTGAGGCGCGCTCCCGCTCCTTGAGCGGAGGGAGCGCAGCGACCGGAGTCGAAAGGCGAGTTCGGCGGTTCTGCCTCTGGCAGAACGACACCGCGACCGGTGATGGCGCGGCCAGAGTCGTCGGCGTGACGACGACGATCGACGACCGACTGACCGAACGGCTGCTCGACGAGCGCATCATCGTGCTCGGCGACGAGGTGACCGACGAGCTGGCGAACCGGGTGGTGTCGCAGCTGCTCGTGCTGTCCGCCGACGACCCGACCTCCGACATCGCGCTGTTCGTGCACTCGCCGGGTGGCTCGGTCATGGCCGGGCTTGCCATCTACGACGTGATGCAGCTCGTGCCCAACGACGTGGCGACCGTGGCCCTCGGCTTCGCCGCCAGCATGGGCCAGGTGGTGCTGTGCGGCGGGACCGCGGGCAAGCGGTACGCCCTGCCGAACGCCCAGGTGCTGATGCACGAGGGATCGGCCGGCTTCGGTGGGTCGGCGGCCGACGTCGAGATCCAGGCCAAGCACATGGTGACGACCCTCGACCGGATGCGCTCGATCATCGCCCGCCACACCGGGCGGGACCCCGACCAGGTGGCCGAGGACGTCGGTCGCGACCGCTGGTTCGACGCCGAGGAGGCGCTGGCCTACGGCTTCGTCGACCACATCGTCGAGTCCCTCGACGAGATCCGGCCCACCCTCGGCCGCCGCACCTTCGGCGTCACCCCGTCGGCCCGGTCGGAGGTGTCGTCGTGAGCAGCTACACGATCCCGAGCGTCATCGAGTCGACCGCCCGCGGTGAGCGGGTGTCGGACATCTACAGCCGCCTGCTGAGCGAGCGCATCGTGTTCGTCGGCACGCCGATCGACGACGGCGTCGCCAACGTCGTGATCGCCCAGCTCCTGCACCTCGCGGCGAGCAGTCCCGACCACGACATCCACCTGTACCTGAACTCGCCGGGCGGCTCGTCGACCGCGACGCTCGCCATCTACGACACGATGCGCCACGTGGGTCCGGACGTGGCGACCATCTGCGTCGGTCAGGCCGGGTCGACGGCCGGGATCCTGCTTGCGGCCGGCGCGCCGGGGAAGCGCACGATCCTGGAGCACGCCCGTGTGGTGCTCGACCAGCCGCACAGCGACGTCCGGCGGGGTGCGCTCAGCGACCTCGCCGTCGAGGCGGCCGAGCTCGGACGGACCCGGCGGGAGTGGGAGGAGCTGTTGGCCGCCCACACGGGACGGTCGGTCGAACAGGTGCACCACGACATCGACCGCACGCTCGTCCTCAAGGGCGCGGAGGCGGTCGACTACGGCATCGTCGACGCGGTGGCCGCGGTGTCAGGCGGCCAGGAGATGCAGGCTCGCACGGCACTGCACCCCGACGCGTAGGCGGTCGGCCACGCGGTCGAGCACGACGGGGAGGGGGAGGTCGAGGGCGTCGGCGATCGCCACGAGCACCGTCGACGACACCTCCTTGCGCCCCCGCTCGACCTCGGACAGGTACGGCACCGACACGGCCGCCTCGCGGGCCACGTCGACCAGCGTGCGCTCCTGCTCGGTGCGCTCCTCGCGGAGTACGTCGCCGATGGCCTCCGGCAGCGTCGGGGTCTCGGCGTCCTCGTCCGACGACCGGTCGAACAGCGGCACCACGTTCTCGCTCGACATGCGACGAGCGTACCGGCCGATCCTGTTCCTCGAGCGAGCGCAGCGCCCCTCCTGTTCCTTGAGCGAGCGGAGCGAGTCGAAAGGCGCCCCCTCCTGTTCCTTGAGCGAGCGGAGCGAGTCGAAAGGCGCTCCCCCTCCTGTTCCTTGAGCGGAGGGAGCGCAGCGACCGAAGTCGAAAGGCCGTCAACCCGGGTGGAGCTCGCGCTGGAGGAGGACGAGGTCGAGACGGCGACCGAACTTCTCGCCGATGCCCGGCATCCGGGCGGTGACGACGAAGCCGTGCCGCTCGTGGAACCGGATCGACCGCTCGTTGTCGCCGTCGAGCGCACCGACCATCACCCGCAGCCCGGCCGCCTCGGCCTCGGCGACCAACGCCTCGATGAGCTGCGAGGCGACCCCCGTGCCCCAGTGGGTCTCGGCGACATGGATCGTGTGCTCGACGGTGAACCGGTAGCCCGGCCGGACGATCGAGTCCCGGAAGTCCCCGTAGGTGGCCCACCCGACGACGGTGCCGCCTTCGTCGGCGACCAACACGGGGAACCCTCGCTCGGCCTTGGCGGCCATCCACGCGGCCCGGTCGGCCGGGTCGTGGGGCTCGTCGCGCCACTCGGTGGTCGTGGTCGGGATCAGCACGTTGTGCAGCGCCGTGATCGCGTCGTGGTCATCGTGGGTGGCCGCCCGGATGATCACCGTCATCGGCTCAGCATGCCGGGTGGGAGCGGGCGCAGGAACATGATCTCGTCGCGGTCGGTGCCGTCGGGCATGCGCACGGCGCCCGGATGACGGCCGACCTCGTGGTAGCCGTGGCGCTCGTAGAACGACTCCAGCCCCTCGCCGCCTCGGATCGACAGGACCACGTGCTCGCATCCGTCGTCCCGGGCGAGATCGTGCAGACCTTCCAGCAGTCGACCACCGAGACCCGTGCCCTGGTGATCGGGGTGGACCATGAGGCGCATGACCGTCCGCCAGTGGGCGAACAACGGGTTGCCCCGGCCCCACAGGTAGCCGACCGCGATCACCCGGTCGTCCGAGCGCACGACGCCGAGCAGGTGGCGGCCGTCCCGGACGAGGGCCAGCTCGGCGTCGAGGGCGGCGGCGATCGCGGTCGGGTCGGCCGGTGCCGCGAAGCCCACCGAACCGCCGGCGTCGGTGACTGCCACCCAGAGGTCGAGCAGTTGGTCCCGCAGGCTCGGATCGTTGACGGCGGTGCCGGCGACCGGCGCGACGACGACCTCGACCGGATCCGGGCTGGAGCCCGGGCCGCTCACCGGCCGGTCCTCCGGCGACGACGGTCGGCCGTCGGCATCAGACACTGCCGGTCCATCCGGGCGGGCCCTCGGTGGCGTTGGCCGAGGCCACCCAGCCCTCGATGGTCGCCACGACGTCCGCCGGGCTCTGACCGGTCGTGACCGCCGCGAACGGGAACACGTGCGTCGCGTAGCCCCACAGGACGAGGGCGACCGAGTCGTCGTTCGGGATCACACTCTGGACGTGGTGCCAGGTGACCCACCCGTCGGACCACGGGTTCGAGATCCGAAATCCGGTTGCGTCGGCGACGACGTCGGTCGATGTCGAGCTCCACGGTCTCGAACCGAGGTCGGCCCCAATGGTCGAGAGCTGGATGTTCTTGATGATCAATGCGAGGGCCGTGAAGAGGAAGATCGCGATGATCGCACCGAACGTCGTCTCGGGATGGCCGAGTGCCGCGGGCGCGATCATGACGAGCACCATCACCAGGGGCAGGACGATCTGTTCCATGACGGATCGCCGAGCCTTGATCACCGTGGCCTGGGCCGCGGCGGCCGTCCGAAACTCCACCTCCGGAGGGAACACGTTGGGGTCGACGTCCCAGCGGATCGTCGTCGCGGTGGGCCCCGGCGGACCGGGCGCAGGGGTGGAGGTCATCCGGGGAGCATCGCGTATCGCGGGGGGCGATCGACGGGTAGCGTCCGCGAGACGAGAACCTGTTCCAACCGCCGGAGGACAGCTGACTCATGGACCTCGACCACGTCGACCTGTTCGACCCCGACACCTACGTGCCGGGCGTGCCGCACGAGCGGTTCGCCGAGCTGCGCCGCGAGGCACCGGTGTCGTTGCACGAGGACGGTGACAGCCGCTACTGGTGCGTGGTCCGCCACGAGGACCTGGTGACGGTCAACCGCGACGCCGGCTCGTTCTCGTCGTGGGAACGGACCGCCCTGCTCGACTTCGACGACCCGGCGTCGCTCGAGCAGCAGCGGATGATGATGCTGAACATGGATCCGCCGGAGCACACGAAGCTCCGCAAGATCGTCAACAAGGGGTTCACCCCGAAGATGATCCGGGGCCTCCAGGAGCACCTGGCCGAGGAGGCCGAGCAGATCGTGGCCCGGGCGGTCGAGTCCGGTGAGGTGGACTTCGTCGACCAGGTGGCGGCCGAGCTGCCGCTCATCGCGATCGCCGAGTTCCTCGGCGTGCCCCGCGAGGACCGGCGCATCATCTTCGACCTGTCGAACCGGATGGTCGGCTCCGAGGACCCCGAGTACCAGCTCGACGCCGACGCCGCCGGCGCGGCGGCGATGGAGATGTTCGCCTACTCCCAGGCGTTGGCCGACGACCGCCGGGCCAACCCCCGGGACGACATCGCGTCGGCGCTGCTGGCCGCCGAGGTCGACGGCGAGCGGCTCGACGAGCTCGAGTTCAACCTGTTCTTCATGCTGCTGGCGGTCGCCGGCAACGAGACGACCCGCAACGCGATCAGCCACGGGATGCTGGCGCTCCTGGAGCACCCGGAGCAGCAGCAGATCCTCCGGGACGATCCCGACGCGCTCGACCCGGGGATCGAGGAGATCCTGCGGTGGGCGAGCCCGGTGATGCAGTTCCGCCGCCAGACGACGAGGCCGGTGACGATCGCCGGCACCGAGATCGGCGAGGACGAGGCGGTCGTGTTCTGGCACATGTCGGCGAACCGGGACGAGACGGTGTTCGAGGACCCGTACGAGTTCCGGGTGCGGCGCACGCCGAACCTGCACTCGGGCCACGTCGCCTTCGGCGGTGGCGGGCCGCACTTCTGCCTCGGGGCCAACCTGGCCCGGGCCGAGATGAAGGTGGTCTTCGCCGAGCTGCTGCGCCAGGCGACCTGGGAGCAGACGGCGCCGGCCGAGCGGCTCCGGTCCAACTTCATCAACGGCATCAAGCACCTCCCGGTCCGCCTCACCCCCGCCTGACCTGGCCCTTCGTGTTTCCCCTGTGATCCTGCACCGGGCACGGTGCAGAACCACAGGGGAAAGCCCGAGGGGTCAACCCGTGCTTGTCACAGGGCCCGGGTACCGTCGGTCCCGTGCTCCACGTGACCGTCGCCGACCGTGCCGAGCCGCTCGCCGAGCGGCTGGCCGACGTGTTGCGCGCCGCGCCCTCAGACCCGATGGCGCCCGAGTGGATCGCCACGCCGAGCGCCGGCATGCGCTCGTGGCTCTGGCTCGAGCTGGCCCGCCACCTCGGGGCCGGGTCGCCCGGTCGGGGCGACGGCGTGGCCGCCAACCTCACCTCTGCGTTCCCCGGCACGCTTCGCTCGAAGGTGTTGGCGGCGGGGCGCCCGGGTGACGACCCGGATCCGTGGGCGGTGGAGCGGTTGGTGTGGACGGTGCTGGCCGTGCTCACCGACGGGTTCGACCCCGACGTCCCCGACGACGACGACCCGCTCGTCCAGCGCTTCGGCCGCGAGCGCCTGGGCTACGGGCAGGCCCGCCGCATCGCCGACCTCTTCGACCGGTACCACCTGCACCGCCCCCAGCTCGTGCGCCGGTGGGCGGCGGGCGACGACGTCGACGTGCTCGGCAACCCGCTGGCGGCCCAGCACCGCTGGCAGCCCCACGTCTGGCGCCAGGTCCGCGAGCGCATCGGCTCGCCGAGCCCACCGGAGCTCCTCCCGCACCTGTTGCGCGAGGTCGAGGCCGGCTCCCTCCAGCTCGACCTGCCCGACCGGCTCAGCCTGTTCGGCCTGCCCGTGCTCCCCGGCGGGAGCGGGTTCGTCGACCTGGCCACGGCGGTGGCGGTCCACCGCGACGTCCACCTCTTCCTCCTGGACCCGTCGCCGGCGTGCTCGGACCTCGTGCGGGCCGACGTCGCGTCGCACGAGCGGCCGTCGGTGCGGCGCCGGGCCGACGACGCCACGGCCGACCTGATCGATCATCCGCTCCTGCGGTCGTGGGCCCGCCTGCCCCGGGAGACCGCGGTCCTGCTGGCGGACGCCGAGGCGGCCGGGTTCCCCGAGGCCACCCGGCTGCGCACTGCGGACGACGGCGGCGCGTCGACGCTGCTCGGCCAGGTCCAGGCCGACCTGCGGGCCGGGCGCGCGCCCGCGGGCGCGTTCGCCCGCGCGGAGGACGACCGCTCCTTCCAGTTCCACACCGCGTTCGGGCGTCGCCGCCAGGTCGACGTGGCCCGCGACGCCATCCTCCACGCGCTGGCCGACGACCCGACGCTCAGCGAGGACGACATCCTCGTCGTGTGCCCCTCGGTGGAGGACATGGCCCCGCTGATCGCCGCCGGCTTCGGTCCGTCCGCGGGCCGCGACCCGGCGAGCGGTGGCGTGATCCCACCGACCGAGCCCGGGGCCCCGCCGCTCCGCTACCGCATCGTCGACCGGTCCATCGGTCGTGACAACACGGTCGTCGCCGGCCTCGACCTCCTCCTCGAGCTGCTGCCCGGTCGGTTCGACGCCGTCGCGGTGCAGGACCTGGTGGCCCAACCCGCGGTCCGCGAGCGCTACCGCTTCAGCGACGACGACCTGGCCCGCATCGCCGACTGGGTCGATGTGGCCTCGGTGCGGTGGGGGCTCGATGCCGAGCATCGGGTGCCCTTCGGGGTGCCGGCCACGGTCCGCACCAACACGTGGGGCGCGGCGCTCGACCGGCTCCTGCTGGGCGCGACGTTGCCCGACGACGACCTGGCGGTCACCCTGGGCGAGGTCGTGCCCATCGGGATCGAGGGCGACGACGTCGACCTCGCCGGTCGCCTCGCCGACCTCGTGCACCGTCTCCGGGAGCTGGTCGACGAGGTCGACGATCCTCGCCCCCTCGCCGGTTGGCTGGCCCTGTTCACGCGGGCGGTCGACACGCTCCTCGCCCCGCCGTTCGACGATCAGCGTCAGGGCGAATCCGTGCGCCGGGTCCTGACCCAGATCGCCGAGCAGGCCGCCGACGCGCCCGGTGTGGAGGAGCTCCCGCTCACCTTCGCCGACGTCCGGCGGTTGCTCCGGGAGCGCCTGGCCGACGCGCCGGGCCGTCCGCCGTTCTTCCGGGGCGGCGTCACGGTGACCTCGCCGGAGTCGCTGCGGTGGGTGCCGCACCGCGTGGTGGTGCTGCTGGGCATGGACCAGACGGCGTTCACCACACCGGCCGGCGACGGCGACGACCTGGCCGCCACCACCCCGCTCGTCGGCGACCGCGAGCCCAGGGCCGATCGCCGCCTGTCGCTCCTGGAGACGATCCTGTCGACCGGTGACCGTCTGGTCGTGATCCGCGACGGGCGTGACCTCAGCACCAATCGGGAGGTCCCGGCCGCGGTGGTCGTCGCCGAGCTGCTCGACACGGTCGGCGCCACCCTCGCCGGCACCGACGACCCGGCGAAGCTCGAGACGTCCCACCCCCGTCAGGCGTTCGACGAGCGGAACTTCGTGCCCGGTGGCCTGTCGGTCGCCACCGCCTGGAGCCACGACCCCACGGCTCGGCTGGCCGCCGAGGCCCGGCGTCATCGCCAGCAGGAGCACCTGCCGTTCCTCGCCGAACCGCTCCCGGCGCTCGACCCGGACACCTTCGAGCTGTCGGAGCTGATCGACGCGGTGTGCGACCCGGTGAGCTCGTTCGTGCGCCGGCGGCTCCAGGTCCAGCTCTCCCCGGCGGCCGACGCGATCCCGATCCAGCTCCCGGTCGACGTCGTGGGCCTCGACAAGTGGAAGGTCGGCGATCGTCTCCTCGCCGCGATCCGCCGCGGGCTCGACCCGCAGGAGTGGCTGCTCAACGAGCAACGGCGGGGTCGTCTGCCGTCGGGCGCGCTCGGCGACGTGAGCACGAGCGGGATCATCGCCGAGATCGGTGTCCTGAGCGACGCCATCGAGCGCCTGCACATCGGTGCGGTCGACCTGGGCGCCACGTCGATCGATCTGGTCCTCGACGACGGCACCCGGGTGGTCGGCTCGGTGGACCACGCGTTCGACGAGGGCCCGCAGGGTCCGGCCCACATCGGGTTCGGCCGGATGAAGCCCCGCTACCGGCTGGCGGCCTGGATCGAGCTGCTCGCCCTGGTGGCCACCGATCCCGAGCGTCCGTGGCGATCGGTCGTGTTGAACCAGGACAAGGGCAAGGAGCAGCTGGTCGACCTCCGCCCGAGTGGGGACGACCCCGCGGCGAGGCGCGCCGACGCCCTCGGCGGGCTCGCCGTGGCGTTGGAGGTGGCCCGCCGGGCCCGGTGCGAGCCGCTGCCGATGTTCCCCAACCTGACCTACGCGGTCCACGAGGCCGACAAGGTGGGGAAGCGGGCGCTGCGGAAGGAGTGGCAGGGCCACCAGGGCTGGGCCGACGGGGACAAGCCCATCGCCCGCCTCGCCTTCGGGGACCGTGACCTCGACGACCTCTACGCGATCACCCGGCGCGACGACGATCCGTTCGAGGACGCGGGGCGCCTCGAGGGGTGGGCCCGCTACGTCTGGCAGCGGTACGAATCCACCACCGTCGACGCCGCCCTCCTCGCAGCCGCCGAGGCCGACGCATGACCTCCACCCGGTTCGACCTCACCGGCCCGCTGCCCGAGTCGTCCCTCGTCATCGAGGCCAGCGCCGGCACGGGCAAGACCTTCACCCTCGCGGCGTTGGCCACCCGCTTCGTCGCCGAGCGCGACGTCCGGGCCGCCGAGCTGCTGATCGTCACCTTCACCAGGGCGGCCACCGCCGAGCTCCGGGCCCGGGTGCGCGAGCGCATCGCCGGCGCCGCCCGCCACCTCGTCGCCGTCATCGATGGCGACGAGCCCGCGGTGCCGCCGGGGACGGACCCGCTGCTCGACCACCTGTCGTCGCTGCCGGTGCCCGACCGGGCCCGGGCCCGGGACAACCTCGCACGGGCCGTCGGGGAGTTCGACGCCGCGACCATCTCCACCATCCACGGCTTCGCCGGCCAGGTCCTGGGTCTGCTCGGCCAGGCCGACGCCTCCGAGGGGTCGCTGGTCGACGACAACGGCGAGCTCACCCTGGCGGTGTGCGCCGATGTGCTCGCGGCGGCGTCGGCGTCGGGCACCCCAGCCGAGCACCTGCCGAAGTACAACGAGCTCGTCACCCGGGTGCAGACCGTCCTCAGCCGCTCCGACCTCCGACTGATGCCCGAGCCGCTCGGTGCCGGTCCGGAGATGGACCGGGCCGTCGTCTACCTCGATCTCGTGCAGCGGGGGGTCGACGAGGTGCGGGCCCAACGCCGGCGCATGGGCCAGCGCAGCTTCAACGACGTGCTGGACGGCCTGCGTGCCCAGCTCGTCGACGATCGCGGCGGGCTCGCGGCGAACATCGTCCGCAGTCGGTTCCGGGTGGCGCTGATCGACGAGTTCCAGGACACCGATCCGGTCCAGTGGGCCATCTTCCGGGCGCTGTTCGACCCGGCGATCGCCGCCGGCGACGGGTCCGACCCGACCCATCTGGTCCTCGTCGGCGATCCCAAGCAGGCGATCTACGCCTTCCGGGGCGCCGACATCCACACGTACCTCGCGGCCGTCGGGGCGCAGTCCGACACCCGGTCCCTCACCACCAACTGGCGGTCCGACGGCGCGGTGCTCGACGCGGTCGACGTGCTCTTCTCCGGGGTGCGGTTCGGGTCCGACGAGATCGCGTTCACGCCGGTCGAGCCCAGCGACGAGCACGCCGATCGGCGGATGGTCGACGACGTGGGACGTTCGCTTCCCGGACTCGACCTGCGCGTCCACACCACCGACCACCTCGACACGACCTCGAAGATGGTCTGCGGGGAGCCGGCGGCCCAGGCCGACTCCGCGCGCGGCGCGGTGTTCGACGACCTCGTCAGGGTCGTCCGGGATCGACTGGACCACGCCCACCTCCCGACGTCCGACGGAGGCACGCGGCCGGTGGAGCCGTCCGACATCGCCGTGCTGGTCAAGTCGGCCGCCGACGCCGAGGACGTGCGGTCCAAGCTCGTCGCCCAGGGCGTGCCCGCGGTGCTGGCCCGGGGCACGAGCGTGCTCGAATCCCCCGCGGCCGAGCAGTGGCGCTGGCTGCTCGACGCGCTCCAGCGCCCCACCGACCACCGGCGGGCCCGGACCTTCGCGATCGGCTGGTTCGGCGGGCGCGACGTCGCGTGGCTGGATCGGGCCGACGACCGTGACATCGCCGCGGTGCAGGAACAGCTGTGGGGATGGGCCAACACCCTGCGCACCCACGGCGTCGAGGCGTTCCTACGCAAGGTGTTCCAGGAGAGCGGGGTCGTCGGCCGGGTGCTCACCCATCCCGACGGCGACCGCAGCCTCACCGACCTGGAGCACCTGGCCGAGCTGTTCCGCACCGACCGCGCCCAGGGCCGCTCCAGCGTCGCCGGTCTCCTCGCCGTCCTCGACCGACCCGAGGACTCGCAGGTCCACGTCAACCCGAACGCCGAGCTCGAGGGCGACGAGTCCAGCCGCCGCGTCGAGTCCGACGCCGCCTCGGTGCAGGTCATGACGGTGTGGGTGGCCAAGGGGCTGGAGTTCCCGATCGTGTGCTGCCCGACGCTGTGGACCCCGCCACGCAACGGTGAGCCGCTGATCTACCCGGAGGACGGCGGCAGCCGCTCCTACGACCTGCTCACCGGGGTCACGGGAATCATGGGGCAGAAGGCGAAGGCCAAGGCGTGGCCCGACACGAAGTCGGCCAAGGACCGCAAGGCCCGAGCCGACCTCGAACGCGACGGTGAGGCGTTGCGGGTCCTCTACGTCGCCCTCACCCGGGCCTCGCACCAGACCGTGCTGTGGTGGGTTCGTGGCTGGCAGTCGGAGCGGAGCCCGCTCGGACGGGTGCTGTTCGGGGCCGGCGCGCTCGACGGCAACGCCGAGGTCCCGCCCGAGGCCGAGGTCGTCGACCACCTCCGGACGCTCGCCGGTGCGGCCGGCCTCGGCGCCGAACCGGTCCTGACCGTCACCGACGTCGGACCGGTGCCCGCGGCAGCGGGTCAGTGGACCGGCCCTTCGTCCGTCGTCGCCGAAGCCGTCCTGGCCGAAGCCACGCTCGACCGCGTGCCGCCTCGGCGCACGGCCCGTTGGTCGTTCACCTCGATCAGCTCGCGGGCGGCCGACACCCACGACAACGTCGACCGGCCGGATGTGGCCCCGCCGTCGACGGTCCCCGACGAGGTCCTCGACCCCGGCGAGCTGGTCGCCGCCCTCGACCGGCCCGACGTCTCGCCCCTCGCCCCGCTGCCCGCCAGCGCCGACTTCGGGATCCTCGTGCACTCGATCTACGAGCACGTCGACTTCGCCGTCGACGATCTGGAGGCCGCGGTCCGCGACCAGCTCGGCCGGGAGCTGTCGTGGCGGACCTTCTCGTTGGTTCCGGCGTTGCTCCCAGGAGCGACCGAGGCCGTCGGCCGCGATCGGTTGGTGCGCGGCGTGGTCGCCTCCCTCGACACCCCGCTCGGTGCCGACCTCGACGATCGACCGCTGCGCACCTTCGGCCGCGCCGACCGCCTCGACGAGCTCGACTTCGACCTGCGGCTCGCCGACGGCGCCGGGAGGGTGACCGACCGGGCGCTGGGCTCGCTCCTCCTGGCGCACCTCCCCGACGACGACCCCTACCGGGGGTGGGCCGAGCGGGTCGCCGCCGGTGCCTACGACGTGGACCTCGCCGGGCACCTCACGGGCTCGATCGACCTCGTCCTCCGGGTGCGCACCCCGGGTGCGCCGGACCGGTTCGTGATCGCCGACTACAAGACGAACCGCCTGCACGACCCGAAGGCGCCGCCCGGCGCCGACGACTACGCCCCGGCCCGCCTCCACCACGAGATGGCCCACCACCACTACCCGTTGCAGGCCCTGCTCTACTCCGTGGCGCTCCACCGCTACCTGCGCTGGCGCATCGCCGACTACGACCCGGCGGTCCACCTCGGCGGGGCCCGGTACCTGTTCGTGCGGGGCATGGCCGGCCCAGGCACCCGTGGCACCGATGGGGCGCCCCACGGCGTCGCCCGGTGGGACGTCCCTCCGGCGCTGGTGACGGCGGTGAGCGACCTGTTCGCCGGTGGCTCCCCCGGTGCGTCGCCCGACGCCGGCGCAGCGGTGCAGGGGTCGCTGTTCGACGGATCGGTGCCGAGCGCGTGAGCCGTCTGGTCACCGACGTCCCGGCCGAGGCCGCCGTGCTGGCCCCGTTCGTCGACGCGGGCGTGTTCGGGCCGAGCGAGGTCCAGCTCGTCGCCGCGGTCTCGCGGTTGCGGCTCCCCGATGGTGGATCGCTCTCGGTCGAGGAGTCCCTGGCGCTGGCCGTCGCGGCGCGGGCGCCCCGCCTCGGTCACGTCTGCGTCGAGCTCGACCAGGTGGCGCGACGCATCGTTCGACCGGACGCGGCCGGTGACGCCGAGGACGACGAGCTGCCCTGGCCCGACCCGGAGACGTGGGCGGCTGCGCTCGGCGTCAGCGACCTCGTCCAGCTGGCCGGCGAACCGGTGGACGGTCCACTCCGTCCGCTGGTGTGGGACGGCACGCGCCTCTACCTCCACCGCTTCGAGGCCTACGAGCGGGCGGTGGCCGACGACCTGGCCCGTCGGGCCGACGGCACGGTGCCGGCGATGCCCGGCGTCGAGCTGCTCGGACTGTTCCCGCTGCCCGCGGACGGCGGCCCGGACCGGCAGCGGCGGGCGGCCGAGGTGGCGCTGGCCAACCCGGTCTCGGTGATCGCCGGCGGGCCCGGCACCGGCAAGACCCGCACGGTCGCCCGGCTGCTGGCTGCCGCGCTGGCTGCGCCGGACACCCCGATCCGGGAGTTCGCGCTCTGCGCGCCCACCGGCAAGGCCGCGGCCCGGATGACCGAGGCGGTGCACGCCGCGGTGGCCGAGACGGAGGCGGCCGGCATCGTCGACGGTGCCGTGGCCCGACGCCTCCGCGAGGCCGAGGCCACCACGATCCACCGCCTCCTCGGCGCCCGTCCGGGGGCGGGCTTCGCCCGGAACCGCACCTCTCGGCTCACCCACGACCTGGTGATCGTCGACGAGACGTCCATGGTCGACCTCCCGCTCATGGCGCACCTGCTCGACGCCGTCCGGCCCGAAGCGCGCATCGTGCTGGTGGGCGACCCCGAGCAGCTGGCCAGCGTGGAGGCGGGCACGGTGCTCGCCGACCTGGTCGGGCCGCTCCGGTCCGGCGGGGGTGACGACGCCGGTCCGGGGCCACTCGCCGGTCGGGTGACCGTGCTCGACCGCGTCCACCGCTTCGCCGCGACCTCGGGCATCGCCGAGCTGGCCGACGCCGTGCGCACCGGCGAGGCGGATCGCGCGCTGTCCCTGCTCGACGGATCGCGACCCGACCTCCAGCTCGTCGCCCCGAGCGGCCCGACGTCCGACGACGTGCTCGATCTCCTGGTCGATGCCGGCGTCGGGGTGGTCGAGGCGGCCCGGATCGGCGACGACGCCGAAGCCCTCCGCCGGGCCGCGGCGGTGAAGGTGCTCGCCGCCACCCACCGGGGCGTCAACGGTCGCTTCGAGTGGGAGCAGCGGATCGAACGTGGCGTCCTCGACCGGGTCGGCGACGTCGACCGGCGGGGCCGTTGGTACGTCGGCCGACCGGTGCTGGTCACCGCCAACGACCGCCTGAACCGGGTGTTCAACGGCGACACCGGCGTCGCGGTCGCCACCGACGACGGCCTGCTCGTGGCCCTGCCCGACCCCCGCGAGCCGAGTGGCATCCGCCGGGTCGCCCCGGCCCGCCTCCACGAGGTCGACACGTGGTGGTCGATGACGATCCACAAGAGCCAGGGTTCGGAGTTCCCCCACGTGGTGGTGGCCCTGCCGCCGACGATCGACTCGCCGGTGCTCACCCGAGAGTTGCTCTACACCGCGGTCACCCGGGCCCGGGAGCAGGTCACGATCGTCGCCACCGAGGAGACGGTGCGCGCCGCGGTGTCCCGACCGATCGCACGCGCCTCCGGTCTCGCCCACCGCCTCTGGCCCTGACGTCCCCGATCCCGGGCGGGAGCGAGCGCAGCGAGCGGAGTCGAGGGGCCGACCGTCCACGGGATCGTCACACCCCCTGCGTACCCTCGGAACCGTGAAGGTCCTGCACACCTCCGACTGGCACCTGGGGCGCTCGTTCCATGGCGCGTCGCTGCTCGACGAGCAGGCCGAGGTGCTGGACCGCATCGTGGAGATCGTGGAGGCCGAGCAGGTCGAGCTGGTGATCGTCGCCGGCGACCTGTACGACCGGGCCATCCCGCCCGCCCCGGCGGTCGAGCTGCTGGGCGACGTGCTCGCCCGCCTGCACCGGGCGGGGGCCGCCGTCGCCGCGATCAGCGGGAACCACGACTCCGCGGTGCGCGTGGGCGGGCACGACGCCCTGCTCAACCGCCTCGGCGTGGCCCTCCGTGGCGATCACCGCCGGGTGGCCGAGCCGCTCGTGATCGAGCACCCGGCCGACGGTGGTCCGCCGGTCGCGGTGTACCTCGTGCCCTACCTCGAACCGGCCGCCGTCGGTGCCGACCTGGTGCCCGTCGACGCGCCCGCGGGCGCGGAGGACCCCGGCGACGGGTCCGCCGTGGTCGAGCCGGCGGTCGTGGACGACGCGGCGATCCCCTCGCTGTTCGACCTGATCGACGAGGACGAGGACGAGGCCCCCTCGACCCGTCGGCGCTCGGGCCGACCGACGCAGGACGCGGTGGTCCGGGCCGCGGTCGACCAGGTCCGCACCCACGCGGCATCGCTGGGCCCGACGCGCACGGTGGTCGTCGCCCACACCTTCGTGGCCGGGGGTGAGGTCTCGGCCTCCGAGCGCGATCTGAGCGTCGGCAACCTGGAGCGGGTCGCCGTGTCGACCTTCGACGGGTTCGACCTCGTCGCCCTCGGGCACCTCCACTCGCCGCAGTCGGTCGCCGGCGATCGGGTGGCGTACGCGGGCTCGCCGCTGCCGTACTCGTTCTCCGAGGAGGGTCAGGTGAAGTCGGTGCGCCTGGTCGATCTCGCACCCGACGGCTCGGTCACCGCCACCGTGCTCCCGCTCGGCGTGGGGCGACCCGTCCGCACCCTGGCCGGCCGCCTCGAGGAGCTGCTGTCCGACCCGGCGCTGGCCGGCGCGGAGGAGGCTCGTGTTCGCGTGCGCCTCACCGACGAGCACCTGCCCAACCAGGCCATGGCCCGGCTCCGCCAGCGGTTCCCCCATGCGGCCGAGCTCCGCCACGAGCCCGGTGGGGTGGTGCCCACGGCGTCGGACGCCTTCGCCTCCTCCGGTGAGCTGCGCCTCCTCGAACCGCTCGACCTCGCGCTCCGCTTCTGGAAGGAGCAGGACGGGGCACCGGCCGACGACGACGTGCAGGCGCTCCTCTCCCGCGCCCTGGCCGACGCCTCGACGGAGGCCGTGTCGTGAGGCCCCGTCGCCTCGAGATGGAGGCCATCGGGCCGTTCGGCGGCAGCGTCGAGGTGGACTTCGACGAGCTCGCGGCCGACGGCCTCTTCCTCATCCACGGGCCGACCGGCGCGGGCAAGTCGTCGCTGCTCGACGGCATCTGCCTCGCGCTGTACGGCCGGGTGCCCGGGGCGCGGGGCAAGGCCCGCTCCGACCGCTCGCACTTCGCCGCGTGGGGCGTCGCCCCGCGGGCCGTGCTCGACTTCGACGCCCAGGACGGGAGCTACCGGGTCGAGCGCACCGCCGCGTGGGAGGCGCCGAAGGCCCGGGGCACGGGCACCACGCCGAAGCCGGCCACCGCCGTGCTGCGCCGACTCGATCCGGGTCACGAGGCCATCGTCGCCGCCAAGCCCACGGAGGTCGATGCCGAGGTCGAGCGGCTGCTCGGTCTCACCGCGGCCCAGTTCCAGCAGGTGATCCTGCTGCCGCAGGGCAAGTTCGAGCGGGTGCTCCAGGCCAACTCCCGGGAGCGGGAGGAGCTGTTCGAGACGCTGTTCGACACCGTCGACTTCAAGCAGGCCACGGCTTGGCTCGAGCACGAGGCCAAGCGCCATCGGACCACCGTCGCCGGGCTGCGGCAGCGGCTCGGCGTCCTCGGCGAGGAGGCGGTTCGCCGCAGCCGCGACGTGTTGGTCGACGTCGACCTCGCCGGCGCGCCGGCGGTGACCACCGCCGGGCCCGGCGGCCTCGCCGTGCTCGATCGCCCCGCCGGCACGCCGTCGCCCACGATCCCGGTCGAGGGCGATCCGCTCGACCCGGCGACGATCGACCGGCTCGTGGTGGCCCTCGTGGAAGCCGTCGAGTCGGCACGGGTCCGGGTCGAGGACGTCGAGGCCCGGGAGCGGTTGGGCCGTGCCGCGGTCGAGGACGCCCGACGCGTCGCGCACCTGGTCGTCCGGCGCGACGCGCTGCGCGCGCAGGCGGCGACGCTCGCGGCGGCCGATCCCGACGTGGAGCTCGCCCGCTCCCGGCTCGCCGAGGCCGAGGCGGCCGAGCTGCTCCGCGCCAGCCTCGACGAGCTCGACCACCGCACCAACGTGGTGCGCCGGGCCGACCACGCGGTCGCGGCCGACCTCGGCAACGCCCGGGCGGCGCGGGACGCACTGGTCGTGCCGGTCGCCGAGCTGGAGGGGCTCGACCTCGAACGGGTCCCGTCGGCTCGGGCGATCGCCTCGGTGGGGGCCACGCTCGCGGTGCGCCACGAGGTGCTCACCGGTCTGCGGGCCACCGCGTCCCGGGTGGCGGAGGCGGAGACCGAGCTGGCGTCGGCCGACCGGAAGATCGCAGGGCACCTGACCACGGTCGACGCGGTGTCGGCCCGCCTCGCCACGTTCCGGGCCGAGCTTCCGGGCAAGGTGGCCGAGGTGGCGTCGGCCCGGTCGGCAGCCGAGCGCCTGGCCGATCTCGAGCTCGCGGCGTCCACGGCGGCGACCAGGGCTGCGGCCGCTCACGAGCTGGCCGAGCTGGTGCCGGAGGTCGAGCGGGCGGCCCGGGCGGCCGAGCAGGGCCGCACCGACGCGAACGACGCCCGCGAGGCGCACCTCCTGGCCCTGGAGCAGTACCTCGAGGGCATGGCCGCCCACCTCGCCGGCCGCCTGGAGCTCGACGAGGCCTGCCTCGTGTGCGGCTCCCACGAGCACCCCAACCCGGCGCAACCGGCCGAGGGCGCGGTGTCGGAGGACGACGTCGAGGAGCTCCGGCTCCGGTCCGAGGCGGCCGAAGCGGCCAGGGCCGACCTCGCCGAGGCGCACCGCCGGCGGTCCAACGAGGCGGCGGCGCTGCGGGCCACGGCCGACCACGTCGCCGACGACCCGGTCGAGGCCCGTCGGCTCGCCCGGGAGGCCAAGGCCGCGTTCGCCAAGGCGTCGGAGCTCGCCGGCCGCCTCGACGCCACGGAGCGTCTGGTGGCCGAGATCGAGGCCGCGCTCGGTGCCGACGCCGAACGGCTCGCCGGTGCCGAGACCGCGCTCGCCGAGGAGCGGGCCGGGCGCGCCGCGCTCGACCGCCGGCTCGGCGAGGCCCGTGCGGTCCTCGCCGAGCACCTCCCCGCCGGGGTCGACCTCGACGAAGCAGTCGCATCGGTCGACCGGGCCCGCGTGGCGATCGGTCGGGTGGCCGACCACGCCGCCGACGGGCAGGAGGCCGCGGCCAAGCTCCAGGCCGCCCGGGAACGGGCCGAGGCCGAGCTGGGGGGCTCCCGGTTCGACGAGGTCGATGCCGTGCGCGCCGCCATGCTCGATGCCGACGACCGCCGGTCGCTGGCCGAACGCCTGCGCGAGCACGAGCGGCGCACCACCGAGGTCGCCGCTCAGCTGGCCTCGGCCGATCTCGTCGACCTGCCCGCCGACCCGCCCGACATGGAGGCGCTGGAAGCCGAGCTGCGCCAGCTCGAGGCCCGCCGGCGCACTGCCGCGCAGCGCCACGTCCTGGCATCGAGCGCCCACCTCGCGGTGGTCGAGCTGGCCGGCACCCACCGAGGCGTCGCCGCGGATCTCGCCGAGGCGGAGGAGACCGCCGCGCTCCACGAGCGCGTGGCCGACCGGTGCAGTGGCCGGACCGCCCCCCGGGTGCCCCTCCAGCGCTGGGTGCTCGCCACCTACCTCGAAGAGGTCTGCGCCCACGCCAACCGCCGCCTCGCCACGATGACCTCCGGCCGCTACCGGCTGCTCGTCACCCGCACCCCCGCGAAGGCCAACCAACCGGCGGGCCTCGACCTCCGGGTCCACGACGCCAACACCAACCAGGAGCGCGAGGTCACCACCCTGTCCGGCGGCGAGACCTTCCAGGCCTCGCTCGCGCTGGCGCTCGGCGTGGCCGACAGCGTCGAGGCCCACACCGGTGGTGTGCGGCTCGACGCGCTGTTCGTCGACGAGGGCTTCGGCACCCTCGACCCCGACGCGCTCGAACTGGCGCTCGACGAGCTCGACGGCCTGCGGGCCGGTGGCCGCATGGTCGGGGTGATCAGCCACGTCCAGCGCCTGCGGGAGAGGATCCGCCTGGGCGCCGAGGTGCACAAGGGCGAGGACGGCTCCACGGTCACCGTCGGCGACGTCCCACCGCTCTGATCGCGGGGCATCCCCGGCGGCGGGCGGCCCGTCGGTAGCATCACCTCGAGAATTTGTGTCATCCACGATGGCGCGGGCGGGAAACGGACGGAGGTGCTTCGTGCACGTCTTCTTGGTGTTGGCTCACGACCGACCGCGCCAGCTCTGGCGGTTGATCGGTCGGCTCCCCGACGACTCACCCGTGTTCGTCCACGTCGACGAGCGGGCCGATCAGACGATGTGGGAGGAGGTGAAGGACCTTCCCGCTCGACATCGCAACGTTCGGTTCGTCGAACGCCGACCCTGCTACTGGGGGTCGTGGGCCATCGTCGAGAGCACGCTCACCCTCGTGCGCGCCGCGGTGACCGCAGGGCTGGACTTCGACCACGCCACGTTGCTCTCCGGCACCGACTACCCGATCGTCGGCAACGACCGGTTCGCCGTCGAGGTCGAGCCCGGGGTGGAGTACATCGAGTCGTTCCGCCTCGATCGTCCGAATCGGTGGAGCCAGCACGAGGGCCTCTACCGGGTGCCCGGTCGGATATACGGCCGCCACCTCCGCTACCGCTCGCGGGTGACGCGGGTCGGGACCCGACGGCGACTGCCCCAGGGGTTGCTGCCCTACGGCGGATCCCAGTGGTGGACCCTCAGCCGGGATTGCCTCGACTGGGTCGACCGCTACGTGACCGACCATCCGGAGGTCGGCCGCTTCGTGAGCCGGTCCTTCATCCCCGACGAGCTGTTCTTCCAGACGGTCGTCTCGAACTCGCCGTTCGCCGACGCGGTGAGCGGCACCGACCGGCGCTACGCCGTGTGGGATCGTCCGGAGCCGCCCTATCCGGCGTTGCTGGGGACGGCGGACCTGTCGGCGATCGTCGCCAGCGACGCCTGGTTCGCCCGGAAGTTCGATGCATCGTTCGACGCGGACGTCTTCGACCTGATCGATGCCCACGTGGACTCGCTCGGTTCCACCGCCCCCACCTGACCGTCGGTCGGGCCAGGGTCGGTCAGATGGCCGAGACGGTCAGGTCCGGGCGCCCGAGGCGTTCGAACGCGGTGTTGGCGATGAACGCGTCGTCCTCGAGCCCGATCGGGCTCGACAGGTCGGCCTCGGCGTCGTAGGGCTGGACGAAGTAGTCGATCGCTGCCCGGAGCAGTGAGCGTTGCTCGTCGTCGAGCCCGCCCTCGTCGATCAGCGTCGTGAACGACGCCGCCAGGTCGCGGGCCAGTCCGACCTCGAGGTGCGACCGCTCCTGCGCCCGGGCCTCGATCGCCGCGACGTGGTCGGCCAGCACCGACCGCAGGTCGGCGAGGTCCCCAGCGGTCGTCGGGCGCATCAACTTCGCGAGCTCGGCGTTGGCATCCATGGGCGTCCTTCCGTCGATGGCCCCGGCCGGGACCGGACCGCCCGCACGGTAGTTGCGACTGACGGATCAACATCTCCTTGACAAGCATGCGATGGCGAATACTGTCGCCAGTGAAACACGGCGGTTCGAGACCCACGGCGGTGGTCCATGAATCAGAAGCTTCGTGCTGCGGCACGTCCGCACTCGGCATCTCGCTTATTCGGCAAGGATCGCAATCGGCTGCATGGACGGCATCCGTCTCGCCGCTGCCGCACTTCCATGGTCGCACTTGCAGTCGCGATGCTCGTCCTTGCGAGTTGCGACACCGACAACATGTATCCCACAGCACGTGCCTCCTGGACGTGTGCGGGGGGCGAGCCTGGGGCAGCGCTGTTCTGTCAGACCGACAACTCCACGTTCACGTATGGTCTGACCTCGGGCACGGCGTCGGACCACGCGACGATCGTCAAGGTCATGGGTGAGGACTTCGCGCCGACCGACCTTGTCGTCTCTCGTGAGAGTCCCGTCGTCTACACCGGCTCTGCCGAAACCGACGTGGTCTTCCAGGTCGGAGCGTGGGTGCCGTCAACAGCAGTGGGCCTGACGTGGTGCGACAACGCCGTCTCCTCGGTGAGATGTGACCAGCATTACGCCAGGATTCGCAGCGGATATGTGAACCGTGGGGTGGTGTGTCACGAGGCCGGTCATTCCGTCGGATTGGTACATGGTGACAGTGCCGAACCTCCCGTTGGCGGGCAGGAACCGATTCTCGAATGCATGCGTAAGGCACCTGGTTCGTTGGATCGCTTGGGCGGCCACAATCGGAGGATGATCGATGCAACGTACTGACTCCCACCCTGAGGGTTGCTCTCGAAGCGCTGTGATGACGGCGGCCTTGGCCCTTCTCGTCCTCCTTGTCGCGGGTTGTGGTTCGGATGCCGTGAGTGGAGTTGGCGCACGCGGGGTGGCTCGGTACCAGGAGATACCGATGTACCCCTTCGACACGGCGGAGGAACAACGCACCTTCAGCGATGCGTGGGTGGTCGTGCGAGCCACCGGTGAGCGGATCGGCGAGGTCGAGGGATACCTCGATCAGGAGGGCTACCAGCCTCGGCAGGTGGAGCTGGAAGTGACGAAGGTGCTCTGGTCCCGTCCGAACATCACTCCGCCCGAGCGACTGGTCTCGGAGACAGGGCTCCTCGTCGCCGACGGTGTTGCGAGCTACGCCGTCGGCGAGGGCGGCGTGGCGATCGAGGTCGGCGCGACCTATCTCACCGCGGTCGTCCGGCGCCCGGACGGCACGTTCGACCTGGCAGCCTCGAAGGGCACCCGTCGACTCCGGGGAGATCTCGTCGAGGTCCCGGGCGGGGGCTCGTCCCGAACGACGGAGGTGGACGTCGACGCGTACGTCGACCGCATCGTGGACGCCGTCCCGGTCGTACCCGACGAGGTCGGCGACGTCGATGCCCGCCGGGAGGCGTACCTCGCGATCGAGTCCTGACCGGTTCGGGGCCCGGGTCAGCCGCGGCGCAGGCGGTCGAGCGCCCGGCGGTCGCGCTTGGTGGGGCGACCGGTCCCGCGGTCGCGGGTGCCGGCCGGAGCGGCGTGCTCCGCGTCGGGCGGGGGCGGGGAGTGGTCGATCAGGCACTCGGCAGCGATCGCCGCACCGACCCGCTTCTCGATCACCCGCACGACCTCGAGCCGACGCTCTCGCCCGCCGTGGCGGACGGTGACCCGGTCGCCCTCGGTCACCTTCGTCGCCGGCTTGGCCGGCTTCTCGTTCACGTCGACGTGACCGGCCTGGCACGCGGTGGTCGCCAGCGATCGGGTCTTGGTGACCCGCACCGCCCACAACCACTTGTCCACGCGCGTCTCGGTCACCAGTCGTCCCCGGGGCGGGCCAGGCACGCGATCTCACCGTCGGTCCGGAGGTCGGCCGAGCCGTCGGTCCGCAGCACCATCAGCGCGTCGTCGTCAGCGGCGGTCCGGTGGAGGCCGCCGCCGTCGAGCACCCACGACGTTCCCTGCCAGCGGGTCCACCCGAGTCGTTCGTAGAAGGCATGGGCGCCGGTCGACAGGACGCCGAGCTCGTCCCGGTCCCGGATCACGTCGGTCACGGCGTCGACCACCTGGCTTCCGAGTCCGTGTCCGTGCCGATCGGGGTCGCAGGCCACCGCTTCGAGGTAGCCGGCCTCGTACCAGCGACCGTCGACGCGGATGCTGCGCGACACCACCGAGGCGTGGGCGAGCACCACGCCCTCGTCGACGAGGACGGCATGGACCCCGCCGACGGCGTGGTCCCAGTCCTCCTCGGTGAACTCGCCGCCGAACGCCCGGTCGAGGAGGGCCCGGGTCGGGCCGACGAGACCGTCGGGGAGCTTGCCGATCCGCAGGTCCGTCATGGGTCCGTCTCCCTTTGGTGGTCGGTGTCAGCTGCCGAGGTCCTCGGCGAGCGGTGCGAGGATCTTGCTGTCGTCCCACTCGTCGGGTGGCAGCGTGCCCTTGCCCTCGATGAAGCCGTCGGATGGGTAGCGGGTGAAGAGGTTGGGATCGGCGATCGGCGGGCCGTCGTCCTTGACGTAGGTGCCGTTGCGGACCACGACCAGGTCGAGGCTGGGGATCACGTAGATGAACTGGCCGTCGTGGCCGTTCGCGCTGAACAGGTCGCTGGGCACGCCGTCGACGTCGTCCAGCCACCACTGGAGCCCGTAGAAGTCCTTCGACGTGGGCGCTCCCTGCACGGACTCGTCGACGTAGGCCGCGGGCACGAGCTGCTCGTCGCCCCAGAGGCCGTCGTCGAGGTAGAGCTGACCGAAGCGGGCGAAGTCGCGGCTGGTCGTGTCGATGCAGCAGTACGTGAGGGTGTGGCCGGCGCCGTCGCGCCACCAGTCGACCTTGGTCATCCCGAGGGGGCCGAAGAGCTTCTCCTGCGCGTACTCGTCGGCCGGCATCCCGGTCGCTTCGGCCAGGACCCCCGACAGCAGCATCGAGGTCCCGCTCGAGTAGTTGAACTCTGTACCCGGTTCGACGTCCTCGGGCCGAGACTCGGCGAACGCGAGTTGGTCCTTCTCGTTGAGCACCATCTGGATGATGTCGGAGGTGCCGCCACCGGGGTCGTAGTTCTCGTTCCACTCCAGGCCGGGAGCCATCTGGAGCACGTCGCGCAGCGTGACGTCGCCGAGGTCGCGGTCGGCCCAGTCCGGGTACCAGGTGGTCATGGGCTCGTCGAGGCTCGGGATCTTGCCCTCCTCGATCGCGATCCCGACGAGCGCGCTGGTGAAGCTCTTGGCCACCGACCAGCTCGCACCCCACGAGTCGGCGTCGGCCCCGTCGGCGTACCACTCGGCGACGATGGCACCGTCGTGGACGATGACGAGCCCCTGCGTGTTGCGCCCGTCGGCGAACGCGTAGGAGCGCACCTGCTCCAGGGCCTCGTCGGAGATGCTGCGGTGGTCCGGGTCCTCGACCGGCCAGTCGCCGTCCCACGGCCCCTGGTCACCGGTCGTGGTGGTGGTCGTGACGGCGGTCGTCGGGGTCTCGGCCTGGGCGGACGTCGAGCCGTCGCCGCTGCTGCACGCGGCGACGAGCAGCGATCCCGCGAGCAGTGCAGCCGTCAGGACCCTCCCTCGGATGGGGGATCGGGTGGGCATGTGCGCTAGTGAAGCAGACCGTTCCGCATCGGGCACGGATGTGGTTCAGTCCGCGACCTGCACCACCGGCGGCGGGTCGTAGGAGCCGTCGAGGACGGCCGGACCCGGGAGGTAGAGCCGCAGCATCAGGACGAACGTTCCGTCGGGCACCGGGAGCCAGTTCGGCGCGTCGGCGCCCGGGTCCTCGGCGGCGATGGTGATCGTGGTGGACCCGTCCTCGTTCGTGACCAGGTCGTCCTGGAGCGGGTTGAGCGACCAGCGGTCTCGCTCGGGTGACAGGAACATGTCGTCGGCGTAGGCGGTGATCGACCAGAAGGCGTCGACCGGCGGCAGGTCCCCCTCCGGGAACGTGATCGTGTAGTGGTGCTCGCCGGACAGCTCCTCGCCGTCGGCATCCACCCTGGTGATCGGGTACACCGCCTCGGCCGGTTCGTTCGCCCCCCAGCCGGTGCGGGCGACGACCGCCCGCCGGAGGATGTCGTCGCCGTAGCTGCCGAGGTCGAGGTTCACGGTCCAGCCGCTCGTCCGGCCGGGTCGTTGGTCGATCGCTTCCTGGATGCGCTGGTCGCCGGCCTCGGCGGCGGCGTCGAGCACCGCTCGGGTGTCGGTGTCGAGGTCGGCGGTCCCGTCGGCGGCATCGACGCCGAACCGGTCGGTGAAGGCGTCGAAGAGCGCGCGCTGCGCATCGGTGGTCGGCGGGTCGAGGGCGAGGGCGCCGGCGAGCTCGTCGTAGAACGTGGCGTCGACCGGCACGTCCTGGGGTTCACCGGGCGCGGTGCCGATCGGGTCGTCGTCGGCCACGTCGGCCGGCTCGAGCGGCTCCAGCGACGCGACCGCCTCGATCGGCCCGAGCGAGGCGACGTCGTCGTCGCCGCTCACGAAGTACCGGCCGAGCAGGAACGCGAGCGGCGTCGGCGACTCGATCACCTCGGCGCCGTCGGGCGGTGTGCCGGTCCACCCGGGCGGCGCGATGACCCACTGCCCGGCGGCGGTGCCGGTCGCCCGGGTGCCGACGTAGCCGAACGTCTCGGACCAGGCGTCGACGAGCTGGTAGGTGAAGTAGCGGTCGGTCACGTCGGGGAGCGTGAGCACGAGCGGCCCCGAGCGGAGGTCGAGCACGGCGATGGAGTAGAGGGTGTCGCGGTTGGGGGCGACGATGATCCGCTGCGCGGGTGTCGACCGCTCGGGTTGCCAGAAGAGGCGGTTGACCCCCACCAGGCCTCCCAGCTTCTGGATCGTCCGTTGGGTGATCACCAGCGGGAGGCCGGCGATGAAGGCCTGCTCGGCCAATGCCGGATCGTCCAGGTCGGCCGGGTCGCTGAGCATCGTCGTCTCCGTGGTGGCGGTGGTCGCGGTCGCGCCGGTCGTCGAGGGGGACGCGTCGTCGGACCCGGTGCACGCGGCCAGCACGAGCGTGAAGGCCAGCGCGGCCGCGACCAGTGGGCGAACACCCCGCGGACGGCGATGGATTTGACGGCGGGTCCCCATGGCGGTGAGCCTACGGTCGGTCGTGCGGCTAGACCGACGGCGTGACCGTTCGCATCGGGTTCCTCGGGTCGGGCCTGATCGCCGGGTTCCACGCCCACGGGCTGGAGGCCGCGGGGACCGACCACCGCATCGCCGTCGTCCACGACCCGGACCGTGACCGGTGCGCGGCGTTCGCCGAACACTGGTCGGCCGATGCGGTCGACGACGAGGCCGCGGTGCTGGATGCCTGCGACGCCGTCTACGTCTGCACCTGGACCTCCGAGCACGCCCGGCTCGTCGACGCGGCCTGCGAGCGGGGGCTGGCGGTGTTCTGCGAGAAGCCGCTGGCGTTCGACGCCGCCGGCGCGGCGAGCATGGCCGACGCCGTCGCCCGGGCCGGGGTGGTGAACCAGGTCGGGCTCGTGCTCCGCCGGTCCCCGGCCTTCTTCCTGCTGCGCGAGCTCGTCGCCGATCCGGCGGCCGGCCGGGTGATGTCGTTCTCGTTCCGCGACGACCAGTACATCCCGGTCCAGGGCATGTACGACTCGACGTGGCGCGGCGACCGGACCCGCGCCGGCGCCGGCACGATGCTCGAGCACGCCATCCACGACGTCGACCTGCTGGAGCACTGCCTCGGGCCGATCGCATCGGTGTCGGCGCGGTCGGCCAACTTCCACGGCCTCGACGGCATCGAGGACTCGGTCGCCTCGGTGGTCGAGCTGACCGGCGGTGGCGTGGGCGTCCACACGACGATCTGGCACGACGTCATCGAGCGACCGAGCCTCCGCCGGGTCGAGGTCTTTTGCGAGCGCCGCCACGTGGTCCTCGACAACGACCTGTTCGGCCCGGTGCGCTGGACGACCGCCGGCGAGGGCGACGAGACGGTGCTCGAGGGCGGCGACCTCCTTGCCGAGGCCCGGTCGCGAGGGTTCGGCGGGATCAACCCCGACCGGGCGTTCGTGGACGCGGTGCAGGCCGGCGGGCCGGCGACCCCGTCGTTCGCCGACGCCGTCCGGGCCCACCAGGTCGTCGATGCCGTCTACGCCAGCGCTGCCGCCGGCGGCACCCCGGTCACACTTGGGGTCGGATCCCAACCGTGACCGTCCCGGGGGATCCGTGGTCGTGTCGCGGGGATCACGGTTGGGATCCGACCCCAACTGTGATCGTCCGGGGGATTCGACCCCAACCGTGCGGTGGGGTGGTCGGTAGCGTTCTGGTGTGAGCACCGATGTCGAGCCCCTTCCGCCGATCGCAGTGGCCGGGGCTCGTCGGTCGGTCGGGGCCGGGGCGATCGGGCTGGCGCTGGTGTCCTCGGCGCTGTTCGCCACGTCGGGGCCGTTCGGCAAGGCGCTGCTCGACGCGGGGTGGACCCCGGGAGCGGCGGTCACCGTGCGGATCTCCACCGCCGGTCTGCTCCTGCTCGTGCCGTCGATCGTGGCCCTGCGCGGCCGCTGGGACCTGCTGCGGGCCAACGTCGGCCTGGTGGTGCTGTACGGGGTCCTGGCCGTGGCCGGGTGCCAGTTCTTCTACTTCAACGCCGTGCGCACGCTGTCGGTCGGGGTCGCGCTGCTGCTGGAGTACCTCGGCCTCGTCCTCGTGGTCGGCTGGAACTGGTTCCGAGACCGGCGCCCCCCGTCGCGGCGCACGCTGATCGGCGTGGCGCTCGCGGTGGCCGGTCTGGTGCTCGTGCTCGACGTGGTCGGCGATGCGGCCGTCGATCCGGTCGGGGTGCTGTGGGGCATCGCTGCCGCGGTGGGCCTCGCCTCGTTCTTCGTGCTGTCGGCCAACGACGACTCCGGGTTGCCGCCGATCACCATGGCCGGCGGCGGCATGTTGGTCGGGGCCGTCGTCCTGGGCCTCGCCGGCGTGGTCGGCCTGCTCCCGTTCGAGTGGACGCGCCACGACGTGGTCCTCGCCGGGTCGACCCGGCCGTGGTGGGTGCCGGTCGCCGGGGTCAGCGTGCTGGCCGGTGCCTTCTCGTACGCCACCGGGATCGCCGCGGCCCGGCGCCTCGGCTCGAAGCTGGCCGCGTTCGTCGGCCTCACGGAGGTCCTCTTCGCGGTGGCGCTGTCGTGGTTGCTGCTGGACCAGACGCTCGCCCCGATCCAGCTCGCCGGCGGCGCGCTCATCCTCGCCGGGGTCGCCGCGGTGCGGGCCGACACCGGCGAGGACGAGGAGCCGGCGGTCGGGGCCGAGGCCCTGCCCGATCCCGTCGCGGGCGCGCTCGACTGAGCGCCAAGCCGCGGCCGGCGCCCCGGCGGTAGGTTGGCCGGACGCGTCCGAGCGTTCGATCCGCTGCCGCCACGAGGTCACGCCATGTCCACCGCGCCGCCCGAGGTCCCGGACCGGGCCACCGTCGACGAGACCGTCAAGGTCATCATCGACCACGCCCCCCGGATCTTCTCCTGGAACTACGACCGCAGCCGACCCCAGCTGGTCACGCTCTACAACAAGGCGATGGGGTCGCAGTGGAACAGCGTCACCGACCTCGACTGGGCCACCGACGTCGATCCGGAGGCCATGGTCGCCACGCAGGCCGACCCGAACCCGATCCGGCTCATCGCCGAGAAGGCCGTCGGGCTCCCCGGCTCGCCGATCGCGTCGTGGGGGAAGAAGGAGCTCGACCAACTGGGCCTGGAGATCCTGAAGGCCCAGCTCAGCCAGTTCATGCACGGCGAGCAGGGGGCGATGATGGTCGCGGCGAAGATCGTCGAGACCGTGCCGTGGATCGATGCCAAGTACTACGCGGCCACCCAGACGATGGACGAGGCCCGCCACACCGAGGTGTTCGCCCGCTACCTCCACGACAAGCTCGGCGAGTCGTACCCGATGAGCCCGTTCCTCGAGGAGCAGATCACCGCGCTGGTCGAGGACAGTCGGTGGGACCTCGCCTACCTGGGGATGCAGATCGTCATCGAGAGCCTGGCGCTCGCCGCGTTCGGCGGGATGCTGAAGGCGGCCACCGAGCCGTTGCTCAAGAAGCTGCTCCGCTACGTGATGAGCGACGAGGCCCGCCACGTCGCGTTCGGCGTCCTCAGCCTCAGCGAGTACTACGCGGACCTGTCCGAGGCCGAGCTGAAGATCCGCCAGGAGTTCCTCATCGAGGCCACGATCAACAACCGGTCCCGCTCGACCACGCCCGAGGTGTGGGAGCGGATGGGCGTCGACACGAAGGCGGTCGTGCCGTACCTGAAGGAGGCGGCGTCGACCATGGGCAACACGGTCGACTCGGGCTTCGTCGCGAACTTCTACTCGAAGCTGGTGCCGAACGTCCGCAAGCTCGGCCTGCTCGACGCCAACGACGGCTACCTCCGCGAGCGGTGGGGCAAGGCCGGGCTGCTGGCGTTCGACCACGGTCCCGACACCGCCGACGACTACGACTCCTACGACGCGGTGGCCGCCGACCGGTCGGTGGGCGCCTGACCGATGCCGCCGTCGAGGTCCATCCCTCCGGGTCGCCGGCGGTCGCTGGCCGCCCTCGTGGTCGTCGCTGCGCTCGCCTCGACCTCGGCGGCGTGCAGCTCCGCGGGATCGACGCCCTCGACCGGGTCGACGCCGACCGTCGAGACCTACCTGTCGATCGGCGACTCGTACGCGCAGGGCTACCAACCGGCGAGCGACGGCGAGTCACCCCCCTACACCGACGGGTACGCCTACCTCCTGCCCGACCTGGCGACGGCGAAGGGCTACGACCTGGAGCTCGTGAACTTCGGTTGCGGCGGCGCCACGGTCACCTCCCTCGTGGACACCGACGGCTGCAAGGTCCCCGCCCGTGCACCGGGCGGACCGGTCTACGACGACGAGTCCCAGCTCGATGCCGCGATCGACTACCTCCACGATCACGAGGGCGAGGTCCGGCTGATCACCGTGTCCATCGGCGGCAACGACGTCACCAAGTGCGCCCGCGGCGTGGCCGATCCCGTGGCCTGCGTGGCCGACGCGATCGGCACGATCGACCAGAAGCTCCAGACCGCGCTCGCCGACCTGCGCGAGGCCGCCGGGCCCGACACGACGATCGTCGGGCTCACCTACCCCGACGTGATCCTCGGGGCCTACCTCGACGAGGGCACCCGGTCCCTGGCCGAGCTCTCGGTCACCGCGTTCGAGAAGCTGATCAACCCGATGCTCCGGCGCAACTACGAGGCCATCGGTGGGATCTTCGTCGACGTCACCGACGGGACCGACGGCTACGTGCCGCTCGACCGGACCACGACCCTCGACCCCTACGGCGAGATCCCGGTCGCGGTGGCCGAGGTGTGCAGGCTCACCTGGTTCTGCGAGCGCAAGGACATCCACCCCAGATCGGTGGGCTACGAGCGCATCGCCGAGCTGATCGTGGCCGCGCTCCCCGCGCGCTGATCGGGGGACCGAGGGACGGGGGACGCGGCGCGGAAGCGGTCAACTCCCCATAGTCGACAGATTCGATGGGAATAGGTAGCATCGGGCGCCGTGACGGCGTCAGAGGACCCGAGGGTCACCATCGTCCCGGGTCGGGACCTCCCGGCCGAGCGCATCGCGGTCCGCGCCGACCTCGACCACCCGACGCCGCACCCGTGGTGGCAGCGGCTGCTGTTCGGCGTGGCCGGCGTGTTCTTCTTCGTCACCGCGCTGGGCCTGATGAAGGCCGGCGCTGCCGGCCTGATCCCGGCGCTCGAGGGCTCGATCTTCACCGACAACCCGTGGAGCACGCTCGGCCTCGGCTGGCTCGGGTCCTGCCTGGTGCTGTCGGGCTCACCGGTGGCGGCCTCGGCCCTGACCCTGCTCGACGGCGGGGCCATCACGGTCAACGAGGCGTTCACGATGCTCACGGGCTCCCGCCTGGGCGCGTCCTTCGTGGTCGTGGTCGTCGGGGTCGTCTACGCGCTGCGGAACAAGGAGCAGGGCGAGCGCCGGGCCCCGATCTCCATCGGGATCCTCTCGCTCCTGATGACCGCGACCATCTACCTGCCGGCGGCCATGGTCGGTTTCCTGCTGCTGCAGCGAGGCACCTTCGACGGCTTCGACATCGGGACGTCGCCCGGCCTCACGTCGGCGACCGACGCCGCGTTCGGCTGGTCGGTCGACCTGCTCCTCGAGATCCTGCCCAGCTGGTCGCTGTTCCCCATCGGGCTCGCCGTGCTCGTGGTCGGCTTCAACTGCTTCGACCGCGTGCTGCCCCAGATCGGGGCCGAGGACCTGGAGCGCCGGGAGGTCGAGTGGACCTCCCGCATGTGGCCGATGTTCCTGGCCGGGTGCGCGGTCACCATGCTCACCCTGTCGGTGTCGGTCTCGCTGACGCTGCTCGTGCCGCTGGTGGCCAAGGGCCACGTCCGCCGCTCGAACACGCTCCCCTACATCGCCGGCGCCAACATCACGACGCTGGCCGACACGTTGGTCGCGGCGATCCTCATCGGCAACCAGGACGCGGTCCGCGTCGTGGTCGCGGTGACGTCGGTGGTCACGGTGTTCACCCTCGTCGTCCTGCTGACCGCGTACCAACCGCTGCGGCGGACCCTGCTCTCGATCACCCGCTGGGTGCTGGTGTCGAACCGTCGGTTGGCCGGCTTCGCCATGGTGCTCTTCGTGGTCCCGCTGGTGCTGGTCGCCGTCTGACCGGCGCGGGCGGTCGGGGTCAGCCGGTGTAGGACGCGCCCGTCCGGGTGGGCGTCGCCGCGGTGGCCGGGTCGACGTCGGACGATCCCGACCCGGTCGTGGTCGTCGTGGTCGGCTCCGACGTCGTGGTCGTGGTCGTGGTCGTGGTCGTGGGGCCGGTCGGGAGCGGTGCGTCGAGGCGGAAGGCCACGAGCTGCGAGGGCGACGTTCCCGACACCGGCCACACGATCGTGTTGCCGACCACCGCGGGCGAGCCGTTCACGACGCCGCCGGCCTGGTGGCGCCAGACCTCGGCGCCGGTCGTGCGGTCGTAGGCGAGGAGCAGGCCGCCGAACGTGGAGGTGAGCAGGAGGTCGTTCACGACCGTGACCCCGCCGAGGGAGTCGCCGGGCAGGTCGACCTGCCAGTCGGTCGCACCGGTCGACGCGTCGAGCGCGATCAGGTGGCTCGGGTTGGTGCCGAGCTGCGGGTTCAGGGCGAAGCGCTGCTCGGGGGAGTCGTAGGTGGTCGGGGCGTTCATCACCGACAGGTAGATCTTGCCGTCGGCCGCCGCCGGCGGGGTCTCGACGCCACCCAGAACGCCGGGCATCACCGTCGTCGGCTCGGTGAAGGTGGTGAGGTCGTCGTTCTGGTGCATGCCGACCGGCACGTCCCACCGGACCGCCCCGGTGTCGGGGTCGTAGGCCAGCACCCGGCCGCCCTTGCCCGTGTGGACGACGACCCGTCCGCCGCCCGGCAGGTCGACGAGCTGGGTGAGCACCATGTCGCGGTCCCAGATGTCGTGCTGGAACACCTGGTGGTACCAGTCGAGGCTGCCGTCGGCGCCGAGGGCGAGCGCGCTGTCGGTGTAGAGGTTGTCACCGGGTCGGCTCGAACCGGCCGGGAAGCCGGGCGCGCCGGGCGACGGCCACGGGTTCGACGTGCCCCACCAGCTCCGACCGGTGGCCGGGTCGACCGCCGGGCTGTACCAGGCGCCGCCGCCGTGGTTGACGCTCGGGTTGCCCCAGAAGTCGTCGGGCACGGTCTCGAACTGCCAGACGATCCGACCGTCGCGGTGGTCGAGGGCGTACAGGGTGCCGCGGGACCCGGGGGCGAGGGCCTGGGTCGAGATGAGGACGCACCCGCCGACCAGGCTCGGCGCCATGTCGATCTGGTTGCCGGGGCCGACGCCGAGGTCGCGGGTCCACACGGTCGCACCGGTGTCGGCGTCCTGGGCGACGACGGTCGTCGCCGTCGAGATCCCGTAGACCTTGCCCCAACCGATGGACACGCCGGCCGGGCCGAAGATCGAGATGTGCCGCTCGTTGGCCCAGGTGCGGGTGCCGTCCTCCAGCGAGAGGGCGTGGGTGCTGCCGTCCAGCGCCCCGACGTAGACGGTCCCGTCGGAGACCACCGGGTTCGTGGTCAGGTTGCCGAAGGCCGCCGAGCCGGGGACGTCGTAGCGCCACACCTCCTCGATGTCACCGATGGTCGAGGTGTCGATGGCCGAGACCCCGGCCTCCCGGGTGTTGGCCGGGTCGCCGTTGGGCAGCACCCAGCCCTCGGGCTCGGCCACCTCCTCGGGTGGCGAGCCGGTGCCGCACGCGGTGGCGGTCGGGTCGTCGGGGGCCGAGCCCACCGGCGTCGCGGTGGTGGCGACGACCGCGGCGATGGCCGCGGCGCAGATGAGGACCCGTCGGACGACGGGCCGGCGAAGGTCGATCGGTTCCCCCATGGCCGGGCATCCTGGCACGTCCGCCGGGCCGGGATCAGAGGTACTGGCCGACCGCCACCGGGGCGGGGTGGGCCGCGACGACGTCGGTGGCCTCGCGGCGGGCGACCAGTTCGGCGAGGGTGGCGCCCCGCACGGGCGTCCCCGGGGCGTCACCCCACCACTCCCGGGCCTCCGACGTGGTGAGGGGGCCGACCTCGATCTCGGCGAGGCAGCGACCCGGGCGGGAGATGGCCGGGTGCAACGAGGCCAGCGGCTCGTTGGTGGTGATGGCGAACAGGAGGTGGAGCCCCTGGCCGAGCAGACCGTCGGTCAGGTTCAGGAGGCGGGCCAGCGCCTGACCGGTGCCGGCCTTGGCGTCGGTGCGGATCAGCTCGTCGCAGTCCTCCAGCAGCAGGAGGCGCCAGTCCCGGTCGTCGTAGGGCGTGCGCCGGAGTGCTGCCGCCATCAGGTACGACGCCATGCCGAGCAGCCGATCGGGATCGATGACGTAGTCGACCTGGCACCAGCCCCGCCACGCGTGGGCGAGCGAGCGCAGCGCCGTGGTCTTGCCGGTCCCGGGCGGGCCGTGGAGCAGGACGATCCGACCGGACAGCGACTCGGGCGTGACGGTCATCAGCCGGTCGAGCGCGGTGCGGACCTCCGAGCCGTAGTTGCCGCGGATGTCGGCCCACCGCGGCGTGTCGACCGGCGAGGTGCGGCGGTTCGCCCCGTCGTCCTGGTACCAGAACCCGAGTTCGACGGTGGCGTCGTCCGGGTCGGTCGTGGCGACCGCGCCCTCGGTGGCCTCGGCGACGAGCCGTCCGCCGACCTCCTCGTCGACGGCCAACGCGAGGAGCCGGGCGCTGCCCGACTCGTAACGTCGGACGACGAGCAGCCACCCCTCCCCCTCGTGGAGGGTGGTCGTGACGGTCGACTCCGTCGCGGTGCGGGCGGCGGCGGAACCGGGCGGGCACAGCGACGCGCCGTCGGCGACCCGGTCGATCTGGACCTCGCGGGCCCACGGGAGCTCGCCCGCGGCGAACGACGCCAGCGCCCGGTGGACGAGGACGTCCTCGAGGTCGTGCACGTGGAACGCGGCCCCGGTCGGTGGATCGGTCGTGGACATGGGCGTGCGACGCTACCGACCTCCGCCCGTCCGCCCCGCACGAGATTCGGGCGCCTTTCGACTGCGCTCGCTCCGCTCGCTCCGCTCAAGGATCGGGTGCCTTTCGACTGCGCTCGAGGATCGGGTGCCTTTCGACTGCGCTCGCTGCGCTCGCTCCGCTCAAGGATCAGGTCATTCGTTCCTTGAGCGAGCGGAGCGAGTCGAAAGGTGGTCCGGCTGCGATGATCTCGTGGTGCACGGGGAGAGCGGCGACGGCATCGGGTTCGCGGTGGTGGGGGCCGATCACCTGCACCTGTTCTCGATCGTGGGCGGGCTGGTCGGGGGCGGGGCGCGGCCGGTGGCGCACGTCGAGTCGGGTGACCTGATCGCGGGGTACGCGTCGTGGCAGGCGGGCTCGGAGGCTCGGACCTTCGACGACGTGCTCGCCGACCCCGACATCGACCTGGTGGTCACCGTCGGCGTCCCCGACGAGCGGGGTGCGGCGGCGATCGCCGCGCTCGAGGCCGGCAAGCCGGTGCTCAGCGCCAAGCCCGGCGTCACCACCCGCGACGCGCTCCACCGCATCCGGGAGCTCGTGGCCGACCGTCCGGGACGACCGTGGACCGTGCTGTTCACCGAGCGGTTCGAGAACCGGGCCACCCGACGGGCCATCGAGATGGCCCGGGCTGGTGCGGTCGGTCGCATCGTCCACGTCACGGGCACCGGCCCGCACACGTTGGCGGCCGAGTCCCGACCGGACTGGTTCTTCGACCCGGCCCGCAGCGGCGGGATCCTCGTCGACCTCGCGTCGCACCAGGCCGACCAGTTCCTCGCGCTGTGCGGGTCCGCCGAGCCGGGCGGTGGGGTCGAGGTCGCGGCAGCCCGGGTCGGCAACGTGGCCTGCCCCGATCACCCGGGGATGCAGGACGTCGGGTCCATGACCCTGCTCGCGCCGGGCGTGGTGGGCGAGCACCGGGTCGACCTGCTGTCACCCCGGGGTCTGGCCACCTGGGGCGACGTGCGCCTGATGGTGGTCGGCACCGACGGCACGCTGGAGGTGCGGGCCAACGTCGACGTGGCCGGGGCCGACGGCGCCGAGCACCTCATCGTCACCGACCACGAGGGCGTCCGCCGGGTGGACGTGTCCGGCGACGAGGCCTCGTGGGCCGACGATCTGCTGGCCGACCTGGCCGACGGGGGCGAGCGTCTGATGACGCAGGACCACGTGCTCACGGTGTGCGACCTGACGCTGCGGGCGCGCGAGGTCGCCGTCGGCTGGGGGACCGCGTGACCCGACCGGGCTGACCGGTCAGGCCGCCTTCGGGTTGCTCAGGAAGAAGTCGACGATCAGACGGCCGTGCGGGTGCGCGGTGTACTGGTCGCAGCCGTACGGGTCGGCGGGATCGGGCGCGCCCAGGACGCAGTGGCCGACCACGCCGTTCGAGGTGTGGTGGTGGATCACGGTGACGAACGCCGGCGTCGTCGGATCGGTGCTGCTGCCGTACCCGGTCTCGGTGACGCCGTCCTCGTCGAACAGCACGATGCTCCGGTCGAGGCCGTAGACGTTCACGTAGCTCGCGATGGTGGCGTCGATCGCCGCCTGGCTGATGAAGATGTCGTCCACGCCCTGGATGTACATGGTCGGCATGTTGTTGCCGTTGGCGCAGGCGCTGCCGCTCATCGCCGTGGGCGCGGCGCTCGCGAACAGGTCGGTGCGGTTGCAGCGCATCCAGTTCGTCATGGCCCCGCCCTGCGAGAAGCCGGTGACGTGGACCCGGCGGCTGTCGACGCGCCACACGTCGATGGCCTGCTCGACGAAGTCGGCCACCAGCGGGTAGTGCGTGCTGCTCCAGCTCGGGGGACTGCCCGGCGCGGTGGGTTGGACGACGATGAACCCCTCCTCACGACCGATCGCGGCGATCTGGGTGTTCCGCTCCTGGATGTCGCCGGACATGGTCCAGCCGTGGACGTCGAGGATCAGGCCGCAGGCGTGGGTGGTGCACTGGGTCGGGACCGAGACGTTGTAGGTGATGTCGCCCCCGCAGCCGGCGAACACGAGCTTGGTGGCCGGGCCGACCGAGGTGATGCAGCCGCTCGGTTCGGGCGGCGAGGAGATCGGTTGGGTGCCGGGCTTCGGGATGCAGGCGCTCGTGACGAGTGCGAGGACCACGGCCGTCACGGCCACGAGGGCGCGCGGGCGTCGGAGGTTTGAGTGCTCGGGGACCATGCCGCAGTGTCGCGCCTCGTCGGCCGGAGTGCACCCTTCGGGTGTCAGGCCAGGGCCTGCACCACGAGGGCTCCCGCCGACACCAGCAGCACCGCGAGCACCACCCGTTGGAACAGGTCGCTCTCCAGGCGGCGGCGCAGCGCCAGGCCCAGCGGGGTGGCGATCGCGACCGCGACGCCGGCCACCGCCGCGCCGAGCATCCGGTGCGCGGTGAACTGGCCCTGGACCAACAGCACCACCACCTGGGCGAACCCGGTGATGCCGAAGATGAAGGTCACCTGGTTGACGTAGGCCCGGGGTGACAGCCGGTAGCCGTGGACCCAGGTGGCGACGATCGGACCCGAGACCCCGACGGCCCCCTGCGCGACGCCCTGGAGCGCGCCGACCACCGGTGCCCCGCGCCGGGCGGTCCGAGGATCGATGGAGAGCTCGGGGTGGGCGAGGAACACCACGACGAAGATGCCGACCATCGCGGCCAGCGCGAGCAGCAGCGGTTCGTCGGGGAGCGCCGTGAGCGCGATCGTCCCCACGATCGCTCCGACGATGCCGAACCCGACGAGCAGGTCGAGGTCGCGGGTCTCGTGGCGGGCGTCGCGGCTCTCGACGTTCAGGTAGACGTTGGCCGCGAGGTTCGGCAGGGCGACGAGGACGACCGCGTCCTCCACGCCGAGCACCAGCGCGATCAACGGCACGGCGATCACCGGGTAGCCGAGCCCGGTCACGGCCTTGACCAGCGCTCCCGCGAACGACGCCGCCACGACCACCGCGATCTGACCGGCGGTCACGGGCGCGCGGCGCGAGCTGGGGGGTGGGGCGGCACGGCAGCACGCTACCCACGGCCCCTCGGGGCCCGCGATCCGATGCTCGGTCGCCGAGGGCGGGCTACGGTGCGGCCGCGCAGGGGAGGATGACGGATGTCACAACCACCAGGGGGCGAACGGATGGGCTCCGCGCGAGAGGGATCCGCCGGCCGGTGACCGACGTGCTGGTCCCGAGGATCCGTTCGGCCCTGGCGGTCTACGCCGCGCCGCTGCTGATCCTCGCGGTGCAACCGGTGCTGTTCCCCATGCCCCTCGGTGTCTGGGTGCGCGGGGCGATCGTCGGTGGGGCCACGGCCCTGCTCGCCCTCGGCATGGCGCTGATCTACCGGTCGAACCGCATCGTGAACTTCGCCCAGGGCGATCTCGGCGCCGCGCCGGTGGTCCTCACCTACCTGCTGCTGTCGGAGTGGAACTGGCCGTACCCGGTCGCGGTGACGGCCGGGTTCGCGACGTCGTTCGCGCTGGGCGCGCTGGCGGAGGCGGCCGTGATCCGCCGCTTCTTCCGAGCGCCCCGCCTGGTGCTGACCGTCGCCACGATCGGCCTCGCGCAGGTGCTCACCGCGCTCGCGCTCCTGTTGCCCCGGTGGTTCGACGCCCGCCTCCTCGCGCCCCGCCTGGAGGACCCGTTCCGTTTCGAGTTCACGATCGGGCAGGTGGTGTTCTCGGCCAACGCGCTGCTCGCGCTCGTCGGCGCGCCGCTGGCCATGGTGGCACTGGCGTTCTTCCTCCAGAGCAGTCGGCTCGGTGTGGCCATCCGCGGCTCGGCCGACCGGGCCGATCGGGCCGCGCTCCTCGGGGTGCCGGTGAAGCGGGTGCAGATGCTCGTGTGGGGCGTGGCCGGCGCCCTGGCGTTCACGGCCACGTTCCTCCGGGCCGGGATGCTCGGTCTGCCCGTGGGCCCGGTGCTCTCGCTCGGCCTCCTCCTGCGATCGCTCACCGCGCTGCTGATCGGGCGGCTCACCCGGCTGCCGGTGATCGGGCTTGCCGCGGTGGCCCTCGGCATCCTCGAGCTGGGGGTGGACTGGAACCAGAGCGCCACCCTCCCGATCCTCGGGATCGAGTGCCCCCCGGTCGACGCCGTGCTCGCCGTGGTCGTGCTCCTCGTGCTCGTCGCCCGGCGGCCCGAGAAGGGCCGGACGAGCGTGGAGGACCAGTCGAGCTGGCAGTCGGTGGAGGACGTGCGGCCCGTCCCCGGGGAGCTGGCCGGGCTGCCCGAGGTTCGCTACGGGCGGATCGCCGCCTTCGCGGCCATCGGCGTGGCGCTGCTCGTGCTGCCCCACCTGTTGCGGGTGGACCAGTCGCTCAAGGCGAGCGCGGTGCTCGTCTACGGCATGCTCGGGCTGTCGATCGTGGTCCTCACGGGGTGGTCGGGGCAGGTGTCGCTCGGTCAGATCGCGTTCTTCGCGATCGGTGCCGCGGTCGGCGGGAAGCTCACGCTGATGTGGAACGTCGACCTGACGCTGGCCATCCTCGGCGGCGGCGCGGTCGGTGCGGTGGCCGCCGTGCTCGTGGGGCTGCCCGCGCTGCGCCTCCGAGGGCTGTACCTCGCCGTCTCCAGCTTCGCGTTCGCCCTCGCCACCACCTCGTACCTGTTGTCGCGGGACTACTTCGACTGGGTCCCGAACGACTACGAGCGCATTCCCCGCAACCCGCTCTTCGGCGTCGTCGACCTGTCGTCGCCCACGAGCCTCTACTACGTGTGCCTGGCCGCGTTCGTGCTGACCGCGGCCGCGCTCGCCGGCATCCGACGCAGCCGCACCGGGCGCGTGCTCGTGGCCCTCCGCGAGAACGAACGGTCGGCGCAGGCCTATGGCATCTCGATCGTGCGGGCGAAGCTCACCGCCTTCGCCATCAGCGGGTTCGTGGCCGCGGCCGCCGGGTCGCTGTTCGTCCACCACCAGCAGCAGCTCGGGACCAACCCCTACCAGCCGTTCGAGAACCTGGTGGTGTTCGCGATGGTCGTCGTCGGCGGGATCACGAGCCTGCCCGGTGCCGCCCTCGGCGCGCTCTACTTCCAGGGCGCGAAGTGGTTCCTCCCCGGGCAGTGGCAGGCGTTGGCCAGCGGCGCCGGCGTCCTGCTCGTGCTGCTCGTGCTGCCGCGGGGGCTCGGCGGGCTGCTGTTCACGTTGCGAGACCAGTTCCTCCGCTCGGTCGCACGCCGGCGCGGCATCGTCGTGCCGAGCCTCATGGGCGACACCCGGGCCGAGGTCGAGAGCGTCCCCCTCCCGTCGGCGCCGGCGGTCGACGCGTGATCGGGCGGTTCTTCGCCGCGGTGCGCCATCCGGGGCGTTGGCTCCAGGGGATCGTCGGCACCGGCTCGGTCTTCGCGATCGTCGTGCTCTTCGGGCTCAACGCCGTCGACGAGCTCGACCGCACCGCGTTCGGCATCCTGCTCCCGGAGATCCGCGACCACTTCGGCCTCGGCAACTCCGGCATCCTCACCCTGATCGCCATCGTCAGCCTCGCCGCGCTGTCGCTCCAGGTGCCGATCGCGATGCTGGCCGACAAGTACGACCGGGTGCGGATCGCCTGGATCGGCGCCGCGGCGTGGGCGTTCTTCAGCCTCCTCACCGGCCTGGCGACGAGTGTGCTCATGCTCGGGATCGCCCGGACCGGATCGGGCATCGGCAAGGCCGTCGTCGACCCGACGCACAACTCGCTGATCGCCGACTACTACCCGCCCGAGAACCGGCCGAAGGTGTACTCGCTGCACCGGGCCGCGAACGCCGTCGGGGCCTTCATCGGCCCACTCGTCGCTGGCACGTTGGCGCAGGCGTTCGGGTGGCGGGTGCCCTTCTTCGTGTTCACCGTGCCGACGATGTTCTTCGTCGTGCTGGCCTGGGGCCTGAAGTCGCCGGTGCGGGGCGCGCACGAGCGCCGGGCGATGGGCGCCTCGGAGGAGGCGATCGCCACCGAGGAGGTCCCGCCGAGCTTCGCCGAGGGCTGGCGGCTGGTCTGGAAGATCGAGACGCTGCGCCGCATCTGGTACTCGCTGCCGTTCCTGGCCGCGTCGCTCATCGGGTTCGTGTCGCTCGCCTCGCTCCTCTACGACGACGTGTTCGGTCTCGACGAGGCCCAGCGGGGCTACGTGGCCGCTGCGACCGAGCCGGTGCAGCTCGTCGGCCTGGTGATCGGCGCCCGGCTGGCCACCCGCCTCCTGGTGAAGGGGCCCGGCGAGATCCTGCGCCTGCTGTCCCGGGTGGCGTGGGTGGTGGCGGCCGTCCTCGTGGCGTTCGCGTTCGCGCCGAACATCCCCCTGGCGATCGCCGCGAACATGGTGATCACCGGCAGCCTCGCCATCCTCGGGCCGGGCCTGCTCGCCTCGCTGTCGTTGGCCATCCCGCCCCGGGCCCGGTCGATCGGGTTCTCGGTGGCGTCCCTGTGGGTGATCCCCGGCCTCATCGTGCTGCCGATCATCGGTGCGATCGGCGACCGCTGGGGCATCCGCTACGGCGTGCTGATGATGGCCCCGCTGTTCGCGATCGGCGGTCTGGTCGTGGGCCGCAGCCGCGAGACGATCGACCGCGACATCGAGCAGGTCTGGCGGTCGGCCGCCGCCCGGTCCGAGGCGGCCGCCGAACGGGCCGCCGGCCGCTCGAAGCTGCTGCTGGTGCGGGACCTCGAGGTCAGCTACGGCAACGTGCAGGTCCTGTTCGGCGTGAACATGGAGGTCGACGAGGGGGAGATCGTGGCCCTGCTCGGCACCAACGGCGCCGGGAAGTCGACGCTCCTCAACGCCATCTGCGGGGTGACCGAGGCCGAGGCCGGCGCGGTGATCTTCGACGGGCGCGACATCACCCACGCGCCCCCGAACGAGATCGCCGGGTTCGGCATCTCGCAGGTGCCCGGGGGCAAGGGCGTCTTCCCGTCGCTCAGCGTCGCCGACAACCTGGAGCTGGCCTCGTGGTTGCACCGCGCCGGCGACCTCGACGCACGGCTGCGCCAGGTCCACGACCTGTTCCCGATCCTGGAGGAGCGGGCCCACGACCCGGCCGGCGACCTGAGCGGCGGCCAGCAGCAGATGCTGGCCCTGGCGATGTCGCTGCTCGCCCGGCCGAAGCTGCTCCTGATCGACGAGCTCAGCCTCGGTCTGGCCCCAGCGGTCGTGGCCCAGCTGCTCCCGGTGCTCACCGCGTTCAAGGAGCAGGGGACCACGGTGGTCCTCGTCGAGCAGTCGGTGAACGTGGCGCTCGACGTGGCCGAGAAGGCGTTCTTCCTGGAGAAGGGTGAGGTGCGGTTCTCGGGGTCGACCGCCGAGCTGCTCGACCGACCCGACGTCCTGCGCTCGGTGTTCCTGGCCGAGGCCGGCGTCGGCGAGTCGTCCGGCGTCACCTCCGGCCCGGGCGCGAACGGGTCGTCCGACCGCGACCGCACCGACGGTGACCGCACGGATCGGGACCACACCGATCGACCGGTGGTGCTCGAGACCCACGAGGTCACGGCCATCTTCGGCGGGATCATGGCGGTCGACCGGGTGTCGATCCAGCTGCACGAGAACGAGATCCTCGGCATCGTCGGCCCCAACGGTGCCGGCAAGACCACCCTGTTCGACCTGCTCTCGGGGTTCGCACCGCTCCACAGCGGCACCATCGAGCTCGGCGGACACGACGTCACCCGGCTCGGCCCCGACGGTCGGGCCCGACGCGGGCTCGGCCGGTCGTTCCAGGACGCCCGCCTGTACCCGTCGATGACCGTCGACGAGACGATCGCCGTCTCCCTCGACCGGTGGGTCTCCGCCAAGGACCCGCTGAGCGCCGCCCTCCACCTGCCCAACGCGTACGACGCGGAGGTCAAGGTGCGCGAGCGCGTCGACGAACTGGTCGAGCTGCTCGGGCTGGGCACCTACCGGGACAAGTTCATCGCCGAGCTGTCCACCGGGACGCGGCGGGTCGTCGACATCGCCTGCCTGCTCGGCCACCGACCGTCGGTGATCCTCCTCGACGAGCCGTCGAGCGGCATCGCCCAGCGCGAGGTCGAGGCGCTCGCGCCCCTCCTGGAGCGCATCAGGGTCGACACCGGCGCCGCCCTCGTGATCATCGAGCACGACATGCCGCTGCTCCGCACCGTCTCGGACCGCCTCGTCGCGATGGACCAGGGATGGGTCATCGCCACGGGCGATCCCGAGGAGGTCCTGGCCGACCCCGCCGTCGTCGAGGCGTACCTCGGTCCGGACCAGACCGCCATCAACCGCAGTTCCGTCACCAACCTCTGAAGCGAAGGGGAGGACCCACATGCAACCGAGCAGTGACCAACCACGATCGACCTCGGACTCGGGCGGGAGCAGTGCGCTCCGGCGGTACGGACCGATCGTCGCGATCGTCGCCGTGCTGGCCATCATCGCCGCCGTCGTGATCGCCGGGGGCGGTGACGACGACAAGGACTCCGACACCAGCACGGGCACCACCGTCGCCGACGACCAGCGACCCGACGGGGCGATCAGCTGGTCGCAGGCCCAGGACGAGGGCCTCGACGTGACCTTCCCCGACACCTGCGACACCGACCGGGGCACCGTCGCGATCCCGATCAGCTTCGCCCCCGAGTGCTTCGCCGACGTCGACGACAACGGGGGCGCCACGCACCAGGGCGTCACCGAGGACTCGATCAGCGTCGTCATCTACAGCGCGCAGGACGACGACGCGGTCCTCGACTTCGTCACCGCGCCCATCCAGAACGACGACACCTCGGCGCAGTCCCGGGCGACCGTCGAAGGCTTCGTCGAGCTCTTCGACACCTACTTCCAGACCTACGGACGCAAGGTCGACTACCACTTCATCGAGGCCAGCGGTCAGTCGAGCGACGAGGTCGCCGCCTCCGCCGACGCCGCCCGGGCCATCGAGGAGTACAAGCCCTTCGCGGCCATCGGTGGGCCGGTCCTGAACAACGCCTGGTCGAGCGCCATGGCCGACGCCGGGGTCGTCTGCATCTCCTGTGGCCTCACCGGCGGACAGCGGTTCCTCGAGGAGCGGGCCCCGTACCTGTACAGCGACGTCCAGGCGACCCGGCAGACCAACCTCCACGTGGCCAACTACGTCGAGGCCCGCCTGAAGGACGGCAAGGCCGAGTACGGCGGCGACGCGGTGAAGGACGAGGACCGCGTGTTCGGGCACCTCTACATCCGCCAGAGCCAGGAGGCCGACGACGACGCCGACACGCTCTACGAGCTCCTCGACGCGCGAGGGATCGAGATCGCTGACGACGCGAAGGCGACCTACAACCTCACCGACCTCGCGACGCTGCCCGAACAGGTGGCGAGCGCGATCACCAAGCTGAAGGCCGCCGGCGTCACGTCCGTCCTGCTCCAGGGCGACCCCTACGGACCGTCGCTGATCATGGACGAGGCGACCAAGCAGGGGTACTTCCCCGAGTGGGTCATCTCCGGTGGCGTCCTCCTCGACATCACGGCGTTCGGTCGGACCTTCGACCAGGAGCAGTGGTCCCACGCGTTCGGGATCTCCACGGTTCCGGCCCGGACCGTCCCGGAGAAGTCCGTCGCCAACACGATGTACACCTGGTTCACGGGTGAGGATCCGCCGGCCATCGACTCGGCGGGCGTGCTGTGGCAGGGGGCGTTCCTCTTCTTCAACGGCCTGCAGGCCGCCGGTCCCGACCTGACCCCGGAGAACTTCCAGGCCGGTCTGTTCAGCCTCGAGCCGAAGGAGCTGAAGATCACCTCGAACTACAGCCGGTACGGCGACGTGCCGTTCTGGTCCGAGCTCGACATCACCCGCGACTACAACGGCCCCGACGACAAGACAGAGATCTGGTGGGACGCCGAGGCGACCGGCCCCGACGAGCTCGGCCGCGAGGGCAAGGGCATGGTCCGCTACGTGGAGGGCGGCAAGCGCTACCTGCCCGACGACTGGAAGGGCTCGGAGAACCACCTCTTCGAGGACGACGGCTCGGTCCTCCTCTACGAGGAGCCGCCCGCCGGCGAGGAGGTCCCCGACTACCCGAGCCCGGCCGACTGACCGGTCCGGCCGGTCGGCTACTGGCCGGCGAGGGGGCGCAGCGTGCAGTCGGCGCCGCCGACGACCTCGTAGTAGGTGGGGTCGGAGGCGGCGTCGAGCACCAGCGGCTCGGCGAACAACATGCCCACGCGGCTGTCGGCGTAGGCCGTCGGTAGCGTCGGCGACCACCCGACGACCCGGCCGTCGACCACCCCGACCACGTCGATCGACTCGCTGCCCGCGACGGTGCCCTCGTGCCAGAGCGGCAGCGGGTCGTCGGCGGCCAGCCGGCCGGCGGTGAGGTCGGTCCAGCCCTCCGACACCGGCACGTCGATCGCCGGCCCCGTGCCGTCGCAGACGCCGAGGTCGTCGACCGATTCGCCGATCAGGTCGCCCCGACGGCCGTAGCGCCACACGCCCAGCTCGTCGCCCGGCTCGACGTCGCGGCCCGCGGTGAGCAGCGGCGTGAAGCCGTCGGCGTCGAGCACGCCGATCCGGTCCCGCAGCATCGTGTCGAAGTCGGTGTCGACGGCGAGCACGAACGGACGGTCCCGGTCGGCGGGCGGCGGCCCGTCGAGCAGCGAGACGCCCTCGACGTCCCAGGTGGCGTCGATGCCCAGCACGTCGAGGATCGTCGGCACGACGTCGATCGACATCACCGGGTCGTCGACGACCTTCGCCTCGGTCTGACCGGGGAGCTTGATGAACAGCGGGGCCCACGCCAGGGACCGCTGGTTCGACTCGTCGGCCACGCGGGCCGACGTGCCCGGCTCGAAGGAGATGCCGTGGTCGGCGGTGACGACCACGAGCGCGTCGTCCCACCGGCCGAGGTCCTGGAGCCGGTCGATCGCGGTGCCGAGCGCCCGGTCGGCCCACTGGAGCTGGAGCTGCATCCGCGACTCGCCGGCCTGCCCGAGGTCGGTGCCGACCTGGCCGTCGGGCCAGAACCGCACGAACTCGTTCCCGAACGGGATCTCGGGCGCGTCGTGGGTGCGCCCGTCGGGGAGCATGAACCACGGCTGGTGGGGGAGGGCGAAGTGGAAGTAGTCGAGGACCGGCCGGTCGTCGGTGCCGGCGGGGCGGATGCGGTTCACCGCCTGCTGGGCCTGCGAGATCACCTCGGCCTTGGCCTCGGCGCCGCCGACCCCGAGCGTGTAGCCCGCCTCGAACCCGTCCGAGAGCGGCCACGCCTCGTCGCGCCACAGCGCTCGGGCCTCGTCGAGCAACGAGCCGACGGGGTCGGTGGGCGTCTCGGTCGGCGCGACGGTCAGGTCGGCGACGTCCTCGTCAAGCTCCTCGTCGGCCTGCGTCGGGCACAACTCGGTCGGGCACAGCTTCGTCGAGTTCTCCGAAACGCGGAGGTCGTAGGTGCTGCCCAGGGCGGTGAACAGGTTGTCGGGGTAGTTCGCGTAGATCGGGAACTCCTTGGCCGCCGCGTCGTCGGGGTAGCGGCCGGTGAGCATCACGGGGAGCGACTGGAGCGTGGCCGCCGCACCGGTGGTGTGGTTGCGGTACCAGGTGGAGGTATCGGCCACCCGGGCGAGGTTCGGGAACAGGTCGCCCTCGACCGCGCCCGAACCGTCGAGGATGCTGGCCGTCGGCAGCTCGTCGAGGACCACGAAGACCACGGGGGGCAGGTCCGACGCCGACGATGCCGAGGCTTCCCGGACCTCGGCGCTCGGGGGTCGGACGAGGGGCGCCACCGGCGACGCGAACAGGAAGAGCGCGGCCAGGATCGCCGGCACCGGGGCGGTGTAGCGGAGGAACAGGCGGACGGCCGTCGCGCCCCGGTCGCGGAGCACACCGATGCCCACACCGACCACGAGCGCGGCGACCGTTCGCACCGCGCTCCCGGCATCGAGGCTCCGGGCCAGGAGGCTCGCCGCGGCGCCGGCCAGGAAGCCGACGACGACGGCCTGGGCCGCCAGCCGCACCCGTTCGCCGCCGACGCGGGTGACCATCGCGACGACCCAGATCACGAGCGGCGGGACGAACGCGACCGCGAGCGCGAACCGCACGATCTGGCCGGAGGTCGCTCCGACCGCGAGGAACGTCTCGGGCGACTCACCGAACGGCGACAGGATCGGCTGCGCGATCGCGAACCCGGCGAGGCCGGCGATCTCGGCCAGGTAGCCGAGCTCGTCGCGCACGGCGGGCCGCCACCCGGAGCGCTGGTCCTCGGCGTCGGGGGTGGTCGAAGCGGCAGACGCCATGTCAGAAACGTAGGCCGTAAGGTTCGCGGCCCGAGCACCTTTCGACTCGCTCCGCTCGCTCAAGGAGCAAGAGGAACTTGCTCCGCTCGCTCAAGGAAGAAAGGACTCGCTCCGCTCGACGCCTCCCCACCTTTCGACTCGCTCCGCTCGCTCAAGGAACAAGGGAACTCGCTCCGCTCGACGCCTCCCCACCTTTCGACTCGCTCCGCTCACTCAAGGAGCAGGGCTTCTGTTCCTTGAGCGGAACGGAGCGCCAGCGGAGTGCAGTCGAAAGGTGGTCCGTCAGTCGAGGAGCTCGACGAAGCCGTCGCCGCCGTGGACGCGGATGCGCCGGCCCTCGGCGATCAGCTCGGTCGCGTGCTCGACGCCGACCACCGCGGGCAGGCCGTACTCCCGGGCCACCACGGCGCCGTGGGTCATCAGCCCGCCGACCTCGGTGACGAGCCCGGCCGCGGCCACGAACAGCGGTGACCAGCTCGGATCGGTGTGGGTGGTGACCAGGACGTCGCCCGGTCGGAGGTCGGCGTCCGCCATGTCGCGCACGATCCGGGCCCGCCCCTCGACGGTCCCGGCCGAGACGCCGAGCCCGATCAACGCCCCGGCGGGCACGTCGTCGCGACGGTAGGAGCCGTGCAACGCCTCGCCCTCGGACGTGAGCACCCGCGGTGGGGTCAGGAGCCCGTCGGCCACCAGCTGCTCCTTCCGCGAGCGGATCAGCTCCCGGTCGACGGTGCCGGTGGTGACCGCGTCGCGGAGCTCGTCGAAGGTGAGGTGGAACGCGTCCTCCCGATCGTCGAGCGCCCCGGCGACGATCAGGCGGTCGGCCTCGGCGAGCAGCGCCCGCTTGTAGAGCGCGAAGCAGCTGATGATCACGTACTTGGGGAACTCCCGGTAGCCGATGCAGGTCCGGAGTCGCTCGATCGCCCGGCCGGTCTCCTCGGCCTTCGCCTCACCGTCGGGGAGGGCCCGGAGCGCGGTCAGCAGTTCGGCCTCCTTCGCGGCCGCCTCCCGGCGGCCCCGCTCGAAGCGGCGTGCGGCCTCACCGGGCTCGAAGCGGCCCACCGCGTCGAGCAGGAGCGGCACGAGCGTCGACGGCCGTTCGCTCCATCGGGGCCGGGTCAGGTCGATCTCGCCGCTGCACCGCATGCCGTACTCGTCGAGGAACGCCCCGATCGCGGCCGCTGCCTCGTCGCCGCCGGAAAGGCCTGCCAACCCACCGGGCAGGTCCTCGTCGGCCGCCGTGGCGAGCGCCGCCACCACCTCCGGGTGCGGGCGGATCGCGTCGGCCACGTCGAGGAGCGCGAGCCCCATCTCCGAGGTGACGTTGCCCGGGGCCGAACGGGTCAGGACGTCGGCGGCGTGGCGCTCGCCGAGCCACGCCTCGACGTGGTGGTCGAGCCATTCCGACGCGTCCAGCCCCACATTGATCACCTGCATGCTCCGGGGGTCGCGTAGGGAGTGCTCGAGCGCGGCGAGCTTCGAGTCGACGGCGTCGAAAGCCGCAGGACCCTCCACGCCGTCCAGGGCGCGTCGGGTCGCCTCGATCGTCGATCGCCCCTGGGCCACGAGCTCGGCCACCAGCTCGTCGTCGGGCTCGGCCTGCTCCGTCGGAGCGGGCCCGGGTGCGGTTGGCGCGCCGCCCGGTGGCGGTCCCGCCGGCGCCGGGGGAGCCGCCGCGAGTCGGGCCACGGCGGTGCGCAGCGCGTCGCCGATGAGCGGGTCGGACCGCCCGAGCGCGCCGATCACCGCGTCCCGGGCGGCGGGGACGGCGAGCGCGGCCGTGACGTCGACGAACGGCCGACCGCCGGCGGCGTGCATCGGGCGGAACGCCATGCGCTGCCACATCGACAATCCGAGGGCGGTCATGGGGTCGGTCATCATCTGCTGGTGTCCGACCGACACGTAGACCTTGGTGCCGGCGGCGTCCGGGTCGTCGCTGGTGGACGGCACCGGGAACAGCGTGGTGATCGGACGGCTCTGCACGATGGCGATCCGGTCGTCGGCCAGGCACCACTCGACGTCCTGGGGGCCGCCGAGCGCGGCCTCGATCCGTCGCCCGGTCGCGACGACGCGACACACCTGGTCGTCGGTGAGGGTCGCGGTGCCGTCGGCGGTCGCCGGTGACCGTTCGACGATCTCCCCGTCGCGCACCCGGAAGGTGTCGGGCACGACCCGTCCGGAGACGAGAGCGTCGGCCAGCCCGGCGACCGCCTCGACCGTGGCGACGTTCCGATTGCCGGACACCGGATCCGCGGTGAAGAGCACGCCGGAGGCGACGGGGTCGACCATGCGCTGCACGACGACGGCCATGGCCACGTCGCCGTGGGCGAGCCCCGTGCGGGCCCGGTATGCGACCGCCCGGTCGGTGAACAGCGACGCCCAGCAGCGCACGATCCGGTCGACGACGTCGTCGAGGCCGACGACGCCCAGGAAGGAGTCGTGCTGGCCGGCGAACGAGGCGGACGGCAGGTCCTCGGCCGTCGCGCTCGACCGCACCGCGACGCTGTGCCCGTCGCCCGACCGATCGAGACCGACCGCGATGGCGGCGACGAGGTCGTCCGGGAGAACGGCCGCCGCGACCACGGCCCGCACCGCCGCGGCAGCCGAGCGCGTCGCCTCGACGTCGTCGGGCCCGGTCGCTTCCAGCCGGGCGACGGCCTCCGCGTATGCCGGCATCCCGCCGACGACCCGGCGGAACGCCGCCGTGGTGACGCAGAACCCGTCGGGCACGTCGACGTCGGGGATCCGCGCCGACGCGCCGAGCTGCGCGCCCTTCCCGCCGACGAGGTCGGTCATCGACCCGTCCACCGCTTCGAACCACAGCACCTCGTCCTGCACGTGCACCCCTCGTTCCGGCAACCGAGGGGTGCAGTGTCAGCACGGATCGGGTCCTTGCGGCAAGCCCCCCACCTGCGGGTACCGTGGATGGTGGCGCCGCACCGGAGCCGCCGGCGGCGGTCCAGGGGGCTTCGATGGAGCAGCGGATCAGCCTGATCACCCTCGGCGTCGACGACGTCGCCCGGGCCCGCCGCTTCTACGAGCAGCTCGGGTGGGTCGGTCAGGAGGTCGAGGAAACGGTGTTCTTCCAGGCCGGCGGCCAGGCCGTGGTGCTGTGGGGCCGCGACAAGCTCGCGGCCGACTCGGGCGTCCCCGACGACGGCCGGGGCACCTTCGACGGGATGGTGCTCGCGCTGAACCTCCGCTCGATCGCCGAGGTCGACGAGGCGATCCGCGAGGCCGAGGCTGCGGGGGCCACCATCACCCGGCCCCCCGCCGAGACCTTCTACGGCGGCTACGCGGGCTGCTTCCGCGATCCCGACGGCCACGTGTGGGAGATCGCCCACAACCCCGGGTTCGCGCTCGACGACGACGGGAACCTCACCCTCCCCGACTTCGGGGCGTCCGGCGGCGCCTGACCGCGCCCGGTCGCTACGACGTGTAGGGGTCGAGCGCAGAGCGGGCGTCGGCGGGGATCTCGGTCGGCGTCGACGTGCCGGCCTCGATCCAGACGTGGACGATCTCACCCTCGACGCAGACCTCGCCGTCGACCGTCTCGGTCCAGTGCGTCGTCATCGAGGTCCGGCCGAACGACGCGATCGTGAGCGCCAGGGCGATCTCGGCGTCGAAGGGGACCGGTGCCCGGAACCGGGCGTGGACGTCGACCACGACCAGATCGAGACCGAGCTCGGTCATCCCGCCGTAGGACCCGAAGGCCTCCCGCCACAGCTCGGTCAGCGCCACGTCCACGTAGGCGATGTGGTTGGCGTTGAACACGATCCCCTGCGGATCGCACTCGTGGTAGCGGGCTCGGAGGTCGTGCACGAACGCGGCCATGGCGCTCGAACCTACCGAGGAGGTGGAGGTGGAGGCGGCGGCAGCGTCGAGCCCGGTCCGGCCGGCCAGCGCTCGCGGGCCAGGAGGATCGCGACGATGGTCGTGACGACCATGCCACCCAGCGACACCCGGCCGATGATGTTGGCCAAGTCGGTCGGTGATGCGACCAGGATCGCCATCCCGGTGGCGACGACTCCCGTTCCGATCCACCCGGCGAACGCCGCGAAGACGCCCTGACGCCACGACGGCCAGCGACGCCTGCCGACGACCCAGATCAGGAGCGCCAGCGCCGGACCGAACACCACGAGGATCTTGGAGGAGGTCGATCGCATCGGGCTGACGTCCGGCTCGGGCGCCCGAAGGACGCCTGTGCTGGACCAGGTGCCGTCGTCGGCACGGACGAGCACGCCGTCCGCGCCGAGGCTCGCCACTGCGATCGGTCCACCGTCGGCATCGAGGGCGGCGATCGACGCGAGGACGCCCTGCTGGGCGCCGCTGCACCCGGTGCTGATCTGGTGGAACTCGTCTTCGGTGAGCTCGAACTCGTCGGACGTCGTCCCGTCGGGATCCGTCCTCTCGATGACGCGTCGGTCGCGCAGGCGCCAGCACGTCCCGTCGGAGGTGCAGGCGTCCTGGGCACCCGTCTGACCGGGATCCTCGAACGGGTCGCGGCGCGCGTCGATGGACACGCCCGCGTCGGCCGGTTCGTCGGCTCGCTCCCAGTCGAGGCCGTCGGTGCTCGAGGCCCAACCCTGCTCCTGGTACCCGGTCTCGACGAGGGCGTAGAGCGCTCGTCCGTCGGTGCCGACCGCGAGCACTGCGTCGTCCGGGGCACAGCTCGTCGCCGTGGTCGCGCCGACGGCCAGCACGGCGCCCACCAGCGGGATCACCGTCGAGGTCGCCGCTCGTCGCCGAAGGGTTCGTGATCGATCCGGCGTCGAGCGATGGAGGAGGAGCAGGACCGGCCCGAGGATCGCGAGCGCGAGGAGATCCGTCGGGTCGCGAAGCGTCACCCCGCCGAGCACGGGGGCGGCGAGCTCGGCGACCCCGGGGACGACCTTCAACGCGGTGAACGCGACGGCCACGACCGGGATCGCGACGCGAGGCCCGCCGACGACCGCGGTGACGACCGCGATGACGGCGATCCCGGCGACGTCGCTGGCCTTGCCGGTCCACCACCCGGGGAACGCCTCCTTGAGGACGTGGTCGTTGACGAGGAGCACGGCGACGCACGCGAGGAACGCCGGGTGTCCGAGCCACCGGACCCGCGCCGCCCGCGGCGGAGATCGATGCGATGGGTGAAACATGCTCGGGTCTCGGACCTACAAGCCCGGGAGGTGGGGCTGGAAGAGGTCGTACGGGTCGTCCAATGGTCGCCGCCGACGTCCCTCCGTGATCGTCCGCCACGCCTCGGCGAGCTCGATCGCGGGCTGGTAGGAGCGACCCCGCTTCTCACCGATCGCGACGAGCAGGCCGGCCTTCGTCATGGCGTTCAGGTCACGGGTCGCGGTCGCTTCCGTGATGTCTTCACCGGTGGAGGACGTCACGGTCTTGATGTAGAGCGAACGGCGCAGCCTCCATCCTCGGGCGGCGTCGTAGAGGGCGCCCACGCATCGGTCGGGGAGCCGGTGGCGTCGAGCGAGCTGGTCGCACCGGTCCCAGAGGGCTTCGGTCTCGGCGACACGACGCAGGAGCGTCTGCGCTTGACGGTGGTGCGCGGTCAACGAGAACCGCAGCCAGGGTCGAGCATCCCGAGCAGCGACTTCACGAGTGACGGATCCAGGGGCGGCATCGGGGGTGCGGACCCGAGCTGCAGGACGTAGGTCATGGCGTCGCGGTAGCCCTCGATCGCGTGGCGTGTCTCGTCGTCGGCGTCGAGCGGATCCTCGCCCTCGACGATCGCGATGACGTCTTCGACACTGGCGTGGTACCCCTCGATGGAGTTCGAGCCCTGGACGGCACGGGGCGTCTCGTAGATCAAGCGCCAAACCTACCGACGAATCATCTCGAGATGTATTTCAATTATCGACATTCTCGGCGTCCATGCGGACCAGCGGCAACACGGCTCCGGTACCGTTCTCGGGTGCGCCTGGAGCAGCGGAGCCGCTGGCTCGCCGACGCGACCTTCGATGGTGGGCTCCGGGTGCCCGGCCGATCGCGGTGGCGCACCGCGACGTTGCACCTGACCGCGGACCACGTCGAGCTGTCGGCCGGCGATCGGTCCGTCCCGTTCGTCTGGGACGACTTCGCGTCGCACCGCCGCAGGTCGTCGAGCCGAGCGTCCTGGTCGATCGTCCCGTGGGGTGTGGGACGGGAGGGCCCCATCGGGGTCGCGGTGGAGGTGCGCGGGCGGTACGCGCAGCCGACGGCAGCGCTCCGTCGGAGCGTCGTGGCCTGGCGCTACGGCTCCCGCCGGCTGCTGCGGGGGACGTCGGTCCCGCTGTGTTCCACCCGCACGTCGGCCCGGAAGGTCGACATCGATCGTCGGTTGCTCGATCTGATCTGCTCGCTCGTGGCCGACCGTCCGGAGGTGCGTCGTCACCTCGGCGACCGGTCCCGGGTCGAACGACTGGTGCACGATCTTCGTTCGAACCGGTTCGAGGCCCCGCCCTTCCGCGTCGGGTTCCGCCGGACGACGATGGAGATCCTGACGGCGATGCGGTCCGCCGGCCTCGAGCACCGGGTCGACGGGCGCCCCCTGCCCGGCGACCCGTTGCCCACCGAGGACGAAGCCGTCGCTCGGGTGCTCGCCGTCCTGCGCTCGAATCCCTTCGCCCGGAGCCTGGGGATCGACGACGCGAAGGTGCGCGCCGTCGTCGTGCGCGACTACCTCGGGGTGGAGCCCTGGCCGGTCGGCGCGCTGCTCGAACCGTGACCCCCGGAGGAGCGAGGGATCGAGGAGGATCGACGGGTTAACAAATGCGAAACGTGGAGGGACCTGACCGGAAATCTGACGTCATTAGCGTGCGCGGCCAGCCTGTCGCCCCGGACCGTCCGGGCATCAGATCCCCCGGGAGGGTTCGCATGCGCGCACCGACACGACCTCGTCGCCGAGGTCTCCGATTTCTCGCCGTGGCGGCCGTCGCCGCCCTGTTCCTCGGGGCCTGCGGGTCCGACGGCTCCAACGGGGCCGACTCCTCGTCCTCGGATGGTTCGAGCGACGCGGCGGCCGACTACGGCTCCATCAAGATGCAGTACTCCTGGATCAAGAACGAGGAGTTCGCCGGCGAGTTCTACGCCTACGAGAACGGCTACTACGACGAGGCCGGGTTCTCCGAGGTGCTCGGCATCTCCGGGCCCGACACCGGTGTGGCCAAGCTGCTGAGCGGCGAGGTCCAGGTCGCGCTGAGCGACGCCGCGTCTGTCGGTGCCGCGATCGCCGAGCAGGACGCCCCGCTGAAGATCATCGGCGCCACCTTCCAGAAGAACCCGTTCACGATCCTGTCCCTCAAGGACGGCGGCAACATCGCCACCCCCGAGGACCTGAAGGGCAAGAAGATCGGCGTCCAGTCGTCGAACACCAACGTGTTCAACGCGATCCTCAACGCCAACGGGATCGACCCGAGCGAGGTCACCGTGGTCCCGGTCGAGTTCGACCCGACGCCTCTCATGAACGGTGACGTCGACGGCTTCATGGCCTACCTGACCAACGAGGCCCTCACCGTCGAGCTCGCCGGCTACGACATCACCAACCTGCCCTACGCCGAGAACGGGGTCCCGTACGTGGCCGAGACCTACACGGTCACCGATCAGTACCTCGAGGAGAACCCCGAGCTGCTGAAGGCGCTGCTCATCGCCGAGATCAAGGGATGGACCGACGTGTTCAAGCAGTCGACCGACGACAGCGTCGACCTGATCACGAAGTACTACAACGAGGCCGCCGCCGGGAACGACGAGGGTCTGGAAGCCACGTTCGGCGCCCTCGACCCGGAGAAGACGGGCATGGCGCTCGAGGCCGAGAAGGAGCTCATCTCCACCGACGACACCGAGGCGAACGGCCTGTTCACCATCAGCGACGACCTGAAGGACGAGACGATCGCCTCGCTGGCCGCCGCCGGTTGGGACATCACCGTCGACGACCTCTTCGACACGTCGATCATCGACGAGATCTACAAGGAGAACCCGGACCTGAAGGCGTACCTCCCCTGATGACCGCTGCGACCCCGCCCGCCCCCGGCGCCGGTGCCGATGTCCCCGAACGGGCGCTCGGCACCGGGATCCGGCTCGAAGGCCTCTCCAAGGTCTTCAACACCGGGCGGGGTCGCAAGGTCGTCGCCCTCGACGACGCCCACCTCGACACCGAGCGAGGATCGTTCCTGGCCCTGCTCGGCCCGTCGGGGTGCGGCAAGTCGACCATCCTGCGGATCCTCGCCGGCCTCGAGGAGCCGACCAGCGGCACCGCCCTGGTCGACGGCAAGACGCCGGCGATGCTCCGCAAGGAGGGCGAGTTGGGCATCGCCTTCCAGGACCACGCGCTGCTGGCGTGGCGGTCGGTCGAGAAGAACATCCGGCTGCCCTACGAGGTCGCCGGCGTGAAGGCCGACCAGGCCTACATCGACGAACTGATCGACCTGGTGGGGCTGCGCGGGTTCGAGAAGGCCAAGCCCGCCCAGCTCTCCGGCGGCATGCGCCAGCGGGTCTCCATCGCCCGGGCGCTCGTGCTGCGCCCGTCGGTGCTGCTGCTCGACGAGCCGTTCGGCGCCCTCGACGACATGACCCGCCAGCGGCTCAACATGGAGCTGCTGCGCATCTGGACCGAGAAGCCGGCCACGACCTTGCTGGTCACCCACGGCATCTCCGAGGCGGTGTTCCTGTCGGACACGGTGGCGGTGATGTCGCCGCGGCCCGGCCGCATCAAGGAGGTCTTCGACGTGGACCTCCCCCGGCCCCGGACGCCGGACATGATGCGGACCCACGAGTTCCACGCCCTGGTCGACAAGGCCTCCGAGATCCTCTTCGGCTCGGGGTCCGGCGAGGGCGACGAGCCGTGAGGAACCGGGGCCGCCTGCCGTCGTGGGCCGCCGGCCTGATCGGCCTCGGCGTCCTCGTGTTCCTGTGGTGGCTGCTGTCGGTCACGCTCTACACGCCCGAACCGGGCACGAACTTCACTCCGGTGCCGTCACCGTTCGACGTGTTCTCCCGGATCCTCGACGACGGCCTCGCCGCCTACTGGGTCTTCTTCAAGGTCACCATCGAGGAGGCGCTGACCGGCTTCGTGTACGGCAACGTCCTCGCGCTCCTTCTCGCCTCGACCGTGCTCCTCGTGCCCCGACTCGAACCGATCGTCCTGCAGATCGGTGTGGTCACCTACTGCCTGCCCGTCGTCGCCGTCGGCGGCATCGCCATCGTCGTGCTCGGTGGTGCCGAGCGGCCAGGCGATCCGTCCTCGACCGCGACGTTCCTGGCCGGCTTCCTGGTGTTCTTCACGACGCTCGTCGGCGCCGTCGTCGGGTTCAAGGCTGCCGACAGGACGAGCCTCGACGTGATCCACGTCTACGGCGGCGGTCGGTTCGCGCAGCTCCGCAAGGTGCGGTTGATCGCGGCGGTCCCGTCGATCCTCAGCGCGCTCCAGGTCGCGGTGCCGACCGCCTTCCTGGGTGCGATCCTCGGCGAGTACATGGGGGCCACCGACCGGAGCGTCGGGATCACGTTGATCCGCCTCCAGGGCAACCTCGACTCCGAGGGGGTGTGGGCCGTGATCGTCCTCTGCGCCGCGGTCGCCCTCATCGGCTACGCGGTCGTCGGCCTGGTGGCCCGCCTCCTCACGCCGTGGGTCTCGGGAGTCTCGCAGTGACGGCCGTCGACGCCTCCGTCGAGGGCCCGGCGCCCACGCACCGGTCGGTCGCCGAGGTCGAGGCGGGCCTCCGGCACGAGCGGGTCATCGCGGTGCTCCGCGGCCTCGGCCGGTCGCTCCTCCACCTCCTGATCACGCTGGTCATCGTGGTGGTGGCCTGGCAGGCCGTCGTCAGCCACAGCGGCCTGTCGACCTACGTGGCCAAGGGCCCGAAGGACGTCTGGAACTTCCTGTTCGTGACCGAGCCCGATGCCCGCTTCACCGCGGCCGAGAACCGGGCCGAGCTCTTCCCCCTGCTGTGGCAGACGCTGCGCGACGCCGCGCTCGGCTTCGTCGTGGGGATGGTGATCGCGTCGGTGCTGGCCATGGCGTTCACGGTGTCGAAGGCGGTCGAGGCCGGGGTCATGCCCCTCGCGCTGCTCCTCCGCAGCGTCCCCCTCGTGGTGCTGGCGCCGGTGATCATGCTGATCACGGGACGGGGCACCCAGATGTCGGTCGCGGTGATCGGCACGATCGTCGTGCTGTTCCCCGCGCTCGCGTCGATCATGTTCGGGCTGAGCCGGGCCAGTCCGCAGAGCCTCGACCTCGTCCACGTCTACGGCGGCGGCAACCTCACCGCGCTCCGGAAGGTCGCGGTGCCCGGCGCGCTCCCGTCGTTCTTCGCCGCGGCCCGGGTCTCGGTTCCCGGTGCCGTCACGGGCGCGCTGCTGGCCGAGTGGCTGTCGACCGGCAAGGGCATCGGCGGCTCGATCGACAAGTTCCGGGCCGCCGCGCAGTTCGACAAGCTGTGGGCGTCGGTCGCGCTGATCACCATCGCGACCCTGTTGATCTACAACGTGGTTCAGGCGATCGAGACCTCGCTGCTGGCCCGCATGGGCATGGGTGACGACACGGCCATCCGGTAGAAGGCGGCGAGGATGCGGCGCATCTCGACCGACGACCGATCCGCCCGGGTGTAGATCTCGGTGGTCGCCGTATCATTAAAAAAGAGGGTGTCGAACCGGTCCTGCAGCGCGAGGTCCTCGCCGACGACCTGCACCTCGAACGCGAGGCGCTGGGCGAGCTGCTCCTCGGTGAACCCGTCGGGGTGGCGGAACAACAGGTCGACGTCCATCCGGGCGGTGTCGCGGTCGAGCGGGGCGAAGCAGAACAGGATCCCGGTGCTGCCGCCCATCTCCTCGTAGTCGAGGCGCAGGAACAGCGTCGTCGGCGCCCGGTAGCGATAGGTCATGTTGCGGTGCTGGGTGGTCGGACGCTCCCCGGCGGCCGCGCTGACGTCGTTGCGGGGCGTGATCGGTACCCGCATCCGCACCTCGAAACCGCCGGCGTGGCGCTCGATCTCGTACGGCGGGAGCGCGGCGTCCGAACCGGAGCCGAACGTCGCCCGGTGCACGAAGGAGAAGTGGCCGGCGTCGAGCTGGTTGTCGAGCAGGAGTCCCACGCCGTAGCGACCCTCGACCCGGGGCATCGCGACGTGGTGCCAACCGTCCTCGCCGAACTCGGCGATGTCGAGGAGGTCGGCGGCCGGCTCGTCGGGGGCGAGCCACACGTGGCCGACGTGGTCGGTGACCGCGTGTGCGCTCCGACAGTGCAGACCGCCGGTGGGGTCGCGCTCCACCTCGAAGGTGCGTCCGAGCAGGCGGAACCCGACCCGCCCCCCGGCGGGCACCTCGTCGGAGCGGCCGACCGGGTGCCAGCCGTCGGCCAGCGCGTCGTCGTCGTTGCCCATCGCCAGCGCGGGTGCCGCCGGCCGGTCGACGGTGGAGGCGTCGACGAGGACGCGGCCGTCGCGGACCTCCGCGGCCACGGTGCGGAGCCTGGCCCGCCGGGGCAGCGCCGCGTCCGGTCCGAGCGCGGGGATGGCGGCGACCTCACCGGCGGGCCCGAACGCCCAGCCGTGGTACGGGCAGACGATGCAGCCGTGCTCGACGGTCCCGGCCGAGAGCGGGGCGCCGCGGTGCGGGCACCGATCGACCGCGACGGTCACCTCGTCGCCCACCTCCGCGACGACGAGTGCCGTGCCGTCGACCTCCACCCGCCGAGGACCGGCGCGCAGGTCGTCGACCGACCCGACGTCGATCCGGTTCGCGGGGTGACGACGCTCCATCCGCCCGAGTCAACCGACCGCCCGTGAACGTGCCGTTTCGAGCCTGTTAAACGACCCTTTGCACCGGTGACTTCCACCGGCGACGGGGCGAGACTCGCCGCCATGCCGGCCGATCCCCACGACCCGCTGCGCCGCTACTGGCACCCGGTGGCGTGGAGCCACGACGTCTCCGGCGGCCCGAAGCCGGTGCCGTTGCTGGGCGAGCGGCTCGTGGTCTGGCGCGACGGGGACGGCACCGTCCGGTGCTTCGACGACCTGTGCATCCATCGGGGGACCGCGCTCTCGCTCGGCGAGGTCGTGGACGGCTGCCTCGTCTGCCCGTACCACGGCTGGCGCTTCGACCGTGCCGGTGCGTGCGTCCACATCCCGCAGTTCGCCCCCGACGCCCGCATCCCGTCGACGGCCGCTGCCCGGTCGCATCGGTGCGAGGAGGCGGCCGGTCTGGTCTGGGTCGCCCTCGACGAACCCGTCGCCCCGATCCCCACCTTCCCCGAATGGGACGACCCGGCCTACCGGCACGTGCCCTGTCCCGACTACACGTGGGCGACGAGCGCCCCCCGCATGGTGGAGAACTTCACCGACTTCGGCCACCTCGGCTGGCTGCACGACGGTCTGCTCGGCAGCCGCGACGCGCTCGAGGTGCCCTCGCACCGGGTGCGCCAGGAGGGGCTCGAACTGCACTACGAGATCACGATGCAGGTGCCGAACACGAACGACCGGTTCGCCGTCACCGACCTCAGCGGGAACCGGGGCCTCCAGACCAACACGTACGTGCTGACGCTGCCGCACACCATCTGGCTGCGCTGCACGTACCACGACACCGGCGCGCACCGGACGCTGTTCTTCTCCGCCCGACCCGACTCCGCCACCAGCAGCACCGGCTTCTGCTACCAGTCCCGCGACTTCGCGCTCGACGACGACGACGCCCCCTACGCGGCGTTCCAGGACCTCCTCGCCGAGCAGGACCGGGTGGTCATCGAGAGCCAGCGTCCCGAGGAGCTGCCCGTCGACGTGTCGGCCGAGTTGCACCTGCCGTTCGACCGCGTGGCCGTCGCGTACCGGCGCGGGTTGGCCGGGATCGGCTGAGGGCCGCTGGTGGAAGGGTTCCTGCTCGTCGCGCTCGCGGGCGCGCTCTGCGGGCTCGTGAACAGCATCGCCGGCGGGGGATCGCTGATCCTGTTCCCGACCCTGCTGCTGACGGGGATGTCCCCGCTGGCCGCCAACGTCACCAACTCGGTGACCACCTGGCCCGGCTACCTGGGTGGCGTCGGGGCGTTCCGCGACGAGATCGCCACCCGGCGCCACCAGCTGCCGTGGCTCCTCGGAGCGACGGTGACGGGCTCGACGATCGGCTGCGTCCTCCTGCTGGTCACACCGGAGGCGGCCTTCGACGTCGTCGTGCCCTGGCTCGTGCTGGCCGCCACCGTGATGACCGCGTTCCAACCGGTCGTCCGACGCCGTCTGCGGGACCGACCGACGACCGACCACCGCCCGCCGACCCGCGCGATCGGTGCGGTGTTCCTGGCCACGATCTACGGCGGGTACTTCGGCGCCGCCCTCGGGGTGATCGTGCTCGCCGCGCTGGCGGTGACCCTCGACGACTCGATCCGGAACCTCAACGCCTCGAAGTCCGTCATCTCGCTGGTGGACGCGTCGGTGAGCGTGACGGTGTTCGGCCTGTTCGGACCGGTCGAGTGGGCGTTCGTCGCCGTCGCGGCGCCGACCACCCTGATCGGCGGCTACCTCGGTGGCCGGATCGCCCGACGCCTCGACGAGGGCGTCCTGCGGGCGATGGTCGTCGCGCTCGGCGGGCTCGGCTCCGTCGCGCTCTTCGTCAGCGCCTTCACCTGAACCGGGCGGCGAGGCGCAGCAGGCGTCGGTCGGTGCCCGGCGCGCCGACCAGGGCCAGGCCGACCGGGCGACCGTCGACCGTGCCGGCCGGGACCACCACGACGGGGAGCCCGGCCAGGCCTGCCGGGCTGGTGAGGGCGAGGACGCGGCCCCGGACGGCGTCCAGCTCGTCCTCGGCGACGTCGACCGGCGGCGCGGGTCCCGGTGCCGCCGGTTGGAGGAGGACGGTGCCGTCGGCGGCGGCGACGAGCGCGTCACGCCACGTCTCCCGCACCGGCCGGGCCGCCGCCTCGTCGTCGGCGGTGAGCCGTGACGCGACGCGGAAGCGCTCGGCGACGTCCGGGCCCAGCTCGGGTCCGACGGCGTCGATCCACGGGCCGTGGGTCGCCCAGGCCTCCCGGCCCTGGAGGACCCGGAAGATGGCCGCCGCGTCGGACGGGTCCAGCCCGAGGCGGACGTGGTCGGGTCGCCCGACCGCGGCTCGCTCGACGGCATCGGCGAGTGCCCGTCGGAGCGGGTCGTCGACCGCGTCGAGGGCGTCGTCCCACCACCGCAGCTGCAGCGGACGGTCGTCGTCGGTCGACGCGTCGAGCAGCACCTCGGCACCCCGGCGGAGCAGTTCGGGGTCGGCGGCCAGGAGGCCGACGGTGTCGAACGACGGTGCGAGCGGGACGAGCCCGGCGGTGTCGACGGCCCCATGGGTCGGCCGCCAGCCCCACAGGCCGCACCAGCTGGCCGGGAGGCGGATCGATCCACCGGTGTCGGTGCCGAGACCGAGATCCGAGGCGCCTCCGGCGACCGCAGCGGCCGAACCCGACGACGAGCCGCCGGTCAGGTGGCCGGGCGCGGCCGGGTTCCGGGGTGCACCGTGGAACGGGTTGCGGCCGGCGAGGGAGTACGCCAGCTCGTCGGTGACCGTGCGGCCGATCACCGTCGCCCCCGCCGCCAGCAGGCCCTCGACCGCCGCGGCGTGGTGGTCGGCCGGTGCCCGGTCCCGGGCGAACGTCGGGTTGCCGGCCCCGGTGACGGTGCCGGCGACGTCGAACACGTCCTTGACCGCGACCCGCACCCCGGCCAGGGGGCCGCCGAGCGCGCCGACGGCGAGGCGCCTCGGCCCCACGACGAACGCCCCGAGCTCGTCGACCGGCGGGCGGACGGTCACGGTCGCAGGTCCCGGTCGCGGATCAGGCAGTGGACGCCGACGGTGAGGTTCACCGCCTGGGAGACCTGGAAGTCGACGGCCGCGGAGAGGAACGCCAGCGCCTCGGCCCGCCCGATGCCGGTCACGTGGTCGACGTAGTCGACGGCCCGTCGGACGCAGGCTCGCATGGCCCCGTCGAGCGTGTCGCCCAGGCCGACCAGGATCGTCGTCCCGCCGACCTCGCCCCACGGGCTCCGCAGCAGCGAGGCGAGCTGCCTGGCGTCGGGTCCCGTCAGCAGCGAGACCCGCAGCGTCGCCCGAAGGGGGGCCTCGAACGCGGTGAGCGCCACCTCGCCGTCGCCCTGCGCGTAGTGGGGATCACCGACGTACAGGCCCGCTCCGTCGACCTGCACCGGGAGCAGCAGTCGGCTCCCCACCCCGAGGTGGCGGATGTCCAGGTTGCCGCCGAAGGGGCCCGGCGGCGTCGACGAGCGGACCTCCTCGCCGGCGGGGGTGACGCCGACCAGCCCGAGGAACGGCCGCAGGTCGAAGCCGACGGCGTGGCCCGACGGGCCCACGATGCGGCCCCGACCGGGCTGCTCGACCGTGGCCAGCACCGACACCACCTCGGGATCGTCGTCCCCCTGCGTCGCGGCCGGCATCTCGCCGGCCAGGACCCCTCGGCCGTGGCGGTTGCTCACGATCCCGTAGCCGAGGCGCAGGGCGAGGTCGATGGTCTCGACGCACAACACGTCGCCCGGCCGGGCGCCCTCCACCGTCACCGGCCCGACGACGACGTGCGGCCCGTCGTGGGCGAGGTCGCGGTCGAGGCTGGCGCCGGTGAGCGCGGCGACGTCGTCGAGCACCGCGTCCGCCGGGATGCCCCACCCGCCGAAGAACCCGATCGGGTCGGCGCCCTGGTCGCCGAGGAGGCCCTCGTGGCTCACGGTGTCGAAGGTGATCGTCGAGCCCGGCCGGATGGTGGCGATCGGTGCGGTGTCCGGCGTGGGGAGCCGACCCCACCGGAGCGACGTCGGCGTCGCGGTCACGTAGGTCTCGCCGAGGACCGGTCCGGTGCCGGTGTGGAGCGGCGGTGGGAGGAGGCCGGGGTCGACGCGCGGGTGGGGCACCGGGCCATCGTGACGACCGTCGTCGCCGACCGTGTTGCGCCCGTGTTTCCGCCCCATGAAGCGTCGCGTTCAGGGGTTGTCGACGCCCACGGACGCCTCTAGGCATCGTTCGATGGAGGCGCTCGAGATCGACGCGATCGATGCCATGTCGACCGACGATGCCGCCCTCCTGCTCGGCGACGTGCTGGAGGACGCGCCCGATCTGGCGCGTCTCGTCGTCGATCGGCGCCCGTTCGGCTCGGTCGACGGTCTGGTCGCGGCGTTCGATGCGGTGCTCGACGGTCTCGACCCCGAGCGCGCGCTCGTCCTGCTGCGCGCCCACCCCGAGCTCGGGTCCCGCGCCCCCATGGCCGCGGCCTCGGTCGACGAGCAGGCGTCGGCGGGCCTCACGGACGCCGAGGAGGAGCTCCGGACCCGGCTGGCCACCGCGAACCAGGCGTACCGGGAGCGCTTCGGGTTCCCGTTCGTCCTCGCCATGCGCGGGCGCACCGCGGTCGAGGTGCTCCCCGAGTTGGAGCGGCGGGTCGCCAACGATCCCGACGTCGAGCTGGCGGCCGCGCTCGCCCAGGTGCGCGAGATCGCCCGGTTGCGCATCGGCCTCCTGGTCGGAGGCGCTCCGTGACGCCGCCGGTGGTCGTCGACGGGGAGCGACTGCTGTGGCGGCTCGACGAGCTGGCCCGCCTCACGGCGACGCCGGGCGAGGGCGTGACCCGCGAGGCCTGGAGCCGCGTCGACGTCGAAGCGCGCGACCGCGTCGCCGGCTGGATGCGCGACGCCGGCCTGCACCCGATCGTCGACCCGGCCGCCAACCTGATCGGTCGCAGCCCCGGCGTCGTCGGCCGGTGGTTCGCCTCCGGGAGCCACCTCGACACGGTGGTGCACGGAGGCCACCTCGACGGCGCGTACGGGGTCGTCGCCGCGCTGGAGGCCGCGTCCGCGCTCCACGACGCCGGCCACACGATGGACCACGGCCTGCTGGTGGCCGCCTTCGCCAACGAGGAGGGCGCCCGCGGCACGGCCGGGATGACCGGCAGCTACGCGTGCGTGGGCGGGGTCTCCGACGCGGCGCTCGACGAGGTCGACGACGAGGGCGTCACCGTGCGGGACCGCATCGCCGGCGCCGGCGGCGACCCCGGCCGGATCGCCGAGGCCCGATGGGACCCGGCCGACATCGACGCCTTCGTCGAGCTGCACATCGAGCAGGGCCCGGTGCTCGCCGACGCCGAGGTCGGCATCGGCGTGGTCACCGGCATCACCGGCCGGCAAGCCCTCGACCTGCGCATCGCCGGCGCCGCCAACCACGCCGGCACGACCCCGATGCGCCTGCGCCGCGATGCCCTGGCGGCCGCCGCCGAGATCGTCCTCGCCGTCGAGGCCATGCCCGCCGACGGCGCGGTGCGGGTGGCCACGTGCGGGTTCGTCGACGCGGTCCCCAACGTCCGCAACGTCGTCCCCGGCCTCGTCCACCTCGGTGTGGAGGTCCGCGACGAATCGGCCGCCGCCCTCGACGCCGCGGTGGCCCGCCTCGACGCGCTCCTGACCGAGGTGGCCGCCCGCCGCGGCGTCGGGATCGATCGCACCTGGGGTCAGCGGGTGCCGCCCCGCGACGTGGCCCCCGCGGTCGCGGATGGTGTGCGCCGCGCCGCGGCGGTGCGGGGTCTCGCGCACCTCGACCTCCCGAGCGGGGCGGGCCACGACGCCCAGGTCCTCGCCGACGCGTTGCCGATGGGGATGATCTTCGTGCCGAGCACCAGCGGCGTCAGCCACGCGCCGGGCGAGCACACCGAGCCGGCCGACCTGGTCTCCGGAGCCCAGGTCCTCGTCGACACGCTGCTCGACCTCGACGCCCGCCTGGGCCGGGCCGGGCTCGGGGTGGCGTCGTGACCGCCGACCGCTGGGGCGACCCGGCCGCCACCCTCGCCGCCGGTCGGGACCTCGTCGGCTACGGCGGCCGACCACCTGCGGTCGCCTGGCCGGACGGCGCCCGCGTGGCGGTGTCGCTCGTGCTCAACGTCGAGGAGGGGGCGGAGAGCTCGGTGCTGTCGGGCGACCCGGCGTCGGAGACGTTCCTGTCCGAGATCATCGGTGCCGCCCCGTTCGCCGACCGCCACATGTCGATGGAGTCGCTCTACGAGTACGGGAGCCGAGCCGGGTTCTGGCGGGTGCTCGGCGTGCTCGACGAGTTCGACGTGCCGGCCACGATGTTCGCCGTCGCCCGGGCGCTCCAGCTCAACCCCGCGGCGGTCGAGGCCCTCGCCGGGTCCCGTCACGAGGTGGCCTGCCACGGCCTGCGGTGGATCTCGTACCAGGAGGTCGACGTCGAGACCGAGCGGGCGCACCTGGCCGAGGCCGTCCGGGTGCAGACCGAGCTGCTCGGCGCGCCCCCGGTGGGCTGGTACACGGGCCGCGATTCACCGCACACCCGGGCGCTGGTGGTCGAGCACGGCGGGTTCGCCTACGACTCGGACTCCTACGCCGACGACCTGCCCTACTGGACCCGGGTCGACGACACCGATCACCTCGTCGTGCCGTACACGCTCGACACCAACGACATGCGCTTCACCACGGCGCAGGGGTTCCACACCGCCGAGCACTTCGCCACCTACTGCCGGGACGCCTTCGACGCCCTGTGGCGCGAGGGGTCCGACGCACCGAAGATGCTGTCGATCGGCCTGCACGGCCGGATCATCGGTCGCCCGGCCCGCATCGACGGCCTCCGCCGGTTCCTCGACCACGTCCTCGGCCACGACGACGTGTGGGTGTGCCGTCGGCGCGACATCGCCGCCCACTGGGCCGAGCACGTCCCGCCGCCCGACGTCGACGCGGTTGCCGAGGAGGAGGACCGATGACCGACGGCCAGGTGGCCCCACCGCCCCGCCTGCTCATGGGCCCCGGTCCGATCAACGTCGACCCCCGGGTCCTGCGGGCCATGTCCGCCCAGCTCGTCGGGCAGTTCGACCCGTCGATGACCACCTACATGCAGGAGACCGCCGAGCTCTACCGGCAGGTGTTCCGCACCGCGAACGAGGCGACCGTGCTCGTCGACGGCACCGCCCGCGCCGGGGTCGAGGCCGCGCTCGTGTCGCTCCTGCGACCCGGCGACCGGGTGGTCGTGCCGAGCTTCGGGCGATTCGGGCTCCTGCTGCGCGAGATCGCCGAGCGGTGCGGCGCGGCCGTCACGACCGTCGAGGTCCCGTGGGGCGAGGTCGTCCCCCTCGACCAGATCGAGGCCGTGGTCGCAGAGGTGGAGCCGAAGGTGGTCGCCGTCGTCCACGGCGACACGTCGACCACGATGCTCCAGCCCCTCGACGGCCTCGGCGACCTGTGCCACCGGTACGGCGCCCTGCTCTACGCGGACGTCACCGCATCGCTCGGCGGCAACCCGTTCGAGATGGACGCGTGGGGGCTCGACGCCGCGAGCGCCGGGCTGCAGAAGTGCCTCGGCGGGCCGCCGGGCAGCGCGCCGGTGTCGCTGTCGGCCGCCGCCGTCGAGGTGATCGACGGCCGCCGCAGCATCGAGGCCGGCATCGCCGACGGGGGTGACGAGACGCTGGCCGCCGACGCCCGCATCCGCTCCAACTACCTCGACCTCGGGATGATCCTCGACTACTGGGGGCCGCGCCGGCTCAACCACCACACCGAGGCGACGTCGATGCTCTTCGCCGCCCGGGAGTGCGCCCGGCTGCTGCTCGACGAGGGCATCGACACCGCCGTCGACCGGCACCGACGCCACGGCGCGGCGATGGCTGCCGGCCTGTGGGCGCTGGGCCTCGACCTGTTCGGCGATCCAGCGCACCGGATGGCCAACGTCGTGGCTGCCCGCATCCCCGACGGCGTCGACGGCGAGGCGGTGCGCGCCGAGCTCCTCGCCCGGTTCGGCATCGAGATCGGCACCTCGTTCGGACCGCTCCACGGCCAGGTCTGGCGGGTGGGCACCATGGGCTACAACGCCCGGGCCGACGCCGTCCTCACCACCCTTGCCGCGCTCGAACAGGTGCTGCGTCGGGCCGGCGTGGCCGTGCCGCCGGGCGCGGGGGTCGACGCCGCCGTCACCGTGCTCGACGAGGACGACGGGCCGGGCACCCCGTGACGGTCGGCCTCGGACTCGCGCCGGTCGGCCCCGTCGACCTGGTGGTCGGCGGTGCCCGGCTCGTCGTCACCATGGACGACGCCCGCACCGAGCTGCTGGGCGGATGGGTGGCGATCGACCACGGCGCGGTGGTCGCCCTCGGGTCCTCGTCGCAGCCCGAGCCGCCGGCCCGTCGTCGGGTCGACGCCGCCGGCGGGCTCGTCACACCGGGGTTCGTCAACACCCACCACCACCTGTACCAGAACCTCACCCGCGCGCTTCCGCCGTCGACGTCGCAGGGCCTGTTCGGCTGGCTGCAGACGCTGTACCCGATCTGGGCCGGACTCGACGAGGAGGCGGCGTACGTCTCGGCGTGGGTCGGGTGCGCCGAGCTGCTCCTCGGCGGGTGCACCACGACGATGGACCACCTCTACGTCCACCCCACGGGCGGCGGCGACCTCATCACCGCCGAGATCGCGGCGGCGACCGACGTCGGCATCCGGTTCCACGCCACCCGCGGGTCCATGAGCCGGTCCCGCAAGGACGGCGGCCTCCCCCCGGACCACGTCGTCCAGGAGCACGACGAGATCCTCGCCGACTCCGAGCGGCTCGTGGACCTGCACCACCAGCGCGACCGGCTGGCGATGGTCCAGGTGGCGCTCGCACCGTGCTCGCCGTTCTCGGTCACCCCGGAGCTCATGGCCGAGACGGCGGCGCTGGCCGAACGGCTGGACGTGCGCCTCCACACCCACATCGCCGAGGACCTCGACGAGGACGACTACTGCCGGGAGATCTACGGCTGCCGCCCGATCGAGCACCTGGAGGAGGTCGGGTGGGGGAGCGACCGCACCTGGGTCGCCCACTGCGTGCACCCGAACGAGGCCGAGGTCGAGCGCCTCGGACGGTGGGGAACCGGGGTCGCGCACTGCCCCAGCTCCAACCAGATCCTCGGCGCCGGCCTCGCGCCGGTGCAGGAGCTGCGCGCCGCGGGCGCGCCGGTCGGGCTCGGCTGCGACGGCTCGGCGTCGGCCGACTCGGCGTCGCTCTGGATGGAGGCCCGCGCCGCGCTGCTCCTCGGTCGGTTGCGGGGCGGCGCGGCGGCCATGCAGGCCCGGGACGCCCTGGAGCTCGCCACCCGCGGTGGCGCCGCCTGCCTCGGGCGGGCCGGCACCATCGGGGAGCTGTCGGTCGGTTCGGCCGGCGACCTCGTGGTCTGGCCGCTCGACGGCGTCGCGCACGCCGGTGCACTGGCCGACCCCGTCGAGGCCCTGCTGCGGTGCGGCCCGACGTCCGCCCGCACCACCGTGGTGGCCGGGGAGGTGCTCGTCGACGGCGGTTGCCTCGTGCACGAGGACGTCGCCGCCAACCTCGCCCGCCACGCTCGGATCGCCGAGCGCTGGCAGTCCTGATCGTCGTCGGGGTCGGTCTCGGGAGCGCTCAGTTGGACGGGACCCGGCACGAGGTCGGCAGGCCACCGTTGGCGAGCAGGTGCGCGACGGCATTGGTGATCTGCCCGCGGGTCAGCGCGCGGACGAGCAGGTCGGGCGCCGGGGTGTAGCCGACGGTCAGCGCGCCCGTCTCGTCGTGGATCTCGCCCGACGCCAGGGCCTGGACGAAGTCGAACGTCCAGACGTTGAGGGCGTACGCGCTGCCGTCGGAGCAGGTGACACCGACGTTGGAGAAGTCCTCGATCGTGTCGTCGGTGTGCTCGAACTCGAGCCACAGCGAGAAGCCCACCGGCCCTTCGTGCGGCAGCGAGGAGCGGTCGGGCTCCGAGGCACCGATCAGGCCGAGGTCGTCGGCCGCGCCGAGCGCGACACCGATGTACCAGGCGTCGAGCGTGGCCTCGACGTCACCCGTGGTGGGATCGGCGGTCGTGGCGATCGCCGTCTCGAGCTCGCCCCCGAGGAGCGCCAGGGCCGCGGCCCGCTCGCGGACGACCTCGTGCTCGGGACCGTCCTCCTCGGCCGTCCCGTCGTCGCCCTCACGCTGCCACGCACCCACCGCGTGCACCGCGAGCTCCGACGGCAGCCGCACCCGGCACGTCGTGTCCTGCTGGAACAGCGCCGCCCCGATCGCCGCGAGCACCTGCTCGTCGATGCGCCACCGGTCGACCAGCTCCGCGTTCGTCATCCCCATCCCCGCATTGTCCACCACACCCAGTGCGTCTCGACGGACCTCGCTGCTACTGCCATTTCGGAACGGAAACCGTGGTGGACCGATGGGGGCCCTGCGGCAGCCTGATCCCATGGGTGATCGCATGTTGACCGAGCGCGAAGCGTTCCGGGCTGCGCGCATCTTCCTCGAGCGGTTCAACGAACGTGAGCGGTCGACCGCCATCGATCTGCTCGTGGCCTGGATGGGTGAGGGCAGCTGGCGTGACCCGCTCGAAACCTCCGACCCCGCACAGTGGTACGACTGGGTCGCGGCGGTCGATCGGGTCGTCCTCGACCGGGAACCTGGATCCCGAGACGCACCCTGACCGAGGGCGGTTCAGCCGTGGAGCACGAAGGCCCAGGGCGCTCCGGAAACCGGGGCTGACCTGGGCCTTTCGAGTGGAGCGGGTGGCGCTCGTATGCACTCAAACCGTTTGAACACGCGGGCAATGACCACGACGGCTCCGAAAGCGGAGCGATTCAATTCGCCCGATCGACCTCTTCGAGGATCCGCTGGATCGACGCCCGCTCACCGGGTCCGAAGCCGTGGTTCACGACCAGGGACGCGCCGCTCGGCAGCGTGATCTGTAGCCCGCCGATTCCCATCAGTCGAGGCCGCAGGGCCACACCGGAGGACGGCTCGTCCAGGAGGCGGGTCGGACGGTCATCACCGCGCCGAGGCCGCCGCCAGATGACCAGACGTTCGGCCACCACGGAGAGGATCATGCTCGCCGGTGGCGGGCAGCCGACCGCTCGTGTCCAGCGCCCGGCGACGGCGCGTCTGACGACGTACAAGCCAGCGAGCACGCTCGCTGCGAGGAAGATGATCCAACCTGCGAGGAACCACGGTGAATCCTCGAGCTCGAAGGTGCTGTTGAGCACCACGAGCAGGACGCTGGCTCCCGCCAACCCGAGCACCTCCCCGAGGAATGGTGGTCCAGCTTCGATCTCGACGGCGCTCGTCAGCCGGGGTTCCCCAAGGCGGTCGGCCCAGGAGGAACTGCCGTTGTTCTGTGGCCTGTGCTCCACTGGCGATCGTCCCGTCGTCCACGAATCGATCATCGAGACCGACCTGCTTGCTGAAGGCGTCCGATTCAATCGTCCCGAGAGGCGCCTCGATGAGGGTTGCCAGGCTCGACGCCTTCCAGGGTCGTCCAACACCGCCCGCGAGACACATCGGTGGGGCGTAACCTGAACCGCGTGGATCTGACCGAGCTGATCGAGACCCGTCCCGGGGTGCGTAGCGGCAAGCCGTGCTTCGTCGGTACGCGGATCACCGTCTACGACGTGCTGGAGTACCTCGCTTCCGGGATGACCGAGAGTCAGATCGTCGCCGACTTTCCGGAGCTCACGGTGCAGCACGTGCGAGCTGCGTTGGAGTTCGCGGCGATGCGTGAGCGGCGCCTCGCCTCGGCGTGAAGCTGCTGTTCGACCAGAACCTGTCACGCCGACTCGTCGATCACGTTCGGGACGTCTTTCCGGAGTCTTCGCACGTCGCGCTCCAGGGTCTTGCCGAGGCGACCGATGACGAGGTCTGGGCCTTCGCAGCCGCGCGTGGGTCTGACCGTGCAGCACGTGCGAGCCGCGAACCAAGGTCACGCGAGGTCTGATCCGCTGGCGCCGAGAAGAAGGTGTCGCGCCTCCTCCTCGGACACCTCCCGCAGCGTTCGCCGGACGTCATACCCATCGACCCACCAGGAGCCCTCGCTCGGATCGGTGTGAACCGAGTTCGTGGTGGAGTGCTCGCCGCCTCCAGGCATCGGCGGGTAGGGCGACGAGAGGTTGCCGACGATCGTCATCTGCGAAAGCTGCTCCATCACTCTCTCGAGTCCTTCGAACTGACGCCGCCCATCCGGTGAGCGATCGGTCGGAGCTGGAAGAAGCCGTTCGTCCCACCATCGCGTCACCCGCGAATCGGCCGGTTCCGCAGGCCACAGCTGGATGAGCAGTTCCTCGTCGCTCTTGCCCTCTTCATCGAGGCCCTCGAATCGGCCCGACACCAAGCCTCGCCAGCACACCCGTAGACGTATCGCCGAACCGTCGAGAGGGACGGTTGCTGCGGGCGAGTCGTCACCCCAGCTGTACACCTCGAGATCGCCTCCGGGGTCTAGCGACACCTCGGCGACGTGGTGCCAGTCGCGTGAAGGTTCGCCCTCTGGCGCCTCGTGCTCCATCTCGATGCGGACGTTCGTCTTGCCGTACCTGCGTGTCGTTCCGATGTAGACGAACGCCCCGTCGGACCACAGGTAGTCCTCGTAGCCCTGCGAAGGAACCCGGTCCGAGGCCCAGGAGCTGCCGGAGCGCATTGCGTAGAACTGGCCGTAGTCGACGTCGACGATGGCATCGATCACCTGCGGATCCACGCCGGTGAACCTACCCAGGCGGCTTCGAACGCGCAGTCAGTCGACCCTGAGACCGCTTCCGCGTTCGGCGGTCCTCAGAACCGGAAGGATGGTCGTGGCGACCTGAACGAGGGCCGCGTCGCTCACGAGGTCCGCCAGCCACTCGATCTCGTCTCGCAGGTTCCGAACCTGCGCGGCATTGAGCTCCAAGGTCACGGTCTCGTCCCTGGCGGGGAGAAGCGGAACGAGGTGGAGTTCGTAGGCCGCTCCGAGCAGCCGGAGTCGGTCGACGAGACGATCGGCCACCCATGCCTCGGCTTGGCCATCGGCACTGGTCCAGCCGATCAACGGATCGTCGAGGTAGGTGCCGGCCTTCAGCCCACTCGTGAACCGATGGTCGCTCGTTCCCACCTCGCCATGGTCGCAGAGCCATGGGCTAGAGGCGGGCCAGGATCGGGACGAGGACATCGGCATCGAGCGCCGCGGCGGGACGCGGCATCAGTCGTAGAGACCCAGGTCCTCGGCTTCCCCCACCATGTCGTCAAGTGCCTTGCGCCGCCGTGCTGCCGATGCCTCGCGGTAGTCGAGAACGTCTTCCAACGTGAGCCTGCGATGCGTCCCGACCATCCGGACGGGAAGCTTCCCGGCTTCGATCATCCGGATCACCGTCGGCCGAGACACCCCGAGGACCGCCGCTGCTTGTTCGGTGGTGAGGTGCCGGCCTTCAGCCGACTCGTGAACCGATGGTCGCTCGTTCCCACCTCGCCATGGTCGCAGAGCCATGGGCTAGAGGCGGCTCGATTCGTAGGGTCACGTTAGGGTCACGCCGGGCCCGAATTGGACAGAACGACGAAGGCCCAGGCGCTCCGGAAACCGGGGCTGACCTGGGCCTTTCGAGTGGAGCGGGTGAGGAGAATCGAACTCCCGTATTCAGCTTGGGAAGCTGATGTTCTGCCATTGAACTACACCCGCGGATCCGGATCGTGGGCCTGGGCCTCGTCCCGGGGGTGGCGACACCGTACCCGACGACCGGGACGCTTCGTCCACCCGTTGACCCAATTGGCGGAGTCGAGGTTCGGACTCCCGACGCGCCCGCGGGCGCGGCACCTCACCCGTTCGTTGAGCGCAGCGGAGCTTGCGGAGCGGAGTCGAAACGCCGACCGTGACCCGCCCTCGGAAGCGTCATCGTCGATCCGG
>JAHBSO010000001.1 GCA_019639075.1 Actinomycetota bacterium | reverse complement strand
GTCCATGCCGCCGAGGAGGCCCACGCCGCCCTCGAGTCGGCCACGTCCGAGGCCGTCAAGGGCTTCGGCCGGGGCGAGTGCTACGTCGAGCGCTACCTCACCCACCCGCGCCACGTCGAGATCCAGCTCATCGGCGACGAGCACGGCAACTACGTCTACATCGGCGAGCGCGACTGCTCGGTCCAGCGCCGCCACCAGAAGCTCATCGAGGAGGCCCCGGCCTTCGACATGCCGGCGGAGACCCGCAAGGCCATGGGCGAAGCGGCGGTCCGCGTCGCGGCGGCCACCGGCTACACCAACGCCGGCACGGTCGAGTTCCTGTACCAGGACGGCGAGTTCTACTTCCTGGAGATGAACACCCGCCTCCAGGTCGAGCACCCCGTCACCGAGCTCATCTCGGGCATCGACCTCGTCCGCGAGCAGATCCGGGTCGCCTCCGGCGAGCCGCTCTCGTTCTCCCAGGACGACGTCGAGATCCGCGGGTGGGCCATGGAGGTCCGCGTCAACGCCGAGAACCCGGCCGGCGGCGCCTTCCTGCCCGCCCCCGGCAAGATCGACAAGCTCACCGCCCCGAGCGGCTTCGGCACCCGCTGGGACGGCGGCTACGAGTCCGGCGACGAGGTCAGCCAGTTCTACGACAACCTCGTCGGCAAGCTCATCGTGTGGGGCTCCGACCGCCCGACGGCGATCGATCGCCTCAAGCGGGCGATCCGGGAGATGGTGATCGAGGGCATCGACACCACGCTCCCCGCCCAGCTCGTGATCCTCGAGCACCCCGACTTCGTCGCCGGCCAGCACGCCACCAACTGGCTCGAGAGCGGCGCGGTCGACCTCACCGGCGTGACCGGCCGCCTGGGCGGCGGCGACCCCGAGGCCGAGCCCACCGACGACGGCTCCGAGCCGGAGGCCAAGGTGCGGCGCGACGTCGACGTCGAGGTCGACGGCAAGCGCTTCAAGGTCGCCATGTGGGTGCCCGAGTCGGCGATGGTCGCCGCCCCGGCCGGCGGGTCCGCCGGTGGAGGCGCCGCCAAGAAGCCCCGGGCCCGGAAGGGCGGCGGCGGTGCGGGCGCGGCCGGCACCGGTGCCATCGCGGCGCCGATGCAGGGCACCATCGTGCGGGTCGAGGTCGCCGTCGGCGACACGGTCGCCTCGGGCCAGGCGCTGTGCGTCCTCGAGGCCATGAAGATGGAGAACAACGTCGCCTCCGACGTGGCCGGCACGGTCGCCGAGGTGAAGGTCGAGGCCGGCGCGGCCGTCGGCGCCGGCGACATCGTGATCGTCATCACCCCCGACGCCGCCGAGTAGCCCTCCCCCGGTTCGCCGCACGCCACCGCCGTCGGTCGAGCGGAGCGCAAGGGAGTCGGCACCAGCGCGCCCCGGGACGGGTGGAGAACCGCTCGACCGGCGCTACCGTGCGATGCCCACGCATGACGCCCAACAAAGTTGAGTGTTGGAATAGCAACCTCGACCTGGACGTTGTGCTCTGCACAAGCATCGCCCCTCCCCCGAGGAACCGCCGTGACCGAAGAGACCGAAGCGTCCACCCTCACCCTCCCCGTCCTGCCGCTGACCAGCGGGGTCGTGCTCCCCGGCATGGTGCTCACCATCGCTCTCGAGACCGACGAGGCCCGCGCCGCGGTCGAGGCCGCCGGCGACGACGGTCGCCTCCTGCTCGTCCCCCGCGTCGACGGCCGCCACGCCGCCGTCGGCACCGTCGCCACCATCGAGTCCCGCGGCGCCCTGCCGTCGGGCAACCCCGCGCTGGTCGTGCGGGCCGAGCAACGGGCCCGCCTGCGCTCGGCCGTGACCGGCACCGGCGACTCGCTCTGGCTGGAGGCCGACCCGGTCGACCCGCCGGTGACCGAGGAGGCCCGCCGCGTCGGCACCGAGCTGCGAGCCGCGTTCCGCGCGCTCCTGGAGCAGATGGGCGGCCGGCGCCTGGCCGAGGTCCTGCGCGGGCTCGACGAGCCCGACGCGCTCGCCGATGCCGCAGGCTGGTGGCCCGACCTGTCGATGGAGCGGAAGGTCGAGCTGCTCGAGACCATCGACGTCGCCGAGCGCGCCGGCAAGGTCCTCGCGTGGGTCAAGGAGGCCCTGGCCGAGGCCGAGCTGACCGAGAAGATCCGCAGCGAGGTCAGCGACGGCATGGAGAAGCGCCAGCGCGAGTTCATCCTGCGCCAGCAGCTCGACGCGATCCGCAAGGAGCTGGGCGAGGACGACGACACCGAGGGTGACGGCCCCGACGCCTACCGGGCCCGGGCCGAGGTCCTGGCGCTGCCGGCCGACGTCCGCACCGCCGTCGAGCGCGAGATCCGCAAGCTCGAGCGGGGCAGCGACCAGTCCCCCGAACAGGGGTGGATCCGCACCTGGCTCGACACCGTGCTGGAGGTGCCGTGGGGCGTCCGGTCGACCGACCGGCTCGACCTCACCGCCGCCCGGTCCGTCCTCGACGCCGACCACAACGGGCTCGACGAGGTCAAGGACCGCATCATCGAGGAGCTGGCCGTCCGCAAGCTGCGGGCCGACCGCGGCCTCGACCGGCCCCGGGCCGACGACGCCCCCACCGATGCCACCGATGCCGAGGAGGCCGACGACGCCGACGAGGCCGAGGAGCCGCTCGTCCGCGTCGTCGACATCGCCGAGCTCATCCCCGAGCGGGCCACCTCCGACGACGACCGGTCGACCGACGCCCCCGAGGGGCGCGGCCGCGGGCACGGCACGATCCTGACCCTCGTCGGCCCGCCCGGCGTCGGCAAGACCAGCCTCGGCGAGTCGATCGCCCGGGCCCTCGGCCGCTCGTTCGTCCGGGTCGCCCTCGGCGGCGTGCGCGACGAGGCCGAGATCCGTGGCCACCGCCGCACCTACGTCGGCGCCCAGCCCGGCCGTCTGGTCCGGGCCCTGACCGAGGCCGGGTCGATGAACCCGGTGATCCTCCTCGACGAGATCGACAAGGTCGGGGCCGACCACCGGGGCGACCCCTCCGCCGCGCTGCTCGAGGTGCTCGACCCCGCACAGAACCACACCTTCCGCGACCACTACCTCGAGGTCGACCTCGACCTTTCCGACGTCGTGTTCCTGGCCACCGCGAACCAGCTCGAGACCGTGCCCGGCCCCTTGCTCGACCGCATGGAGATCGTCGCGCTCGACGGCTACACCGAGGACGAGAAGGTCGCCATCGCCCGGGACCACCTCTGGGCCCGCCAGCGCGAGCGCGCCGGCCTGACCACCGACGACGTGACCGTCACCGACGACGCCCTCCGCGAGGTCATCGGCGGCTACACCCGTGAGGCGGGCGTCCGGTCGCTCGAGCGGTCGCTGGCCAAGGTGCTGCGCAAGGTCGCGGCCACCGTCGCCGCCGGCGACGGTCCGGTCACCGTCGACGTGGCCAAGGTGCCCGACGTGCTCGGGCGCCGTCGGTTCCACGACACCGACATCGCCGACCGGGTCGCCGTGCCCGGCGTCGCCACCGGACTCGCCGTCACCGGTGTCGGTGGCGACGTGCTGTTCGTCGAGGTCAGCGCCCTCCCGCCGGCCTCGGGCGACCAGGAGAGCTCGGCCCTCACCGTCACCGGCCAGCTCGGCGACGTCATGAACGAGTCGGCCCGGATCGCGCTGTCGTACGTGCGGTCGCACCGCGACGAGCTCGGCATCGAGCCAGGTGCCGACCAGCGGTCGGTCCACGTGCACTTCCCCGCCGGCGCGGTCCCGAAGGACGGTCCGTCGGCCGGCATCACCATGACCACGGCCCTGGTGTCGCTCTTCACCGGGCGGCCCGTGAAGGCCGCCGTGGCGATGACCGGTGAGGTCACGCTGCAGGGTCGGGTGCTGCCGATCGGTGGCGTGAAGCAGAAGCTGCTCGCCGCCCACCGGCTCGGACTGACCGAGATCATCATCCCGGCCCGCAACGAGCCCGACCTCGACGACCTGCCCAATGCCGTGCGCGACGAACTGACGATCCACCTCGCCGCGGACGTCGCCGACGTCGTCGACTGGGCGCTCGAACCGGCCCTCGTCCCGGCCTGACCGCCGACGTGCCCTCCCGCCGTTCGGTCAGCCGGCGAGGAAGGGTGCGACGCGGTCCTTCGGTCGACCGATGATCGCCCGGTCGCCGCGCACCAGCACGGGCCGCTGCATCAACCGGGGGTGCTCGACGAGCAGGTCGGCAACCGCGTCGGGCGTCGTGTAGTCGGCGGCGTCGAGACCCTGGTCCTTGAAGAAGCCGTCCTTGCGGACGAGGTCCGCGGGGTCGTCCTCCAGCTTGGTCAAGAGGTCGAGGATCTCGGCCCGGTCGAGCGGGGCCTTCAGGTACTGGACGACGTCGACGTCGACCGGAGCCGCCTCGGCCTCGTCGAGGGCGAACCGCGACGTGGAGCAGTTGGGGTTGTGGAGCAGGGTCACCTCAGCCATGCGGCGACCCTACACAGGCGCTCAGTCGCCGGTCTTCGCCGGTGACGGGTAGTCCGGGATCTCGTCGACCGGCTCGTCGTACTGGAGGACGCTGCCGTCCATGCGCTGGATCCATCTGGTGTCGGTGCCCATCTCGGTCGGCAGGTAGCGCTCGCCGCCGTCGGCGTAGCGGAGGTGTCCGGGCAGTGTGTCGGCCCCCTGTTCGTCGAGGCCCCCGGCCTCCGGGTCCCACCACACGAGGGTGGTGTCGTCGATGGCGATGTAGTCGGTCTGCTCGAAGATCCCCTGGTTGCCGAAGGAGATGCGCGGCGACGTCGGCGTGCCTCCACTCGGCGGGTAGGCGAACAGCCCGTCCCGGAACGTCTCGGGGGTGAGGTCGGGCCCGGCCATGTGCACGCCGATCATGAACAGCTGGATCGGCCCGTAGTTGACCGACGCCGTCTTGGGACCGGCCGGCGGCCGGCCGTAGAACCACTCGGTGAGGCGCCACGCCTCGCTCTCGGTCTGCGGCACCATCACCGGCAGGCTGGAGATGCCGAACGCGTGCGCCCACTGGCGCTGGTCGTAGTTGCGCCCGAGGGCGGTCGTGTCGGTCAGCACCGTGCCGGTGATGATCCACTCCGGGAAGTAGTTCTGGTCGGTCGCGGCCTGGGTCAGGTAGGTCGGCATGATCGGGTCGCCGAGGAACATGACGGTGGTGACACCGGCCGCCTTGAGCTGGGAGACGATGGTCCTCGCCTTCTCCGGGAGCTCGGGGATGACGAGCTGGTAGGTGAGGCGGACCGAGGTCTCGTAGCCGGCCTCCTTGCCCCGCTCGGCGATGACGTCGGCCAGCTCGTTGAACACCGGCGGGTCCTGCTCGAAATTCACCGCGCCGAACACCCGCTCCTTGTCGTGCATGGACGGATCCCCGGCGAACTCCGCGTTCTTGCCGTTGAGCTGGCCGACGACGAGATCGCCGAGGTAGTTCAGGAACTGCTCCGCGGTCTGGAGGTTGCCCCAGATGTAGGGCGCGTTCTTCTGGTAGGTGCTGTCGGGCATCGAGAGCCCGCAGGAGATGCACACGACGCCCCGGGCCGCCAGCTCCTCCGCGTAGGCGCTCTGCTGGGCCGGACCACCGATGGAGGCGAACGCCTTGATCTCGGTCGCCACCTTGACCGCGTCGGCCCGGGCGTTCTCCTCGTCGACGCCCCGACCCTTCATGACCACGACGTCGAGCTTGCGGCCCCACATCTGGAAGGTGCTCTCGAGCATGTGGATCTGCTCCTCGCGCACCTGCACCCGCTTCTCGGGCGGGTCGAGGTTGGCCTGGAGGGCCGCGGCGGCGTCGTCGTCGGCCGCCTCGTAGAGCACCACCTTGATCGAGTCCGCCGTGACGCCCTGGTAGGTGGCGCCGCCCTCGATCCCCTTGCGGTTGGCCAGGCACGGCGGGGCGTAGAGGCTCGGCAGCTTGACGCGCTTGGTCTCTCGGTCGCACGTCGCGTCGTCCCACTGGTAGTCGTCGACGGTGCCCTCCTCCTCGGCCTGGGCCAGGCTGATCGGGATCTTCTGATCCGCGCTGCCCACGTCGCTCTTCTGGGCCTCGGGTCCGGCCGACGACTCGCCCGTCGACGCCAGCACCGCGGCGACCAGGATGCCGGCCAGCACGATGGACAGCGGACCGAAGCGCCGCACCACCGAGGGCTTCGGGGGCGGGGTCGCGGTGTGGGGGGTCATGTCGTACTTCCCAGAGGTTGCGGATCCGTGGACGGGGTCGGGGTCGCTCCGGAGCGCCCGATGACGGCGGAGTCGCCGCCGAGGTAGGACTCGACCACCGCGGGGTGGGCGAGGACCTCGTCCGGCGGACCGCCGGTGACGACCTGGCCCTGGTCGAGGGCGACCAGGCGGTCCGACACCGACGAGATGAGCGACATGTCGTGCTCGATGATCACGAGGCTGGCGTCGAGGCGGTCCCGCAGGGCGAGGAGCATCGGGCCGAGCGCCTCCGCCTCGCGCTGGGCGATGCCCGACGACGGCTCGTCGAGCAGCACGACCGACGGCTGGTGGGCGAGCACGCACCCGAGGTCGACGACCCGACGCGACCCGGTCGACAGCTCCGAGATGAACTTCGAGCGGAACGCTCCCAATCCGAGCAGTTCGATCAGCTCGTCGACCCGGTGGCGCGCCGCGGCCTCGCTGTCGACGAACGGCGGCATGCGGAACGCGGCGTTGAGCGGATCGCGGATCGCCAGCCACCGCTCGAGCGCGACGAGCAGCACCTCCTCGACCGTGAGCGACGGGAACAGCCGGGAGTCCTGGAAGCTCCGCCCGAGCCCGCGCAGCGCCCGCGCGCTCGACGAGCGGCCCGTCAGGTCGTCGCCGAGCAGCAGCACGTCGCCGTCGGCCGGGATGAGACCCGAGACGACGTTGAGCAACGTGGTCTTGCCGGCGCCGTTCGGCCCGATCAGGCCGACGATCTCGCCCTGCTCGACCCGGAGGTCGACGTGGTCGAGGGCGCGGACGCCGCCGAACGACACCGAGACGTCCCGCACCTCGAGCGCCGCGACCCCGGCCGCTCCGGCGTTCGGCCGCGCCCCGGACGACACCGTCGCGGCGGCCGCGGCCTCGCTCGAGCCGTTCTGGCCGACCGCCTCGGCGACCGCGCCCTCGGCATCCATCGCCTCGACCAGCGCGGTGGCCGTGCCGGTGAGGAACACCGAGCGCAGCACGTCGGGCCGGTCGAGCAGCTCGCTCGTCGGCCCCTCGAAGCGGATCTCGCCCTTCTCCATGAAGTAGGCCCGGTCGGCGACGGTGAGCGCCACGTTGACCGACTGCTCCACGAGGATGATCGTCGTCCCCTGGTCGCGCAGCGTGCGCACGACGTCGAGGAGCTGCTCGACGATCGTCGGCGCCAGACCGAGCGACAGCTCGTCGATCATGAGCAATCGGGGACGGTCGAGGAACGCCATGGCCAACGCCAGCATCTGCTGCTGGCCGCCCGACAGGTCGCCGGCCCGGTCGTCGAGCCGGTCCTGAAGGATCGGGAAGAGCTCGAGCGCGGCCTCGACCCGCTCCCGCCGGGCAGCCTGGTCCTTGCGAAGCTGCCAGCCGGCCACCCGGAGGTTCTCCCGCACGGTGAGCGACGGGAACGTGCCCTGGCCGCCGGGGATCATGGCCACGCCGCGTGGGGCGATCTCGTCGGGTGGGGCGTGGGTGATGTCCTGGCCGTCGAACACGATCGCGCCGCGGTCGGCGATGGCCACGCCGCTGATGGCCTTCAGGAGGGTGGACTTGCCGGCGCCGTTGGTGCCGAGGAGGGCCACGATCTCGCCCTCGTCGACGTCCATGTCGATGCCGAACAGGATCCGCACGTCGCCGTAGGCGACCTGGGCGTTGCGCACGCTGAGCAGGGGCAGCTTCCCCTCGGCGCGGTCCTGGAGCATCTTCGCCCTGGTGGCCGAACTGGTCCACACCTGGGCGATGTCGTCGTCGACGACCTTGCGCACCGACGAGATGACCAGGCCGCCGACGAGGAAGACCGGGGTGAGGAGCGCCATGCCCCAGCGGAACCCGAACGAGTCGCCGAACCAGCCGACCAGCGGGAGGATGATCAGGCCGGGCAGCACCCACAGCGCCCCGATCGAGAAGCCCATCGCCCGGGCCCGGGGCGGCACCGCGAGCGACAGGGACGCCATGACGCCGGGCCCGACGACGACGAGGCCCGCGGCGATGAGCGCGTGGGACACGACCGCGAACGCCACGTTCGGCGCCGCCGCGAAGGCGATGGCGAACCCCGAGCAGAACACCGCCGACCAGCCCAGCACGTTGAAGATGTACGACGGCCCCTTGGCGAACGCCCGCATGGTGAGACGGGCGCCGATCGCCACGCCCACCAGTTCGACGAGCTGCACCGGCACGTTGGCCCAGGCCCGCCCGACCTCCGACAGCCCGAACGTCTGCTCGTACTGCAGCGACGCCAGCGACGCGAAGCCGACGATGGCGGCGGCCAGGAACGGGAGGGCGACGAAGATGCGCCGCAGGCTCCGGATGGTCCAGACCATCCGGACCGCCTCCGCGAACGACGGCGGCACCTCGTCGGTGTCGGCCGCGACCCCGAGGTCGGCCGCCTCCCGCTCGAAGTGGCCCCGGCCCGGCTCGCGGAGCTTCAGGCCGGCGACCACGAGGAGCAGCGTCGGCACCGAGAAGACGAAGAACGGCGCCCGCCAACCGAAGGCGCTGGCCAGACCGGCACCCACGAGCAGGCCGATGATCACGCCGACGCTGTTGGCGGCGCGATGGATCGAGTACACCCGTGGTCTGGCCGAGATCGGGTAGTAGTCGGCCAACAGGCTGTTGTGGGTCGGGAAGATCACGCCCTGGCCGATGGCCGACCCGGACCGCATGAGGATCAGCATCCAGACGGTGACCGACAGGCCGGTGCCGAAGGAGAAGGCGCCCCACACGACCGCGCCGAGCAGGGCCAACCGGACGCGACTCGACCGGTCGGCGAGGTGGGCGATCGGCACCGTGAGCAGGAGCGCGACCGCGGCGGCGATGGCGACGACGCTCAGGATCCCGGTGTTGTCCAGCCCGAAGTCGTCGCGGATCTCCGGCAGCAGGATCAGGTAGGCGCTGCGGTCGAGCTCGTCGACCATGTTGAGCCCGAACAGCACGGCGAGCGGGTACCACCCGGCGGCGCCCAGCCAGGCCAGGCGTCCCTTCGGCTCCTCGGCCCCGGGCTCACCAGCTCCCCGTGCGGCGACGGTCGCGGTCATGGCTGCCTCCCGGCGAGCTCGGCGGCGGTGGGCAGGTGGAGGGCCTCGGGCACGGCGTCGTCGTCGGCCTCGTCGGCGAGGAGGCTCGGGACCACGAGGTCGCGCTTGCGGGCCGTGCGGCGCAGGAGCGCGTCCCTCGCCCGGAACACGAGGTCGGCCAGGCCACCCGGCATGAGGAGCAGCACTGCGAGCACCCCGATCGCGGTCGGGAGGAGACGCCATCGCTCCTGGAGGTAGAAGTTGCCGCCGCTGAGGAACAGCGATCCGAGCACCGGACCGATCCAGGACCCGAGGCCGCCGACGACCGCCGCGGTGAACACCCCGAGGCTCTCGGCAGCCACGAACGGCTGCTCGGTGTAGGCCTGGTTCACGTGGACGAACAGGCATCCGGCCACCGCGGCGAGGAAGCCCGACAGGGCGAAGCCGGTGAGCTTGGCCCGGGTGACGCCGATCGAGAACGCCGTTGCGCCCGGCTCGTTGTCGCGCACGGCGATCAGCGCCCGGCCGGTGCGGCTGCGACGGATCCCGGTGACGGCGAGGAAGGCGAGCACGACCACCCCGAGGACCAGGTAGTACATCGACGCCTGCGACGTGAGGTCGAACGTGTTGAGCAGGGCGGGACGATCGAGCCGGCCCTTGGGGATCCACGACTGCTCGCGCCGGTTGAGCAGGTAGTTCGAACAGGCCAGGGCGAACGCCAGGGTCGTCACCGCGAGGTACAGGCCGGGCAGCCGGAGGGCCGGCAGCCCGACCACGACGGCGACGAGCGCCCCCGCGACGCCGGCGATCAGCAGCGCGGCGGTCAGGTCGAGGTCCCACGTCGCGGTCGCCACCGCCCCGACCGCGCCACCCACGGCCACGAACGACATCTGCCCGAGCGACACCTGCCCCGCCCAACCGGTGAGCACCATGACCGACAGGGCGATCAGTGCGTAGACGGCGACGAGCGACGCTCGCAGCTCGTCGGCCGGCCCGAGGAAGAGCGGCAGCGATGCCGCGGCCGCCACCACCAGCACCGGACCGAGGACGTGGGCGATGCGGACCGCCGGGAGGTGCCGCAGCTCGAGCGGGACCGGCCGGACCTCGCCGGCGTCGTGCCAGGACGACGCGGTGTCGCCGTCGACCCGCGCCGAGGACGACCGCCGGAGGAGCAGCACGACCATGATCACCACCGCGACCACCATGAACTGGCGGGACGGCGACATCGGGTTGTTGACCACGATGCCCTGGGTCATCACCCGGAGGGCGATGGCCGAGACGGTGATCGCCGGCAGGTCGTCGAGGCGCCCGAGGACGAAGGCGGCGAGCGCCAGCGTCAGCGCCTGGACGCTCGTGCTCGCGCTCGCGGTGCCACCGCCGAAGATCGACAGCTGGAGGAACACGCCGAGGAACGAGAGCACCGACGCGGTGGCCCAGACGACGGTCTGGAGCCGCCGGACCGGCACGCCGAGGAGGGCGGCCCGGTCCGAGCGCTCGGCACTGGCCCGCACCGCGAGCCCCAGGTCGGTCCGGGTGAGCAGGAGTGCCAGGGCGGCGAGCACGAGCGGCGCCAGGATCAGCGTGAGCACCTCGGCGCCGCCGAACGTCTGGTTGCCGATGGAGAACTCGACCTGGAACGGCTCGGGGATCCGCTCCTGGATGAACACCGGCTGGCCCCACCACCGCGGCAGCAGCGCGGCGCAGACGAAGAGGAGCTGCGACAGGCCGATCGTCGCGACGGTGAGCAGCAGGCGGGGTGCCCGCCAGAACCGGCGGACGATCACGAACTCGATCACCACCCCGAGCACGATCGCCGCGGCGAGCCCGATGCCGAAGGCGAGCAGCCACGGCAGGCCGGTGATCGCGGTGAGGCCGAGCACGATCGTGGTCGGCACCGTGCCCAGGTCGCCCTGCGCGAAGTTGATCACCCGGTTGGCCCGGTAGATGAGCGCCAGGCCGATGGCGATGAGCGCGGTGAGCAGGCCGACGATGACGCCGAGGGTGACGTCGCCCGCCCCGATCGGGAAGAAGACCGCGGTGACGAGCAGGAGTCCGATCGCCGGCGCGAACCTCCTCACCTGCTGAAGGATGGCCGACGTATCCATCGAACCTCGGGTCATGTCGAGCGTTGTCCCCTGTCTCGACGGCCTCGGCGGCGACCGCGAACGTGAAAGTGCGTGCACCCTAGCTGCAAGAAGTTGGCTGTGTCGGAGGACACGTCCGACGGGCTCAGCCGCTGGCGGTCGGTCCCGGGAAGGCGCTGGCCACGGCCCGGCCGAGCCACGCGTTCCAGAACCACGTGGCCCCCACCCGGTCGAAGTGGGACCCGTCCTGGCGGACGGTGACCCCGTCGATGGAGGTGTACGCCTCGCCGTCGGCGTCGCACAGGACGTCGCCGGGATCGATGAGCCGGACCCATCCCGGGTTGTGCTCGGCGACGGCCCGGATCTGCTCGTTGACCCACGCGACCGCGTCGGTGTCCCGGCGACGCTCGTTGTGCACCGGGTTGTCGGAGATCCCGAAGCACGGCACCACCGGGAGCAGGAAGGCGATGCCCCGCTCCCTCGCCCGGTCGACGCGGCGCTGGATGTCGCTCCGGAGCATCGACGCGTACTCCGGGGTGTCGATCGCGTAGCTGCGTCCGTCCAGCTGCTGGTCGAACACCTCCCACGCCCCGATCCACATGAGCGCGACGTCGGGCCCCTGGTCGAAGCCGACCTGCTCGGCCTGCTCCTGGTCGACGCACGTGTCGTAGTACCGGTACTGGTCACCGCCGGCGAAGCCCCAGGTGCCGCCGTAGGTGACCGAGCCGCAACCGATCAGGGCCCGGTCCTGGACGTCGATCTCGGGCAGCAGGGCGTCGTGGAGTCCCCAGGCGATGGACCAGCCCACCGAGTCCCCCACGAGGATCGTGCGCAGCGGGCGACCGAAGACCGACGACGGCCGGATGTCGTCGCGCACCGACACCACGACCGATGCGGCCGGATCGAAGGGCGGTGCGGGCCCCGGATCCAGCGGCGGCGGCGCGTGGACGTCGTCCGACGACAGCGAGGGGTTGCGGAACGGGTCGGTCGTCGCCGTGGAGCCGGTGTCGGCGGGCGCCGGGACGACGGCACGGGCCGACGCCTGGTCACCGGCGTCACCGGCCGACGCGAACCCCTGGTCCGACAGGGCCGAGGACACCACGGCGTCGTCGTCCACCGAGAGGTAGTCCGGTTCCGGCGGCGCCCCGGCCGCGCTGACGACGAGCAGCGCCGCCACCACCGACACCGACAGCGCGGCCGCCGCGGGTCGGGCCCACCGGGCACCACCGGCCGACGATGCCGACGATGCCGACGCGCCACGCTCGGCCGGGGACCGGAGCTGGAACGGCCACCGGCCGGCCATGACGGGCCGCTCGACCAGCGCGTAGGAGATCGACGCCAGCACCACGGTGACGACCACGACACCCAGGTCGAAGCGCCAGTCGGTCACCGACGTGAACCGGGCCCGCCCGAGCACCTGCACCGGCCAGGACCACAGGTAGATGCTGTAGGAGCGTTGGCCGATCCAGCGGAGCGGGCGGACCGAGAGCGCCCGGACGAGCACACCGCGATCGGCGGCGAGACCGGTGACCACCAACGCGGCCAGCACCGCGACCGACTGGAACCCGCCGCGGTAGAACCCCACCTCGTCCTCGCGGCCCACCACCATGGCCACCCCGACCAGCGCAAGCGCGACGATCGACACCGCCGACAGCGCGGTGAGGGTGCGGTGGGCGCTGCGGGCGAGCGCGTCGTCGCCACCGGCCTCGTGCTCGAGCCGGTCGCGCCAGCGGTCGACGAAGGTGGCCACACCCGCACCGGCCGCCATGGCGAAGATCCGCGAGTCGGTCCCGTAGTAGAGGCGGGTGAGGTCGATCCCGTGGCCCGCCGCCCAGGCCATCCACCCGGCCGACACCGCGGCGACCACCGCGGCGACCACCGCGGCGAGCACCGCCACACCCCGCACCCGGTGACGCGGCCAGAGCGCGAACGCGGCCAGCACCAACAGCGGCCAGATGACGTAGAACTGCTCCTCCACCGCCAGCGACCACATGTGGCGCAGTGGGCTCGGACCCACCCCTTGGGCGAAGTACGACTGACCGGACGCGACGAACCGCCAGTTCGCCACGTAGAACAGCGAGGCGAGTGCGTCGTCCCGAATGCCCTGGAGCCGCCAGGACGGCAGCCACAGGCGCGACATGAGGGCCACGAACGGCAGCAACGTGAGCACCGCCGGGACCAGGCGGCGGACGCGGCGACGCCAGAACGCCTTCAGCGAGATCCGCTCGCTCGACGCCCGCTCGGCCAGCAGCAGACGGGTGATGAGGAACCCGCTGAGCACGAAGAACACGTCGACGCCGAGGAACCCGCCACCGAGGCGACCGAGGTGGAACGCGATCACCGCGGCCACCGCCACCGCGCGCAGTCCGTCCAGCGCCGGCAGGTAGCGGGGACGACCGCGACCACCGGCCGGCGAGGAGGGGGCCGCCGCCGGCTCCGATCCGACGCCGAGCGCGGACCGGCGCACATCGCGCGACGGTCGGGGCGTTCCGAGCAGGGTCGTGGGGGCCATCACCGTTCGGGGGGTCGGCAGCGGGGTCCGGCGAGGACCGATGGTACGCCCTCGACCGGCGTTTCCCGTGGCGGTCAGACCGCGAACGGGCCGGGTCCGAAGGGATCGTCGAGGAGCGGGTCGCTCTCGACCGGCTCGGCCAGCTCCTCGGCCGACGCGTAGGCCGCGTAGCCGTGCTCCTCGAGCTCGTCGGCCAGCTCCGGACCGCCGGTGGCCTTGATGCGGCCCTTGACCAGGATGTGGACCTCGTCGACCTTGAGCTCCCGCAGCAACCGGGTGTAGTGGGTGATCGCCAGGACGCCGAGCGACGTCTCGGTCGTCAGCTCCTCCACCCGGCGGGAGCAGTCCCGGAGCGCATCCACGTCGAGACCGGAGTCGAGCTCGTCGAGGATCGCCACCTTGGGCCGCAGGACGGCGAGCTGGAGGGTCTCGTTGCGCTTCTTCTCACCACCGGACAGGTCGACGTTCAGGTCGCGGGCGAGGAAGCGCTCGTCGAAGCCGATCCGACCCGCCTCGACCAGCAGCTCCTCGTGGACCGCGTCGGTCGCTCCCCCGCCGGCGGCTCGGGCCGCGACGAGGAGGTCCTCGACCGACACGCCCGGCACCTCGGTCGGGTACTGCAGCGCGAGGAACAGGCCGGCCTGCGCCCGCTCCCACGGGTCGAGCGTCAGGAGGTCGGTGCCGTCGAGGGTCACCGACCCGGCGGTGACCTCGTAGCCGGGCCGGCCCATGATCACGTGCGAGAGGGTCGACTTGCCGGACCCGTTGGGGCCCATGACGGCGTGGACCTCGCCACTGCGCACGACCAGGTCGATGCCCTGGAGGATCTCCTTGCCGTCGACACCGGCCCGCAGGCCCTCGATCACCAGCTCGGACATTCAGGCACCTGCGCTCTCGTCGACGGTCACGGTCACGAGCACCTCGCCGTCGACGACCGTCGCGTCGTAGACGGGGGTGGGCCGGGTGGCGGGGAGCGCGTCGGGCTCGCCGGACTCCAGCGAGAAGGCGCTGCCGTGGCGCCAGCACTCGATCGTGCGGGCGTCGGGGTCGACCTCGCCCTCGGCGAGCGAGACGTCGGCGTGGGTGCAGCGGTCACCGAGGACGTACACGTCGTCGCCGAGGCGGACGACGGCGAGCACCAGGCCCCCGGCCTCGACCTGGGCGGCCTCTCCGTCGACGAACCGGTCGAGCGGACCGATCGGGAGCGTGGTCATGCGAGGTCCTCGCTCACCCGGTCGAGCTTGGCCCCGAACGCGGCGCGCACCGCCGCGACGGCGTCGGGCGTCGGCAGCTCCCGCAGGACCTCGTCGAAGAACCCGGCGACGATGAGCCGGTCGGCCACGTGGGGCGGCACGCCGCGGCTCTCCAGGTAGAAGTGCTGCTCGGGATCGACCGGACCGACGGTGGATGCGTGGCTGCAGCGCACGTCGTTGGTCTCGATCTCGAGGTTCGGCACCGACTCGGCCCACGCCTCGTCGGACAGCTTGATGTTGCGGTTGGTCTGGAAGGCGTTGGTGCCGCGGGCCTTCTCGTCGACCCGGATGAGCCCCGTGTAGACCGATCGGCTCCGCCCGCCGACCGCCCCCTTGAAGAGCAGGTCGGAGGTGGTGTCGGGCGCATCGTGGTGCTGGAACGTGCGGAAGTCGAGCGTCTGGTCGCCCTCGCCGAAGTAGGCGGCCCGGAGGTCGCCGTTCGCTCCTCGGCCGGCCAGGCGGACGTCGGTGCGCAGCCGGGCGTACTCCCCGCCCAGCCCGACGAGCGAGGCGGACAGGTCGGCCTCCTGGTCGATCCGGGCCACCAGCGAGCCGATCTGCCAGGCGGCGGGCCCCAGCTCCTGCACGTGCAGGTAGCGGAGCCGGGCGGCCCGGGCCACGTCGAGCTCGACGAGCGGCACCGAGAGCACGGCGCCGTCGCCCGAGGTCACCCGGTCGACCACGGTGGCCTCCGCGCCGTCGGCCAGGCGGACGACCAGGCGGGGGAACACCGCGACCCCGGTGGTGGCGAGGTGCTGGGACACGACGACCGGCCGGTCGAGCACGACCCCTCGGGGCACCGACACCACCACGGCATCGGTGAGGAACGCGTCGTTGTAGGACGCGAAGACGTCGGGGCCGTTCGTGGCGACCGTTCCGAGGCCCGCGGCGTCCGCGTCGAGGTCGGACGCCGCGGCGACGACGACCCCGCGGTCGACCCAGTCCGACGGCAGCTCGGCCACCGCGACCACGCCGTCGACCACGTCGACCCGCACGGCGTCGCCGACCAGGTCACCCTCGTCCGGAACCGATCCGCCACCGGCCCCGGTCGCCGGCGTCCACGCGTCGAGGCGCAGGTCACCGATCCGGGAGTAGCGCCACACCTCCTCCTCGGGGCTCGGCAGCGCGGCATCGGCGAGCGCCGCCACGGCGTCGGTGCGACGGGATCGCAGCCATGCGGGGCCGGGCAGGGCCGCGGCGGTGTCTGCGGTGAACGCGTTCAGGACCAGGGGACCTCTCGGGAGGGGCGACGGCACGGATGCCGCCTCGGACCGGCGACGATCCTACCGGCGGCCCCGGACCTTCCCAAAGGTGCGATCAGACGAGGAACGCCAGGCCGAGGCCGATGACCAGGGCCAGCACCACCGCGAGCACCGCGACGAGCGCCGCCACGTTCCGCTGCGGCGCCTCCGGCTCGACCTCCGCCGCGTAGGGCAGTTCGCCCACGTCACCGACGCTCGTGAAGTCCGAGGTCCCGGCGACCGGACGGCGCTCGTCACCGAGGTCGCGGAGCCTCGGCGCGTCTCGCTTCTCGTCGTCCATGGTGGAACCTCCGACCTCCTGCCGGCCACGCCCGGACCGGTCGTCCGGAACGTACCGGCGGGCGCCCGGCACGACAAGGGCCGCGCGACCCAGATCGGGTCCCGCGCCGGGCAGACTGACGCCGTGCCCATGCGCCAGGACTGCAAGTTCTTCGAGAGCCGGACCTACGCCAGCGGCGAGACCGTGCGCAAGTGCGATCTCGACCTCGCCCCCGAGGCGCCCTGGCGCTGCCCCGAGGGGTGCCCCGCCTACGAACGCCGGCTCGCCGACGTCAACTGGAAGCACGGCTCGCTCGTCACCCCGCCGACCCCGGAGGAGCCCCCGGGCCTCGACGAGCACGGCGACGACATCGCCGCGCTGCTCGACGCCGCCGAGGACATCGTCAACGAGGCCGGGCCCCGGATCCGGGCCGAGGTGGACGCCGAACGGCGAGCGAACGAGGGCAGCGCCCTCACCCGCTGGTTGCGCCGCCGCCGACGCTGACGGCCCTCGGATTGTCCGCGCCCCGAGCGACTCCGTAGCGTCGGCCCGTGCCCGGCACCAGCCTGTACGAGACGTTCAGCCGCGACGAGTGGCGCGAGCGACGTGCCGCGACCCCGCTCACCCTCACCGCGGCCGACCTCGACGAGCTGCGCGGCCTCAACGAGCGACTCGACCTCGACGAGGTCGAGTCGGTGTACCTCCCGCTGTCGCGGTTCGTGAACCTGCACGTCAACACCGTGCGCAGCCGCCGGACGGCGACCGACACGTTCCTCGGGCGGGAGCAGACCCCGGTGCCCTACGTGATCGGCGTGGCCGGCAGCGTGGCCGTCGGCAAGAGCACCACGTCCCGCGTCCTCCAGGCGCTGCTCGCCCGCTGGTCCGATCACCCCCGGGTCGACCTCGTCACCACCGACGGGTTCCTCTACCCCAACGCCGAGCTGGAGCGGCGTGGCCTGCTCAGCCGCAAGGGCTTCCCGGAGAGCTACGACGTCCGCCGACTGCTCGAGTTCGTGCACCACGTGAAGTCGGGCGCCCTCGAGGCCCGGGCCCCCACCTACTCCCACCTCGTCTACGACGTGCAGGGCCCCGAGCACGACGTGGTGGTCCGCTGCCCCGACGTGCTGATCATCGAGGGCCTCAACGTGCTCCAGACGAGCCGGAGCACGCAGACCTTCGTGTCGGACTACTTCGACATCTCGCTGTACGTCGACGCCGACATCGACGACGTGCGCCGCTGGTACGTCGAGCGGTTCCTCACCCTGCGCGACACCGTGTTCCAGCAGCCCGACTCGTACTTCCAGCGCTACGCCGACCTGTCCGAGGACGAGGCGATCGCCACCGCGCTGGAGATCTGGCGCGACATCAACGAGCGCAACCTGCTCTCCAACATCGAGCCCACCCGCGACCGGGCCGACATCGTCCTGCACAAGGGCGGCGACCACCGCGTCACCCAGGTCCGCCTCCGCCGCATCTGACGCCGGCGCCGCCGGGTCGGCGTCGGGTCGGGCCGGGGTCAGTCGACGCCGTTGAGCTCGTCGGCGGCGCCGACCACGTCGCCGAGGTTGTAGAAGTCGACGGCGAGGAAGTTGGGCAGCAGGCCCCGCTCGGACTCGCACCGGCGGGCGCGGTCGACGAGGAAGTCGCGCTGGTTGACGACCGCCGCGTCGGCCCGGCTCGGCGTGAGGCGCGACACCCAGTGGTTCATCAGGAAGAGCGGGTCGTCGGAGGACCCGCGGCTCTCGTCGCAGGTGAACGCGTCCGGGTCCTCGACGTTGAACGGCGTCTCCTGCATGGCGCCCTGTTGGACCTCGAGCGTCGGGTCCTCGGCGACGTCCTCCTCGGAGATGTCGTAGGCCGGGGCGTACCAGTCGGGCGAGCCGCCGTCGAACTCGGCGAACACCACCAGACGCTGGTTCCGCTCGATCAGTTCGCCGAGCGTCGGCCAGCGGTCCTGCTGGTCGTAGAGGTAGTCGTCGAGCCCGGCCTCGGTGAAGGCCTCGACGGTGTCGGGCACCGAGATCGCGTCCTGGATGACGAGCGTGACGACCTCGCGCGGGTTCTCGTCCAGGAAGGTCCGCACCTCGGTCAGCGCGTCGACGAACGGCTGGCCGCCGAACACGCACTCGTTGTGGCACAAGAAGGTGCCGTCGCGGGCCTGGACCCGGTCGCCGGCGTTGTCGAGGACGGTCTGCGCGACCTCCTCGCTGATCCGGACCGTGCTGTCGTCGGTGGCCTCCGACAGCTGGAGCGCCGAGACGGCATGGCGCCAGTAGTGGGTGTCGATGAGCAGCGCCCGGACGCCGGCGTCGAGCTGGGCCGTCAGGTTGCCGTCGTGCTCGGGCCACACGAAGACGATGTTCGGGCTGGCCATGGCGTTGTGGGTCGCCGCGTACACGACCTCGTCGTAGGGCCGGTCGCACAGCTCGACGTGCCCGTTGCAGCCGTCGTCGAAGGTGACCCCGACCGTGTCGGCGACGACCACGCCGGCGCCGACCACCAGCGCGATGCAGAGACCGCCGGCCAGCGCCGGGCGGGCGCCGATCCGTCGACGCCGATCCTCGGCCCGACGCCGCCAGGCCGCCCGGTCGGCCCGGTCGAGGTGGATCGCCACGCCGGCAAGCGCCGCCGCGCCCGCCGCGAGCCCGAGGACGAGCACGGCGCGGAGGATGTCGCTGCGCAGCTCCCCGCCCAGGTTCGAGGCGACGTCGTCGAGGACCGAGCGGAGGCCGTCGGGCAGGTTCCAGGTGCCGTCGCCGGTCCCCGTGGCGGCCGCGAGCGGTGCGGCCAACCGTCCGGACACGATCCGGGCCAGCAGGAGGATCAGGAGTGCCGACCCACCGAAGATCCCCGCGACGAGGCCCGCCAGCCGGCGGGCTCGACCGGCGCCGAGCACCACCATCCCGAAGGTCGCGACCGCCCCCGCGATCGCGGCGAGCACCATCGGCACCGGCCCGAACCACGAGGCGATCGAGCGGGGCCCGTCGAGCCTGGCCTGCACGTCGTCCGCCCGCACCCGTCCGCGGTCGGTGATGGAAGCGACCACGTCGATCGTCACCGACCCGTCCGACCCTTCGAGCTGCGCCACCTGGGCCTCGACGTAGGGGCGGATCACCTGGGCCGAGGCCTGGATCGCCGCCCGGCCATCGTCACCGGACTCGATCGTCGCCGCCACGGTCGACCTCGCCGCGTCGTCGCCCGACCTCCCGACCGCGTCGAGGATCACGTCGATCGCCCCGTCCCGGTCCTCGACGCTCTGCGCCAGCACCGGCACCCGACCCGGGATCCGGCCGTCGCGGAGCCGGGCCACGAACCGGTCCACCTCGGCCCGGTAGTCGTCCATCGAGCCGGCCTCGACCACCTCGGCCCGGGCGATGAGCGTGCTCGTGTAGGTCACCGCCGCGGCATCGACGGCGTCGAGCGCGTCCGACATGCGCACGGTCGGATGGAACGCGTCGGTGTCGCCGCGGATGTAGTCGACCGTGGAACCGATCAACGCGTCGGTCCCCGACTCGACCCGGTGCGGCGGCAGGGCCCACCGGAGCGCGTTGGTCATCGTGGCCGCGGCGTCGGGCGCGAGCGCCGGATCGACCTCCAGGCGTCCCAGCAGGTCGGCGACCGCCTCGGTGAACGCGGGATCGGTGAGGACCTCGGTGTAGACGCGGTCGTAGGCGTCGGCGTCGGCCAGCGCCGAGGTGTAGGTGTCGGCGTCGAGCACCTTGCGCCGGACCAGCGTGGCCGTGGCGATGAACGACAGGCAGAGCGACGCGATCACGGCCAGTCCGACGGAGGCCGCCAGCCTGGTGCGTGGGTTCATCCGTCGTGTGCCTTCCGGGTCGACCGTTCGTCCGAAGCGAACTGTCTAGTTCGACCGACCCCGCGCACCCGAGTCACCGGGCGACGCCGCCCCTCCCACCGGGTTCGTCGGGTACCTTGGCCCCATGTCGACGCCGACCGCAGATGCCCGGAGCAGCGCGCCGCCGGCCGCGCCGTTCGAGGTGACCGAGCAGCAGCGCCGGTTCTTCCAGACGTTCGGGTTCGTGCGCTTCGACGGCCTGTTCGCCGACGACATCGCCGACATCACCGCCGCCTTCGAGGAGGTGGTCACCGCGTCTGAGACCGCCGCGGACGACGAGGTCTCGGTCATGTACGAGTCCGACGTCGAGCAGTACAACACCGCGTTCGAGGAGCTCGAACGGGTCGAGACCCACGACCACGTCCACTTCGGCAAGCGCCGCGTCATCGTGCCCTTCGTGCTCGAGAAGCACGAACGCCTCGCGGCGCTCGCCCGGGACGACCGCTTCGTCACCGCGGCCCGGGCACTGGTGGGGCCCGAGTACGAGGTCGTGGGCTCGGACGGCAACGTCTTCCACTGCGACACGTCGTGGCACTACGACTTCCTCCACGCGCCGCTCGACCAGCTGTTCGTGAAGTTCTTCCTCTACCTCGACCCGGTCGACGCCGACAGCGGGGCGCTGCGGGTCATCCCCGGGTCGAACCACTGGGACACGCCCTTCGCGGCCACCCTGCGCGGGTCGCTGGCCGACTGGCGGTCGATCGACGACGCCATGGGCGTCCCCGGCGACGAGATCCCGCACTGGTCGATCGACAGCCGACCGGGCGACCTGCTCGTGTCCTACTACCGCACCATGCACGCCACCTATGGCGGGGCGAGCGGTCGCCGACTGATCGCGGTCAACCTGCACGGTCCCGGCAGCGCCTGAGCCGGCCCGGGTCGATCAGCCGACCGAGCCCTCCATCTGGAGCTCGATGAGGCGCGACCACTCGACCGCGTACTCCATCGGGAGCGTCTTGGTGACCGGCTCGATGAACCCGTTGACGACCATGCCCATGGCCTGGTCCTCCGAGAGGCCCCGGCTCATCAGGTAGAAGAGCTGCTCGTCGGCCACCTTCGACACGGTGGCCTCGTGGCCGATGACCGCGTCTCGGGCACCCACCTCCATGTAGGGGTAGGTGTCGGAGATCGAGCGGTCGTCGAGGATCAGCGCGTCGCACTGGACGTGGCTCTTGCAGCCGTAGGCGTCGTCCTCGACCCGGATCAGGCCGCGGTAGGACGTGCGACCGCCGTCCTTGGAGATCGACTTCGACACGATCTTCGACGTGGTCTCCGGCGCGGCGTGGACCATCTTCGAACCGGTGTCCTGGTGCTGACCGGCACCGGCGTACGCCACCGAGAGCACCTCGCCCGAGGCCTTCGGGCCGACGAGCCAGACCGCCGGGTACTTCATGGTCAAGCGGCTGCCGATGTTGCCGTCGATCCACTCCATGTGGCCCTCGGCCTCGACCCGCGCCCGCTTGGTGACGAGGTTGAAGACGTTGGAGGACCAGTTCTGGATGGTCGTGTAGGTGACCCGGGCCGACGGCTTCACGACGATCTCGACGACCGCGGAGTGCAGGGAGTCCGACGTGTAGGTCGGCGCCGAGCAGCCCTCGATGTAGTGCACGTCGGAGCCCTCGTCGGCGATGATCAGCGTGCGCTCGAACTGGCCCATGTTCTCGGCGTTGATGCGGAAGTAGGCCTGGAGCGGCATGGCCACCTTCACGCCCGGGGGCACGTAGATGAACGAGCCGCCCGACCACACCGCGGTGTTGAGCGCCGAGAACTTGTTGTCGTTGGCCGGGATGACCGTGCCGAAGTACTGCTTGACCAGCTCCGGGTGCTCGCGCAGCGCCGTGTCCATGTCGCAGAAGATGACCCCCTGCTCCTCGAGGTCGGCCCGGTTGCGGTGGAACACGACCTCGGACTCGTACTGCGCGGTGACGCCGGCCAGGTACTTGCGCTCCGCCTCGGGGATGCCCAGCTTCTCGTAGGTCGCCTTGATCGCCTCGGGCAGCTCCTCCCACTGGTCGACCTGACCCTCGGTGGGCTTGATGTAGTAGTAGATGTCGTCGAAGTAGATCTCCGACATGTCCCCGCCCCACGAGGGCATCGGGCGGCGGTCGAAGTGGCGGAGGCTCTTCAGGCGCTTCTGGAGCATCCAGTCCGGCTCGCCCTTCATCCACGACATCTCGTTGACGATGTCGCTGCTCAAGCCGCGCTTGGGCTTGAAGACGTAGTCCTCGGCGTCGGACCAGCCGAGCTTGTAGCGGCCGAGGTCGAGATCGGTGACGGCCATCGCGGGGTACCTCTTGGTGGCGAGCGGTGCGGGCGGCCGATCGGGTCGGCCGAGGATTTCTCCTATGGCGATAGTAGCAATGCGCCCCCGGCCGCCCCCACCCCCGGGGTCCTAGGGTGGCCCCATGGTGAGCGATGCGTATCGGGACGACCGGGCCCACGTGTTCCACTCGTGGTCGGCGCAGGCGCTCGTCGACCCCCTGGTGATCGTCGCCGGCGAGGGGGCGTGGGTCGAGACCGAGGACGGCGACCGCCTCCTCGACCTCTCCAGCCAGCTGATGAACGTCAACATCGGCCACCAGCACCCGAAGCTGCTCGCCGCCATCCACGAGCAGGTCGACCGGCTCACCACGATCGCGCCCACCCACGCCAACCCGGCCCGCTCCGAGGCCGCCCGCCTCATCGCCTCGAAGGCGCCCGGCGACCTCGACATGGTCTTCTTCACCAACGGCGGCGCCGAGGCCACCGAGAACGCCATCCGCATGGCCCGCCTCCACACCGGGCGCCACAAGGTGCTCGCCGCCTACCGCAGCTACCACGGCGCCACCGCGGCCTCGATCACGCTCACCGGCGAGCCCCGACGGTGGCCGAGCGAACCGGGCCAGCCCGGCGTCGTCCACTTCTGGGGCCCCTACCCGTACCGCTCGGCGTTCCACTCGACGAGCGAGGCCGAGGAGTGCGAGCGGGCGCTCCAGCACCTGGCCGACACGATCATGGTCGAGGGCCCCGACCGCATCGCGGCGATCATCCTCGAGACCGTCGTCGGCACCAACGGCATCCTCGTCCCGCCCGACGGGTACCTCGCCGGGGTGCGCGAGCTGTGCGACCGCAACGGCATCCTGTTCATCGCGGACGAGGTCATGGCCGGCTTCGGCCGGTGCGGCGAGTGGTTCGCCGTCGACCGGTGGGGCGTCACGCCCGACCTCATCTGCTTCGCCAAGGGCGTCAACAGCGGCTACGTGCCGCTCGGCGGGGTGATCATCAGCGCGGCCGTCGCCGACACCTTCGCCCGCACGCCCTACCCCGGCGGCCTCACCTATTCGGGCCACGTGCTCGGGTGCGCGTCGGCCGTGGCGTCGATCCGCATCTTCGAGGAGGAGGGCCTGGTCGAGCGGGCGCGGACCGTGGGCGAGGGCGTGCTCGGTCCGGCGCTGCAGGCCCTGACCGACCGGCACCCGTCGATCGGCGAGGTGCGGGGCCTCGGCATGTTCTGGGCCATCGAGCTCGTGCGGGACCGCGACACCCGCGAACCCCTCGTGCCCTACGGCGCGTCGGGCGCCGACGCCGCCCCGGTGACCGAGGTCGTGGCCGCGGCGAAGAAGCGGGGCGTCCTCCTGTTCTCGCACTTCAACCGGATCCACGTGGCCCCGCCGCTCGTCACCTCCGAGGACGACCTCCGCCACGGTGTCGCCGTCATCGACGAGGTCCTCGCCCTCGCCGACGCCCACACCGCGTAGCGCTCGGTCAACTCGCGGCGAGGCCGCCGACCCAGCTCTCGTAGAGCGCCGCGTAGCGGCCGCCCGCCGCGACCAGCTCGGCGTGGGGACCGAGCTCGACCAGGCCACCGTCGGCGACCACCCCGACCCGGTCGGAGCGGGCCGCGGTCGACAGGCGGTGCGCGATCACGATCACCGACCGCCCGGCCATGAGCCGTTCGAGCGCCCGCTCGACCAGGGCCTCCGTGCCGGGGTCGAGCGACGACGTCGCCTCGTCGAGCACCAGCACCGCCGGGTCGGCGAGCGCGGCGCGGGCCAGCGAGACCAGCTGCCGCTCCCCCGCTGACAGCCGGGATCCCCGTTCGGCGACCTCCATCGACAGCCCGCCGGGCAGCGCCTCGAACCGCTGCCGCAGACCGAGGGCGTCCAGCGCGGCGAGCACGTCCTCGTCCGACGCGTCGGGACGGCCGATGCGGATGTTGTCGAGCAGCGATGCCGCGAAGAGGAACCCCTCCTGGGGCACGACGGTGATGCGTTGTCGAAGGACGGGCGACGCCGCATGCCGGAGGTCGACCCCGGCGAAGGTCACCCGGCCGTCGACCGGGTCGTAGAGGCGGGCCATCAGCTTGGCCAGCGTCGACTTGCCGGCGCCGGTCGGGCCGACGAGCGCCAGCTTCTCGCCGGCGGCGAGGACGAGGTCGATGTCGCGCAGCACCGGCTCGCCGCCCGCGTAGGCGAACGACACCCCCTCGACCGACAGGGGGCCGCGCGCCGGCAGGTCGGCAGGTTCGGGCGGCTCGGGCAGGTCGGCCGGCGTGTCGAGCAGCTCGAACAGCTTGTGCAGGGCGGCACCCGACGACTGCACCGTGTTGAACAGCTGGCTGAGCTGGTTGATCGGCTCGAACAGGTTGGCGAGCGTCAGGACGAAGAGGGCGACGGTGCCGACGGTGAGGTCGCCCTCGGCCACCATGCGCCCGCCGATGCCGACCACCAGCGCGGTGCACAGGAGCGACGCGCCCTCGATCACCGGCAGGTACCACGCCTGCACCCACACCGAGCGCATGTGGGCCCGGTAGAGGCTGCGGTTCCGGTGGGCGAACCGCTCGGTCTGCACCCGCTCTCGGCCGTAGGCCTGCACGACCCGTACGCCGCTGATGCCCTCCTGGAGCATCGAGAGCGTGAGGCCGATCCGATCGCGCACCGTGAGGTAGGCCCGGTTGGAGTCGCGCTGGAACTTGACCGACGCGAACACCACGAACGGCACCGGGATCAGGCACAGCAGGAGCAGCTGCCACGACACGAGCGCCAGCACCACCAGGGACCCGGCGATGAGCAGGATGCTGGCGACGAACTGGAGGAGCCCGAGCTGGACCAGCTCCTGGAGGGAGTCGACGTCGGAGGTCATGCGCGACACGACGACGCCGGCCTTCTCCCGGTCGTAGAACGGCATGGACAGACGCAGGAGGTGGTCGAAGACCCGCTCGCGCAGGTCGCGCAGGAAGCCCTCGCCCGCGCGACTGATCTGCACGACCTGGATGCGGGTCGAGACGTAGGCGATCACCGCCACGACCACGTAGGCCGCCACCGCGGCGTTCAGCTTGGCGGCCGACCCCGGGACGATCCCCTGGTCGATGCCGTAGCGGAGCAGGAACGGCCCGGCCAGCACCGCGCCCGTCGAGACGACCACCATCGCGATGCCGCTGCGGACCTCCCGGCGGTACGGGCGCAGGAACTGCGCGGCGCGGCGCAGGACCCGACCGGCCGCCTCCCGGTCGAGGCGATCGTCCTCGTCGATCCCGGCGCTGTACATCACGACGGGACCACCGCCTCTTCTCCGGAGCCGGGCCGGTCGCCGTCGCGACCCTCGTGGCGGCTGCGCTCCTCGCGCGCCGCGGCCGCGGCCAGCACCTCGCGGTAGCGCTCGCTGGTGCGCAGCAGCTCCTCGTGGGGGCCGTCGGCGACGATGCGGCCCTCGTCGACGAGCACCACCCGCTCGGCCAATGAGATCGTGGCCGGGCGGTGGGCGATGACGACGGTGGTCCGACCCTCCATGACCTCCATGAGCGCGTCGCGGATCTCGTGCTCCTTGGTGGGGTCGACCGCGGAGGTGGCGTCGTCGAGGATCAGCACGCGGGGGTCGGCGAGGATCGCTCGCGCGATCGCGATCCGCTGGCGCTGGCCGCCCGAGAGCGAGAAGCCCCGCTCGCCGATCTCGGTGTCGTAGCCGTGGGGCATCTCCGAGATGAACCCGTCGGCGCCGGCGAGGCGGGCCGCGTGCTCGATCCGCTCCATCGACGCGTCGGGATCGGCGAAGGCGATATTGGCGGCGATGGAGTCGGAGAAGAGGAACGTGTCCTCGAAGACCAAACCGACCGACCGGCGCAGCTCGAGGAGGGCGAGGTCACGGACGTCGACGCCGTCGATGCGCACCGACCCCTGGTCCACGTCGTAGAAGCGCGGCAGGAGCTTCGCCACCGTCGACTTGCCGCTGGCGGTCGCGCCGACCAGCGCCAGTCGCTGGCCGGCCGGGACGTGGAGGTCGAACCGGGCGAGCACCGGCCGGTCCTCGCCGTAGGCGAAGCTCACGTCCTCGAACTCGAGGGCGCCGCCGCCGTCGGGCAGGGGGTGCGGGTGCGCCGGGTCGACGATCGCCGGCTCGGTGGCGAGGATCTCGTGGACGCGCTGGGCCGCGGCAGCCGCCCGCTGGGTCATGGCCACCATCCAACCGAGCATGCGCAACGGCCAGATGAGCAGCACCACGTAGGCGTTGAAGGCCACGAGCGACCCCAGCTCGAGGTTGCCGTTCATCACCTGGTGACCCCCGTAGCCCAGGACGAGGATGAGCCCGATGTTCGGGAGGGTCTCGAGCCCCGGAGCGAAGCGGGCCCGGACCATGGCACCCGACATCGACGCCTCGTAGAGGTCGTCGGCCTCGTGGCGGAGCCGCCGGGACTGCGTGTCCTCGGCCGCGAAGCCCTTGACCACACGGATGCCCGCCACCGTCTCCTCCACCACGGCGGACAGTTCCGCCGACTCCTGCTGCACCGCGACCATCGTCGGGTGCAGGGTCCGGGAGAACCGTTGGGCGAGGACGTTGAGCAGCGGCAGCGAACCGAGCGCCAGCACGGTCAGGATCGGGTCGATCAGCAGGAGCACCACGAGGACGGCCGCGATCGTCGTGAGGTTGGCCACCGCCAGCGGCACCAGCACCACGGCGTTCTGGATCTGCTGGAGGTCGTTGTTGGCCCGCGACATGAGCTGGCCCGTCTGCTGACCGTCGTGGAACCCGAAGTGGAGGCGACTCAGGTGGGCGAACAGCCGGTCGCGCAGGACCGCCTCGGTGCGACGGGCCTCCCGGAACGCCGAGTAGCGGCGGAGCCCGGTGAAGAAGGCCGAGACCATGGCGACGCCGGCGATCGCCCACGCACAGCGGGTCACCACGGCCTGGTCGCCGACGGCCATGCCCCGGTCGATGGCGATCTCGACGATCTTGGGCACCGAGACCTTGGCGGCGGTCCAGCACACGCCGGCGAACACGCCGAGCGCCAGGCCGCCCCATTGCGAGCGGAGCTGCGCGCCGATGAGGCGCCAGCCGTCGCCGACGTCGTCCGGTGCCGCGCCCTCGCCGTCGTCGTCGATCAACCGCTCACCTCGCGTTCGGGTCCGCTCCCCTGATCGGACCGCCGGCCACCGTACCGGTGCGACGAGGCCGCTCCTCCAGCGGATTCCCGTACGCTCGCTCCTCGTGGCCGTCCCGCCCCGAACCGCACCGGTGCTCGTCGCGGCCGGCGCCCTCGTCGGCGCCGGACTGGTCGCCCTCGCCGACCCCGCGACCAACCACGTCCCGCTGTGCCCGATGCGGGCCGCCACCGGGCTCGACTGCCCCCTGTGCGGCGGGCTCCGGGCCGTGCAGGACCTCGTCCACGGCCGGATCGGGTCGGCAGCGAGCCACAACCTGCTGTTCGTGGCCGCGCTCCCGTTCGTCGCCGTCGTCTGGCTCGTGTGGCTCCGGCGATCGGGACGGGAGGACCGGCCGCCGTTCACCGCCCCGCGGTGGACGCTCCCCGCACTGCTCCTCCTCGCCGCCGGCTTCACCGTGCTGCGGAACCTGCCGGTGCTCCCCTGGCTCGGAAGCGCCTGACCCGGAACTCGCTGCTCAAGTCGGCTCGACCCGATGCCGATGAAGGGGCGGGGGGAGTCGGAGGCAAGCCACGACCGGAGGGTCACGCGTGCGCATCGAACAGCTCGTCCTCTACGGCCCCCGCGACGACGAACGGGTCCGCTTCGGCCCCGGGGTCACCGTGTTCGCCGGACTCTCGTCGGACGAACGTCGGGCCCTCATCCGGACGCTGGTCGACGCCCTCACCGGCACCCTGTCCAACGCGTCGGTCGTGTACGTCGACGCGCAGGGCCGGAAGGTGTTCGCCGACCGGACCGGTGCCACCTACGCCGACGACGGCACCCCGGCGCCGGCACCCCACGACGTGCTCGGTCGCGACGTCGCCGCGGTGACCCGCCTCCTGACGGTCGGCGGCGCCGACCTCGGGATCGGTGGCGAGGGGTCCATCGACGAGCTGCGGGCCGAGCTGACCGACGCCCGGCACCACCTGGAGCGGCGCGAGGAGGAGGTCCGCGAGCTCGAGACCCGATCGGCCACGCTGACCGAGTGGCGCGGCGCGATGGCCTCGCTCACGGCGCGCATCGACCGCGCCGACGACGACCGGGCCCGGTGGGACTGGGTGCAGGAACGCACCCGCCTCGACGAGTTGCGGGCCGACCTCAACCTCGCCGATCCCGCCACCCGTGGCCGCACCGACCAGCAGATCCTCGGTGCGGTGGACGCGCTCCGCACCGCCGGCGAATCGTGGGCCGAGCTGGCCGCGCAGGCGTCGGAGCTGCGCGCCGGCCTCGGCCCACTCCCCGCGGTGTCCCAGGCGGACCTCGACCGCGTCGCGTCCACCCCGGCCGACCTGCCGCCGGACTTCACCGCGCGCTTCGAAGCATGGCGGGCCGCGACCGACCTCCGTCTCGGGGCCGAGGCCGAGCTGCACCAGGCCACCCTCCCGCCCCGCGCGCCCGACGACGCGCTGGTCGAGGCCTTCTCGTCGCTCGACCAGCAACGGCTGTGGGAGCGACACGCGGAGCTGGTCGAGGCCAACGCCGCGTACGCACGGCTCTCGGGGCCGACCGAGGCCTCGACCGCACCCGCCGAGGCCGAGGAGGCCATCGAGGCCGCCCACGTCGAGGTCGTCAGGTGCCAACGCGAAGTGGAGCGGCTCCAGCGGGTCGGCATCATGGCCACCGGTGCGCTCGGGCTGCTCGGGCTCGTGATGGTCCAGGTGGTGCACCCGCTGCTCGGACTGCTCGCGCTCGTCGCCGCCGCGGGCATCGCCGCCGCCGCCGTGGTCGTGCCCCGCCGGCGCCTGGCGGCCGCCGAGCTGGTCGAGGAGCAGGCGCTCCAGGGCACCGACGCCGACTCGTGGCTCGGCCTGCACCTCCGTCGGCTCGACACGGTCACCGATGCCACCGAGCGCAAGCAGTTCGAGCGCGTCGCGAAGCGGCGGGCCGCGGCACAGGTGGCCTGGGACGAGATCGCCGGTGCGGTCACCCCCGAGGACCTCGCGGCACGCGCCGACGCGGTGCGGGCGCACGCCGATGCGCTGAACCCGAAGGTCCAGGCCCGTCGGGCCGAGGAGGCGAAGACCTTCGCGACGGCGGCCAGGAAGGCGGAGGAGGCGGCCCGGACCGCGGTGCTCCGGGGCCTGGAGCCCTACGGCTTCTCGACCGCGGGCCCCGACGACCTCGACCCCGAGCAGCTCGCATCGCAGCTCCCGCGGCGCATCGCCGCGGGCGAGGTGGCCCGCCGGGCCCTTCTGCTCACCCAGGTCGAGCGACGCGAGGCCGATGCCGGACGCCACCTCGACGACCTCCTGCGCCGGCTCGGGTTCACCGACGGCTCCATCGAGGGTCGGCTCGAGCGGGCGATCACCGCGGTCACCTCGGCCCGCGACCGCGAGGGCACCGCACCACGGACCGCGGCCGACATCCGCCGCGAGATCGAGACGGTCATCGAGCACCTCCGCTCGACGGCTCGACCCACCTGGGCCGGCACTCCCGACCCGGTGAACCCGCCGACCGACCCCGCCGTGCTCGACGCCCGGCGCCGCGAGATCGCCGAGCTGGTCGCGAGCGCCGGCACCGTCGACGTCCCCGCCGCCCGCCAGCGGGTCGAGGTGGCCCGCACGCGGGTGACCGACCTGGAGGAGCGCCTCGAAGGGCTGGCCGGACGGGCCGGTTCGCTCCAGCACCGCCTCTCGGCCCGCCTCGGTCGCACGACGCACCTCCAGGACCACGAGGAGTCGGTCCCGGTCCTGATCGACGACGCCTTCCGCGAAGTCCCCGCGGTGCAGCGGTTCGACCTGCTCGACCAGCTGGACCGAGCGGCGCCGACGACCCAGGTGATCGTCCTGTCCGACGACGACGTGGTCGCCCGCTGGGCGCGGGACCGGAGCAACGGCTCGAACGTGACCCTCTACGAGATGGGCCCGGAGCCGACCGCGGGGGCGCACCCCATGTCGATCTCGACCGATGTCCACCTCGGCGCCGAACCCGAGGTCGTGGCCACGCCCTGACCGCGGGGAACCGTCAGGCCAGGCGACGGAGGTCGGCGCGGTAGCGCTTGCCCCGCTCGACGTAGGACAGCATCCCCAGGCTGATCATCTCCGGGGTCACCCGGTCCGGCTTGATCACCGCCGGGATGCCGAGCGCCATGGCCCCCGACGGCACGACCGTGCCGCCGGACACGACGGCTCCGGCGCCGACGAGGGCGCACGTCTCGATCACGGCGTTGTGCAGCACCACCGAGCCCGAGCCGACGAGCGCACCGTCGTGCACCGTGCAGCCCTCGAGGTGGGCGAGGTGGCCGACGACGCACTCCTCGCCCACCGTCGTCGGCGTGAACGGGGTGGTGTGGAGCACCGCGCCGTCCTGGATCGACGTCCGGGCACCGATGACGATCAGGCCGTCGTCGCCCCGCACCACCGCGCCGGGCCACACCGACGCCTCCGCGCCCACGGTGACCGAGCCGATGATCACCGCCTCCTCGGCGATGTAGGCGTCGGGGTGCACGTCGGGGACCTGGTCGCCCAGGGCGTAGATGGCCATGGGGGGAGCGTAGGTGGGTCGGCCGCGGCCGCCGTAGCCTCACCGGGTGCCCGACGCCGACGCACCCCCACGCCCCGCCCGCCGTCCCGAGACCCGCCGCCACCACGGCCACGAGGTGGTCGATCCGTACGCATGGCTGCGCGACGCCGACGACCCGGCGACCCTCCGGCACCTCCGCGACGAGAACGCGTGGACCGAGCGGGTCACCGCGCCGCTGGCCGGGCTCCGCGAGGACCTGTTCGGCGAGATCGAGCGACGGACCCAGGAGGACGACACCTCGGTCCCGGTCCGCGAGGGCGCCTGGTGGTACCACCAGCGGACCGAGAAGGGTCGCTCCTACCCGATCCGGGTGCGCCGGGCCGACGACGGCACCGGCACCGCGCCGACCGGCCCCGAACACGTGGTGCTCGATCTCAACGACCTCGTCGAGGACGGCGACTACCTCGGTCTCGGCGTCCTCGACGTGAGCCCCGACGGCAACTGGCTCGCGTACGCGGTCGACCGGTCCGGCGACGAGCGCCACGACCTGCACGTGCGGGACCTGCGCACCGGCGAGGAGGCCCCCGAGGTCCTGCGGGAGGTCTCCTTCGGTTTCGCCTGGGCGGCGGACTCGGCGACGTTCTGGTACACGCTCCAGGACGAGAGCTCGCGGCCGGACCGCGTGCTGCGCCACGTCGTCGGCGCCGACCCGACCGACGACGTGCTCGTCGTCCACGAACCCGACGAGCGCTTCCACGTGGCGGTCCACGGCTCACGATCACAGGCGGTGGCCGTCGTGTCGATGGGCAGCGCGGTCACGAGCGAGTCGTGGCTGCTCGACGCCCACGCCCCCGAGTCCGACCCGGTGCTCGTCGCCGCCCGCGAGCAGGACGTCGAGTACTCGGTCGCCCACCACCCGACCGGGCTGCTCGTCGTGTCCAACCACGGTGGCGCCGAGGACTTCGCCCTGTGGCGGGCACCGCTCGACGGCACCACCACGGCGCCCCGGTCGACGTGGGAGTGCCTGATCCCCCACCGCCCGGGCACGCGGATCGACGGGGTCGAGGCCTTCGCCGACCACGTGGTCGTCCACGGACGGGCCGGTGGGCTCACCGCGCTGTGGCACCTCGACCCGTCGACGGGCGGGATCCGCCCGCTGGCCACCGACGAGCCGGTCGGCACCATCGCGCCCGGCACCAACCCGAGCTTCGACACCGACACCTACCGGTTGACGTACCAGTCGCTGCGCACGCCGCCGTCGGTGTACGACGAGGATCTCCGCACCGGCGAGCGGGTGCTCCGCAAGCGACTGCCGGTGCTCGACGGGTTCGACCCCGCCGACTACTCGACCGCCCGGGAGTGGGCCGTCGCCGACGACGGCACCGAGATCCCGATCTCGCTCGTGTGGCGCACCGACGCCCGCCCGACCGACGGTCCGGCGCCGCTGCTGCTCTACGGCTACGGCGCCTACGAGGCGTCGATGGATCCGTGGTTCTCCATCGCCCGCCTGTCGCTGCTCGACCGGGGCGTCGTGTTCGCGATCGCCCACGTGCGGGGTGGCGGCGAGCTCGGCCGACGGTGGTACGAGGACGGCAAGTTCGGCCACAAGGAGCACACGTTCACCGACTTCGTGGCCTGCGCCCGCCACCTCGTCGCCGAGGGCACCACGACCCCCGACCGCTTGGCAGCGCGAGGGGGCAGCGCCGGCGGCCTGCTGATGGGCGCGGTCGCGAACCTCGCCCCCGACCTGTTCCGGGCGATCGTCGCCGAGGTCCCGTTCGTCGACCCGCTCACGACCATGCTCGACCCGTCGCTCCCGCTCACGGTGATCGAGTGGGAGGAGTGGGGCGACCCGCTCCACGATCCGGCGGCCTACGACTGGATCGCCGGCTACAGCCCCTACGAGAACGTCGCGGAGGGCGCGCACCCGGCGATCCTCGCCACCGCCGGCCTCTCGGACCCGCGAGTCGGCTTCCACGAGCCGGCCAAGTGGGTGGCCCGGCTCCGCGACCGATCGAGCACCGCCGGCGACGCGTCGCTCGACGGCCGACCGGTCCTGCTCAAGGTCGAGATGGGGTCCGGCCACGCCGGACCGTCGGGCCGCTACGACGCCTGGCGGGACGAGGCGTTCGTGCTGGCGTTCGTCCTGCGGTCGATCGTCGGCCGCTGACCGGTCAGGCCAATCCGGCGTAGCCGCCCCGGAAGAAGATCAGCGGATGACCCTCGTGGGTGACCGCGAGGTCGTGCACCGAGCCGACCACGATCTGGTGGTCGCCCGCCTCGTGGACGGCGTCGATCTCGCAGTCGATCCACGCGATCGAGTCGGTGATGCGGGGCGAGCCGAGCGGCGAACGGTCCCAGCCGATGCCGCTGAACTTGTCGGGCTCCTTCGAGCCGAACGTGCGTGACGTGCCCTCCTGGTGGGCGCCGAGGACGTTGACGCAGAAGCGCCCCGCGGCCTCGATCCGCGGCCACGTCGACGACGAGCTTCCGACGCAGAAGCCCACCAGCGGCGGCTCGAGCGACACCGAGAAGAACGACCCGATCGCGAGCCCCACCGGTTCGCCGTCGTCCATCGACGCCACCACGCTCACCCCGGTCGGGAAGTGACCGAGCACCTGCCGGAAGCGGGCGCTGTCGAACTGGGGGTCGCTCATGGTCGGGTGTGCTCCTCGGTCGGCGTCGGCCGCCACCCTAGGAGGCGTCTCGGCCCCCACGGACCGACCTCGCCGTCCGGACCACCGCCGTCCCGGCCGGCGGGACGGGCCGGTCAGCCGGCCACGGCCTCCGACGCCGCCGGCGACAACACCATGGTGAGGCCCTCGGACGCGGCGACGACCTCCTCGACGCACGTGCCCACGGCCAGCTCGCTCGCGTCGCGCAGGATCCGGTCGACCCGGTCGTCGCCGTGGGACGGATCGTGATGGAAGAGGGCGAGGCGGCGGGCACCGGCCTCGGCCGCCACCCGCACCGCGTAGGCGACCGTGCAGTGGCCCCAGTCGGCCTTCACCGCGAACTCGGCCGGCTCGTACTGGGCGTCGTGGATGAGCAGGTCGACGTCGCGGCACAGCTCCAGCACCGATGGCGCGATCGAGCCGTCGGCCGGCTCCTGGTGGTCGCTCACGTAGGCGATCGACACGCCGTCGAGGTCGATCCGATAGCCGTTGGTGGCCCCGCCGTGGGGGACGTCCCCGACCACGACGCGGGCCCGCCCCCAGGCGAACTCGACGTCGTCGACGTCGACGAACTCGATGTCGCCGCCGAGATCGTCGGCCCCCACCGGGAAGAAGGGCGGCCGCATGAACTCGCCGAACGCCTCGGCGAGGGTGCCGGTCTCGCTGCGGCCGCACACCCGCAGCCGGGCCCCGATCCGGTGGATGGGCGTGAAGAACGGCAGGCCCTGGACGTGGTCCCAGTGCAGGTGGGTGACGAGCGCGAGCGCGTCGAGCAGGTCGTCGGAGCGCTGCTCCCACCGCTCGCCGAAGAAGCGGAGGCCGGTGCCCAGGTCGAGGATGATCGGGTCGTGGTCCGCGGTCTCGACGGTGACGCAGGCGGTGTTGCCCCCGTAGCGGACGTTGGCATCGCAGGAACAGGGCGTCGACCCCCTCACCCCCCAAAACGTCACGTCGACCATCGCGCTCGCTCCTGGCAGCCCCTTGCTCGCCGAACCGTATCCAAACGTTCACCTTCGGGGCCGGGCTGTGACCAAAGGCACGGAAAGGACAGCGTTCGCGGTGCCCGGTAGCGTGCGCGGCCATGACGATCAGCGAGGGCCGCATCGAGGCCGCCGGACTGGAGTTCGCCTACCTGGCCGCCGGGGAGGACGGTCCGCTCGCCCTCTGCCTGCACGGCTTCCCCGACACCGCTCGCTCCTGGCGCCACCTCCTCCCGGAGCTCGCCGATGCCGGCTTCCGCGCCGTCGCACCGTTCCTCCGCGGCTACGCGCCGACCGGCATCCCCGAGGACGGGCTCTACCAGAGCGGCGCGATCGCCAGCGACGCCAACGCACTGCACGAGGCGCTCGGCGGCGACGGCGACGCGGTCCTGATCGGTCACGACTGGGGCGCCCTGGCGTCCTACTCGGCCGCAGGCCACGCGCCCGAGCGGTGGCGCCGCGTCGTGACGGCCTCGGTGCCCCCGCCGGCCACGGTCGCCAACGCGTTCTTCTCCTACGACCAGCTCCGCCGCAGCTGGTACATGTTCTTCTTCCAGTCGCCGCTGTCGGACATGGCCGTCCCCATGGACGACCTGGCATTCATCGACCGCCTCTGGGCCGACTGGTCGCCGGGCTTCGACGCCTCCGACGAGACCGCCGCGGTCAAGGACGCGCTGCGGGACCCCGCCAACCTCACCGCCGCGCTCGGCTACTACCGGGCGACGATCGGCGCCGGTGCACGGTCGCCCGAGTACGACGCCGTCGAGGCCGCCGGCGCCGCGCACCTCCCGATGCCGGCGATGTACCTGCACGGCGCCACCGACGGCTGCATGGGCGTCGAGCTGATCGACGACTCGGTCCGCGCCGCGCTCGCCCACCCCGACTCGCGGGTCGAGATCGTGCCCGGCGTCGGGCACTTCCTGCAGCTCGAGGACCCCGCCACCGTCAACCGGCTCGTCGTCGACTTCGTCAGCGCCTGAGTCGCGGCGCGCCGCACCGGGCCGCCCCGGTCACCGCGGCAGGGCCAGGGCGCCGGTGCCGTCGACCACGGCCAGACCGTCGCGCACCACCGTCGCCGCCACCCGTCGGGCCCGCTCGGGATCGTCGGGCCATCCCATGACCGACGGGAGGCGATCGGCGCCGACCACCCCGCTGCGGAGCGCGTCGACCAACCGGCCGCGGCCCTGGCGGTCGGAGCCCTCGAACCGGCTCTGGCGTCCCGGGACGCCGGCCGAGCCGACCGCCGGATCGGACTCGGCGGCCCCGGCCCCGGCCTCGAACCAACCGCACCCCGCGCTGACCGGGCAGTCGCCGCAGACCGGGCGCCCGGCCCGGCACACGGTCGCCCCGAGATCGATCATCGCCTGGTTCCAGGCCCAGGACCGGCCCTCGGGCACGGCCCGGTCGGCCTCGGCCTGCACCTCCGACGGGGAGAGGCGACGGCCGGCCCGACGGGCGAGGACCCGCGCCACGTTGGTGTCGACCACACCGACCCCGTCGGCCTCGTGGGCGAACGCCAGGACGGCCCGGGCGGTGTAGGGCCCGACCCCGGGCAGCGCCAGCAGGCCGGCGAGGTCGGCCGGGAGCACGCCGTCGTGGTGGTCCCGCACGATCGTCGCGGCGCGGTGCAGGTTCAGGGCCCGCCGGTTGTAGCCGAGCCCCCGCCACGCCTCCACGACGGCGGCGGGCGGGTCGTCGGCGCACGAGGTCGCCGTCGGCCACCGGTCGAGGAAGCCGTGGTAGCGGGGAACGACCCTCGCCACCTGCGTCTGCTGCAGCATCAGCTCCGCCACCAGCACCCGCCACGGGTCCCGGGTGCGGCGCCAGGGCAGGTCGCGCTGGCGGACCGCGAACCAGTCCAGCAGCGTCGCCGGTGGGCCCGGACCACTCGTCACCGTCGTCACCTCCTCGAGGCACGGTACCGAGATGGTGCCTCGACGGGCGGACGGTCCTTGCCAGGCGCGAGACTGCACCGGTGGGAGGGACCTATTCCGCAACCGGCGTCAGGGCGGTGCTCCGGCGGACCTTCTCGCCCCCACGTCCCCTCCTCGAGAAGGGGTCGTTCGCCAGGGCGTTGTTCATGCCCCGCTACATCTCGATCATCGGCCTGGCCGCGGGCGTGGTCCTCGGGTCGGACAGCCCGGCGATCTTCGGCCTCTACGTGGCGCTCGCCGGCACCGCCGTCAACCTGCTGATCCACCGGCATGCCGTGCGGACCGGCCAACCACCGGCGTGGATGCCCTTCGCCGACCTGGCCACCTGCCTCGTGTTCGCGTTCGCCGAACCGGAGCTGTACATCCCGTCGGCCCTCGTCGGCCTGGCGGTCGTGACCCTGACGGCGATCGTCTTCGGACCGAACCTCTCGCTGCTGATCGTGGGCCTCGGCGCCGCCGGGTTCGTCGGCGCCGCGCACGTCCACGAGATGTCCTCGGCCGTCGGCACGATCTTCGGGTTCGCGGCCTCGGGCACGATGATCGCGGTCACCGTCGGCCGTCTCTCGGTGGCCGGCTCGGCGGCGAACGAGCGCCTGGACCACGTCGTCGACCACATCGACGCGATCCTGTGGATCTTCCAGCCCGGGGAGTCGAGGTTCACGTTCGCGAACAAGCGGGCGGAGTCGGCGCTCGGCTGGGACGTGTCGCGCTGGGGGGAGGTCTCGTTCTGGCGCGAGCACGTCCACCCCGACGACCGGGACCACACCTTCGAAGCCTTCACCCGGGCACTCACCACGGCGACCGACCAGCAGATCGACTACCGGTTCCGCGCCGCCACCGGCGAGTGGCGCCACCTACGGGATCAGGTCACGGTGGTGAAGGACGAGGCCGGACGGGTCACCGCGCTCCACGGCATGAGCCAGGACGTCACCGACCGCATCCTCATCGAGCAGCGGGTCAACCGCTACGCGGACATCGTCCACCGGATCGACCAGGCCCTCGTGGTGGTCCAGCTCGATGCCGAGGAGCGCCTGGTGCTGTCGGGCGCGAACCCGGCGTCGGAGGAGCTGCTCCAACGCCCGCTCGGGCAGCTCCTGGGGTCGCCGATCTCGGAGGTGTTCGCCACGACGGCGGGCGCGGTGATGGAGGAGCGCCTCCGCAACGTCGTCGTGACCGGACGACCGCTCGAGGTCGACGGCATCGTCGTGACCGGTCCCGCGGGCGTGAGCCGGGTGATCACGCTGCGGGCGTTCCCCCTCCCCGACCGGGCCGCGGCGGTGTCGCTGCTCGACGTGACCGCGGCCGAGGCCGCGGCGGAAGCCCTGCGCCGCCAGGCCCTGTACGACGAGCTGACCGGGCTGCCGAACCGCCGGGTGCTCGACGACGAGCTCCAGCGCGCCGTGCGCGAGGTGCCGGCCAGCGGGGAGCGGATCGCGCTCCTCATGATGGACCTCGACCAGTTCAAGGAGGTCAACGACGCGCTCGGCCACCACGTCGGCGACCAGCTCCTGCACCGGATCGGCGACCGGCTGGCCTCGGTCATCGACGACGCGCTCATCGCCCGCCTGGGCGGCGACGAGTTCGCCGTGCTGCTGGTCGGCATGATCGACCCGGACGACGCCTGGCGCACCGCCGAGCGGATCCGCGACGCCCTCGCCCAGCCCTTCCTGGTCGACGACATCCGACTCCAGTCCAACGCCAGCATCGGCATCGCGCTCTACCCGGACCAGGCGTTCGACGCCCCCTCGCTCATCCAGCGGGCCGACGTCGCCATGTACAACGCCAAGCGCTCCGGCAAGGGCATCGCGCTGTACGCGCCCGAGGACGACCGCTCGAGCGTCACCCGGCTCACCCTCATCAGCGACCTGCCCGACGCGGTCGCCGCCGGTCAGCTGGAGTTGCACTACCAGCCCTTCGTCGACCTCCGGACCGGACGCATCGTCCGGGCCGAGGCCCTCGTGCGCTGGCGCCACCCGACCTGGGGCCTCCTGCAGCCGCAGGAGTTCGTCGAGCTCGCCGGGGTCACCGGCGCCATCCAACCGCTCACCCGGTGGGTGCTCGAGGAGGGCACCCGGTGCGTGCGCGAATGGGGCGAGCGGGGCCACCCGATCGGGCTCGCCGTCAACCTCTCGGCCCGCAACCTGTACGACCCGGGCCTCGTCGAGTACCTCGGGCTCCTCCTCGAACGGGCCGGCATCGACCCCTACCAACTGGTCGTCGAGCTCACCGAGACCGAGCTGATGGACGACGCCAGCTTGGCCCGCGACGTGTTCGAGTCGCTGCGCGCACTCGGCGTGCAGACCGCGATCGACGACTTCGGGACCGGGTACTCGTCCATGACGTTCCTGCGGGACCTCCCCCTCCAGGAGATCAAGGTCGACCGATCGTTCGTCCAGCACATGCACGAGCGCAGCGACGAGTTCACCATCGTGCGGTCGATGATCGACCTGGGCCACAACCTCGGCCTCGAGGTGGTGGCCGAGGGTGTGGAGCGGCCCGACCAGGTCGAGCTGCTCCAGCGCCTCGGCTGCGACCTGGCCCAGGGCTACCACTGGAGCCGACCCCTCCCGTCGGACGACCTGATGGCGTGGATGGAGGCCGCGGGAAGCCAGGTCGGGGGCGCGATGCAGGCCACGAGGGCCGGCGAACCCTGACGATCCGGGCGTCGCCGCGCCTGACGTCGATGTGAGACCGGCCAAGGGCCGTCGGTACGATGCCGCCCCATGACCGCCGCTCCTGATCTCGCCGCTGCCGCCTCCGTCGTCGAGCAGGCATCGACCGTCGTCGACGCCGCTGCCGCCCGCATCGCCGCCTCCGGGTCCATCGACGACCACCAGGTCCTGGCCTACGAGCTGGCCCACGCCGCCGCCGCCGTCGCCACCGCCCGGGGCCTCCTGGACTACGGCGCGAAGGGCGACCTCGAGGGTCGCATCACCGTCGCCTTCGTGGCCGACGCCGTGAAGAACCTCAACGCCAAGATCTTCGGCCGCGAGGCCGAGTGGGGCGTCGAGCCCGGCGCCCTCGACGGCGCCCGCGAGTTCATCGGCACCTACGCCGCCCCCGAGTTCCTCGCCGCCATCGACCAGGCCGGCCCCCGCCACCTCGACGGCGACTTCGAACTGGTCCAGGACACGTTCCGCCGGTTCGCCGAGGAGAAGCTGAAGCCGATCGCCGAGCACATCCACCGCACCAACGGCGACATCCCCGAGGAGATCATCGAGGGACTGGCCGAGATGGGGGCCTTCGGCCTCTCGATCCCGGCCGAGTACGGCGGCTACGGCGAGGGCGGCGAGGGCGAGTACATCGGCATGGTCGTCGCCACCGAGGAGCTGTCCCGCGGCTCGCTCGGCGCCGGCGGCTCGCTGATCACCCGGCCCGAAATCCTCGCCCGGGCCCTGCTCGCCGGGGGCACCGAGGAGCAGAAGCACGAGTGGCTGCCCAAGCTGGCCACCGCCGAGGTCATGAACGCCGTCGCGGTGACCGAGCCGGACTTCGGCTCCGACGTCGCCGGCGTCAAGGTCACCGCCACCCCGGCCGAGGGCGGCTGGCTCGTCAACGGGGTCAAGACCTGGTGCACCTTCGGCGCCCGGGCCGACGTCCTGCTGCTCCTGGCCCGCACCGACCCCGACCGCAGCAAGGGCCACCGGGGCCTGTCGATGTTCATCGCCCCCAAGCCCCGCGGCGACGGCCACGGCTTCCAGGTGGTCCAGGAGGCGGTCGACGGGGCGCCGGGCGGCGGGAAGATGGAGGGCCGCCCGATCGACACCATCGGCTACCGCGGCATGCACTCCTACGAGATCGCCCTCGAGGACTGGTTCGTGCCCGCCGGGAACCTCATCGGGCTCGACGGCGGCATGGGCAAGGGCTTCTACTACCAGATGGCCGGGTTCGAGAACGGCCGGCTCCAGACCGCGGCCCGGGCCCTCGGCGTCATGCAGGCGGCCTACGAGGCGGCCAAGGACTACGCCGACAACCGGGTCGTGTTCGGCCACCCCATCGCCGACTACCAACTCACCCAGGCCAAGCTCGGCCGCATGGCGGTGATCATCCAGGCCGCCCGCCAGTTCTCCTACGTCGTGGCCCGGCTGATGGCCGACGGCAAGGGCGCCGCCGAGGCCTCGATGGTGAAGGCCTACGTCTGCAACGCCGCCGAGTGGGTCACCCGCGAGGCCATGCAGATCCACGGCGGCATGGGCTACGCCGAGGAGTACGACGTCAGCCGCTACTTCGTCGACGCCCGGGTGCTGTCGATCTTCGAGGGCGCCGACGAGACGCTCTGCCTGAAGGTCATCGCCCGCAAGCTCGTCGCCGACGCCGCGGCCTGACCGCCGTCAGGAGCTGAAGGCGGCCGTGAGGCCGCGCAGCATCTGGTGCACCTCGACCGGCGCGTCGAGCGGCCGCGGCGCCCGCAGGCTGAGCGCCTCGATCAGGTCGACCGTGCGACCCCGCAGGATCGGCGTGCCGGGGGCCGCGCCCCTGTCGAGCACCGCGACCGCGGTCGAGACCTCGACGGTGAACACCTGCTCGGGGTCGGTGCCGTGGACGACCACCGTGCCGGCGAAGCCGTCCGGACCGATCCCGCCGAGCGCCGGGCCGAGCGCCGCCGCGTAGCGCAGGCACGCGGCCAGCTCCTCGTCGTCGCCGACCGGATCGAGCTTGTGGGGGATGCGGATGTCGTGCTCGTGCACCCACGCGTCCCACATGGCGTGGTCGACGACCCGGTCGATCGCGACGTGACCGACCGGCGACTCGGCCATGCGCGACCACGCCTCGGGCGGCAGGTCGGTCACCAGCTCGACGAGCTCGGCGTTGGTGGTCCGGTAGTCCTCCAGCACGGCCGGCCCGTCGGCCTCGCCCATGTCGTCGACCAGCATCGCCGGGTGGCGGGCGGGGTCGAACCCGTTCAGCACCGTGGTGGGCCGGCCCTCGAGCCCGGCCCGGATCGACATGGACCAGAACCGGTTGACGGTGACCAGGTGGGCCACGACGTCGCGCACGTTCCAGGCGTCACAGCGGGTCGACGACGACCAGTGCTCGGGGCCGAACTGGGAGAACAGCTCCTCCTGGCGGCGTCGCTGCGCGGCGAGCGCCCGGTCGGGGCGGGGGAAGGTCGCGTCCATCGTGATGACGGCCTGGTTCCCGTAGCGAGGCGTGATCTGCATCCGGGCCACCGTACCGGCCGTCGCCGGGAACGCCGTCAGGACAGGCGCCAGCGGTGCTCCGCGCCGTCGCGCAGCGTCGCCACCCGGCGGGCGGCCTCGGCGGCCCAGTCCGCGCGGCGGTGGGCCACCGACACCGCCCAGGCGGTGACCCACAGCTCGTAGGCCTCGACGAGGGTCTCGAACCCCGGCCAGCCGGTCGGGTTGGCCCCCGACGCGTCGAGGAACGCGACCAGCCCCTCGGTGGTCGCCCCGTAGTGGCGGACGGCGACGACCGCCGGGGCCGTGTCGTACGAGGCCGGCCCCCAGCCACCGAGCTCCAGGTCGAGCAGCCGAGGCCCGTCCTCGCCGACGACCACGTTCCCGGCGTGGAGGTCGCCGTGCACGACCGAGGCCCCCAGGGGATCCTCGGCGGCGGCCCGACCGAACGGCCCGCGGAGCTCCTCGGCCCGATCCCGCACGAAGCACACGTCGGCGTCGTCGCCGCAGTCGCCCACCACCGTGAGGATGTGGGCGATCGGGTCGAACGGGTCGAGGCCGCCGGGGCCCCGCGCAGCCGTTTCGGTCCGAAGCCGACCGGCGAGGGCGCCCAGGTCCGCCGGGGTCGCCGACCGGTCCACCCGGACCCACCACCACGCGGTGGCCACGAAGCCGTCGGCCCGGCGGAGCCCGGTGCCGCCCGCCGCGTCGGGGACCGGTTCGACCACCGGCACCCCGTCGGCGAGCAGCCGTCGCGCCAGGTCGAGCTCGCGCTGCGCGACGGTCACCTCGTCGTCGGGGCGGACCCGGATCACCACGTCGCCCCGACGGACCAGCAGGGCCGCGCCGTCCCGCACCACCTCCTCCTGGCCGATCGCGCCCACCTCCGCCAGGAGGCGCGCCGCCAGGACCCGGCGGGGATCGAGGCCGGTCAGGCCGGGACCTCGTAGGTCGGCACGATCAGCGCGCGGGCGAGGACGTGCGCGCTGCAGTTGAAGCCGACGTAGGCGGGCGACGCCGAGCCGTCGACACCGAGGCTGTCGACGTCGAGCGCGTGGACGGCGAACACGTAGCGGTGCGGGCCGTGGCCGGCGGGCGGGAACGAGCCCACGTAGCCGGGTGCCCCGGCGTCGTTGCGGGCCTCGATCGCGGTCGCCAGCGCTCCGCCGCCACCGATCTCCACGCCCCGTGCCAGCTCGGTGACCGACGCGGGCACGTCGAACAGCACCCAGTGCCAGAAGCCGCTCCCGGTCGGCGCGTCGGGGTCGAAGCAGGTGACCGCGAAGCTCTTCGTCTCCGCCGGGAAGCCCTCCCAGCGCAGGTGCGGTGACAGGTTCTCGCCCGAGAGCCCGTAGTCGGGGCTGGCGACGTGGCGCTCGTCGAGCGGGGCGCCGTCGGCCATGTCGTCGCTCGTCACGGTGAACGACGGCACCTCGGCGAGGTAGTCGTACGGGATCGGCGGGGTGGCACGGTTCTTCCTCATCGGGTCCTCCGTCGGCGTCGTGGGGGTCGGGGTTCGGTGACGACCGGTCTAGCCCGCGTCGAGGTCGTCGGCCCGGGCGTCCGACGACCGGGCCGCCTCGTTGAACACGCCCCGCGACATGAGCGACACCTCGTCATGGGCCCGACGGCGGTACAGGTCGGCCCGCAGGCGCCAGACGCCGGCGTCCTCGCTGGCCTGCGCGGCCAGCTCGATCAGCTGGGAGGCCATGCGGTGGTCGCCGGCCTCGGCCAGCTCCTGCGCCCGGGCGGCGAGGCGCTGCGTTCCCCCGGCCAGGTCGGCCAGCTCCCGGGCCAGCGCACCGGCGGGCGGGGGCTTGAGGCGCGCCGGGTCACCGTCCCACCAGCCGCCGTAGAGCCGCCAGATGTTGCGGATCACGAACTCGGGCTCGTCGTAGACCGGCCGCATCCAGGGCCGGCGGATCAGGTCGTCGTCGACCTTCACCGAGTGGACGATCTCGTCGAGCACCGCGCCGTCGTTCATCGCCGCGACCACGTCCCGCACGAGGCCCTCGAGCGCGGTGGCGAGGTCGTCGAGCACGGTGGCGACCCGCTCCTTCCCGCCGATCGGGAGACCGTGGGCCGGCAGGAGCAGCTCGGGTTCGAGCGCCTGCATCGAGCGCAGGGCGTGCGCCCACTCGGCCGGGTAGCGCTGCACCTTCTGCGGGTTGCCGGCGTTCGGGAACACCCAGAGCACGAAGTCGCCGACCGCCACCGCCTTGCGGGACGGGATCCACGCCCACGTGTGGTCGTCGGTCTCGCCGAGGTCGTGGTGGAGTTGGAACTCGACGCCGCCGACGGTCAGGTCGAGGCGGTCGCGGTAGGGGTGGGTGACCGGTGCCGTGCTCTCGGGCAGGAAGGTGGAACCGGAGCCGAACGAGCGGGGGCCGAACTGGCGGGCGTTGACGTTGAGGTTCCATCCGTCGGTCGCCCGGTACCGGTCGAAGCGGTGCTGGACCTGCTCGTGGCCGACGACGTTCGGCCGGGCGTGGCCCCGGGCCGCGGCGTCGGCGAGCAGCGCACCCGAACCACCGACGTGGTCGACGTGGCCGTGGGTGTAGACGAGCGTGTGGACCGGGTCGTCGGCCCACCGTCGCAGCGACGCCATGACGGCCTCACCGAAGAACACCGCCGACGCGTCGAACGTGACCAGCCCGTCGTCGGTGCGGAACGCGACGCAGTGCGAGAACGCCTCGACCATCGCCAGGCCGTCGTCGATGACCGACAGCTCGGTGGTGACGCGGTTGGTCGGACCGTCGGGCGCGTCGGCCGGCGGACCGCCCGGCGTCGACCACGCGTCGACGAAGGCGGCCGAGTACTCGAGGATCTCCGAAGCCATGGCACCCACCGTGCCACAACGGTCAGCCGAGCGGCGGAAGGGCCTGCTGCTCGTCCATCATCGACGCCATCACCTGCCGGATGAACTCGTCGGCCTCGTCGTTCATGCCACCGGCGACACCGCCGTAGATCGCTCCCGACGCCGCTGGTTCGTGGCCCTTCTCCTTGGCGTAGGCCACGGCCTCGGCCAGGTCGGCGGCGAACGCCTCGACGACGCCGGGCGCCGTCTGGGGCCGGGTGACCGCCATGTGCAACGCGTTGGGGTACTGCTGGCCGTTGAACCGCCACCCCTTCGGCCGCATGTGGTCGTTGACGTGGTACACGTCGAACTCGTCGCTGCGGAAGCTGAAGAGGAAGGTCGGCGCGCCCATCAGCTCGAGCTCCGGGTGCGACAGCACCGCCTCCTGCATGGCGAGCGAGGTGTCGAAGATCTGCTTGGCGTAGGCGCGGTAGCCCTCCCGGCCGAGCTGCACCATCGACGCCCACGTGGCGGCGAGCAGCCCGCCCGAGCGTGAGCCCTCCATGCCCGGCGAGCAGTACTTGCCGCCGCTCCAGTCGGTGAGGAAGAAGTACTGGGAGTTGCGCCAGGCCTTGTCGCGGAAGAGCACGGTCGAGGTGCCCTTGAAGGCGTAGCCGTACTTGTGGGTGTCGGCCGAGATGCTCGTGACGCCGGGCAGCCGGAAGTCGAACACCGGGATGTTGTCGTAGCCCAGCTCCTGACCGAACGGCAGGATGAAGCCGCCGAGGCAGCCGTCGACGTGGAGGCCGATGCCCTTCTCGACCGCCAGGTCCGACAGGGCCTCGATGTCGTCGATCGTGCCGTAGCCGTAGTTGCAGGCCGAGCCGACCATGCCGATCGTCTGGTCGTCGATCAGCGCCCGGGCCGCCTCGACGTCGACCGTCGTCGTCTTCGGGTCGACCGGCGCTCTCCGCACCTCGACGCCGAACAGGTGGCAGGCCTTGTCGAACGCGGGGTGCGCGGTCTCGGGCTTCACGAAGTTCGGACGGGTGACGCCTCGCTCCTCGGCCGCCCGCTCCCGCATGGCCAGCACCGCGTGCATGATGCTGCCGGTGCCGCCGGTGGTGAGCAGCCCGACCGGTTCCCCGTCGGTGACCGCCTCGGCGTGGAACAGGTCGAGCGCCATGGCCAGCACCTCGCCCTCGTAGCGGGTGGCGCTGGGGCAGATGTCGCGCTGGAGGATGTTGACGTGCGCGTAGAGGCCGAACACCTCGTTCATGAACGCGTAGTGGTCGTGGTCGCCGCAGTACATGGTCCCGGACACCCGACCGCCCTCCCAGGACCGGTCCTCCTCCTCGGCGAGCGCCCGCATCTCGGCGACGATCTCGTCGCGCGGGCGGCCGTGCTCGGGCAGGGTCCGGTTGACCGGGAACCGGTCGGCGTACGGGTAGGCGCTCATGGACGTCCGCTCTCTGCTCGTCTGCGTAAACCCGAGTCTTTGCTCGGATATGTTGCAACCAGTCTGCCCGCTCCCCGACCCCCTGCCAAGTGCGGTCCCGGTCGGGCTCCACCCAACCCCTCCCCGTTCTGGCGTAGGTGGTGGTGGGTGACCCACCACCACCTACGCCAGAACGGCGGGGTTCGGGGTCAGGCGGGTCAGGCGGCGAGGTCGGCGGGGACGAACTGCTCGGTCAGCAACCGCTCGAACCGGGCCGGGTCGCCGGCCATGAACGACCGGCACAGCGGGAGGCCGGCCACGTAGCAGAAGATGTAGGCCCGCCACGTCGGGTGGGTCAGGAACGCGATCGACTTCACCGCCCGCTCGTGGGTGAGCAGGCCCCACCGCTCCAGCTCGGCCACCGCCTCCTCCTCCGGACGGCCCCGGTCGTGCAGGAGCAGCGCCGCGTTGCCCCGCACCGCCGCGAGCGCCTCGCCCGCGGCCGACACCGCGGCCACCACGTCGGTGTCGTAGCGGATGCCGAGCGGGGCCAGGATCTCGGCCATCTGCGGTTCCTGGTCCTCGCCGAGCAGCGCGTCGATGGCCAGGTCGGCGAGGCCCTCGGCCAGCAGGCACTGCGGCGTGCCGACGAGGAAGATCGACTCCTCCAGCCACCCGCGCCGACGGACCAGCCCGACCTCCTTGCGGCAGTGCTCGGTGTGGTGGCCCGGGTAGGCCTCGTGGGCGATGAGGTGGCCGATGGCGGTCGAGCTGACCGGCAGGTCGGTGTTGATCGCCACCCGGCTGCGCAGCCCGCCCTCGTAGTAGTTGAAGCCGGACCACGGCTGATCGCTCACCAGCTCGAACTCGACGTGCTCGCCGTCGGGGAGCCCGAACCGCTCCCGGGTCTTGCCCCGGAACACCTCGGCGGTGGCGTGGACGGCCTCGGTGAGCTGCTCCCGGGTCATCAGGTGGTCGGTGCGGTAGGCCTCGTAGCGCTCGGCGATCGGGCCCGAGCCGGGCAGCACGGCGTCGAGCCGACCGTGCGCCTCGGCCAGCACGTCGTGGTCGACGAACGTCGGGCGCACGCCGTAGCAGGACTCCACCTCGTCGACGAACGCCACGTCCTCCCCCGCCAGCTTCCGCGCCGCGGTGTGCAGCCCGGCGGCCTGGGCCCGGAGCCACCGCCGGCGGGTGGGGTCGAGATCGCCGTCGCCGGCGTCGACGTCCGCGACCAGCGCCCGCACGTCGGCGACCAGCGCCGGCAGGTCCCGCCGGGGCTCGGCCTCGACCCGCTCGGCCAGGTCGGCCGGCCCGTAGAAGGCGTCCACCAACCCGTCGAGGTGGCGCCCCAGCCGGAGCCCCACCTCCAGGTACCGATCGACGGGCGTGGCCTCTCCTGCAGTCGACATGCGGGTCACGCTACCGATGCCCGGTCAGTCCGGGATCGTGCTCGCGACGATCGGGACCCCGAGGGCCTCGGCGACGTGCTCCGGCTTCCACTTGAACACTCCCGGGAGGTCCACCGTGTACCTGCTGATCAACAGCCACGGTCGAAACGCGGCGAGCGCCGACCAGGAGCGTCGCTCGGCCCTGCCCTCACCCCCGCCGTCACGCTCGTGGCCCTCCTCGCGCGCCAGCACCAGCACCGCATTGCCGTGCCTGTTCACGGCCGGGTACACACCGACGATGCGCGCCCGGTCGACCGAGCGGCGTCCGTAGGGGCTCACCATGGTGACCACGTCGTCGGTCACGATCAGGCGCTCGCCGAACACCACGGCGACCGGGATGCACGCGACGAGCAGCAGGAAGATCGCCACGTGCACCGGCCCGCCGCCCAACACCGTCCGCACGACCCCGTAGAGGACCCACGTCGACATGGCGGTCCCGGTGATCAACACGTTCCGATGGGGTCGCACGATGCGCGCACCACCCGGAACGGTCCCGAAGACGACCTTGCTCTCCTCGGCTGCCACATCGGTCACGCTACCGAGGCGGTGGGAACCCGAATCAGGATCGGCGCTCGCTCACTTGAGGGGAAGGCTGTGTCCGATGGGTGGGAGCGGGGTCCCGTCGAACCCGTCGTCGCCGTCGGTTCCCGGGTGCGGGTTCCGTCGCCGATCGAGCAGGAGGGCGCCCGCGGCGAGCAGGGCCGACGCGGCGACGCCCTGGAGGAAGCGGGTGACCTCGACCTGGGGTTCGTCCGCGGCCGCCCCGCCGGACACGAGGACGGCCCCGTCCACCGTCCGTCCGACGTCGTCGGGCGCGTGTTGCTGCGTCGAACCGACGACCACGATCGCCACCAGCACGAAGGGCACCGCCGCAGCCAGCCAACGGAACACCGGCCGCACCTGCGTCCGGGACTCGTCACCGGGCACACCGACCGCATCGGCCAGCCGCCGCCAGCCGAATCGCAGCGACGACGGCACCGGCAACCGGGCCCGGACCCTCCCCCGCACCGTGGCCACCGGCTCGGTCAGCTCGAACGACGTGGCGCCACCCCGTGGCCTGATCGCCACGATCGTGGAGCGGGGCACCTCCAACTCCGTCGTCAGGTAACGCACCCGCACGTCGTGCGGCCCGGCGACGACGCGGTTCGTCCACGCCGGGATGCTGAGCACACCGAAGAGGGCGACGAACCCGAGGACCGATGCCCAGAAGACGCCGCCGCCGACCGAGCCGAGCGGGAGCAGGCACGACACCACGACCGGGAGCGCGACGAGCGGGAACAACCGCTCCAACCACGAGGCCACGACCTCGCGCCCAACCCCCGTGTCGCCTTCCACCCTTGTTAAATCGGCCGGGAGCGGCCGAGGTCAAGGGTTCGGATCAGCGCCAGAGCTCGGGCGCCTCGACGACGTCGGTCGGTCCGACGTGGTGGTCGACGAGGTCGAGGGGCATCCGGTCGACCGCGCCGCCCCACGGTGCGGTGGCGCCGGTGACGATGCGATCACGCAGGGCCGGCCAGGTGCGCTCCCCGATCCGCCGCCCGACGCCGCCGACGAGCCAGACGGGCACTCCGGAGGTCTGCGCCACCGACGCGGCGGCCCAGCTCCCCGACGGCACGAGCGCGACCTCGGGGCCGATCGCCGCAGCGTCGATCACGACGACGTCGGCCGAGGCGACGGCGGCGGCCAGGTCGGTGACATCGACGTCGACGGCCGGGACGTCCACGTCCTCCAGCACCCGCACGAAGCCCGGCCCGTCGCCCTCGACGTCGACCACCCGCACCTCGAGGTCGCCCCGCCGGGAGAACGCGTCGGCCAGGCGGGGTGGCCAACCGACCACCGCGGCCACCGCCTCCTCGGGCAGCTCGAACGCGAGGTCGCGCAGGGTGCGATCGGCGTCGAGCTCGTCGACGCAGCGCGCCGCCTCCTGCTCGGCGTCGCCCGCGGTGAGGATGCGGGCGCACAGCCACCAGATCGGACCGTTGCCCGGATGGCGATCGACCAACCGCCGACACGCGGTGACCATCGACGCCGGATCGTCGGCGAAGCTCGCCAGCGACCACGCCGCTTCGCGCACGACCGAGTCGGCGGGGGCCTCGGTGGCCCGGGCCACGTAGCGGAGCCGCTCGATCGGGTGCACGCCCCGCACGCTACCGGGGCTCGATCGTCGAGGGATCAGAGGCCGGCGGGAGCACCCGGCTTGAACACCATGATGATCAGCTCGATGGCGAGCAGGAGGTGGAGGATGCCACCAGCCATCGACAGGATCTTCTCCGCGGACGCGTCGCCCTCGGCCAGCTTCTTCTCGGCCGGGGCCATCATCCCGAACATCACGCCGAGGATCAGGAACCAGACGAGCATGCCGGCGGAGATCCAGGCGGCGGAGAACTCCCACAGCTTGTCGCTCATGCCGATGATGCCGAAGCCGAAGATGCCGGCCAGCACCGCAGCCGGCCCGTAGATCTTCATCGTGTTGCCACCGGCGAGCTGGCTGATGACCGGACCGGCCGCTTCGCCGCGCTGCTTCAGGCGCACGGACACGAACGGCCACACGAACGAGGGGGCGAACGCGACGATCACCGCCAGGATGTGCAGGAAGACCATCAGCTTGTAGCCGTTGTCGTTGTACGCAGCGATGACCATGGCGGGGGCGCCTTCCCGTGCTCGGCGATGGGGTCGACCGTGAAGCTAGTTCGGCGGATGTGAGGGACCCCCAACCCGCCGACTAGCTTCACCGCCGTGGTGACCCAGGTGAACCCCGACGTCAAGCTCACCGCCATGGGCGACGAGGCACGGACGATCGAGGAGTGGACGACGACGTTCCAGCTCCTCACCGTCATCGTCGACCCCTACACCTCGCAGAGCGCCTGGCTCCTCGAGACCGCCGGCCGCATCCTCGCCAACTTCCGCGGCGCGGACTGCCGGGTGGCGTGGACGGTCACGGCCGACGAGCGCGACGCCCGCCGCTTCCTCGGCCCCTGGGCCGACGAGTTCCTCACCTTCACCGATCCCGATCGCGCGCTCATCGACGCGCTGGAGATCGAGCGCACCCCGGCGCTGGCCTACATCCGCCAGGACCTGGCGGTGATCGGCACCGCCGAGGGGTGGGACCCGGCCGAGTGGGAGCACCTCTGCGAGCTGGTCGGCAAGGTCAACTCGTGGAGCCACCCGCAGCTCCCGAAGCCCGGCGACCCCGGCCCCTTCGAGGGCGCCCCCGCCAAGGGCTGACCCTCCCACCCCAGGCTTCCCCCTCCGTTGGTCGAGCCGAGCGAGCGCGTCCCCTCCCCCTCCGTTGGTCGAGCCGAGCGAGCGCGTCCCCTCCCCCTCCGTTGGTTGAGCGGAGCGAGCGCGTTCCCTCCCCCTCCGTTGGTTGAGCGGAGCGAGCGCGTTCCCTCCCCCTCCGTTGGTTGAGCGGAGCGAGCGCAGCGAGCGCAGTCGAAACCCCACCATCGTGTCGCACGTCACTTGATCGAACAGATGTTCGACCTAGACTGGGTGCATGACGGCGGACGTCAGCGGCGCACCATCCGAGTTCAGCGGCCCCGACAGCACGTTCGCGTCCCTGGCCGCGCGACTCGCGGAGGTCGCTCCCCTGCTGGACGGCGCCCTGGCCGACTCGACCGTGGGTGAGCGCCGACACGCAGTCGTCACGTTGTGCTCGGCATTGGATCGGATCGAAGCCGCCACCGCAACGGTCGCCGGTGTCAGCGAGGATCGACTCGACCACCTGCTCGACGGCGCTCGGTCGATGGTCACCTGGATCTGCGCCCGCGCCGAGACCGACCGCCCCCGAGCCCACGGGTTGCTGGGATTGCACGCATGGGTGGAGCGGTTCGACGCCATCGCTACCGCGTGGCGCACCGGGGTGATCGGCACCGCCAAGGTGAAGGCCGTGCGCAAGTTCAGCACCGGGCTCGAGACCGAACTGACCAGGGACGAGCAGGCACTGATCGCCCGCATCGCCCCGCTCACGGCCCGCCACGCCCGCACCGTCCTGGCGCACTGGCGCAATGCGGTGCTCGCCGACCGCGACGAGTCGCCGGACGACCCACGCCCGACGGACCAACCCGTCAACAGCATCCGCTTCGGCCCGGGGGTCGGTGACGAGACGAACGCGACGACGATCCTCGACCCGCTCCATGCCGCGGAGCTCCGCTCATTGATCGACGGCGAGGTCGACCGCCAGGTCCGCAAGGGCACCTACACCACCGACGACGGCATGACGCTCGAGGAACGCCGTCTCGACGCCCAGTTGCAGCTGATGCGCCGCGGTGCCCTCGTCCAGACCGAAGGCGGCGAGGCCAAGCGCTCCGTCGTTCTGCTCGTGGACGTCCGTCACCTGATGTCCGGCCTGGACGTCGACGCCGTCGAACGAGCGTTGTGGCCCTGCGGCACCGCCGACGGCACACCGCTCGGTCGCCAGGACGTCCTCGACACCCTCGCCGACGACCCCGCCGTCACCGCCGTCCTCGGCTTCTACGGCATCACCGGCCGATTCCGACCGGTCGGCGAGGTCACCACGAACCGGCTCGCGTCGGCATCGCAACGCCGCATGCTCAAGGCGAGGGACCACGGCTGCATGTGGCCGGGCTGCGACACGCCCGCCACCCGCACCCGAGCCCACCACGAACCCCCCTTCGAACGATCCAAGCGCACCACCACCGACGAGCTCGTCTCGCTCTGCCACCACCATCACCGATGTCGCCACGAAGCCGGGTTCACCATCGACCTCCACCCCAACGGCGACCTCACGGTCACCAGACCCGACGGCACACCCCTCCCCGCCGAACCCCCCGGCCACAAGCTCCCACTCCGAGAACCCCCGCCGATGTCGTGAGTCTCATGCGCGGGCGATGCCACCCCTGGTGAGGGCGAGGGCGTCGAGCGCGCCGTCGATCTCGGCGGCGGACAGCTCGCCCGAGGCGACGAGCAGGTCGCGGATCGACGTGCCGGTCCGCAGGCTCTCCTTGATGATCTCGGCGGTGCGCTCGTAGCCGAGGTACGGGTTGAGCGAGGTGGCGATCGACGGCGACGCCTCGGCGTTGGCCCGGCACCGCTCGACGTCGGCCTCGATCCCGTGGATGCACCGATCGGCGAACACCCGGGACGCGTTGGCCAGCAGGTCGATCGACTCGAGCAGGTTGCGGGCCATGAGCGGTAGGAACACGTTCAGCTCGAATGCACCCTGGCTGGTGCCGAACGCGATGGCTGCGTCGTTGCCGATCACCTGGGCACCGACCTGGGTGACCACCTCGCACAGCACCGGGTTGACCTTGCCGGGCATGATCGACGAACCCGGTTGGAGGTCGGGAAGGTGGATCTCGGCGATCCCGGTCCGGGGCCCCGATGCCATCCATCGCAGGTCGTTGGCGATCTTCACCAGAGACACGGCCGCGGCGCGCAGCTGGCCCGACGTCTCCACGAACGCGTCGGGCGCGGCCTGCGCGGCGATGTGGTCCGCGGCCTCGGTGAGCGGCAACCCGGTCCGCTCCGCCAGCCGGGCCGTCACGGCCCCGCCGAACCCGGCCGGGGCGTTGATCCCGGTGCCGACCGCGGTGCCGCCGATGGGCAGCTCGGCGAGCCGGGGCACCGCGGTGCGGATCCGCTCGGCCGCCGTCTCGACCTGCGTGGCGTAGGCCCCGAACTCCTGGCCGAGCGTGATCGGCACCGCGTCCATCAGGTGGGTGCGCCCCGACTTCACGACCTCGGCGAACTCGTCGGCCTTGCGGCGCAACGCCATCGCCAAGTGCTCCAGTGACGGGAGGAGGTGGTCGACGACGGCCTCGGTGGCAGCCAGGTGGATCGCCGTGGGGAACACGTCGTTCGACGACTGGCTGGCGTTGACCTGGTCGTTGGGGTGGACCGCCCCCGCCTCCCCCAGGCGCAGCGACGCCAGCCGGGCGATCACCTCGTTGGCGTTCATGTTCGACGAGGTGCCCGAGCCGGTCTGGAACACGTCGACGGGGAACTGGTCGGCGTGGACCCCGGCCGCCACCTCGTCTGCAGCCGCGGCGACCGCGGCCGCGACCTCCTCGGTCACCGCTGGGACGTCGACCTCGGCCGCGTTCACGATGGCGCACTCGGCCTTGATCAACGCCAGGGCCCGCACGAGGCGCCGGTCGATGGTCCGACCCGAGATCGGGAAGTTCTCGACGGCCCGCTGGGTCTGCGCGCCCCACAGCGCGTCGGCCGGCACCGCCACCTCCCCCATCGAGTCGTGTTCGACGCGGACCGCTTCGCTGGAGGCCATGGTCACGGTCTATCGGTTGCCACCCGACCTCGCGCCGTCGGCCGTGGGGGTGCGGAGCACCGGGTCTCCGACCGCGGCGGACAGATCGAACTCGATCGGCTTGTCAGGCACCGCGCAGATCAGGATCGCCCCTTCGACCTGTGCGCCGGCGAGATCGAACCGGGGCGACGGCGGTTGCTGGGTGTGGACCGACAGTCCTCCGGGCTGTCCATCGGCACCCCGGAGATCGGCGCCGCGGAACGTGACCGCGCGGGTGACCTCCGCGCCGTCGAACGACACCACCGTGCGGATGGAGGTGTCGTCGAAGTCGATCAGACCCTCCCCCCGATACCGGTCGAGGGTTGTGTTCGCGAAGGTGAGGTCGCCGCCGATCGTCGCCCCTCGGAACGTGACCGACCCGTCGCCGATCTTCGCCCCCTCGAAGCTCACCGATCCTCCTTCGAGCGTCGCGCCCGCGAACGAGGCATCCGCGTTCTCCAGCGTGGCTTCGGCGAACCGGACCGTCGACGCACGGAGGTGGACGTCGTCGAAGGCGAGCTTCGCCCCTCGCTCGAAGGTGACCTCGTCGAAGCGGAGCTCGACGTCGAGCAGGGTCGAGCCGGTCAGGTCGACCTGCTTCTCGCCGTCCTTGCTGTGCACGAACGTCGACCCGCGGAAGTCGAAGGTCACCGACGACACCTTCAGGTGCGACAGGTCGAATGTGTGGAGGCAGGTGCCGCGGAGGTCGAAGTGGTGACCCTGCCAACTCGGACGGGCCTTGTCGGCCACCGACGCCCGGATCAGATCGAGCACCCGACGGCGGGTGTCCTCGTGGTGATCGACCGGCTTCGGGCCTTCGGCGTCGTCGGCCACCGCGTGGCGGACGTGCGCGCACAGCATGTCGATGCACCGCTGGCGCTCGGCAGGCCACTCGTCGGCGAGCTGGGCCATGGCCTCGATGCCGCCGAGACGGGCCATCGCGTCGGACTCGGCCATCATCTTGGCGGCGTCCTGGAACCGACCCGACAGCGATGCCACCTGGCTCAGCGCGTAGCTCTGCACGGCCGACAGGAGGGTGAGGACGCCGCCGACCGCGGCGACGAGGGTGATCACCGAGGACCGCACGTCGGCCATCTCCTGCTCGCGACCGGAGGAACCCGACCTCGATGCGGTCAACAGGAACGGCACCACCGCGAACAGGACGACGGCGAGTGCGGCCAGCACCAGGGCGAGCCGAACGATGCGCCCGTTCGGGGTGGTCCACCACCGGCGGGGCTTCCCGGTCACGGCCACCGGTCGTCTCCGAGGAGGTCGGTCGTCGCTCCCGACGCGGCGTCCGCGGCCACCGCCAGGTCGGCCATGTAGCCCCCGGACAGGAAGGGCCCGAGTTGATCGACCGTCGGGCCGGGAAGGAACAAGGTGTCGGCGATCTCGGTGAGGCCGAGCTCGCGGAAGCGGCCGTCGAGCTGGGCGGCGACGTGACCCCGCCAGGCCTCCTCGGAGTCGGGCTTTCGTTCGGCGTCGCACCAGCGGGCGCCGGCCACCTCGACGGCGAAGACCAACGCCGTCGCGTCGTCGCCCTCGTCGAGCAGCTCGTTGATGCGATTGAGCACCCGGGCGCGCATGTCCACGTGGAACTGGAGCGTGTACTCGTCGGGATGGGCGCCCGAACCGTTGGCCAAGTAGCTGTGCAGCACGGCATGGCGGTACCAGGTCGCCGACCGTTCGCGCTCGCCCGCCCGCCAGCACGCGTCGCCCCGCAGCCGGTGGAGGTTGGCGATCAGCTCGTCGTCGGGTCGGCCATCGTCGCCGATCGCCCCGTCCAGGTCGTCCAGGTCGTCCAGCGCGTCGAGGTCGTCCAGTGCGTCGAGGTCTTCGGACGTCCCGGGCTCGCAGCGCCCCGCCTGCAGGAGCGCGGCGGCCCGTTCCCAGTGCTCGCGCAGCAGGGCCGGATCGCCGTCGGGACGGTCGAAGCAGAACTCGGCCCGCTCGAAGTGCAGCCACGGGAGGTTCCAGTCCTCCTCGGGATCCTCGCCCACCATCTCCGAGACCTTGCGGAGGTTGACGATCGACCGCTCGTAGAACCGGTCCGCCCGCGTCTCATCACCCCCGCCGAAGCGCAACGCCTCGGCCCGGAACAGGTCGAGCAGGGAGCGCACCTTGAAGTCCGCGGGAGTCGTGCACTCCTTCGGCGACCGGAGCCCGCACAGGTCGGCGATCTCCACCATCTTCGCGTCGACGGCGTCCCAGTCGGCCCTCTGCTTGGTCGATCGTGGCGGGTACGCGACCAGGATCCGATCGAACGCTGCGGCCAGGCGGTCGACCTTGTCCGACGGGTCGCCGAGCTGACGTCGCCGCCGGGCCAGCGCCATGAGGTCGCTGGTGATCTGATCGCAGAAGTCGAAGTGGACGTAGCTGCCCCACCACCAGAACGCCTCGAGGAAGATCCGGGCCGACTCGCGCAGCGCAGCCATCTTGTCGGCCTCGCGCTCGGCGTGGGACCGGTGGTAGAGCCACTCGCGCTTGTGCCTCTGCCACGCCGGATCCTCGTAGGTGAAGGCGTCGGTGTAGTCGAAGGCGATGTCGCTGCCGTCGGAGCTCGTTCCCTCCTCGGTCAGGCGGCGCTGGTGGTACTCGGCCGCGGCGGCGTGGAGCCGGTGGAACCGGTCCTCGTCCTCGGCGAGGAGCCGGTCGAGCACGGCATCGCGCACGTAGCGGTACAGACGGAACGTGTCACCCGGCCGTGCCGCGACCACACCGAGACCTCGACCAGATGCACGTTCGGTCGGGCCGTCCGACCCCGACGCAGCAGCCTCCTCACCGATCACGGTCGCCACCCGGGCCCGGACCAGCGCGGCATCGACCGGACGGTCGATCCGCTCCACGATCCGAAGGCTGTGCAGCGCCTCGAACAGCTCGCCGACCTCGAGCCCGCCGCGGTCGTGTTCGGCGATCACCGCGGCGAACACCTTGCTGTCGAACTGGCGGGTCACCGCCACCGCCTCGACCGAACGCCACAGGAGGGTGCCGAAGTCGACGCTCGTCGGTCGTTCGGTCTGCTGCGCCCGCACCAGACCTTCGATCAGCGTCGCCACCGGCCGGCCCGACACCGTCGTCGCCTTGTGCAGCAGCGCCTCGAGGTCGGTCCGGTCGGCCACACCCGGCCGACCGAGCAGGTCGAGGGTGGCGACGATCGTGCCCGGGTGGCGGCCGGTGATGTCACCGAGGTCGGCGGCCACGTGCTCCAGCACGCGGGCCGTGCCCGGTCGCCGCAGGTAGCTGAGCAGGTCGTCGTGGCTCCATCCCTCGACGGGGACCTCGGTCGTCGTGACCCGCCAGTCGTCGCCAACGATCGACGCCGCCGAACCCGACCGCCTGGTGAGCACGATCGCCGTTCGTTCGAGCCGGGGAAGGAGCTCGCCGAGCCAGCGGCCCAGCTCCTCGTCGACCACGTCGTCGACGTTGTCGAAGGCCAGCAGTCGGCCGGGTCCGTCAGCTGCCGTGCCGTTCCACCGTCCAAGGAAGGCCTCGGCCACACGGTCCTTCGACTCCCTCCACGCCTGGGCCAGGTCGGCGGCGCTCAAGGCGTGGCGCAGGTCGGCCATCGCGAGGGTCAGGCTGAACACGCGCCGACCAGCCACCTCGGAGTGGTAGGCGTCCCGGACCTCGCGCCGGAACCCGGTCGCGTGCTCGGGCCCGGCGGCCTCGTCGATCAGGCGGGTCAGCAGCGCAGCGAACTGGTGGAAGCTCGCCGCCACCGAACCGACCGAGGCCCCGGCACCGACGTCGCCCGGCCGTTCGGGGTCGTAGAGCTCCAGGTCCACGTGCACCGTGTGCACCTGGTCGTTCCGGCGCGACACCTCGTGGACGATCGCCGTCTTCCCACTCCCCGAGCCACCGATCAGCTCGAACCGCTCGCCGACGGTGGTGGGGTCGACGGTCAGCAGCCGGAGCAGCTCGCCCCGCCCGACGAAGTCCGACGGCAGTCCCCCCATCGACGTCTCCCCCTCCGCACGCCCGAGTTGCCCGATGACCGGGTCCGACGCGCCGACCCGTCGGCGCGACGGTCTAGCGGAACGACACCGGTGCGTCCACTGCACGTAGCTTTGGGACATGAGCGATCTCGGTCTCGTGATCCTCGACTCCCCGGACGACGAGCCCGCACTGCTGCGCCGGGTGTTCGACGAGGTGCTCCGACCGTCGTTCGCCCCGGCCGAGCTCCCCGGCTGGGAGTCGTTCGTCGGTGAGGTCGGCGGCGAAGGGGGCGAGGTCGTGCTCGTCGCGCTCGACGGCGACGAGCCGATCGGCGCCGCGGTCACGACGCCCTGCGGACCGGCCGAGGTGACCCTGCTCTGCTACCTCGCGGCCCGACCAGGTGCGCGCGATCGCGGGATCGGGTCGTTCCTGATGGGCCACCTGCTCGACCGTTGGCGTCATGGCGGCGCGGCGCTCGTGGTCGCCGAGGTGCACGATCCCCGCTGCCACGCCCGCACCGACGACGAGCGGCCGGCGGACCGACTGCGGTTCTACGACCGAACGGACGCCACCGTGCTCGGCCCCTGGGTGCAGCCGGCGCTGACCTCGGACGGCGATCGGGTGCGGGGCATGCTGCTGCTCGACCTGTTCCGGTCGGAGCCGGCGGTGCCGGCGCACCTCTTGGGTGAGTTCACCGAGACCTACTTCGTCTTCGCCGAGGGCGCCGAGCCCGTCGACGCCGAGTACGCCGAGCTCCGGCGGCGCCTCGCCGCCGCGACGCCGGGCCCGGGCGTGGCGATCGACGACCTCGACCTCGTCCCGCTCCTGGACGTCGACCCCGGCCGTTGACGCGATGCTGGGGCGGTGGACGTCGGGATCGCACTGCCGCAGATGGCTCCGGGCCTCGACCGGGAGCGGTTCCTCGCCTGGTGCCGGGCGATCGACGAGGGTCCGTTCTCGTCGATCTCGGCCGGTGAGCGGATCGCCTTCGACAACCTCGACGGCTTCACGCTGCTGGCCGCGGCCGCGTCGGTCACCGAACGGGTCCGGATCCTGTTCAACGTGGTCGTCGCACCGTGGCACCGGATCCCGCTGCTGGCCAAGGAGCTGGCTTCGACCGACGTGCTCTCGGGCGGTCGCGTCGAGGTCGCGGTCGGCGTCGGAGGCCGGCAGCAGGACTACGAGGCGCTCGACGCCGCGTTCGTCGGACGGTTCGACCGCCTCGACCGGGCCGTCGACGAGCTGCGCCGGCTGTGGCGGGGCGAGCCGCTGGTGGACGGCGCCGGGGTCGGACCCCGACCGGTCCGGCCCGACGGCCCCCCGATCCTGTCGAGCGGGACCGGGCCCCGATCGCTCGCCCGGGCGGCACGGTGGGCCGACGGGGTCACCGGGTTCACCATCGCCGCCGACCCGGCCGAGGCAGCGGAGGTCTTCCGCCTGGCCGACGAGGCCTGGGACGAGGCCGGGCGCACCGGCCGACCGCGTCGGGCCACGGGCAGCTTCGTCGCCCTCGGACCCGACGCCCACAACACGCTCGTGGGCTTCGGCGAGCGCTACCTCGCCGTGTTCGGCGAGCGGGCCGCCGTCGGGCTGAGCCGCCGCATGCCGCTGCACACCGAAGAGGCGTTGGCCGGCTTCCTGAAGGGGCTCACCGACGCGGGATGCGACGAGGTCGTCCTCGTCCCGGCCAGCAGCGACCCGGCGCTCGTCGGCCGCATCGCCGAGGTGGTCCGTTCGGTGCGCTGAGGCCTTTCGACTCGCTGCGCTCGCTCAAGGAACGGAAGAAACTCGGAAGGTCAGTCGAGGTTGCCGGCGAAGAGGTCGTCGATGCGCTTGCGGAGCTTCTTGGGGCTGACCGAGCCCTTCGCCCCCACCGACTGGGCGAACACCGCGACCCGGAGCTCCTCGAGCAGCCACCCGGTCTCGACGACCTTCGGGGTGACCTGGCTCGCCGTGAGCGCGTCGAGGAGCTGGCCGTAGTAGCGCTCGACCGCAGCCACCTCGACCAGGTCGAGCTGGTCGCGTCGCGGCGACTCCGGGAGCTTGTCGAGCCGCCGTTCGAGCGCCCGGAGGTACCGGGCCACGTCGTCCAGCCGCTCGGTGCCCGAGGACGCCACGAACCCGGGTCGGACGAGACGGCCGAACTGGGCCCGGGCATCGGCGAGCGAGGCGGCCAGGTGCTCGCCGGCGACCCCGTCGAGGGGCGCTGCCTCCAGGCGGTCGAGGCGGGCGGCGACGGCCGATGCGGCGAGCAGCACCTCGCCGGCGTCGGCGAGCGCGCGCGACGCGATCGGACGGAGGTCGCGCCGGGCCCGGTCGAGCAACGCATCGAATGACGTGGCGTCGCGGACGTCGCCGTGCTCGGCGGTCTGCTCCACCACCACCCGGTTGGCGGCCGCGCCGATCACGTCGCGGAGCAGCCCGCCGAGCGAGAGGCCGTCCACGGCAGCCAGCGCGAGCCGCACGGCGTTGGGGACGTCCTTCTCCAGCCCACGGACCCCGACGGTCACGTTCAGGAGCACCAGGCGGCGGAGGCCCGACGGGTGGATGCGGGCCGCGATCTCGGGGCGGGAGAACACCTTGACCGCGACCGAGTCGCCCTCGTCGAGCAGTGCCGGGTAGCCGACCACGTCGTGGCCGTCGGGCCCGGTGGAGCGCACCGTCGGGGGCAGGTCGCCGAGGTCCCAGCGGGTGATCCCGGACCGTTCGATCGAGGCGTTGGCCCTGGCGATCGCGGCGCGCACCCGGCCGCCGACGAGGTCGCGCACCGCGTCGAGGTCCTTCCCGATGGCCACGACCTCCGCACCACCGACCTCGTCGCCGTCGTGCACCGCGAAGGTGATGCGCAGGTGCGGCGGCACACGGGTGACGTCGAGGTCGTCGGCCCGCACCTCGACGCCCGCCCGCTCGGTGAGCCGGTCGGCCAGCACCTCGGCCAGCGCCCGGTCCTCGAACCGGATGACAGCGGCGACGTCCCGGGCGGTGTCGGCCAGGGGCGTGAGGTGCCGGCGAACCGCCTTCGGTGCGGAGGTGATCAGCGCCTCCACCAGCTCCCGTCGCATCCCGGGGACCTGCCAGTCGAAGTCCCAGGGTTCCAGCCGGTTGAGGAGCGACATCGGCACGTGGACCGTGACCCCGTCGAGGTCGGCGCCGGGGTCGTAGCGGTAGGTGACCGGCAGCTCGATGTCGCCCTGGCGCCAGGTGTCGGGGAAGTCGGCCGCGTCGTAGTCGATGCCATCCTCGGCCAGGTCGGCGGCGGACATGGTGAGCAGGTCGGGACGGTCGCGACGGGCCTGCTTCCACCACCGGTCGAAGTGGCGGCCCGACACGATGCCCTCGGGGAGCCGGCGGTCGTAGAAGCGGAAGCGGGTGGCGTCGTCGAACAGGTCGGTGCGGCGCAACCGGTCGCCCAGGTCGTCGATCTCGGCCACGAACCGGTCGTTGTCGGCGAGGAAGGCGTGCCGGGACGGCCACTCGCGCCGCACCAGCGCGTGCTCGACGAACAGGTCGCGGGCCTCGGCCCGGTCGACCCGGTCGTAGCCGACCCGGCGCCCGGTCACGAGGGGTAGGCCGTGCAGGGTGACCCGCTCGTCGGTGACGGCGCGACCGGACCGGTCGTCCCACCTGGGGTCGCCGTGGGACCGCTTCACGAGGTGCGGCGCCAGCTCCTCGGCCCAGGCCGGGTCGATCGAGGCGGCCCGACGGCCCCACAACCGGTTGGTCTCGACGAGCTCGGCGACGAGCACCCACGCCGGGGGCTTGCGGGCCAGGGCCGAGTCGAACGCGAGCTGGAACCGGGCGTTGCGCGCGCCCCGGTACTCGCGGCCCTCGCGCTCCTTCATGCCGATCTGCGACAGCAACCCGGCCAGCAGCGCCCGGTGGACGTGGTCGGGATGGGCCCTTTCCTCGGTGGCGCGCACGTCGGTGCCGGAGATGCCGACCTGCTTCGCGGCCCGGGCCACCTGCCGTACGAGGTCGCGCCACTCCCGGATCCGCAGGTGGTTGAGGTACTCGTCGCGGCACTCCCGGCGGAAGCGGTTGCCCGACAGCTCGCGGCTCCGCTCCTCGAGGTGGTCCCACAGGTTGACGAGGGCGAGGAGGTCCGACCCCGGCGCCCGGAACCGGCGGTGCAGCTCGTCGGCGGCCTGGCGGTGCTCGGCCGGGCGCTCCCGGGGGTCCTGCACCGACAGCGCGGCGGCGATGATCAGCACCTCGCGCACGCTGCCGAGCCGGTCGGCCTCCAACACCATCCGCCCGAGGCGGGGGTCGATCGGCAGGCGGACCAGCTTGCGTCCGGTCGGGGTGAGCCGGCGGGGCGCGTCGGGGTCGGCCGGGTCGCCGTCGAGTGCCCCCAGCTCGTCGAGGAGCGTCAGCCCGTCCTTGATCGCCCGGTGGTCCGGCGGGTCGAGGAACGGGAACGACTCGATGTCGCCGAGGCCGAGGTTGAGCATCTGGAGGATGACCGACGCCAGGTTGGTGCGCTGGATCTCCGGGTCGGTGAACTCGGGCCGGGCGTCGAAGTCGTCCTCGGCGTAGAGGCGGATGCAGATGCCGGGGGCCACGCGCCCGCACCGACCGGCCCGCTGGTTCGCGGAGGCCTGGCTGATCTTCTCGATCGGCAGGCGCTGCACCTTCAGGCGGTGGCTGTAGCGGGAGATCCGGGCGGTGCCGGCGTCGACGACGTAGCGCACCCCGGGAACGGTCAGCGAGGTCTCGGCGACGTTGGTGGCCAGCACGACCCGCCGCTTGCGGTGCGGGGCGAACACGCGCTGCTGCTCGCCGGCGGACAGCCGGGCGTAGAGCGGGAGCACCTCCGTGTCGGCGTCCACCCTCGCGGCCAACTCGTCGGCGGTGTCGTGGATCTCCCGTTCGCCGCTCAGGAACACGAGGACGTCGCCCCGGCCCTCCCGCGCCAGCTCGGCGACGGCGTCGCACACCGCGGTGACCTGATCGCGGTCGTCGTCGATGACGTCGTCGCCCTCCTCGGCGTCGTGCACGGCACCGAACGGCCGGTAGCGCACCTCCACCGGGAAGGTCCGACCGGACACCGTCACGACCGGCGCGTCGTCGAAGTGCTCGGCGAACCGTTCGGTGTCGATGGTGGCCGAGGTGATCACCAGCGTCAGGTCGGGGCGCTCCGGCAGGAGCCGTTTGAGGTAGCCGAGGAGGAAGTCGATGTTGAGGCTGCGCTCGTGGGCCTCGTCGATGATCAGGGCGTCGTAGCGGCGCAGGAGGTGGTCTCGCTGGAGCTCGGCGAGGAGGATGCCGTCGGTCATCACCTTGATGGCGGTGTCGGCCCCGACCCGGTCGTCGAAGCGCACCGCGAAGCCGACGGCACCCCCGACCTCGGTGCCGAGCTCCTCGGCCACCCGTGCGGCGATGGTGCGGGCCGCGACCCGACGGGGCTGGGTGTGGCCGATCAGCCCCTCGCGGCCCCGCCCCGCCTCCAGCAGCAGCTTCGGGAGCTGGGTGCTCTTCCCCGACCCGGTCTCGCCGGCCACGATCACGACCTGGTGCTCGCGCAGCGCGGCCAGCAGCTCGTCGCGCCGGGCCGAGATCGGCAGCGCGTCGGGGTAGCTGATGGTGAGGTCGGGTGCGGCCATGGCAGCGTCCAACGCTACGGCCTCGTCCACCGGCCGCCTCCTCCCCTTCCGGCACGCCGCCGCTGGTTAGGGTCGCGGCGGCGTCGAGGACCAGGAGGTCCGGGTTTGAGCAGGGGTGCGAAGATCGTTGGCGCGGTCGTGGCGGTGGCAGTGGTGGCCGGTGCCGTGTGGTGGTGGATGAAGCCCGCCGAGGTCGCCGACGGCGTCATGTTCGTCGGCGACTCGGTGACCTTCCTGTCCCTCGACGACCTCAACGGCGACCTCGGCGCGAAGCACCCCGCCTACTACGCCCGTCCCGGCTTCACCTCCGCCGACCTGCTGCCCATCTTCAAGCAGGCGGTCGAGGAGCGCGAGGCGGACGGCGATCCCCTCGAACAGGTCGCCATGCTCATCGGGTACAACGACGTGCTCCACGACGACGTGGAGTCCCCGGCGCTCGGCGAGATCATGACCCTGGCCGGCAAGTTCGACTGCGCGATCTGGTTGGAGCTGCCGCCGGTCCCGCTGCGCACCGAGCTGGTCGACCGGTGGAACGAACGGGCCCGCGCCGAGGCCCGAAAGCACCCGTCGATCCACCTCGTGGACGAGTGGCGGAAACTGGTGGCCTCCGACCCCGACGCCTACGTGCCCGACGACGGCGTGCACCCCAACGCGAAGGGCCGCGAGGAGCTGAGCCGCATCTACCTCGACGCGATCCGGAACCTCTGCTGAGCGCGCCGTAGCCTCGGTGGCGATGACCGACTTCACCTTCTCCGAGCTGCTCCCGCTGGGGCCGGACGCCACCACCTACCGCAAGCTGGACGTCGACGGCGTCTCCACCGTCGAGGCCGCCGGCCACACCTTCGTGCAGGTCGAGCCGCACGTGCTCACCGCGCTGACCGCCGAGGCGATGCACGACATCGCCCACTACCTGCGCAGCGGCCACCTGGCCCAGCTCCGGCGCATCCTCGACGACCCGGAGGCGTCGGCCAACGACCGCTTCGTCGCCCTCGACCTGCTGAAGAACGCCAACATCGCCGCCGGTGGCGTGCTGCCGATGTGCCAGGACACCGGCACCGCGATCGTGAAGGGCAAGAAGGGGCAGTTCGTGCTCACGGGCGGCGGCGACGAGGAAGCCATCGCCAAAGGCATCTTCGAGACCTACGCCAAGGACAACCTTCGGTACTCGCAGATGGCACCGCTGACCCTCTGGGACGAGAAGAACACCGGCACCAACCTCCCGGGCGAGATCAAGATCAGCGCCATCGACGGCGACGCCTACAAGTTCCTGTTCATGGCCAAGGGCGGCGGCTCGGCCAACAAGAGCTTCCTGTTCCAGGAGACCAAGGCGGTCCTCAACCCGGCCAGCCTCGCGAAGTTCCTCGACGACAAGCTGCGGCTCCTCGGCACCTCCGCCTGCCCGCCGTACCACCTCGCCGTGGTGATCGGCGGCACGTCTGCCGAGTTCGCGCTGGAGACCGCCAAGCTCGCCTCCACCCGCTACCTCGACACCCTGCCCACCGAGGGCTCGGCGCTCGGGCACGGCTTCCGGGACCTCGAGATGGAGGCCGAGGTGCTCGGGCTCACCCAGCGGTTCGGGATCGGCGCCCAGTTCGGCGGCAAGTACTTCTGCCACGACGTGCGGGTCGTCCGCCTCCCCCGCCACGGCGCCTCCTGCCCGGTGGCGATCGCCGTGTCCTGCTCGGCCGACCGCCAGGCCCTCGGCAAGATCACCGCCGAGGGCGTGTTCCTGGAGGACCTGGAGCGACACCCCGCCCAGTTCCTCCCCGAGGTCACGAGCGACGAGCTCGGCGGCGACGTCGTGTCGATCGACCTCGACCGGCCCATGGACGAGATCCGCGCCGAGCTCACCAAGTACCCGGTGAAGACCCGGCTGTCGCTCAACGGCACCGTCGTGGTGGCCCGCGACATCGCCCACGCCAAGATCGCCGAGCTGCTCGACGCCGGCGGCGAGATGCCGCAGTACCTGCGGGACCACCCCGTGTACTACGCCGGCCCGGCCAAGACCCCCGAGGGCTACGCGTCGGGCAGCTTCGGCCCCACCACCGCCGGGCGCATGGACTCCTACGTGGAGCGCTTCCAGGCCGAGGGCGGCTCGCTCGTCATGCTGGCCAAGGGCAACCGCTCCCAGCAGGTGACCGACGCGTGTGCGGCCCACGGCGGCTTCTACCTCGGCTCGATCGGTGGCCCGGCCGCCCGCCTGGCCCAGGACTGCATCCGCAAGGTCGAGGTCCTGGAGTACCCGGAGCTGGGCATGGAGGCGGTGTGGCGCATCGAGGTCGAGGACTTCCCGGCCTTCATCGTCGTCGACGACAAGGGCCACGACTTCTTCGCCGAGGTCACCACGCCGGTGTCGCTCGGCCGGAGCTCCTGACCGTTGCTCGACGCGTCGATCCTGGCCCTCTCGTGGCCGCCCTGGTGGAGCTGGGTGGCCGCGCTGGTCGTGCTCGTCCTCGGCGGGGTCGTCGCCACCAGCTTCGCCGGTCCGCAGCTGGCCGCCGTGGGCGTGAGCCCCGACGACCGGCTCCTCGTCCGCCCCGTCGGCCTGGTCCGGGTCTGGGCCCTCAGCCGGGGGATCGACTGCCCGCTGTCGTCGGTCGTCGACGTCGGCGTGTCGCCGACCCGCGAGCTGCACAAGGGCTTCCGGTCGCCCGGTACCAACCTCCCCGGGATCATGACCGCGGGCACGTTCCGGTCGAAGGGCGAGAAGTCGCTCTGGATGGTCGGTCGACACAAGGAGGTGCTCGTGATCGAGCTGACCGGTGAGCGCTACCGCTTCCTGGTGCTCGGCGTCGAGGACCCGAAGGCCGCGTACGAGGCGCTCCGAGCCGCGCTGAACCGCGAGCGCTGATCCGGTCCTACGATCCCGGCCCGTGGACGCCACCGACCTGTCCCTCCAGCTCGCCGCGATCGTCTCGACCGCGCTCGGTCCCGTCGAGGTCGACGCGCTCACCCGCCTCACCGCGGGGGCATCACGCGAGACCTGGTCGTTCGAGGCCGTCGCCGCCGACGGCTCGCGCACGCCGCTGATCCTCCAGCGCGACCGCGGTGGCGCGGCCCGCAGCGGTCCCTCGTTCGAGGTCGAGGACCGCTTGCTCGCCGCCGCGGCCCGGGCCGGCGTGCCGATCCCGGAGGTCGTGGTCGATGCCGCCGGGTGCGCCGAGCTGGGCGACGCCCGGGTCACCCGGCGGGTCGAGGGAGAGTCGCTCGGGCCGCGGATCGTCCGCAACGACGAGTTCGCGCACGCCCGAACCCTCCTTCCCGCCCAGATGGGGGCCGCGCTGGCGGCGATCCACTCGATCCCTCCCGATCAGGCCGACGGGCTCGTGCTCGGCGACCCGGTCGAGCAGCTGCGCGTCGGACTCGACCTCCTGGAGGTGGTCCTCCCCGCGTTCGAGCTGGCGCTGCGCTGGCTCGACGAGCACCGTCCCCCGGCCGACGAGCCGGCGGTCGTCCACGGCGACTTCCGGGTGGGCAACCTGCTCGTCGACCCCGATGACGGGTTGCGGGCCGTGCTCGACTGGGAGCTGGCCCACCTCGGCGACCCGATCGAGGACCTCGGCTGGCTGTGCGTCCGGGCCTGGCGCTTCGGCGGCGCCGGCGTCGTGGGCGGCATCGGCGACCTGGACGAGCTGCTCGCCGCCTACCGGGATGCGTCGGGCGGCGACGTCTCCGAGGAGCACGCCCGCTGGTGGATCGTGGCCGGCACGCTGCGCTGGGGCATGATCTGCGCGGTGCAGGCCAACCGGCACCTCAGCGGGGCGGTCCCCTCGGTCGAGCTGGCGGCGATCGGGCGCCGCCAGGCCGAGAACGAGCACGACCTCCTCGACCTGCTCGACGTGCCCGCGTTCCCGGAGGACGCGTCGCTGCCGGTGGTCGACCATGGCCGTCCGACCGCGGCCGAGCTGCTCGCCGCGGTGCGGGACCACCTGACCGACCGGGTCTCGCCGAAGCTGGGACGGGGCGACTCCTTCACCCTGCGGGTGGCGACCAACGCGCTTGCGATGGTCGAACGGGAGCTCGCCGCCTCGGTGGCCGCCGCGCCGCCGCCCGAGGTGGACGACGCCGCGCTCGCGGCCCGCATCCGATCGGGTGACGAGCTCACCTCCTCCGACCTGGCCCAGGTCCGGGCCGCGGCCACCGCCCGCCTCGCCGTCGCCAACCCCAAGTGGCTGTAGGGCCGGCGGTCAGCTGGTGAAGTCCCAGGCGCCGCCGTCGCGGTAGGTCTTGAGGAGGCGGCGGGCGACCGAGTGGACGTGGACCTCGTCGGGCCCGTCGTAGATGCGGGCGAAGCGGGCCTCCCGGTACATGCGGCTGAGCGGGGTGTCGTCGGTGAGCCCGGCGGCCCCGTAGGCCTGGATCGCCCGGTCGATCACGTCGTGGAGCATCTTCGCCCCGACGACCTTGATGGCGCCGATCTCGACCCGGGCGTCGCCACCGGCGTCGACGGCGGCCGCGGCGTGCAGCGTGAGCAGCCGGCAGGCCTGGATCTGCGCGTAGCTGTCGAAGACGTGCTGCTGCATGAGCTGCTTGTCGGCCAGCGGCCCACCGAACGCCTTCCGCTCGACGAGGCGACGGCACAGCAGGTCGAAGGCCCGCTGCGCCTGGCCCAGCCACCGCATGCAGTGGAAGATCCGCCCGGGTCCCAGCCGCTCCTGGGCGATCACGAAGCCCCGGCCACGGTCGCCGAGCAGGGCGTCGGCCGGCACCCGGACGTCGTCGTAGACCACCTCGTAGTGGCCGCCGTCGATGCCGAGCACCGGGGTGTCGCGCACGATCGTGTACCCGGGCGTGTCGGTCGGCACGAGGATCATCGAGAAGGCCGAGTGGTCGGGGGCGTCCGGCTCGGTCCGGCACATCACCGTGGTGTAGGCGGCGTTCCCCGCATTGGTCGTGAACCACTTCCGACCGTTGATCACCCACTCGTCGCCGTCGAGCACCGCCGAGGTCTGCAACTGCGTGGGGTCCGAAGACGCCACGTCCGGCTCGGTCATCGCGAAGCTCGGCGAGATGTCGCCGGCCACCAGCGGGGCCAGGAAGCGCTCCTTCTGGGGCGGGCTGGCATGGGCGTGCAGCATCAGCGAGTCCTGCAGCGTGAAGGTGCCCAGCGCGACCTGGCCGTACTCGCTGCGGCCCTGCACCTCGTTGACGTACACGTAGTCGGCGAACGGCAGCCCGCCCCCGCCGAGCTCCGCCGGATGGCCGAGCGCCCACAGCCCGTCGGCCTTGGCCCGGGCCTGCAGGTCGTGCATCACCCGCCGGGCCTCGTCGCCGCCGGCGTGGAGCGCCGGTTCGGCCGGTTCGACGAGGTCGACGACGAAGGCGAGGACCCGGTCCCGGATCGGTCGGACGTGGTCGGGGACGGCGAACTCGGGCATGGCGGCACCCTAGGGATCCGATGCGGTTCCCGCCGGAAAGGGGTTGGCGCGGACGCCGTCGGGTGGTTGGATGGCGCCACCGAGGAAAGGAGGTGGTCCACATCAACGACTGTTCGATTGGGACTTCGGAGGTGGCTGGCCGCTGAGTCGGCGAGCTGGACCGTTCGGCGAATCCCCGCCAGACACCCGTCGGCACCGGTGGACAGGAACTCGTCCCGTCTGTCACTGACGCCGCCCGACGCAACCAGCAGTACCCGGATCGGGAGGCGCTCCGGCGCCTCCCGATCTCGCGTCCGGACCCGAATCCCGGACCGGGCTCAGGCGAGGGTGACCAGCTCCAGGAACTCGTCGTGCCAGTGGTCGACGTTGCCGTCGGGCATCAGCAGCGCCCGGTCGGGGTGGAGCGCCTCGACGAACTCGGCGTCGTGGCTCACCACGATCAGCGTGCCGCCCCAGCCCGAGAGCGCCTCGGCGACGGCGGTGCGCGAGCCGGGGTCGAGGTTGTTGGTCGGCTCGTCGAGGAGCAGCACGTTGTTGCGACCGCTGACCAACTGGGCCAGCGCGAGCTTGGTCTTCTCCCCACCGGAGAGCGTGGACGCGTCCTGGAACACCTTGTCGCCGACCAGGCCGAACATGCCGAGGATCGACCGGAGCTGCCCATCGCCGAGGCCGTCGGAGGCCTCCCGCATGTGGGCGACGAGGTCCTTGCCGGCCCGGATGCCCTCGTGCTCCTGGGCGTAGTAGCCGACCTTCACCCCGCTGCCCCACCGGAACGATCCGATCACCGGCTCGGTCAGCCCGGCCAGCACCCGCAGCAGGCTGGTCTTGCCGGCGCCGTTGAGGCCCATGACCAGCACCCGGTCGCCCCGCCCGGCGTCGAAGGTGACGTCCTCGAACACGTCGAGGCCCGGGTAGCTCACGGCGAGCTCCTCGGCCTCGAGCACGGTGCGGGCGCAGTGCGGGGGCTCGGGGAGCTTGAGCTTGAGGACCTTCCGGGCCACCGACGACTCCGGCGCCGACTGCTTGAGCCGGTCGATCCGCTTCTCGATGCTGTGGGCCATCGAGGCCTTGGTGGCCTTGGCCCCGAACCGGTCGACGATCGTCTGGAGACGGTCGATCTCCTTGGCCTGCTGGGCGATCATCTTCGCCTGGCGGGCCTCGTCGGCCTCCCGGGCCGAGAGGTACTGCGAGTAGGTGCCCTTGTACTCGTACATGGTGGCGGTGGTGAGGTCGCCGCCGCGGTCGAGGTGGATGACGCGGGTGATCGCCTCGTCGAGCAGGTCGAGGTCGTGGCTGATGACGATCAGCGCACCCCGGTAGTCCCGGAGGAACGACAGCATCCACGCCTTGGCGTCGGCGTCGAGGTGGTTGGTCGGCTCGTCGAGCAGGAGGACGTCGGACCCGGCGAACAGGATGCGCACGACCTCGACCCGCCGACGCTGGCCGCCCGACAGCGCGCCGAGCGGCAGGTCGAGCTTCTCGTCGGCCAGGCCGATGCCGGCGGCCAGCCGCCGGACCTCGCTCTCGGCCGAGTAGCCGCCGTCCATCCCGAAGCGGTCGAGGGCCCTGGTGTAGCGGTCGATGTTGCGCTCGGTGGGGTCGGCCTCCATGGCCGCCTGGAGCTTGGCGATCCGCTCCAGGGCGTCGTCGAACCCCCGGCCGCTCAGGACGTGGCGCAGCGCCGTGACGTCCTCGGGCACCAGGTCGAGGCGGGGGTCCTGCGGGAGGTACCCCAGGCCGCCCTCGACCCGCACCGAGCCACCGGCCGGTTCGGCCGCGCCACCGATGACCTTGAGCATCGAGGTCTTGCCCGCGCCGTTGCGGCCCACCAGGCCGACCTTCTCACCGGCGCGCACGGTGAAGCTGATGCCCTCGCTGAGGACGACGCCCCCGACTTCGACCTTGAGGTCGCTGACCTGCAACACGGGGGTCAAGGGTGGCAGAACCGGGGCCCGGCTCCACCATCTCGACGCCGATCCGATCGGAGGCGGTAGAACCGGACCCATGAGGTTCGTCGAGGTGGCCGAGACGTCCGACCTGCTCGGCGCCACCTCCGCCCGCTCGGCCAAGACCCAGCTCCTGGCCGACCTGCTGCGCCGAACCCCGCCCGACGAGGTGGAGGCGGTCGTGGGGTTCCTCACCGGCGACCTGCGCCAGGGCCGGGTCGGCATCGGCTGGCGGACGCTGCAGTCCGCGAGCGACGGACGGACCCCGGCGTCCGCTCCCACGATCACCGTCGGCGAGGTCGACGCGCTGGTGACCGAGCTGGCCGGCCTCTCGGGCCCGGGTTCGTCCCTCGCCCGCAACCGCCTGCTGGCCGACCTGTTCGAGCGGACGACCGAGGCCGAGTCGGCGTTCCTCTTCCGCCTGTTCGCCGGCGACCTGCGCCAGGGTGCACTGGCCGGCGTCATGACCGACGCCGTCGCGAAGGCCGCCGACGTCCCACTGGCCGCCGTGCGCCGCGCCGTGATGCTGGGCGGCCGCCTCGACGAGGTGGCCCGCACCGCGATCGCCGCGGGACGCGAGGGGCTCGACGCGATCGGGCTCGCGGTCGGCAGGGGGCTCCAGCCGATGCTGGCGTCGACCGCGGCGTCGACCGACGAGGCGGTCGCCGACCTCGGCACCGCGGTGGTCGAGTGGAAGCTCGACGGCATCCGGGTCCAGGTCCACCGGGACGGCGACGACGTCCGGGTGTTCAGCCGGAACCTCAACGACATCACCGACCGGGTGCCGCAGGTGGTCGAGGTGGCCCGCTCGCTCCCGGCCGGCTCGTTCGTCCTCGACGGCGAGGCGCTGGTGGTCGACGCCGACGGCCGTCCGGCCCTCTTCCAGGACACCGCCTCGGGGTCGGGAGGGTCGCTGCGCCCCCACTTCTTCGACCTGCTCCACCTGGACGGGACCGACCTCGTCGACGAACCGCTGGCCGAGCGACGGGCCCGCCTCACCGACCTGGCCGGGTCGTGGCAGGTGCCCGGCACGGTCACCGACGACCCGGCCACGGCCGCCGACGTGCTGCGCGACGCCCTGGCCGCCGGCCACGAGGGCGCCGTGGTGAAGGGGGCGTCGTCGCCCTACGAGGCCGGACGCCGGGGCAAGGCCTGGCGCAAGGTGAAGCCGGTCCACACCCTCGACCTCGTGGTCCTCGCCGTCGAGTGGGGGTACGGGCGGCGCACCGGCTGGCTGTCGAACCTGCACCTCGGCGCGCGGGCCGCGGGAGCCGACGCCGAGCGGCCCTTCGTGATGGTGGGCAAGACGTTCAAGGGCCTCAGCGACGACCTCCTCCGCTGGCAGACCGAGCGCTTCCTCGACCTCGCCGAGACGTTCGAGCACGGCCCCGACGCCCGCCACGGCACGGTCGTGGTCCGCCCCGAGCAGGTGGTGGAGGTGGCGGTCGACGGCGTGCAGCGCTCCACCCGCTACCCCGGCGGGGTGGCGCTGCGCTTCGCCCGGGTCGTCCGCTACCGCGACGACAAGGCACCGGACGATGCCGACCCGATCGATGCCGTCCGCGCCCTGCTGCCGGACTGAGCCCACACCTCCTACGCTCGGACGATGACCGATCCGGCGGAGTGCCAGGGGTGCGGCGCCATGCTCCCGCCGCCCGACGCCGAGGGCCACGTCACGTGCCTGTCCTGCGGCCAGCAGAGCCGGGCCTCACGCCTCGCGCCGCCCCCACCGAAGGACGCCGACCTCGGCATCCCCGGGATCGGTGTCCCCCGCGTCACCACCTACGACAACCGCGCGTCGACCCAGTTGAGGAACGCGCCCGGGTGCGCGAAGGCTGCGGTCGTCAGCGCGATCGTCCTGTTCGTCGTCTCGCCGCTCGTGATCATCGGCTTCGTGGTGCTCGGCGTGATCACCACGTCGTCCGACTCCGGCTCGGGCTCGGGCTCCGACCACCGGATCGTGATCTCGGTGGCGGACGTGACCCCTGCGGCGCCGGGAGCGGCCAAGACGTGGCTGACGGTGCTCGAGCAGGAGACCGACGGCAGCTCCTACGACCGCTACCTCAGCAAGGTCGTCGTGGGCGAGCGGGGCGCCGAGCGGGAGTGGCGATCGGCGTCGCTCGGGCGCGACACCTCGACCGTGCAGGTGGCCCAGACCGGCACCGGCGTGGTCGCCGTCGTCGAGGACCGGCTCCTCGTCATCAGCAGCACCGGCGAGACCACCTGGGAGGCCCGGCTCCCCGACGTGATCTCGGGCGGGTGCGACACGTGTCTCCTCGTCGTCGGATCGGCGGTGGTCGTCCAGACCGCGGACGGGCAGCTCCAGGGCTACGGCCTCGGCTCGTCGGAGCGCCAGTGGTCGCGGACCCTCGGGGTGTCGAACGCCGCCGTCGTCAGCACCGGCGAGCACCTCGTCGTGGTGGACGACCCGGCCGACGGTGACCCGTTCGTCGAGGTCGTCGACCCCGCGACCGGTCGTGCCACCGGCCGGGCCGCCACCCCGTGCGCCGGGAGCCAGCGGAGCATGCCGACCACGGTGGCGCCCATCCCGGACGAGGACGCCGTCCTGCTGCTCGCCGGGTACTCCAGCGCGTGCGCCAGCCGGTACGACGCCACCGCCGGAACCGCCGGACCGGACCGACCGCTCCCCGACGACCTGTACGTCGACCCGAGCATGGACGATCCCCTGCTCTTCGTCGGCGACGAGGTGGTGCTGCCGGTCCGCGACACCGTCGCCCTCCTCGACGTCGGGACCGGGTCGGTCCGGCGGCTCCCCGTCCCCGACGGCACCACCGCTCGATCGGCCGAGGTCTTCGGGGACACGCTGGTCGCCACCACGACCGCCGCTCGCGGCACCCCGGTCGGCGGTCTCGCCGCGTGGGACCTCACGAGCGAGCGGCTCGTCTGGTCGACCCGGTTCGACGATCGGGCGCAGGTGCTGGAGCGCGACGCCACGTTCGGCGACACCGTGTTCCCCGGATCCCCGCTGGCGACGCTCGGCCGCGACGGCGACCGCCCCGTCCTGCTCACCTTCCGATCCGAGGACGCCTCCACCGTGTCGATCGCCCCGGTCGACCTGTCGAGCGGCGAGCTCGGCCCGGCCGAGGACCACGAGGTCGACGACGGCCCAGCCTCCAGCTACAGCGTGACGATGCTCGACGACGGCCCGGCCCGGCTCGTCTTCCTCGTCGACTGGCAGCTGCAGAGCGTTGCCGCCGACGGGTCCGGGTTCATGGAGCGCTACCCCTCCTGAGCCGCCTCCGGCCCGACGGTAACCTCCCCGCCCATGGAGCCGGTCACGCTGCGCGTCGCCTTCTGGAACACGTGGCTCCTGCGGCCCCGCCTGTGGCCCGGTGGCCCGCCGATCCCCGGCGGTGACCGCTTCTTCGCCCCACAGGTCCGCGAGCGGGCGCCGCTCGTCGGCGCCGCGGTGCGGGGCCGCTTCGACGTGTGCGCGATGAGCGAGGTGTTCGACGACGAGCAGCAGCGCTCCATCGGGGCCGCCGTGCCCCAGGCCCTCCTCGTCGCAGGCCCGGGAACGGCCCCGTTCCGGTTCACGGGCAGCGGCCTCGTGACCCTGGTGGACGAGACCACGACCGACGTCACCCACGTCGAGACGCTCACGTACCGGGCGGGCGGCGACGTGCGCGACAGCGACACGTTCGCCACCAAGGGCGCGCTCTTCTGCCGGGTGCGGATCGCGCCCGACCTCCCCGAGGTCGACATCGTGTCCACCCACCTGTTCGCCGGCGGGGACCTCTTCCCGATCCCGGGCGCCAACGACGCCAGCCGCCACCACCACGTGCGGATGGGGCAGGTCGACGAGCTCGTGGCGTTCGTCGACGGCGTCCGCCGGCCGACCAACCCGCTGCTGGTGGTCGGCGACTTCAACGTCGCCGCCGACGACCCCGACCCCTCGCTCGCCGACCCGAGCGACCGCTACGACGACCTCCGGCTCCGCATGGCGTCGCTCGGCGCCACCGACGTCTGGGCCGACCACGGCGTCGGGCGGGGGCCGACGTGCACGTTCGCCGCCGCCGAGGAGTTGCCGCGCGACCCCGACGAGCCCGACCAGGTGGCCGACGACCCGTCCGGCGACGGCGCCGGCGAGCGGATCGACTACCTGTGGTTCTCGCCCCCGACCGAGGGAGATCTCGCCGTCTCCGTCGACCGGCCCCGGCGGTGGGCGTTCCCGGGCCGCGGCGTGCGGGGAGGTCCGGCCGGCTCGCTGTCGGACCACCTCGCCCTGTCCGTGACCCTCCACCTCTCGCCCAGCTGAACGGATCCCCATGGCCGCCGAGTCCCCCGCCGACCTCGTCCCGCTCCCGCCCCAGCCCGAGGGCGTGCCGTGGCCGACGACCGAGTGGCCCCGGGCCGCGGCGTCCGACGTCGGCGGCGACCCGGCGCGGCTCGACGAGCTGCTGGACGACCTCTTGGCCGACGCCCATCCCGTGTTCGGTCAGACCTACGCCGCCGCGGTCGTGGTCGGCGGGCACCTCGTGGCCGAGCGCTACGGGCACCGGCCGGTCCAGGACCTGCGGGCCCTGGAACCCGACCCGCCGATGGAGGACGTCGACCCCGGGTTCCGGCTGCTGTCGTGGTCGATGGCCAAGAGCCTCACCAGCCTGGCCGTCGGGGTCGCGGTCGGCGACGGGGCGCTGTCGGTCCACGATCCGGTCGGCGATCCCCGCTGGACGGCGCCCGGTGATCCGCGTGCGGCGATCACCTGGTGGGACCTGCTCGTGATGCGCCCCGGGCTGGCGTGGACCGAGGAGTACTACGAGCTCGACGGCGACACGATGCCCGACGTCGTGACCATGCTGTTCGGGGAGGGCGCCGCGGACGTCGCAGGCTTTGCGGCGGACAAGGAGCTGGTCTCGCCGCCGGGCGCTCCCGAGTCGTACGTCTACTCGTCGGGCACCACCAACATCGTGTGCGCCAACCTGGCGAGGGTGCTCGGGCTGGACGCCGCCGGGATGGAGCGGTTCCTGCGGGAGCGGATCCTCGAGCCGTGTGGGATCACCGACGCCGACCTGCGCTTCGACCCGGCCGGGACGTTCATCGGCTCCTCGTACGCCTACCTGCCGCTGCAGCACTGGTGCCGCTTCGGGCTGCTCGCCCTGCGCGACGGGGTGTGGGACGGTCGGCGGATCGTCCCCGAGGGCTGGATGGACGACGCCCGCCTGGCCCGCTCCCCCGAGGACGAGCGCAAGTTCCACGGGGCCCACTGGTGGAGCTGGGCGCTCCCCGACGGCCGGTTCGCCGCCCACGGCTTCGAGGGCCAGAGGGTGGTGTGCTTCCCGACCCGGGACGTGGTCTGCATCCGCCTCGGACGCTCCGGCCCCGACGCCGCCGAACCCCTCACCGACCGCCTCGCCGAGATCGCCGCCCTCTTCCCCGAGCACCGTCGTTGACGGTTCTTCGGGGGAATCGGCGGGCTGAGTCGGCAGATTCCCCCGAAGAACGCCGGACGACCGCGCTCCTGACGGTTCTTCGGGGGAATCGGCGGGCTGAGCCGGCAGATCCCGCCGAAGAAGTGAAGCGGCGTACGAGCCGGCCGCGGTGGCGGAGACACGGCATCAGCCGGCGCGCGCTGCGCCGAGGGCGAGATGAGCCCGGACCTCGTCGACCACGTAGTCGGCTTCGCGGGTGATCTGCTCGTGGGTGAACTCGAGCACCAGCAACCCCGTCGCGGCGACAGCGTTCCGGCGTCGCGCGTCGGAGGCTCTCTGCGCGATCAAGCTGTGACCGGCATGGCCAGTCACCTCGACGACGATCCCTTCCCGCTCGTAGAGGAAGTCCACCCGAGCGGCGACCTGCCCCTCCCGCTTCACGACGTGCTGCACCTTCGGCCGAAGCAGGTCCGCCGCGTCGAGGAGCCTGAGGAACTCTCGCTCCAACCAGCTCTCGGTCGGGCCAAGTGCACGCCGATCGAGGATCGCTTCGAAGACGGACACGCCGTTGCGTCCTCGACACCGGATCCGCTCGAGGGTGTCACGAAGCCAGCCATCGGTTGCCTTGCCGTCGCGGACGGCCTCGTCCACGGCGTTGTCGACCACCGCCAGCGGGATCCTCGGCACGGCGGCAGCGATCGAGAAGAGAGCTCGGGCGACCCCCAACGTCGGGATCCCTCGAACCCTCACGACGTCCCTGCGCGACAGGCGCGTGGCCGAGTGCACCGCAGCGCCGCCGATCCGATAGTCGCGAACGGCCTCCAACGTCACGATGGCCGGCGGGCGCCCCGGGCCGAACCCGCCGATGCCGTGGAGCCAACACGCGGTTCCCTCGGTGGCCACCCCTGCCCCGTCGACGCAAGCTGCCATCACGTCCTGGTCCGTCGTTCGCGCCGACCCTCCGACCAGGTACGTGCGCCGGCCGACGGGTACCAGCAGGCCCCGACGCACGAGCGTCTCCCGTTCTGCGGGCGTGACGCCGCTGGCGAGGAGGTCGCTTCGGCCGAGCACTCCGTGCTGACCGCTCGCGAGGTTCCAGAGTTCATGTCCACCGTTCATGACCCAAGTACACCGAAGGGGTATGACACTCTCGGTCGGATCTGCCGGGCGCAGCTCCAGCTTCTTCGGGGGAATCGACCGGCTGTGCCCGAAGATTCCCCCGAAGAACGGTGGCCTACCAAGCTGTCGACGGTTCTTCGGGGGAATCGGCGGTGTCAGCCCCAAGATCTCCCCGAAGAACCGATTCGCGGGTTGTGGCGCGGGCGGGCGGGTCAGGTCTGGAGGTCGTGGAGGGCTTGGTGGAGCAGCGACAGCTCGGTGGTCCAGTCGTCGGGCTCGAGCACCGGAACCACGACGAACTTCGACGCGCCCACCTCGATGAACGCCTCCAACCGGGCCCGGAGGGCGTCGAGGCCGACCGGCACGACGTCCTCCGCCGGGCGGTCGGGGTGGCGCTGCGCGACCACGGCGCGCAGCGCGTCGGGGATGCCGACCGACTCGTGCACGTAGGTGACGAGCGCGCCCAGGTGCTCCGGGTCCATGGCGCGCCCGTGGTCGGCCGCGGTGGCGCACACCCGCGCCCACCCCTCGGCCACGTCGTCGACGGTGCAGAACGACGGCAGCCACCCGTCGCCCAGCCGCCCGACGCGGCGCAGCTCGGCCGGCGACCGCCCGCCCAGCCACACGTCGATCGGGTCCTGCACGGGGCGGGGCCGCAAGGTCACCCGCTCGACGTGGAAGTGGGCGCCCTCGTGGGTGACGTCGTCCTCGGTCCAGAGCCGCCGCATCAGCCCGAGCGCCTCGTCGAACAACGCAGCGCGCTGGCGGCGGTCGACGCCGAACGCCCGGTGCTCGGCCGGCACCGGCGCACCCAGCCCGACCGCCGGGAGGAACCGACCGTCCGACAGCCGGTCGAGGCTCGCCACCTCCTTCGCCAGCACCACCGGGTTGCGGCCCGGCACGACCAGCACCGACGTCCCCAGCTTCAACCGGGTCGTCCGACCGGCCGCGAACGCGAGGGCGATCATCGGGTCGGGGGCCGAGCCGGTCAACCGCTCCGACAGCCACAGCGAGTCGAAGCGCAGGTCCTCCAGCGCGTCGACCAGGTGTCCGAACCGTGCGCCGTCGTTGCTCAGCGTCTGGGTGCCGGTGCCGAACCCGATGCGTACCTTCACCGGGCCGAGGGTACCGACGGGATCGCCGGCCCGTCCCCCGCACCTACCATCCGCCACCATGGCGACGACCTCCTCGAACACTTCCACCGACCCCTTCGATCCCCTCGCGAGCTTCCGCCTCGACGGGAAGGTGGCGATCGTGACCGGCGCGTCGTCGGGGCTCGGGCGACGCTTCGTCCGCGTGCTGCACGCCGCCGGCGCGACCGTCGTGGCCTCGGCCCGCCGGGCCGACCGGTTGGACGACCTGGCCGCGGAGCTCGGCGACCGGGTGGTGCCCGTGCCCGCCGACGTCTCGGTCGACGTCGACCGGGTGCGCCTGGTCGAGCACGCCGTGGCCCAGGCCGACCGGCTCGACGTCCTGGTGAACAACGCCGGCACGTCCCACACCGGTCCGGCCGAGGCCGAGCCGCTCGACGCCTTCGAGGAGGTGGTGGCCGTGAACCTCACCGCGGCGTTCCGTCTCAGCCAGCTGGCGTTCGGCCCGATGCGGGCGTCGGGCGGCGGTTCGATCGTCAACATCAGCTCGATGCTCGGGTCGCTCGGCGGCACGCCGATCAAGCAGGCGTCGTACTGCGCGTCGAAGGGCGGGCTGACGAACCTGACCCGCGAGCTCGGCGCCCAGTGGGGCCGCAAGGGCGTGCGGGTCAACGCCATCGCGCCAGGGTGGTTCCGCAGCGAGATGACCGAGGAGATGTGGGGCGACGAGGCGTCGGAGTCCTTCGTCCGCCGCGGCGCGCCGCTCGGACGCGAGGGCGACGAGCACGAGCTCGACGGCGCGCTGCTGTTCCTGGCGTCCGATGCCAGCAGCTACGTCCTCGGCCACACCCTCACCGTCGACGGCGGCTGGTCGATCATCTGACCCGTCAGAGGCTGACCGGGATCGACCGTCGACGGTCAGGTCGCTTCGACCGACACCAGCTCCACCCTACCGCCCGATACCCGAACCGATACCGTCGCGGTAGCGCTCGGGCAGCATTCGGCGTCACCATCGACCAGAGCCACCACGTCGAACGCCACGACGTCTCCCTCGAGGCGCATCGCCCGGATGCCGTCGCGGCCGACGTACTGCAGACCGGCCTGCTCCCACGCCGCCGACCAGTCACTGCTCGAATCGGCCTCGTCGTCGACCGCGCTGGCCTCGTTGAGGAACGTGGACGCGACGTAGATCCCGTCCGCGTCGAAGAAGAGCACCGGGTTCGGCCAGGGGACGCCGCCCGCGCTGCACATCGCGACGACGGCGGTGAGGGGTCCGACATCGGAGGGCACGTCGGCGAGCAGGGCCGGCGCACCGCTGTCGAGGAGCGTGCGGAGCAACCTGAAGTCGCCCATGTCGGGGTCGATGTTTCGATCGACCCCTTCGACCAGGACCGATGGTTCGTGTCGACACAGGGCAGGGATCTCGGCCGAGGCCACCTGCTCCCAGGTCGCGCTCGGCGACGACTGCTCGCCGCCGTCGCCCGGGGTGGGGTCAGCACCGGTCATGGGGTTCACGGGGCGGACGAGCGGCGCGCTGAGCGGACGGGTCCGACCACCGATGTCCACCACCTCGATCGCGGAATCGTCGGCCACCGTCGTGTCCACGACGTAGCCGGCGGCCACGGATCCGTCGGCGTTCTGGACCGAGACGATGACATCGGTCCCGTCGACGACCGCGGTCGCTCGCTCCCCGGCCCCGGGCTCCGAGTGGCTGAGCAGGTAGCTCCGGTCGCACGTCTCGACGAGCGCGTCGGTGAACGCACAGATGTCGAGGGTGTACCCGCGGTACGAGGTCAGGTTCAGGTAGGTGTCGTCGTCGAGGAGGTCCTCCAGACCCAAGCCACATTCGAGGCAGGCCATCCGCACCGTTCCGTCCAGCCGCTGCGCCACCAGACCCCAGTGATCGTTCGTGGTCCACCCGACGGCCGCAACGTCCTCGCCGATCCGCAGTTCGCCCGGTCGCTCGAGCCCGTCGAGCACCCGGCTCTTCCCGGTGTCGAGGTCGAGCAGATGCGCCTTCGTGATATCGAAGGAGCACACCTCCGCGTCGCCGACGCCTTCACATCGTTCGTCGCCGACCTCGAGGTAGCCCATGCGGCGGCGATCCGCCGGGCCGTCGACGTCCTGCAGCGAGTACCAACGGTCGGGCCAACCATCACCCGCCACAAGGAGCTCGGGCTCTGCCTCCCCGGCACGGAGGCGCCAGATCCCGGCGCGGCGCGCGTCTTCGGGCTGGGCCCACAACGTGTTGCGTCGTTCGAGCAGCGTGTCCCCGTCCCTCGCCGGCTGGAAGACGAGTCCACCCGCTCCGTCGTCGAAGACGTTCGCGACCGGCTCGTCGAGCACCAACGTGCGCGTGCCGTCGTGCGCCTGCACGTAGACGCCGGTGCTGTCGTCGACCAACATCCCGTCCAACGTGGCCGTCGGGACCACGCCCCCCAGCTCGACCACGTCGTCATCGCCGGTCCCGAGGTCCACCACGGGGATCCGTGTCGTGCCCGGTTCGACGGGCGAGACCGACACGATCTCGTCCTCGTCGAACCCCTCCCACCGATCGCCTTCGAAGCGCGCCTTCGCCCCGACCTCCGGGGCATCGAGCGGGTTGGCGCACGAGCACTTCACCTTCGGTACGCCGCTCCCGTCGACCAGGACCGGGGTGCCCGCCTCGAGCACTGCCTGGAACCGGCCCGGCTCGCCACCGGAGTACACGCTGTTCGTCACCGCGGTGTCGCGGGTGAGGACGAGCGGGATCAGACCGTCGAGGGTCTCCCGCACGGCGCCGTCCTCCACGTCCATCAGCGAGGTCCACGCGGCACGGGCACCGTCGTCGCCCTCGAGCGCATCGGCGATCGCGTCCACGTCGCATGCCGCGTCCGCCTTCGCGTAGAGGGGACCCGAGCCATCTGTCGGACGGACCGTCCGGACGTCCACGAGGTCGTCGGAAGGGTCGGTCGCGGGCAGGTCGAGGCGCATCCCCGCCTCACGTGCCGCGGTCGTGTCGATCCCATCCGCCGCCGTGCCCACCGACGTGACGAACGGGTCCTCGTCCGGTTCGTCGACCGGAAGGAGACGGATGTCGACGACATCCTCCGCCGCAGCACCCTCAGCGCCCCGGTCGACCACCGCTCGAACGACGAGAAAGGTCGCGAGGAACGAGACGACGGCGGCGCCCACGATCGCCGGCCAGAACCAACCCGGTCGGGTGACCTTCGTCGGCCGCGCCGGTGTGTTCGGGCCAACGGCGTTCGCACCGGACATGCGGAGCCCTCCATCCCGTCGATCGCCCGTCCGCGCCCGCCACCCTAGCGAGCGGGCCAGACCCGGGGGTCAGAGGCTGGTGAGGAGGTCGAGGACGCAGGCGGCGAAGCGGGCCGGGGCCTCGACCATCGGGTAGTGCCCGACGCCGTCGAGGGTGACGAGCGGGGTGGCGACCCGGCGCTCGGTGAGCTGGCGGGCCATGCCGTGCACGGCGACGGGATCCTCCTCGCCCCACACCACGCCGAGCGGCGCCGGGTGGGACTCGATGGCCCCGGTGAAGCGGGACTCCTCGGCGCGGCGGTCCTCGATGTAGCGGATGGTGCGGGGCAGCAGCGCCAGGCCGCCGTCGCGCGCTGCGAGGGCGGTGGCCGCGTCGAGCACGGGGTCGTCGTCGGGCGCGCCCGCCGCGAAGGTGGCGTGCACGCCGCGGCGGAACGACGCGCCCTCGTCCGCGGCGACCATCGGCTCCGGCTGGTCCGGGAGGGACAGCAGCAGCTGCTGGCCGTCGGTGAGCTGGGCCATCCCGATGTAGATCGACCCGTTGGTGAGCACCCGCCGGCCGATGGCGAAGGACAGGTCGCCGTCGAGATCGCGGGCCAGCAGCTCGCCGCCGACCGTGTCGCCCATGTCGTGGGTCAGCAGATCGACCCGTGGGATGCCGAGGTGGTCGACGACCGCCGCCACCCCGTCGGCCCACAGCCGGATGCCGTAGCGGAGGTCGGGCTTGTCGGAGAGCCCGAACCCGAGCACGTCGACCAGGACGACGTCGCGCTCGGCCGAGAGATCGGCGAGCACGGGGTACCAGTCGATCGACGAGGTCGGGAACCCGTGCAGGACGAGGAGCGGATCGTTGCCCACGTCGGTCGCCGCCGGCACCCGGCGGTGCCACCAGGCGTGACCGCCCACGTCGAGGTGCTGGCCCTCGCCCGCCCACTCGGTGGCGAGCGCGTCGCCGGCGCTCACGCGAGCAGCTCGCGCAGCAGCCCGCGGGTGGCGCTGGCGGTGGGCTCGTCGGTGGAGAACTCGACGGCGACGAAGTCGGTGACCCCGGCGTCGCGCATGGCCTCGATGCCGGCCCGGACCTCGGCGGCCGTGCCGACGAGGGCGACGTCCTCGGGCCCGGCGGCCCCCTCGCGGTCGATCATCGCCCGGTACGACGGCAGCCCGCCGTAGATGGCGAAGACCTCCGCCGCGCGGGCCCGGGCCCCGGCGACGTCGTCGGTCACCGCGACGGGCAGCGCGCTCACGACCCGCATCGAGCCGGTGCCGGCGGCCTCGGCGGCGCCCGTCAGCGTGGGCACGGTGTGCTCGGCGAGCGTGCGCGGGCCGGTCATCCAGGTGACCGTGCCGGCGGCGCGCTCGGCGGCCAGCTTCAGCATCTTCGGGCCGAGCGCCGCCACCACGACCGGGACCGGTGGGTTCGCCCCGGGCACGGCGAGGGCGACGTGGGCGCTCAGGGTCTCGCCGTCGATGTCGGCGGCACCGCCCTCGAGCAGCGGCACGAGCGCCGTGAGGTACTCCCGCATGTGGCGCACCGGCTTGTCGAACGAGTACCCGAACATGTGCTCGATGACGATCTGGTGCGACAGGCCGATGCCGAGGGTGACGCGACCCGCACCGGCGGCCGCCGAGGCTGTGAGGGCCTGGCCGGCCAGCGCCGAGGGGTGCCGGGGGTAGGTGGGCACGACGGCGGTGCCCAGCTCGATCCGGGGGACCTCGTGGCCGATCAGGGTCAGCGCGCCGAGGGCGTCGAGGCCGAAGATCTGGGGCAGCCAGATCGAGTCGAAGCCCTGCTCCTCGGCGGTGCGGGCCGCACCGATGAGCTGGTCGAGGGTGGCGTCGCCGAAGAAGAGTCCGATGCGCATGGGTGGCGACCCTACCGGCGACCTCCGACGAAGTCCGCGGGAGGTGCTTGGACACGGCTGTTTCCAACCCGTAGGGTGCCGGTTGGAAACAGCCGTTGCCAAACCGGATCCGCCACCCTTCCGCCACTGGAGGCCCCGTGCCCACGCTGCCGTCGCTCTCGTCGCTGCCGAACCCGACCGACCCGCTCGCCCCGCTGCGCGAGGGGTTCGCGAAGAACTTCGACGCCAACGTCCGGTCCCGCTACTTCAAGCGCATCGACTTCGCCGGACCGGAGGGCGACCCGGGCTGGTTCGGGCCCGACAGCCGGGTCTGGTACGTCCACGCCCACTTCCCGACCATGGCGCTCGGCCTGTTCGCCGCCGCCTACATCGAGCAGCTCGACCCCAGCATCATGTGGATGGGCGCGGATCACTCCCGCATCCCCGAACGCATCGACGGCAAGCCCACCGGCCGCATCGACGCCGAGGGCGCCGCGGTGCGCTTCGGCCACTCGATCTCGTTCTTCCTCGGCACGGCGTTCGCGTCGACCGAGTCGGCCGAACGCCTCACCCGGGTCGTCCGGGGCATGCACCGCACGGTGAAGGGCGTCCGGCCCGACGGCGCGGTCTACGACGCCGAGGACCCGGACTGGCTGCGCTGGAACTACGCCACCGTCGTCTGGGGCCTCGCCACCGCCCACGAGCACTACCACCCGGAGCCGCTCCGGGGCGCCGAGCTCGACGAGTACTACCGGGAGTTCACCCGGGTCGGCGAGGGCCTCGGCGGCACCGACCTGCCCACCACCAAGCAGGAGACGCTCGACTGCCTCCAGTCGTACCTGCCGCGGCTGGCGGTCACCCACCAGAAGGCCATCACCACCAACAACATGCTCGACCGCTCCGCCGCGCCGTTCTTCGCGCCGGGCGGCATCGGCATCGACTGGGTGGTGCGCGACCTCCTCCCGCCCTGGGCCCAGGCCATGGTGCAGCACCGCCGGGTCGACCGGGTGCGCACCGAGCTCCGCCGGGCCACGATGCGCACCGCGGTGCGCCAGCTCACCCGCATCACCGGCACGCTCGACGAGGTCGAGCAGTCCCGGGCCCGGGTGGCCGGCGGCCTGAACCGACCCGTCGACCCCGAGGGGCCGGGCGCGATCGCGATCGACCGCTCCCTCACCCGCGACGACGTCGAGGCGATGGCCTGAGCACGCAGACCGGCACGTGGGCCGGCACCACGGCCGAGGAGCGCGCCCGTGAACGGCGGGCCCGGCTCCTCGACGCCGCCGACGAGCTGCTCGCCGAGGACGACGCCGCCGTCACCGTGCGGGCGGTGCTGCGGGTCGCGGGCCTCAACCCCCGCTACTTCTACGAGAGCTTCACCGACCTCGATGACCTGCTCGGCGCCCTCTACGACCAGCACCTCGCCGGGCTCGCGGTGCGGGTGGAGGGCGACCTGGCCACGCGGGGATCCGAGCCGGCCGAGGTGATCCGGGCGGGCATCGAGTCGGTGCTGCGCCACCTCACCGAGGACCCGCGCCGGGCTCGGGTGCTCATCTCGGGCTGGCCCGGGAACCCGACGCTCGGCCAGCGGCGCCGCCAGGGCTTCCTCGCCCAGATCCAGGCCTACAGCTCCGACGCCCGACTCCTCGGCAGCACGGACCTCGACGCCGACCGCCTCGCGGTGTTCGGCACCATGTTCGCCGGGTCGATGGGCGCGCTCGCCGAGGCCTGGGCCGACGGACGGCTGGGCGACGACCTCGACGTGGTCGTCGACCGCTCCGTCGAGCTCGCGCTCGCGCTGTACGCCACCGCGACGACGGGTGCCCGGCCGGGGACCTGACTGGCTACGGTGACCCCGGTCACCCCATCCAGTGCCATCGCCCCGACGCCGGAGGAACGCACGTGCAGGTCCCGTTGACGGTCAACGACTTCCTCCGGAGGGCCGAGCAGGTCTACCCGGACCGCATCGGTGCGGTCGACGAGCCCGACCAGGTCGCACCGTCGTGGGGTTCGATCACCTACCGGGAGATGGCCCGGCGGGCCCGGGCCCAGGCCGCGGCGCTCGACCGGCTCGGGGTCGGCGTCGGCGACCGCGTGGCCGTCGTGTCCCACAACGCCGCCCGGCTGCTGACGTCGTTCTTCGGCGTGAGCGGTTCGGGCCGGGTGCTGGTCCCGGTCAACTTCCGCCTGGCCGCCGAGGAGGTGCGCTACATCGTCGGCCACAGCGGCGCCCGGGTGCTGCTCGTCGACCCGGAGCTGGAGGACGACCTGGCCGGCGTCGACGCCGAGCACCGGTTCGTGATCGGCGCCGACGCCGACGCCGAGCTGTTCGGCCTCGTCGACGGACCGACCGGCGCCGCCGCCGACTCCGAGCCCGAGCCGTGGGCGCCCGACGAGTCCGCCACCGCGGTCATCAACTACACGAGCGGCACGACCGCCCGACCCAAGGGCGTCCAGCAGACCCACCGGTCGCTGTGGCTGAACGCCACCGTCTTCGGCTGGCAGTCGAGCATCAGCGACCGCGACGTCTTCCTCCACACGCTGCCGATGTTCCACTGCAACGGCTGGGGCATGCCCTACGCCACCACCGGGATGGGCGTGACGCAGGTGGTGATCCGCAAGATCGACGGGGCCGAGATCCTCCGTCGGGTCGACGAGCACGGCGTCACGGCGATGTGCGGGGCGCCGGCGGTGGTCAACATGATCCTCGACGCGGCCACCGACTGGGACGGGCCGATCCCGGGCCGCGACCGCACCCGCATCGTGGTCGCCGGGGCGCCGCCGCCCACCCGCACGATCGAGCGGGTCGAGACCGAGCTCGGGTGGGAGTTCATCCAGATCTACGGCCTCACCGAGACCGCGCCCCTGCTGACCATGAACCGCGGCCGGGCCGAGTGGGACGGCCTCACGCCGGGCGAGCGGGCGGCCAAGCTCGGGCGGGCCGGCGCGCCGGCGCTCGGCATCGAGGTGGCGGTCGACGGCCAGGGCGAGGTGATCGCCCGCGGCAACCACGTGCTCGAGGGCTACTGGGAGCAGCCCGAGGCCACCGCCGAGGCCATCGTCGACGGCTGGTTCCACACCGGCGACGGCGGCATCGTCGACGAGGAGCACTACGTCACCATCTCGGACCGCAAGAAGGACGTGATCATCTCGGGCGGCGAGAACGTGTCGTCGATCGAGGTCGAGGACGCGCTGTTCTCGCACCCTTCGGTCGCCGAGGTCGCCGTGATCGGTGTGCCCGACGAGAAGTGGGGCGAGCTGGTGCTGGCGCTCGTGGTGCTCGCCCCGGGCGCGGAGGCCGACGAGGCGACCCTGCGCGACCACTGCCGCACGAAGCTGGCCGGCTACAAGGTGCCCAAGCGGATCGAGTTCCGCGACGTGCTGGCCCGCACCGCCACCGGCAAGCTCCAGAAGTTCAAGCTCCGCGAGACGTACTGGGCCGGGCAGGACCGCCAGGTGAACTGACGGGCCGGCGCGACACCGCCCGACGGCGGCGCCCCTCCCCCTGTCGGGGGCTGCCAGCACGTCGGGCGGGTCAGGCTCGGACGATCCGGGACCCTCCGTGACCGATGCCACCGTAGGCAGGAAGCGACATCCGTCACCAAATCGGAGCCGGGGCTACCGTCGGCCCGATGCGCTTCGGGATCATCTTCGCCAACACCGGTCCGCTCGCCGAGGGTCCGGTTGCCGCCGGCTGCATGCAGGCCGCGGAGGCGGCCGGCTTCGAGTCGGCGTGGACGGTGGAGCACGTACTGGTGCCCGCCGGGTACGAGTCGACCTATCCGTACGGCCGCTCGGGGAAGATGCCGGGCGGTGACCGCATCGTCTTCCCCGACCCGCTGATCTGGCTGGCCTACGTGGCCGCCGCCACCGAACGGCTGGTGCTGGGCACCGGCATCCTGATCCTTCCCCAGCGCAACCCGGGAGTCGTGGCCAAGGAGATCGCCACCCTCGACCGCCTCTCCGGCGGGCGGCTCCGCCTCGGCGTCGGCTCGGGCTGGTTGGAGGAGGAGTTCGACGCCCTCGGCGTGCCCTTCGCCGGTCGCGGCCGGCGCCTCGACGCCTCCATCAAGGCGATCCGGGCGCTCTGGACCGGCGAGGAGGTCACGCTCGACGACGGGTACCAGCGGTGGGAGAAGGTGATCAGCCTGCCGACGCCGACCAACGGCACCGTGCCGATCGTGATCGGCGGCCACACCGAGGTGGCAGCCCGTCGCGCCGGCCGGCTCGGCGACGGCTTCTTCCCGGGTAAGGGATCGCCCTCCGAGCTGGCCCACCTCTTCGGGATCGTGCGCGAGACCGCCGAGGAGGCGGGCCGCGACCCCGACGCCATCGAGCTCACCGCAGGGGCGCCCATCGGCGGCGACGACCCGGTCGGCGCCGTCGAGGAGCTGGCGTCGATCGGCGTCTCGCGGGTGGTGGTCCCGCCGTTGGCCTTCGACGTCGACTCGGCGAAGGACGCCTACGGCCGCTTCGGCGAGGACGTCATCGCCCGCTGCACCAGCCTCTGAGGCCGGTCCGCCATTGGCAACCAACGTGCCATTCGGGTACCGCCTCATTGACGTCATGAACCCTTCACGTTAGGTTCCCGACGGGACGGGCGGCGATCATTGCGAAGGACGGGATTCGACAATGGGCATGTTCACATTTCCGACGATTGGCGTGCATCGATGACACCCATCTTTCAATTCCGTCACCGGGTACATGCCCGACGTCGCGATGAGATCACCAATGTGAGCGCTGTTCAGAACGCAGCCAGCTCCATCGACCAGTACCTGGCGTCGAACTGCGAACCCGAGGCCTGAGCCTTCATGGCTCCAGGCAACGGAGTGCTCCGTTCGTCGGCAGCCGTACGCCGTTGCCTCTACGGGGTTTGCGTCGCGGTTGTCGCCGTCACGACCTCGGCCTGCGGGATGTTCTCCAGCAGCGACGGCGGAACATCGTCCGACGCCGACGCCGTCGCACCTGACGTCGAGGCGCTCTGCGCGTTCGCCACTGCGCTCCACGTCATCGACGGGTTCACCTTCGAGGAGGTGCTCACGACGACCGACGACGACGTCCGTGCACCGCTGCTCGTCCTGGGCATGTTCGTCGACGTCCGCGAAGAAGACGTGCAAGCGATGGGCCCCTACGAGGCGGGAGCGCTCGCCATCGGCCGAAGGTTCGACCTCATGATGGAGTCGACCGGCGGCCGTCCGGAAACCTCGGACGACACCGGGGTCCCGGACGCTCGACCGACGCCCGCGGAACTCACGAGCGTCCGAGCGGCCGACCGCACCATCGCTTCGGGCGCCTGCGACCGAGCACCTTCCTAGGAGCGGTAGACCTCGATGGTCTCGCCGTTGGCCACCAGGCTCGGGAAGTACTCGGCGATGTGCATCGGGATGCGGACGCAGCCGTGGCTCGCCGGGTGGTCTGGCACCGACGGCGCCCCGTGCACGGCGATGCCGCCGTTGAAGTACACGGGGTTGTAGAGGCGACCGAGCGGGGCCTCGCGCCACCCCTCGATCCGCCGCTGGTAGTGGTAGACGCCGAGCGGGGTGACCGCGTTGCCGCAGTTCTGGCCCTGGTCGGTCTCCTCGCAGTACGGCACCTGGCTGCCGCTCGACACGTGGGTGATCAGCGTCGGAGCGCCGTCGCGCCAGACGATGAGCACCTGCCGGGTGAGGTCGACCTCGGTGTGGGTGGGCCCCAGCTCGGGCCGCAGCATCTCCTGGGCCGGCTTCGACAGGATCAGCGTCTCCAGCTCCGGGGTGACGATCCCGTCCTTGGGCAGCCCGTGCAGCGCCTGGAACGCCCACACCGCCATGGTGACCTGGCGGCCGAACTTCCCGTCGACCTCCCCCGGGTCGTAGTGCTGGTCCTTCAGCGCCTGCTGGACGGCACGGGTGCGCACGCCCTTGCTCCCGGCCTGCAGGGCGCCGTCCGGCTCGGTCTGCTGGGTCGGGTCGGGCGGCACCGTGGTCGACGTGGTGGAGGTGGTGGTCGGCGCGGCCGTGGTCGTCGGTGCCTCCGTGGTGGAGGTGACCGGAGCCGTGTCGGGCGCGACCGTCGTGTCCGACGACGCCCCACCGGCCGACCCGCTGCACGACGTCGTCACGAGCGCGGCCGCGGCGAGCGCGGCGAGGACGGCGGTTCGGGTTCGGGTGGGGGTGGTCACGACGCTCCGGACGACGGGGGGCCGAAAAGTCTCGCACACCGCCGGGCGCGGAACGCGGTCGGTCCCCGTCAGTCGACGACGAGCGCGGGACCGACGAACCGACGCAGCTCGTCTGCGACCAACGCGTCGTCGGCCACGTGGGGCAGCGCGAGGTACAGGAGGAGCTGGTGCATCACCCACTCCACGGACCGGGCGGCGTCCTCCCGCAGCTCACCGCGAGCGGCGGCCTGGTCGAAGTACGGGCGGACGAACGTGCGCACGTCGCCGAGGACCCGCTCGTCGGGGTCGACGTCCCACCAGCCCGACGTGTTGGACGGGGCGAGCAGGGCCAGCAGGTGCGGGGTGGACCGGATCCGACGGACGGCCTCGGCCATCGCCGCCGGCAACCGCTCGGCGAACGGCCCGTCGCCGTCGAGCACCACCGCGACCTCGGCGACCACCCCGCCGAACGCACGGAGGGTGACCTGGCGGACGAGGGCCTCGCGACCGCCGGTGTGGCGGTGGACCGTCATGCGGGTGGTGCCCGCCTCCCGGGCGACCTGGTCGAGCGTGAGGTCGAGCCCGTCGCGCTCGAAGCACGCGTCGGCCGCGTCGAGGATGCGGCGCCGGGTGGCGGCACCGCGACGGTTCCCCGTCGCCGGCGCCGCCGTGATCCCGTCCGCCGCCACGTCAGCTCACTCCGCGGTCGTGTTGGTCCGGGGCTCGTAGGTCCGGCACGCCTGACCCCGCAACGACGGGCACGGCGCCTCGATGGCCGGGACCTCGTCGATGCCGGGCAGGACGCCGAGCATCAACCGGGAGGCCTGGCCGGGCCCGAAGCCGACGTCACGGGGCGTGCCTTCCTCGCCGATGGCCTCGAAGGACCAGGCACCGAAGTCGCGGCCGGGACCGGAGATGGCGACCTTCAACCGGTCGCCGGGACGGAAGGCCTGCGCGAACGACGGGAGCGCGACCTTCACGGTCTCGAACTCGTCCACCGGCATGGAGCGCGAATCGGCGGCGGAGAACGAGCGTCCGATCCGGAGACCGTCGGTGGTGGCCTCGTCGACCTTGCGATCGCTCAGACGAAGCTCACCGCTCGTGACGTGCCACTCGGTGCCCGAGGAGTCGATCAGCGAGATGCTCACCTGCACGTCGGCGTCGCCGTCGGGGATGCGCATCGAGAGCTCGGCGTAGCCCGGTCCGCCGAGCACGGTGGCCTTCGTGAACGGCTCGGACACGTAGGCGATGGCGTTGCCCTCGGCGAAGTCGGTCCAGTCGAAGGTCCACGTCGGCGCGGTCAGCTCGTAGCCGGGGTCCTCCGGGAAGAACACCTTGGACGCCGAGTCCGGGTCGTTGAGGAAGCGGTCGATGCCGGCGGCGCTCGGCTGCTCGTCGGACAGGGCGCCGTCGGCGTCCAGGTAGAACGCCCGGGTCTCGGTGCCGGCCGGCGGCCAGGACTCGTAGTCCTTGGTGAACGACGGCTCCGGGGTACCGGGATGCTCCGCCTCGCCGCCCTGGTCGAACAGCACGTGGACGTCGGGCGTCGACTCGTACCAGGCCTTGGCCTCGTCGTACTGGTCGGCGGTGAACGCGCCGAACCGGTCGTCGTCGAAGTGCAGGTCGGGGATGCCGAAGAAGTCCTCGAACACCGCCGGCGCCAGGCTCCGCACCGTGGGGTCGAGGTCGGGCACCTCGTGGGCGACGTACAGCTCCAGGAACTCGTGCCACCGGCTCAGCATGAACGGCGTGTACCCGTCGGGGTGGCGGCCGTTGAACAGCACGAACTTGGTGACGGGCGCGTTGGTGAAGTTGCCGAGCATGTCGGCGAACTGCGGGCCGGTCTGCTCGTCCTGCCAGGCACCCGACAGGTACACGGGCACCTCGATGTTCGACACCAGCTTCGACAGGTCGCGCCCGTCGGCCTGGGCCGGCCGGTGCACGAGCGAGCGGCCGAACGCCTCGAAGTCGACGTTCTGCTCGCGGATCTGCTGGTGGCCCTCGCAGACCGTGTCGCCGGCATCGATCCGCTCCTGCACCCAGGAGGAGCCGCCGGCGGAGGACTGACGGTCGCGCTCCTCGAGCCAGTTCTTGGTGAAGCCGCCGTTGTAGACGCCGCCCGGCCACTGCTGCAGCCACGGGTCCTTGATCACCGACAGCGACGTGACGGCGGCCAGGCTCGGCGGGTCGGTGGCCGCGGTGTAGAGCTGGGTGATGCCCGAGTACGACAGGCCGACCATGCCGACCTCGTGGTTCTTCACCCAGGGTTGGCGGGCGATGGCCTCGATGGCGTCGTAGCCGTCGGTCTGCTGCGCGGTGTTGAACACGTCGAACACGCCCCCCGAACAACCGGTGCCCCGCATGTTGACGCCGACGGTGGCGTACCCGAGCAGACCGGCGATCATCGAACCGGGCTCGGCGTCGGCCGGGTTGGAGGGGTCGTACCCCGAGTACTCGACGACGGTCGGGTACGGCCCGGCGTCGGCCGGACCGGGGAGGCGGACCATGACGCTGAGCTCCACCCCGTCGCGCGTCGTGATGTAACCGAACTTCTCGGTCTCGCGGCCCGACGGGACCAGGTCACCGGCCTGCTCGTCGAAGAACGCACCGTCGGGCGCGTCGTCGCGGCCGAGCACGTCGAACGGCTCCGACACCTGGACCGGCGACTCGTCCTCGCCACGGATCGTGTAGCCGGCGCCGGGCTCGACGACGCCGCCATCCATGGTCGGGAGCTCGGCGTTCTCACCGGTCTGGAACTCGAGCAGCCTGCTCGGGACGTAGGCGAAGTGGGCCTGGCCGTACTCGTCGGCCTTCAGGATGATCAGCCGCTCGCCCTCGGCGTCGACGAGCGAGAGCCGGGCGCCGGGCTCGGCCTCGGTCACCGTCACCGTCTCGGTGCCCGGGCTCACGACGAAGGTCGACTCCGCGGTGTCCTCGGCCGGATCGACGTCGACCGGGAGGTCGGACAGCTCGCCGCCGCCCAGGTCCTCGGTCGTGGTCGGCGCGGTGGAGGTGTCGTCGTCGGAGGTGCACCCCGCCAGCAGCAGCACGACCACCAGCAGCGCGCCCGTCCATGCCCGAACGGCATCCGTCCTCATCGTGTCCCCTTGCGATTCCGAGTCAGAGTTATGTGACAGCGGACGTTGCCATGTCACGAAACCTGGGTCAAGCACCCTCGTCGGATCGCGGCGAGAGCCAGTCGTCCAACGACGCCTCGTCCCAGTCGGCCGGGCCGTAGACCGTGCCGGGCATGGGCGTCATCAGGTGCGTGTCGCCGCCGGTGACGAACCCGGCCATCGTCCGCTCCCAGGCCACGAGACGGTCGTCGGCGTCGACCCCGGAGGTGGCACCCAGACCTCGGGCCGCGTCGCGGCTGGCCCGCAGACGGGTCTGCGCCCCGACCGAGGTGGCCCAGACCACCACCACCTCGTGCTGGTTGCCGAGCACCTCGTAGATCCCCGTCGGTTCGTGGCCGTGGTCCCGCCAGACCGGCACCTGCTCGGCCACCACCGCGGCGAGGTAGTCGAGTGCGCTCCCCGGGCGCACCGACAGGAGCTGGTGCACGAACAGCGTGCCCTTCACCCCACTCGCCGCGATCTCGGCGGTGGACGGGTTGCCCGGCACGCCGCCGCAGAGCCGGTCGAACCCGCCCGAGCGCCACTGCGCGGCCTCGTCCCACCAGTCCCCGTAGAACGCCGAGCGCCGCTTGAGGTTGAGCCGGTCGACGTTGGCCGCCCACCCCTCCCAACCCTGCTCGCCGACGTCCCAGATGTTGACCACCTGCGGCCACCTGCCCCCGCCCATGGCGCACACGAAGAACGTGCCCTGCAGGGTCAGCATGTCCGGCATGGCGTTGGTGGGCTCGCGGCCGGCGTGGGCCATGTAGTCGTACTGACCCTGACCGACGATGTCGATCAGCTCGTGGAGGTACAGGTCGCGCTCGGCCACGGGCCGCACGTTACCGATGGGGTGTGACGGTGCCGGATCGAGCAGGGTCTGCCATGACGACGCCCCCGTTCCGCTTCGGCATCCAGTGCTCGACGCCGCCCGACCTGACCGCCGGCGCCTGGCGCGACCTGGCCCGGAAGGTGGAGGACCTCGGCTACCACCGGCTCACGGTGTCGGACCACCTCGACGACCAGCTCGCGCCGGTGGCCGCGCTCATGGCCGCGGCCGATGCCACCACGACCCTGCGGGTCGGTGCGCTCGTGTTCTGCAACGACTACCGCCACCCCGCGGTGCTGGCCAAGGAGGCCGCCACCCTCGACGTGCTCTCCGAGGGACGGTTCGAGCTGGGCCTCGGGGCCGGCTGGATGGTCGAGGACTACGCCCGCGCGGGCATCCCCATGGACGCCCCCGGCGTGCGGATCGCCCGGCTCGAGGAGGCGATCGAGGTGGTCACCGCGCTGTTCGCCGGTGCACCGGTCCACCACGAGGGCGAGCACTACCGCATCGACGGGCTCGTCGGTTCGCCCCGACCGCTCCAGTCACCGATCCCCCTGCTGGTCGGCGGCGGTGGGCGCAAGGTGCTCGAGCTGGCCGGCCGCCACGCCCACATCGTCGGGCTCAACCCCAAGCTGACCACCGGGCGCATCGACGCCAGCGCCGGCCCCGACGGCACCGCCGAGCAGACGCTCCGCAAGATCGGCTGGATCCGCGACGCCGCCGGCGACCGCTTCGACGAGATCGAGCTCCACACCCGCATCCACCTCGCCGCGGTCACCGACGCCCGCGACGAGATGGCCGACGCGCTCGCCGCCGGGTTCGGGCTCACGCCCGAGGAGGCCCTCGCCAGCCCCCACGCGCTGTGCGGCACCGTCGACCAGATCGTCGACGACCTCGTCGAACGGCGCGACCGGTTCGGCATCGCGTCGATCGGTCTGAGCCTCGATGCCCTGGAGGCCATGGCGCCCGTGGTGGCCCGCCTGGCCGGCACCTGAGGTCGGGGGCCGACCGGGCCGGGGGTGGCCGGCTCCCTAGGCTCCTGCGGCGTGAGCACGATGGTCCAGACCGTCGCCGCGGTCGGGGCCGGCGCCGCGGGCATCGGCGCGGCCGCGCTCGTGACGACCGGCGGACGGCGGGTCGGCGGACGAGCGGTGCTGCTCGCCGCGGTGGTCACCGGTGCGCTCGCCGCCACCGCCGCGGCGGTCGCCGGCGCCCGCTACCAGGACATGTTCGCGGTGGTCCACGGCGGGTACCTGGCGCTCATGGTGTCGTTCCCGATCACCGCGGCCGGCGTCCTCGTGCGGTCGCGCCGGCAGGGCGCGCCGCGGTGGGTGGCGCCCGTCCTGGCGACGGCCTTCGTGCCCATCCCCTTCGGCGTGTACGCCACCCACATCGAGCCGACGTGGCTGCGGGTCGACCACCACGACGTCGCGATCGCGCCCGAGCGGGCCGGCGAGGACCCGCTGACCATCGCCGTGCTCGCCGACATCCAGACGTCCGACGTCGGGTCGTACGAGCACCGCGCCGTCCGCGAGGCGATGGCCGCCGAACCCGACCTGGTCCTGCTGCCCGGCGACCTCTTCCAGGGGGACCGGTCCGCGGCCGACACCGCCGCGATGCGGGAGCTCCTCGAGGAACTGCACGCGCCGGGCGGCGTCTACTTCGTGCAGGGCGACTCCGAGCACGGCGACTACCACGACCTCGTCGCGGGCACCGGCGTCACCGTGCTGGACGACCGCGTCGTGGAGATCTCGATCGGCGACCGGACGGTCCGCATCGGCGGCACGCGACTCGACTACCAGTCGAAGGGCGCCGAGGAGGTCCGCCAGAGCCTGCTCGCGACCGCCGACGACGGTGCGATCACGATCCTCCTCGGCCACCGGCCCGACACCGCCCTGATGCTCCCGTCGAACAGCCGCGTCGACCTCACCGTCGCCGGCCACACCCACGGTGGGCAGATCGTGGTGCCCTTCTACGGACCCCTTGTCACGATGAGCGACGTTCCCCGCGACGTGGCCCGGGGCGGTGTCGGCGAGATCGACGGCAACCGGATCCTGGTGTCACCCGGCATCGGGCTCGAACGGGGCCACGCGCCACAGGTCCGCTTCGGGAACCGGCCCGCCGTCGCCATCGTGACCCTCGCCGACGAGCCCATCACCCAGCGCTGACCGAGGTTTCGACTTCGCTCCGCAAGCTCCGCTCCGCTCAACCGACGAAGCGGAGTCACCCAGCGCTGACGACGATCGGACCCGCGGTGCTGGTGCCGCCCGGCCCGGTCGCCTCGAGCGCGAACCGACCGGCGGTGGCGTGGCACACCACGGTGGTGCCCTCGGCCGCGACCGCGCGCGTGCCGTCGGGTGCCGTGAGGGTCACCGAGGTCGCCCCGGAGGTCGCCCACGTGACCACGATGCGACTCGACGGCGTACGGCAGTCGCCGGTGGCGGCGATGCGTCGGGCGCTGAACCGCACGACCTCCGGCGCCGGTGGCACCGTCGTCGTCGAGCTGCTCGGCGCACCGGCCGGCGGTGTCGTCGGCGGGTCGTCGACCGGGATCGGGACCGGATCGGGCTGCTCGACCGCGACATCGGGGGACGTCGGATCCGCGGGCGCCACGTCGGAGCCGGTCGGGACCCGGTCGGTCGACGTGACGGCGGTCGTCGACGTCGCGTCCGACGGGTCGACGACCTCGACGTCGACCCCGGAGGTGCCGGCCCCGTCCGACCGGCCCAGGTCACCGGCGAGCGGGCCGGTGGCGAACGCCTCCCCTTCCGGTCCGGATGCCGAGCGATCGGGGTCGTGCCCGGTCGGCGCCGCCCAGACCGCGAGGGACACCGCCACCAACGCGACGGCAGCCACGGCGAGGACCGCGATCCTGCGGGCCGACCGTGCGCCCCGCCGACCGTCGGACACCGGGTGCGGCCCGTCCGGCACGGTCGACGCGGCCTCGACGAACGCCGGGTCGGTGTACTCGGGTGGGAGCGGGACGCCCGCCTCGACGAGCCCCCGGGCCACCTCGGCCTTGGCCACGGCCGGCACCAACAGCACGGGCACCGCCGCGAACAGCGCGGCGGGCGCCGTCGATCGCCGGCGCTCGTCGTCGCACTCGTCGCAGGCCGAGGCGTGACGATCGATGATCTTCGCCGTCGCGGCATCGAACCCGGCCACGGCCTGCGCCTCCAGGGCGACGCGGAGCGCCGGGCACCGCGGGCGGCCGTGGCGCCACAGCTGCCAGGACCGGATCGCGTCGGCCAGCCGCTTCCGCAGCCGGAACAGGCGCTGGTGGACCGCGTTGGGCTCGACCCCCAGCTCCTCGGCCAGCTCGGCCCCGTCGAGGCCGTGGCGGAGGTGCAGGTGGAGGATGCCGGCGTCGGCCTCGCCGAGCGCCGCGGCCGCGGCCCGGACGAGCTCGTCGTTCTCGTCGGCCGCGAACCGTTCGTCGACCGCGTACCCGGTCCCGCGGTCGAGCGGGTGCCCGCTCACGTCGTCGTCTCCCCCGGGGTCGACGGCGACCGACCGCTGCTCGTGCCGGATCCGGTTGAGGGCCCGGTTCCGGGCCGAGCGGAGCAGCCAGCCACCGAACGCGTCCGGTGACCGCAGCGTGTCGAGCTTCCGGTACGCATCGAGGAAGACGTCCTGGGTGACCTCGTCGGCGACGTGCGGATCCCGCGTGATGCGACGGACGACGTCGTGGACGCGGTCGAACCACGCCAGGTACAGCCGGCCGAACGCGTCGGCGTCACCGGCTTGCGCTGCCAGCACCGCCGCCAGGTCGGTCGCTCCTCGGTCCATGGACATCCCACACCCCGTTCGCTGGTTCGGATGGTAGGTGGCGTTCGCACGTCCGTCCTGACCCCCCACGCCGGAGTTCCTTACCGGCGGGCTGTAAGGCGACGGCGGGCGAGGGGTCAGGACGGTCGGAAGCCCACCCCAACGACCCGGAGGTCCGGTCATGCGCTCCCGTCCCGCAACCATCGCAGCGATCCTTCTCATCACCGGCCTGCTGACCACGCTCCTGGCGCTCGGTGTCGGCGCGGGGTCCGATGCCGACACCCCGACCGGGATCCAGGCGGATGCCCACCCGGCGGGGGTCGCCGCCGACTTCACGATCGGCGGCATGCCGGCGCCGTCGCCCTTCTCGTCCGGCTTCGGCTACACCGCGGGCCAGGGCGGGTGCTCCTTGTCGTGCATCACGAGCGGCCTGGCCTACCCGGCGGCACGCAACGCTGCGCTGCGGGTCGAGACGAACACCCCGGCCAAGATCTGGATCAGCGTCTGGCGGGGCAGCGACGTGTGGGTGCGGTCGACGGTGGGCAGCGACGAGACGACCTTCACCGCCAACTTCGACGACCTCCAACCGAACACCACCTACCAGGCCATGGCCGTCGCCCAGGACGCGAACGGGTTCGCCGACCACCGCTACGGCTCGTTCACCACGCGCGACGAGAAGCTGAAGCTGACCCTGGATGCCGGTGCGATCCTCCTCGACCCGTCCACCCCGGTCGACGTCCGGTTGCTGGTGACGGCGTACCACGAGGACCTGGCCGACGACCAGGGCTGGGGACTCGGCTGCGCCGCCTCCGGCAACGTCGAGACGGCGCCGACGACGCCCGGCGCGTTCGACGCCTCGGCGTGCATCACCTGGATCAACGTCGCCCACTGGTCGGCGAGCGGACAGATGGCGCCGGTGTCGCTCGGCGGCGCCATGGCGAAGGAGGTCACGCTCACGATCGCCCCGGACCTCGACGTGGACTTCGTGGTGACCTTCGACCTGACACTCGAGCGGGTGCCGGCGTGACCTGGGGTCAGCGCAGCGGTTCGGCGGTCGTGCCCCCGAGCGGGATCGGGTCCATGCCCAGCTTCTGGTGGTCCCAGGAGCGGACCCGCTCGGGCACGACCCGCACCGCCACCCGCTTGTTGAGCATCAGCTCGACGAACGGCTTCAGGTCCTCGGTGTAGGGGCCGTTGTAGCGCTCCCAGATGTCGACCCCGACCGCCCAGAGCGCGTCGGGGTCGTCGACGACCTCCGCCCGGCCCTCGACGGCGACGCCGCGGAGCTGGTCGTAGGTGCGACCGTCCTCGACGAGGCAGGTCACGCGCGGGTCGCGGCCCAGGTTGACCGCCTTCTGCGACTTCGCCTTCGTCTCGAACCAGATCTCGCCGTCGATGACCGCGAACCACATCGCCACCAGGTGGGGCGTGCCGTCCGGCCCGAGGGTGGCGAGGGTCATCGTGCGGCTCGCCCGCAGGTAGTCCTCGATCTCCTGGTCCGACATCGTGATGGTCGAGCGTTCGTTGGTCCCCATGGGCCGGACCCTACCGAGCGGGATCGTCGCGATCGGGCCGGAACCGCGGCACCCGCTTCTCCCGGTGCGACGCCAGGCCCTCCTTGACCTCGTCGCCGCCGAAACCGAGGAACTCGTAGGCGAGCGACGCGTCGAAGGCGGCGGCCTGCGCGCGGTACCAGTGGTTGAGGGTGTGCTTGGTCCAACGGATCGCGTTTGGCGGGCCGTCGGCCAGCTGCCCGGCGATCGCCATGGCCCGGTCCTGCACCTCGTCGTCGTCGACGCAGAGCGACACCAGCCCGATCCGCTCCGCCTCCTCGCCCGAGAGCGGGTCGCACGTGAGCAGCAGGTACTTGGCCTTGGCCATGCCGCACAGGAGCGGCCAGCAGATGGCGGCGTGGTCGCCGGCGGCGACGCCGAGGCGGGTGTGGCCGTCGATGATCTTCGCGGTTCGACCGACCACCGACACGTCCGCGAGGAGCGCGGCCACGAGTCCGGCTCCCACCGCCGGTCCGTGCACCGCCGAGACGATCGGCTTCGAGCAGTCGACGATGTTGAACACGAGGTCCCGCGCCTCGCGCAGGACCCGCAGCCGGGCGTCGGGCTCGTCGATCATCTGGTCGAGCAGCTCGAAGCTCCCCCCGGACGAGAAGCCCTTCCCCGCGCCGCGCAGCAGGAGGACGTCGGTGGCCTCGTCGCGGTCGACGACCCGCCAGACGTCGGCGATCTGGCGGTGCAGCGCCGGGCCGACGGCGTTGAGCCCGGGACCGTCGAGGGTGATCCGCAGGACCCCGGCGCGGGGCCGGTCGAAGGTCAGCTCGTCGAACTCGTCGTAGGAAGCGGTCATCGGTCGATTCTGTCCCGATGCGGTGCCGCGCCACACCACCGTGGCAGGATCGACCCCCGTCCTCGGCCGACCGGAGGGAACCGCGCCCGTGCTGATCCGACTGCTCCGCGATCGCCTGCGGCCCTATGCGGGTCTGCTCACGGTGGTCGTGCTCCTGCAGTTCGTGCAGACGGCGGCGACCCTGTACCTGCCGAGCCTCAACGCCGACATCATCGACAAGGGCGTCATCCCCGGCGACACCGACTACATCTGGCGCCGCGGCGGGTTGATGCTCGGCGTCACCTTCGTGCAGGTCGTGTTCTCGATCGCCGCGGTCTCCGCCGGCGCCCGGGCGGCCATGGCCTTCGGTCGCGACGTGCGGCGTGCGCTCTTCCACCGGGTCACGTCGTTCTCGGCCAAGGAGGTGAACGAGCTCGGGGCGCCGTCGCTCATCACCCGCATCACCAACGACGTGCAGCAGGTGCAGATGCTCGTCGTCATGGGCTGCACGCTCTTCGTGGCCGCGCCGATCACCGCGATCGGCGGCGTGGCGATGGCGCTGCGGGAGGACGCCCCGCTGTCGCTGCTGCTCGTGGTGAGCATCCCGGCCCTCGTGATCCCGATCGGCATCGTCGTGTCGAAGATGATCCCGCAGTTCCGGATCGTCCAGGAGCGCATCGACCGGGTCAACCAGGTGCTGCGCGAGCAGATCACCGGCATCCGCGTGGTGCGGGCGTTCGTCCGCGAGCCCGACGAGACGCGCCGGTTCGAGGAGGTCAACACCGGCCTCACCGATGCCTCGCTCACCGCCGGCCGCCTCCTCGCGTTCATGTTCCCGATCGTCATGCTGGTGCTCAACTTCTCGAGCATCGGCGCCATCTGGTTCGGCGGTGCCCGCATCGACAGCGGCGACATGCAGATCGGTGCCCTGATCGCGTTCATCAGCTACCTGGTCCAGATCCTCATGGCCGTGATGATGGCGACGTTCATGGCGGTCATGGCGCCCCGCGCCGCGGTGTCGGCCGAGCGGATCCAGGAGGTGCTCGACACCGAGACCTCCGTGCACGACCCCGTCGAGGCCGCCGCGCCCGGCGACGCCGGCATCGGCCTCGAGCTGCGCGACGTCGGCTTCCACTACCCCGGCGCGGAGCAGCCGGTGCTCGACGGCATCTCGTTCGTGGCCCGACCGGGCACGACGACGGCGATCATCGGCAGCACCGGCGCGGGCAAGACGACGCTGCTCAACGTGGTGCCCCGCCTCTACGACGTCACCGCCGGCCAGGTGCTGCTCGACGGCGTCGACGTGCGCGAGCTCGCCACCGAGGAGCTCTGGCGCCACATCGGGCTCGTGCCGCAGAAGCCGTTCCTCTTCTCCGGGACCGTCCGTTCGAACCTCGTGTTCGCCGACGAGGCCGCCACCGACGACGACCTGTGGGCCGCGCTCACCGTGGCCCAGGCCGCCGACTTCGTCCGGGCCATGCCCGACGGCCTCGACTCCCCGATCACCCAGGGTGGCACCAACGTGTCCGGCGGCCAACGCCAACGGCTGGCCATCGCCCGGGCCCTCGTGCGCCGACCCGAGGTCTACCTGTTCGACGACACCTTCTCGGCGCTCGACCTCGCCACCGACGCCCGCCTCCGGGCCGCGCTGGGCCCGTACACCCGGGAGGCGGCGGTGGTGATCGTCGCCCAACGGGTGTCGACGATCGCCAACGCCGACCAGATCCTCGTCGTCGAGGACGGCCGCACGATGGGCCTCGGCACCCACGACGAGCTGCTGGCCACCTGTCCGACCTACGCCGAGATCGTGGCCTCGCAGGTGCAGGAGCGGGGTGACGCGGCGTGAGCGATCGTCCCCCAGACCGGATGCCCGCGCAGGAGCACCACGACGACGGTCGGCCCACGCCGGCATCGCAGGCCCGCGCCATGGGCGGACGGTTCTCCGCCGGGATGCCGGCGGAGAAGGCCCACGACGCGCGCGGCTCGATGCGGCGGCTGCTCCGGACGATGGGGGCCGAACGGCGGGGCGGCATCGCCGTGCTCGTGCTCACCGTCGCCGGCGTCGGTCTGTCGGTGCTGGGACCGCGCCTGCTCGGCAAGGCCACCGACACCGTCGTGAGCGGCGTGATCTCCGGCCAGGGCGTCGACTTCGGCAGGCTCCGGTACTACCTGGGCATCGCGGCCGTGCTGTACGTCCTGTCCGCGGCCTTCTCGTTCACGCAGAGCTGGGTGCTGGCCGGCGTGGTGCAGCGCAGCATGGAGCGCCTGCGCAACGACGTCGAGGCCAAGCTCAACCGCCTGCCGCTCCGCTACATCGACACCACCCCGCGCGGCGACCTGCTGAGCCGGGTCACCAACGACATCGACAACCTGGCCCAGAGCCTCCAGCAGACCCTCAGCCAGCTCCTGACCTCGACGCTCACGCTGCTCGGCGTCCTGATCATGATGTTCACGATCTCGGTCGAGCTCGCACTGGTGGCCGCGCTGATGATCCCGGCATCGGTGTTCGTCACCAAGTTCATCGCCGCCCGTTCGAAGAAGCGGTTCATCGCGCAGTGGACCCACACCGGGCTCCTCAACGCGCAGGTCGAGGAGGCCTTCACCGGCCACAACCTCGTGAAGGTCTTCGGCCAGACCGAGGCCGTGGAGCGCCGGTTCGACGAGGAGAACGAGAAGCTCTTCCGGGCCAGCTTCGGCGCCCAGTTCATCGCCGGGATCATCCCCCCGGCGATGATGTTCCTCGGCAACCTGAACTACGTCGCCATCGCGGTGGTCGGCGGTCTCCGGGTGTCGTCGGGCCAGATGTCGATCGGCGACATCCAGGCCTTCATCCAGTACTCGCGCCAGTTCACCCAGCCGCTCACCCAGGTGGCCTCGATGGCCAACGTGCTGCAGTCGGGCATCGCGTCGGCCGAGCGGGTGTTCGAGCTCCTCGACGTCGAGGAGGAGTCGCCCGAGCCCGAGGCGACGGTCGACGCGCCCCCCACCCGCGGCCGCGTCGAGTTCGAGCACGTGTCGTTCTCCTACCTCCCCGATCGGCCGCTGATCACCGATCTGTCGCTGCTCGCCGAGCCGGGCGAGACCGTCGCCATCGTCGGCCCCACCGGCGCGGGCAAGACCACGCTCGTGAACCTCATCATGCGGTTCTACGAGCTCGACGAGGGACGGATCACCCTCGACGGACGGGACATCGCCGCGATGAGCCGCCACGAGCTGCGCTCCCAGATCGGCATGGTCCTCCAGGACACGTGGCTGTTCGAGGGGACCATCCGGGACAACATCGCCTTCGGCCGCCCGACCGCGACCGAGGACGAGATCCTGGAGGCCGCCCGCGCCACCTACGTCGACCGCTTCGTGCACTCGCTGCCCGACGGCTACGACACGATCGTCGACGACGAGGGCGGCTCGGTCAGCGCCGGCGAGAAGCAGCTCCTCACCATCGCCCGGGCCTTCCTGGCCGACCCGGCGATCCTCATCCTCGACGAGGCCACCAGCTCGGTCGACACCCGCACCGAGGTGCTGATCCAGCACGCCATGGCCGCGCTGCGGTCCCAGCGCACGAGCTTCGTGATCGCCCACCGCCTGTCCACGATCCGCGACGCCGACACGATCCTCGTGATGCAGGACGGCCAGATCGTCGAGCAGGGCGACCACGTCGAGCTGCTGCGCCGCGGCGGCGCCTACGCCGACCTCTACAACGCCCAGTTCGAGGCCCCCTCCTCCGAGCTGACCTGATGTCGGTCCCCCGCTCGATCCTCGACCTCGCCACCGTCGGCTCGGGAGAGACGGTGGGCGACAGCCTGGCTGCCAGCGTCGATCTGGCCCGCGCCGCCGAGGCCGGCGGCTTCACGCGGGTCTGGTACGCCGAGCACCACAACATGGGCCGGATCGCCTCGTCGGCCACCAGCGTGCTCATCGCCCACGTCGCCGCCCACACCACCACCATCCGCCTCGGCTCCGGCGGCGTCATGCTGCCGAACCACGCCCCGCTCGTGATCGCCGAGCAGTTCGGCACCCTCGCCGAGCTGCACCCCGGCCGGATCGACCTCGGCCTCGGCCGGGCCCCCGGCACCGACCAGGTCACGATGCGGGCGCTGCGGCGCGACCACACCTCCGCCGACACCTTCCCGCAGGACGTCGTCGAGCTCCAGGGGTACCTGGCCGACGAGAGCCTCGTGCCGGGGGTGCGGGCCGTCCCGGGCCGGGGCACGCACGTGCCGCTCTACATCCTCGGCTCGTCGCTGTTCGGCGCGACCCTCGCCGCGGCGCTCGGGCTCCCCTACGGCTTCGCCTCGCACTTCGCCCCCGAGCACCTGACGCAGGCCGTCGCCACCTACCGGGAGCGGTTCACGCCGTCGGCGCAGCTGGCCGAGCCGTACGTCATCGCGGGCGTCAACGCCATCGCGGCCGAGACCGACGACGATGCCGCCGCCCAGCTCCTGGCCGCCCGGCGCGCCCGGGTCGGCATCATCCTCGGCCGGGGCCGCACCTACACCGACGAGCAGGCCGACGCCGTCCTCGCCTCGCCGCAGGGCCACCACCTCCGCACGATGATGACCCACACCATCGCCGGCACCCCCGAGGCGGTCGACCGCGGACTCGACGAGTTCGCGGTCCATGCCGACGCCGACGAGCTGATGGTGGCCCTCCCGTCCACGACCGCCCCGGACCGCCGGCGCACCGTCGAACTGCTCGGCCGGGCGGGCCGGGCCGGCCGGGCCGGCCGGGCCGGCCGGGCAGGCGAACGCACGATCTGAAAGGGTTGCCCGCCGTGACCGAGACGACGAACGGCCGCTACACGGCCGAGATCCGCTGGACCACGCACGGCGTCGCCCACGTGACCGCCGGCGAGTGGGGTGGCCTGGGCTTCGGCCAGGGCTGGGCCTGCGCCCACGACCACCTCGGACTCCTCGCCGACCAGGTGACCAAGGTGCTCGGCGAGCGGGCGAAGCACCACGGCCGCGGCGTCGACGACCACCACCTGGCCAGCGACGTCGGCTACCGGGCGCTCGACCTGCCCACGGCCGTCGAGGCGCTCCGCAGGGACCAGGACCCCGTGGTCGATGCCCTCATCGAGGCCTACGTCGCCGGGCACAACGCCTACCTCGCCGAGGCGCTCGCCGAGGGCACGGTCCCCCGCTGGTGCCGGGGCGCATCCTGGCTCCGACCGATCACGGTCGACGAGTACTACCAGGTCATGGTCGACATCATGGTCCTGGCCAGCGGCCGGAACCTCGTGGGCGTCATCGGCCGGGCCGAGCCGCCCGGCCCCGACGGCCCCGCCCCGGCCTCGCCCCTGCACGCGCTCGGCGGCAACCCGGAGAACGCCGGCAGCAACGCGTGGGCGTTCGGGTCCGCCGCCACCGCGTCGGGCGGCGGCCTGCTCGTGGCCAACCCCCACTTCCCGTGGAACGGCGAGGCCCGGTTCTGGGAGTCGCACCTGATCCTCGAGGCCGACGGCGAGCGGACGCTCGACATGTACGGCACCGGCCTGGTCGGCATGCCCGGCATCCAGGTCGGCTTCAACCGGGACGTGGCCTGGACCCACACGGTGTCGAAGGGCCACCGGTTCACGATGGCGAAGCTCTCGCTCGTCCCCGGCACCCCGACCTCGTACCGCTTCGGCGACGAGGAGCGGGCGATGACCTCGGCCAGCCACGAGGTCGACGTGCGAGACGAGGGCACGGTCACCCGCACGTCCTGGCACAGCCACCTCGGCCCGGTGCTGAACCTGCCGCTGCTCGGCTGGGGGAACGAGATCGCCTTCACCTACCGGGACGGCAACATCGACAACCGGGCCGCGTTCCCGACCTGGCTCGACCTGATGCGGGCCCGTTCGATCGACGACGTCCGCGACGCGTTCGCCGCGCACCAGGGCATCCCGTGGGTCAACACGCTCGCCGTCGACCGGACCGGTCGGGCCTTCTACATCGACGGTTCCGCCACCCCGAACATCGGCGAGGCGGCCCAGGCCCGCTTCGTCGAACGCCTGACCGCCGATCCCGTCGCCGCCCTCCTGTTCGAGAACCGGGTGGCGCTCGTCGACGGCAGCGATCCCGACGACGAGTGGGTCGACGCCGACGGGGCCCGCTCCCCCGGACTCGTCCCCTACGCGCGCCAGCCGCAGCTCGAACGGGCCGACGTCCTCGTCAACGCCAACGACTCGGCGTGGTCGACCAACGTCGACGAGCCGCTGACCGGGTTCCACGTGCTCCACGGCATCGAGCGGACGCCGATCTCCCTGCGCACCCGCCAGAACCACCTGGCGGCGCGGGCCGTCGCCGCGGAGGGGGCCACGATCGACGGAGCGCTGGCGGCGATGTTCGACAACGTGAGCGTCACCGCGGCGCTGGCCCCCGCCGTCGCCGAACGGCTGCGGGCCGCCGGGCTCGACGCCGCGGCCGCCGCGATCGACGGCTGGGACGGTCGCTACGAGCTCGAGTCGCGCGGCGCGGTGCTCTGGCGCGAGCTGATGGCCGCCTTCCCGATCGGCCAGCTGGTCGACGGTGGGCCGCTCTGGGCCACCCCGTTCGACCCCGAGGACCCGTTGCACACCCCGGCCGGGTTGGCTCCCGCTCCGGCGTCGGGCCCCGACCCGATCGTGACCGCGGCGACCGAGGCGCTGGCGCTGCTGGAACGGGCCGGCGTCGCGCCCGATGCCCGTCTGGGCGACGTGCAGTGGGTCGCCCGCGGCAGCGAGCGGGTGCCGATCCACGGCGGCTCCGAACCCGACGGCGTGGCGAACATCATGACCGGCGTCACCGCGCTCACACCGACGACGCTCCAGCCCCCCGTCGAACCGGCCGAGCGGTTGCCCGAGCGGACGCTCCGGACCGGTCTGGCCACCGGCGGCTACCCCTGCGTCTACGGGGCGAGCATCGTCCTCGCCGTCGAGATGACCGACGACGGTCCCCGGGCGAAGGGCCTGCTCACCTACGGCCAGTCGAGCGACCCCGACCGGGCCGACGCCGCTGCGCAGGCCGAGGCGTTCTCGGCCAAGGAGTGGCGCGACGTCTGCTTCACCGAGGAGCAGATCGAGGCCGATCCCGACCTGGTCCGACGCACCGTCACCGGCTGAGTCCGCGAGGCGTCGGACCGAGTCCCACAAATCGGACTGGGCCGCACGGTTCATCTTCGGAATGGTGCTCAACAGGGCCGACCGCGAGGCCGATGTTCCCTGCGATGACCACCACCGCCACCACAGGCTCGAACCGTGTCACGGGTCCCGGCATCGGGGGCACCGGTGTCGACGCCGACCTGCTCGAAGCGCTGATGCCGCACTTCGGCGAATCGATCATGGTCCTCGACGCGGACTGGACGGTGCGGGTCAACCTCGCCCGCCCCGGCGGGCTCATCGGCCGTGGGCTCGGGCTCGGGCGCAACACGCTCGAGGAGATGCACCCCGACGACGCCCTGCTCATGCTGGACATGGGCACCAAGGCGTTCGACACCGAGCCGGGCTGGGAGGGGTCGATGGTCGTGCGCATGCAGCGCGGCGACGGGACCTACGGCCGCTACGAGATCACCGCCACCAACCGCATGGACGACCCGGTGGTCCGCGGCATGGTCGTGCGCACCCGCGAGGTGATCGCCGACTCGGCGCCGAGCATCCCGGGCCTGGAGGTGGGGCTGGCCGCCGACCTGGCCGAGTTCCTGCCCACCGGCGTCGCGGTGCTCGACGCGCAGGGCCACCCCGTGTACCTGAACCAGGCGGCGTGCAACATCCTCCGCTGCGACCCGGCCGAGGCCAAGCGGTCCGGTCTGGCGGTGATGATGCCGAAGGCGTCGAAGGCGTGCTTCGCCGCCGCGGTGGCCGACCGCCTCGCCGAGCCGGGCCACGACGTCCGCACTGCGGCGATGGCCGACGGTCGCGTCGTGGAGATCACCTTCACCTCCTTCGGCGACCGCACCGTCAACGGCCTGATCGTGACCCTCGTCGACGTGACCGTGCGGCGGGAAGCCGAGGAGGAGCTCGAGTACCGGGCGAACCACGACGCGCTCACCGGGCTGCGGAACCGGGCCTCGATCCTGGAGGTGCTGCGGGAGCGTATCGAGCACGGCATCCCGACCGTCGTGGCCTACATCGACCTCGACGGCTTCAAGGCGGTCAACGACGCCGGCGGCCACGCCGCCGGTGACCACCTGCTCGTCTCGGTCGGTCGCGAGCTGATGATGTCGCTCGGCGACGACGCGACGCTCGCCCGCATCGGTGGGGACGAGTTCGTGGTGGTCGCCGACGCCGCCCGCGGCGTCGACCTCGCCCGGGAGGTGGCCGACATCGTGCACGACTGCCGGGGGGCCGACGGTGAACCGGTGCTGTGCAGCGTCGGCGTGGCCATGACGATGGAGGGCGATGCCGCCCGCGACGTCCTGCACCGCGCCGACGAGGCGATGTACCAGGACAAGCGGTCCCGCCGCCCCGGCGCGACCGCCCCCTAGCCAGATCGGATCGATGCTGCTACGTTTTCCGACGTGCCTTCGGAAAACGTAGCCCCACCGGAATCGGGCGACCGCCGGGCCCGCAAGCGCGAGGCCCGACGCCTCCGGCTGCTCGACCTCGCCGCCGACCTCGTCGACCGCGACGGCGTCGAGGGCGTCACGATGGCGGCGCTGGCCGAGGCCGCCGACTACGCCCCCGCCTCGCTGTACACGTACTTCCCGTCCCGGAGCGCCCTGCTCGCCGACCTCCAGCACCGGGCGCTCGAGGTCCTCGGCACGTTCGCCACCGAGCAGCGGGCCCGCTGGGACGCCGCCCTGGCCGATGCCTCGACGCCCCCCGACGGCGACGTGGCCGCGCTGGCCCGGCTGTGCGCCTTCTCCGCGCTGTTCCTGACCGCGCCCGACCACCACCCGCGGGAGTTCCGCCTCCAGCAGCAGCTCCTCGTCACGCCCGACGTCGAGGACGTGGCCGACGCGGGGCGGGTCGTCCCCGCGGCCTTCGCCGTGCTCGCCGTCCCCCGCGACCTGCTGGCCGACGCCGCCGAGGTCGGTGCGCTGTCGGCCGGGCCGACGGTGACCGACCCGCTGGGCGAGGCCGTCGACGCCCCGCTCGTCCGCACGCTCTCGTGGGTCGTGGCGCTCAACGGCGCCCTGCTCACCGACGCGCTGGTCACCGGGCTGCCGACCACCGGCCGCGCCCTGGGCGAGCACCTGACCGACACCCTGCTCCTCGGCTGGGGCGCGTCGCCCGACGCGCTGGCCGGGGCCCGATCCCTCGCCGCGACCTGGACGGTCGCGGTCGACGCCCAGGAGGACCGATGAACCTCTCGACCGTGCTGATCGTCGTCGCCGGTTTCGCGCTCGGAGCCCAGGTGTGGTTCCTCTTCGAGTACCTGTTGCACCGGTTCGCCATGCACCACCTGCACGGCAAGGGGATCATGAGCCGCGAACACCTGCTGCACCACGTGGCCGCCGGGTGGACCTTCTCGACCACGCACCTGCTGTCGTGGGCCGGGATGCTGCTCGTCGGCTGGCTGGCGTGGTTCCCCCTCGGCTGGATCACGGTGAACCCCGCGTTCGGCGCCAGCCTCGCGGTCGGGTGGTCGTTCGGCTACTTCTTCTACGAGTGGGTCCACGCCCAGGCCCACCTCAGCGCCCCTCGCAACCGGTACCAGCGGCGGCTGCGCAAGCACCACTTCCACCACCACTTCGGTCACCCCATGGCCAACCACGGCGTGACGATCCGGTTCTGGGACCGGGTGTTCGGCACCCTGGAGTCGCCCGAGCAGGTGCGGGTGCCGCGGCGCATGGCCCAACCGTGGATGCTCGACGAGGACGGCGAGCTCCTCCCCGAGCACCGGGCCGACTACGTGCTCGTCGGCACCCGTCGTTCGACGCCGGAGTCGAACGAGGAGGACCGCGTCGCCGCCTTCGCCTCGGTGGCGCCGAGCGACTGAGCGACGTCCCGGCCGGTCAGTCCACGACCGCCTCCAGCTCGACCGGTTGCACGGTGACGGTGGTCGACCGGGTCACCGGGTCGAGCACGCCCGACGCGCCGGTCGTGGCCGACCACGACAGGTCCCAGGTGACCGACACGGTCACCTCCACCGACCCGGCCCGGTCGAACACGTGCGAGCAACCGGAACGGTCCCACGCCCCGTGCACCGCCGGGTCGAACCGCTCGCCGGTGCCCTCGCAGTCGATCCGCACGGTGCCGTCGGGCCCGTCGACCACGACCGCCGTCGATGCCACCGTCGCCCGCACCGTGACCGACACCCCCGGCACTGCCGCCGACTCGGTCAGCGCGGCCCCGTTGTCCACCCAGAACCACACCGGCAGCCCGACCGGCATCAGCGCGCCCTGCGGCGGCGACGACCCGATCTCCGGCACCGGCACCACCAACGCCTGCTCCGCCGAAGCCGTCAGCCCCGGCACCACATCAGCAGGCGACCCCCCACCCACCAACCAAGCCTGTGCCCCGCTCCCGTCGCGCCGCAGACAAGAAACGAACCCCGAAGCCCCGGCCCGCTGCTCCTCGGTGGTCCGTTCGACGAGTCGCTGCGGCGCACCACCCCATGGCCCCATGGCGAACTGCCAGTCGACGGTCGTGTCAGTCAGCTCCGCGATGGTGCCGCTGAAGCAGTCCGTGTACGGACTCACGCCGGACGATGGCGAGCCAGGATTCAGGCGACCAGCCCCGTTCCCCGTGGCCGAGACTTCGGCACGAGCACCCTCTGATGTCGAAGAGGCATGGCCGTCTCGAGCATCCGCTGCCGAAGGGGCATCCATGGCGAGGACGAGAAGGCCGATGAGGGCTGAGAGAACAGCTGCGCGCGATGGCCCGATCATCCCCTGCACCCCAGAGCGTCGTTCCAGGTTCGGTTGACGTTGAGGTCGACGAGCCGCCATCCGCTGTCGTCCAGCCGCAATGCCGCGCGGGTCCTCGACGAAAGAGCATCGTCGTCAATGATCTGGTCGCCTGGCACTTCGACGAGGACAGCTGAGTCCTTCTCGCAAGCTTCGACAACGGCGGAGTCTTCATCTACCGAAACTGCCAGGACCTTGGCGCTGGGCCTGCCATCAGGGAACGTCGCTCGCTGGTCCTTGGAAGCGAGTTCGGCCACGTACGACTCCGCACGTTCCAGGCTCCGGCCCGCATGTGTTGACGCAAGATCGTTCGGCTTCTCGGGATGCTCGACGGCGTCGTAATAGGCCTCGAACGCTGCCAGGTACGCGGCTTCGACGTCCTCGATGGTGGTCGTGGTCGTCGATCTGGCGGGTGAGGTGGTGAGGGTCGCCGTCGGCCCAGGCGTCGGGTCGTCGTCGCGGGTGCACGATGCCGCGCCTGTGACCAGGCACGCCGTCGCCACCAGCAACGCAACTCGAACGACCGCCGACGGACCCCGTGCTGCGTGGTCCATGGCGGCGAACGTACCCATCGATCGGTCGACCAATCGTCGAATGTCGGAACTACCTTCCGCCCATGGTCCGCACCCCGCACCGTCGCACCGTCGCGCTCGTCGTCGCCCTGGCCGTCACGGGGACCCTCGCCGGATGCAGCGGTTCCGGTTCCACCACCCGACCCACGACGACCGAGGCGACGACCACCACCACGACCACCCCTCCCCTGGCCGAGCTGCCGTCGCGACCGTGGGTGGTGGGCCACCGCGGCGCGTCGGCGTCGGCGCCCGAGCACACGTTCGCGTCGTACGACCTGGCCGTGGAGCAGGGCGCCGACTTCATCGAGCTCGACCTCCAGCTCACCGCCGACGGCGTCCTCGTCGTGCTGCACGACCCGGTGCTCGACCGGACGTTGCGGGGCCCCACCGAATCGTGCACGGGGCGCGTCGACGAGCGCACCGCCGCCGAGGTGACGTCGTGCGACGCCGGCACCTGGTTCGACGAGGCGCACCCGGAGCTGGCCGACCCGGCGTTCGCGTCGCAGCGGGTGCCGACGTTCGCCGCGGTGCTGGCTCGGTACGGCACCGAGGTCCGGTACTACGTCGAGACCAAGAAGCTCCTCGCCGGCGAGGGCATGGAGGAGGCGATGGTCGCCGACCTGGAGGCGGCGGGGTTCACGGCGGAGGCGCCCGAGTCGGAGCAGGTCGTGATCCAGTCCTTCGACGCGGACAGCCTGCGCACGGTGGCCGGGCTGCGGCCGGACCTCCGGTTGGTGAAGCTGCAGTTCGCCGGCGAGACGATCGACGCGGCGGCGTTGGACGAGGTGGCGTCGTACGCGGACGGGATCAGCCCGGATGCGAGCTCGATCGACGCCACGCTCGTCGCTGCGGCCCACGAGCGGTGCCTGACCGTCGTCCCGTACACCGTCGACGATGAGGCCGAGATGGCGGACCTGCTGGCGCTCGGGGTCGACGGGATCATCACGAACCGGCCGTCCCGCCTGGTGTCGGCCACGGACGGCATCGCCTGGTCGCTCCCCTGCTCCGACGACGGGGGTTGACATACAACTGTTTGGTTGTATGTTGTCGGTATGGCAGACGACGAGCAGGAGGACCGGGCCGATGCCCTGTTCCACGCGCTCGCCGACCGCACCCGCCGCGACATCATGCGGCGGGTCCTGGTCGGGGAGCACTCGGTGTCCGCCCTCGCCGCGTCCTACGACATGTCGTTCGCCGCGGTGCAGAAGCACGTCGCCGTCCTCGAACGGGCCGGCCTGCTCACCAAGCGACGCAACGGTCGCGAGCAGCTGGCCCACGGCGAGGTAGACGTGGTGCGATCCGTCGCATCGATGCTCACCGAGCTGGAGGACGTGTGGCGAGGCCGCATCGCCCGCATCGACGAGCTGCTGGCCGAGGACCGACCGACCGAACCACCCGAGGAGTAATCCGATGCCCGTCACGAACGTCACCCACGACATCGACACCCGCACGCTCGTCATCACGGCCGAGTTCGCCGCCCCGATCGAGCGGGTGTGGCAGGTCTACGCCGACCCCCGCCAGCTCGAGCGGGTCTTCGGCCCGCCGACCCACCCGGCCACGTTCGTGGAGCACGAGCTCCTGCCCGGCGGGAAGGCGCACTACTTCATGACCTCGCCCGAGGGTGAGAAGTACTACGGCTGGTGGAAGGTGCTCACCGTCGACGAGCCGAACAGCTTCACCTTCGAGGACGGCTTCGCCGCCGACGACTCGTTCGAGCCGCTGACGGACATGCCGATCTCGAAGAACACCTACGCCTTCGAGGCGACCGACCGCGGCACCCGTGCCACCTTCACCGGCACCTACGACTCGGCCGAGGCCCTGGAGAAGGTGCTGGAGATGGGCGTCGTCGAGGGCAGCACGCTGGCCATCGACCAGATCGACGAGCTGCTCGCCGCCTGATCCGGGCCACGGCCGGATTTCTCGGGATCCGGGGTTTGGATCGAACATGTGTTCGGGTACACCGGATGCATGCCGGCGGGCCCGAACCATCCCAACCGAGACGACGACCACGCACCCGAGCCCTCGGTGTCGGGGCTGGTCGAGGCGTTGCCCGAGCTCGTGTCGATGCTCGAGGCCGACCCGGACGAGCTCACCTGTGGTGAACGGGGCGACCTGGTCCGGGGCCTGGCCTCGGTGGTGGGCCAGGTCGAGGCCGCGCTGTGCCGCGCCGTCGAGTCGTTCGCCCGCCACGACGACCATGCCGGCGACGCCGCCCGCTCCCCCGCCACCTGGGTCGCCGCCCGCACCGAGCTGTCCTTCGGCGCCGCTCGCGCCCTCGCCCGCCGGGGCCACGCGCACCGCCGCCTACCGGGCCGGCGTCCTGGGTACGGCCAAGGTCGAGGCGATGGCCAAGGTCCGGGAGGATCTCGAGGACCAGTTCGCCGAGGACGAGGCCGACCTCGTGGAGGTCATCGCACCGCTCACCGTCCGGCAGGCCCACGTCGTGCTGCGCCGGTGGCGCGAGCTCGCCCTGGCCCGCCTCGACTCCTCACCCGACGACCCGCCACCCGACCCCGAAGCCGACAACTCCGTCACCGTCTCCCCAGGTTTCGAGGGTCGCCGCGTCGTCACCGGGTCGCTGGACCCGATCGCCGGCGCCGAGCTGGAGAACCTGGTGGCGGCGGAGGTCGACCGCCTGTTCGCGTCGGGCGAGTTCCGGGCCGACGACGGAATGAGCGCCGGTCGGCGCTTCGCCATCGCGCTGCGGGCGCTCGTCCGTCGGGGCAGCGAGCACACGACCGAACGCGGGACCCTGCGCCCATCGATCACGATCGTGGTCGACGCACCCACCCTGCTCGGCCTCCCCGTGGACGCCACACCGGGGCTACTGGGGCGGCGTTGCGAGCTCGCCGATGGCACGCCGATCGACCTCGACCGGGTCCTCGAGCAGATGGAGAGCGCGACGGTCAACGTCGTCCTCGGCCGGTTCGCCACCACCGGCGCGTTCCACCCGGTCGGCGAGGTCGCCACGAGCCGCAGTGCCAGCGCTCGGCAGCGTCGGATGCTCGGCCTGCGCGATCAGACCTGCTCGTTCCCGGGCTGTGAGCAGCGCGGCGAGTGGACCGACGCCCACCACGTCGACGGCTGGAAGGCCACGCACGAGACGTCGGTGCCCCGCCTCGTGCTGCTGTGCCGGTTCCACCACCGGTCCGTCGTGCACGGCGACCGGGGCTTCACCTTCACCAGCGACCGCGACGGGCAGGTGCAGGTCACGAGGCCCGACGGATCGCTGGTGCCGGACGCACCGCCGGGCCACAAGGTCGAGCACGACCCCGATCCACCGGCCGGGCGCCAGCGGCCGATCCGCTGGCCCACCCTCGCCGGCCCCCGGCGACCACCGCCTCAGTCGAGGAACTGAGCGAGGGTGTCGATCGCGTCCGCCCGGAAGGCCCGCATCGTCGGATTCTTGGCGAAGATGGCGTCGGCGCCGTGGAACATCCCCGGCTCGACCCGCAGCTTGCAGGTCACGCCGGCCAGCAGCAGCCGTTCGGCGTACTCGACGTCCTCGTCGTGGAACAGGTCGATGTCGCCGACCCCGATCCAGGCCGGCGGCAGGCCGGTGAGCTCCTCGGTGCGGGCGGGCGCTGCGTAGGGAGGCGGCACCGATTCGGCGGTCCGGCCGCCCAGGTAGGCGTTCCAGGCGTACCGGTTCGACTCCCGGGGCCACACCAGCGCGTTGCGTCCGTCCATCCAGGCCCGTTCGACGGTGCGGTCGTCGAGCATCGGGTACACCAGCAGCTGGAACGCGACCGGCAGCTCCTCGTCCCGGGCCCGCTGTGCGAGGGACGCGGCCATGCCGCCACCGGCCGAGTCGCCACCCACCGCGATGCGATCCGGATCGACCCCCAGCTCCTCGGCCTCGTCGTGGACCCAGCGCAGCGCCACGGTGCTGTCGTCGAGACCGGCCGGAAAGGGGTGCTCGGGAGCCAGGCGGTACCGCACGCTCACCACGAGGATCCCGAGCTCCTTCGCGACGTGGCTGCACCAGTCGTGGGCGTACTCCGGCGACCCGATGACGAACCCACCGCCGTGGATCCACACCATCGCGCCGGACGGTCGTTCCCGGCCGTCGGGCTCGTAGACGAACAGGCGCACCGACGGTGCGGCGCCGAGACCGGGCACGTCGAAGGTCCGCATCGAGACGCCGTCGGCCACCTTCGTCGGCCGGTCGGACAGCTTGCGGATCCTGAGGACCGTCCGATCGGAGGTCAACGGGGTCGGCACGTAGAGCAGCGGCGACCGCAGGTCGGGATCGACCGCCTGCACCAACGGTCGCCGCTTCACCACCAACCGGGCCACACCGACGGCGACGGCCGCCACCGCCAACCGCTTCACCTTGGTCGTCACGCTGGTCACAGCGAGACCGTACCCAAGCTCACGACGACAGGCCGAGGGAGTCCCGCCAGGCCAGGCCCTGCTCGATGTTCAGGATCTGCCCTTCGATCGCCGGATCGAAGTCACTGGTCGGGAACACGAAGAACTGGTCGTCGAGGACCGCCCGGTAGACGACCTCGCCCACCAGTTCCGGCGGGGCGCCGACCTCGGCCACGACCTCGCGGTACCCGGCCAGGGCCTCGGGGTCGAACCCCGACGTGGGCATCCCCGTCACCGCGGTGCGGTCGCCGTGGAAGATCCGGGTGTCGATGAGGCCGGGGCACAGCGCCGACACCCCGACGCCGGCGTCGGCCACCTCGTGGCGCAGCGCCGAGGCCAGCCCGACCGCGGCGGCCTTGCTGGCGCCGTACGGGCCCATCGTCGGCGTGGACGACAGCCCGGCGGCACTGGCGGTGATGACGACGTGGCCGTGGCCCTGGGCGGTGAGCGTCGGCGCGAACACGTGGACGCCGTGCACCACGCCCATCAGGTTGACGCCCAGCGTCCAGTCCCACACCGCCATGTCGGTGTCGGCCAGCAGTCCGGCGGCGGCGACACCGGCGTTGAGGCACACGACCTCGATCCCACCGAACCGCTCGATCGCCGCGTCGTGGAGCGCCTGCACGTCGTCCATCGACCGGACGTCGCACGCGACCCCCAGCGCCCGGTCGCCGCCCAGGCGCTCGACGGACGCGCCGAGCGACGCCTCGTCGATGTCGCCGAGCACGACGTTCATCCCGGCGAGCGCGAACCGCTCCGCCATGGCGAAGCCGATCCCGCTCGCGCCTCCGGTGACGACGCACGTCGCCCCGTCGAGCTGGTCCTGGGTGGTCATGGTGGTCCCCCTGGGTCGTTGACCGGCCGTCATGCTGGCAGATCGGGCGGGCCGACAGCGCCCGAGGCCGCGCGCAGCCGGTAGCGTCGAGCCCAGGTGGTGGCGATGAGCTTCGATGTCCGTCCGGCGACGGAACAGCGCTTCGACGACGTGGCGGTGATCCTCGCGCCCAAGCGCGCCGGGGCCCAGGGGTGCTGGTGCCTCTCGTACCGCCTCTCGCCACGGGAGAACGAGCAGCTGGTCGGCGCCGAGGCCCGTCGGCGCGCCCTCGAGGTCCTGTCCGCCCGCGAGCACGCGCCGGGCGTGGTCGCCTACGACGGCGACGACCCGGTCGGGTGGGCGGGGATCGCCCCGAGGGGCGAGCTCGACGGGTTCTCGCCGAAGCGCTTCCCGGTCTACCCGGACCACGATCCGTGGATCCTGCACTGCTTTCGGGTGCGGGCAGGTCACGGCAAGAAGGGGGTGGCCCATGCGCTCCTGCAGGGCGCGGTCGACTACGCCGCATCGGCCGGCGCCACGTCGGTCGAGGCCTACCCCGTCGACGCCGGCAGCGATCGCATCGACCGCACGCAAGCCTCGGCCGGCACGTTGTCGATGTTCGCGCGAGCCGGGTTCTCGGTGGTCGGCAGCACCGGCTCCAAGGTCGACGGCCACGACCGCGTCGTCGTGAGGCGAACCCTCTGAGCGTCGGGGAGGCCGGGCCCTGGAGGATGGCGCCGTGCGGTCCGTGCCCGGGGCGGGGGTCGAACCCGCACGCTCACGAGGAGCCGAGGGGTTTAAGCCCTCTGCGTCTACCAGTTCCGCCACCCGGGCCGGGTGGTGATGGTCGCACGCTACGCCGCCGCGGCCTGGGCCGAGACGACGGCCTCCCAGAGCTGGGTGCGGACGCGCGTGGCCTCGCCACCGGTCAGGTCGTTGGCGATGACCACGCCCTCGATGAGGTCGGCGATGACCGCTTGGAAGGGGCGGCCCTTCACCACGACCGACACGACGGCGGTGGTCGACGACCCGTCGACGTACCGGCGGATCGTGCGGTCGGCCCCCGCCAGCTTCGGCGGACTGCGGAACCCCGGCACCGTGAGGCCGCGGGCCCGCGCCGCCGAGGCGAGCGTTCGGACCGTGGAGGCGAAGTGCAGCGACGTGGATTCCATACGCCCCACATGGTCCCCGGGGGGTACGACAATCTCGTGGCTCGTCACACCCCCGCCGTACCCTTCCGGTGATGCCGACCGCCGTCCCCGAGGAGCACACCCCCGTCCAACTGCGGACGCTCGAGGTGCTCGGCGCGTCCGGAGTCGAACGTCCGCTCTTCCCCGGCGACGTCGGACCCCGGCTGCGCCACGACCTGGAGGTCGGGCTCCGGCCCGTGCTCGACGACCTCGCCCCCGACGAGGACCTGTACCTGTCCAAGCACCTGCTCCAGCGGGTCCACGGCTGCGAGGTGAAGTTCCTGGCCGAGGAGGCGGCGGACGAACCGTTCACCGTGACGGTCCCCATCGCCCGCGGCACGGTCGCCCACAAGGCGGTCGAGCTCGGCATCCATTGGCCGGTCGAGCCCCACCCGCTCGCGCTGGTCGACGAGGCCATCGCCGGGCTGACCGCCAACGAGTCGTGGCTGAGCGACTTCCTCCAGACCTGTTCGGAGGCCGACCGGGCCGAGCTGCGCAGCAGCGCCGGTGACCGGGTGGCGAAGTTCTTCGAGTGCTTCCCGCCGCTGCAGCCCAAGTGGCGACCGGTGACCGAGAGCAGCCAGCGGGTCGACCTCGCCGACGGGCGGGTGCAGCTGAAGGGCAAGGTCGACCTCACGCTCGGGGTGGCCCGCGGCAACCAGGCCGGCAAGGTCGTGATCGACCTCAAGACCGGTGGCCCCAACCCGGCGCACCGCGACGACCTGCGCTTCTACGCCCTGCTCGACACGATCCGCATCGGGGTTCCGCCCCGCCTCGTCGCGTCGTTCTACCTGGACATGGGCGAGGCGCGGGTCGAGTCGGTCACCGAGGACCTGCTCGACACCACGGTCGCCCGCACCGTCGACGCGGCCCGCCGCCTGGCCGCCCTGCGCACCGGCACCGTGGAGCCCGTCCACCGCCCCAGCTGGTCGTGCCGCTGGTGCCCGGCGCTCCCGGAATGCGAGGTGGGCCGCACCTTCCTCGCCGACGAGGACGCCGACGACGCCGATCTCACGTGACACCCGTCCCGGCCTGACGTCCCGCGACCGCACGGAACTACGCTCCACGCCCATGGCCGACGATCCGACGACGGGGAGCGACGACACGACGCCCGGCACCCGCACCGCCGAGATCGTGCCGCTGCGTCTGCCGCCGGTCGCCGAGGAACCCGAGCCGGTGCACGACCCGCGGCTCGGCGACGTCGACGAGTTCGGTCGCTCCGAGCGCGTGCGGGAGGTCGCCCGGAAGGCCTACGACCCGCTGTACCGGAACTGGTTCCGGGCCGAGTGGGACGGCCTCGACAAGATCCCCACCTCCGGCGGCGCCCTGCTCGTGGCCAACCACGCCGGGGCGATCCCGTCCGACGCGCCGGTGATCATGCACGGCATCGAGACCGAGCTCGATCGCCCCGTCTACGGCCTGGCCGACCAGTTCTTCAAGGGTGCCCCGTTCCTCGGCACGCTGTGGGCCCGGGGCGGCGGGGTCGTCGGCCACCCCGACAACGCCTACCGGGTGCTGCGCGAGCGCAAGGAGCTTGCGCTCGTGTTCCCCGAGGGCACGAAAGGCACCAGCAAGACCTACAACGAGCGCTACCGGCTCCGGCGGTTCGGCCGCGGCGGGTTCGTCGAGATCGCCATGCGGGCCGGCGTCCCGATCATCCCGATCGCGGTGGTCGGCAACGAGGAGGCCATGCCGGTGCTGTTCAAGCTGCCGTCGGTGGCCAAGGCGGTCGGGCTGCCGTACTTCCCGATCACCGCCAACATGGCCTTCGGTCCCCTCGCGCTCCTGCCGTTCCCGGCGAAGTTCAAGCTGCGGGTGCTCGACCCGATCACCTTCGACGTCCCACCCGACCAGCCGCGGTACTCCCGCAGCCTGATCATGGACGAGTCCGAGCGCATCCGGCAGGAGATCCAGGAAGCACTGTTCGACATGCTCCGGCAGCGGCGATCGGTCTGGTTCGGCTGATGGGCCGCCGCGTCCTCATCACCGGCCTCGGCACGTTCTGGGGCGGCCGCCTCGCCCAGGCGATGGAGGCCGACCCCGACGTCGACGTGATCATCGGGCTCGACACCCGCCAGCCCCGGGTGAAGCTGGAGCGCACCGAGTACGTGCGGTCCGACGAGAACTACTCGATCCTCAGCCGCATCGTGCGGGCCACCGGCGTCGACACCATCGCCCACATGTTCCTGGTGGTCGACTCGACGCAGATGTCGTCGCGCCTGATGCACGAGATCAACGTGATCGGCACCATGAACCTGCTCGCCGCGGCGTCGGCCGCGGGGAGCACGGTGCGCACCGTGGCGGTGAAGTCCACGGCGCTGGTCTACGGGTCGTCGCCGAACGATCCGTACTGGTTCCGCGAGTCCGACAGCCGCGTCAGCCCGCCGAGGTCCCGGGTCGAGAAGAACCTGCTCGAGGTCGAGAGCTACGTGCGGGACTTCGCCCGGGACAACCCGCACGTCCGACTCAGCCTGCTGCGGCAGTGCAACGTCCTCGGTCCCGACCTGGAGACGCCGCTGTCGAAGGCGCTGCGCCTCCCGCTCGTGCCCAAGGTCGCCGGCTACGACCCGCGCTTCCAGCTCGTCCACGAGCGCGACGTGGTCCGGGCCTTCATGTTCGCCCTCCGTCATGAGCTCCAGGGCGTCTACAACATCGCCGGCGACGGCCAGCTCCCGTGGAGCGAGATCACCGCCCTGGCCGGCAAGCGCGGCATCCCGATGCCCCCGTTCGGCGTCGAGGCCGCCACCTGGCCGCTGCGCCGCCTCGGGCTCGTGGACCTGCCGCCGGAGATCGTCACCCTCCTCACCTACGGGCGCGGGATCGACAACCGGAAGTTCAAGGACGCCGGGTTCGAGTACTCGTACACGACGGCCGGCGCGGTGGAGGCGTTCGTGCAGTCGCTCAGGCTCCGGGCCACGGTCGGGCGGCGCCCCGAGTACCAGTACGAGGACGACGTCGAGCAGTTCTTCCGGCACTCCCCCGCCGTGCAGCGCGACCAGGCCGAGGACGCGTGACGCGTTCACACGGTCAGGTCGACCCGCTCGTAGCCTCGGATCGTGAAGCTCGGCCGGTGTCGGGGCGCAGGTGAGGCCACCTGGAGGCCGGGAAACGTCCGGAGCAGCTTCGGGAGCATGATGCGCCCCTCCATCCGGGCGAGCGAGGCGCCCAGGCAGTAGTGGGCACCGCCGCCGAAGGTGAGGTGGCGGTTGGCGTTCGGCCGGTCGAGGTCGAGCCGCGTCGGGTCCTCGAACACCGCGGGATCGTGGTTGGCCGCCATGAACAGCAGGGCGACGATCGATCCCTTCGGGACGGCACGACCGCCGAGCTCGGCGTCGTCCAACGCGATCCGCTGGGTCATCTGCACGGGCGGATCGCGGCGGAGCAGCTCGTCGATCGCCCGACCGGGATCCACCGTCCCCGCTCGGAGGCGCTCTCGCTCCTCGGGGTTGGCGTCGAGGAGGACCGTGCCGTTGCCGATCAGGTTCGCGGTCGTCTCGTGCCCGGCGATGAGCAGGAGGACCACCGTGGCGAGCAGCTCGTCCGCGGTGAGCGAGTCGCCGTCGTCGGCAGCACCGACGAGATCGCTCAGCAGGTCGTCACGGGGAGCGCTCCGACGGGCGGCGAACACCGGCTCGAGGTGCCGGCGGAGTGCAACCACCGCGCCGTCGGCCTCCCGCAGCTGCTCCTTCGACGGCAGCGGATCGAGTCCGACCGCGAGCGACCGACCGTGGATCGAGATCAGCTCGTGGTCGCTCTGCGGGAGGCCGAGCAGCTCGCAGATGACCCGGGCCGGGAACGGGTAGGCGAGCTCGGACATCAGGTCGAACCCCGGTCGACGGGCAAGGTCGGCGAGCAGCTCGTCGGCGACGGCCTCCACCCGGTCCTCGATCTTCGCCAGCCGACGGGGCGTGAACGCTCGGGCGACCAGGCCCCGAAGGCGCGTATGGTCGGGCGGGTCCCGGAACAGCATCAGGTCGTGGCTGACGTCCATGAACTCGCCCTCGTAGGTGACGTCGCCGTGGCCCATCATCCGGTGCAGCGGCCCGAGGCGGAGGAGGTCCAGGTCGAGGTTGACCTCGTCGGAGCCGAACCGGTGGTCCCGCAGGGTCGCCTCGACCTCAGCATGGGTGGACAGCACCCAGAATCCGAACGGGCTGCGGTGGATCGGGTCGTGGTCCCGCAGCAGCGACAGCAGTCGGTCCGGACGGTCCCGCAGGCGCGCCGACGCGAGGAATGCCACCAACGGCGGGGTCACCGCCCAACGGGACCAGGACCGGGCCCGCGGGCCGGGGGCGATCGACGGAGCCTCGCGGTCGAGATGCGTCGTCATATTCGGATACGATCGCGTATTCGAATCTGTTCGTCAACGCCCAGGAGCAGGAGCACGTGACCCGTGAGCCACCGGTCCGCCTCAGCCGGATCGAGCAGCAGGCCCGAACCCGGTCCACGCTCATCGAGGCCGCCGCGGAGGCCTTCGCCGAACACGGAGTCGGCGGTGCGTCCGTCGAGGACATCTGCGCCCGCGCCGGTTTCACCCGCGGGGCCTTCTACTCCAACTTCGAGAACCGGGAGGACCTGTTCCTCGCCGTCCTCGACAACCTGGAGGAGCAGGAGGTCGCGGGCGTGGTGCCCCTGTTCGAGGACCATCCGGACCCGCCCACGCTGGTCGACCGCCTCCGAGCCCGCGACACCGAGGGTGCGCCCCTCACGAGCACGCTGCTTCTCGCCGAGCTGCGGGCGCACGCCATGCGCAGCCCGGTCGCCCGTGCGCGCCTGGCCGACTTCGACCGCCGACAGCGAGCCGCCTACCGGGTCGCCATCGAGCAGCTCCTCCACGGCGCGGCGCCACCCGCCGACCTGGACCTCCTTGCGCTCATCGCGCAGTCCGTCGTCGACGGCATCAACGTGCGCCACCAGTACGACCCCACCGTCGCTCGCCACGCAGATCTCGACGCGCTCGCCCTCCTCCTCGACGCGCTCCAGGCCCTGACAGACTCGGCGCCATGACCGGAACGACCGCCCGAGAGGTCCGCAGCGAGGTCGTCGACGGGGTGGCCGTGCTCACCCTCGACGCCCCCGATCGACGCAACGCCATGACGCTGCCGATGTGCGACGAGGTCGCGGCGGTCTGCGACGCGCTCGAGGCCGACGAGTCGGTCGGCGCGATCGTGGTCACCGGCGCAGGCTCCGCGTTCTGCGCCGGCGCCGACCTCTCGCACCTCGGCGGCGACCACGGCCGCTCGACCGAGGACGGCCTGCACGCCATCTACGAGGGCTTCCTCCGGATCGCCCGCTCACCGCTGCCGACGATCGCCGCGGTCAACGGCCCGGCGGTCGGCGCCGGCCTCAACCTGGCGCTGGCGTGCGACCTGCGCCTGGCCGGGCGGTCGGCCCGGTTCGACGCTCGGTTCCTCAACCTGGGCATCCACCCCGGCGGTGGCCACACCTGGATGCTCCAGCGCATCGCCGGGCCGCAGACCGCCGCGGCGACGGTGCTGTTCGGCGAGATCCTCGACGGGGCCGAGGCCGAGCGCGTGGGGCTGGCCTGGCGCTGCGTCGACGACGACGCGCTGATCGACACGGCGGTCGCGCTCGGGCGCCGGGCCGCCGCCGCGCCCCGGGAGCTGGTGCGACGCACGAAGGCCACGATCGCCGACGTCGCCTCCATCGACGACCACGACACGGCGGTGCGCCGAGAGCTCGTCGACCAGGCCTGGTCCGCCGACCAGCCGGCCTTCCGGGAACGCCTCACCGCGATGCGGCGGCGGATCTCAGGTCGCTGACGCGGGCTGCCGCCCCGGGGTGGCAGGGTGACGGGATGACCGACACCGTCCTCGTCAGCCGACCCTCCGAGAAGGTCGCGCTGGTCACCCTCAACCGGCCCGATCAGCTCAACGCCGTGAACGTCGAACTGGTCGGCGACCTGCACGCCACCTTCGACGAGCTGGCCGTCGACCGCTCGTGCCGGGCGATCGTGCTCACCGGCGCCGGCCGGGCGTTCTGCGCCGGACTCGACCTCACCGGGTTCGGGGAGCCGCCGCACAGCGAGGGCCTGAGCGAGCGTCGCACGGGCATGGCCGTGCAGACGTGGCTGTCGCGCATGATCCTCAAGCTGCGGGACACGCCGCAGCCGGTGATCGCCGCGGTCAACGGCCCGGCCGCGGGCATGGGCCTGGCGCTCTCGCTGGCCAGCGACCTGCGCTACGCCGATCCGTCGGCGGTGTTCCGGGCGGCGTTCATGAACATGGGCCTGTCCAACTGCGACATGAGCACGAGCTGGCTCCTCCCCCGCCTGGTCGGTGCGTCGAAGGCCCACGAGATGATGCTGACGATGCGCAAGGTCGGCGCCGAGGAGGCCGAGCGCATCGGCCTGGTCGCATCGGTGAGCGACGCCGGGGGTGTCGTCGAGCACGCGGTGGACGTCGCCGAGCAGATCGCCGCGCTGTCGCCGTGGGGGGTGCGGCTGACCAAGCAGGGCATGTGGAGCTCGCTCGAGATGCCGCAGCGGGCCGCGGTCGAGTACGAGGACCGCCAGCAGATCATGGCGTCGGACCCCGACGTCGTGCGCGAGGCCATCGGCGCGTTCCTCGCGAAGCGACCCGCCGACTTCCCCGACTGACCTCCGTTCAGCCGGTGAAGGGGTCGCCGTCCACGGTGTCGATCGTGGTGAAGGACGCCACGGGGTTGCGCCGCAGCGTCGTCGCCTGGTGCACCGGCCGCCCGATGCCGACCATCGCCGCGATCGCATGGCCGTCGGGCAGGCCGAGCACCGGCGCCACCTCGGGCTCCGACGCGGCGAGGAACGTCGTCATCACCCCGCCGAGCCCCTCGTCGCGGGCGGCGAGCAGGAGGTTGTGCACGAACGGGTAGATCGACGCCCCGCCGACGATCGACCACCGGTCGAGGTCCCGGTCGAGGACGGCGAGCGTGGCCAGGTCGACGGTGACGACCAGCACCACCGGCACGTCCTCGATGTGGTCGAGGAACGGGTTGGGGGTCGGCTCGTCGGGCACCTCGACGTCGGGCGGCGCCGGGTCGATGACGCCGTAGGCCCGGTGGCCGGCGACCTGCTCGGCGACGTAGCGGGTCCAGGTCGCGCTGCAGAGGTCGGCGAGGTGACGGCGCCGCTCCCGATCGCGCAGCACGGTGACGTGCCAGCCCTGCTGGTTGCCGCCGCTGGGGGCGAAGCGGGCCCGGTCGAGGATGCGGAACAGCACCTCGTCGGGGACCGGGTCGCCGGTGAACTCGCGGACCGCGGCGGTGGTCCGCATCACGTCGTCGAGCTCCACGGACCCGCACCGTACCGGCCCGCTAGGTTTCCTGACGGACCATCAGAGATCTCCAGGGGACCCGCACCATGACCGGACCAGCCGACTCGCTCGCCGACGCCACCACGCTCTGGGACCTGGTCGAACGCCGGGCCGCGGCCACCCCGGACGCGCCGCTGCTGATCGACTCGAACGGTCGCCGGCTGACCTGCAAGGAGTTCCGCGACGCCGCCGAGCGTGCGGCCGCCGGGTTCGCAGCGCGGGGCGTCGAGGCCGGCACCCGGGTCACCTGGGAGCTGCCCAACCGGTTCGAGACGATCATCGCCAGCTTCGCCCTGGCCCGCCTCGGCGCGATCCAGAACCCGATCCTGCACTTCTACCGGCACAAGGAGGTCGGGTTCGCGCTGAAGGCCACCGAGGCCGAGTTCGCGCTGGTGCCCGGCGAGTGGAACGGCTTCGACTTCGCCGCCATGGTCGCCGAGCTGACCGCCGATGCGGCCAACCCGCCGCAGATCATCGACGTGTTCGCCGACCTGCCCGACGCCGACCCGGCCGGGCTCGACGAGTCCCATCCCGCCCCGACGAGCGGCGACGAGGTCCGCTGGGTGTACTTCACCTCCGGGACCACGTCGGACCCGAAGGGCGTCCGCCACACCGACCGCACCCTCATCACCGGTGCGAACGGCCTGGCCGTGGCGCTCGACATGAGCCCCGACGACGTCGGCTCCATCGCCTTCCCGTTCAGCCACATCGCCGGCCCCGACTACTTCGGGACGATGCTCATCGCCGGCTTCCCGGCGGTGCTGTTCGAGGCGTTCGTGCCCGCCGACGCCATCCCGGTCCTGGCCGCCGAGGGCGTCACCATGGTCGGCGGCGGTCCCGCGTTCTACTCCATGTACCTGGCCGAGCAGCGCAAGACCCCCGACACGCCGATCATCCCCACGCTGCGCAAGATGTCCGGCGGCGGCGCCCCGATGGCACCGGAGCAGTACGAGGAGGTCAAGCGGGAGTTCGGCGTCAAGGTCTGCCACGGCTACGGCATGACCGAGTGCCCGATGATCTGCGAGGGCTCGCCCCACGACACCGACGAGCAGCTGGCCAACACGATCGGCAAGCCGGTCGTCGGGCTCCAGATGCGCATCGTCGACGAGGACGGCAACGAGGCGGCGGCGGGCGACGACGGCGAGGTGCGGCTGAAGGGCCCGATGGTCTTCCAGGGCTACACCGACCCCGACGCCACCGCGGCGGCCTTCGACGACGACGGCTGGTTCCGCACCGGCGACCTCGGCCACATCCGGCCCGACGGCCACGTGGTGCTGACCGGCCGCCTGAAGGACGTGATCATCCGCAAGGGCGAGAACATCTCGGCCAAGGAGATCGAGGACGTGCTCTACGCGCACCCGAAGGTCGGCGACGTCGCGGTGATCGGCCTACCGGACAAGGAGCGGGGCGAGCGGGTGTGCGCCGTCGTCGAGAAGGCCGAGGGCCAGGACGACCTCACCTTCGCCGAGATGGTGGACGCGCTGGAGGCGGCCCAGCTCATGCGCCAGAAGATCCCCGAGCAGCTCGAGGTCGTCGACCGCCTGCCCCGTAACGAGACCCTGCACAAGGTGCTCAAGTTCAAGCTCCGGGAGCAGTACGCGGAGAAGCCCTGGCCCTGAACCGGGTCAGCCCCCCATGCCGGGCGGGCCGCCGGACGGGGGCGTGCCTCCGCCGCCGGGGAAGCCACCACCCATGCTCGGACCGCCGCTGCCGCCACCGTTGTTCGTGGCCGACGACGAGCCGTCGGTGGCCGAGCCCGGCAGGGGCTCGTCGAGGTCGGCGAGGGCGACCACGTCGCCGGCGCTCAGCCCGTCGGTGATCTGGGTCCACTCCGTGCCGACCGCCCCGACCTGGACCTCGACGGTGGTCGCCCCGCCGCCCTGCACGACCTGCACGGTGCTCCGGTCCCCGTCGGTGGTCACCGCGGAGGTGGGCACGGCGAGGGCGTCGGTGGTCGCCGACGTCACGATGTCGACCGTGGCGGTCGCGCCGTTGCCGAGCGAGACGTCGGACGTGTCGCCGGTGAGCCCGATGGTCACCGGGTAGCTCGTGGTCGCCCCATCGGTGCTGGCGCCGACGCCGATCGCGACCACCTCGCCGGTGATCGCCGTGCTCGACCCGTCGGGCAGGACGGTGGCCGAGGCCCCCACGTCGACGTCGGGGAGGTCGGTGACCGAGACGGTCGTGGTCACCTCGAAGCCGCCCTCGCCGTCGACCAGGATCGTCGCCGTGGACGATCCGGCGGTCACCGCGTCGCCGGCCGCGAGGCCGACGGACACGACGGTGCCGGCGATGGGGCTCACGATGGTCCCCTGGTCGACGGCCTGCTGGGCCACCGTCACCTGGGCGGCCGCCGCGTCGACCTTCTTCTGGTAGGCGATCAGGTCCGAGGCGGTCGGCGAGGAGCTCGACGACCCCGACGAACCCGACCCGGTCGGCGCCGAGCCAGACGAGCCAGTGGAGCCGGACGTGCTGGGCGAGCCCGAGGTGCTCGGGGTGCTCGGGGTGCTCTGGGTGCTCGGGGTGCTCTGGGTCGAACCGTCGGTGGACGTCGCGGCCCGATCCTCGAGGAGGGTGGTCAGGGCGGAGGCGGCCTTCTCGACCTCGGCCTGCGAGGCCGACACGGTCGTCTGGGCGTCGAGCACCGCCTGCAGCGCGTCGCGGCACGCGGCCACGTCCGACGAGCTGCTGTCGTCCGCCGTGGCACCCGAGGTGTCCTCGTTCGTCGACGTTCCGGCTGTCGCCAGGTCCTCGTCGTCGCCGATCGCCGTGCAGATCGTCGTGGCGTGGTCGAGCGCGGCCTGGGCGGCGGTCAGGTCGGCGTCGACCTGCTGCTGCGCGTCGAGCACCGCCTGCTGCGCGGCCCGCAGCTCGGTGTCCTCACCGGCCTGCGCCTGCGTCGATGTCGACGTCGACGCCGACGCCGACACGAACACCACGGTGCCGGTCGAGTCGCTGCCGGTCGAGGTCGCCACGCCGGTCGCCGACACGGTCGAACCGCCGCTCGACTGCGGACCGGAGGAGCCGACGTCCTCGCCGGCCAGGGCCTTCTCGAGCGTCAGCTCGGCGTCGGCCAGTTCGGCCTGCGCGGTGTGCAACGACCGCTCGAGCTCGGTGGCGTCGAGCGTGGCGAGGGTCTGGCCGAGCTGGACCGTGTCGCCGGCCGCCACCGTCACCGTGTCGACGGTGCCCGCCACGGGGAACGAGACCGACGCCTGCGACACCGGCTCGATGGTGCCGACGCTGGTCAGGGTGGCCGACACGTCGTGCTGGCCGACCACGGCGGTGCGGTAGCCGCGGTCGCCGGTGCCGGCCGCGGCGCGGACCGACAGGGTGGCGGCCGCGCCGATCACGACGACGGCGACCACGGCCGCGCCGCGCCGGAGGCGACGACGCCGGGTGTTCCCGGCCGGGATGAAGGAGGTGGACATCGAGAGGTCGTTCACCGGTTCTGCTGCTTCCATCACTCGTTGCGGAGGGCGTCGATCGGGGCCAGGCGAGCGGCTCGGGACGCCGGGTAGACGCCGAACACCACGCCGATGCCGACCGCCACGGCGATGGCCAGGAGCGAGGTGCCGACCGACAGGATCACCCGGGCGTCCGCCACCCGGGGCAGGACCATCGAGCCGACGGCGGCGATGGCCACGCCGAGCAGGCCACCGATGCAGCCGAGGACGGCGGCCTCGACGAGGAACTGCCGGCGGATGTGGCGGGGACGGGCACCGATGGCCTTGCGGAGGCCGATCTCACGGATGCGCTCGGAGACCGACACCAGCATGATGTTCATCACGCCGATGCCGCCCACGAGGAGCGAGATCACGGCGATCCCACCCAGCATCACCGTCATCGTCCGGTCCACCGAGGTCGACGCCTCGAGGATCGACTGCTGGGTGGCGATCGCGTAGTCGGCGTCGTCGGTCGAGGTGATGCCGTGCAGGTTGGCCAGGGTGGCGTTCGCCTCCTGGTACGCGGCGCTCACCGTGGACTCCGTCGTGGCCTTCAGGTAGATCGCGCTGACCGAGTCACGGTCGGTCCCGCCCACCAGCCGCTCGGCGTAGGTGGTCGAGGGCACCAGGGCGACGTCGTTGTTGGTCGTGTCCTCCGACGAGGTGAGGGCGTCGAGCACCCCGACCACCTTCAGGGTCGAGCCGTCGAGCGTGAGGGTCTGGCCCACGACGTCGGTGCTGCCGAAGAGCTCGGTGGCGGTGTCGGGGCCGAGGACCACGACCATCGCCGCGTCGTCGACGTCCTCGTCGGTCAGGAACCGACCGTCGCTCACGCCCCGGGACCGCACCTCGGCCCACGAGGGGGTCGTGCCGGTCAGGGTCGTGGTCCAGTTCGTGTCGTCGACCTGGAGCGACACCGAGCTGGTGGCCACGCCGGCGACCGCCTGCACGTCGGGCGCCACGGTCGTGGACGAGAGCGCCTGCGCATCGGTCGACGTCAGGGTCGACGCCGATCCGAACCCGCCCCGGACGCCGCTGCTGTCGGTGGAGCTGCCGGGCGAGACGACCAGGACGTTGGTGCCCAGCTCGTCGATCTGGGCCTGGACGTCGGCCTTGGCGCCCTGGCCGAGGCCGACGGTGAGGATCACCGCGGTGATGCCGATCGTGATGCCGAGCACCGTCAGGGCGGAGCGGAGCTTGTGGGTGCGCACCGCCTCGACGGCGGTGCGCAACAGGTCGCGTGCGTTCACGACTGCGACCCCCTGTCGCCCGCGACGCGCCCGTCGAGCACCTCGATCGTGCGATCGGCCCGGGCGGCGACGTCGCGCTCGTGGGTGATGAGCACGACGGTCCGGCCTCGGGCGTGGAGCTGGTCGAAGAGGTCGAGCACGTCGGCGGTCGAGGTCGAGTCGAGGTTGCCGGTGGGTTCGTCGGCCAGGATCAGCGCCGGCTCGGTCACGAGCGCCCGGGCGACCGCCACGCGCTGCTGCTGGCCGCCGGACAGCTCGCCGGGCCGGTGGTCGGCCCGGTCGCCCAGCCCGACCTGGTCGAGGGCGTCGAGGGCACGGGCCCGGCGGGTCCTTGGTTCGACGCCGGCGTAGACGAGCGGGAGCTCGACGTTGCGCCAGGCCGGCAGGTAGGCCAGCAGGTTGAACTGCTGGAACACGAAGCCGAGGTGGCGGTTGCGGACCTCGGCGAGCTGGTCGTCGTCGAGGTCGGCGACGTCCTCGTCGGCCAGCCGGTAGCGGCCGCTCGTGGGGACGTCGAGGCACCCGAGGATGTGCATCAGGGTGCTCTTGCCCGACCCGGACGGGCCGGTGATGGCCACGAACTCGCCGCGGTCGATGGACAGGGTGACGTCCCGCAGGGCGTCGACGGTGAGCGACCCGGTCTGGTAGGTCTTGCCCACGTCGACCAGGTCGATGACGGGCCCGATCATCCGCCCGCACTCCCCGTGGCGCTGCCGCTGGAGGCCGCCTGGTCGGGCGGGCTCGGCATCTGTCCGCCCTGACCGCCGGGGCCTCCGAAGGTGAGGGCCACCTGGTCGCCCTCCTCCAGCCCCGAGGTGATGGCGGTCATGCCGTCGACGGTCTCGCCGACGGTGACCTCGCGGGTCTCGAGCTGGTCGTCGACGCTGAGCTGCACGGTCGAGACGTCGTCGGTCGTGGTGACCGCCATCGACGGCACGAGGAGGGCCTCGTCGCCATCGGCGTAGGTGATCGTGACCGCGACGGTCGAGCCGACGTTGATGTCGCCCGAATCGTCGTCGAAGGTGATCGTGACCGGGTAGGTGGCGACGCCGTCGGACGCCGAGGCGACCTTGCCGACCTCGGTGACCTCACCGGTCACCGCGTCACCGATGGTGACGGGCGCGGAGGTGTCGTCGCTCGACTGGGTGTCCGAGGACGACGCGTCGCCCTGGGTGCTGCTCTGGGTGCCGCCCTGGGTGCCTCCCTGGGTCTGGCCGGGGAAGCCACCGCCGCCGGGGAAGCCGCCCCCACCGGGGAAGCCGCTCGTCGAGCTGCTGGTCGCGGTGGTGAGCGAGACCGACGCCGACTGCCCGGTCGCGAGGAGGTCGACGTCGGTGGCGTCGAAGCCGAGCTGGACCGTGTAGTGGCCGGCGCTCACGAGCTGGATCTGTGCGGTCGAGGTCGTCGACTGGCCGGTGGTGGACGCGCCGCCCATCGAGTCCGACGACGAGCTCATCGTGCTGCTCGACATGCCCGACCCGCTGCCGGTGCCGGTGCGCGAGGTGCCCCCGGTGCCCGAGGAGCCCAGCTCCTCGCCGACGGTCAGGTCGACCGAGGCGACGGTGCCGTCGAAGTCGGCCACGAGCGATGCGCCGTCGCGGGCCTCCTGCGCCGCCGCCAGTTGGTCCTCGGCCGAGGTCACGTTGGCGTCGTCGGCGGCGATCTGGGCGTCGGACGCCCCGCTGTCGGTGTCGTCGTCGAGTTGGGCCTGGGCCTCGGCGAGGGACGCCTCGGCCTCGGCCACGGTGGCGTCGAGGTCGACCGGGTCGATCGTGGCCAGCACGTCGCCGGCCTTCACCGTGTCACCGGCCTCGACGTTGACCGCCGTCACCGTGCCGGCCGAACCGAAGCTCAGGTCGGCGGTGTCGGCCGCCTCCACCGTGCCCGTGGCCGTCACCGTCTGGGCCTGACTGCCCATGGAGACGGTGACCAGCCGGGTCTGGGAGGTGTCGGTCGACGCGGTCTGCGCCGCCGAGGACGTCCCGTCGTGGCGGAGCACGGCGAAGGCGGCCAGGAGGACGACGGCCACCACGGGCATCGCCACCCATGGTTTGGTGGCGATGCCCCGGAGCCGCCCGAGGGCCCCTCGCATCAGGCTTGTCCGGTGGTGGTGGCCGTCGAACCGGTGCCCGACGAACCCGAGCCGTCGGGAGGCGTCATGCCGTCGGGGGGCGTCATGCCGTCGGGCGGGCCGCCCATCCCGCCGGGGCCGCCCATGCCGGCGGTGAGGTCACCGACCTGGATCCGGTCGGCGGTCACGGTGCCCGAGTCGTCGGTGTCGCCCATGACCCGGACGGTGTCGCCCTTCTCGAGGTCGGCGACGGTCAGGGTCTTCACGATCGACACGGTGGTGTCGTCGGAGACGGTCACGGTCACCTCGCCGTCGTCGGTGGTCACCACGATCGTGCCGTCGGAGATCGACGAGATCGTGCCGGTGGTGCGGCCACCGAACCCACCGCCGTCCGGCGGCGCCTGCATCTGGCCGTCGGAGCCGTCGGGGGGCGTCGGCATCGAGCCGTCGTCGGAACCGGACGGGGGCTGACCCCCGCCACCGGGGCCGCCGAAGCTGGTGACGTCGTCACCGGAGACCACCGAGGTGGCGGTGACCGAGCCGTCGTCGGCGGTCTGGCCCATCACCGAGACGGTGTCGCCGACGGCGAGGTCGTCGAGCGAACCCTCGACCTGCTCGGTGACGACGGTGTCGTCGGTGGTCTCCACGGTGACCGTGCTGTCGTCCTGGGAGGAGGTGACGGTGAGGGTCGAGCCGTCGATCGAGGCGATCGTGCCGGACGTGCCCCGGCCGCCCATCGGCATGCCGGCGCCGCCCGGGCCGCTGTCACCGTTGGTGGAGCCGTTGGTCGAACCGTTGGTCGAACCGTTGGTGGAGCCGTTGGTGGAGGCGTCGGTCGACGCCGCGGCCGCGGTGGTGGTCGTGCCGGAGGAGCCGGAGTCACGGCCGAAGGCCGCGACTCCGCCGCCGACCACGAGGGCGGTCACCACGCCGGCGGCGACCCAACCCTTCCAGCCGGTCCCCTTGTGCTCTTCGACCGGGGGTTCGTCGATCAGGGGTTCGTCGGACATCTCGTGTGCTCCTTCGACACATGGGCCCACCGGGTGGCGGACCTCGTTGGATCGAATGGTGCAGATCGGACCTGTGAACACCCTGGGAGCAGGCGCAGAGGTGGTGCAGATCCGAGAAACGCCTGGTCAGCGGGGGGTGAGCCACTCCCGCTCGAGCTCGTCGCGCCGCTCGACCCAGTCCTCGTAGGTCATGGCGTAGCGGACGTGGTCCTCCCACACGCCGTTGATCTCCAGGTACCGCAGCGCGGTGCCCTCCTCCCGGATGCCGAGCTTCTCGACGACGCGACGACTGGCCCGGTTGCGGGGGATGATCGAGATCTGGATGCGATGGAGGTGCAGCTCCTCGAAGGCGAACCGGGCCAGGACCACCACCGCCTCCGGCATGTAGCCGCGGCCGGCCACCGCCTCGTCGATCCAGTAGCCGACGTAGCCGTTCTGGAACGGGCCCCGCTGGATCGACGACAGGTTGATCTCGCCGCGCAGGTCACCGTCGACGAAGATCCCGTAGCCGTAGCCGGTGCCCAGACGACGGTCGCGCTGGCGGGCGCTGCACCGCACGGCGAAGGCGTCGCGGTCGCGGGTGACGTCGGGCTGGTTGGGCAGACGGGCCGGCTCCCACTTCGTGAGCCACTCCTCGCACCGGGTGCGGACCTCGCGCCAGGCCGGGAAGTCGGCCAGCGCCAGCGGACGCAGCATGAGCCGGCCGCCGAAGAGGGTCTGGCTGCGGTCGGCCTCGACGTCGCGGTCGCGCCGGATCACCGCGCCGCCCGGACCGCGTCGAGCGCGGCCGGGTCCTCCAGCGACGAGAGGTCACCGGCGTCGCGGTCGGTGGCGATGGCGCGGATCGCGCGCCGCACGACCTTGGCCGACCGGGTCTTCGGCAGGGCGTCGACGAACCGCAGCCCGCTCGGACGGAACGACTTGCCCAGCGCGCTCGTGACCACGTCGACCAGCTCGGCCCGGAGCTCCTCGGACTCGGCGGTGCCGGGGGCCAGCACGACGTAGCACCACAGCGCCTCGCCCTTGACCTCGTGGGGCACACCGATCGCCGCCGCCTCGGCCACCGCCGGATGGGTGACGAGGGCCGACTCGACCTCCGCCGGGCCCAGGCGCTTGCCGGCGACCTTGATGGTGTCGTCGCTGCGACCCCGCAGGTACCACTGGCCGTCGTCGACCAGCGCCCAGTCGCCGTGCACCCACACGTCGGGCCAGCGGCTCCAGTACGTGTCGAGGTAGCGGTCGGACGCCTGCCACAGCCCGCGGGTCATGCCCGGCCACGGCTTGGTGCACACCAGTTCGCCGACCTCGCCCCGTACCGGCTTCCCGTCGTCGTCGAACACGTCGACGGCCATGCCGAGCGCCGGCCCGCCGAGGGTCATCGGCGCGAGCGGTTGCACGGGGTGGGGCGACAGGAAGCAGGCGCCCACCTCGGTGCCCCCGGAGATGTTGATGATCGGGCAGCGGCCACCGCCGACCACCTCGGAGAACCACCGGTACGGCGTCTCGTTCCAGGGCTCGCCGGTCGACCCGAGGATGCGCAGCGCGGAGAGGTCGTGGCGCCGGACCGGCTCGTCGCCGTGGGTCAGCATCGAACGGATCAGGGTGGGGCTGATGCCGAGCACGGTGACCCCGTGCCGCTCCAGGTAGGCCCACAGGCGATCGACCTCGGGGAAGTCGGGCGCGCCCTCGTAGAGGCAGACCGTGGCCCCGTTGGCGAGGGCGCCGACGATCTCCCACGGGCCCATGATCCAGCCGAAGTCGGCGAACCAGAACAGGCGGTCGCCGGGACCGACGTCGAACTGGAAGGCGACCTCCTCGGCGATCTTCACCGTGAACCCGCCGTGGACGTGGACCGAGCCCTTCGGCCTGCCGGTGGTGCCGGAGGTGTAGGCGATGAACAGCGGGTGCTCGCTGTCGACCGCGACCGTGGGGACCGGAGGTTCGGCCGGGTCGCGCGGGCCCGGGAAGGCCACGATCGCTTCGGTCTCGGCCACCGGGCCGAGGCGGGGCACGACCACCAGCGTCTCGACGCTCGGCACCTCGGCGACGGCCTCGAGCGCCGTGGCCAGCATCGGCACCGGCTTGCCCCGCCGCAGGAAGCCGTCCGCGCAGATCAGCGCACGGGCGCCGGCGTCCTCCAGCCGGACCGAGATCGCGTCGGCGCCGTACCCGGAGAAGATGGGCAGGAAGACCGCGCCGAGCTTCGCCACCGCCATCGCGGCCACCACGGTCTCGGGGAGCATCGGCAGGAAGATCCCGACCGCGTCGCCCTCCCCGATCCCCCGCTCCCGCAGGAGCGTGGCGAGCGCGTCGACGTGGCGACCGAGGTCCGCGTAGGTCAGCACCCGGACCTCGCCGTCCTCGCCCTCCCAGCGCACCGCCTCGGCGTCGGGCGTCGCATCGACCCACCGGTCGACGCACATGGTGGCCAGGTTGGTCCGCCCGCCCGTGAACCAACGGGCCCACGGGATCCCGTCGCTGGTGTCGAGCACCTGGTCGTAGGGCTCGGTGAACGGGAGGCCGAGGAAGTCGACCACCGCACCCCAGAACCACGCCGGGTCGTCGATCGACCGGGCCAGGAGGTCGTCGAAGCTCGCCAGCCCGTGCTGCGACTGGAACCGCCCCACGTTGGTCCCAGCCGCCGTCGCGGGGTCGGGTTCCCAGATCGGCGCGGTCATCGCCGGCACCTTACGCGTGGCGGTCGAGGATCGACCGCGCCAGGCCGTCGAGGATGTCGGCCTCGCTGACCAGGATCTCGTCCAGGGCCAGCCGCCGGTAGACGGCGACGAGCACGCAGCAGCCGCCGACGATGACGTCGGCGCGGGCCTCCTCCAGCCCGGGGTTGTGGATCCGGTCGGCCCGGGCCTCGGTGGCGAGCGTGCGGAACACGTCCTCGGCCGCCTCCTTGGTGAGCACGAAGTGGTGGATCGCGTCGCGGTCGTAGGTCGCGAGGCCGAGCTCGACCGCGGCGACCGTCGACACCGTCCCGGCCAGCCCGACCACGGTCTTCGCGTCGGCGTGCTCGGGCATCTCCCGCAGGACGTCGTCGAGCCAGGCGTCGGCGTAGCTGATCGCCGCGCTGAGGTCCTCCGGCGCCGGCGGGTCGGTCGAGAAGAACCGCTCGGTCACCCGCACGCAGCCGACGTCGAGCGAGAGCGCCGAGACCACCTCGCCGTCGGGGCCGGTCGTGCCGTAGACGAACTCGGTCGACCCGCCGCCCAGATCGAACACGAGGAACGGTCCGTCGGCCGGGTCGAGGTCGGCGGTGGCGCCGAGGAACGACAGGCGGGCCTCCTCGTCGCCGCTGAGCAGCTCGGGCCGCACCCCCACCGCGTCCTCGGCCGCGTCGAAGAACTCGTCGCGGTTCGCGGCGTCACGGGCGGCCGAGGTGGCGGTCGTGCGGACACGGCCGGCCGGCACGTCGAGGCCGTCCATGACCTCCCGGTACTCGCGGAGCACGGCGACGGTCCGCTCGACGGCATCGGCCGCGAGGCGGCGGTCGCCGTCGACGCCCTGGCCGAGGCGGGTGATGCGCATGAGCCGCTCGACGGTTCGGAGACCACCGGTCTCGTCGGCCTCGGCCACGAGGAGCCGGGTCGAGTTGGTCCCGATGTCGATGGAGGCGACGCGCTCGGCCATGCCGCATCCTCCCGCGCGGGCGCGGATCGCCCCAACCCGGCCGGCGCGGACCCGGGTCAGGTGCCCGCCGGGCAGTCCGGGAGCGCCGGCTGGGCCGGCTGGGTGAGGTCGGGCGTCGTCGCCGGCGGGGTGCCCCCGGGGCCGGCGACGGCGATCGCGATGGCCATCACGAAGATGGACCGCGGGGGCTCCGGTGCCTGGCACCACCCCACGGGCTGTCCGAGCGCGGTGTTGCCGGTGAAGGTCGTGTCGGCCTCCTCGGTCACCCACCGGTACGGGTAGGGGTTGCCGGTGATGTCCGAGACGTTGTCGGCGACGACCGTGCCGGTGACCGGGTGGTCGAGGATCGTCGAGCGGTACGGGGTGCCGACGATGATGGCGTGGTGGGTCGGGCCGGTGCCGACGAAGTGGTTGCGCTCGATGCGGTTGCCGTCGTCCTCGACCCGGATGCCGTGGGTCACCTCGTGGAACGTGTTGTCGACGATCTCGTTGTCGGCCGCGTAGTCGAGCACGACGCGCTTGCCGGGCTCGTCGACGTAGGCCGGGTCGGTGCACTCCATCGGGAGGGTGTTCTCCCCCATGCGCGAGCCGACCCAGACGCCGTTGGTGCCGCCGATGAACGTGTTGCGGGCGATGCGGTTGTCGTTCGACGGGTACCGGCGCTCGAAGTAGCGGTCACGATCGGGGTACTCGCCGCAGTTCTTGTACATGAAGATGCCGCCGGCGGAGTTGCCGAGGAAGACGTTGTCCTCGACGACGTTCTCGTAGGAGCCGTCGATCGACAGCCCCTCACGACCGATGCCCCAGAACCACAGGGAGAGGCCGTTGAAGGTGTACGCCTGCCCGTTCGGCCCGTTCTCGATGAAGCCGTTGTCGAGGAAGTTGTTGCGCAGCACGTTCGACCGGCGGGACCCGGTCTCGAGGTAGATGCCGGATCCGCCGGCGTTCTTGATGGTCGTGTCCTGGATCGTCGTGTCCGACACGTAGCCGTCGACGTAGATGCCGACGCCCCGCGAACCGGAGACGGTGGTCTTCTCCACGAGCATCCGCTGCGTCGTGTGCTCGTACTCCTCGCCCTGGGCCAGGGTGCGGAAGCCGTCACGGGTGAACTTGATGCTGTTGAGGAAGCCCTCGACCTTGCAGTTGCGGATCGTGACGTCGGTGAGCATCACGCCCGCCGGGCTCTCGACCAGGATCCCCCGGCCCCCGGCGCCCGGCGCGCTGCGGACGACCGCACCCTGGCAGTCGAGCGTGACGCCGGAGGTGCGGATGTCGAAGCCGGCGTAGACGCAGGCCGGGTCGAGGTGCGACGACGCGGTGAGCGTGACCCGGCTCCCGGCCTGGCCGCAGCCGACCAGCACCGAGCCCGGTTCGGGCGGGGGCAGCGGTTCGCACGCCGTGACGCCGGCGACCCCGACGAGTGCGACCGCGAGGACCGACAGCCTCCGGATGGTCCTGCTCGCCACGTGCGCTCCGATCCCCATTGTCGGCCTCCCCCTTCGACGAAAAGCGGAGTATACGCTCCGTTTACCGGTCGTGCCGGGGCCCGACCGCCCGGTCGTCGCGGTCGCCCGCGCCCTCGGCGAGGCGCTCGGCGACCCACCGACCGACCGGGTCGTCGCCCCCGGCCAGCCACCAGGCGTAGTGGGCGTGCAGGCACTTCACGCCGACCCGGGTGCCCCCGACCCCCGCGGTGGGCCGGGGGCCGGTCCAGTCGGCGGGCAGATCGGCGTCACGCTCGGCGGCGTAGCGGTCATGGGCCGCGGCGATCACGTCGAGGCCGATCTCGTCCTCGACGCGGTGGACCCCGCCCCGGCTCTCGAGCCGGCTCACCATGGTCCGCTCGGGCTCGCCGAGCAGCCAGTAGCGGGTCGGCATGGGACGGCCGTCGTCGAGCAGCGGGTGATTGCGGATCACCACGGGCGACCCGTCGGCGACGTGGCGCACGACGATCCGGTACCGACCGGTGGGCGTGCGACCGAGCAGCTCCTCGACCGCGGCCCGGTCGTCGTCGGAGGGCTCGTCGTCGACGGTGCGCACCGACGACGGGCGCTCGTCGGGAGACGTCGTCAACCCGCGCCGAGCGCCTGCTCGACGCCCGTGAACGGCCACACCGGCGGCAGCCCGGCCGGGTCGACGGGCACCGGCACCGTGGAGAACGCCTCCTCGCCGGGCTTGACCATGCCGGCCTCGCGGGCCTGGCGCTCGATCTCCGCGTCGGTGGTGGCCAGCTGGTACTCGCGCTCGACCTCGGCCTGCTCGGCCTTCAACGCCGCGAGCTCGGCGTCGGCCGCGGCCGCCTCGGCCTGCTGGGCGCGGACGCTCCGCCACGGCGACCCGGCGACGACGACGGCGCCGACGACGAGCACGAGGGCGGCCGCGACGAGGCCGATGCGCCGCAGGCGGCGCTGGCGTCGGCGCTGCTCGCGCTCGCGGTCGTCGCGCTTGGACATCAGCCGGCCGAACCCCGGGCGAGCGCGGCGATGCCGAGGAACTCGGCCGAGTCGCCCAACTGCTCCTCGATGCGCAGCAGCTGGTTGTACTTGGCCACGCGGTCGCTGCGGGCCGGGGCGCCGGTCTTGATCTGGCCGCAGTTCGTGGCCACGGCCAGGTCGGCGATGGTGGCGTCCTCGGTCTCGCCCGAGCGGTGCGACATGACCGCGGTGTATCCCGAACGGATGGCCAGGCCGACGGCGTCGAGGGTCTCGGTCAGCGAGCCGATCTGGTTGACCTTGACGAGGATCGAGTTGGCGGTGCCGCTGGCGATGCCCCGGGCCAGGCGCTCGGAGTTGGTGACGAAGAGGTCGTCACCCACCAACTGCACCTTGCCGCCGATGCGATCGGTGAGCGCCTTCCAACCGTCCCAGTCCTCCTCGGCCATGCCGTCCTCGATCGACACGATCGGGAAGCGGTCGCACAGGTCGGCCCAGTAGTCGGCCAGCTCCTCGCCGCTGAGCGTGCGGCCCTCGCCCTCCAGGACGTAGGCGCCGTCCCGGTAGACCTCGCTGGTGGCCGGGTCGAGGGCGATCGCGATGTCGGAGCCGGGGGTGAAGCCCGCCTTCTCGATGGCCTCGATCAGGAGCTCGACCGGCTCGGTGTTGTTGGCCAGGTTCGGGGCGAAGCCGCCCTCGTCGCCGACCGCGGTGGACAGGCCCTTGTCGTGCAGCAGCTTCTTCAGCACGTGGTAGGTCTCGGTGCCCCAGCGCAGCGCCTCGGAGAAGCTGGACGCGCCGACCGGCATGACCATGAACTCCTGGAAGTCGACGTTGTTGTCGGCGTGGGCGCCGCCGTTGAGGACGTTCATCATCGGCACGGGCAGCACGTGGGCGTTGACGCCGCCGACGTAGCGCCACAGCGGGATCTCCAGCTCGGTGGCGGTCGCCTTGGCCACGGCGAGCGACACGCCCAGGATGGCGTTGGCGCCCAGGCGGGCCTTGTTGGGCGTGCCGTCGACGTCGATGAGCGCCTGGTCGATGCCCCGCTGGTCGAGCGCCTCGGCGCCCTCGAGCAGCTCCCGGACCTCGCTGTTGACGAAGCCGACCGCGGTGGCGACGCCCTTGCCGCCGTAGCGGTCGCCGCCGTCGCGCAGCTCGACGGCCTCGAACTGGCCGGTGGACGCACCGGAGGGGACCGCGGCGCGGCCGACGGCGCCGGAGTCGAGCAGGACCTCGACCTCGACGGTCGGGTTGCCGCGGGAGTCCAGGATCTCGCGGGCGACGACGTGCTCGATGATGCTCATGGGGCCTTGTTGCTCCTGTTGCTGGTGTGAAGACCGTACTCGGGTGGTCGGTCGGGGTGGGTCACGGTGGGGTCAGGGTTCCAGGGTGCGGGCGTGGTCGCGGAGGGCGTTGGCGGCCCGGCGGAGGACGGATTCGGCGTCGAGGTCGGCGGCCCGGGCGCGGGTCACGATCGCGAGCAGGAGGTCGCCGAGCTCGTCCTCGGTGAGGTCGGCCGTCGGGGTCGGCCCGGCGGGCGTCACGCCGAGCGACTCGGCCTTCTTCTGGACCTTCGCCGCGTACGCGAGCGCCGGGAGGCCGGAGGGGATGCCGTCGAACACCGACGCCCTCCCCTTCTCCTCCTGCTTGATCTGCTCCCAGTTGGCGGCGACGTCCTCGGCGCCGTCGACGGTGGCATCGCCCAGCACGCCCTCCCGGGGGAACACGTGCGGGTGGCGGAAGCGGAGCTTGTCGTGCACGCCCCGCGCCACTTCCGCCAGCCCGAACGCGCCGGCCTCGGTGGCGAGCGTGGTGTGGAAGACGATCTGGAAGAGCAGGTCGCCCAGCTCCTCCTCCAGGTCGGCGTACGCATCCGGGTCGGTGTCGGGGCCGCCCTCGCCCACCGCGTCGAGCGCGTCGAGCACCTCGTAGGTCTCTTCCACCAGGTGGCGGGCCAGCGTGGCGTGGGTCTGCTCGGCGTCCCACGGGCACTCGGCCCGCAGGGTGGCCACCAGCTCGACGAACGCCTGCACCTCGCCGGCCACCGGCGCCGCCAGCTGCGGGACGTACAGCGCGGTCAGGTGGTCGGGCTCCACGTCGCGGTCGAGGTCGGCCCAGGCCACCGTCGACACCGCCTCGTCGGGCAGCCCCAGCCGCTGGAGCACCACGACCGGCTCGGTCGGCGGCTCCTCCACGGCGAGCTTGATGTCGGACAGCACCCGCCGGTTGTGGCAGTGCGCGACGAGCAACGGACCCCGCTCCCCCGCGGCCGCCACCGCGAACCGGTGACCGTCCACGAGGCGCACCCCGTCCTCGAACGGGTCGATCCCCAGGCGGACCCAGGCCAGGTCGACGAACGACAGCGCCGGCAGCACCTCGACGACCATGGTCCCCCGCTCGCCCTCGGCCACCAGCAGGTCGACGGTGCGCTCCAGCACCCGGGGCGACCCGGGCACGGCGTAGAGCACCCGCCCGTGCTCGCTCGCAGCCGCCACCAGGTCGGCGACGATGCGCCGGTACACCTGGTCGAAGGTGTCGGCGTCGTCGTAGTGGTGATCGAACGTCGTCGCCCCGACCACGAGGCCCGCCGACGGGTGACGCTCGGTGCGCAGGAAGCGGACCGGGGTGGCCTCGATCGCCGCCAGCGTGCCCGCGGTGACCAGGTCGGGGTCGCCGGGGCCGAGGCCCACGACGACGATCGTCGGCCGGTCCGGCGTCACGTCAGGGAGCGGTCCCGCCGGTGACGTCGTCGGCCGGGGCGGCGAGCGGGTCGGTCGGGGCGACCACCTGCCCCTCGGCGGGGACCCACGTGCCGAAGCGGGGATCGATGTCGACCTCGGCGGTCGCGTACGCCGCGGCCAGCGCGTCCTGGGCGGCAGCGATCGACGGGTCGGGCACCTGCCCGGCGATCTGCGCTCGCGCGTCCTCGTAGGACGCTGGTCGCTCGTCCCAGACCCTCACCAGCAACCACGAACCGCTGCCGTCGGCCGGGCCGATGACGTCACCGACGGTCACGGTGAGCGCCTCGTCGGGGAACACGCCGGACAACGTGGATCGGGTCACGCAGCTCTGCTCGTTGCCATCGGCGGCGAGCGAGGGCTCCGCGGACAGCTCCTGGGCCACCGCCACGAAGTCCTCGCCGGCATCGACCCGTTGCGCCGCGGTCCTGGCGGTCGCCTCGTCCGCGGTGACGATCTGCTGGATGCACACCTCGCGGAACAGCTGCTCGTTGGCCTGGAAGACCTGTTGGAGCTGCGCCTCGTAGGCGTCGGGGTCGGAGTGGGCCCGCTGCAGCGCGTTGTAGCGGGCGCTCAGCTCCACCTGCAAGTCGACGAACGGCTGGATCGCCGGCGTGGTGGTGACCCCGTACTGCTGGAGCTGGGAGTCGACCTGGGTCTGGGCCGTGTCGCGGTCGGCCGCGGTCACCGTCTCGCCGGCCGCGGCGAGCATCGAATCGAGCAGCTGCACGTGGACCAGGGAGGTGAGGGCCCCGGCGGTGGCCGACGTGCCGACGGTGTACTCGTTCTCGCCCTGGAACCGGACCAGGGTCTGCTCGACGGTCGGGTCGTCGACGCCGCCCCCCTGGGTCGCGGCCTGCGCGGCCACGAACGCCGCGAGTGCATCGCTGACCTCGGTCAGGTCGCTGCGGGTGATCTCGTGGCCGTCGACCGTGGCCACCGGCGACGGCCCCACCGGGCCGTTGCGGCGGCAGGCGCTCACACCCAGCAGCATGAGGACGGCGAGGCCGACCAGGGCGGTGCGACGCGACGGCGAGGTTCGGGGGTCCACGAGGACAGGATGCTACGTGGTCGACCCGGCCGGCTCCTCACCGGGCATCAGCCCCCTGGGGACAAGGTCGGTTGTGGGTGGATGGAAGGTGTGCTTGACTCCACCCGGTCCAACCACCGATCAGAACGATGGAAGAAGGCCACACCTTGCGCACGACCCGTCTGGCGGTCCTCCTGCTCGGCATCACCGCGGCGCTCGTCGCCTGCGGGGACGACGACCGGCGCGACGGGAGCGGGGACGACGACCGATCGATCGTGCTCTACTCCGGGCGCGACGAGGAGCTCCTCGCCCCGATCATCGAGCGGTTCACCGAGCAGACCGGCATCGAGGTCGAGGTCCGCTACGCGGGGTCGGCCGAGCTCGCCGCCCAGATCCTCGAGGAGGGCGACCGCACCCCGGCCGACGTCTTCTACTCCCAGGAGGTCGGAGCGGTCGGCGCGCTGGCCAAGGCCGACCTCCTCGACGACCTGCCCGCCGAGACGGTGGCCCTGGCCGACACCCGCTTCCGACCGGCGAGCGGCACCGAGTGGGTCGGCGTCACCGCCCGGGCCCGGGTGATCGTCTACAACCCCGACCGGCTCGCCGAGCTCGGTGTCCCGGTGCCCGACGAGGTCACCGACCTGACCGACGAGGCCTACCGGGGCGAGGTCGCCATCGTGCCCGGCAACGCCGGCTTCCAGGCCTTCGTCACCGCCTTCCGCGTCGCCGAGGGCGAGGACGCGGCCCGACGCTGGCTGGTCGACGTGCTGGCCAACGACGCCGACGCCTCGTTCGAGAAGAACGGCGAGGTCCTCGAGGCCGTGAACGACGGCACCATCGCCGTCGGGCTCATCAACCACTACTACTGGGCCCGCCACGAGAACCGCGACCAGCTCGTCGCCCGACTCGTCTTCCCCACCGGCGACGATCCCGGCGGCCTGGTCAACGCCACCGCGATCGGCGTCACCGCCGGCAACGGCGACGACGCCGACGCCCTCGCCCTCGTCGACCACCTCCTGTCGGTCGAGGGCCAGGAGACCTTCGTGCGCGAGACCTGGGAGTACCCGGTGGTCGACGGCGTCGACGACCCGCCGGGGCTGCCGCCGCTGACCGAGCTGAGCGGACCCGACCTCGACCTCACCGACCTCGACTCGCTCGAGGAGACCCAGGCGCTGCTCGTCGACGTCGGGCTGATCAGCTGAGTCCCCGTCCGCCGCTGCTGCTCCGGCTCGCGGCGGCCGTCGCCGTCGCCGTCGCCGCGGTGCCCCTCGTGTACCTGGTGGTCCGGGCCACCGACCGGGGGTCGTCCACCTTCGTCGACCTGCTGGTGCGCGACCGCACCGCCGAGCTGGTCGTCCGATCCGTCGAGCTCGCGGTCGCCGTCACCGCGGCGTGCCTGGTGATCGGCATCGGGTCGGCCTGGCTCGTCACCAGGACCGACGTGGCCGGCCGGCGGTTCCTGCGGGTGGCCCTCGGGCTCCCGCTCGCACTCCCCTCCTACGTGGCCGCCTTCAGCTGGATCACCCTGTGGCCGGACTCGGCCGGGTTCCGGGGATCGTTCGTCGTGCTCGTCACGTTGTCCTACCCGTACGTGTACCTCCCGGTGCTCGGCGCGCTGCGTCGGTGCGACCCGGCCCTCGAGGACGCGGCCCGCACGCTCGGCCTCGGCCGCTGGGCGGTGTTCCGCCGGGTCGTGCTCCCCCAGCTCCGCCCGGCCGCCACCGGTGGCGGCCTGCTCGTCGGGCTCTACGTGCTGAGCGACTACGGCGCGGTGGCGACCATGCGCTACGAGGTGCTCACGCACGCCATCTACCGCTCCTACCAGGCGTCGTTCGACCGCACCCCCGCCGCGGTGCTGGCCTGCGTCCTGGCTGCGCTCACGCTGGCCGTGCTCGTGGTCGAGGGTCGGCTCCGGCGGCGCCGCGGCCCGGTGGCCGCCGGCGCGGCGCCGATCCGCCCCCAGCCCGTCCACGCGCTCGGCCGCTGGCGGTGGCCGGCGCTGCTGCTCCCCGTCGGGGTGCTCACGCTCGCGCTCGGGGTGCCGGCATGGGGGTTGCGCCGCTGGTCGGTCCGGGGCTCGTCGCAGGCCGACCCCGCCGAGCTGTGGGCCGCGGCCCAGAACTCACTGCTCGTCGGGGTCGTGGCCGCGGCCGCGGTCATGGTCCTCGCCGTCCCCGTCGCCTTCCTCACCGTCCGCCACCCCGGCCGGTGGGCCGGCGCCGCGGAACGAGCGGCCTACCTCGGCCACGCCCTTCCCGGCGTCGTCGTCGGGCTGGGGCTCGTCTTCTTCGGGGTGCGCTTCGCCCGGCCCTGGTACCAGGAGCTGCCCCTCCTGGTGTTCGGGTACGTCGTGCTCTTCCTGTCGCTCGGCCTCGGCGCCGTGCAGGCCTCGGTCGCCCAGGTGCCCCCGGTCCTCGAAGCGGTGGCCCGGACGCTGGGTCGCACGGCCTTCGGCGCGTGGCGGTCCGTGACGCTGCGTCTGATCCTGCCCGGGGTCGCGGCCGGGGCCGCCCTGGTCGCGCTGGCGGCGATGAAGGAGCTACCGGCCACCCTGTTCCTGCGACCGACCGGGTGGGACTCGTTGGCCACCGGCCTGTGGGGCCACCTCCAGGCCCAGTCCTACGCCGCGGCCGCGCCCTACGGCGTCGCCATCGTGGCCCTCGCCGCCGTTCCCACCGCGCTGCTGCTCGCCGTCGGCGACCGCCGTCGGACCGAGGGGGCGGCAGGCCGATGAGGCCGATCGCGGTGGAGGGCCTGCACCGGCGGTTCCCCGGGCGACCACCCACGACCGCGCTGGACGGCATCGACCTCGACGTCGCCGCCGGGTCGTTGGTCGCGGTGCTCGGGCCCTCGGGGTGCGGCAAGACCACGCTGTTGCGTCTGGTCGCCGGTCTCGACCGGCCCGACGCCGGCACGATCCGCATCGGCGACGAGCTGGTCGAGGGTCCGGGCCACCATGTCGCGCCCCACCGGCGCGGCGTCGGGCTGGTCCCGCAGCAGGGCGCGCTGTTCCCCCACCTCGACGTGGCCGGCAACGTCGCCTTCGGGCTGCACCGGCGGCCCCGCCCGGACCGGGCCCGCCGCGTCGACGACCTGCTCGCCCTGGTCGGTCTGGCCGGCGCCGGCAGCCGTCGACCCGACCAGCTCTCCGGCGGCCAGCAGCAGCGGGTCGCCCTCGCGCGGGCGCTCGCCCCGGAGCCGTCGGTGGTCCTGCTCGACGAGCCGTTCAGCGCGCTCGACACCGGGCTCCGGGCGTCGCTGCGGGCCGAGGTCGCCCAGCTCCTCCGCGACGCCGGCATGACGGCGATGCTCGTGACCCACGACCAGGTCGAGGCCCTGACGATGGCCGACCGGGTCGCGGTGGTGCGCGACGGACGGGTCGTGCAGGTCGGGGCGCCCGACGAGCTCTACCGGCGGCCCGTCGACGGCTGGGTCGGCACCTTCCTCGGCGACGCCGTGCGGGTACCGGGCCGCCGGACCGGCGACCGGACGGCGACCGGACCGTTGGGCGACGTCGAACTGGCCGACGGGTTCGCCCACCACGACGGGCCCGAGGTGATGCTGTTCGTCCGGCCCGAGCAGCTCCGACCCGATGAGCCGGGCGAGGATCCGACCGTCCCGGCCGTCGTCGTCGGCACCCGGTTCCAGGGCCCCGACACGCTCGTCGAACTGGCCCTCGACGCCGGCGCGACCGTGACCGCCCGGTGGTCGTCGACGACGGGTGCCCGACTCGGCGACCGGGTCGATCTGGCGGTGCACGGTCCGGTCCTGGCCCACCGCCCGGCAGCTCCGAGCGACGACGACTAGAACCGGTTCCATCGAAACGATCGAGCCGACCTCCAGCCAACGCGATCCCGACGCCATCGGCGCCGCGCTCACCGCATGGCTCCGCGACCGACCCGACGCCCCCGACGACGTCGCCCTCGTCGAGGTCCACAAGCCCGACGGCAACGGCATGTCGTCCGACACCGTCCTGTTCACCGTCCGGTGGGACGGGGCGGACCGGCCGTTCGTGGCCCGGGTGGCGCCGCAGGCCGACGACGTGCCCGTCTTCCCCAGCTACGACCTGGAGATGCAGCGCCGGGTGATGGCCCTGGTGTCGGACCAGACGACCGCGCCGGTGCCGGCGCCGGTGTTCGCCGAGGACGACCCGTCGGTGCTCGGCGGGGCCTTCTTCCTCATGGACCGGGTCGACGGTCGGGTGCCGCCCGACGTCCTGCCCTACACGTTCCCCGGCGACGGCTGGATGCTGACCGCGGACCCGGACGAGCACCGTCGCCTGGAGCGCTCCGCGGTGACCGCCCTCGCCGCGATCCACGACCTGACGCCCGCCACCCACGACCTCGGGTTCCTCGAGTACGACCGGCCCGGCGGGACCGCGATCGAACGCCACCTGGCCCACTGGGTCGCCTACAAGGAGTGGGTCGATGGCGACGAGCCGGTCCCGCTGCTCGACGAGGCGTTCGACTGGCTGGCCGCCAACCTGCCGACCGACGCCGGCGACGCCCGACTGTCGTGGGGCGACGCCCGCATCGGCAACATGATCTTCGACGGGTTCGACGTGGCCGGCGTCCTCGACTGGGAGATGGCCGGGATCGCCCCGCCCGAGATCGACCTCGGTTGGATGGCGTACCTGCACCTCTTCTTCCAGGACCTCACCACCGACCTCGGCGAACCAGGGTTGCCCGACCTGCTGCGGCCCACCCGCGTCGCCGAGCTGTACGAGGAGGTCTCGGGGCGGCCCGTGGGCGACCTTCGCTGGTCGATGGCCTACGCGGCGATCCGCCACGGCGTGATCATGCGCCGCGTCGGTGAGCGGATGATCGCCTTCGGCGAGCGCGAACCGGTCGCCGACAAGGTCGAGCTCGTGATGCACGCCCCGACCATCCGGGCGATGCTCGACGGCACCTACTGGGCCGCCCTCGACCTCTGACCGGCCGGCGATCGGCTCGCTCAGGTCGGTTGGTCGGCGCCTTCGACGATGAGGGTCAGGGCGCCCAGGGCCTCCGGGTCGACATCGACGTCGACGTCCTCCGCGAAGCCCGGTGAGGCGCCGGCGAACTGGGTGCGGTTCAGTTCGGCGTAGAGCCCGTCGGCGGCCACCAGCTGCTCGTGGGTGCCGCGCTCGACGACCTCGCCGCCGGCGATCACCGCGATCTCGTCCGCGTCGCGGATGGTCGACAGGCGGTGGGCGATCACGATCGAGGTGCGGCCCTCGAGCACCCGCTGGAGCGCGGCCTGGACCTTCTCCTCCGACGCGGCGTCGAGGTGGGCGGTGGCCTCGTCGAGCACCACGACGCCCGGGTCCTTGAGCAGCAGGCGGGCGATGGCGATCCGCTGCTTCTCGCCGCCGCTCAGGCGGTGGCCGCGGTCGCCGACCACGGTGGCCAGGCCGTCGGGCAGGCGCTCGACCACGTCCCACACCTGGGCCTCGCGCAGCGCCGCCTCGAGCTCGGCGTCGGTGGCGTCGGGCTTGGCGTAGCGGAGGTTGACCGCCAGCGGCTCGTGGAAGAGGTGGACGTCCTGCGACACGACACCGACGGTGGCGCTCACCGCGGCGAGCGTGGTGTCGCGCAGGTCGACCCCACCGACCCGCACGGCGCCGCCGGTCGGGTCGTAGAGGCGCGACACGAGCCCGGCGATGGTCGACTTCCCGGCGCCCGACGGACCGACGAGCGCGAGGGTGTGGCCGGGCTGGACGTCGAGGTCGATGCCGTGCAGCACCTCGCCGCCCTCGGTGTTGTCGAGCACGGCGACGCCCTCCAGCGAGGCCAGCGACACCTCCGCGGCGGTGGGGTAGCGGAACGACACGTCGTCGAAGGTGACCGCCACCGGTCCGGCCGGGATCGGGACGGGATCGTCGGCGTCGACGATCGTCGGTTCGAGGTCGAGCACCTCCAGCACCCGCTCGAAGCTCACCAGCGTGGTCATCACGTCGACCTGCACGTTCGACAGCGCGGTCAGCGGGCCGTACAACCGGTTCAGGTAGGCGGTGAGGGCGACGAGGGTGCCGATGGCCAGCTCGCCCCGGATGGTGAACACGCCGCCGAGGCCGTAGACGAGGGCCGTGGCGAGGCCGGCCAGCAGCGCGAGGGACGACATGAAGAACATGCCGTAGAGCGCCTGGGTGACCCCGGTGTCGCGCACCTTGGCCGCCCGGTCGCCGAAGGTCGCCGACTCGTCCTCGGGCCGGCCGAACAGCTTGACCACGAGCGCCCCCGACACGTTGAAGCGCTCGGTCATCATCTGGCCCATCTCGCCGTTGAGCTGGTACCGGAGCCGGGTCAGGTCGGCGAGCTTGCGCCCCACCCAACGGGCTGGCAGGAGGAACAGCGGGAGCAGCGCGAGCGCCAGGAGCGTGAGCTGCCACGAGAGGATGAACATGGCCCCGAGCGTCATCACCACCACGGCCAGGTTGCCGACCACGTTCGACAGCACCGAGGTGAACGCCTGCTGGGCGCCCTGCACGTCGCCGTTGAGCCGGGTGACGAGTGCACCGGTCTGGGCCCGGCTGAAGAACCCGATCGGCATCCGCTGGACGTGGTCGAACACCTGGGTGCGGAGGTCGTAGATGAGGCCCTCGCCGATGCGGGCCGAGAACCAGCGTTGGGTGAGGCTGATGGCGGTGGCCACCAGTGCGAGCCCGCCCAGGAGGACGGCGAGCGCCACGACGTACTGCGTGCGCCCCTCGACGATGCCCTTGTCGATGATCGCCCGGTAGACGAGCGGGACCGACGCGCCGACCGCGGCGTCGGCCAGCACCAGCACCAGGAAGGCCGCGAGCTGACGGCGGTACGGGCGGGCGAAGCCGAGGATCCGACGGAACGTGCCGGGCGCGAGCTGGTGCTCCTTGACGCTGCGGTCCTTGCTGAAGGAGCCGCGCACCGCGAAGGCGCTGTGCCCGCCGGCCGGCGGTCCCATGGGATGCATGGCGTGGAGGGTACCGACCTCGATGTCGGACCCGACCGGTAGGGTCCCGAACATGGCTTCCGGGATCGACCTCACCGAACGCAACCCCGACGTCCGCGTGCAGGACGACCTGTTCCGCCACGTCAACGGCACCTGGCTGGAGCGGGCCGTCATCCCCGACGACCGGGCGAGTGACGGCACGTTCCACCGCCTGCGGGACCGGTCCGAGGAGCGGGTGCGCGACCTGCTCGACGACCTGCGGAGCCGGTCCTCCGAGCCGGGCAGCGAGGCCCAGCAGGTCGGCGACCTGTACGCCAGCTTCCTCGACGAGGATCGCATCGAAGCGCTCGACGTCTCCCCCATCGGCGACGACCTGGCTGCGATCGATGCCGTCGCGTCGATCGACGACCTCGCCCGGCTGCTCGGCCGCCTGGTGCGCGACGGTGGGCCCGGCGCGTTCGCGCTCGCCGTCTACCCCGACGCCAAGGACCCGGAGCACTACGGGCTGTACCTCACCCAGGACGGGCTCGGCCTGCCCGACGAGGCGTTCTACCGGGAGGACCAGTTCGCCGAGATCCGGGCCGCCTACGTCGACCACGTGGCCGCCACCCTCGCGCTCGTCGGGGTCGACGATCCGGCGGCCGCGGCCGACCGGGTGATGGCGCTCGAGACCCGCCTGGCGAAGGGCCACTGGGACAACGTGCGCGACCGGGACGCCAACGGCACCTACAACCCGGTCGACCGGGCCGGCCTCGACGCGCTGGTGCCCACCTTCCCGTGGTCGGTCTGGCTCGAGGGCCTCGACGCCGACCCGGCGATCCTCGACCACCCGATCGTGCGCGAGCCCGACTTCTTCGAAGGGTTCGACGCGGCGCTGCGCGAGGTCCCGCTCGACGACTGGAAGCTGTGGCTCACCTGGCAGGTGGTCCACGACGCGTCGTCGGCGCTCAGCAGCCGGTTCGTCGACGAGCAGTTCGCCTTCTACGGCCGCGTGCTCACCGGCGCCGAGGAACTGCGGGCGCGTTGGAAGCGCGCGGTCGGGGTGGTCGAGGGCTCGCTCGGCGAGGCGCTCGGCAAGCTCTACGTGGCCCGCCACTTCCCCGCCGAGGCGAAGGAGCAGATGCTGGCGCTGGTCGACAACCTGCTCGAGGCCTACCGGCGCAGCATCATCGACCTGCCGTGGATGACCGACGCCACCAAGGAGCGGGCGCTGGTGAAGCTGGCGAGGTTCACGCCGAAGATCGGCTACCCCGACGAGTGGCGCGACTACTCGGGCCTGGAGATCCGGGCCGACGACCTCGTCGGCAACCTGCGTCGGGCGGCGTCGTTCGAGGTCGACCGCCATCTCGGCCGGGTCGGCGGCCCGGTCGACCGGGGCGAGTGGTTCATGAGCCCCCAGACGGTGAACGCCTACTACAACCCGACCATGAACGAGATCGTGTTCCCGGCCGCGATCCTCCAGCCCCCGTTCTTCGACCCCACCGCCGACGACGCCGTCAACTACGGCGCCATCGGCGCCGTCATCGGCCACGAGATCGGTCACGGCTTCGACGACCAGGGCTCTCGCTTCGACGGCACCGGGGCGCTCGCCGACTGGTGGACCGACGACGACCGGGCCGCGTTCGAGGAACGCACGGCGAAGCTGATCGCGCAGTACGACGAGCTCGAACCGGCGCAGGCGCCCGGCCACCAGGTCAACGGCGCGTTCACCGTGGGCGAGAACATCGGCGACCTCGGCGGGCTCCAGATCGCCCACCAGGCCTACAAGCTGTCGCTCGACGGGGCCGAACCACCGGTGGTCGACGAGCTCACCGGCGATCAGCGCTTCTTCTGGGCGTGGGCCCAGGCGTGGCGTTCGAAGTCGCGCGACGCCGAGGTCGTCCGACTCCTGGCCATCGACCCGCACTCACCACCGGAGTTCCGGTGCAACCAGATCGTCCGCAACATCGACGCCTTCCACGAGGCGTTCGCCGTCGACACCGACGACGAGCTGCACCTGCCCGAGGACGAGCGGGTCTCGATCTGGTAGCCGCGGTCAGCTGACCCGGCGGCGGTACTCGTCCGACGTGACGATGGCGTGGGCCAGATCGGCGCTGGTACGGCCGAGCCACTTGGCGGTGGTGTTGTCGTCGGGCATGCGGTCGCGCATCGTCCCGTAGGTCACGGTCAGGCGGACGAGCGGCGCCGTGTCGGACCGGAACTGCGCGGCCTCCGACACCGCGACCACGAGCTGCGACATCAGGTAGCCCTGCCGGCGGAGCGCCACGACGAAGTCGAGCTCGGCGGAGGTGATCGGGCGGCCGGTGGCGTTCTCGATGAGCTGGGTGGCGAACTCCTCGGTGGTGAGCGACTTCGCCCCCGAGTCGATCAGCATCCGGCTGGCGACCTTGTCGACCGGCACCCCCGACCAGGCCAGGTTCCGTGCCACCTCGAACTCGGCCATGGTGGGTCGACGGCCGAGCCAGGCCGCGTACATCCGCACGATCGGGTTGAGGGTGTCGTACACCCGCGGGTTGCGCATCACCCGGTCGATCACGGCGGCCCCCTGGGAACCGTTGTCGAACATGCCGGTGTAGGTGGCCAGCTCGGTGCCCTGGGGCGCACGGCCGAAGAAGTCGGCGGTCTGACGCTGGACGAACGACGTCGGCGTCGCGAACGGGCGCCAGGCGGTGGTGAGGCCCTCGCCGGTGCCGGCCGGGAGCGTCGGGCACTTCCACGCGCCCCGGACGGACGGGTACGGGTTGATCGCGGTGCCCCAGGTGGCGGTGCTCGGCTGGTGGAGCTCGAAGTGGAGGTGGGCGCCGGCGTCCTCGGCGTTGCCCGAGTCGCCCAGGTACCCGATGAACTCCCCGGCGGCGACCTTGGTGCCGACCTCCAGGCCCGGGGCGAACACCTGGTCGTAGGAGGCCTGCCCGTCGTCGGTGCCGGGCCGGTCGTTGTTCATGTGCAGGTAGACGTAGACCCAGCCGTCGGCGTCACGGATGTAGACGTAGTTCCCCGAGATGCTGGTGTTCTGGTAGCTGAGGCGCACGACGGTGCCGTCGACGGTCGACAGCAGCTTCTGCATCTTGGAACCCATCAGGTCGGTGCCCTGGTGCGTGCGGCCGCCGCTGCGGGGCGCACCCCACGTGTCGGTGTAGCTGACCGACCCCTCGACGGGGAAGCAGATGGCGCGGGTCGTCCCGGCGGCCTGCGCGGCGGCGGGACGCACGGGCAGCAGCAGGGTCGAGGCCAGCGCGGCGGTGAGGGCGATGGAGAGCGCGAACTTGCGGCGGGAGCGCACGGGTTCGGTCCTTTCCGGGGATGCGGTCCGGCCGCCGTCGCTGGCGCCGAACCGGGAGAGGTCGTCAAGAAACCGTAACAATGTAAACCAACGGCAACATCATTGGTCGGCGGGGTGACGAAGAACTCAAGGACTCCGCGTCCGGGCCGACCGTCAGGAGGTGCGAACCCGACCCTCCCGCCGGCGCGTCCCCGGTGCCGCGGTGCTGGCGTTCGCCGTCGTGCTCGCGTCGTGCTCGTCCTCGGCCCCCGCTGCCACCGATCCCACCGACCAGACGGTGCCCCGGACCTTCGAGCAACCCCGCACCAGCACCGAGCGGCTCTTCGCGGTCACCGCGGCCATCGAGGCCCGCTCGGCGATCACCAACGGCGGCCTGCCGTGGCACGACTGCCTGGAGATGGCCCAGGAACAGCCGCTGTTCACCTTCCTCGAGCAGTCGGAGGAACCGACCGAGGACTGGATCGACGAGGGGTCCGAGCTCCTGGAGGGCGCGACCCGCGACGACTACGGCGCCGACGACCTCGAGGGCGTGCTCCGCCTCGTGGACGTGTACGCCAACGACCAGGCCATCGGGGCGTGGAAGATGGCCGGCTTCGACGGGGCGAGCCACCTGCGGAACGAGGACGTCGACCCACCGATCGACATCGTCGTGTCGGGGTTCCGCGACCATGCGAAGGCCGTCGACGCGGCCCACACCCACCTGCTCGATCTGTGCATGGAGGCCAACTCCACCCTCCCGCTCGACGACTGGAGCGGGGTCAAGATCGCCAGCATGGGCGACCGGAACGCGCTCCTCTACGTCGTGGGTCGCTACGAGGTCTACCTGTCGGTCGACCGCCGCCCGCCGTTCGGCTCGGTGTTCGGCGACCTCCAGCGGTGGCGGTACGAGCTGCGCGAGATGATCGACGGCGACGGCTGAGGACCGTCGGCCGCCCGATCACTCGGCCGGCGGCACCAGTTGGCGGAGGAGGTCGACGATGGTGCCGGCCAGATCCGGGGTCTTGGGGATCGGGAAGATCACCAGCTCCTGGTCCTCCTTGTAGACCGCACCCTTGAACAGGCGGGCGAGCCGGATCGTCTGGCTGGTCTTGAGCTTCAACGGCGACACCCGCGCCGTCCACGCCGGACCGCCGAACGCCGGGCCCTTGGTGACGTTGATCTCCCGCACGCCGAGCCGGTGGGCCTCGGCCCGCAGACGGGCCACGTCGAGCAGCTTCGCCGCCGGCTCGGGCACCGGGCCGTAGCGGTCCTCCCACTCGGCCCGAATGTCGTCGACCTCCGCGTCGGAGGTGACCTCGGCCAGACGCCGGTAGGCCTCCAGCCGCAGCTCCTCCTTCGGGACGTAGCTCTCCTCCAGGTGAGCGTCGAGCGGGAGGTCGAGCTTCACCTCGGCCGGCTCCTTCACCGGTTCGCCCTTCAGCTCCTGCACCGCCTCGTGCACCATCGACACGTAGAGGTCGTAGCCCACGGCCGCGATGTGGCCGCTCTGACCGGTGCCGAGGAGCGTGCCCGCGCCGCGGATCTCGAGGTCGCGCATGGCGATCCGGAAGCCCGAGCCCAGCTCGGTGGCCTCGCCGATCGTCTTCAGGCGCTCGTAGGCCTCCTCGGAGAGGCTGACGTCGCGGGGGTGGAACAGGTACGCGTAGGCCCGCTGCCCCGAGCGGCCGACGCGACCACGGAGCTGGTGGAGCTGGCCCAGTCCCAGGCGGTCGGCCCGGTCGACGACGAGCGTGTTCACGGTCGGCATGTCGATGCCCGACTCGATGATCGTGGTGCAGACGAGCACGTCGAACTCGCCCTCCCAGAAGTCGAGGACGACCTTCTCGAGGGTGCCCTCGTCCATCTGCCCGTGGGCGACGGCGACGCGAGCCTCGGGCACCAGCTCGCGGAGGTGGCGGGCGCAGTCCTCGATGTCGCGCACGCGGTTGTGCACGAAGAACACCTGGCCCTCCCGCAGCAGCTCGCGCCGGATCGCCTCGGCCACGGCCCGGTCGTCGTACTCGCCGACGTAGGTGAGGATCGGCTGGCGCTCGGCCGGCGGCGTGTTGAGGAGGGTGAGGTCGCGGATGCCGGTGAGGCTGAGCTCGAGCGTGCGAGGGATCGGCGTGGCCGACAGCGTGAGGACGTCGACGTCGGTGGCGAGCTGCTTGATCTGCTCCTTGTGCGACACGCCGAACCGCTGCTCCTCGTCGACCACGAGCAGGCCGAGCTCCTTGAACTGCACGTCCTGGGACAGGAGCCGGTGGGTGCCGATCACCACGTCGACGTCGCCGGTGCGCACCCCCTCGGCCACCTCGCGGGCCTGCGCCGCGGTGAGGAACCGGCTGAGCACCTCCACCCGCACCGGGAACGCCGCGAAGCGGTCGCTGAAGGTCTGGAAGTGCTGCGTGGCGAGCAGCGTCGTCGGCACCAGCACCGCCACCTGCTTGCCGTCCTGCACCGCCTTGAAGGCCGCCCGCAGCGCCACCTCGGTCTTGCCGAAGCCGACATCGCCGCAGACCAGCCGGTCCATCGGGCGGTCGAGCTCCATGTCGGCCTTGACCTCCTCGATGGCCTTGAGCTGGTCGGGCGTCTCCCGGTACGGGAAGGAGTCCTCCAACTCGCGCTGCCACGGCGTGTCCTCCGGGAACGCGTGGCCGGGGCTGTGCAGGCGCTTCTGGTACAGCACCACCAGCTCCTGGGCCACGGCCTGGACCTCGGACTTCACCCGCGCCTTGGTCTTCGCCCAGTCGCCGCCACCCAGGCGCGACAGCGTGGGGCTGTCGCCACCGGTGTAGTGGCGGACGGCGTCGATCTGATCGCTCGGGACGTAGAGCTTGTCGTCGCCCCGGTACTCCAGCAGGAGGTAGTCGCGCTCGACCCCGCCGAGGGCCCGCTTCACCATGCCGGCGTAGCGGGCGACGCCGTGCTGGTGGTGCACGACGTGGTCGCCGACGGTGAGGCCGTCGAAGAACCCGACCGTGTCGCGCTTGCGGGGCCTGGGGGCACGGTGGGTGCGCCGGCGGCCGGTCACGTCGGGCTCGGCCAGCACCGCCAGCTTCGGGCCGGTCAGCACGCAGCCCCGCTCCAGCGCGCCGACCTCGACCGGGAGGTCGAAACCGCGGTCGCGGAGCAGGTCGCGCAACCGCTGGGCCGAGCCCTCGCCGTCGGCCGCAACCACGATCCGGTAGCTCTGGCCGAGGAGGTCGTGGAGCTGGCGCACGAGCGCCTCGCCGTCGCCGACCACGGGGTTCCACCCGGTGGCCGCCACGGTCGCGACGTCCGGACCGTCGGGGGTGACCGTCATCGTCCAGACCGGGAGCTTCGACGACGCGAACAGGGTGTCGAACGCGGCGTGCAGCTGCGGGAAGCCCCGGTCGTGGCCGACCTCCCACGTCCTGGCGAGGGAGGCGGCGAGGTCCTCCTCCTCGGCCAGCAGGTCGGCCGCCCGGTCCCGCAGCCGCCTCGGCTCGACCACCAGCGCCAGCCCGCCGTCGGGGACGAGGTCGACGATCGTCCGCTCGTCGTCGACCAGCCAGGGCAGCCAGCTCTCCATGCCGTCGAAGATCTGACCCTCGGCCAGCCGCTCCCACTGCTCGCGCCCCCACGGCTCCGCGGCGACGAGCTTCTCGGCCCGGGCCCGCACCGCGTCGGTCGGCAGCAGCTCGCGGCACGGGAACACCGAGACCTCGTCGAGGTCCCCGGTCGAGCGCTGGTCGCTCACCGAGAAGGAGGTGAGCCGGTCGACCTCGTCGCCCCACAGGTCGATGCGCACCGGCGCGTCGGCCGTGGCGTCGAACACGTCGACGATCGAACCCCGCACCGCGAACTCGCCGCGGTGCTCCACCACCGGCTCGCGCCGGTAGCCGTGCATGCCCAGCCACTCGGCCAGCGCATCCAGGTCGTGGCTCTCCCCCGCCCGGACGACGAGCGGCTCGACGTCCTCGATCCCGGGGCCGAGCCGCTGCACCAGGGCCCGCACCGGGGCCACGACCACCGCCGGCGCCCGGTCGGGGTCGCGCAGCCTCCACACCGTGCGGAGCCGGCGGCCCATGGTCTCCAGCGCCGGCGACACCCGCTCGAACGGCAGGGTCTCCCACGCCGGGAACAGCTCGACCGCATCGGGGCCGAGGAACGTGGCCAGGTCGCCGGCCAGCCGCTCGGCATCGGCCGTCGACGGCGACGCCACCAGGATCGGCCGACGGGACCCGACCTCGACCAGCCCGGCGATCGTGATCGGCCGCGCCGGCTCCGGCACCGCCATCACCGCGGCCGAGCGCCCCAGCACCTGGAGCAACGCCGGCTCGTCCTTCAGCAGGGTCGGGAGATCGGTGAGGGCCATGTGATCCTTCGTGGGCGACGCGCGGCGACGGCCCCCACCGGCAGATCACCAGGGGGTCCGAGGACCCAGCCACGCTACCGGCCCATCCCCCGACTCCCGTTCGTCGAGCGGAGCCACGCGCCACTGTTCGTTGAGCGGAGCGGAGCTTGCGGAGCGGAGTCGAAACGCCGACGCGTGCACAGTTGGGGTCTGACCCCAACTGTGCGTCCCTCAGACGAGGTCGCGGCCGTAGCTGTCCTTGATCGATCCGGTGAGGATCATGATGAACTCGACGAACACCCAGATCCCGACGACGAGCGGCACGATGAGGGTCCACCAGAGGAGCAGCGTGAGGAGCAGTTGCGTGACCGCAATCCCGGTGTGACCGGTGTAGAAGCGGTGCGCCCCGAACATGCCGAGGAAGAAGGCGAGCACGGCCGCCGCCGCCTTCGACTTCGGCGGGCCGTACGCGTACACGGGCGCTCCGTAGCCGAGAGGGACCGCGCCGTACCCGTGAGGCGCGCTGTAGCCAGGAGGAGCGCCGTAGCCAGGAGGCGCCGCACCGTACGCCGGAGGTGCGCCGTACCCAGGGGGCGGTCCGTACCCGGGCGGCGCCGCACCGTAGGCCGGGGGCGCGCCGTACCCGGGAGGCGCCGCACCGTGGCCCGGGGCCGGATCGCCACCGAAGGGTGCCAACCCGCTCGGCGGCTGAGGCTGGGGGATGAACGTGCCGCACGACCGACATTGCATCTCGCCGACCGGCACTGGGGTATGGCAACGGCCACAGGTCTGCACGAGCTCGATCCCTCCTCGGACCCCCACCCGGGACCCGTCGCCTCCGCGCCCTGCGACGTCCGGGCCGGTCGGGCGGCACCGTAGCATCCGCCCCCGGACGAGCGGCTCAGGCTCGCTGGTTGAAGCGGGTCATCGCTGCTTCCGGGCCTTCGGCGAGGATGGCCTCGACGGCGTCGGCCGCCTCGGCGATGGCCACGTCGAGCTCGGCCCGGTCGGCCTTCGACGGGGGCCGCAGCACGTGGTCGACGCCCTCCTGGCGACCGGGCGGCTTGCCGATGCCGATGCGGATGCGGACGAAGTCCGCGGTGTGCAGGTGAGCCTTGATCGACTTCAGGCCGTTGTTGCCGGCCAGCCCGCCGTCGACCTTCACCTTCAGCTTCCCGACCGGCAGGTCCATCTCGTCGTGCACGACGACGAGATGGTGGAGGTCGGTGATGCCGTGGCGACGCACCAGTGCGGCCACCGCGAGACCGGAGTCGTTGTAGAAGGTCTGCGGGAAGGCGAGCGCCACCCGCTGCTGACCGATGCGGACCTCGTCGCTGAGGGCCCGCTCCTTGCCGGCCTTGAGCCGACCGCCGTGGCGTTCGGCCAGCAGCGCGACGACCTCGGCGCCGACGTTGTGGCGGGTGCGGGCGTAGCGCTCGCCGGGGTTCCCCAGGCCGACCACCAACAGGTCGGCCGGGGTCCCCCGTCGTTCGTCGCTCCGTCGGAACGCCATGGGCGCGGCCGACCCGCCGGGGCCGATCAGCCCTCGTCGCCGCCGTCGGACGCGGCCTCGGCGTCGCCCTCGCCGGACGCAGCCTCGGCCTCGCCCTCGCCGGCCTCGCCCTCGGCGCCCTCGACCTCGGGCTCGGGCTCCGCGGCGATGATCTGGCCGCTGGCGATGGCCTCCTCCGGGTCGACGTCGGTGGTGACGCCGGCGGGGAGCGTGAGGTCCGACACCCGGATCGGATCCGCGAGCGTGAGCCCGGAGATGTCGACGGTGAGCTCGTTGGGGATGTCGGCCGGCTTGGCGTTGACCGACAGGGCGAACAGCACCTGGTCGACGGTGCCGCCCTCGTCGGTGACCTGCTTGGCCTCGCCCTCGAGCACGATCGGCACGTCGACGGTGATCGTGGCGTCGGGGTCGACCCGGAGGAAGTCGACGTGCATGACGTCGCCCCGGATCGGGTGCCGCTGCATCTCCTTGATGATCGTCAGGTCGGTCTTGCCGTCGACCTCGAGGTCGATCAGGGCGTTGAGGCCGGCCTCGGTGGTGAGCGCGGCGCGCAGCGGACGCCACTCGACGGTGATCGCCACCGGGTCGGCGCCGAGGCCGTACACCACGGCGGGCACGTTGCCCTCGGCACGGATGCGGCGGGACGGGCCGTTGCCCAGGGCGCGACCGGTGGTCGCGTGAAGCTTGATCTCAGCCATCGGAACTCCTACTTCAGAGATCGCGCCGGAGCGCAGATGTCGGTTGTGAACGGTCGACCAGCCTACGCCCGCCCCTGATTCCGCCCCCAATCCCCCCCCCGGAGCCGTTCTGGCGTAGGTGAAGATGGGTCACCCACCACCAGCTACGCCAGAAACGTGAGGTGGGCGGGCGGGGCTACTTCTGGTTCTCGCCGCCGAAGATCTCGCTGACCGACTCGTCCTCGAACACTGCGGAGATCGCGTCGGCGACCAGCGGAGCGATGGAGAGCACCTCGATCTTGTCGATCTGCTTCTCGGGCGGCAGCGGCAGCGTGTTGGTCAACACCACCCGCTCCAGCGACGAGTTCTTCAGCCGCTCGATGGCCGGATCCGACAGCACGCCGTGGGTCGCCATGGCCCAGACCTCGGTGGCGCCCTCGGCCTTCAGGAGGTCGGCCGCCGCGACGATCGTGCCGGCGGTGTCGATCATGTCGTCGAAGAGGATGCAGCGCTTGCCGTCGACGTTGCCGATGACGTTGGCCGCCACCACCGTGTTGGCCACGCCCTTCGGGCGCAGCTTGTTGACGAACGCGATGTCGGCGCCCAGGTGGTTCGCCAGCCGGGTGACGGCCTTGGCCCCACCGGCGTCGGGCGAGACGATGACGAGGTCGTCCACGTCACCGGAGTCCCGGCACCGGTCGACGAGGATCGGCAGCGCCGTGAGGTGGTCGACCGGCATGTCGAAGAAGCCCTGGATCTGACCGGTGTGCAGATCGACCGACACGACCCGGTCGACGCCCGCCGCGCTCAGCAGGTCGGCCACCAGCTTCGCGGTGATCGGCTCGCGGCCCTCGGCCTTGCGGTCCTGGCGGGCGTAGCCGTAGTAGGGGCAGACCGCGGTGATGCGCTTGGCCGACGCCCGTTTGGCGGCGTCGATCATGATCAGCTGCTGCATGAGCGCGTCGTTGACGTTGGGGCCGGCGTGGGTCTGGATGATGAACACGTCGGCGCCGCGGATCGACTCCCCGTAGCGGCAGTGCAGCTCGCCGTTGGCGAACTGCCGCAGGTTCGGCTCCCCCAGCTCGACGCCGAGGTGCTCGGCGATCTCCTGAGCCAGCTCGGGGTGCGAGTCGCCCGAGTAGAGCTCGAGCTTCTTCTTGGTGACCAGCTCCATCCCGGGCCTTTCGAGCAGTCAATCCTCGTCGGGAACCCCGACAGCATAGAACGGTCCGGTGATGGTCCCGCCGGGGACCGATGCCCCCGGGGAAAGCACCGCGAAAGGTCCGACGACGGCGTCCGCGCCGACCTCGGCCTCGCGTCCGTTCGACTGCTCGACCCGGGCGCCGTCGCCGACCACGCAGTCGACGAGCCGGGTGTTCGGACCGATCTCGGCGCCGGCCCCGATGACGGTGTCGCCCTGGAGGATCGTGCCCGGGAAGAGGGTGACGTCGGGGCCGAGGCGCACCGTCGAGTCGACGTAGGTGCTGGCCGGGTCGACGAGGCTCACCCCGGCGCGCATCCAGGCCTCGTTCGTGCGGCGGCGCAGCTCGGCCTCGGCCGCTGCGAGCTGGAGGCGGTCGTTGATCCCCTCGGCCTCGGCCGGGTCGTCGACCACCACCGCGCCGACCCGGTACCCGGCCTCGCGGAGCACGGCGACGACGTCGGTCAGGTAGTACTCGCCCTGCGCGTTCTGCGGCGTGATGCGCCGCAGCGCGGGCGCGAGGACCGAGCGGCGGAAGCAGTAGACCGCGGTGTTGATCTCGTCGAGCGCGTACTCCTCGGGCGTGGCGTCGACCGCCTCGACGATCTTCACGACCTGGTCGTCCTTGCCCCGCACGATGCGGCCGTAGCTGCCCGGCTCCGGGACGACCGCGGTGAGCACCGTGCACGCGGCCTCGTTGGCCCGGTGCGACGCGACCAGCGCGGCGATCGTCGACGGCCGGAGCAACGGCATGTCGCCGGGCAGGACGAGGACGTCGTGGTCGTCGGCGTCGGGGCCGTCGTCGTCGGGGAGCCCGGTGAGCCCGACGCTCGCGGCGTCGCCGGTGCCGTCCTGGGTGACCTGCTCCACGAACGTCAGGTGCGTGCCGAGATCCTGGGCCTGGAGCTTCTTCGTGACCCGCTCGGCGCCGTGGCCGACGACGACCACGACCCGCTCGACCGAGCAGTCGGCCAGCGAGTCGAGGACGTAGTGCAGCATCGAGCGCCCGGCGAGCAGGTGCAGCGGCTTCGGCCGGCTCGACTTCATCCGGGTGCCCGCGCCGGCGGCGAGGACGATGGCGGAGAGGCTCCGGTCGGTCATGGCGACCGGTCTAGCGCGTCTCGGCACCCCGGACGCCATGGCCGACGGCCCACCCGCGGGTACCGTGACCGATGGCGTCGACCGACCCGGCCGACGGAGGGAGAGGCTCGTGGCACCGACGACCCGGATCGCGCGCACGGCCGTGCTCGCCTTGCTCCTCGTGCTCGCCACCGGGTGCGGCAAGGCCGCCGAGGAAGGCATCCAGAACGTGGCCGAAGCCCCCCGGCAGTCGGCCACGCTCGCGTGCCGGTTGGAGTACCGGGCGGTCGAGGACGCCATCGACGCCTACACCGCGCTCAACGGGACACCGCCGACGTCCAACGCCGACCTGCTCGGCGTCCTGAAGGACGAACCGACCTATGTCGAGATCGAGGCCGACGGTTCCCTCGGTCTCACCGACCGGGCCGAGGAGCTCGGCTGCACGCTGGAGGCGGCGAAGGGCGGCTGAGGCTCGGGGAGCAGGGCTCGAACCTGCGACATCCGGCTCCAAAGGCCGGCGTTCTACCAACTGAACTATCCCCGATCAGGCTCCCCGGAGGTTAGGCGGCGTCACGGTCGGGGTCGGATCCCAACCGTGATGTCCGGGGCATGGGTTCGCCCGTCGAGGCGATCACGGTTGGGATCCGACCCCGACCGTGACCTCAACAGGGGGACGGAAGGATCGGACGGGCGCCTCCTGGGCGAGGTCGAAGTCGAGGTCGGCCGCTCGGGGGCGGCCGGATCGGCGAGACACGGGCACACCCCTTCCGACGACGGTGGGCCCCGGAAGGTTGACACCGAACGCGGAACGACCGCCCGGAGGCGGTCGTTCGAGGTCTCGGGCTTCAGGGCACCCGGGTGGCTACTTGCCGGCTGCCCGGCGCTGCCAACGGGTGCGCTTCAGCATCTTCTTGTGCTTCTTCTTGCGCATGCGCTTACGGCGCTTCTTGATCAGTGAACCCATGGTGGGGCCAACCTAGCGGGAAGGTCCGAGCGGTCCCAAAAGCCGCTCAGGACGTTGCGGGCACCGTGCGGACCACGGTGCCGGCCGCCGGGAACGCGCCGTCCACGAACCAGGTGCTGCCCGATCCGGCGAGGACCGGCACCTGGCCGGTGGCGTCGCCGAGACGGTCGCGCCACTCGGCCAACCGCGGCTCCACGGCCAGCGCGGCGGGCTCCAGGTCGTTGGGGCCGGCGGCGGTCGGGCCGCCCAGGTCGTCCCACGCCCGGTACACCGCTGGGGTCGAACAGCCGAACGGCGGGGTGACGACGGTGAACGTGCGGTCCACGTGGTCGAGCGGTTCGAGCCGGTCGCCGATGCCGGTGACCCGGGCCCGACCGCCCCGCACGCAGAAGGGCACGTCGGCCCCCAGTCGGACGGCGACCGCCGGGTCGTCGACGCCGGCCCAGCGCAGCACGGCGGCCGCGTCGGCCGATCCGCCGCCGAGGCCCGCACCGGCCGGGATCCGCTTCTCGAGCCGCACCTGCGCCGTCCGACCGACGAGGCGCAGCGCCCGGCGCACGAGGTTGTCGTCGTCGGCGGGCACCGGCAGCCCGGACGCCCCGACGACCTCCAGGCCGTCGCCCTCGGCGAAGGTCAGCGCGTCGGCGAGGTCGATCGTGACCATCTCGGCGTCGATCAGGTGGTAGCCGTCGTCGCGCACCCCGGTGATCCGGAGGGACACGGTGAGCTTGGCCGGGGCGGTGACGACGACGGGGGCCATGGGGGCCGGATCGTAGGCCGGGTTCAGCTCGGGCCCGCACCCGCGTCGACGGCGAGCGTGAGCCGGCCCCAGTCCTGCACCGAGAGCTGCTCCGGACGCAGGGCCGGGTCGATGCCGGCCTCGGCGAACGCTTCGGGCGTCACCACGCCGGCCAACGAGCGGCGCAGCATCTTGCGGCGCTGGTTGAACGCCCGCTCGACCAGGGCGACGAGGTGGTCCCGGTCGGCCGTGGTCGGCGGCTCGTCGAGCCGGACGATCTCCACCAGCGCCGAGTCGACCCTCGGGCGGGGCAGGAAGACGTCGGGGCCGACCTTGCCGACGATGCGGGCGGTGGCCGACAGCGCCACCTTGATCGACGGGATCCCGTAGATCCGCGACCCCGGTCCGGCGGTCAACCGCTCCCCCACCTCGAGCTGGACCATGACCAGCATCCGGGTGATCGCCGGCACGTCGCGCAGCAGGTCGAGCACGAGCGGGGTGGCGACGTTGTACGGCAGGTTCGCCACGAGGTGCCAGCCGTCGGCGCCCCGCAGGACGTCGTCCCAGTCGACCGAGAGCGCATCACCCTCGACGATCCGCACGTCGCGGTCGGCGACGACCTCGCGCAGCGCCGGCAACAGGTAACGATCCATCTCCACCGCGGTGATCGACGCGCCGGTCTCGGCCAGCGCGAGCGTCAGCGATCCGAGCCCGGGTCCGATCTCCACCACCCGGTGGCCCGGGCCGACGCCGGCCAGGCGGGCGATGCGCCGCACCGTGTTCGGGTCGACGACGAAGTTCTGCCCCAGCGCCCGACTGGCCTCGAGCCCGTGCCGGGCGAGGAGCTCGGTCAGCTCGGTGCGGGTGTGGGTCAAGCGACGGCTGCCGGGAGCGCGGTCAACGGGCGCCGGTCACCAGGAGATGCGGACCTGGATGCGGCCGGCGCCGAGCGGGGCGATCTGCTCGAACACCGAGGCGTCGAGGTCGATGATCGTCGGGCGGCCGAAGGCGCCCCGGTCGCCGACGATGCAGGTCGCCGTGCGGCCGCTGGCCACGGCGGTGACGGTGACCCGCGTGCCCATCGGGAGCGTGTTGTGGGCGCAGTTGCCGGACCGCCACCGGTACCAGGTGGCCTGACCGCTGTCGGTCCGGACCGGCACCGGCGCGGCCGTCGTGGTCGGCGCCGCGGTGGTCGTCGGGGCCGCCGTGGTGGGCGGCGCCGTCACCGGCGCGGCGGCGGCCACGGGGGCCGCGGTGGTCGTGGGCGCCTCGGTCGTGGTCGGCGCGGTGGTGGTGGGGGCCGCGGTGGTCGTCGGCGCCGCGGTGGTGGTGGGGGCCGCGGTGGTCGTCGGCGCCGCGGTCGTGGTCGTGGTCGCGTCGACCGGATCGAGCCCGGTCGCGGCGTGGGCGCCGGGCACGGCGCGGACGTCGACGGCGTCGACCGCTTCGTCACCCCCGGCGAAGCTCCCCACCGCGATGAGGACCGGTACGAGGAAGAGCGAGAGGAGACCGCAGCGCAGGAGGCGCTGCCGGCGGGGCCGGCGGTCGGCGGGGAGCAGCGTCAGCTCCGGGGCGTCATCGAACATTCGAGTGACGAACCTAGACACACTCGTAACCGAACCGCAACATCGTGACGATGACATCGGGCACGCCGCCCTCGCCGGGCGACGGGCGGTCGGGGCCCGCGCCGTCAGTCCGGGAGGCCGTAGGTGCGGGCCGCGTTGGCCCACGTGGCCTCGGCGACCGCCCCCACCGGGACGTCGAGCACGGCGGCCACGGCGGCCCCCACGACCGGCACCAGCGCCGGCCGGTTCCGCTCGCCGCGGTGCGGCACCGGCGCCAGGTACGGCGCATCGGTCTCCACGAGGAGGCGGTCGAGCGGGCAGCGGGCGACCGCGGCACGCACGTCGTCCGCGGTCTTGAACGTGACCACGCCGCTGATCGAGAGCATCGCACCGAGCGAGAGGCACCGATCGGCCTCCTCGGGACCACCGGTGAAGCAGTGGAACACGGTGCGCTCGGGCACCCCCTCGGCGGCCAGCACGTCGAAGGTGTCGTCCCATGCCTCGCGGGTGTGGATCACGAGGGCGAGGCCGTGACGGTGCGCGAGCCCGATCTGCGCGGCGAACACCTCACGTTGCACGTCCCTCGGCGAGTGGTCGTAGTGGTGGTCGAGGCCGCACTCGCCCACCGCCACCACCTCGGGGGCGTCGAGCAGCGCCTCGAGCCCGTCGATGCCGTGCCTGGCCTCGTGCGGGTGCACCCCGGCGGTGGCCCACACGCCGTCGTGGGCCCGGGCCACCGCGATCGCCGCTGCCGAGTCGGCGACGTCGCACCCGACGGTCACCATGCGCTCCACCCCGCTCGCCGACGCGGCCGCCACCGACGCATCGACCAGGTCGGCCGACGCGTCGGAGAAGTGCAGGTGGCAGTGGTCGTCGGTCCAGCGGGGTTCGGACACCGGGGCTCCATCGGCCGGGGGAGCCCGACCGTACCGGTCCGCGGCCACACCCGTCCGCACGCCTACGATCCGCGAGCGGTTCGAAGGCGAGAGGGGAACCCCCATGGACCAGCAGCAACCGGGACCGGCGGCGCCGTGGAGCCCGTCGACCCCGACCCCACCACCGGCCGAGCGCCCGCCGGTGGCGAGCACCACGATCGATCGGACGAGCGACCTCGACCGTCCGCTCCCGGCGATCGCGTCGCTCGGCGGCGGGATCGCGGCGATCCTCCTGATCTTCTCGCTCGACGCGCTGCTCGCCGAGCTCGACGGCGACAACCGCCGCGCCACCGGCATCGCGCTGGCGCTCGGGTTCGAGGTCATCGGCCTCGCGGTCGTGTGGCTGGCGAAGGGGCGGCGCATGGCATCGGCCGGCCTCGGCCTCAGCGCCGTCGGGCTCGTCCCGCTCGTGGGCCAGCTCTTCATCGATCCCGCCGACCCGTCGTTCGACACCACCGGCGACTTCACGACCACCATGAGCGGGGTCCTCGCGGTCCTCGCGCTGCTCTGGCTGGTCGCCTACGTCTTCGGCCCCGGCCGGCGGTACGCGCTCTACCTCGGCGCCGCGCTGCTCGCCCTCTGGCTCCTCGCCGTCGTGCAGGTCGTCGACGAGCCGCTCGGCGCGCTGTCGGACTCGTTCGAGAGCAGCACCCAGGAGTTCTTCCCGTCCGGGACCTCCGACGGCACCTTCGAGTTCTCCACCGACGGTTCGTTCGACAGCACCTCCGGTGACGACTTCACCTTCTCGGACCCGTCGCAGTTCGACGACGACTTCTCCTACGACGACCAGTACGACCTGGGGTACCCGTCGGGGTTCGACGGTGATGCCACCCTGACGAAGCTGGGCGTCGTCTCCCTGATCTTCGGCGCGCTGTACCTCGTCCTCGCCGCGTGGCGGGACCGGACCGGCGACGGCCGCATGGCGACGCCATGCCTGGTCGCGGCCATCCCGATCCTGTTCCTCGCCGTCGTGTTCCTCGCCAACGACCTCGAGGAGATCGGCTCCGGGGTCCTCGCCATCGTGCTCGGCGCGGCGGGGATCTACATCGGCACCGCCGGTCGCCGACGCTTCACCTCGTGGGTCGGGGTCCTCGCCGTGGCCGTCGGGATCGACCTGATCGTCGGCCACATCGCCGGCGACAACCGCGCCGCCTACGGCGCCGCGCTCCTCGTCCTCGGGCTCGCGCTCGTCGCGGTGCTCTACGCGATCGAACCGGGCCCCGGATCGGGCCAGACACCGACGAGCCCGCTCGCGGTCAACCCCGGTGGACCGCCGCCGACCGGACCCCACACCTGGACCGCGCCCCAGCCCGCCCCGGGGGCCGCGCTCCCGACGGGCCCGTCGCCCTGGCAGACGCCCGCACCCACCCCCCAGCCGCCGATCCAACAACCGCCCGTCCAACAACCGCCCGTCCAACAACCGCCCGTCCAACAACCGCCCGTCCAACAACCGCCGATCCAACAACCGACCGACCCCGAGGTCCGGCGCGACGGCGCGCCGCCCGCCTGGCCGCTGCGACCCGACGCGGACCCCGAGGGCCCGCTCAGCCGCTGAGCTCGCGAGCCCGGCGGAGCACGTCGTCGAGCATCGCCGGGGTCAGCCGACCCGTGAAGGTGTTCTGCTGGCTCACGTGGTAGCTGCACAGGATCGTGCGCCCGTCGTCGAGCGGCACCTCGACGCCGTGACCGAAGGCCGGGCGGGGCCGAACGCCCAGGAACCGGGCGAGCGCCTGGTACCCGAAGCCGCCGAGCACCATGAACACCCGGGCCTCGGTCAGCAGGGCGAGCTCGCGGGCGAGGAAGGGCCCGCACGCGTCGCGCTCGGCCGGGGTCGGCTTGTTGGCCGGGGGCGCACAGCGGACCGGCGCGGTGATCCACGCTCCGGTCAGCACCTGCCCGTCGTCCCGGGCGACGCTCGTCGGCTGGCTCGCATACCCGGCGCGGTGCAGCGCGGCGTAGAGGACGTCGCCCGAGCGGTCCCCGGTGAACATGCGCCCGGTCCGGTTCGCCCCGTGGGCCGCGGGCGCCAGGCCGACGACGACGAGCCGGGCCGCCGGGTCACCGAAGCCCGGCACCGGCCGGGCCCAGTACTCCTCGTCCCGGTAGGCCGCCCGCTTCTCCCGACCGACCTGCTCGCGCCAGTCGACCAGCCGGGGACAGGCCCGGCACGCGATCACGTCGTCCTCCACGGTCGCCAGGTCGTCCACGCCCGAACGGTACCGCCGCGTCCGACCGACCCCGGGCGCCGGTAGCCTGACGCCGCTCATGGCTGCCACCCGTCGACGCGAGAAGCCCGCCCCCGAACCGAAGCCCACGCTGCTCCTGCTGGTGCGGCACGGGCAGACGCCCACCACGGGCACGACGCTGCCCGGCCGGGCGCAGGGCCTGCACCTGGCCGAGCAGGGCACCGCCCAGGCCGAGGCCGTCGCGGCCCGCATCGGGGCGCTGTCGAAGGTGTCGGCCGTCTACGCGTCCCCGCTGGAGCGCACGCGGGAGACCGCGGCGCCCATCGCCAAGGCCGTCGGCGTGCGGGTCCAGCGGGAGCGGGGCCTGCTGGAGGCCGACTTCGGCGAGTGGACCGGCCGCAAGCTGAAGGACCTCATGAAGCTCCCCGAGTGGCGCACCGTGCAGCGCCACCCGAGCGGGTTCCGCTTCCCCGGCGGCGAGTCCTTCGCCGAGATGCAGCTCCGCATCGTGTCGACCCTGCAATCCCTTGCCGCCCGGCACCCGGGCGAGACGATCGTCGCCGTCTCGCACGCCGATCCGATCAAGGCCGCGGTCGCCCACGCGCTCGGCACCCACCTCGACCTGTTCCAGCGCATCGTCGTCTCCCCCTGTTCGGTGAGCGCGATCCTCGTCACCGCCGGCGGTCCGGTGGTCCTCGCCGTGAACTCGACCGGCGACGACCTGTCGGCCCTCGCGCCGTCGTGAGGCGATCGTCGTGACCGAGCCGACCTCGCCGTCCTGGGAGTTCGACCGGCCCAACCGGTTCACCGCCGGGGCGATCGGCGAGCCGGGGGCCCGGGTGTTCTACGTCCAGGTGTTCGCCGACGGCGTCGAGGTCGACGTGAAGTGCGAGAAGCAGCAGGTGTTGGCCCTCGCCGACCACCTCGTGAAGCTCCTCGCCGATCTGCCCTCGGGCGAGGACGACGACGCCGAGGTCGAGGCCGTCGAGGCACTGCCCCCGACCGAGCTGTCGTGGGTCGTCGGCTCGATCAGCATCGGCGTCGACCGGTCCGACGACCGCATCGTCGTGCTGTTCGAGGAGGTGGTGATCGACGACGAGGAGGCCACCGCCACCGCCGGCACCGGATCGCTGCGCGTGCACCTCACCGCCGCGCAGGTCCGCGGGTTCGCCGGCCAGGCCACCGCGCTGGCCTCCGGCAGCCGCCCCACCTGCCGCCTGTGCGGCCAGCCGATCGACCCGTCCGGCCATGCCTGCCCCCGACTCAACTGAGCCCACCCCCGAGCTCGTCGAGCAGGAGGCGCTGCTGCTCGCCGCTGAGCTGCACGTGGTCGGCCGCATGCCGTGGAGCTCCAACGCGACGCTGCTCTGCGAGCTGCGGGAGCCGGGGGCCGGCGAGGACGCCGATCCGCTCGGCCGGGCGATCTACAAGCCCCACCGGGGTGAGCGACCCCTGTGGGACTTCCCCGACGGCCTCTACCGGCGCGAGGTCGCGACCTACCGCCTGGCCCGAGCGCTCGGGTGGGACCTCGTGCCGCCGACGGTCGAGCGCGACGGGCCGTTCGGCGTCGGCTCGGTGCAGTGGTTCGTCGACGCCGACTTCGACCGCCACTACTTCGAGCTGCTCGAGGACGACGCGACCCACGACCAGCTCCGGCGCATGGCCGCGTTCGACGTCGTCGCCAACAGCACCGACCGCAAGGGCGGCCACGTGCTGGCCGACGAGGCCGGCCACCTCTGGGGGATCGACAACGGGCTGTCGTTCCACGCCGAGTTCAAGCTGCGCACGGTGATCTGGGACTTCGGTGGCGAACCCCTGCCCGCCGAGCTGGCCGAGGACCTCGATCGGATCGCGTGCGGCCTGCCCCGCGACCTGGCCGACCTCCTCGACCCGTTCGAGCGCAACGCGCTGGCCACCCGGGCCCGGGCGCTGCTCGCCGAGGGGCGTCTCCCGGTCGACCCGACCGGCCGCCGCTACCCCTGGCCGTTGGTCTGAAGGAGCTGGGCCACCAGTCGCTCGTGCACCGGCTCGGTGAGCGCCGGAGGGAGGGCCAGCTCGGTGGTGGCCCGCTCGGCGTGGAGGACGATGATCTCGCCCTCCAACCCCCAGAACGCTTCGGTCCGGAACCGCACCGGCCGCAGGTTGATCCGGTCGATGTCCACGAAGTCGGCGTCGACCGGTCCTCTGGTGACCGACAGGCCGACCGCGACCGGGTCGTCGACGTGCCACGACACGGGGCTGTCGGGCAGCGGACCGAGGATCACGATCGCCTCGGTCCACGGGCCCCAGCCGCGGGCGGACGTTCGCCGGAGGCGCAGATCGACCTCGACGTGCTCGCCCCTCACCACCGAGGACCGCAGGTCGCGTCGCCGACGCCCCCGCCCGAACCGCCCGGTGTCCCTCACCGACGTCCCGACGCGGCGACGGGCCCCGGCCGGAGCCGGGACCCGTCGTCCACGTGCGAGTTGCCTCGCGCCATCAGGATGCTCAGCGGGCCTGGAGGGCCTCGATGAGCTTGGGCAGCACCTTGTGGACGTCGCCCACGATGCCGAGGTCGGCGATCCCGAAGATCGGGGCCTCCGGGTCCTTGTTGATGGCGATGATGTTCTTGGAGCCCTTCATGCCCACCATGTGCTGGGTCGCGCCGGAGATGCCGGCGGCGATGTACACGGTCGGCTTGACGACCTTGCCGGTCTGGCCGATCTGGTAGCTGTAGGGCACCCAGCCGGCGTCGACGATGGCACGGGAGGCGCCCGGGGCGCCCTTCACCAGCTTCGCCAGCTCCTCGATCATCGAGTACTTGTCGGCCTCGCCGAGGCCACGGCCGCCGGAGACGACGATGGCCGCCTCGTCGAGCTTGGGACCGGTGGTCTCCTCGACGTGGCGGTTGAGCAGCTTGGCCGCACCGGCCGCACCCGTGTCGGGCACGTCGATCGCGACGACCTCGGCCGCACCGCCGCCCGACTCCTCGGCCGCGAACGACTTCGGGCGGAACAGGGCGATCGCCGGTCCGCCGGCGGCGAACTTGGTCTTGACGATCTGGGTGCCACCGAAGATCTGGGTCGAGACGACGATGCCGTCGCCGACCTCGATGTCGGTGTTGTTGGTGAGCACCGGCTTGTCGAGCTTCACCGACAGGCGGGCGGCGATGTCGCGCCCGTCGTAGGTGGTGCCGGCGAGGATGGCGTCGGGGGCGCCCTGGGCCTCGATGGCGGCCGCGAGCGCGGCAGCCACGTGGACGCCCTGGAGCTTGCCGGTCAGATCGCCGGTGGCGAGGACCTTGGTGGCGCCGTGGGCACCGACGGTCTCGGCGACGGCGGCGCCGTCGCCACCGGTGAACACCTCGACCACGTCGGCGATCTCACGGGCCTTGGCGAGGATCTCGAGCGAGATCGGCGCCACGGTGCCGTCGGGGGTGACTTCGGCGTGGACCCACACCTTGGAAAGAGCCATGTCTTCGTTCCTTTACGTCGCGGGGCGGGTCAGAGGACCTTGAGGCCGTCGAGGAACTCGACGATCTTCAGGTGGGACTCGCCGTCGTCCTCGATGACCTCGCCGGCCTCGCGCTCGGGGGCGGCGGACACGTCGACGATCTCCTGGCCGGCGCCGGCCCAGCCGACGATGGCGGCATCGATGCCGAGGTCGGCGACGGTGACGGTGTCGACCGGCTTGGACTTGGCGGCCATGATGCCCTTGAAGGACGGGTAGCGGGGCTCGACCACACCGGCGGTCACCGACACCACGGCGGGCAGCGGGGACTCGCACTCGTCGTAGCCGGCCTCGGTCTGGCGCTGGACCTTCACGGTGCCGTCGGCGATCTCCACCGACTTGGCGAAGGTGATCGACGGCAGGTCGAGGACCGCCGCGATCTGCTCGGGCACGGTGCCGGTGTAGCCGTCGGACGACTCGGTGGCGGCGAGGACGAGGTCGGTGCCCTCGGCCCGGCCGATGGCCGCGGCGAGCACCTTGGCGGTGTCGAGGGCGCCGGCGCCGGCGAGGGCGTCGTCGCTCACGAGGATGGCCTTGGCGGCACCCATCGCGAGGGCGGTGCGCAGACCGGAGACCTCGCCGTTGGGGGCCATGGAGACGAGGGTGACCTCGCCGCCGCCGGCCTTGTCGACGAGCTGGAGGGCCATCTCGACGCCGTACGAGTCGGACTCGTCGAGGATGAGCTTTCCATCGCGCTTGAGGGTGTGATCCGGGTTCAGCGCGCCGGGGTCGGCGGGATCCGGGATCTGCTTGACACAGACGACCACGTTCATGGTTGCGATTCTGTACGCCGCGGTCCCGTCGACCAAATCGACCGACCGGGTCGCCGGACGCCGAGCGCCCGGCAGGTCGACCGCCGGTTACCCGTCGGTAGCACCCTGGTCGGTCGGGACCGTCGAGGGGTCGCGGGACGGGAGGTGCACGGTCCGCTGGGGGAACGGGATGGTGATGTCGGCGGCCGCGAGACCCCGGTGGACGGCGACGACGACGCGGTGGCGGACCTCCCACTCGTCGGCCTCGCGCGACGCGTGCCAGAACATCACGGCCAGCTCGACCGACGATTCGCCGAACGTGTCGGCCCACACCGCGACCGGCGGTGCGTCGACGACCCCGTCGACGCCCGTCACCGCCCGGCGCAGGACCTCGGCCGCGACGTCGGGGTCCGTGCCGTAGTCGACGCCCACGCGCACCGTGCTGCGTCGGACGTCGAACGCGGTGTGGTTGACGAGCGGACTCTGCAGGACGAGCGACGACGGCAGCACGACCCGTTCCCCGGCGAAGGTGTCGAGGACGACCGTCCGCATGGTGATGTCCCGCACGGTGCCGTCGAAGTCGTTGGTCGTCACCTGGTCCCCGATCCGGAACTGGTTCCGGAGCTGAAGGATGATGCCGGCGACGAGGTTCGAGAGGATGTCCTGGAGGGCGAAGGCGAGCGCGACGCCGCCGATGCCGAGCGCGCCGAGGACCGGCCCGACCCGCAGGCCGAGCTCGCCGACCGCCGACACCAGACCGATCGTGACGATGATCGCGGCGACGACGCGGCCGAGCACCCGCCCGAGCGCCGGTCGGCCGCCGGCCCGCTCGACGATGCGGCCCGCCAGGCGCCTGGCCACCACCGAGAGGGCGATGGCGAGGACGAGGATGACGCCCGCCCAGACCCAGTCGATCGTGTCGAGGCGGGACGTGTCGACGATCGCCTCGTCATCGGCGGCGAGGAGCGGGAGCATCGCCACCCATGGTGGCCCGCGAGCGGCAGCCGTGCAGGGAACCCCCGGACGGCGGGATCAGACGTCGACGCGGGCGAGCGACTCGCCGATCAGCCCCTGCACGGTGGCGTCGTCCATGTAGTCGCTGTGGCCGATGCCGCTGAGCGCGACGAGGCGCTCGGGCGGCAACTCCATGTCCAGCGCCGAATCGAGGGGCACGACGCCGTCCGACGACGACCCGTAGGCCGTCCACTCGGTACCGTTCGCTCCCTGCGGGTCACCGACCTCCTGGAGCCACGTCAGGTCCGCCGCACCGGGCTTGAGGCCCGCGCACTGGCCCCACAGGCAGAAGCTCGAGTACCACGCGGCCCCGTCGTGGGGAGCGGCGAGGGTGACGCCGTCCTCGACCTTCAGGGGCGGCGAGAAACCAGCCTCGCCGCGGCTGGAGCCGAGCACCGCGCCCCGGATGATGAGGCCCCCCATGGAGTGGCCGAGCACGTCGACGATCACGCCCTGGGAGGTGTAGGTGTCGTACACGAAGTTCGAGAAGACCTTCGAGAGGTCGCGCCACGACGTGCTGTTGGAGATGGAGCCGTAGTCGGCCAGGTCGACGTCGCAGTTGGTGTCGGAGTCGTAGAAGGCGACCGTGACGATGTCACCGGTGAAGCCCTGCGCCTGCAGCGACGACTCGAGCGGCCCGAAGTTCGACGCGCAGTTCGACCCGGCACCGAACGCGTTCCAGCCGTGCAGCATCAGGATCACCCGGTCGCGCGCCTCGGCCGGGCGACAGCCCGTGAGACCGGAGGCGGCGAGGATCGCCGCGGCCGCGAGCGCGACGGCGACGATCAGGCGACGTGGACGTGCTCGCGACGACATGGACCCCTCGACTCCCCCACTCGGCGTCGGACCGGTGTCAGGAGAGCTTGCCACGCACCCGACGCCTCGTCGTGCCCGGGCCCTCGCGCCTACCGTCGTCGCCGGTGAAGGTCCTCCTGCTCGTCAACCCGTTCTCCTCGTCGGTCACCGCCCGCACGCGCGTCGTGATCCGCAAGGCGCTCGCGGGTGACCACGACGTCGAGTTGGCCGAGACCAGCCGGCGGGGCCACGCCACCCGCCTGGCCCAGAACGCGGCGGCCGACGGCGTCGACGTCGTCGTCTGCCTCGGCGGCGACGGCACGGTCAACGAGACCGCGAACGGCCTCGTCGGCACCGACACCGCGCTCGGGGTCCTGCCCGGTGGGTCCACCAACGTGTTCGCCCGAACCATCGGCCTCCCCAACGACCCGATCGAGGCCACCGCAGACCTGCTGGAGGCCATGGAGGCCCGATCGATCCGGCGGGTCGGGCTCGGCACGGTCAACGGTCGCTACTACTGCTTCCACGTGGGCATCGGCTACGACGCCGCGCTGGTCGAGCAGGTGGAGAAGCGCTCGGGCCTGAAGCGGTGGGCCGGCCACCCCCTCTTCATGTACGCCGGCGTCACCACCCTGCTGAAGCACTACGACACGAAGCACCCGCACTTCACGCTGCGGTTCGACGACGGCGACCTGGTCACCGACGGGTACTTCACGATCGCCGCCAACACGAACCCGTACACGTTCGTGGGCAACAAGCCGTTCGACGTCGCCCCCGAGGCGAACCTCGACAACGGCCTCACCGTCGTCACCGTCCGGTCGATGCGGATGGACCGGCTCGGCCGGATCATCGCGAAGGCGCTGAAGGGCGACGGCTCGCTGGCCAAGGACCGCAACATCCACTACCGGGCCGACGTGGACCACGTGGTGATCCGGGCCATCGACGGCCGGCCGTTCCCCTACCAGGTCGACGGCGACTACCTCGGCGAGATCGAGACCCTGGAGCTGCGCCACGTGCCCGAGGCGATGGACCTGCTCCTGCCCCTCGACTTCACCGGCTGACGCTCAACTGCGCCGATCCGCCGCCGATCGGGTGGACGTGACCGGTTGGGACCTGACCGCCAGGCTGCTCGGGGAGCCGCCGACGACCAAGGGCGTGGGCCCGCGGTGGGACGAGTCGATGATGGCCGACCCCGCCGACGACCCGACCAACGCTCGGCGCGACGAGCTGTACCGGCTCGAGGACCGCTTCGAGCGCCTCGCCCTGCTGACCGCGGCGCTCGCCGAGCTGGCGATGGAACGGCTCGGCATCGGCGAGGACGAGCTGGCGGCGAAGGTCGCCGAGATCGACGGCCGCGACGGCACGGTCGACGGCCGTCGCACCCGGACGGCCCGCCCCTGCCCGTCGTGTCGGGCCGCGGTGCCGGTCGACCGCACCACGTGCCAGTTCTGCGGGGCACCGGCGGGCCCGCAGGGTCCCCTCGCCACCATCTGACGTCGACGGCCGCCGCCGCAGGAGGTCAGGTGTCGTCGAGCACCGCGCGAGCGACGTCCGGGACGTCGGTGCAGAGCCCGTCGACGCCCATGTCCACCAAGGTCCGCATGCGGTCCGGGTCGTTGACGGTCCAGACGTTGACCTCGAGGCCGTGGCGGTGCGCCGCCTCGACGAGCGCCTCGTCGACGATCAGGTCCCACGGATGCAACGCCCGATGGCCGGCGGCGGCCATCGAGTCGGCGAACCCGTCCCAGGTGCCCTCCACCGGACCGTGCAGCACGGCGGTCGGGATCGACGGATCGACGGACCGGACCCGATCGAGCGTCGGCAGGTGGAAGCAGGAGACGAGGACCCGGTCGGACATGGTCCGCGCCACCAGCTCCGCCACCACGGGTTCGACGATGGCCGCCGCGGGGTCGAAGTCGACGTCCGCGGGCCAGTTCTTGATCTCGACGTTCACCGAGAGCGGCGCGCAGGCGTCGAGCGCCGTGGCCAGGTCGGGGACGTGGGAGGGGACCTCGGCCCGGTCGAGCGCGACGAGGTCGCGGCCGTCGGGCAGGGCCTCGTCGTGGTGCACGACGAGGGCACCGTCCGCCGTGCGGCGGACGTCGAGCTCGATCCAGTCGGCCCCGAGCGTGCCGGCGAGGCGGAACGCCTCGACCGTGTTCTCCGTGGCCGCGGCGGAGGCACCCCGGTGGGCGATGACCCGTACCATGGCCCGCACCCTAGGACCCTCGACCATCCCTCGGACCGCCACCGAGCGTGCCGGGCGACCAGCACGGGAGCACGGGCGGTGATCGCACCACGGATCGACGAACCATTCGTGTCCAGGATGTGAAAACTCTGCGAAAAAGTGCTTGCAACAGGAAGCACCGGCCGGTACCGTCGAATCCGGCCCGCCGACCGCAACCGCATCCAGCAGAGCGGTACGGCATGTGAATCCGGTCACGATCTACCCCTGGCTCGTGACGACGCCCCGCACCTGGAGGAACCGTGGCGCTCAGCTCCGCTCATCTGCTCTCGCTCACGATCGCATCGGACGAGTGGCGCCGCCACGCTGCCTGCCGCGACACCGACCCCGACCTGTTCTTCCCGGTCGGCACCACCGGCCCCGCCATCGAGCAGATCGAGAACGCCAAGGCCGTCTGCAAGCAGTGCGACGCCCAGGCCGACTGCCTCGAGTTCGCCCTCGCCACCAACCAGGACTCCGGCATCTGGGGCGGCACCTCCGAGGAGGAGCGCCGCAAGCTGCGCAAGCAGTACGCCGCCCGTCAGCGCCGCACCGCCTGACCCCGGGCGGGACACCCCCGCCCCCATCTCACCACCACCGATGCCGGCCCCGTGGCCGGCATCGTCGGTTTTCCGACCCGGTCAGGAGGCGATCGTCTCCACGGGGATCCGCAGCTCCACCACGGTGCCCCGATCGGCGGGCGGCTCGAACACGTCGATGGTCCCCCGCAGGTCCGAGGTCACGAGGGCCCGGACGATCGACAGGCCGAGGCCCGATGCGGTCGCCACGCTGAACCCCTCCGGGACCCCGACCCCGTTGTCGATCACCCGGATCGCCACCCCGTCCGGGTCCTGCTCCAGCTCGACCCGCACCAGCGCGTCGTCGGGGATCGCCGCGCCGGCCGGGAAGGCGTGATCCGCGGTGTTCTGGAGCAACTCGGTCAGCACGACCGCCATCGGCGTGGCGATCTGGGCGGGCAGGGTCCCGGCATCGCCGGTGACCTCGAAGTGGATCCGCCGCTCCTCCGACGTGACCGTCTCGGCGACCATCTGCACGAGCGGTCGCAGGATCTCGGTGAAGGCGACGTCCTCGCCCGCCTCGCGCGAGAGCGTCTCGTGGACGAGCGCGATCGACCCGATCCGGCGAACGGACTCGGCGATGGCCTGCTTCGCGTCGTCGCTGTGGGTCCGACGGGCCTGGAGCTGCAGCAGCGACGAGATCGTCTGGAGGTTGTTCTTCACCCGATGGTGGATCTCCCGGATCGTCGCGTCCTTCGAGAGGAGGAGGCGGTCCCGGCGCCGGACCTCGGTGACGTCCCGGAACAGCAGGACCGCACCCGACACGCCCTGCGAGTCGAGCATCGGGATGCAACGCATCAACAGGATGACGTCGCCTCGCTCGACCTCCTGCACGATCGGCCGGCCGACCAGGAACGCGTCTCGCACCGGTTCGTCCTCGAGGCCCAGCTCGCCGAGCCGCATCCCGGTCGGGTTGGCGTGCACCCCCATGCGGTGCAGCGCGGACACGGCGTTGGGCGAGGCGTACTCGACCGCCCGGCCCCGGTCGAGCACCACCACGCCGTCGCCGACCCGAGGCGACTCCTTCGAGTCGGAGTCCTCCATCGGGAAGGGGAAGTCGCCGCTGGCGATCATCCGGGCGAACCGGTTGAAGATGTCGACGTAGGTGCGTTCGAGCTCCCCCGGCGACCGACCGACGTTGGGGGTCGACTCCCTCGACAGCACGGCGATCGTCCGACCGTTGTGGCGGACCGGGATGCACAGCACCCGCACCTGCTCGCGGATCGACGCCACCGTGATCTCACCCTCGATGATCTCCTCCAGCCGCATCGACCGGGCGACGAGGGGACGCTCCTCCTCGGAGACCACCTCGCCGATCATGTCGTGGCGGTACAGGGTCTGGGTGGTCGACGGGCGGACGTGACCGACGACGAGGAGCTCACCGGTGGCGGGAGGGTCGACCCCTTCGGGGTCGGACCGGGGCACGAAGAGCAGCAGGTCCGAGAAGCAGAAGTCGGCGAGCATGTTCGCGTTCGCCACGAGCCGCTGCAGGTGCACGATCTCGGCCAGGCTGAGGCGGGACTGCTTGCGGATGATCTCGGCCAGGGACGCCACGCCTGCACGTTAGGCGGGGACGTGCGTGCGCCGCGCGGTCGACGCTCCACGACGACACCACCTGATATCATGCGATATCGAGGTGACGACCCATGACCGACGTGTTGATTCGAGACGTTCCTGACGACGTGCTCGCGGCCATCGACGCCAAAGCAAAGCAGGCCGGTGTGTCGCGTTCGGAGTACCTCCGCCGCACCCTCGAGCGTGAACGCACCGCTCCGTCGCCGGTGACCCCGGAGCAACTTCGCGACCTGGCATCGCTCGTCACGGACCTGGCGGACGACGCCACGATGGACGACGCCTGGTCGTGACCACCTGGCTCATCGACAAGTCGGCGATCGTGCGGCTCGACCAGGTCGACGGCGTCGCGTGGTCCGACCGCATCGGTCGAGGCCTCGTGCGCATCTCGACCGTCACCTGCCTGGAGGTCGGATACTCGGCACGGACCGCCGACGACCACGCGGTGCTCTTCGACCACAGCCCGATCGCATCCATGCCCGTCGAGTACCTCACCCCCCGCATCGAGGACCGCGCCGTCGAGGTGCAGTCGACGCTCGCCCGTCGTGGACAGCATCGGGCACCCTCGATCCCCGACCTGTTGATCGCCGCCACCGCCGAGGTCGCCGGACTCACCGTGCTGCACCTCGACAAGGACTTCGACCTCATCGCCGAGATCACCGGACAACCCGTGGAGCGGCTCAGCACGGCGTGAGTCGAGGAGCGGGCGCGGTCAGCGCCAGATCTGTTCGCCGAGCGCGAGGAGGCCGGCGAGGTCGTGGATGTCGGCCTCGAAGTACGGCACGGCGGCGACGACGTCGGGGCTGCGGGACAGGCTCGCCCGCTGCTCCGCCTCCCGCTTGGCGACGACCTGGTAGTTGAGGAAGCTCTCCCCCACCGTCTCCAACACCCGGCCGACCGCAGCCTCGTCGGCCCCGGGCATCGACGGCGCCAGCACCTCGGCCAGCCGGGGCGCGTCGGCCACCATGCGCTTCGCGACCCCGGTGGTGGCCGTGCGCCGCAGGTAGGACGGGAGCACCTTGTTCAACACCAGCGCGCCGAGGTGCAGGTTGCGCTGCTCCAGGACCTCGATGAAGTGCTCGGCCTCGTGCAGCGGCGCAGCCTCCAGCGTCGACACCACGATGAAGGTGGTGCGCTTGTCGGCCAGGGTCCGCTTGACCGACTCGGCCCGCTCGACGAAGCCGGGCGCCATCGTCTGGAACAGCCCGAAGAACTCCGCGATGTCCTCGAGGAACTGCGAACCGAGGATCCGGTCGGCCACCGAGTAGAAGGGCTTGGACGCCACGCTCATCACCCGGGACTTGGCCGGGGCGGTCAACCAGCGCAACAGCTTCGACGAGAAGAAGTCGGCCATGCGCTCGGGGGCGTCGAGGAAGTCGATGGCGTTGCGGGTCGGCGGGGTGTCCACCACGATCAGGTCGTAGGCCCCCGAGGAGTGGATCTCGTAGAGCCGCTCCATGGCGATGTAGTCGTGGCTCTGCACGAACCGCCCGGAGATGTTCTGGTACAGCGAGTTGGCCAGGATCTGCTCCCGGGTCCGCTCGTCGGGTGCGTGCTGCTGGACGAGGTCGTCCCAGGACTGCTTGGTGTCGAGCATGGCCGCCCACAGCTCGCCCCGGGGGGTGACGCCGACCGAGGAGAACGCTTCGTCGGGCACGCGGGTCTCGGTGTTGCCGAACCGCTCCAGGCCGAGCGCGTTGGCCAGCCGACGGGCCGGGTCGACCGTGAGCACCAGCACCTTGCCACCGAGGTGCGTGGCCGCCATGGCTGCGGCGGCCGCCGCGGTGGTGGTCTTGCCGACGCCGCCCGAGCCGCACGAGATGACGATCTCCCGCGTGGCCAGCAGCTGTTCGAGCGTGCGGACCTCCTCGCCGTCGGAGCGGCGGCGGCGCACCCGCGGCGTGGGATCGCTCACAGCTCCTCCCCCAGCAGCTCGGCGACCTGCCGGGTGGCCCGGGCGCCGTGGGTCCGGCTGAACAGGTAGGGGACGTAGATCAGCGGCAGCGACGGATCGACCGATCGGCGCAACGTGGCCAGGTGACCGGCACGCGACCGCCGCAACCGCACGGCGAGCTCGGCGGCGTCGAGGATCGGTTCGACGTCGCCGCCGAGCGCGTCGTCGAGGAGGTGGACCGGCTCGGGCTCCCGGAGGGCCTCGAACAGCGGCTCCTCCCGCTCGGTGAACAGCTCAGGGAGGACCCGGTTGACCACGATCGCCGCCAGGTCGACGTCGGTCTCGGCCTCGAGGCGCTGGGTGAGCTCGATGGTCTCGGTGACCGGCATCTCCTCGGGGGCCGACACGATCACCACGCCGGTCTGGGCCGGGTCGGTGAGGATGTCCATCATCCACTGGGTCTGGTTGCGCACCAGACCGACCTGCACCAGCTCGTTGATGCCCTGCGGGGCGGTGAGCTGACCGACGATGTGGCCGCTGGCCACCGAGTCGACGACGACCAGGTCGTAGTTGTGCTCCCGGACCTCGTAGGCGACCTTCCCGACCGTGAGGATCTCCTTGACGCCCGGCGCGGCGTTGGCGATGAAGTCGAAGGTGCGGGCGACGGGGCCGATGCGGGCGATGAGCGGGATCTTGAGCTGGAGGCTCAGGTACTCCTTGAGCGACTCCTCGGTGTTCATCGACATCGCCCAGAGGTTCGGCTGGAGCTCGCGGGCGGTGAACGCGGTCTCGCCGGCCTCGTAGAAGTCGGCCAGGTTGCCCTTGGCGTCGACCTCGCAGACGAGGGTCTTCTTGCCCTGCTCGGCGGCGAGCAGCCCCAGCGATGCCGCGATCGTGCTCTTGCCGACACCGCCCTTGCCGGTGACGAAGAGCAGCTTTCGGTCGAGGAGCGGGACCACGGCGGCGTCGGGGAGGTTCGGCGGGGTCAGCCGCCGAAGCCGATGCGCCGCTGCTCGTCGGGGCTGCCGATCTCGACGTAGGCGAGCTTGTCGGCCGGAACGCCGACCTGGCGGCCCCGCTTGTCGGTGACCCAGAACGTCGAGCTGTCCGACACCGCGGCCTCGAGGTCCTTGCGGATCGACGCGGCGTCCGCGTCGTCGGGCAGTTCGATCTCGAGTTCCTTGGCGGTCTGGCTGACGCCGATGCGCAGGTCCACGGCTTCTCCTCGGAGGCGGGTCGGAACGGTCATCCTACGGGCCGCGCCCGTGCCGAGACGAGGGCGGCCGCCGCCACCCCGGCCAGCACGACCGCGAACACGAACGCCACCGACGACCACAGGGGCGGGTCGACCTCCGCGACGCTGCTGCCGTCCCGCCACACCCGGCCGGGATCGTCGGGGTCCACCCGCACGGGCAGCGTCTCGCCGGCGGCGATCGCGCGGTCGATGCCGACCTGTGCCGTGCGTTGCTCGCCGTCCCAGGTGAAGCCCACGGTGACCGGCCCCGGCGACGGGCGCCCCACCACCACCTGGGCGGTGACGACCTCCGACCTCGTGGCCGCGGCGTCGAGGTCGTCCGCCCCGACGGACCAGACCCCCATCAGCACGACCGCCGAGGCCGCGACCACCCAGACCCAGACCGGGACCGGTGGGCCGTCATCCACCGTGGCGTCCCCGGCAGGCCCGCGGTCGAAGGCGGCCCGGGCACCGACGAGGGCCCGGCCGACGGGCCACCACACCTCGCCGTCGGGCTCGCGGGCCACGACCTCGCCGCCGGGCCGGGGCCGGCCCTTGACCTCGACCGGGCCCGTGCCGAGGCGCAGCGGCGGGTGCAGGACGGGGACCACGCACACGGCCCGGTCGCCCGGACGGGCGTCGACATCGAATAGCGCCAGCCGCCAGCGCCGGAGGAAGAGCCGTCCCGGCAACGCCACCGCCTGCATGGCGTAGGCCGGCTCGTCGAGCGCGACCAGCCGACGGGTGCGACGGAGCCGACGCCACCGCGCCGCGAGCCACAGGCCGGCACCCCCGATGGCGGGGAGGCCGAACTGCATCAGCAGGAACCACCGCGCATGGTCGCCGTAGGGCTCGGGTCCCACGTCAGCGGGGTCCTCGCCGACCCGTATCTCGACCTCGGTCGCGTCGCGGTCGGGGCGCTCGTCGGAGAACGCCACGATCTCGTGGCGCACGGCCCCGGTCGTCGGGTCGGTGAACGTGACCGGCACCAGGTCGCGGCCGTCCCACGTGGGGTCGACGGTGGCGCCGACCACGGTGGTGCGGTCGATGAAGGCCTGCTCGCGCAGCTCGTCGCGCACCGACAGCGCGAGGAACCCCGCGCCGAGCACGGTCCCGGCCAGCAACCACCAGAGGGGGCGACGGAGCCACCGGCGCAGGGCCGGCGGCTCCCCCGGACGGTTCAGTGCTTGACGCCTCCGGAGCTCGGCGTGCCACCGCGCGCGCCCCGGTCGACCGCGACCGGCCCGTCACCCTCGACGGACGCGACGTCGGCCGGCTCGTCGCCGGCCAGGTGGGCCGTGGCCAGGCGGGCGTCCCACGAGCGAAGCGACCGGATGCGCAGCGCGATCCCGGCGCTCGCCACGGCGGCGAGCGCGAACCCGGCGGCCACGAGGCGGCCCTGGCTCGGGTTGTGGACGGCGTCGATCAGCCCGATGGCCACGCCCGACAGCGAGGCCAGGAGGGCGAACAGGCCGGCGGACGCCTGGGCCCGCATGATCTGCACCACCGAGGCGATCGCGAGGGCGATCGACACGGTGGCCAGCGCCTGCACCCACGCCCGGTGCTCGGGGCACAGGGTGTCGGCCAGCATGATCCCCCCGACCACGACGGCCAGGGTGATCCCGAGCGCGCCGAGCGCCCAACGCGACGGGCCCTCGGAGGGCCGGTCGGGACCGTCGGCGCGGGACCACGCCAGGACCTCGCTCGCCCGCCACTGCTCACGCTGCTCGGCCATGGTTCGCTCCTCGCTCGCTCGGACGGATCGTACCCCTGCGACGTCGAGCCCGACGGGCGGGTTCCCGACCACCCGCACCGGAGCCGGAGGATCAGCCGTCGATGAGGGAGAGGCCCTTGTGGTAGCGGCGTGTGGGCGCCAGCTCGACGTCGATGCGCTCGGCCAGCGCCGCGAACGCCCGGGCGACCTCGCCGTCGGGCTCGATCGCGGTGATCGGGCGCCCGGTGTCGGAGCCCTCGCGGAGGTCGGGGCGGAGCGGGATCTGCCCGAGCAGCGGGGCGCCGACCTTGTCGGCCAGCTCCTGACCACCACCGGCGCCGAAGATCTCGTAGCGCTTGCCGTCGTCGCCGGTGAACCACGACATGTTCTCGATGATCCCCTTGACCTCGAGGTTGACCTTGTCGGCCATGGCCGCCGCCCGCTGGGCGACCCGCTGCGCCGCCGGCTGCGGGGTGGTGACGACGTAGACCTCGGAACGGGGCAGGTACTGCGACAGCGAGAGCGACACGTCGCCGGTGCCGGGCGGCAGGTCGACGAGGAGGTAGTCGGGCTCGTCCCAGAACACATCGGTGAGGAACTGCTCGAGCGCCTTGTGCAGCATCGGGCCCCGCCAGATGACCGCCTGGTCCTCCTCGGCGAAGAAGCCCATGGAGATGGCCCGGACGCCGTGGGCCTCCGGCGGGACGAGCATCGAGTCGATGATCTGGGGCTCCTGGGTGATGCCGAGCATCCGCGGGATCGAGAAGCCCCAGACGTCGGCGTCGACGAGGCCGACCGACCTCCCCCGGGCGGCCAGCGCCACGGCGAGGTTGGTGGTGACCGACGACTTGCCCACGCCGCCCTTGCCCGACGCGATGAGCAGCACGCGGGTGCGCGACGAGGGGTCGGCGAACGGGATGGCCCGACCCTCGGCGTGGCCGTGGCCCTGGTGCGTGCCGGCGGTGGCGGCCGGGTCCCCGTTGAGCTGCTGGCGCAGCGCCGCCAGCTCCTCGGGGGTCATGGAGGTGAACTCGACCTGCACGACGTTGACGCCGTCGAGCGGAGTGACCGCCTCGGTCGCCCGCTTGTCGATCTCGTTCTTGAGGGGGCACCCCGGCGTGGTGAGGGCGATCATGATGCGGACGTTGCCGTTGGCCTCGACCACCTCCTTGACCATGCCCAGGTCGACGATGCTGCGGTGCAGCTCGGGGTCCTGGACGGGGCGGAGGGCCTCGATGATCTCGGCTTCGGTGGGCACGGGTGCGTCCTCGTCGATCGACGGTGGGTGGTTCCTGGCGAGGGCCACCGGCCGCGCCGGCCGGGGTTTCTCCTATCGCCATAGGTAGAATACCGAGGTGGCCGCGTCACCCCTCAGTCCGACCGAGTTCTCGTCGGCCGTCACCGCCATCACCGCGGCGTTCGGGGACCCGACCCGGCGGGAGATCTACCTCTTCGCCCACGGCCGCCCCGAGGGGGTCACCGCGAGCGAGGTGGCCGAGCGGTTCGACCTCCACCCCAACGTCGCCCGCCACCACCTCGACAAGCTGGCCTCGGGCGGCCACCTGGAGGTCAGCACCGGCCGGGCCCCGGGCACCGGCGGCGCCGGTCGTCCGTCGAAGCGGTACCGCACCCACGGCGAGGCGGTCGAGCTCGACCTGCCCGTGCGCCACGACGACGTGCTCGTCACCCTGCTGGGCCGGGCGCTCGCCATGCTCCCGAAGGCGCAGGCCGAGGCCATGGCCGAGGAGGTCGGCGTCGAGTACGGCCGCACCATGGCGGGCGCCATGGGCGAGGCCGGCGACGTGCAGCGGTCGTTCCGCACCGCCCTGCACGCGGTGGCCGACGCGCTCAGCGCCCACGGGTTCGCCGCCCACGCCGAGCAGCACGGCGACGAGCTGCTCATCGTCTCGGACCACTGCCCGTTCGGCGACGCCGCCATCGAGCACCCCGTCATCTGCGCGGTCGACCGGGGCATGGTGCGGGGGATGCTCGAGGCGCTCTACGGCGAGACCACGGCGTCGACCGAGTCGTCCCGGGCCACCGGCGACGCGGTCTGCGTCACCAACGTCGGCGGCTGACCGACCGGTTCGACCGGCTGCGGCGGCGCGCCGGGGGCGTTCGTAGACTGACGGCATGGTCGAGACCGCCGCCGACAGCCCGCCCGTCCTGCTGAAGGGCGGGACCGTCTACGACGGCACCGGCACCCGACCCGGGCTGCGGGCCGACGTGCTGGTCCGCGACGGGATCGTCAGCCAGATCGGGCTCAACCTCCCCGCCCCCGAGGGCGCGGAGGTGGTCGACGCCACCGGGCGTTGGGTCGTGCCCGGCTTCATCGACCTGCACACCCACTACGACGCCGAGCTGGAGATCGCGCCGTCGATCGGCGAGTCGGTCCGCCACGGGGTGACGACCGTGCTCGTCGGGAGCTGCGGCCTGTCGTTCGCGATGGGAACGCCGGAGGACCTCGCCGACCAGTTCTGCCGGGTCGAGGCGGTGCCGCGGGAGACCGTGCTCCCCCTGCTGGAGAAGATCAAGGACTGGGAGACGCCGAGCGAGTACCTCGACCACCTCGACCAGCTCCCACTCGGACCCAACGTCACGGCGCTCTTCGGCCACTCGGCGGTGCGGGCCTCGGTCATGGGACTGGGGCGCAGCGTCGACGAGGCCGAGAAGCCGACGAGCGCGGAGCTGGCCACGATGGTCCGCCACCTCGACGACGCGCTCGACGCCGGCTACCTCGGCATGTCGTTCAACACGCTGCCCTGGGACAAGCTCGACGGCGACCGCTTCCGCTCGAAGTCGACCCCGTCGGTGTACGCCAAGTGGGCCGAGTACCGGGCCTTCGCCAAGGTGCTGCGGCGCCGGGGCCGGGTGCTCGAGATCGTCCCCGACCTCCAGGGCCGGTGGAACATCCCGGTGATCGCCTCGATGTCGATCGGGATCGGGCGACCCACCCTCAAGACGATGGTCATCTCGATGATCGACTCGGTCGCCATGCGGGGCACCCACCGCATCGCCGGCGCCATGTCGAACTTCGTGAACGGCCCGCTCAAGGGGAACTTCCGCTGGCAGTCGCTCCCCCAGCCGTTCGACCTGTGGGTCGACGGCCTGGAGGTGCCGGTCATGGAGGAGCTGGGGGCCGGCACCGCCGCCCTGCACGAGACCGATCTCGAGGACCGGCGCCGCATGGTCGCCGATCCGACCTGGCGCGCGCGGTTCCGCAAGCAGTGGGCCAACCCGCTGTCGCCCAAGGCCTGGCACCGCGACCTCGGCGAGCCCCGCATCATCGACTGCCCCGACGCCTCGATCGTCGGCAAGACCTTCGGCGAGGTCGCGGCCGAGCGGGGCCAGGACGAGCTCGACTGCTTCCTCGACCTCCAGGTCGAGCACGGCAACGCGCTGCGCTGGTACACCGTCGTCGGCAACGACCGCCCGGCCGAGCTGGCCTACGTCGTCGACCACCCGGCGGTGCTCATGGGCTTCTCCGACGCCGGCGCCCACCTGCGCAACATGGCGTACTACGACTTCCCGCTCCACCTGCTGCGCATGGTGGTGGACGGCGACGCCGCCGGGAAGCCGGTGATGACCCCCGAGCGGGCCGTCCACCGCCTCACCGGCGAGATCGCCGACTACCTGGGCATCGACGCCGGCCGCCTCGAGATCGGCGCCCGGGCCGACATCGCCGTGGTCGACCCGTCCCGCCTCGACGGCCGCCTCGACGACATCCACGAGACCGAGATGGTGGGCATGCCGGGGCTCCAGCGGCTCGTGCGCCGCCACGACGACTGCGTGCCCACGGTGCTCGTCAACGGGCGCGTCGCCTGGCGGGACGGGGCGTTCGTCCCGTCGTTCGGCAACACCGGCGGCTACGGCCGCCTGCTGCGCGCCGTCGCCTGAGGGTCCGCTGCCGGGCCACTGGCGGTCGACCGGTCAGCCGTCGTCGATCTGGGCACTGGTGTCGACGGCCCACTCCCGGTCCTCGGCGTCGTGCACGTGGCGGGCCAGCACGGCGTCGAGCAGGTCGACCTGGCGCTCCAGCGCCGGACGCCGGTCCTCGGGCACCGCGGTGAGCAGGTCCGAGAGCATGAACCGCATCCGCCGCTGGACCTGCAGCGAACGGGCGCCGTACCGACGGATCTCGTTGCACGCCAGCCCGACGACGTCCTCCCACACGAGCGCGGGGACCACCACGCGGAGGTGGCCCCCGTCGTCGGCGCGCGTGCCGGCGGGGAGGGGGCCGGTGCCCAGCCGGCGGAGCAGGTCGTGGATGCGGTTGATGCACTGCGACGCGGTCGTCGGGTCGTTGACCGCCGGCGACAGGGCCTTCTCGGCGATGTCGACGAGCTGGCGCAACCCGAACGCCGGGTCCTGTGCCATCGTGCGCTCCTGCTCGATGCCGACCGCCTCGCCGATCTCGTCGGCGGTGACCGTCGGCGTCGACCCGTCGTCGGACCACACCTCGGCCAGCGGGACCCCGAACGGCACGTACTGGCCCACGGCGGGCAGCATCCGGATGAGGCACCGATGGTGACGGGCCAGCGCCAGCAGGTCGCCCATCGAGTAGATCGTGACCACGCCCGGACGCAGCCCGCTGGGCACGACGAGGTCGGGCGGGCGGTCCGGCGGGACGAGGCCGTCGGGTGCGCACTGCACCGCCTGGAGGGCCGCGATCGTGGTGCGGGTCTCGACGGCCACCGCCTCGATGATCGACACGACCTGCACCGCGTGCACGACGTGGTCCACGTAGTAGACGAACGCGCCGAGCGACACGAGGGTCATCGCGATGGCCACCGCCATCGATACCCGCGGCACGTCGGCCGCTCCACCCGACGGCTCCAGCGAGCGCAGGACCATCAGCGCGTAGACGAACGTGCTGAGGAAGATCCCGAGCGCCGCCTTGGTGCCGCGGTCCCGGAAGAAGGTCTGGAGCGCGCGGGGCGAGAACTGCTGGCTGGAGAGCTGGAGCACGACCACGGTGACCGACAGGACGAGGCTGGTCATCGTCATGATCGACGCGGCGATCGTGGTCAGGACCGACTGGGCCACCTGCGAGGAGCCGTCGAAGACGAAGTCGGGCAGGTGGTCGCCGACCTCGCGGTCGACCCACGACATCACGAAGGACGTGGCGATGGCCGCGAGCACCGCCGAGCCCGGGACGATGACGAACCCGCTGCCGATCGCCTGGACGATGCGCGCCCGCGCGACGTCGCCATCCGTGCGTGCCCGACGGGACGACGACCTCGCCACCACCGCCAGTGTGGCCGATCACCGGGAGCCGCGGGGCCGGTAGCGTCCCGCGGGTGAGCCGGAGCTACCTCGACCACGCGTCGACCGTCCCCCTCCGACCGGAGGCCCGCGACGCGATGGTCGCGGCCCTCGACGAGCTGGTCGGCGATCCCGGCCGGATCCACGAGGAGGGGCTGCGCAGCCGGGTGGCGTTGGAGCAGGCCCGCGAGCAGGTCGCCGCGCTGGTGGGCGCCCGGTCCCGCGAGGTCGTGTTCACCAGCGGGGCGACCGAGGCGATCGCCGCGGCGGTGTGGGGGGCGTCGGAACGGGCCCGGTCCCGAGCCGGTCACGAGGGGCCGGTGCACCACGTGGTCACGGCGGTGGAGCACTCGGCGGTGCGGTTCTCGGCCGAGCGGGCGGGCGAGGTCACCGTCGTCCCCGTCGACGGAACCGGACGGGTCGAGGTCGATGCGGTCCTCGACGCCATCGGTCCCTCGACCGCCGCGGTGCACGTGCAGTGGGGCAACCACGAGGTCGGGACGGTGCAGCCGGTGGCCGAGGTCGTGGCCGCGTGCCGCGAGCGGGGCGTGCTCGTCCACGTCGACGCCGCCCAGGCGGTCGGGCGCGTGCCGGTCGACTTCGTCGGGCTCGGCGCAGATCTCCTCAGCCTCAGCGGCCACAAGCTCGGCGGTCCGACCGGCACCGGGGCGCTGCTGGTGCGCCGAGGCCTGCGGGTCCCGCCCCTGCTGGTGGGGGGCGACCAGGAGCGGGCCCGCCGGGCCGGGCTGGAACCGGTGGCCGCGCTGGTCGGGCTCGGCGCCGCCGCCGAGGTGCTGGCGACCGGCTCCCGACTCGACGACGAGGCCGCCGCCGCGACCCGTCACACCGAGCGGATCCGCACGGCTGCGCTCGCCATCGACGGCGTCGCCTCCTACGGGCACCCCGAGCACCGCCTCCCCCACCTCGTGTGCCTCGGCCTCGACGGCGTGGAACCCCAGGGGGTGCTGCTCGGCCTGGACCGGGCCGGCGTCGCCGCCCACTCGGGCAGCGCCTGCTCGTCGGAGTCGCTCGAGCCGTCGCCGGTCCTGGAGGCCATGGGCGTCGACGCCCACCGGAGCCTGCGGCTGTCGGTCGGATGGTCCACCACCGACGCCGACGTCGACCGGGTGACCGCCGCGCTCCCCGAGACCCTGGCCCGGCTGCGCGCTCTCAGCGGCGCGTGACCGACGCCCCACTCGGGGCCGTGAACCGCGCGCGGCGACGGAAGTACATTTCGGGCACCCGCCGCCCCGTCCCTCCGGAGCCCCGAGTGCTGATCCACGTCGTCCGCCACGCCCACGCCGGGGTCCGCTCGGAATGGCACGACGACGACGAGCGACGGCCGCTCACCGAACGGGGTACCAAACAGGCCGCGGCCATCGCCGATGCCCTGGCCGATGCCGAGGTCGACGCGGTGTGGAGCAGCCGGTACGTCCGCTGCCGCCAGACCGTCGAACCGCTCGCCGACCGCCGGGGCCTCGAGGTCGTCGACCACCCCGACCTGGCCGAGGGCGCGTACGGCACCGACGCACTCGACGCGCTGCTCGCCGCGGCCGACCAGGGCATCGCCGTGGTGGCGTGCAGCCACGGCGACGTCATCCCCGACCTCGTCGCCGCTGCCGTCCGGCGAGGGGCGACGCTCGACGGGCCCGCGGTCCCCCGCAAGGCCGACCGCTACGAGCTCGTGGTGCGGAAGGGCGCGGTCACCGAGATCCGCCACGTGCCCCGGCCCCGCGTCTGACCGACGGCGACGCCCGCCGGGCCCGATCAGCCCGCAGGGGCGGTCGTGGTGGTCCCCGGCGTCAGCGGACTCGATGCCGTCGTGGTCGACGTCGTACTCGATGAGCTCGACGCGGCGAGCTCTGCGTCGATCCTCTGCGCGAGCTGCTGCTGTTCGATGACGGCCCGGGCCTCGGCCGAGGGATCGTTGGCCTCGAAGTCGTCGAGGTACTCCTTGGCCCGCTGCGCGTCGCCGTGACGGAACGCGACGACGGCCCGCAGCGCCCGTGCGTAGCTGTAGTCGGGGTTCGCCGCGACGGCCGCGTCGAGCAGGGCCTCGTTGGAGAGGCGCACCTGGAGCACTTGCTGGCTGGGCTCGGCGTCGCTGAACTTGATCTCGTTCATCCACGCGAACCAGGTGAGGGCCACGGCGTTCTTCGGATCGTCGGCCAGGACGTCGGCGAAGCACTCGATCGACGACTGCGGATCGGCCATCGACATGACCTCCTGGCACTCCTGGGCCCGCTGGGTCGGTGTCTTCTGGACGGAGATGCCGCCGGTGGCGGCGTCGCCCTGTCCGCGGGCGCCCAGGGACCCGGCGACCAGCAGGCCGGCGAGCACCGCGAAGGCAAGGACGCCGACCGCGACAGCGATCGTGCGGCCCCGGTTCCGGCGCCGCGCGACCTCATCGCCACGGTGCCCCTCGGCCTTCTCGTTCGATGCCCGCAGGGCCTTCGCGGCCCGCGAGGTGTAGTCGTCGCGCAGCGTCTCGTAGTCCTCGTCGGTGAGGTCACCGGCGTCGTGCTCGCGCTCGAGGTCCTCCAAGGATCCGAGCAGGAACTCGCGCTCGTCGGCCGCGTGCTGGTCCTCCTCAGTCGCCATCGCCCTCACCCTGCTGTCGAGATGCGAGCGCCCCGGCCACCAGCTCCCGGTCCTCGCCGCTCACCACGGCCGACGGCCCCGGGCGCCAGTCCCGAAAGCGGACCACCAAGCCGGCGACGGCCACGATCGCGACCACGGCCGGCAGGGCCCACACCAGGCCGCTGAAGCCCGATCCCGGCGGGTCGAGCAGCACCTCGCGCCCGTAGGCCGAGGCGATGTAGTCGAGGATCTCCTCGTCGGAGCGACCGGCGGCGATCTGGTCGCGGATCACGGTCTTCACGCCCTTGGCCGAGGGCGTCTCGGACTGGGCGACGGATTGGCTCCGGCACTGTGGGCAGCGCACCTGCTCCTCGAGGTCCCGGGCCCGCTGGGCGTCGGTGCGCTCGCCCTGGTCGAGCACGCCGACGGCGAGCAGCCCGACGACGATCACGGCCAGCGCGATCCACAGCCCACGACGGCGGCCCCGGGTCACGGCCCACTCCCCGCGCCCGCGTCCACCGCGGCACCCGAGTAGGCCGCGATCATCGCGTCGAGCTCGGCCTTGGTCACCCCACCCACGATCTTCTCGACGACGATGCCGGAGCCCGACACGAGGTACGACTCGGGCACCCCCGTCACCCCCCACTCGAAGGCGGTGCGGCCCTGATCGGAGTCGAACACCGACCAGTCGCCGCCGTTCTCCTCGAAGAACTTCTTCACGAGGTCGGGGTCCTCGTCGTAGACGACGCTGACGACCCGGGCGTCACCGAGCTTCTCGTGCTCGTCGGCGAACGCCTTCAGCTCGGGGTGCTCGACGCGGCACGGCGTGCACCAGGTGGCGAAGAAGTTCACGACCACCCAACGATCGCTTGCCCCGAGGTCGAACGGCTCGCCGAGGACCAGGTCGCCGCCGATCGCCGGGGCCCGCTTCCCTTCGAGCGACGCGGTCGACGCGCTGTCGGCCGCGTTGTCCCGCGTGGCGAGCAGCACCACGAGCAGCGCGACGACGCAGCCCACCACCACGGCGGCGATCAGCGTGGGGCGGGGCGCGGAGCGCTTCCGGGTCTCGGTGTCGCTCACGTGGACGCCCCCACCGGCTCACGCTGGTCCTCGTCGGGTCGTCGGACGGGTCCGGCGGCGGGGATCGGGGCCGAGACCGGGTCGATCGGCCGACGTCGGCGCCCGGGGAACGCGGCCATCAGCGACCCGATCGCCATCACGGCGCCACCGATCCACAGCCACACGATGAGCGGCTGCACGATGACCTTGACCGCGACCGTTCCGTCACCCGGCGGGTCGGTGACCGACAGCATCACCGACGACGACAGCGTGTTCTTCACGGTGGGCTTGCCGATGGTCTGCGAGCCGTTGGGGAAGAGCTGGAGCGCCGGTGTGTACTCCTTGCCGTCGACGAGGAACGTCGCCCCGATCTCGGTCTTCTGGGCCGTGACGTTCTCGCTCGACCCGACGTAGGTGATCTCGTGGCCCTGCACGGTGATCGTCGACGGGCAGCCGGTCTCGGCCTCGACGCACATCCGGGCGTCGCGCTCGATCTGGTAAGCGCCCGACGCGGCCAGCGCGACCGCGATCATCAGCACGCCGAGGTGCACGATCATGCCGCCGTTGGTCCGGCCGACGAGGCCCCGCCACCCCTGGCGCCGGGTGGCCAGCACGAGCTGGCGCAGCGCGGCGCCGGCCGCGAACCCGGCGAGGAAGAACGCCAGCAGCGGCGCGAAGCCCCGGGCCCCGGTGAGGATCGCGAACGCCAGCGCGCCGGCGCCGACCCACCCGGGCCAGATGAGCCGGGTGGCCAGCGTCTCCATGGACGCCTTCCGCCACGGCAGCACCGGCGCCACCGCCATGAGGAACAGCAGCACCATGCCGATCGGCATCGACATCCGCTCGAAGTAGGGCACGCCGACGGTGACCCGGTCGTCCGCGAGGGCCTCGGAGATCAGCGGGAACACCGTGCCGAGCAGGATCACGAACGCGAACGCCGCGAACACGATGTTGTTCAGGAGGAACGCGCCCTCGCGCGAGGCCGGCGAGTCGATGCGGGCCGGGGCCCGGAGGCGGTCGCCCCGCCACCCGACGAGCACGACGGTGACGGCCACGATGACCCCGAAGAAGCTGAGGAGGAGCCAGCCGATGCTCGAATCGGAGAACGCGTGCACCGAGTCGAGCACGCCGGAACGGGTCAGGAAGGTGCCGAGGATGGTGAGGGCGAACGTGGCGCACAGCAGCGACAGGTTCCAGACCCGCAGCATCCCCCGGCGCTCCTGGACCATGACCGAGTGGATGTAGGCGGTGCCGGTGATCCACGGCAGCAGCGACGCGTTCTCGACCGGGTCCCAGCCCCAGTAGCCACCCCAACCCAGCACCTCGTGGGACCACCAGGCGCCGAGGATGATGCCGATGGTGAGGAACGTCCAGGCGAAGAGGGTCCAGCGGCGGGTCTCGACCAACCAGCCCTCGCCGAGGCGCCCGGTGATGAGCGCAGCGATGGCGAACGCGAACGGCACGGTGAACCCGACGTAGCCGAGGTAGAGCATCGGCGGGTGGAAGGCCATCAGGGGGTGGTTCTGGAGCAGGGGGTTCGGTCCGGGGCCGTCGCTGGGGACGACCGAGAGCACCTTGAACGGGTCGGCCGGCCACGCCATGAGGACGAAGAAGAACAGGCAGACCACGAACATCACGACCATGGCCCAGGCGACGAGCGGGTCGTCGAGGCGGTCGCGGAACTTCAGCGCGACCGCCACCGTGAACAGGCCGAGGACGAGCGACCACAGCAGGATCGACCCCTCGAGCGCACCCCACAGCGTGGCGAAGTTGTAGAGCGCCGGGGTGGCGCTCGACCCGTGGGTGGCGACGTACTCGAGGCTGAAGTCACGGGTGATCAGCGCCCGCTCCATGGCGGCGAACGCCAGGACGCCGCCGCCGAGGATCATGAACGCGTACGTGCGGGCCATGGCCATCAGGTGCGGCCGCTTGCTCCCGATCCCCATGAGGACGGTGATGATCCCGCCGATCGCACCGGTGAGGCCGATGATGACCCCGCCGGTGCCGAGCGCGGCGTTCACGAGACGTCGTCCTCCGGCACGGTCGTGCGGTCCGGGTGCTCTTCCTCGTAGTGGCCGTCGTCCTTGGCCTCGTAGTTCTCGGTGTGCCGGACGAGCAGGCGGGTGCTGTCGAACTCGGTGCCGGCGTCGTTCCACCGGCCCTCGACCACGACCGGCAGCCCGGCCTTGAACAGCGCCGGCTCGCTGCCGGTGTGCACGACGTCGACCGAGACGCCGTTGTACGCGACGGTGAACCGCGTGGGCTCGTTCCCCTCGGCCCTGACCGGCTCGCCGACGACGACGCCCTGGAGCCGGAAGCGCTTCGTGCCCAGCGACTCCTTCTGGGCCACGGCCTCGTCGGCGTTCTTGTAGAAGACCGTGGCGCCGCGGGCCTGCACCACGACGAAGCCGATGGCGCCGACGAGGGCGACGAGCACCCCGATGGCGATCCAACGGCGGGCCCCGCCCCGACGGGCGACCGCCTCGCGGTCGCGGGGGGTGAGCTCGAGGCCGCCCTCGTCGAGGTCACGGTCGTCGGGCAGGTCCCGGGCGTCGGCTCCGGGGGCGCCGGGGGCGCCGGGGGTCACAGCCATCGACGGTCCTCCGGCGGGAGCTGGCGCCCGACCCGGCGGCCCCGGGCGATGGTCCACGCCGCGAACGCGACCAGCACGCCGATCACCACCCCGTAGGACCACCAGACGTAGGTCCACTCGCTCGCGGCCAGCACCTGGGCGCTCATCGGACGGCCTCCTTCTCGGTCGTCGCGTCGGTCGAACCGGTGAACCCGGACACCGGGGCACCCTCGGCCCGCCGCTCGGCGAGGGCCAGGTCGAGCCCGCGCGCCTCCAACCGGGCCGCCGCGTACTGCATGCGGAACCGGTGCATCAGCAGCCACAGGAACACGAGGATCCCGAGCACCATCCCGAACAACAGGGCGAACAGCTTGAGCCCGTCGATCGTCGGGTCGAACCGGCTGATGGTCGGGCCCTGGTGGAGGCTGCGCCACCACTCGACCGAGTAGTGCACGATCGGCACGTTGACGAACGCCACCACGCCGACGATGGCCGAGCGCTTCGCCCGCACGACCGGATCGACGATCGCCGAGCGCAGGGCCAGGTAGCCGATGTACACGAGGAACATCACCAGCGTGCTGGTCAGACGGGCGTCCCACTCCCACCAGGTGCCCCAGGCGATGTGGCCCCAGATCGACCCGGTGACGAGCGTGAGCGCCGTGAACACCACGCCCACCTCGGCCGACGCCGCGGCCAGGAGGTCCCAACCCTCGGTGCGCTTCCACAGGTAGCCGATGCTGCCCACGGCGGTGACGAAGAACGCCAGGTAGCAGGCGACCGCGGCCGGCACGTGCACGTACATGATCCGCACCATGTCGCCCATGGCGTTCTCCGACTCGGTGTCGGCCGGCGACGCCACCAGGGCCACGAACAGGAACGCGGCGGTGGCGATCAGCACGATCGTGCCGAGGATGCGGCTCCCACGGGACCCGGTCCCCTCCGGGTGCGAGCGGAACAGACCGGCTCCGTTGCCGGTCTGGCGGCCCCCGGAGGGGTCGACGGGTTCGGGGGTCACGATTCCTCCAGGAGCTGATCGAAGGCGAAGATGCCGATCGCCAGGTAAAGGCATGCGAAAACCCCCAGAAGCGCGAACCAGCGCCAGCCCTCACCGGAGGTCCGCTCGTAGGCGGCGGTGAAGGCCTGGGTGGCGGCGATGAGCACGGGGGCCAGGATCGGGAGCAGGAGCAGGGGCAGCAGCGAGTCCCGCACCCGCAGGCCGGCGGACAGCACGCCGTAGATGCTGCCGACCGACGCCAGGCCGACGGTGGCGGCCAGGCAGGTCGAGACCATGAGGACGGGGCCGTGCGGCGTGGCCCCGTAGAACAGCGAGACCCCGGCGAGCAGCACGACCTGCAGCAGCAGGAGCTGCACGGCGATGCCCGCCGCCTTGCCCAGGAAGATCCCGGCCGGGTCGAGGCCGGAGAGGCGGAGGGCGTCGGTGACCCCGTCGGCCGACTCGACCGAGAACGCCCGCTGGAGGGCCAGCACGGTCGAGAACAGCACGGCCAGCCAGAACAGGCCCGGGGTGGCCCGTTCGAGCACGGTGCGGTCGGGGTCGAGCGCGAACCCGAAGAGCACGAGGACGAGGATCGCGAACGGCACGAGCTGGCTGAGCACGACCCGGCTGCGCCACTCGACCCGCAGGTCCTTGGCGGCCACCAGACGGGCATCCGCGAACGCGACGGCGACGCCGGACGACTGCTCAGGCAACGGGCACCTCCCCGTCGGGCACCGGCGCGGCGAGCGGGTCTTCGTCGCGCCGGTCGGCGGTGTCCTGCGAGGTGCCGCCGGCCAGCACCACCGTGCGGTGGGCGACGTCGATGGCGCGGTCGAGCTCGTGCGACGCGAACAGCACGGTGGCCCCGGCGGCCACCGCGTCGCGCATGAGCCCGTCGACCAGGTCGCGGCCGTCGCGGTCGAGCGCGGCGTGCGGTTCGTCGAGGAGCCACAGGCGGGGACGCCGGGCCACGAGCACGGCGAGGGAGGTGCGGCGGCGCTGACCGGCGGAGAGGCGGGCGACCGGCACGTCGGCCAGGCGTCCGTCGAGCCCGAGCCGGGCCATGGCGGCGTCGGCGTCGGCCCGCCGGGCCCGGGCGGCCCGGGCCCAGAACCGCACGTTGTCGGCGACGGTCAGGTCCTCGTAGAGGCCGCTGGCGTGGCCGAGGAGCCCGACCATGCCCCGCACGGCGCGGTGGTCGTGTCGCAGGTCGACGCCGAGCACCTCGGCCTCGCCGTCGACGACCGGGACGAGGCCTGCACAGGCGCGCAGCACGGTGGTCTTGCCGGCGCCGTTCGGCCCCTGCAGGAGGACGATCTCACCGGCCGAGACGTCGAGGTCGACGCCGGCCAGGGCGGGAAAGCGGCCGAGGAGGCAGATGGCGCCCCGGAAGCGGACGACGTGCTCCATGGGACCACCCAACGCTACCGGCGCCCCTCCCCACCGACCCATTCGGTCGGGCCCGACCCGGTCAGGCGTCGGCGGCGCGCCGGGCGAGGATCTGGGCGACCTGGCGGCCGTCGGCCTGGCCCTTGGTGGCCTGCATGACCTTGCCGGTGAAGAAGCCGCTCAGCTTCTTGCGGGCCTTGTCGTCGCCGCCGCAGAACGACGACCACTCGTCGGGATGGTCGGCGATGATCCCGTCGACCACTGACTCCAGCGCCCCGCTGTCCATGGCCTCGAAGCCCTTCTCCTTCGCGACCTCGGCCGCGGTGCGGGAAGGATCGGCGACCAGCTCGGTCAGCACCTGCTTGGCCTGGGTGGCGGTGAGCTCCCCGGCGGTCTCCAGGGCCACCAGCTCGGCCAGTCGCCCGGGCGGGAGGTCGGCCCCGCCCTCGCCGGCCAGGTTCTGGGTGACGTGCACGAGCACGCGAGCGGGATCGCCCCCGGCGTCCATGGCCGCGACCGCCTGGTCGTCCTGGGCCCGGTCGACGACGGCCACCACGGACTCGTCGGTCACCGCCGCGCCGGTGCGCTCGGCCAGCCGGTGCCGCCGGGCCGACGGCAGCAGCGGGAGCGACGCGGCGATCTCGGCGACCCGGGCCGGGTCGGGGTCGACCGGGACGAGGTCGGGCTCGGGGAAGTAGCGGTAGTCGTCCGCGTCCTCCTTCGTCCGCATGAGCACGGTGGTGCCGCTGGCCTCGTCCCAGCCCCGGGTGGACTGGACCACCGGCTCGCCCGCGGCGTGCAGGTCGGCCTGGCGGGACGCCTCGAACTCGATCGCCCGCACGAGCGACCGGAGCGAGTTCACGTTCTTGATCTCGCAGCGGGTGCGGAGCTCGTCGCTCCCCTCGGGACGGACCGAGATGTTGGCGTCGACCCGCAGCGACCCCTCCTCCATCTTCCCGTCCGACACCCCGCACGCCACGAGGATCGCCCGCAGCTCGGCGACGTACTGGCGGGCCTGCTCGGCCGAGCGGACGTGGGGCCGCGACACGATCTCCAGGAGCGGGACGCCGGCCCGGTTGTAGTCGACGAGGGAGTACTCGGCACCGGCGATGCGGCCGTCGCCGCCGACGTGGGTCGACTTGCCGGTGTCCTCCTCCAGGTGGGCGCGCTCGATGCCGACGACGTGCCCGCCGGTGAGCTCCAGCTCGCCCCCGACCACGATCGGGAGGTCGTACTGGGAGATCTGGAAGTTCTTCGGCATGTCCGGGTAGAAGTAGTTCTTCCGGCTGAACACCGACCGGCGGATCTCGGCGCCGACCGCGCAGCCGAACCGGATCGCCAGCTCCACGGCGGCCTCGTTGACCACCGGCAGCGTGCCGGGGAGCCCGAGGGTGACCGGGTCGACGTTGGTGTTGGGCTCGTCGCCGAAGCTGTTCGGCGCGGCGGAGAACATCTTCGTCACCGTGTGCAGCTCGGCGTGGACCTCCAGGCCGCAGACCAGCTCCCAGCGGGAGCCGTCGGCGGCCTCGACGACCAGCACGTCGTGGCTGTCGGGGACGGTGATGGGGTTGCCGAGGGAATCGGTGGGGACGCGGGGCTCGGACATCACTTGCTCCCTGCGATCTCGAAGGCGGCGGGGGCCGGCGCGGCGGCCTCGACCACCGCGGCGGCCCGGAACATCGGCACCTCGCCGAGGGCCGGGGCGAGCACCTGCACGCCCACCGGGAGGCCGTCGTCGCCGGTGCCGAACGGCACCGACATGGCGGCGTGGCCGGCCAGGTTGGTGGGGATCGTGCAGATGTCGTTGAGGTACATCGTGAGCGGGTCGGCGATGGCGCCCAGCTCGAAGGCGGTGGTCGGCGCCGTGGGCGACAGCAGCACGTCGGCCTGCTCGTAGGCGGCGGCGAAGTCCCGGCCGATCAGCGTGCGGACCTTCTGGGCCTTGCCGTAGAACGCGTCGTAGTAGCCGGCCGAGAGCGCATAGGTGCCGAGCATGATCCGGCGCTGCACCTCGTCGCCGAAGCCGGCGGTGCGGGTGGCGACCATCATCTCGTTGGTGGTCGGGGCGTCGACCCGGAGGCCGTACCGCACGCCGTCGAAGCGGGCCAGGTTGCTCGACGCCTCGGCCGGGGCGATCAGGTAGTACGCCGAGAGCCCGTAGGTGACGGCCGGGACCGAGACCTCGACCACCTCGGCGCCGGCGGCGGCGAGGGCCTCGGCCGCCTCGCGGACCCGGGCGGCGACGTCGGGGGCGATGCCCTCGCCCAGCAGCTCCGACACGATGCCGACCCGCAGGCCGGCGACGCCCTCGTCGAGCCGGGGCAGCACCGCCTCGGCGGCCTGCGGGATCGACGTGGCGTCGGCGGGGTCGGGCCCGGCGATGGCGTCGAGCAGCAGGGCCGCGTCGGCGACGCTGTTGGCGAACGGCCCGACCTGGTCGAGCGACGACGCGAACGCGACGAGCCCGTACCGGCTGACCAGCCCATAGGTGGGCTTGACGCCGACCACGCCGCAGAAGCTGGCCGGCTGGCGGATCGACCCACCGGTGTCGGACCCGAGCGCGATCGGCGCGAAGTCGGCGGCCACCGCGGCGGCCGAGCCGCCCGACGAGCCGCCGGGGACCCGATCGGTGCGCACCGGGTTGCGGGTGGGCCCGAAGGCGGAGTTCTCGGTGCTCGACCCCATGGCGAACTCGTCGAGGTTCGTCTTGCCGACCACCACCGCCCCGGCGGCGGCGATGCGCTGAACGACGGTGGCGTCGTACGGCGGCACCCACCCCTGGAGGATCTTCGACGAGCAGGTGGTCTCGACCCCGCGGGTGGCGAGGTTGTCCTTCACCGCGATCGGCACGCCGGCCAGCGGTCCGACCGGCTCCCCCGCCGCGACCGCCCGGTCGACCTCCGCGGCCCGGGCGAGCGCCGCGTCGGCGGTCACCACGTTGAAGGCGTGCACGAGCCCGTCGTGCTCGGCGATGCGGTCGAGGTGGGCCTGCGCGACGGCGACGGCGGAGCGCTCCCCCGCCGCGATGTCGCGGGCCAGGTCGAGGGCGCGGGCGCCCCCGGCGCTCACGGCGCCTCCCCGAGGATGGTGGGCACGCGGAACCGGCCGTCCTGCGCCGAGGGCGCGGCGGCGAGCGCGTCGTCGTTGGACAGCGTGGGGCCGGCGACGTCGGGGCGGGCCACGTTCACGAGCGGGAACGGGTGCGAGGTCGGCGGCACGTCGGACAGGTCGAGCGCCTCGACGTCCTCGGCGTGCTCGAGGATCGCCGCGAGCTGCCCGGTGAACAGGTCGAGGTGCTCCTCGTCGAGGCGGAGGCGGGCGAGGGCGGCCACGTGGGCCACGTCGTCACGGGTGATGCGAGCGGACATAGGCGTCCGATGCTACGACCTCAGCCCGCGGTCACCTTCAGGGCGAACGCGACCACGGCCTCCTCGATCAACTCCTTGTCGTGGTCGATCGTCGCCACGTGGTAGCTGCGCGACGCCGAGAGCCGTTCGACCGGTCCGGCGACGCGGGCGGCGAGGACGTCGGAGTTCTCCGGCGGGACGACGTGGTCCTCGGGGCTGTTGACCACCAGCACCGGGCAGGTGATGCGGGCGAGGCGCTCGTCGAGCTCGGCCGCCGCGTCGACCAGCGACAGGAGGGGTCGCACGGGGGTGTCGAGGTACGCCGACTCCTCGACGCCCTCCTTGGCGATGTCGGACCCGATGCCCGGGATGAACTCGGTACCCGACGCCAACAGCTCCTCGATGAAGCCGCGCATGCCCTCGGGCTCGCTGACGATCGCGTTGATGCAGACGAGCCCGGCGACCTCGGGGTGGTCGCCGCCCAGCCACGCGGTGAGCGCGCCGCCCATCGACAGCCCGACGATCACCACTCGGTCCGACCGGGCCGCGATCGCCTGGTAGGCGTCCTCCGCCGCGCCGAGCCAGTCGGCGAAGCCGGTGTCGAGCATGTCGGCCACCACCGTGCCGTGGCCGGGCAGGAGCGGCATCTCGACGCCGAAGCCCGCGCCGACGAGCGCGTCGGCGATGCCCCGCATGGAGCCGGGGTTGCCGGTGAAGCCGTGGAGCACCAGCGCGCCGGCCCGGCCGCCGACGTGCGACATCGGCTCGGCGCCGGGGATGAGGTTCGAGGGCAGGGCGTCGGCCATGGCGGCGGCTCCGGTTCATCGGCGGGATCGACCCCAAGGCAACCACAGATCGGCGGCTCGGAGCCGATGCGCTTGCGGGGCGCGCGGCCCGGTGCTGTAGTCGCGCGTGCGACCGGCCGGTGTCCGCCGGCGGACGGAGGGGGTGCCATGGAGCGGCGACGGTTCCTGCAGGCGATGGCGACGGGCACGGTCGTGCTCGGCAGCGGCGGTCTGCTCGCCGCGTGCCGGCCGCGGGTGCCCGACGACTTCGGCCTCGCCACGCTCCCCTTCGGTCCGCTCGGCGCGCCCGACGCGAACGGGCTGTTGCTCCCCGCCGGCTTCACCTCGCGGGTCGTGGCCACCACCGGAGAGGTCGTCCCCGGCACCGGCTACACCTGGCACACGAGCCCCGACGGCGGCGCGTGCTTCGCCGACGGGTCCGGCGGCTGGATCTACGTCTCCAACGCGGAGTCGCTCACCGACGGCGGGGCGTCGATGATCCGCTTCGACGCAGCCGGTTCGGTGGTCGACGCCCGGCGCATCCTCGGCGGCACCTACCTCAACTGCGCGGGCGGCCGCACCCACACGAACACGTGGCTGTCGTGCGAGGAGTACGACCGCGCCCAGGTGTGGGAGTGCGACCCGACCGGCGTGACGGCGGCGGTGGCCAGGCCGGCGATGGGGCGGTTCAAGCACGAGGCGGCGGCCAGCGACAGCTGGCGGGAGGTCGTGTACCTGACCGAGGACGAGCCCGACGGCGCGCTCTACCGGTTCACCCCGACCGCCTGGCCCGACCTGAGCGCCGGGCTGCTGGAGGTGCTCACCGAGTCGGCCGGCGTGCTGGCGTGGGCGCCCGTCCCCGACCCGACGCCGACGGCCACCTCCGACACCCGCACCCGCTACCAGGTGCCGGGCACCAAGGTCTTCAACGGCGGCGAGGGCGCCTGCGTCGACCGCCGGGGCGCGCTGTTCTTCACGACCAAGGGCGACAACCGGGTCTGGGCGCTCGATCCCGACGAGATGCGCCTGGAGATCGTCTACGACGACAACACGTCCCCGACGCCCGAGCTGACCGGTGTGGACAACATCACCGTCGACGTCGACGGGGTGCTCTACGTCGCCGAGGACGGCGGCAACATGCAGATCGTGGCGGTCGGCGCCGGCCAGCAGGCGGTGCCCGTGGTCGAGGTCAGCGGCGTCAGCGGGAGCGAGATCACCGGGCCCGCGTTCTCCCCCGACGGCACTCGGCTGTACTTCTCGTCGCAGCGCAACCCGGGCCGGACCTACGAGGTCACCGGCCCCTGGCGGGCCCCGACCCCCGCTTGACCCTCGGGTCAAGGGGTGGTCGACTGCCGCCATGACCGACGATCGGCGACTCACCGTCCAGGGCCAGGAGCGCAAGGAGCAACTGCTCGACTGCGCTGCGGTCCTGTTCGCCGAGCGGGGGTACGCCGAGACCCGCGTGCTCGACATCGTGCGCGCCGCCGGGGTGGCCAAGGGCCTCTTCTACTGGTACTTCGAGAACAAGGAGGCCCTGTTCCGGGAGCTGGTCGAGCAGAACCGCCACCGGCTCCGCAAGGCGCAGGCCGACGCCATCGACCCCGACGCCGAGGCGCTCCTCCAGATCCGCCAGGGGGCGGACGCCTCGCTGCGGTTCATGTCGCGCTACGCGCACTTCTTCGCCCTGCTCGAGGTCGAGAACGCCGACCGCACCTTCACCGAGGAGCGGCGGAAGGGCACGGAGCTGCACACCCGCGACGTGGCCCGGCTGATCCGGGCCGGGATCGCGGACGGCACCGTCCGCGACGAGGACCCTGAGCTCCTCGCCCACAGCGTCGTCGGCACCGTCGGCTACTACGGGCACCTCCACCGCACCGGCCGCGTCGACCTGCCCGACGACGAGCTCGCAGGGTTCGTCGGACGTCTCGTGGTGTGCAGCCTCGCGTCGCACGAGGACATCGCCCGCCGGGTCCTGGCGGGGCACCTCCGCCCCCAGCCGCTGCCGGGCTGATCGATCCGCCCGCAGATGCCCGTCGCGGCGGTCACACCCCGGGTACAGTCCGGCGCGGCGCACGACGAGGCGCGCCGAACCCGTCCGTGTCCGAGGAGGAACGGTGTCGAAGTTTCTGAGCGATGAGTGGCTGGACCAGGCCAAGGCGATCCGCGCCGAGTACGAGGGCAAGGGGGGTGCGCCGCCCCACATGATGAAGATGAACCTCGTCATCATCGAGGTGCCGGTCGACGTCTCCGAGGCCCCGATCGAGGCCCACGTCGACACCACCGACGGTGACATGGCGATGGACATGGGCCACCTCGAGACGCCGGACCTGACCGTCACCATGGAGTACGAGATCGCCAAGGCGATCCTCGTCGAGGGCAACCCGCAGGCCGGGATGCAGGCGTTCATGTCCGGGAAGATCAAGGTGCAGGGCGACATGACCAAGCTCATGGCCATGCAGGGCGCGGCGCCCGACCCGATCGCCCAGGAGATCGCCGAGAAGATCAACGCGATCACCGACTGATCTCACCCCACTGCATCGTTCTGGCGTAGGTGGTGGTGGCCCAGCCACCACCTACGCCAGTTCGGGTACGGGGTCCGATTCCGATGCGGTGGGGTCGGACCCGGCGGGAGCCTCGGCGGGGGCGGAGACGATCCGGGTGGCGGCGAGCACGGCGACCGACGCGAGCGCCACGCCGGTGAGGTAGCCCCACGGGTAGCTGCCGGCCAGCCCGTCGACGGCGAGACGGCCCTGCTGCACGCTCTGCATGGCCGTGATGCCGAGCACCACGCCGACCTGGTTCATCATCTGCTGGGCGGCGCCGGCGATCCCGTAGTCCTCGGCCTCCACCGACAGGGTCACCGACGCGGAGAGCGGCGGGGTGGCGATGCCCATGCCGACACCGGCGAGGGCCAGCGCACCCACGATCGACAACTCCGCGGTGTCGGCGCCGAAGGTCGCCATCCAGACGAGGGCGAGCGCCACGAGGGCCGCGCCGCCGATGCCGGCCCGCCGCCCTCCGAACCGACGGCTGATCGCGCCGGCGGCCACCCCGATCGTGGCGAACGACAGCGGCCGGGCGATGCTCAGCAGCCCGGTGCGGGACTCGCTCAGCCCGAGGACGTTCTGGAGGTACAGCGGCGTGAGGATGAACGACCCCATGTAGGCCGCGTTGAGGAACGTCTGGGTGACGATCGCGAACGTGAAGCCCGGTCGACCGAGGTACCGGAGCGGGAAGAGCGGGTTCTCGGCCCGGCGTTCCACGCGGACGAAGCCGGCGAGCGCCAACGGCGCGACGGCCAGGCCGGCGAGGACCGTCGGGTCGAGCCAGCCGAGCCGGGGCGCCTCGCTGATCGAGTACAGGACGGGCGTCACGGTCAGCGCGAGGAGTGCGGCACCGGCCAGGTCGAAGGACCCGTGCGCGTTGCGGGGCGTCTCGGGGAACAGCCGCCACGCCAGCGCCAGGGCCAGCAGGGTGAGCGGGACCTGGGCCACGAAGATCGTCCGCCACCCGAACGCCTCGACGAGCGGGCCGCCGAGCACCACGCCGACGACCGGGGCACCGGCACCGACCATGGCCCAGTACCCGAGCGCCCGCACCCGCTCGGACCGGTCGAAGATCCGCGAGATCAGGGCGAACGACGCCGGACCGGTGGCCGCGCCCTCGATGGCGCCCAGCGTGCGGAAGGCGATGAGCGAGCCGGCGTTCCAGGCCAGCGCCGACGCCACGGCCATCACCGCCGCGCCCCCGAGGCCCCAGAGGAACAGGCGCCGGTGACCGAGGCGGTCGCCCAGCTTGCCGACGAGCGGGCCGATCACGCCGAAGGCCAGCATCGGCCCGGTGACGACCCACGTCATCGTCGGTTCGGACGTGCCCAGCTCGCCGGCGATCCGGTGGATCGACACGGCGAGGATGGTGATGGTGACGTTGACCGAGAACAGGCCGAGCAGGACCGTGGTGAGGATCCGCCACCGGTTCGCGACGGGGGTGCCCGGGAGCCCGGCGGAGGGTGACGTCACGGGCGCCGACGCTACTTGACCCGCGGGTCAAGTCAGCCGGCCGGTGGCGGGTGTCACCCCAGGATGATGTCGACCTTCGAGCCGCTCCGGACCTCGGTCCCCGCCGCCGGCGAGGTCCGGGGCGTGCCCTCCGCGGAGCCGCTGACCGACCCGGGGACGAGCCCGGCGTCGCGCAGGATCTGGGCCGCCTCGGCGGGCGTGTCGGCCGAGGCCACGCTCGGCACCTTCACCATCTCGGGGCCGAGCGAGACCTCGATGGTGACCGTGTCCCCCCGGGGCAGCTCGCTGCCGCCGGCCGGGAGCTGGGAGATCACCTTGCCCTCGGCGACGTCGTCGCTGTAGTTCTCGTTGACCGCGACCTCGAGCTGCAGGCCCTCGATGACCGCCCGCGCCTCGGCCTCGGTCTTGCCCCGCACGTTGGGCACGGTGCGGGGCTCGGGGCCGTCCGAGGCCACGAGCCCGACGGTCGACCCCCGCTCGATCTTGGTCGCCGTGCCCTCCGCGTAGCTGATGATGCCGTCCTTGGCGACGTCCTCGTCGAAGGTGCGGGCCACCACCTCGCCCACGAGGCCGACCTCGGCGAGCGTGGCCTCGACCTCGGCCAACGGCTTGCCCTCGATGCCCTCGGGCAGCGCGACCATCTCCTGACCCGCCGACACGAGGAGCTGCACCGTGCCGCTGCGGGCCAGTCGGGTGCCCGCCGCGGGCGTGATCGAGAGCACGTCGCCCTTGACCGTGTCGTTGCGCCGCTCGGTGTCGACCTCGACCGTCCACCCCGAGTTGGTGAGGAGCTCCTCGGCCTCGGCCCGGGTCATGCCCTCGACGTTGGGCACCGGGAGCACGAGCGCCGGCTGCGCGGTGGCGTTCGAGTCGTCGCGGTTGGCCACGACGGCCGCGGCCGTGCCGGCCGAGCCGGCGAGGATCGCCAGCACGAGGAGGACCCACGGCCAGCGGCGCCGGCGTCGACGACCATCGTCGTCGAACCCATCGCCGTCGAACCCACCGTCGCCGCCGTCGTCGCGGTCGGTGAGGTCGAGCACCGGGTTCTCGGCGGTGCCCGAGGTCGTGGTCGGCCGTTCGAGGACCGTGGTCGCGGCCGCACCGGCGGCGGTCCCACCGGCGGATCCCGGCCCAGAGGTGGAGCTCGGCCCGGAGGTGGAGGGCGGCGCGCCACCGCCCGCACCGGGGAGCACGATGACCGACCCGTCGCCAGGGCCGGCCCCCGGCGGGTCGTCCGACCCGTCGCCCGCTCCGGCGTCGTCAACGCCGGGTCCGCCGTCGGTGGTGGCCGCCGCGCCGAGGGCCGTCCCGGCGGCCAGTGCGGCCGCTGCCGCGGGCACCGCCACCCGCTCGGGGTCGGGCTCGGGATCGATCACGACCGGTTCCGCGCCGTTGACCCAGTCGGGCGGGGCGAGGTCGAGGTCGCCGTCGTTGAGGTCGGGATCGGGTTCGGGATCGGCCGGACGGGCGATGGTGGGCGCGTGGATGGTCGGGTCGTCGTCGACCGCGGCCAGTCCGGTGGGCGACAGCGCACCGGCGAGGGCCAGCGGCTCGGGCCGGGGCAGCTCCTTGGCCGCCCGCAGCAGACCGGCGGCCATGGTGCGGGCGTCGATGCGCTGCTCGGGATCCGGGTGGCCCGCCCGGGTCAGCACCCGGCGGAGCGGTCCCAGCGCCTCGGGCACCTCCAGGGGGCGGTCGACGCGGGCCATGAGCGTGCCGAGCGTGGTGTCGGCGGTGAACGGCACCTCGCCGGTGACGGCCTCGACGAGCACCAGCGCGAGCGCGTAGACGTCGGCCTTGCCGGAGAGCTTCTCGCCCTTGGCCTGCTCGGGCGACGCGTAGCGGGCGGTGCCCAGCATGGCGCCCTGCGGTTCGGTCCATGCCGCCTCGGCCAGCGCCCGGGCGAGCCCGAAGTCGGCGATGCGGAGGCGCTGGTCGTCGCCGAAGAGCAGGTTGGCCGGCTTGATGTCGCGGTGCACGAACCCGCGGCGGTGCGCGTAGTCGAGCGCCCGGGCGGCCTCGAGGCCGACGGCGAGGGCCTGCGACGGGCTGAGCAGACCGCCCTGGTCGAGGAGGGCCCGGAGGCTGCCGCCGCCCAGGTACTCGGTGACGATGAACGCGATGTCGTCGTCGCCCCAGTCGTAGACGGCGAGCACGTTGGGGTGGCTGAGCGCGGCCGCGGCCTGCGCCTCGGCCCGGAACCGGCGCAGGAACTCGGTGTCGTCGGCCAGCGCGTCGTGGAGCATCTTGAGCGCGACGCGACGGCGCAGCCGGACGTCGTCGGCGAGGTACACCTGGGCCGAGGCACCCAGGCCGATCGGGGCGACCAGGCGGTACCGCCCTCCGAGGACCCGGCCGATCTCGGCGCTCATACGAGGATTGGCCACCGTCCGAGGGTACCGCCCGACCCCGCCCGATTCGGGGACGCCCCACCCCCTCCGACACCCCCGATGACCCCCGTCACGTCCGGCGATCGGGGCCACGATGGGGCCTCGCGACGGGGTGCCCGACAGACTGTGGACATGGCCCCCGACGAGTCGACCGACACCGACACCCGCGGCTCCGCCGAGGAACCCGAGGTGGTGCAGGTCATGGTGCCGACCAGCCTGCACTCCCCCAAGGTCGAGATCGCCCGCCGGGTCGGGATCGTCCTCGCGCTCGCCTTCGGCGTGTTCCTCCTGATCAAGGCGGCCGAGCGGGACGACACGACGATCCCCGACACCACGGGCAACGCGCGGGTGGTCGCCCAGTCCCCCCTCCCGGACGCCCAGGCGCCCAGCCAGACCCAGGTCGGCGTGGACCTCGCCGAGGGCTTCGACGGTCGCCTGACCATCGCCGGCACCCCGATCCCCGAGGACCAGCTCGACGGCGCCCGCGACCCCGCGACGCTGACCGAGGAACAGCTCCGCAAGTACGGCATCCGGCCCAACAACCGGAACCACCTGTACTTCACCCCCGGCCCCGACAAGGTGCTCGAGGAGATCCCGAAGGGCGAGGTGACGGTGATCGTCACCTACTTCCGGGACCGCCAGCCCGACGTCGACGCCGGCACCTACTCCTGGACCTTCACCGTCCAGTAGCCACGGGCGCGGGTCAGGTCCCGACCGAGACGAGCGCGCTCGCGGCGTCGTCGGCGGCGTTCACGTCGACGCGGCTCGACACCGTTGCCTCGACGGTGCCCGCCGCAGTCCCTTCGGTCGCCCGCAGCGTGGCCACCACGAACTGGTAGGAGTCCACGTCGCCGACCGTGCAGGTCACGGTCCGGACCGCGACGGCGCAGGGGCGCCCGAACCAGCCGAAGCCGGCGCCGACGACCTCGAAGCCGACGGGAGCGTCCACGGTGATGACCGCATCGGTCGAACCGCCGGTGCCCACGGTGAGCGCGACCACCGAGAACGACTCGCCGGGCGCCACCGCAGCGGGCGCGGACAGGCCGATGGCGAGGTTCGCGGTGCCCGCGCCGTCCACGACCTGCACGGTGGTCTCGTCGGTCAGCTCGCCGGAGAACGCGGACGACGTGACGCTGCTCTCGATCACGACCTGGCCCGCGGTCCGGGCCTCGAAGCGCGCGTTCACGAACCGGGAGCCACCGGACGGGATCCGACCGAGAGAGCAGAACACCGAGCCCGACTCGGTCCAACAGGGGACCGAGAAGTACCCGACGGTGGCCGAGACCAGATCGAGCCCGGCGCGCAGCGGGATCTCCACGAGCACGCTGTCCACGTCCGCGTCGGACGGGTTCGCCACCGTGACCGCGTAGCGGAGCTGGTCACCGACGGGAACGGTCGTGACGTTCGGCCGGCCCTCGATCGCCAGCGGAGCGGGGACCACGTCGACCACCTTCGTCGCGGTGTTGTTCGACGGATCGGCGTCGACGAAGTACGGCGTCACCGAGGCCTCGTCGACGACCGACGCCGCGCCCTCGACGAGCGGACGCACCGTCACCTCGACGGCCGTGGGGCTCGGCAGCTCGCACCGGTAGGACGACCCGTCGATCGTGCAGGGGAGCCTGAGCGGCCACAGGGTGGCCGAGAGGAGCTCGAAGCCGGGCTGCACCGTGCCCTCGACGACGAGTCCGACGCCGGGCGAGGACTCCCCGGCCCCCCAGCGGTAGGTGAAGGGCACCCCGACCGTGGCCGTCGACGCCCCGCCGAACGGGGCGATCTGCGCGTCGTAGTCGGCAGGACCGACGAACGGGACGACCGCGTCGACCACGGTGTCGACGGCCGCGTCGACCACCACGTCGTGGACGGTGGTCGGGCCGTAGCCGCTGCCGCTCTGCGGCCGGAACGTGACGTCGTAGGTGCCGGGCGGCATCGGACCGGTGTACCGGCCGTCCGCACCGGTGGTCTCGTAGAACGGGAACCCGTCGTTCATCGGGACCGCGGAGACGTCGACGCCGGCGACGGGGCGGCCCTCCGGGTCGACGACGCGGCCCGACATGCTCCCGTTCGCGAACAGGATGTCGCCGAGGTCGAGGGTCTGGCCTGGCGCGACCGTGACCCAGGTGGCATCCGCCGGGTCGTTGACCCCGGGGTAGTACTGCGTGATCACGTTCTCCTCGTCGGTCACCCCGACGAGGAGGCTCGTGTCGGCCGGTACCTCGACGGTGGCGGAGCCGTCGGCGTTGGTCTCCCAGTAGCCGCCGTAGTTGCTCCCCGAAGCGTTCCGGACGATCAGGAGCGGCCTCGAGTAGTTCGGCTCGAGGACCTGGCCGTCCTCGTCGACGATCCTGATGCGCAGGTAGGAAGGGTCGTCCGCCTCCTGCGCCCCCGCCGCGACGGGCGTCAACGCCGCCATCGCGGCCGAGACCGCGAGCATCGCCACCACCGTCGACTTCCACAGCCTCCCCATGGCCCCGCACCTCCGCGTGTCCGTCGCCCGCGCCACGACGGTAGTCAGCTCGCCGGCAGCTCGCCCGTGTCGAGCAGCCGCTCGAACCCGGCCAGGTCGAGGATCGGCACCCCGAGCGTCTCGGCCTTGGTCACCTTCGACGCCCCCGGCGACTCGCCGACGACGAGCGCCGTCGTCTTCTTCGAGACCGACCCCGGCGACTTCCCGCCCCGATCGGTGATGGCGGCCTCGGCCTCGTCCCGGGTGTAGCCCTCCAGCGTGCCGGACACGACGACGGTCATGCCGAGCAGGGTCTGCGGGGCCGACGACTGCTCCGGCCCCTCGACGTTGACGCCGGCCGCGGCCAGTCGCTCCAACACCTCGCGGTGCGCGTCGTCGGCCAGCCACTCGTGGACCGACTCGGCGATGACGGTGCCGACGCCGTCGACCGCGGCCATCGCCTCGACCGACGCGCCGACGATGCGGTCGAGGTGGCCGAACGCCTTCGCCAGCGCCTGGGACCCCGAGGGGCCGAGGTGGCGGATGTTGAGCCCGACCAGCAGGTTGGCGAGCGGCCGGTCCTTCGACGCCTCGATGGCGGCCCGCAGGTTGGCGACGCCGTCGTCGCCGAGCCCGCCGAGCGTGGCGGCCGACGAGCGGAGGCGGTCGGGTTCGACCGACAGGTCCGACACCAGCTCGCCGTCGAGCAGCCCGTCGACCTCGGCCGGACGGGTCGAGGAGACGTCGACCGCGTCGACGGCCACGTCCCACGACGCCTTCGGGTCCCCGACGCGCTCGCGGGCGGCGGCGAGGGCGGCCGACGACCACCCGGTGACCGCGGCCCGGATCGCCGCCAGCCGGTCCCAGTCGATCGAGTACACGTCGGCGATGGTCGAGATGAGGTCGAGCTCCAGGAAGAGCTGGATCCGCTGCTCGCCGAACCCCTCGATGTCCATCGACCCTCGACCGGCGAAGTGCTCGATGTGGCCGGCGACCTTGAACGGGCAGTGCGGGTCGGGGCAGCGGGTGTCGGCCTCGCCCTCGGGCCGCACCAGCTCGACCGGCCTTGACGACGGGCAGGTGCGCGGGAACTCCCACGCCGGCCGGGCCTCGTGCTCGGCGTCGACGACCGGACCCACGACCTCGGGGATGACGTCGCCGGCCCGCCGCACGACCACGGTGTCGCCGGGGCGGACGTCCTTGGCCCTGACCTGGTCCTCGTTGTGGAGCGTGGCGTGGGTGACGGTGACGCCCCCGACGAACACCGGCTCGAGCACCGCGTAGGGGGTGACCCGGCCGGTGCGCCCGACCGACACCTCGATGGCCAGCAGCTTCGTGGTGCGCTCCTCGGGCGGGAACTTATAGGCGATGGCCCAGCGGGGCGCCCTGGCCGTGAAGCCGAGCGCCTCGCGCTTGGCCAGGTCGTCGACCTTCACCACGACGCCGTCGATCTCGTAGTCGAGGTCGTGGCGGTGGCGCTGCCAGTGGTCGCAGTAGTCGGCGACCTCCGCGGCGGTGGCCACCGCCCGCCGCTCGGGGTTGACCGCGAACCCCCAGGCGCCGAGCCGGGCCATGGTCTCCTCGTGGGACGTGAACTCCGGCCCGCCCTCGACCTCGCCGAGCTGGTAGCACCAGATCGACAGGTCGCGGCTGGCGGTGACCCGGGCGTCCTTCTGCCGCAGGGACCCTGCCGCCGCGTTGCGGGGGTTCACCGCCACCGGGTGGAGCTTGCGCCCGGCCTCGGCCCGGACCCGGTTCTCCTCCTGCTGCCGGGCCTGGAGGCGCGCGAACGCGACCTCCGACATGTACACCTCGCCCCGCACCTCGAGGACCCTGGGCGCGTCGTCGGGCAGCACCTCGGGCACCGCGGCGATCGTCCGGACGTTGGCGGTGACGTCCTCACCCGTGCGGCCGTCGCCCCGGGTGGCGCCCTGGACGAGCCGCCCGTCCTCGTAGCGCAGCGAGATCGCGACCCCGTCGATCTTGAGCTCGCAGACGTAGCCGACGTCGTCGGAGTCCAGGCGCTTGGCCACCCGGGCGCCCCAGGCCACCAGCTCGTCCTGCGAGAAGGCGTTGTCGAGCGAGGTCATGGGCCGACGGTGCACGACGGGCGCGAACGTCGTCGACGGCGCAGCGCCGATCTGGCCGGTGGGCGTGCCCTCGACCACCAGGTCGGGGAACTGGGCCTCGATGGCCCGGAGCTCGCGCACCAGGTCGTCGTAGTCGGCGTCGCTGATCGTCGGTGCGTCCTCGACGTGGTAGCTGCGGTTGTGGGCCTCGATCTCGGCCCGCAGCTCGGCCGCCCGGGCCGCCACGACCTCCTCGGCCCCCGCCCCGTCGCCCCGCTCGCTCGCACCTGCCGTCGTCATCACCTCGGACCTTACCGGGGACCCCCGACACTCCCGGGAGGCCCGCGACCACCCTTCGTGCCACCTCGAAGCGACACATAGCCGGTTTTGGTGCCATGATCGCGGATAGTCCGAACGCCTCACATCGACGCTCTCGACGCCGATGGTTCACGACGAGCACGACCCTCCCCCATCACGCTGCTGCACCCAAGGGCTTGGAACACCTATGACGCTGAACGGCACGCTGGAAGACTTCTCGCCCGCCGGCATCCTGAAGGTCCTGTCCGACGACGGACGGACCGGCGCCGTCCGCTTCGCCGGCGAACGGGGTTGCACGGTCTACCTGCACCGCGGGCAGCTGTACTTCGCCCGCAACGAGCGGACCGACGAGGCCCTGGCGACCGCCCTCGTGCGGCCCGGCCGGCTCACCGCCGACGACTGGGGCCGGGCCATCGACGCCGCCGGCGACCGCCCCACGGTGGGCGAGCTGCTCGTCCGCGACGGCGCGATCCAGCCCGACCTGCTCGCCTCGGTCGTGCTCTCGGTCATCTACGACCCGCTGATCGACCTGTTCCGCGACGGCACCGGCGAGTTCGACTTCGATCCGGACACCGTGCACTGGTTGGGGCCGTTCCGCGCGTTCCCCGTCGATGCGATCGTCGGCGAGGTCCGCAAGCGGGTGCGCGAGGCCGACGAGTGGTCCCACCAGATCCCCGACCTCGACTGCTGGGTCGAGGCCAGCCGGACCCTGCCCGGCAACGCCGCCCAGGTGACCATCCTCCGCGAGGACTGGGAGCTCGTCACGGCCCTCTCCGGACCGCGCACGATCGCCGAGCTGGCCGCCGAGCTCGGCCGCGGCGGCTACTCGACCGCCCGGGTCGTCCACCGCCTCCAGCAGGCCGGGCTCGTCGAGGTCGTGTCGTCCGACGCCGAGGCGACGGTCGTGCCGATCCGCCCCGCGCCGGTCGAGGAGACCGTCTCGGCCGAGGACGAGTCCCTGCTGCACATGGGGCTCCCCCACCGCACCGCCCGCAGCGAGGCCCCCGAGCCCGACGACGCGATCGACGACCGCATCGGCGACACGATCGCGGAGGCACTCGCCACCCCGGGCCCGACCGACGAGGCGGTGGTGGCCCCGGCCGACCCCGATCTCGGCGCCGGGACCGACGACGCCGACGCCGTCGCCACCCCCGAGCTCACCCACGCGATCCCCGACGCGCCCGAGGACGAGGCCACATCGCTCGACGAGGCCCGCCCGTCGGACCCCAACGCGGCCTGGCTCGCCGACCTCTACTCGCAGTTCATCGACGAGCCCGAGGCGGTCAACGGCTCCAAGAAGCGCCGCCGCGGCGAGCCCAACCCGGTCGACGTGGCGTTCAAGGCCACCGATCAGTCCGGCGAGGAGAAGGTCTCCACGCTGCGACGCCTCATGGGCGCCCTCCGCAAGCTGTAGCGGTCGCTCCGTCGGTCAGGCGCCGACCGAGAGGCGCACGCCCATCACCTGGTCGTGGATCTTCTCGGCCAGGCGGCGGGTGATGGCGAACACCTGCTCGACCTGCACCTCGTCGTGGTGCGCCAACCCGCACACCGGCGTCACCAGCGCCTGACGGCGCAGCAGCACGGGGTCGCAACCCTGCTGGACCAGCTCGCACCACTGCGAGGACAACTGCCTCCACGGCCACGACGGGTGCTCGCCGAGCGGACCGTCGGTCGCCACCGCACCCCACGCGATCCAGCCCCCTCGTTCGAGGAACGCCGACACGGCGCCCACCGAGTCGGCCACGCCGGCGCCCACCGGGAGCGAGAGGAGGTCGGGACCGGCCTGGAGCACGAGCCGCCAGTCGGTCGGGCCGCAGCAGTGCACACCGGTGACCGCTCGACCCTCCGCCGCGGCGAGTGCACCGGAGAGCACGTCGATGACGTCGTCGGCGGCGAGCGGGAGCTCCGGCCGCAACCCGCCGACGAGGGCCGGCTCGTCGAACACGAGCAGCCGGGGCACGTCGGGGGCCCGCAGGTCGGCCAGGTCGAGGAGGTTCCGGACCCGGGCGGCCACCGCCCGGGTCGCCACCGCGAACGCCACGTCGGCCGGCGCACCGGCCTGCACGAGGGTGGTGCCCAGCGTGAGCGGCCCGGTCACCTGGAGCTTGACCGGGCCGGTCCGACCGGCGACCCGCTCCAGGAAGCGGCGCCAGGTCGCGAACGGGGCCCCCGACAGCTCGGGATCGCCGAGCGGGGCATCGGGATCGAGCCGGGAGGGATCGGGGACCGAGATGGTGCCGTCGGACCCGACGACGACCCCCTGGATGCCCCAGGCAGCCTGCGGGAGCATCAGCTCCAGCGGGTCGATCCCCGGGCAGGTCGGCATGGCGGGGAGCTCCGGCGTGTGCTCGAGCACGAAGTCCACCGCGGCATCCCGGTCCCGGTGGGGCAGGCTGCCGATGGAGGTCGGGGCGCCGATGGGGAGCACGACCGCTCCGCCCTGCAGCACCTCCGTCGTGGCCATCGATCTCCCCTTCCGCGTTCTTCCCCACCACTGGAATAGCCACCGGCGTCCGACGTCGGCAAATCTCGGGCCCGTGACCATCCTCGACCGATCCGGTGCCTGGCCCGCACGCGTCCTCTGGGTCGTGCTCGCGGTGCTCGCGGCCGTCCCGGTCGGCGATGCGCTCGACGGGCGAAGCGCCGCCGTCCGATGGCTGGTCGTCGCCGGCCTCTGGCTGGGGTGGACCGCCGGTCTCGTGTGCCTTCTGGTGCCCCGCCACCTGTTCCTCACCGGGATGCGCATCCTCGTCCCGGCCGGCACGGCTGCGATGATCGCGGCGATCGCGGCGGGTTCGGACCTCGCGCCGGTCGACGTCGTGGCGCTCGCGGTGTCCGCGGTGGCATCCGCGTGGGTGCTGTCGCCGTGGGTCGGCGAGGCCTGGGTCGACGGCTCGTCCTACGGCCCCGAACGGCGACTGCCGCTGCGGCCGCCGGTCGCGTTCGCACTGCTCGTCGTCCCGGTCACGTGGGCCGCGGTGGTCGGCGGGGCCACGGTCGGACCGCTGCTCCTCGCCGCCGGTCGCTGGGTGCCCGGCGTGCTCGCCACCGCGATCGGTGCACCGGTCGCCGTGCTCGGTACCCGATCGCTGCACCAGCTCTCGCGGCGCTGGATCGTGCTGGTACCGACCGGGATCGTGCTCCACGACACCCTCGTGATGCCCGAACCGCAGCTCTTCCTCCGCACGACGATCGCCCGCCTCGGTCCCGCCGAGGCCGGTGGGGACGCCGACGACGAGGACGGCTCGGTCGAGGACCTCACGGCCGGGGCGGCCGGGCTCGCGCTGCGCCTCGACCTGTCCGAGCCGGTGGAGCTGCTGGTGCGCACGGGCGGCCGCGGCACCGCGACCGTCTCGTCCACCGCCGTGCTCTTCACCCCCAGCCGACCCCGCCACGTGCTCGACGCGGCGCTCGAACGCCGGGTGCCGGTCGGCTGAGCGTCACAGCGCGAACGGTGCGACCAGCGGCAGCTCGACGTTGCGGTCCTCCCGGCGACCGAGGAGCGACATCGGGTCGAACCAGCGGTCGTCGTTCGCGGCCAGCTCCCGGCTGAACGACGCCAACCGTTCGGGGGTCCACCCGGCCGGGTCGCGGTGGGGCACCGACGGCGGCGCGGCGTGGTCGAGGACCGTCACCACGAGCGACAGGGTGCCGTCGCCGTTGTCGAAGAGCTCGAGGGTCCGGCCCTGTTGACCGAAGTCGATGCCGCTCGCGGTGTTGACCTCCCACCACCCGGCGCCGTGCCCGGCATGGGGATGGGCGTCGATGCGGTGCTCGTGGGAGTGGCCGTTGATCCAGCACACGACGTTGGGGTAGCGCGACAGGAGCTCGACCAGCGCACCGCCCGTCGTCGCCGGACCCGGGTCGTGGGGGTCGTCGCCCAGGTTCTGCATCGTGCGGGAGTTGTGGTGGCTCGCGATCACGACGAGGCGGTCCGTGCCGCCGCCGACGACCCACCGACCGTCCCCGTCCTGCCAACAGGCGTGGTGGCGCTGGAGCTCGGCCTCGAGCCACGCGGTCTGCACCGGACCGATGCGGCCGTCGTCGCCGGCCCGGTGGTGGCAGGTGTCGAGGCCGATGATCTGCACGTGCTCGCCCTCGGGTCGGCTCCACCACGACGTGTTCGTGGCCAGGTGCTCGGGGGTGAAGCCGTGGCCGAGCGGCCCCGGCCCGCCGTCGTCGGCGAGGAGGTCGGCCAGGTACTCGTCGATCGGCAGTGCCCGTCGGGCCTGCGGATCGGGCGTGACGGGGATGACCCCGGGGCGGAGCGCGACCGCCCGCCACGTCTGCGGCGCGTCGCCGAGCACGGAGGCGACGGCGATCGCGCGCACCAGCGCCGACGCGGTCACCGGGCTCCGCGAGGCCCCGACCAGCTGACGTTCGAGGCGGTGGATCGGCAGGCCCCGCCCCTCGCCGAACGTGCCCTGGAAGATCTGGTCGTGGTTGCCGAACACGGCCAGCCACGGCACCTCGAGGCCCGCGGGCCGGAACCCCGAGACCGCGCCGTCGAGGAAGCCGGGCAGGAACGGGAAGCCGTCGCGCTGGCGGACGTCGAAGCCGGGCCGGTCCGGGTGCCACACGGTCCGCCAGCCCGACCGCTGCACGCCCTCGTAGCGGCCGGGCAGGCCGGTGTTCGGCGTCACCGGTCGGCCGTCGAGCACGGCCCGCCACCAGTCGACCTCGGCCACGGTGCGGTTGTCGCTGTTGTCGCCGGTCTGGACGCAGCAGGCCATGGCCGCCCCGCTGAGCGGGCTGGTGCGCACCGCGTTGGTCGACCGGACGAGGGCGTCGAGCACCTGGGTGGTGCAGGTCTCCTGCGGGCGGTGACCGCTGTCGGAACCGGGGTTGACCCATCCGAAGGCCTCGCCGCCGACCAGGCGGGCCGGCGACTGCGCGTCGCACACGTGGGTGTCGGTGTGGTGCGCCACGTACAGCAGCGAGCGCCGGGTGCGATCGCGGTCCGGCGCCGGCCGCGCACCGAGGTCGTCGCGCGGACGGTGGGGTTCGCCCGGCGCCCACCCGAGGCGCCGGTACCGACCGGAGCCAATCGGCCGGATCGTGGCGTCGACGGTCGTGCGGCCCAGCTCCTCCGAACCGCTCCGACCGGCGCCCCGGTCGTCGGACGACCCGTCGTCCGGCCGGAGCCGTCCGGTCGTCCCGGCCCGCAGGCCCGCGGCGCGCTGGACGGCGGTGCGCCGGAGCCGGGCGACGACGTCCCCGAGGGAGTTGGCGTGGTGCTGCGGCATCCGGCGGCCATCGTGACACGCCCGGGCCCGCCACGGGTCCGACGGTCCTCCGACCGCCCGTCAGTCGGTGGCGGTCGCGCCCCCGACCACCTCGTCGCCCTGGTAGAGCACCACGCTCTGGCCCGGGGCGACACGCCGGTGGGGCTCCTGCCACACGACGACGGCCCGGCCGGGGTCGGCGGGCGCGGTCCGCACCGTGGCCGCAGCGGTCGATCCGTGCGCGGAGGTCTGGACCTCGACCGGTCCGTCGACCGGACCGTCCGCCCAGGCCAGGCGGTCGACGGGCTGCTCGGCCACCAGCAGGTCCGACGGCCCGCCCACCGTGACCGTCGAGGTCGTCCGGTCGACGTCGACGACGTAGCGGGGCGCGGTCCCCCCGGGGAGCCCCAGGCCCTTGCGCTGCCCGATGGTGACCAGCTCGACGGCGGCGACCGATCCGACCGTGGCGCCCGCGGTGTCGACCACCCGACCCGGGGTCAGCGGGATGCGGTCGCCGAGGAAGGTGCCGCGGCCTTCGCGTCGGGTGATGAAGCAGACGTCCTGGCTGTCGGGCTTGGTGGCCGTGCGCAGGTCGAGGCCGGCGGCGAGCGACCGGACCTCGTCCTTGGTGAGGTGGCCGATCGGGAGGATCGTCCGGGCGAGGCGCTCCTGGTCGAGCACGTGCAGCACGTAGCTCTGGTCCTTCGCCCGGTCCGCCCCCCGGGCCACCCGGAAGGTGCCGTCGGGCCGTTCGACGATGCGGGCGTGGTGCCCGGTGGCGACGGCGTCGAAGCCGAGCGCTCGGGCCCGCTCGTCGACCGCGTCGAACTTGAGGTGGCGGTTGCACTCGATGCACGGGTTCGGGGTGCGACCGGCGGCGTGGTCGGCGGCGTACGGGCCGACCACGTGGGTCGTGAACTCGTCGGCGAAGTTGAACGTGTGGTGGTCGATGCCCAGGCGGTCGGCCACCCGGCGGGCGTCGTCGACGTCGCTCACCGAGCAGCAGCCCGAGTCGCTCTCGCCGCCCCAGAGCTTCAGGGTGACGCCCACGACGTCGTGGCCCTGGTCGCGCAGCAGGGCCGCGGCGACCGACGAGTCGACCCCGCCGCTCATCATCACCAGCACGCGCATCAGGCCGCCGCCGCCCGCAGCTGGGCCACGGCCGCCGGGATCACCGCGAGCGCGTGGTCGACCTCCTCGGCCGTCGTGCACCACCCGAGGCTGAGCCGCAGGGACCCCTCGGCCGCCTCGGGGGCCACGCCCATGGCCCCGAGGACGTGCGAGGGCTCGGTGGCACCCGACGCGCAGCTCGACCCCCACGACGCGGCCACGCCTCCCTGGTCGAGCAGGAACACGAGGGCCTCCCGGGACAGGCCGGGCACCGCGACGAGCGCGGTGCCCGCGGTGCGGGCGGCGGGGTCGTCGGGCGACACGACCACCAGCCCCGGGACCGTCGCCCGCAGGCCGGCGACGAGCCGGTCCCGGAGGGACTCGACCCGACGCACGGTGGCCCCGCGCTCGGCGACGGTGACGGCGAGCGCCGCGGCGAAGCCCACGGCACCGGCGACGTCGGGCGTGCCGCTGCGTCGCTCGCGCTCCTGACCACCCCCGACCTGCCGGGCCACGAGTGGGGTCCCGGCCCGGACGACCAGCGCGCCGATGCCCTTCGGTCCCCCGACCTTGTGCCCGCTGAGGGTGACGAGCGCCGCGGGTCGGCAGCGGTCGGGGAGGTCGAGCCACGGTGCGGCGGCGACGGCATCGGTGTGGAGGACCGCGCCGGGGGTCACCTCGGCGAGCACGGCCCCCACGGCATCGAGGTCGGCGACGATGCCGGTCTCGTTGTTGGCGAGCATGACCGACACGAGGCCGACGGGCGCCTCGTGGAGCTGCGCCCGCAGTGCGTCGAGGTCGAGCGACCCGTCGGGGTGGACCGGGACCGTCGTCCCGCCGACCGCCTCGATGGCGCGGAGCACGGCGTGGTGCTCGACCGCGGAGCACAGCGGACGACGACCGGTCGCCTCGGTCACGCCGGCGACCGCCAGGTTGTCGGCCTCGGTGCCGCCCGACGTGAACACGACCTCGGACGGCTCGGCGCCCACCGCGGCGGCGACGACGTCGCGGGCGTCGTCGAGCATCCGCCGGGCCTCGCGCGCCCACCGGTGCGCGCCGGACGGGTTCCCGAAGCCGTCCTGCAGCACCGGCACCATGGCCGCGAGCGCCTCCGGTCGCATCGGCGTGGTCGCCGCGTGGTCGAGGTAGGCGTCGGGCACCCCGCCAGGCTACGGACCCACCCCACCGACGTCCCCAAACGGTTCTCCGGTCCCGGGGCGATGGGGGAGGATGGGCGGGTGGAGGGCTACGACGAGACGACGTACGGCGACCGGTTCGCCGACGTCTACGACGACTGGTACGGCGACCTGACCGACACCGACGCGTGCGTCGCCACGGTGGCCGAGCTGTGCGGCGGCGGCCCCGTGCTGGAGCTCGGCGTCGGCACCGGGCGCCTCGCCCTGCCGCTCGCCGACGGCGGCATCGCCGTCACCGGCGTCGACGCCTCCCGGGCCATGCTCGACGCCCTCGCCGCCAAGCCCGGGAGCGACCGGGTCGCCACGGTCCTCGGCGACATGGCCGACCCGCCGACGGGCGCCGACCGCTTCGCCGTCGTCCTCGTCGCCTACAACACGCTGTTCAACCTGGTCGACGACGGCGCCCAGGCCCGTTGCTTCCGAGGCGCCGCCGCCCGTCTCGCCGACGGTGGCTGCTTCGTGGTCGAGGCGTTCGTCCCGAACGACGACGCGGGGGCCGTCGACGTGGTCGCACCGAAGCAGGTGACCGCCGACAAGGTCGTGCTGAGCGTCAGCCGGACCGACCCGACCCGCCAGCTCGTGACCGGTCAGTACGTCGACATCACCGAGGCCGGGGTCCGCCTCCGGCCGTGGCACCTGCGGTGGTCCACGCCCGACCAACTCGACGAGATGGCCGCGGCGGCCGGGCTCGCGCCGGCGCACCGCTGGGCCGGATGGGACCGCACCCCGTTCGGCCCCACCTCGGCCACCCACGTCACCGTGTACCGACCGACCTGATCGACCTGATCGACCTGATCGCCCGGGTCGCCCGGGTCGCGCGGCGCTCGAGCGGTCAGACCGACACCAGGACGACGGCGGTCGCGGCCACCAGGGCCGGCAGGACCACCGGGACGACCACGCGCAGGTACCGACGCAGGTCGATCGGCACGCCGTCGGCGTCGACCAGGCGCCACCACAGCAGCGCGGCCAGCGTGCCGGTCGGCAGGATCAGCGACCCGAGGTTCACGCCGAGCAGCCAGAGCCAGCGGCCATCGGTCATCACCGCCCCCGGGGTGGCGGCCAGCAGCGACGCCGGGACGTTGTTCACCACGTTGGACACGACGACCGACACCCCGAGGACGCCGATCCCCTCGACGGCGGTCGGCGCGTCCCAGAACGCCTCGCTCCCGATGCCGCCGGGGGCGATCGCACCCAACGCCGCGGCCACGGCGCCGAGCGCGACCGCGGTGCGCAGCGGGAGGTCGCGCCACGGCGCCGAGCCCGTGATGCGCCAGAGCACGACGTCGGCCACGACCAGGCCGGCCCACGGCGGGAGGTGCAACGCGTCGCCGACGGTGAACCAGAGGAACAGCCCGGCGACCACGGCCCCGCCCACGCGCAGCGCGAAGGCGTCGGGCCGGCCCACGTGCGCGACCACGATCCGACGGGGCACCCGTCGCCGGTGGACCAGCCACCCGATCACGACCGCCACCAGGGACGCCGGGCCCAGCGTGCGCAGCACGTCGAGGGGACCGATGCCGAGGCGATCGACCACGATCAGCGTCGTCAGGTTCGACACCGGCAGGAACGACGACGCCAGCCCGGCCAGCAGCAACGGGATCGCCGCGAACGGCAGCGGATCCTCGTCGGCGTGCCGGGCCAACCCGATCGCCAGCGGCGTCAGCAGCACGATCGTCGTGTCGAGGTTGAGCACGGCGGTGGTGACCGCGCCGATCGCCCAGAACCAGCCGACCGACACCGGGCGGCCCCGTCGACCGACCTCGCCCACCACCGCCTCGAAGAAGCCCAGCTCTCCGAGGAGCCGGGCGAACGGCACCGCCGCCACCAGGAACGCGAGCGCCGGCGCGATCTCGTCGAAGCCCCTGATCGCATCGTGCACCCGCCGGTTCTAGCCCGTCGACGACGCCGCTCCGATGGTCACCGGTCACCTGAACGGTTCCCTACGATGCGGCGGTACGTCATGCCGACAGCCGAGGCCGAGTTGAACCAGATCCGCCTGAACCCCTTGAACGGCCGTTGGGTCACCGTCGCCACCGACCGGGCGTCGCGGCCCGAGGAGTTCGCCCGGGACGTCACGCCGGTCGAGGCCGTGCCGGTCGACCCGTGCCCGTTCTGCCCGGGCCACGAGGAGGAGACCCCGCCGGCGCTCGAGACCTACGGTCCCGAGGGCGAGTGGCTGCTGCGGGTGGTGCCGAACCGCTACCCGGCGTTCGCCGGCGAGGGTCCGCTGCGCGTCGAGCGCCTCGGCCCCCTCTTCGCCCAGGCGCCCGCCACCGGCCTGCACGAGGTGCTCGTGCTGAGCCCCGACCACGCCGCGTCCTGGGCCGACCTGTCCGACGCGCAGGCCGAGCTCGTCATGACCGCCCTGCGCGACCGCTTCGAGGTCCATGCCCGGCGGTCCGGGGTTCGCTACAGCCAGGCCATCGTCAACCACGGCCGAGCGGCCGGCGCCAGCCTCGCCCACCCCCACGGGCAGCTGGTCGGCGTGCCGTTCGTGCCCGGCGAGCTGGTCGACGAGATCGCCGGGTTCCGCCGCTTCACCGGGAGCTGCCTCCTGTGCGCCACCGTGCAGGCCGAGCGCCACGCCGGGCACCGCATGGTCGCCGACCACCCGGGCGCCGCCGTCATCACGCCGTGGTGGAGCGGGGCGCCGTTCGAGGTGCTGGTGATCCCCACGGTCCACGACGAGCACCTGCACGAGGCCGGGGAGGCCGACCTGGCCGCGGTCGGGCGGGCGATCCGCGACGTGCTCGTGCAGCTCCGGACCGTGCTCGGCGACCCGTCGTACAACCTCGTCTTCCACACGCTCCCGCACGGTTCGGACGACCCGTTCCACTGGCACGTCCACCTCGTTCCCCGGCTGCGGACCGACGGCGGCTTCGAGCAGGGCACCGGCGTCCCGATCAACGTCGTGGCCCCCGAGGACGCCTGCCGGCTGCTGTCGAACTGATCGGGCCGGGTCCTAGGGTCGGTCCATGGGTCGCATCCGCGTGTCGACGATCATCGACGCCTCCCCCGCCGCCGTGTGGGACGAGGTCCGCCACATCGAGCGCCACGTCGACTGGATGGCCGACGCGGCGGAGATCCGCTTCACGGGGGTCGATCGGGCCGGGGTCGGCACGACCTTCGACTGCATCACCAAGGTCGGGCCGATCCGGTTGACCGACAAGATGATCGTGACGTCGTGGCGGGAGCAGCGGGAGATGGGCGTCACCCACCACGGTCTGGTCACCGGCGTCGGTCGGTTCACCCTGACCCGCCTGCGCCGGGACCGCACCCGCTTCACCTGGGTGGAGCGCCTCACCTACCCGTGGTGGCTGGGCGGTCCGGTCGGCGGGTTCTTCGGCGGGTTCGTGCTGCGCCGCATCTGGCGTCGGAACCTGCGGGTCCTCAAGGCGCTGGTCGAGAGCGGCCGCAACGAGCGCCCCGCCGACGCATGAACGCCGGACCCCCGGTGGGTCAGCCGGTGTAGTTGCCGGCCACCACGATCGACCCGACCACGCAGACCATGGCGACCGCGCCCGTGAGCGCCAGCGGCGCCCACTTCGGGACGGCGGGTCGGCGGGCCACGTCGAAGAGCAGCCATCCGCAGATCACGCCGCCGACGAACCCGCCGAAGTGGCCGCCGACCGACACGTAGCGGACGAAGAAGAGGGTGAGCGCGAGGTTGAGCGCGAGCGTCGGCAGCAGGGGCGAGTCCCGGAACGGGATGCCCTGGGCCCGCAGCAGCATGAGCAGCGCGCCCATGAGGCCGAAGATGGCGCCGGAGGCACCCGCGGTGAGGCTGCCGGGCGACGCGATGAGCGCACCGAGCGCGCCGGCGACGAGCGACGCCCCGTAGATCGCACCCGTGCGGAGACGACCGATCGACACCTCCAGCACGCGTCCGAGCAGGTACAGCGCGTACATGTTCACCGCGATGTGGAAGATCCCGTAGTGGAGGAACCCGCTGGTGACGATGCGGTACCACTGGCCCTCGCCCACGCCCGCGAGGACCCATCCGCCGTCGCTCGGGATCAGCCCCTTGGCGAACAGGGCGAAGTCGTACTGCATGCGACCGATGACGCCACCGATCGCGGACGCCCCGTCGACGAGGATGCCGATCAGGAAGACCGCCACGTTGATCCCGATCAGGACGTAGGTGAGCACCGGCACCACCCGGCCACCGGCGAACGCCGCGGAGCCCTGCACGACCCGCTGGCGACCGGTCCTGGCGCACTCCGGGCAGTGGAACCCGACCGACGCCTGGTGCATGCAGCGGGGGCAGATCGGCCGGTCGCACCGCTGGCAGATCACGCCGGCGGGCTGGTCGGGATGGCGGTAGCAGGTGGTGACCGTGGGATCCACGGCTGGCAACCTATCGGCGCTCAACGGAGCCGGGTCACCGCGGGCGCGGGCCGCTCGGGCACCGCCACCGACCCGGTCGGCCAACCCAGGTACACGAGCGCCACCAGATCGTGGCCGTCGTCGATGCCGGCCACCGCCCGCACCGACGGCACGAGCCCGTCGGGCACCGTCGCCCAGTAGTTGCCGAGGCCGTGCGCGGTCGCGGTCAGGAGCAGGTTCTGCACCGCGGCCGCCGTGGCGTCGCGGTCCTCGCGCCGGCGTACGTCGTCGCCGTCGAGTCGGACCCACACGAGCAGCACGACCGCCGAGCGCTCGTACTTGGTCGGGAGCTTCTCGACCTTGGCCGGATCCAGGCCGAGCTCGGTCCCGGCCTCGGCCATGGCCCGCCCCAGCCGACCGCGGGCGTCGCCCGACAGCACCGTGAACCGCCACGGCCAGGTGCGCTTGTGGTTCGGGGCCCAGGTGGCCGCCTCGATCAGCAGGTCGACCAGGTCGTCGGGCACCGGTGCATCGCGGTCGACGAGGAGGCTCGTCCGGCGCTCGCGGATCGTCCGGTCGACGGGGTGCTCGTCGATGGTCACGACGCCCTCAACGACCGGTGAACGTGGCCTTGCCCGGGCCGTGCTCGAGGAACGACGCCACGCCGATGCGGGCGTCGTCGGTGCGGAACACCTCCACGAACCGCTCCTGCTCCAGCCGCAGGCCGGCATCGAGGGAACCTTCCAGGCCCTCGTCGATCGCCGCCTTGGCCAACCCGTGCGCCACCACCGCTCCACGGGCCAGCTCCGAGGCCCAGCCCAGGGCCTCGTCCATGAGCGCCTCGGGCTCGACCACGCGGTCGGCCAGGCCCATCGCGAGCGCGTCGGCCGCCCCGACCTGACGGCCGGTGAGGATCAGGTCCTTCGCCCGGGCGGGACCGACCAGTCGGGCCAGGCGCTGGGTGCCCCCACCGCCGGGGATGATGCCGAGCAGGATCTCGGGCTGGCCGAAGCGGGCCTTGGCCGAGGCGACCCGGAAGTCGCAGGCCAGCGCCAGCTCGCAGCCGCCACCGAGGGCGAACCCGGCGACCGCGGCGATGGTGGCCCGCGGGATGGCGGCGACGGCGTTGAGGGCCTCGAGGAACAGGCCGCCGGTCTCGCGGGCCTCATCGGGTCCGGCGAACTCGCTGATGTCGGCGCCGGCCGCGAACACGCGGTCGCCGCCGGTGACCACGACGGCACCGGGCGGATCGGCGATCAGCTGGTCGGCGACGTCCTTCAGCGCCCGGAGCACCGCGGAGGACAACGCGTTGACCTTCGGGTTCTGCAGGGTGACGACGGCGACGCCGTCGTCGCGGCGTTCGAGGGCGACCAGCGATTCGGGGGCAGGAGCTTCGGACATGGGACGGACCCTACCGACCATCCGCCGGACAACCTTTCGACTCGCTCCGCTCGCTCAAGGAACAGACGTTGCTCCTTGAGCGAGCGGAGCGAGTCGAAAGGTCAGGCGTCGAGCGGGGCGAGGAGGCGGTCGGCGGCCGACCACGGGTCGAGCCGGCCGGCGTCGACGGCCTCGTCGACCTCGGCGCGGTCCGACGCGTCCAGGAGCGACTCGGCCTTGGCCCGCAGACGCCGGTCGATGATCAGGTCGAGCTCCTCGCGCAGCCGGATCCGCCGACGTTCGGCCAGCTCGCCGGTGTCCTCCACGTGGCGGCGGTGCTCGGCGACCGCGTCCCACAGGTCGGCGGCCCCCTCCCCCGTGGTCCCGACGGCCCGCACGACCGGCGGCCGCCACCGACCCCGGGACGTGAGGTCGAGCATCGACTCGATGTCCTTCACCGTCTGCCCCGCGCCGTCGCGGTCGGCCTTGTTCACGACGAACACGTCGGCGATCTCCATGAGGCCCGCCTTGTTGGCCTGGACCGCGTCGCCCCAACCCGGGTTCACGACGACCACCGTGGTGTCGGCCGCGCCCGCCACCTCGACCTCGACCTGGCCGACGCCGACGGTCTCGACGAGCACCCACGGGTACCCGGCGGCATCGAGGATGCGCACCGCCTCGGGAGCGGCGACCGCCAACCCGCCGAGGTGGCCGCGGGTGGCCATCGACCGGATGAAGACCCCGTCGTCGAGCGCGTGCTGACCCATGCGCACGCGGTCGCCGAGGATCGCGCCCCCCGAGTACGGCGACGACGGGTCGATGGCCAGCACCGCGAGCCGGGTGCCGGTGCTGCGCACGTGGGCCACGAGGGCGCTGGTGAGCGTCGACTTCCCCGCGCCGGGCGCGCCGGTGATCCCGACGGTGTAGGCGTCGCCGGCCAGCTCGAACGCCGCCCGCCCGGCCCGATGGGCGCCCTCACCGCCCTTCTCGACCATGGACAGCAGGCGGGCGAGCGCGCCCCGATCGCCGTGGCGCGCCGCCTGGAGCAGCTCCTCGGGGGTGGGCACCCGCACCACGCCGCGTCCGGTCGCTCAGAGGGAGATGGCGGTCTCGGCCGACGCGTCGTCGACGCCGTACTGCTCGACGGCCGTCACGCCCTCGACGCGGTCCTTGAGGATGCGCTCGACGCCGGCCTTCAGCGTGACCGTCGAGGCGGGGCAGGACACGCAGGCACCGGTGAGCTCGACCGTGACGACGCCGGTCGACTCGTCGACGTCCTTCAGGAAGATGTCGCCACCGTCGGCCTGGATCGCCGGGCGGATGACCTCGATGGTTGCCTGGACCTTGTCTCGCACGCTGCTCCTCTTGGGGACGGGCCATACTCCCACGGGGTCGCGCGACCGCGCGAACCCCAGGTGCTCCAACCCGGTCCGACCCCGCATTGTTCCCCTGCTCCCGATGCGACCCGCCGACCTCCCGCAGCGGCCAGAATCGGGTGCCGTCCCGGCCCGCGGGACCCACCACCCCGAACGCCGCCGTGACCGAGACGACCACCGTCAACACCATCGACACCGACGAGGCCGGGCTCGCCGCGCTCCGGGTGCCACGGGACGACCTCCTGCTCGAACGGGCCGACGGCCCCGACCGCTTCGTGCTCGGCGAGGGACCGTTCGAGCACTACGAGCGGACCCTCGCGGTCGAACCGCTCGACGACGGAGGCGTGCGGGTCGTCGAGACGATCCGCTGGAAGCTGGCCATCCCGGTGTGGGAGCCGCTCTTCCGGCCCCTGCTCGCCTCGATGGCCCGTCGCTCGGAACCACCCGCGCCTGCCGACCCCGAGCACCCGCCCGAGGCCCCGTGGTGGTCGCCCCCGGACCGGCTCGACGCGAGGGCCTCGGCCATGCTCAGCCGGCTGTGCGTCATCTCGATGGTGGCCGGCTACCTCGGCACGCTGATCACCCAGACGATCACCTTCGCCGCCGACGAGTTCGGCGCGTCGTCGTCGGCCCAGGGCGACACGCTCTCCGCGGTCCGCATCGGCGTGCTGCTCTCGCTCCTGCTGTCCTTCATGGCCGACCGGCAGGGCCGGCGGCGCCTGGTCAAGGTGTCGGCGGTGGGCGGCATCGTCATGGCCGCCGCCGGCGCGCTGGCCCCGAACCTGTTCGTCCTCGGGGTCACCCAGACGTTCTCGCGCGGTTTCTCCGCCGCGCTGGCGCTGCTGCTCGCGGTGATCGCCGCCGAGGAGATGCCCGCCGGCGCCCGGGCCTACGCGGCGAGCGTCCTCACGATGACCGCGGCGCTCGGCGGCGGGGCGGCCGTCGCGCTCGTGAGCCTCGCCGATCTGGCCCCCTGGGCCTGGCGCATCGTCTACGTCGCCCCACTGCTCGTGCTGCCCGCGGTGCTGGCCGTGCACCGCGACGTGCCCGAGAGTCGGCGGTACGTGCGGCCGCACGCCAAGGCGCACATGGGCGGACACCGGGCCCGACTCGCGCTCCTCGCCACGGCGGCCTTCCTCGGGCTGCTGTTCTTCGCACCGGTCACCCAGTTCCAGAACGACTTCCTGCGCGACGAGCACGGCTTCGCGGCCTGGCAGATCACGATCTTCACCATGGCCACGGCCACCCCGGGCGGCATCGGCGTCATCGTCGGCGGCCGCCTGGCCGACACCCGGGGCCGCAAGCTCGTCGGCGCGGTCGGCACCATCGGCGGCGCCGCCCTCATGGTCCTCACCTACCAGGTCGGCGGGAGCTGGATCTGGCTCACCGCGGTGTTCGGGTCGATCATCGGCGCCGTCACCGTCCCGGCGCTCGCCGTCTACGGCCCCGAGCTCTTCCCCACGGCGCTGCGGGCACGGGCCAACGGATGGATCGCGGTCGCCGGGGTCGCCGGCAGCGCGACGGGCCTGCGGTTCGCCGGTCGCATGCGCGACCACTTCGACAGCTACGGCCCGGCCATCGCCATGCTGGCGGTGGGCCCGTTGCTGGTGGCCGTCCTCGTCATCACCCTCTACCCGGAGACCGCGCACCTCGAGCTCGAGGAGCTCAACCCCGAGGACCGACTCCCCTCGCCGACGTCGGGCTTCGGCGCGATCTGAACGGGATCAGGCCCGCAACGGCGGCAGCCGGTCGATCCAGTCGGCCACCACGGCGCAGATCTCGTCGTCGTCGCGGTCGAGGCCGTGGCGACCGCCCTCGATCCAGTGGTGCTGCACCGGACCCGGGATCGCCGCGGTGTGCTCCTCCAGCTCCTCGGGGGTGCCGAAGGGGTCGCGGGTGCCCGAGACGAACAGGCACGGCACCTCCAGCAGCGGGAGGTGCTCGATCCGCAGCTTGTCGGGCTTGCCCGGCGGGTGCAGCGGGTAGCTGATCAGCACCAGCCCGCGGGCCGGCAGACCTTCGGCCACCGCCATGGAGCACATCCGTCCACCCATGGACCGACCGCCCAGGAGCAACCGGTTCGGTCGGAAGCGCCGTTCGGCCGCGAACGCGGCGGCATCGGCGCGGAGCGACTCGATCAGCTTCGGGGCGCGATCCGGGGCCCGGCGCCCCTCCTTGCGGTAGGGGAAGTCGACCCGGGCCACCGGCAGTGGGGCCAGCGCCTCCTCGAGGGCGACGAGGGTGTGGTGGTCCCGGTCGCTGCCCGCACCGGGGGTCAGCAGCAGTCCACCGGGGCGTCCGGCGCGAGGGGGCATGGGGTCAGCCCTTGGTGAGGATCCGGCGGGCCCGGGTGAGCTCGTCGATGGCCACGGCCGCGGCGTCGGCGTCACCACCGTGGTCGGGGTGGGCGGCCCGGACCAGCTCCCGGAAGCGCCGGTTCACGAGCGGGCCCTCGACGCTCGCCTCGGTGAGGCCGAGCAGCGCGAGCGCCCACGCACGCGGGTCCCGACCGCCGAGCACCGTGAGGTCGGCGGTGGCGCCCTCACCACCGAGGTGGCTGACGAGGCGTTCACCGATCGACCCCCGCCAGACCAGACCCCGGCGGATGGCCCCGAGCGCCGCGGACCGCTCCGGACCGTCGAAGAGGCCCGCCGTGTAGATCGCCCCGATCACGTGGGGGGTCGGGTTGCCCCGCTCGTCGAGGTCGAAGCGGAGCTGCTCGCCGTCGCCCTCAAGCCGGTGCTTGTGCGAGGTGAGCCCGACGCGGTCGTCCTGGAGGCGGTGGCGGAGGCGGGGCTGAGGGATCCGGTAGCCGGCCTCGACCTGGCGGGTCAGACGCTCCAGGTCGGGCAGCAGGTCGGGGTCGACCTCGGGCACGAACCGGGCCGTGACCGCGCCCAGCAGCAAGCCGCCGAAGCCGAGCCCGGGCCCGATCGGCAGGTTCGACGTGCCGAGGGCGATCCTCCGGGTGGGCGCGACCGGCCGGGACAGGAACAGTTCGAGCTCGGCCAGCACCACCCCGTCACGGTACCGGCTCCCGTCCCCCGCCCGACCACCCGCACCGATGGGGTCGGACCCCGACCGTGCCGTGACCGACGGTCCGATCGGGCCCGGCGCGTGCACGGTCGGGGTCCGACCCCATCGGTGCGTTCAGACGATCTCCTGGAGGCGGTCGCGCAGTTCGCGGGCCAGGTCCGCGACGCCGTTACCCTCGTCCTCTTCGGACTCCTCCTCGCCCTCGTCCGCCTCTTTTTCGGGCTCGGTCGCGTCGTCCGGTTCCTCGCCCTCCTCGGTCGCGTCGTCCTCGGACTCGGACTCGTCCTCGGGCTCGTCCTCGGGCTCCTCGGAGGACGGCGCGCCCGGGGCCTCCTCGACCAGGCGGGCGATGGCGTCGACGATCTCCGACCAGGCGTCGGGCTCGAAGCCGTAGGGCACCCCCACGTCGTCGAGCGGAGCCGCGGCCGCCCGGAACGCCTTGCCCAGCTTGGCGTCGTCGGGCTTCTTCATCAGCCGGTCGGCGGCGACGTAGACCGACGACAGGACCCGTTGCACGTCGACGTCGTCGTGGTCGGCCTCGACCTCGTCGAACACCTCGTCGATGACCGCGAGCACCTTCTCCTCGTCGGCCTCGGCCACCAGGAGGGCGCCGTCGTCGTCCCAGAGGTGCGGGACGCCGTCGCCGATGAGGCGGGCCTCGAGGCGGTCGACGGTGTCCTGGTCGAGCCCCTCGATCTCGAGCGCGACCTGCGGGGTGTCGTCGTCGGGCTCGGGCACCTCGGTGCCCTCGACCGCCTCGATCAGCCGGTCGACCTCGGCCTCGAACTCGGCCGGCACCAGCAGCATGGACGCACCCCACACGCGAGGCACCCCGTTTCGGTCGAGCATCCCCTCCAGCGCCACCTTCAGCTGGTTGCCCCAGCCCGGCAGCTCGTAGCCCACCTGCTCCCGATCACCGGAGCCGACGGTCGACTTGGCCTCGGCGGCCCGCACCGACGTCTCCTCCGCGACGAGCACCTCGCCGCAGTCGATGCAGCGGCGCACCGTCGCCACGTACTGGGTGCCGCAGGAGGGACAGGTGCGAGTTGCCATGCGCGCAGTGTGGCAGACCGGGGGCCGCGGGAGGCGTCCCGACGACCGGTTGACAGATCATTGCGCAATCGCGAAACTATTTCCATCTCGCACAATGGAATGGACACGCCCATGGACACCCCGACCTTCACCGCCGCTCTCACCTACCAGGATCCCAAGGCCGCGCTCGACTGGCTCTCGAAGGCGTTCGGCTTCGAGGTCACGATGGCCATCGAGGGTCCCGACGACGACCCCACGATGTGCCACTACGAGATGGCGGTGGAGGGACGGGGCCGGATCATGGTCGGGGCCGAGTGGTCCGAGACAATGCGCAGCCCGGCGTCGGTCGGGGGAGCGAACACCCAGACCACCCACGTCGACCTCGTGGGCGACGTGGATGGCCACTGCGAGCGGGCCCGGGCCGCCGGTGCCACGATCGTGGCCGAGCCGTCCGACCAGTTCTACGGGGACCGGACCTACCGCGTGCTCGACCACGAGGGCCACGCCTGGACCTTCTCGGCCCACGTCCGCGACGTCACCCGGGCCGAGGCCGAGGAGGCGATCGGCCAGCCCATCGAAGCGACGAACTGGGCGTGAGCGCCGCCGAGGCCGCAGCCGCGACCGACCCGGTCGACCGCACGCTCGCCGCGCTGGCCGACCCGGCCCGCCGGCGGGTGGTCGAGCTCCTGCGCGAGCGACCCCGCCGGGCCGGCGAGCTCGCGGCCGAGCTGGCGGTCAGCCCCTCGGTGATGAGCCGCCACCTCAAGGTGCTCCGGGACAACGACGTGGTGGAGGACGCCAACCCCGAGTTCGACGCCCGCGTTCGCATCTACTCGCTGCGGGCCGGGGCGACGGCGGGGCTCCGGTCGTGGCTCGATGCCGTGGAGCAGGGCTGGACCGAGCAGCTCGCCGCCCTCAAGGCCCACGTCGAGGCAGGTGATCGGTGACCTCGCGCGTGCTCGTCGCGCTCCGCATCGACGCCCCGCCCACCCGGGTGTTCGACGCCTTCACCGGTGAGATCGGCGACTGGTGGCGGCCCAACACCCTGTTCCAGCCCGGTCGGCGCCGGGACGGTCGCCTGTCGGTCGAACCCGGCGTGGACGGTCGGCTGCTGCAGACGCACGCGGATGGTGAGGTCGAGGAGATCGGCCGCATCCTCACGTGGGACCCGCCGCACCGCCTGGCCCTGACCTGGCGACCGACCTCGTTCGCACCCGACCAGCAGACCGAGGTCCACGTGCGGTTCGATCCGGTGGACGAGGGCACCCGGGTCCAGGTGGAGCACCTGGGGTGGGACACAATCCCGGCCGAACACGTCGCCCGCCACGGCTTCCCGCTGTTCGTCTTCCAGCAGCGCCTCGCCGAGTGGTGGCAGGACCTCCTCGGGGGCCTCGCCGAGGACGTCTAGGCCCGCGGCTCGCTCGGGCGGCGTCCCGTCAGCCGAGCGGGGCGGGAGCGATCGTGACCGGCACGCCGAGGGCGTCGGCGAGGAGGTCGGTGCGCTCGGCGGCGGCCCACCGCTCCAGGGACACGTCCGCTCCCGACGAGGACGGGACCAGGTCGAGCACCAGGCCCTCGCCGTCCTCGGCCACGGTGACGCCCGTGACGGCCCGGGCCCGGGACCGGTCGAGGCCGATGGCGATGCGCAGCAGCCCCGCGGCCACCTGCACCAACTGGCGATCGTCCGCGTCGAGTGCGGCCCACTCCGGGTGGCTCTCCTTCGGGGCGCTCTTGCGGTGGTAGCGGGCGATCTGGGCCACCACCTCGATCTCGCCGTCGGTGAAGCCCACCAGCCGGTCGGAGTTGCGCACCAGGTAGTACGAGTGCTTGTGGTGCTTGCTGTGGGAGATCATCAGGCCCACGTTGGCGAGGAGCGCGCCGGCCTCCAGCAGGTCCCGGGCGTCGGCCCCGAGCCCGTGCCGGTCCGAGGTGGCGTCGAACAGCTCGAGCGCCAGGTGGGCGACGTGCTGGGAGTGCGCCGGGTCGTCGTCGCACCGCTCGACGAGGCCGAGGACGCTGCGGCGGGCCACGTCGCGCAGGTGCAGGTGGGTCGTGCCCTCCTCGTGGCGCTGGATCGTGTCGAGGAAGACGCCCTCGCGCAGCGCGTAGTCGCTGATCACCAACTCCTTGATCGCGCACGTCTCCATCACCCCTTCGAGGACGAGGGCGCCGGCGAGGATGATGTCCTCCCGCTTCGGGTCGAGATCGGCGAGCGATCCGGTCGTGCCCGCCTCGCGCGCGTCGATCAGCGCCGACACGACCTTGGCCACCTGCTTGCGGGTGAGGGTGGCCCCGTTGAGCGTGCGCAGCGGCTCCTCGCCGGCCAACCCCCTGGCCAGCCGCAGCACCTGTTCGATGGTGCCCGACGAGCCGATCGCCACCTCGACCTCGTGTTCGGCGGCGACCTGCGCGAACGCAGCGAGCGTCGACCGGACGTGCCGGCGGCACGACGACACCGCCGACGGATGGAGCTTCGGGCCGTTGAAGAAGCGGGTGGTGAGGCGGACGGCGCCGAGCTTCACGCTGGTCGAGGCGATCACCTCGTCGCGCTCGCCGATCAGGAGCTCGGTGGACCCGCCACCGATGTCGCAGAGCATCAGCTTGCGGTCGTAGACCTCGAGGGCCTGCACCACGCCGAGGTGGATGAGCCGGGCCTCCTCGGTCCCCGACACCACCTCGATGTCGACGCCGGCCTCCTCCCGGGCCCGCATGAGGAGCACGTCGCGGTTGTTCGCCTCCCGCACCGCGCTCGTCGCCACGGCCCGCAGGGGGGCATCGTGGCTGTCGGCGATGCGGCGGAACCGGTCGAGCGCGACGACGGCCCGATCGATGGCGTCGTCGGTCAGGAGCTTCATGTCCGCGCCACCGCTGCCGAGGCGCACCATCTCCTTCTCGCGGGTGACCACCTCGAAGCGTCCGCCCTCGGTGGTGCGGGCGACCACGAGGTGCAACGAGTTGGTCCCGACGTCGATCGCGGCGAGCGTCTCCGGCATCGCTGCCCGACGCTACCGGACACCGTCGGTGGCTAACCTGCGACGATGTCCGAGAAGCAGGTCCCCACCCGAAACCTCGCCATGGAGCTCGTCCGGGTCACCGAGGCCGCCGCGATGGCGGCCGCCCGGTGGGTCGGCGGCGGCGACAAGGAAGCGGCCGACGGCGCCGCGGTCGACGCGATGCGGATCGTGCTCAGCACCGTCCCGATGGACGGCATCGTCATCATCGGCGAGGGCGAGAAGGACGAGGCGCCGATGCTCTACAACGGCGAGCGCATCGGCGACGGCACGCCGCCCGAGGCCGACATCGCCGTCGACCCGATCGACGGCACCACGCTCACCTCGCTCGGCCGGGGCAACGCCATCGCCGTCATCGCGGTCGGCGAGCGGGGTTCGATGTACGACCCCGGTCCCTGCGTCTACATGGAGAAGATCGCCACCGGGCCGAAGGCGGCCCACGCCATCGACATCAACGCCACGCCGACCGAGAACCTGAACGCCGTGGCGAAGGCGCTCGGCAAGTCGGTCCGCGAGCTCACGGCGGTCGTCCTCGATCGCGACCGCCACGAGGACCTCATCGGTGAGATCCGCCAGGCCGGCGCCCGCATCCGGCTCATCCCCGACGGCGACGTGGCCGGCGGCATCTCGACCGCCTGGCCCGACTCGGGCGCCGACGTGCTCTTCGGCATCGGCGGCACGCCCGAGGGCGTGATCACCGCGGCGGCCCTCAAGTCCATGGGCGGCGCGATCCAGGGCAAGCTCTGGCCCCGCAACGACGGCGAGCGCCAGGCCGCCCTCGACGCCGGCTACGACCTCGACGAGATCCTCGACACCGACCGCCTCGTGGCCGGGGACAACTGCTTCTTCGCCGCCACCGGCATCACCGACGGCGAGCTGCTCGACGGCGTTCGCTTCGACGGCAACGGCTGCACCACGCAGTCGCTCGTGATGCGGTCGAAGTCCGGCACCGTGCGCCAGGTCAACGCCCGGCACCGCCTCGAGAAGCTGAGCGAGTTCTCCTCGATCGACTTCTGAGGTTCTGAGGTCGTCCCCGGTTCTTCGGGGCGAATTGCTCGCTCAGCGAGCAGATACCCCCGAAGAACGGCGGACCGACGCGCAGCTGACGGTTCTTCGGGGGGAATTGCTCGCTGAGCGAGCAGATGCCCCCGAAGAACCGAACGCGGGGTCAGTGGGCGGCGGCGGTGTCGCCCTGGGCGACGGCGAGGCGCAGCTCGGCCCGGCGACGGGCCTCGGTGGCCTCGGTGTCGCTCGGGTCGTCCTTCTCGGCCTTCTCGGCCCGCTCCAGGGCGAGCTGGGCCCGGGCCACGTCGATGGTCTCGGGCAGCTCGGCCACGTCGCTCAGCACCGACACGGTGTCGTCGCTGACCTCGACGAAGCCGCCGTGCACCGCGAAGGTCACGTCGTCGCCCTCGGCGGGCCGGACGGTGAGCAGGCCGACGTTCAGCGAGCCCAGGTACGGCACGTGACCGGTGAGGAACGTGATGTCGCCCCCCTCCACCACGCGGGTGGTGACCATCTCGGCCTCACCCGCCCAGAGCACCCGCTCCGGCGACACGATCTGGACCTGCAACGTCATCGGTCGCTCACTCCCCCGCGGACTTGCGGAGCTCGGCGGCCTTGGCCCGGGCGTCGTCGGCGCCGCCGACGTTCAGGAAGGCCTGCTCGGGCAGGTCGTCCAGGTCGCCGTTGAGGAGCTGCTCGAACGAGTCGACCGTCTCGTCGACCGGGGTGGTCACACCGGGCATGCCGGTGAAGACCTCGGCGACGTACATCGGCTGCGACAGGAAGCGCTGCACCTTGCGGGCCCGGTCCACGGTGACGCGGTCGGTCTCGGACAGCTCGTCCATGCCGAGGATGGCGATGATGTCCTGGAGCTCCTTGTAGCGCTGGAGCACCTGCTGGACGCCACGGGCCACGTCGTAGTGGCGCTGCCCGACGATCTCGGGGGCGAGGATGGTCGACGTCGACGCCAGCGGGTCCACCGCCGGGTAGATGCCGAGCGCCGCGATGTCACGGGAGAGCTCGGTGGTGCCATCGAAGTGGGTGAAGGAGGTGAACGGCGCCGGGTCGGTGTAGTCGTCGGCGGGCACGTACACGGCCTGGAGCGAGGTGATGGACCGGCCCCGGGTCGAGGTGATGCGCTCCTGGAGCACGCCCATCTCGTCGGCCAGGGTGGGCTGGTAGCCCACGGCCGAGGGCATGCGGCCGAGGAGGGTGGACACCTCGGAGCCGGCCTGGGTGAACCGGAAGATGTTGTCGATGAACAGGAGCACGTCCTGCTGCTGCACGTCCCGGAAGTACTCGGCCATGGTGAGGGCCGAGAGGGCCACGCGGAGGCGCACGCCCGGCGGCTCGTCCATCTGACCGAAGCAGAGGGCGGCCTTGTCGAGGACCGAGCGGCCGTCGCCCATCTCGGTCTCGCCCATCTCGATCATGAGGTCGGTGCCCTCACGGGTGCGCTCGCCCACACCGGCGAACACCGACACACCACCGTGGTTCTGGGCCACGCGGCGGATCATCTCGGTGATGAGCACCGTCTTGCCCACGCCGGCGCCGCCGAACAGGCCGATCTTGCCGCCCTGCTTGTAGGGGGTGAGGAGGTCGATGACCTTGATGCCGGTCTCGAACATCTGCGCGGAGGGCTCGAGGGAGTCGAAGGTCGGGGCCTCGCGGTGGATCGCCCAGCGGGTCTCGATCTCGCCCAGCTCCTCGGCGGTGACGTCGAGGGGCTCGCCGATCACGTTGAACACGTGGCCGAGCACCTTGTCGCCGACCGGCACCGTGATGGGCTGGCCGGTGTTGACCACTCGGGAACCGCGACGGAGGCCGTCGGTCGGCTTCAGGCAGATGGCCCGGACCCGGTTGTCACCGATCTGCTGGGCGACCTCGGCCCGCACCTCGCTGGTCTCGCCGTCCAGCTCGATGGTCATCGAGAGGCAGCTGTTGATCTCCGGCATCGAGTCCCCGGGGAACTCGACGTCGACGACCGGGCCCGCGACGGTGACGACGCGGCCGTCCTTGTACTGGACCTCGGGCTCGTTGGTGATGGTCACAGCTGCTCTCCTGCGCTGAAGTGGTGCGTACGGGTCGGCCGGTGGGCCGCGTGGTCGAAGGGGTCCTCGGGGAACACGTGGTCGAGGAGGAGGTCGTCGGGGTCGCTGCCCTGTGACTGGTGGAGCGCCTCGGCACCGCCGACGATCTCGGTGATCTCGGTGGTGATGGCGTCCTGGCGGGCCCGGTTCATGACCCGCGAGAGGCGGATGATGAGGTCCTCGGCGTTGTCGGTGGCGGCCTTCATGGCCCGCTGCCGGCTGGCGTGCTCGGAGGCGGCCGAGTCGAGCAGCGCGGCGAACAGCCGGGCCGTGACGTAGCGGGGCAGCAGCGACTCGAGGATCGTCGAGGGCGCCGGCTCGAACTCGTAGGCGGCGCCGGCCCGGGTGTCGTCGCCCTCCTGGCCCACACCGGTGAGCGGCATGAACTGGCGGACGGCGACCTGCTGGGTGCCGACGGAGATGAAGCGGGTGAAGACCAGGACGACCTCCTGGACCTCACCGGACTCGAACTGCTCGGCCACGACCTCGCCGACCGCCTGCGCGTCGGCGTAGGTCGGGGTGTCGCTGATGCCGTTGAAGGTGGCTGCGATGTTGTAGCCGCGGAACCGGAAGTGGCCCTCGGCCTTCTTGCCGATGAGGATCAGCGAGTAGTCGGCGCCCTCGTTGCGGCGGGCGGTGATCTCCCGCTCCGCGGCCTTGATGACCGTCGAGTTGTAGCCGCCGGCGAGGCCGCGGTCCGACGTGATGATCACGAACGCGACCTTCTTGACCTCACGGGGCGGCGACAGCAGCGGGTGATCGGTGATGCCACCGTTCTCCGCGAGGTGCTGGATGACCCCGGTGAGGTTCTCGCTGTAGGGCCGGGCGGCCGCGGCGCGCTGCTGCGCCTTGGCGACCCGGGTCGCGGCGATGAGCTCCATCGCCCGGGTGATCTTCTTGGTCGACTGGACGCTGCGGATGCGTTGCCGCAGCGCTCTCTCGCGGCCACCGGCCATGGGTCAGGCCTCGTCCTCGTCGTCGCGGGTGATCTCCTGCTCCGGGAGGATGCCTTCGGCGCTCCCCCCGGCCTGGGCGACGTCGCCCTCGACGGTCGCACCGGCGGCCGGCTCGGCGGCCGCGGCCCCGCCCGTGGGGACGAAGTCGCGGACGAACTCGGCGAGGGCGGCCTTGAGGGCGTCCTCGTCGAGCTTGCCCGTGGTGCGGATGTCGTTCAGGAGACCGGACCGCTGGGTGCGGAACAGGTCGAGCAGGTCGGCCTCGAAGCGCTGGACGTCGGCCACCGGGACCTCGTCGAGGTAGCCGTTGGTGCCGGCGTAGAGCACCACGACCTGCTCCTCGACCGGGAACGGGGAGTTGAGGCCCTGCTTGAGCAGCTCGGTGAGGCGGTAGCCCCGGTCGAGCGTGGCCTGCGACACGGCGTCGAGCTCCGAACCGAACGAGGCGAAGGCCTCGAGCTCGCGGAACTGGGCGAGGTCGCCCTTGAGCGTGCCGACCGCGGTCTTCATGGCCTTGATCTGCGCGGCCGAACCGACCCGGGACACCGACTGGCCGACGTTGATCGCCGGGCGGATGCCGGAGCGGAACAGGTCCTCCTCGAGGAACACCTGGCCGTCGGTGATCGAGATCACGTTGGTCGGGATGTAGGCCGAGATGTCGCCGGCCTTGGTCTCGATGATCGGCAGGGCGGTCATCGAGCCGGCACCGTTGTCGTCGCTCAGCTTGGCGGCCCGCTCCAGCAGGCGGCTGTGCAGGTAGAAGACGTCGCCCGGGTAGGCCTCACGACCCGGCGGGCGGCGCAGCAGCAGCGACACCGAGCGGTAGGCCTCGGCCTGCTTGGAGAGGTCGTCGTAGACGGCCAGGGCGTGCTCGCCGTTCTCCATCCAGTGCTGGCCCATGGCGCAGCCGGCGTAGGGGGCGAGGTACTTGTACGGGGCGGGGTCCGACGCCGGGGCGACGACCACGACCGTGTACTCCATGGCGCCGTGCTGCTGCAGGGTCGCCACCGTCTGCGCCACCGTCGAGGCCTTCTGGCCGATGGCGACGTAGACGCACTTCACGCCCAGACCCTTCTGGTTGAGGATCGTGTCGATCGCCACCGAGGTCTTGCCGGTCTTGCGGTCGCCGATGATCAGCTCGCGCTGGCCACGACCGATCGGGGTCATCGAGTCGATGGCCTTGATGCCGGTCTGGAGCGGCTCGTGCACCGGCTTGCGGCCGGTGAGCCCGGGGGCCTGCACCTCCATGCGGCGGGTGCCGACGTTGGTGAGCGGGCCCTTGCCGTCGACCGGCTCGCCCAGCGTGTTGACCACGCGGCCGAGGAGCCCGTCGCCGCACGGCACGGCGAGGATCTCGCCGGTGGCCCGCACGGCCTGGCCTTCCGCGATGGAGTCGACGTCGCCGAGCACCACGGCGCCGATCGAGTCCTCGTCGAGGTTCAGGGCGAGACCGATGGTCCCGTCCTCGAACTCGAGCATCTCGTTGACCGCGGCGTCGGGGAGGCCCGACACCCGGGCGATGCCGTCGCCGACCTCGAGCACCCGGCCGACCTGCGCGGCGGCCAGATCGGGCGTGAAGCCCTCGAGGTTCTTCCGCAGGGCTGCGGCGATGTCATCGGTGTTGATGGTGAGTTCGGCCATGTGCCGGGTCTCCTGTTGCCGGTGTGGCGGGATTAGAGGGCGTTCTTGAGCTGGTCGAGGCGTCGCTTGATCGACCCGTCGATGACGGTGTCGCCGATCTGGGTGACGAGGCCACCCTGGATCGACGGATCCACGATGACCTTGACCTCGACCTGCTTGCCGGTGGCGGTGCCGAGGGCGGCGGCGAGGCGGGACTTCTGGTCGTCGGAGAGCTCGATGGCCGAACGGACCTCGGCCACCTCCTTCTCGGCCCGGGCCGCCGACTTGGCGACCAGGACGTCGACGATGGCGGGCAGGTCGCGGACCCGACCGTTGCCGACCACGAGGGCCACGAGGTTGACCGTGGCCGGCGCGGCCCGGCCGCCGAGGAGGTCGACGACGATCTGCTGGCGGGTCGCCGCGGGGATGTGGGGGTCGCCGAGCTTGTCACGAAGCTCGTCGTTGCCCTTGATCACCTGGGCGACCCGGAACAGCTCGTCCTCGACCTCGGCGAGCGGCCCCTCGGCCGAGGCGACCGCGAAGAGGGCCTCGGCGTAGGCCTGGATGCGGTCGTCGGCCATCAGTTGCTCGCCCCGACCTGCTGGATGTAGGCCTCCACGAGCGCCCGGTTGGTGTCGTCGTTGAGGTTGCGCTGGACGACCTGCTCGGCGGCACCGATGGCCAGGGCGGTGACCTCACCACGGAGGTCGGCCATGGCCTGGCTCTTGGCGGCCTCGATGTCGGCCGCGGCCTGGGTCCGCATCTCGGCGATGTCGGCCTGGGCCTTGGCCTCGAGCTGACGGCGGACACCATCCGCGGTCTGGCGGGCCTCTTCCACGATCCGAGCGGACTCGTTCTTGGCGTCGGCCAGCTTGGTCTGGTACTCGGCGGCGAGGCGCTCGGCCTCGGCCTTCTGGTTGTCGGCGGTCTCGAGGTCGGTGCGGATCCGCTCCGTGCGCTCGTTCATGGCCTTCTTGATCTGGGGGTAGCCGAACTTGGCGATGGCCCCGAAGACCACGAAGAAGCCGAACGCGCCCCAGATGACCTCGTTCTTCTCGGGCACCATCGGGTTGGGGGCCTGGAAGCAAGCGGTGATCGCCTTGTCCTGGTCCTCGGTGAGGTGCTCGGGATCAAAGTGTTCCTCGCTCGCGATCTCGGCAAGACATGTCGCCTCGCTCTCACCGGACGCGGACGCCGCGGAGGCGGAGCCGACGACGGCGACGAGCGAGACCAGCAAGGCTGCCAGGAGCAGTCGAAAGGTTCGCATGGGTGGTCTCCTACTGGCCGAGGAAGAACACCACGAAGCCGATGAGCGCGAGCGCCTCGACGAACGCGATGCCGAGGAACATCGTGGTCCGGACCATGCCGGCGGCCTCGGGCTGACGGGCCATGGCCTGGACGGACTGACCGACCAGGTAGCCGATGCCGATGCCGGGGCCGATGGCGCCGAGGCCGTAGGTCAGCGCGGCGATCCCCTTGTCGGAGATCTCTGCCAGGACGAGTGCGCTCATTTGAGAGCCCTTTCTTGGTGGTGCTTGGTACGCAGGTTGATGGATGGAGAAGGAGGGGTGATCCGGTGGATCAGTGCTCGTGGCTCTGGGCGGCGTTGATGTACACGCCGGTGAGCAGCGTGAACACGTAGGCCTGGAGGAACGAGACGAAGACCTCGAAGGCGGTGAAGACCACGACGCCGGCCATGGGGAGCAGGGCCAGCGGCAGGTACGGCTTCAGGACGAACAGGCCGCTGGTGAGCACCGCGAAGGTGACCAGCAGGATGTGGCCGGCCAGGAGGTTGGCGAAGAGACGGACGGTGTGGCTGAACGGCTGCACCAGGAACTTCGACACGAACTCGATCGGCACGACCAGGAAGAGGAGCAGGAACGGAACGCCCGGCGGCACGAGGGCGTGCTTGATGTAGCCGAGGCCGTGGGCCCTGAAGCCGGCGCCGTGGTACACGACGTAGGCGAAGAGCGCGAGCACCAGCGGCAGCGCGATCCGGGCCGACGCCGGCATCTGGAAGATCGGGATGACCTCGAAGATGTTGGTGAAGAAGATGAAGAGGAAGAGGCTGATCAGCATCGGCGTGTACTTGACGCCGGCCTCGCCCATGGTCTCCCGGGCGATGCCGTCCTCGACGAACTCGACCGTGATCTCGGCCAGGTTCTGCGCGCCGGTGGGCACGAGCTCCTTGCGGCGCGAACCCAGCACGAAGATCATGATCGTGAGGAACGCGGCGATGGCGTAGACCAGGACGACCTTGTTGATCTCCCACCACGCGCCCTCGCCGGCCAGACCGGGCCAGTCGACGATGTGGCTGAGCGGTGGGAACTCGAGTGCGAACACGCTCACGACTCCTGAAGGGAAGGCTTGAGGCCGGGGAAGGCCAGGGATGCGGACACGAAGCGGGTCTCCCAGAAGAGGAGGCCCAGGTGGGTGACGACGAGCGTCACCGCGAGGGGCACGGGCTCCACCCACGCCTGGTCCTTGACGGCGAGGACGGCGACGGCGATGAGCGCCATGCGGACGAGGAACCCGAAGAGGGCCACGCCCATCAGCAGACCGTAGGAGATGCGGGCGGCCCAGCCGAGCAGGCGGGCGGCGACCCAGAAGTTGGCGAGCACGAGGGCGGCGGCGTAGCCGACGCTGGCGGCGCCCGACGGACCCCAGCCGAGGAGGCCGACGAGGAGGGCGACCGGCAGGACGAGGGCGCCCCGCTTGAGGATGTCCTTGGCCACCTGGCGCTCGGGCGCGGGGCCGAGGTCGCGGGCGACGAACACCTCGGCGCCGGTCGCCGCGGTCATCGGGCGTCCTCGTCGTCGGACGGACCGGCGGGCTGCTTGCCCCGGTTCCAGATGGCGCCTTCTTCGTGGGCCTTCATCTCGAGGTCGTAGCCGAGCCAGAGCTTGACGCCGATGCCGACGAAGCCGACGACGGCGAAGAGGAGGAAGAAGAGCGGCGACGTGCCGGTGACCCGGTCGACGAGCCAGCCGATGCCGCCGAAGACCACGAGCACCAGAGCGAGCTCGAAGCCCCGCCCGGTGGCCTCGCCGTAGCCCCGGTGGGTGGCTTCGGCGTAGCCCTCGCGGTCGAGGGGGTTGACCGTGGTGCCGCCGGCGGCCTTGATCACCACGCTGCGGAACTTCCGGTCGGCGCGCGCGATCCGGGACTCCGGTTCGGCATGGGCCTCGGTGCCCGGCGCGTGGTGGGTGGGATCGACCATGGTGGGTGAGCGGTTCCGACGCGGGACGCCCTCTGTTTCGGGCGTGTTCGGCGCTTGTGAACGCATGCGCAAACTAGTGGTGGTCCCGCGCCGGCAGCAAGTTCAACGGGCGGGGTCGCCCGAGCCTAGGCCGATGTCGTCGTCGTCGACGTGTCCGGCCTCGGCGCGCGCCACGGCCTCGGCCGCCGCGTCCTCCCGGCGGACGCGCTGGCGGTTGGGCGCGAAGAAGGTGAGGAGCACGAGGCCGAGGGCGACGACGCCGATCGGCACGAGCGCGTCCCCCTTCTCGGTGTAGACGGGGTAGAGGACGAAGAGCGACAGCAGTCCGGTCCACGCCCAGAGCAGCACGACGCTGCGCCGGTGGCCGTGACCGAGCCGCATCAGTCGGTGGTGGAGGTGGTCCTTGTCGGCCACCGCCAACCCGGTCCCCTTCCGCAGGCGCCGGAGGATCGCCCACGCGGTGTCGAACAACGGCACGCCCATCACGAAGAACGGGATGAAGAGCGGTGCGAAGAAGAAGTACACCTGGCCGGAGACGGCGACGTTGGTCTGGCCGCCCACGAGCATCGTCGACGCGGCCATGAGCCCGCCGAGCATCAGCGCGCCACCGTCGCCCATGAAGATGCGGGCCGGGTTGAAGTTGTGGGGCAGGAACCCGAGGCAGATCCCGGCCACCACGATCGCGATCAACGTGCTGGGGTTGTCGACGGCGAGGATCGGCGACGACCCGGTGCTCAGCTGGTGGCCGTAGAGGAAGAAGGACCCGGCCGCGATCGCGACGATGCCGGCGGCGAGGCCGTCGAGGCCGTCGATGAGGTTCACCGCGTTGGCCATGCCGACGACCCACAGCACCGAGATCAGCGGCGCGAGGTCGGGCCCCAGGACGATCAACCCGTCGACGAACGGCACCCGGAAGTAGAGGAGCTGCACGCCGAAGAGGAACATCACCGAACCGCCGAGCACGAGCCCGGCGGTCTTGGCCGGAGCGGAGACCTCGCGCACGTCGTCGAGCGTGCCGACCGCGCACAGCACCACCGCGCCGAGCGCCGCGCCCAGCGCGGTCGACGTTCCCTCGAACATCGCCTCGAACCGACCGGTCGCCCAGGCGGTGCCCATGGCGACCAGGAACCCGATCAGCATCGCCACCCCGCCGAGGTACGGCATCGGCTCGGTGTGCACGGTGCGGTCGTTCGGGGACGCGACGACGCCGACCCGCATCGCGACCCGACGCACGAGCGGGGTCACGGCGAACGTCGTCACGAGCGCGACGACGAACACCAGCACGTAGGAGGCGGTGGTCGGCATCAGGCCCCCGGACCGCTCCGACGGCCGTTCAGGTCGGGTACGGCTGGTGCGCCGAGCAGAGCGCGTCCACCTCCGAGCGCACCGCGGTGAGGACGGCCTCGTCCTCGCGGTTGGTGAGGACGCGGTGGATCAGCTCGGCGATCGTGGCCATCTCGGCCGGGCCCATGCCCTGGGTGGTGACGGCCGGCGTGCCGATGCGGAGGCCGGAGGTGATGTAGGGCGGGCGCGGGTCGTCGGGCACCGTGTTCTCGTTCAGGCTGATCCCGGCCCGGTCGAGCGCGAGCCGGGCCTTCTTGCCCGACAGCTCCTCGTCGAAGCTGCGCAGGTCGACCAGCACGAGGTGGTTGTCGGTGCCGCCCGACACCAGCCGGAGCCCGTGGCCGCCGAGCGCCTCCGCGAGCGCCGACGCGTTGGCGACGACGGACCGGGCGTAGTCGGAGAACTCGGGCTGGGCGGCCTCGCGGAACGCGACCGCCTTCGCCGCGATCACGTGGTCGAGCGGGCCGCCCTGCAACCCGGGGAACACCGCCTTGTCGATCGCCGCGGCGTGCTCGGACCGGGTGAGGATGCAGCCGCCGCGCGGGCCCCGGAGCGTCTTGTGGGTCGTGAAGGTGACGACATCCGCGTGCTCGACCGGGTTCGGGTGGACCCCGCCGGCGATGAGGCCGGCCACGTGGGCCGCGTCGAACATGAACAGCGCGCCGACCTCGTCGGCGATCTCCCGGAACGGCTTCGGGTCGATGATCCGCGGGTAGGCGGTGGCTCCGGCCACGATGATCTTGGGGCGGTGCTCGAGGGCGAGGTCGCGCACCTGGTCGAAGTCGATGCGCTCGTCCGACGGGGTGACGCCGTAGGACACGAACCGGAACAGGATCCCGCTGGCGTTGACCGGCGAGCCGTGGGTGAGGTGGCCACCCTGGTCGAGGCGGAGGCCGAGCACCGTGTCGCCCGGCTCCAGCAGACCGAGGTACACGGCCATGTTGGCGTTGGCGCCCGAGTGCGGTTGCACGTTGGCGTGCTCGGCGCCGAACAGCGCCTTCACCCGCTCCCGGGCGAGGTCCTCGGCCCGGTCGATCACCTCGTTGCCGCCGTAGTAGCGCTTGCCCGGGTAGCCCTCGCTGTACTTGTTGGTGAGGACCGAGCCGGTCGCCTCCATCACCGCCGGCGACGTGAAGTTCTCCGAGGCGATGAGCTGGACCGTGCGGTTCTGGCGGTCCCGCTCGGCATCGATGATGTCGAACAGCTCGGTGTCGCGGGACGTGGGCCAGGTCATGAGGGGGCTCCTTGGGAGGGGTCGGTGGCGCGGGCGGTGATGCCCGGCACCAACGAGTCGAGGTAGGCGTCGAGAGCGGCCCCGTTGGTGGAGCGCTCCCCGATCTCGCCGAGCTGGTCGACGCGGCGCTGGTGCCGACCGCCCTGGTACGGGGTCTGGAGGAAGCAGATGAGGATCTCCTCGGCCAGCGCCGCCGCGACGATGCGACCGCCCATCGAGAGCACGTTGGCGTCGTTGTGCTCCCGGGCCATGCGGGCGGTGTAGAGGTCGTTGCACAGGGCGGCGCGCACGCCCTGCACCTTGTTGGCCGCGATCTGCTCGCCCTGGCCGCTGCCGCCGAGCACGATGCCGCGCTCGACGTCGCCGCGCACGACGGCCCGGCCCACCGCGGCGCAGAACGCCGGGTAGTCCACCGATTCCTCGCCGTCGGTGCCCAGGTCGAGCACCCGGTGGCCCAGGTTGGTCAGCATCGAGACGAGGTGCGACTTCAGCTCGTACCCGGCGTGGTCGGCTCCGATGGCGATCCGCATGGTGTGCTCCGTTGCTCTTCCGTTCGAGAGGGGGGTCAGCGGGCCGCCGGGATCGACGCGGGCCAGACCCGGTCGATCATCCGAGAGATCAGGTCGTCGAGCTCGGCGGCGCAGGCGCGGAAGACGCGGACCGACCGCCCCATCGGGTCGGCGACCTCCTCGTCGCCGGAGCTGGACAGGTAGCCGAGCGGCTCGCGGTCGGCGCCGAGGTGCTCGACCCACCGCCGGAGGTCGGGGTCGGTGCGAGGTGGCGCGGCCTCGACCAGTCGAACGAACTCGGGGAGGGTGAAGCTGCGCTGGAAGGTGCCGGGCGCGAGCACCGACAGGTCGCGGACGTGCAGCTTCTCCATGCCGAGGATGACGGCCGAGTCGGCGATCAGCGCCGGCGTCTGCTTGCGGCTCAGGTGGTGGGTGAGGTCGATGCCCCGATCGGCCATCGCCTTGATCGCTCCCCGCTCCGCGGGCCGGCCGTCGAACAGCTGACCGATCGACCCGATCGACAGCTCCGGCGCGCGATCGGCCAGCCGGGCACGAAGGAGAGCTTCGGCCATCGGCGAGCGGCAGATGTTTCCGGTGCAGGCGAAGATCACGTCGATGGCCGGATTGTAGGGGGACCACGGAGGTGGCCGTCCCTCCACTTGCTCGGCGGGGCGGCCGGCCGATCAACTGTCGGCACGCCACCAGGAGGAACCCGCCGATGAGCGACGCGTCCATCACCCTCGATCCCCGCACGCCGATCATCGTCGGCGTGGGCCAGGTCGAGCAGCGGGTGGACGACCCGGCCACCGCCCGGGAACCGGTCGCGCTGCTCGCGGACGCCGCCCGGCGCGCCGAGGCCGACGCCGGGGCCGACGGTCTGCTCGCCGCGCTCGACACGTTCGCGGTCATCCGCATCCTGTCGCACCGCTACCAGGACCCGGCCGCGCTCGTCGCCGCCGACCTGGGCGTTGCGCCGGCCCGCACGATCGCCACCGACGACGGCGGGAACTACCCGCAGACCCTGCTCAACCGGGCCTGCCGGGAGATCCTCGACGGACGCTCGACCGGCTGGCTGATCGGCGGCGCCGAGGCGTGGCGCTCCCGCGAGGCGGCCCGCTCGTCGTGGACGGTGCAGGCCGACGACGTCGAGCCGACGGAGCTGGTGCTCAACCCGCACCCGCTCATCCACCCGGGCGAGTGGGCCCGGCGGGTCTTGATGCCGATCGAGGTCTACCCGCTGTTCGAGAACGCACTGCGGGCGAAGGAGGGGTGGTCGGTCGACGAGCACCGCGACCGCCTGGCCAAGCTCTGGGCCGGCTTCAGCGACGTGGCCGCCGGGAACCCGCACGCCTGGATCCGCCAGGCCTTCTCCCCCGCCGAGCTGCGCGACGCCACGCCGGACAACCGCATGGTCGGGTTCCCGTACACGAAGCGGATGAACGCCAACAACGCGGTGGAGCAGGGCGCGGCGTTCGTCGTCACCTCGGTCGGCACGGCGCGCGACCTCGGCATCCCCACCGACCGCTGGGTCTTCCCGTGGGCCGGCACCGACGCCCACGAGCACTGGTACGTCTCGAACCGGAGGAGCCTCGCCGAGGCCCCCGCCATCCGCCTCGCCGGCCGCGCCGCCCTCGAGCTCGGTGGGGTCGGTGTCGACGACCTCGCCCACGTCGACGTGTACTCGTGCTTCCCCAGCGCGGTCCAGATCGCGGCGAAGGAGCTCGACCTCGGCACCGACCGGCCGCTCACCGTCACCGGTGGCCTGTCGTTCGCCGGCGGTCCGTGGAACAACTACGTGTCGCACTCCATCGCCACGATGGTCGACCGGCTCCGCGAGGACGCCGGATCGGTCGGGCTCGTCACCGGCAACGGCGGGTTCCTCACCAAGCACTCGTTCGGCGTGTTCTCGACCACGCCGCCCCCGCAGCCGTACCGCCACGCCAACCTCCAGGCCGAGGTCGACGCCCTCCCGAGCCGTGAGCTGTGCGAGGAGGTGGGACCCGACGACGGCCCGGTCACCGTCGAGACCTCGACGGTGATGCACGACCGCGACGGTGCCCCCGAGCGGGCCATCGTCGCCACGCTGCTGGCCGACGGCCGCCGGGCCTGGGGTGGCACCACCGAGCCCGACGCCCTCGACCGGTTCCTCACCGAGGAGACCCACGGCGCGCCCGCCACCGTCGATTCCGAGGGCCACTTCCACTTCACCTGACCGAGGGGCTTCGACTCCGCTCCGCAGGCTCCGCTCCGCTCAACCGACAGCCCTTGTGTTCCTTGAGCGAAGAGAGCGCAGCGAACGAAGTCGAAAGGCCTTCTACTGGGAGCGGGGGGTGCGTTCGCCGTCGACGGCGACCATCAGCGCGCCGACGACGATGGCGAGGACCGACAGGATGTCGGCCGACTCGGAGTCGACCCAGTCGACGACGCGCACGACGATCAGCGCCACGCCGATCCCGATGATGAAGAAGCCGAGGCGGGTCACGACCCCGAGCGTAGGTCCGACTCCGAGACCGCTCCGACCCGAAGCACCCGCCAGGGCGATGCGACGGTGTCGACGACGGTCGAGGCGAGGGTGCCGGCGGGGCCGCCGTCGACCACGAGGCCGACCGGACCGTCGAGCGAGGCGGCCGCCTCCGCCGCGGTCTGCGGGGTCGGCTCGCCCGAGCGGTTCGCGCTGGTCGTGGCGATCGGCCCCACCCGGGCCGCCACCTCGCGGAGGAAGGGGAGATCGGGGCAGCGGATCCCGATGGTGTCCGGGCCGGCGCCCAGTTCGAGGTCGAGCGCCGCGGTGGAGCGGGCGCCGACGATGGTCAGCGCGCCGGGCCACCAGCGCTCCATCCAGCCACGGACCTCGGCCGACACGTGGGCGAGGAGCGCGACGGCCTGGTCGGCGTCGGCGACCAGCACCGCGAGCGGCTGATCCGCGGCTCGGGCCTTGAGGCGGAACAGCGCGCCCGTGGCGCCCGGCCGCGCCGGGAGGGCGGCGAGGCCGTAGACGGTGTCGGTCGGCAGCACGACGGTGCCACCCGCGACGAGCACCGCCGCAGCCCGGTCGACGGCGCCCGGGTCGGTGGCGGCGACGACGGGAGGGCCTGGCGCGGTCACGGGGCGAGCGTACCGATCGACGTCGGGCAGACGACCCGGTCAGGAACGTCGGGCCACGACCGCCCGGTCGAGGCCGGCGTGGTCGGCGTGGACCGTGACGTCGTCGAGGCCGGCATCCTCCGCCAGCGCCCGCACAGCGTCGGCCTGGGTGGCACCGATCTCGACCACCAGCACCCCGCCGTCGGCGAGCCACTCCCCCGCACCGGACACGATCTCCCCGTAGGCCTCGAGCCCGGTCGGCCCCGGGACGAGCGCGCCGGCCGGCTCCCAGTCGGCGACCGACGCGTCGAGGGCCTCGTCCTCGGCGACGTAGGGCGGGTTGGCGACGACGAGATCGACGATCCCGCGCAGCTCCGACGGCAGCGGGTCGTACCACGAGCCGTGCAGCAACCGGACCCTCCCGCCGGCCATGCCGAGGCCGCCCAGGTTGGCCCGGGCCACGTCGAGGGCATCGGCGGACGCGTCGACGCCCCACACGTCGACGCCGTTGCGCTCGGCCGCCACCGACAGCGCGATCGCTCCCGATCCGGTGCCGAGGTCGACCACCGTGGGCCGGTGACCGTCGGGGCGGGCCATGAGCACCTGGTCGAGCGCGCCCAGGGCCACCTCGACAACCTGCTCGGTCTCCGGCCTGGGGATGAGGACCCGACGGTCGCACAGCAGGTCGAGCCGCCGGAAGCCCCACCGCCCGAGCACGTACTGCACCGGTTCGCCGACCAGCCGGCGATCCACCATGTCGTCGAGGCGGGCGACGGTCCGCTGGGTGGCCAGCTCGTCGCGCCCGGCGATCCACTCGGCGGCATCGAGGCCGGAAGCCTCCTCGACCAACCAGCGCCCCTCGGCCTCTGCCGCGGCGATCCCGCCGTCGCGGAGTCGGGCGACGGTCTCGACCAGCAGCTCGCCCCAGGTGACGGTGCCCTCGGGCCGTCCGTCGTGGGGGTCCGACATCAGCCGCCCTCGGTGAGCCGGCGGGTCTGCTCGTCCTGGACCAGCGCGTCGCTCACGTCGTCGAGCTCGCCCTGGAGCACCTTGTCGAGCTTGTGGATGGTGAGCCCGATCCGGTGGTCCGAGACCCGGTTCTCCTTGAAGTTGTAGGTGCGGACCTTCTCGGACCGACCGCCGCCACCGGTCTGGTCCCGACGGGCCTCCGACAGCTCGGAGGCCTGGCGGTCCTGCTCCAGCTTGAGCAGCCGGGAGGCCAGCACCTGCATGGCCTTCGCCTTGTTCTGGATCTGGGACTTCTGGTCCTGCATCGACACGGTGACGCCCGTCGGCCTGTGGGTGAGGCGGACCGCGCTGTCGGTCGTGTTCACCGACTGGCCGCCCGGCCCCGAGGACCGGAAGTAGTCGACCTGGAGGTCGTTGGGATCGATCTCGACCTCGACCTCGTCGGCCTCGGGAAGGACGGTGACGGTGGCCGACGACGTGTGGATCCGACCCTGGGACTCGGTGACCGGCACCCGTTGCACCCGGTGCGGACCGCCCTCGTGCTTGAGGCGGGACCAGGCGCCGTCACCGGACACCACGAAGGTGACCTCGTTGAACCCACCGAGGTCGGACCAGTCGGTGTTGAGGACCTCGAGGCGCCAGCCCATCCGCTGCGCGAAGCCCTGGTACATCCCGAAGAGGTCCTTGGCGAACAGGTTCGCCTCCTCGCCCCCCTCCGCGCCTCGGATCTCGACGATCACGTTGCGGTCGTCGTTGGGGTCCTTCGGCAGGAGCAGCACCTCGATCTCCGCGGTGAGCCGGGCCACGTCGGCCTCGGCCTCGGCCAGCTCGGTCCGGATCATCTCGCGGTCCTCGCCGGACAGCTCCGGCAGCATCTCGCGGGCCGTGTCGGCATCGGCGGTGCGGGTCCGCAGCTCGCGCGCCCGGGACACGATCGTGTCGAGCTCCTTGTGGCGCTTGGCGAGGTCGCGGTAGCGGGCCTGGTCGGCGAGGATCGCGGGGTCGGCCAGACGAGCCTCGACGTCGTCCAGCTCCCGTTCGAGCGCCTGCAGCTTGTCGAGCATCAGCCCTGTCCTCCGGAGGTGCCGGTCGCCCAATCGTCGCCCACGGTCACCAGCTCGGCCGGGATGGCGAGCAGGTCGACCAGCTCTCGGGTGATGGGGGCGGCGTCCGCCGCGGGAACGACCAGCAGGAGGCGGGCGTCCGGAGCGTGGGACAGACGGTCGTCCGCCGCGCTCGGCACCGCGTCGAGATCGACACCGACCGAGCAGGTCACCACGACGGGCGCTCCGGCCGGGTCGACCCCGACCGCGGAGGCCACACCGGCCTCGGTCAGGTTGGCGCGCGGCACCGCGGAGCCGACGGGACGCAGTTCGGCGGCGTCGACGAGCGCGGGATCGGCCACCAGGACCGACCGGAGCCAGCGCTCCCGCACCAGCTGGTTCATCGGGTGCCGGGCCGCGCCCGCCGAGCGGAGCGGGCCGACGACGTCGACGACGTGGTCGAGCGAGTCGGACTCCGACATGCCGGCGCGCATCATGGCCCCGGCCTCGCGGTCGAAGCGCCCGACGCCGGCCTCGACGCGGGTGGCACCGGCGTCGTCGGCGTCGACGACCCGGGCCACCTCGAGGCCCCGGAGCTCGCCGAGCAGGACGCCGCCCTCGACGACCGGGTCGAGCCCGGCCTCGCGCAGCACCGGCCGGTACAGCTCGGCCTCGGGCGACGGCGCGGGGTCGTCGGCGGGCGGGGCGGCCTCGGCGGGCACCAGGTCGGTGCCGTCGAGGGTCCAGACCGACACGGGAAGCGTGAACAGCGATGCCCGGCGGGCCAGCACCGCGGCGTCGGCCGGTTCGGCGACGACGACGTGCACCTCCGAGGCTCCGGCGCGGCACGCGATGGCCAGCACGGCGCCGAGGCGGTGCACGGCGTCGTCCTCGACGAGCACCCAGACCACCCCGTCACCGCGGAGGGTCGCACCGTTCGGGAACGGTGCGTCGACGGCATCGGCCGGGACCTCCCAGCGCGACGCCACGAGGGCGCGCAGCTTGGCCGCCCGGAGGCGGTCGAGCCGGTCCGCGTCGTTCAGGGGCAGGGGCCTGCTACTTGTTGCGACGGCCGTAGCGCCGCTCGAAGCGGTCGATGCGACCACCGGTGTCCACCAGCTTCTGCTTGCCCGTGTAGAAGGGGTGGCACTCGTTGCAGAGCTCGACGGAGACCTCGGCCTGCGTCGAACGGGTGGTGAACGTGTTCCCGCAGGAGCAGCGGACGTGGGTCTCCACGTAGTCGGGGTGGATGTCGGCCTTCATAAGGGTCTCCAGTGTGGTGCAGGGACGGGGGTGTTCCCAAAATGGTCAACGCCCGCGTATTCCCGGCCCGGCCGGGCCGCGAGGGTCAGGACGTGGCCTTGGCGATCTCGGCCAGGAACGCCTCGTTGGTGCGGACGGTGCGGAGCCGGTCGACCAGCATCTCGAGTCCGGCGGCACCGCTGCCGCCCTCCTGCTTGAGGTCCGACAGCAACCGGCGGAGCCGGTACACCTGCTGGAGCTGGGCCCGCGGGTAGAGCAGCTCCTCGTGGCGGGTCGAGGAGCCGTCGACGTCGATCGCCGGGAAGACCCGGCGCTCGGCCAGACGGCGGTCGAGGCGCAGCTCCATGTTCCCGGTGCCCTTGAACTCCTCGAAGATGACCTCGTCGAGGCGGGTGTTGGTCTCGACGAGCGCGGTGGCGAGGATCGTGAGCGAACCGCCCTCCTCGACGTTGCGGGCGGCGCCGAAGAACTTCTTCGGCGGGTAGAGCGCCGAGCTGTCCATGCCGCCGGCCATGGTGCGACCGTTGGCCGGGGCGTTCAGGTTGTACGCGCGGGTGAGGCGGGTGATGCCGTCGAGGACGACCATCACGTCCTTGCCCTGCTCCACCAGGCGCTTGGCCCGCTCGATGACCAGCTCGGCCAGCGCGATGTGCTCCTCGGTGGGGCGGTCGAAGGTCGATGCCGCCACCTCGCCGTTGAGCACCCAGCGGCGGAGGTCGGTGACCTCCTCGGGGCGCTCGTCGACGAGCAGCACGATGACGTGGACCTCGGGGTGGTTGCGCTCGACCGCCCGCACGATGTCCTTCACGACGGTGGTCTTGCCCGCCTTCGGCGGGGACACGATGAGCCCCCGCTGGCCCTTCCCGATCGGGGCGAGCAGGTCGATGATCCGGGCCGTCATGTTCTCGGGGAACTCGGGCTGCTCGAGCCGGAGGTGCACGTCCGGGTAGAGCGGCGTGAGCTTCTCGAACTCGGGACGCTCGGTCGGCTGCCCGGACACGGCGACGCCGTTCACCGAGTCGAGCTGGATCAGCGCCGGGTTCTTCTCGTTGCGGTTCGCGGCCCGGCTGCGGCCCGCCACGACGTCACCCTTGCGGAGGCCGAACTGCCGAACCTGCTTCACGGAGATGTACGCGTCGTTCGGCGACGGGAGGTAGCCGGCGACCCGCAGGAACCCGTACCCCTCGTCGCGCAGGTCGACGAAGCCCTCGACGTCGACCGGCTCGGCGTTGACCTGCTCGTCGTCGTGGTTGCGGTTGCGGTCGCGGCCCCGGCGGCGGCGGCGGCGATTGCCCTCACCCTCCTCGGGCTGGGGCTGCTGCGGCTCGGCCTGGTTGCCGGGCTCGGCGCGATCGCCGTTCGCCTGGCCGTCGCCGCCGGTCCGACCACCCTGGTCGCGGGCACCCTGGTCCTGGTTGCCCTGGCCGTTGCGACCGCCCTGGTCGGCGCGGCCACCCTGGTCCCCGCGACCACCGGATCGGCCCCGCTCCTCGGGCTCGGGGGCCTCGGAGGGGGTCTCGGCCGCTGCAGCGGGTTCGTCGGCCGGCTCCTCGGGCTCCGGGGTCCCGGCGGCCTCGGGCGCTCCGTCGGCCGACGGGTCGGCGGCCGGCGGGTCGGCGGCCGGCGCCTCGGCGCCGACCAGCTCCATGATCAGGGTGATGATGTCGGCCTTCTTGGCCCGGGCGGGTGGCTTCTTCCCGAGGGAGGAGGCGATGGCCACCAGTTCGTTGCGGTCCTTCCCCTCGAGCAGGGACGGATCGAAGGCCTGGCCATCGGACATGCGGACACCTCGCGGGGTTCTCGGCGGAAAGTGGTTGGGATCTCGCTGTGGACCGGGTCGTCCGGATCCGGCGCTCGCCGATCCGTCCCGACCCCGGGCCGGTCCCGTCGAGGTCCGATCACGGATCCGGCGGGACGTGGGGCGCTCGGGCAGCACCTGCACCGAGCGGTTCCGAGCGTAGCGATCGCCCTCCCGACCGGGCGAACCGCTCGCCCGGACCCGTCAGCGCGAGGTCACCGAGCGGACGTGGGCCTTCAGCCGGTCCAGGTCGTTCGGGAGCGTCTCGAACCGCTCGGGCAGGTCGAACAGGTCGGCCAGATGCGCCGGCAGTTCGGGACGGATGCCGATCGCCGCCTCGACCGCATCGGGGAACTTGGCCGGGTGGGCCGTGGCCAGGCACACCATGGGGACGTCGCGATCGCGGCGCCGGGCGCGGGCGGCCGACACCCCGACCGCGGTGTGCGGGTCGAGGATCACCCCGGTCGCCTCGTAGGTGCGCCGGATCTCGGCGAGGGTGCCCTCGTCGTCGACCGACGCGCCGTCGAACACCTCGCCGACCACGGAGCGCCGGGCGTCACCCAGCTCCACCCGCCCGGTCGCCGCGAACTCCTGCAGGCGATCGACCACCAGCGCCGGGTTGCGCTCGTAGAGCTCGTAGATGAGGCGCTCGGCGTTCGAGCTGATCTCGATGTCCATGCTGGGGCTGTGGGTCGGCACGACCCCGTGACGCTCCATGACCCCGTCGGCCAGCCAGCGGGTGAGGATGTCGTTGCGATTCGACGCGACCACGAGCTGGCTGATCGGCGTGCCGGTGCGGCGGGCGACCCAGCCGGCCAGCACGTTGCCGAAGTTGCCCGTCGGCACCGAGAACCCGACCGGCTCGCCACGGCCGACCGTGCGGGCCGCGGTCGTGTAGTACACGGTCTGGGCCATCACCCGGGCCCAGTTGATCGAGTTCATGGCCGAGAGCCCGATCTCGGTGCGGAACGTCGGATCGGCGAACATCGCCTTCACCGCGTCCTGGCAGTCGTCGAAGGTGCCCTCGACGGCCACGTTGTGGACGTTGGGCTCGTCGACGGTCGTCATCTGGCGGCGTTGCACGTCGCTCACCCGGCCGGCCGGGTGCAGGACCACGATCTGGAGGTGGTGGCGACCGCGGCACGCCTCGATCGCCGCCGAGCCGGTGTCGCCCGAGGTGGCGACCACGATGGTCGCCCGCTCCTCCCGGCGGGTCAGCTCGTGGTCGAACAGGCGACCGACGAGCTGGAGCGCGACGTCCTTGAACGCGATCGTCGGCCCCCAGAACAGCTCGAGCAGGTGGAGGTCGTCGTCGAGCGGCGTGACCGGGCACACGTCCGGGTGGCGGAACGTCGCGTAGGCCTCCTCGACCATCGGCGCCAGCTCGTCCCGGAGCAGGCTCGGGGCCGTGTACGGCGCGAGGAGCGCGGTGGCGACGTGCGCGTACGACGCGTCGGGGGCCAACTCGGGGAGGTGGGGGTAGTCGTCGGGGACGTAGAGCCCGCCGTCGGCGGCCAGGCCCCGCAGGAGCACGTCGCCGAACTCGAGGACGGGCGCGTCGCCGCGGGTGGAGACGTAGCGCACCGGTCAGCCCTCGTCCTCGCCGACGACGCGGAGGACCGACGTGATCGCGTGGATGACGTCGAGGTTCCCGAGGTCGGCGAGGGTGGCCTGGACGTCGGCCTCGCGGGCCTGGTGGGTGATGAAGATGAGGCGGGCGTTCTCGCCGATGCCCTCCTGCTCCAGCGACCGGATCGACACGCCGTGGCGCTCGAACGCCTCGGCCACGGCCCGGAGCACGCCGGGCTGGTCGACCACGTCCAGGTTCACGTAGTAGCTGGACCGCAGCTCGTCGATCGCCCGGATGGGACGCCGGGCGGCCACGCTGAGCTCGGCGTGGGTGTGCTTGGTGAGGTTGACCGCGGCGTCGACCAGGTCGCCCAGCACGGCCGAGCCGGTGGGACCGCCACCGGCGCCCCGGCCGTAGAACATCAGGTCCCCCACGGCCGCACCCTCGACGAACACGGCGTTGAACGAGTCGCGCACGCCGGCGAGCGGATGGGCGAGCGGCACCATCGCCGGGTGCACGCGCACCGCGATCTCGTCGGGACCGCCGTCGACCGGCACCAGCTCGGCGACGGCGAGCAGCTTGATGACGAACCCGAGGCGGGCCGCGAAGTCGATGTCGGTCGTGGTGACGTTGGCGATGCCCTCGTGGTACACGTCACCGGCGACCACCTTGGCTCCGAAGGCGATCGAGGCCAGGATCGCCGCCTTGGCGCCGGCGTCGTAGCCCTCGACGTCCGCGGTGGGATCGCGTTCGGCGTAGCCGAGCTCCTGGGCCTCGGCCAGCGCCGCCGAGTAGGCCACGCCCTCCTCCGACATCCGGGTGAGGATGAAGTTGGTCGTGCCGTTGACGATGCCCGTGATCCGCCGCACGTCCTCGCCCACCAGCGATTCCCGGAGCGGCCGGATGATCGGGATGCCACCGGCCACCGCCGCCTCGAACAACAGGTCGACACCGGCCGTCGACGCCGCCGCGAACAACTCGGCGCCGTGGTTGGCGAGCAGCTCCTTGTTCGCGGTGACCACCGGCTTGCCGGCGGCGATCGCGTCGAGGATCAGCTCGCGGGCCGGCTCGATGCCACCGATGACCTCGACGACGACGTCGACGTCGGGATCCGCGACCACTGCGGCCGCGTCGCGGGTGAGGACGCCTTCGGGCAGCTCGATCGGCCGGGTCCGCGAGAGGCTCCGCACCGCGACCCGCACCACCTCCAACCGCACCCCGGTGCGGGCGGCGATCTCGTCGCCCCGCTCCTCGACCAGCTGCACGAGCGCGGCGCCGACGTTCCCGCAGCCCAGCACCCCCACCTTCACCACGGATTCCGTCACGCCGGGCAGGCTACCGGCCGCCCCCGGGTGGCTCGAACGCCGTTCCCGCCGCGGTGAGCCCGGACGCGAACGGTCCCCGGCACGGAGCCGGGGACCGTTCGACGTGCAGGTCGGTCCGTCAGGACGGAACCGGCGTCAGCCGGTGTAGGAGGCCTCGGCGGCGATGCCCGCGGCGCCCTGGGCCGTCGGGGTGGCGGCCGGGGTGTTGGTCTCCATGGTGTCCTCGGTGGCGGCGGTCGTCGTGGTCGCCTCGGCCGCGGTGGTCGTGGAGCCCTCGACGGCGGTCGTCGTGGTGGTCACCGCCTCGCAGGCGTCGACCAGGTACGGATCGACGGTGACGAGCCGGGACTCGGTGTCGGTGAGGATGACGCCGAGGCCGGCGGCCTCCTCACCGGGCTGGGCGACGACCGTGTAGTACACGGTGTAGTCGCCCGGTGCGTCGGCGGTGAACGGGAGCGAGGCGATGACCGAGCCGTCGTCCCAGATCTCCACGACGTAGTCGCCCTCGGAGACGACCGTGGCCACGATCGTCATCTCACAGGCCTCGTTCGAGATGTCGAGCGCGTTGGTCGGCTGCACCCCGGCGGGCGCGGCGCCGGCCGTGCCCCCCACGAGGGCGGCACCCGCCAGGACGAGTGCGGCCACGAAGATCACGGCCGGCGCGCGCCGAGCTCGGTGGACGGATCGGTGCAACATGTGACGGCCCCCCAGGGGTCAGATACCGGGGCCCACGCCCCAGCCAGATGGCCCGACACCGTAATGCACCGCCGTGACCTGGTCCGGGACCGTCGAAGAACTCAGCCGACGTCGGTCGCCAACAGGTCCTCGTCGGTCTCGCGGCGGATCACCAAGCGGGCGTCGCCCCCCGACGCGAACACGACCGCCGGGCGACCGAGCGAGTTGTAGTTCGAGCCCATGGTCCGGCCGTAGGCGCCGGTGACCGGCGTGGCGATCAGATCGCCGACCCGCAGGCCCGGCGGCACCCGGGCCTCGGCCACGAGCACGTCACCGGACTCGCAGTGCTTGCCCACCAACCGCACGGTCTCGGTGCGGTCGGCGTCGACGGAGCGCGGGAGGAAGGTCTCGTAGCCCGAGCCGTAGAGGGCGGGGCGGGGGTTGTCGATGAAGCCGCCGTCGCAGGCCACGAAGGTGCGGATGCCCGGCACCTCCTTGACGGTGCCCACGCGGTAGACGGTGATCGCGGCGGCCGCGGCGATCGCCCGACCGGGCTCGGCCGACACGCGGGCGGTGATCCCGGCCGCCGCGCAGGCGTCGCGCACGACCGCGCCCCACTCCGTGATCGACGGGGCCTCCTCCCCCTCCACGTACGCCACCCCGATGCCGCCCCCGATGGACAGCTCGGCGAGCCCCGACTCGGCGACGAACGGGGCCAGGGCCTCGATGGCCTGCTCGTAGAAGCCGGCGACGAACACCTGCGAGCCGATGTGGGCGTGGAGCCCGACCAGCTCGACCGACGCCGAGGCCCGGCAGCGCTCGACGGCCCGCGCCGCGTCGCCGACCTTCAGCCCGAACCCGAACTTCGAGTCGTCCTGACCGGTCATCACGAACTCGTGGGTGTGGGCCTCGACCCCCGGTGTGATCCGCAGCAGCACCTTCGGGACCCGACCGTCGGCGGCGTGGAGCCGATCGAGGCGGTCGAGCTCGTCGAAGCTGTCGACGACGATGCGACCGACGCCGACCTCGCGCGCCCGGAGCAGCTCGTCGTCGCTCTTGTTGTTGCCGTGCAGCACGAGCCGATCGGCCGGAACGCCGGCGGCGAGCGCGATGGCCAGCTCACCGCCGCTGGCCACGTCGAGGTGCATCCCCTCCTCGTGGGCGAGCCGGGCCATCGCCCGGCACAGGAACGCCTTGGTCGCGTAGGCCACGCCGTCGCCGAACGCCGCGACGGCTTCCCGGCATCGGTCGCGGAGCTGGTCCTCGTCGTAGACGAACAGCGGCGTGCCGTACTCCTCGGCCAGCGCGGCGACGTCGCAGCCGCCGATCCGCAACGACCCGTCGGGCGCCACCTCGGCCGAGTCGGGCAGGAGGTGACGGGGCAGGACGCTCACATCGACTCCGGCGCGCTGACCCCGAGCAGGTCGAGACCGATCGACAGGCCGACGCGGGCCGACTCGACCAGCCAGAGGCGGGCCTGCGTCAGCTCGGCGGGCACGTCGTCACCGATCACGTAGCAGTCGTGGTAGAAGCCGTGGAACGCGCCGGCCAGCTCCCGGACCCACGAGGTGACCCGGTGCGGGGCCCGGTCCTCGCAGGCCACCCGGACGACCTCGGGCAGCTCCGAGAGCGACCGGAGCACGTCGAGCTCGCGCTCGGCCACGAGCAGGCCCAGGTCGACCTCGTCGAGACCGGCCCGCACGACGCCCGCCTCGGCGGCCCGCCGGGCGATGCCGTGGATCCGGGCGTGGGCCATCTGCACGTAGAACACCGGGTTCTCCATGCCCTGGCTCGCGACCACGGCGAGATCGACCGTCTGGCGGGAGTCGATCGACTGGAGGAGGTAGGTGAGACGGGCCGCGTCGGCGCCGACCTCGTCGACCACGTCGCGCAGCTCCACCAGCTCGCCCGACCGCTTCGAGATCTTGACCGGCGCCCCGTCCTTGAGGAGGTCGACCATCTGCACGATCGACACCTCGAGCTCGTCGGGGTCGTGGCCGAGCGCTTGCATCGCCGCCTTCATGCGGGCCACGTAGCCGTGGTGGTCGGCGCCCCAGACGTTGATCAGCCGCTCCGCCCGGGAGAACTTGTCGCGGTGGTAGGCGATGTCGGGCATCAGGTAGGTGAGCTCGCCGTCGCTCTTGATGAGCACCCGGTCCTTGTCGTCGCCGTACTCGGTCGACCGGAGCCACGTGGCACCGTCGGCCTCGTAGACCTTCCCGAGGGCGCGCAGCTCGGCGAGCGTCGCCTCGATCGCGCCCGAGTCGACGAGCGACAGCTCCCTCGTCCACACGTCGAAGTCGACCCCGAAGGCCTCGAGGGTCTCACGCTGGTCCTGGAGCGCGCGGTCCTCGCCCCAGGCAACGGGGTCGACGCCATCGGGCATCTCGGCGGCCCACGCGACGACGTACTCGCCGAGGTAGCCGTCCTCGGGCGGCTCCTCGCCGGCCTTGCGGGCCGCGAGGGACGCGCCGTACTTCTGCATCTGGACCCCGCGGTCGTTCACGTAGAACTCCCGGGTGACGCCGTAGCCGCACCGGTCGAGGAGCCGGGCGAGCGCGTCGCCGTAGGCCGCGCCGCGGGCGTGGCCGGCGTGGACCGGGCCGGTCGGGTTGGCCGACACGAACTCGACGTTGACGGTGCGGCCCTCCCCCAGGTCGGACCGGGCGTAGCCGTCGACACCCTCGTCGACGACGGTCGTGAGCACGTCGTGCAGCCACGTGGGCGCGAGCCGGAAGTTCAGGAAGCCGGGTCCGGCCAGCTCGACCGCGGTGACGTGGGCCGGCGGGTGCGCGTTCAGGTGGTCGGCCAGCTCGGCGGCCAGCTCCCGCGGGTTGCGGCCCGCCTTCTTCGCCGTGGCCAGCGCGACGTTGGACGACCAGTCGCCGTGCTCGCGCCGCGCCGGTCGCTCCATCGCCACCGTGGCGGGCAGCGGGTCGACCCCGAGCGCCCGCAGGGCGTCGAGGACGGCGGCGGCGAGGTCGTCGCGGATCACGGCGTGGAGGTCCTTCGGATCGGGGGCGAGGGTTCGGCGATGCTACCGGCGGCACCCACCGGGCTCCGAGCCCGAAACGGGGAGTTGGGCGACCCCCGCCGACGCTCTAGTGTGAGCGGCCCCGCCCTCGTAGCTCAGGGGATAGAGCATCGCCCTCCGGAGGCGTGTGCGCAGGTTCGAATCCTGCCGAGGGCGCCACAGTCAACCGCACGACTCGCCGGCGGGCGGTTCGCCCGGCAGCACACCGATCGGCTTCGGAGCGGTGGTCGAGGTCGTGGCCGGCGTCGTGGTGGTCGGTGCCGCGGTGGTCGTCGTCACCGTCGGATCGTCGACGCCGAGGAACACCACCACCGAGCTGAGGCCGAGGTCGGCGGCCTCCTCGACATCGCGGACCTTCAGCTTCGCGGCGACGGCGCGGGCCTCGTCCTCGTAGCCGACCGCGTAGCGGACGACCGTGACCGGCTCCTGTTCGTGACCCAGCTCCCACCCGTTGCCGACGTAGGGAACCCGCAGTCCGTCGGCCACCAGCTCGTGGGCGACCTCCTCGGCCCGGCCGGCCACGCCCGAGCTGTTGAGCACGGTGACGTCGAAGGGCTCGGTGGTCGCGACCGACGTGGACGTGGTGCTCGACCGCGTGCCCGAGCCGCCGAACCGCTCGAGGATCGGCAACGCCCGCTTCCACCGGATCTCGAGCACGGCCGCCCCGCCGGAGGTGACCCGGGGCGATGCCGGCACCGTGAAGGACTCGAGCCCGTCGGAGCTGAAGTCGGCGAAGCGCTCCCCCACCCCGATGAGCGTGCCGACCGACAGCCCCGAGTCGAGCGTGACGTGCTCGACGCCGGCCTCGATGAGCTTCCGCATCGTGAGCGGGTTCGTGTAGCCCTGGTCGGTGGCCCGGTCGAGCACCCGGGCGATGAACACCTGCTGGCGGGAGATGCGGCCGAGGTCGCCGGTGCCGTCGTACTGGTAGCGGCCGTCCTCGTAGTAGCGGAGGTGGCGGGCCCGGGCGAACGCGAGCGCCTGGGCGCCGTCGAGGGTGATGCACCCGGCCTCGGGGACCGAGAGCCCGCTCTGGTAGTCCTTCATCGGGGTGTCGAACCACATGGGGACGCCGCCGATCGCGTCGACGACGTCCTGGAAGCCGCGGAAGTCCACCTCGACGTAGTGGTGGATGGGGATGCCGAGCTGGTCGCGGATCGTGTCGATCAGGTCCTGGGGGCCGTGCGCGTAGGCCGCGTTGAGCCGGCCCTCCTGCCCGTTCGGCAGCGTCACCCACAGATCGCGCGGCAACGACAGGAGCTGCACCGTCTCCGCGTCGGGGTCGATGCGGACGATCATCATCGTGTCGGCCAACGCCGAGCGCTGCTCCACCGGTCCGCCGTCGACGTCGTTCGGGTTGCCGCGGGCCCGGGAGTCCGACCCGACGATCAGGTAGTTCGCCGGCGCCCCGTTGGCCCGGTCGAGGAGCACGTCCTCGCGGTGGATGGCGTTGAGCTTGACGGCCGTCCACGCGACCGCCCCGGCACCGGCGAGCAGCGCGAAGACCGCGACCGAACCGAGCGCCAGCAGCACCCGTTGGCCGCGGGTGCGGTGGTGCCGGGGGAGGTCGATCCGCAGCTCGTCAGCCATGACGGAACGACGCTATCGGTGCCGGGGCCGACGCCACGACCATGGGCAGCACGGTTGGGGTCCGACCCCAACGGTGACGTCAGCCGGCGTTGGGGGCCTTCGGCTCGCGGGGCAGGCCGAGGAACTTCTCGCCGACGATGTTGCGCTGGATCTCGGCGGTGCCGCCCCAGATCGTCTCGGACCGGGAGAAGAAGAACGCCGACATCATCTGGCTCGGGTGGTAGGTGTCGCGACCCTTGGCCCGGGCCTGGGCCGGCCAGTTGCCGCTGGGCGGCGCGGTGTCGACGAGCATCGCGGACGCGCCGAAGATGTCGAGGCAGAGCTCCATCGCGTCGCGGTGCATCTCGGACCAGAACATCTTGTTGGTGAGCCCGAGGGACACCACACCCATGTCCTTCGTCTTGTTGAGCGTCTGGGTCAGGCTGCGGAGACCGTTGATGCGCAGGATCTGGATCTTCGTGTAGTAGCGCATCAGGCCCTGGCGGACGATCGGGTCGTCGATGCGGCCGTTGCGCGTCGCCTCCTCGACCATGAGCTGGTACTCCTGCTCGAATCGCCGGTAGCCGGTGGTGGCCGACATGCCCCGCTCGTGGCTGAGCGTCGAGTTGGCCACGGTCCAGCCACCGTTGACCCCACCGACGACGTTCTCCTTCGGGCAGCGGGCGTTGGTGAAGAACACCTCGTTGAACTCGGCGGTGCCGTCGGGCTGGGTGATGCCGCGCACCTCGATGCCGTCCTGGTCCATGGGCACGAGGAGGTAGGAGATGCCGGCCTGCTTCTTGACGTCCGGGTCGGTGCGGGCCAGGAGGAAGCAGTAGTCGGCGAACTGGGCCTGGGTGGTCCAGACCTTCTGCCCGTTGATCACCCACTCCTCGCCGTCGAGCACGGCCGAGGTCTTGAGCGAGGCGAGGTCGGAGCCGGAGTCGGGCTCGGAGAAGCCCTGGCACCAGGCCATCTCGCCCTGCATGATCTTCGGGAGGAAGTACTTCTTCTGCTCCTCGGTGCCGTGCTGGAGGATCGTCGGACCCACGAGGGTGTCGCCGAAGAAGTCGGCCCGCATCGGCGCCTTCGCCCGGGCGAACTCCTCGGCCAGCACCACGTTCTGCATGGTGGACAGGCCCTTGCCGCCGTACTCCTTCGGCCAGGAGGCGCAGATCCAGCCACCGCCGTAGAGCTTCGACGGCCACGACTCGTTGAACGCCTTCTTCTCGTCGGGGGTCATCTCGAAGCCCTCGTCGAACCAACCCTCGGGCAGGTTGTCCTCCAACCAGCCCCGGATCTCGGTGCGGAACGTCTCGGCCTCGGGTGGGTAGCTCAGATCCATGGCGCCCATCTTGACCCGGGGGTCAAGGCCGCGCCAAGCGGCCCGGGTGGCCGCGATCTCTGCCTACGATGCGAGCCATGACGGTGACCGACGAACCCATCACCGACGCCCCCGAACCCGATCTGCGGCGCGAGACCGGACGCTGGACCCACCAGTGGGCCGAGCTGTACACCGAGGTGATCACCTCGGGCCTCTGCACGGGGTGCTCGGCCTGCGTGATCTCCTGCCCGCACGACGTGATCGGCTACGAGCACGCGGAGGGCGGCTACAAGCCCTTCCACCTCGAGGACGAGCTGGGGCCGGCGGACTGCACCCACGGGCAGAAGGGCTGCACCTCCTGCACCCGGGCCTGCCCGCGCTTTCGTGACTGGGAGCCGGCGGCCGACGAGCACCTCTTCGGCCGGGCCCGCGAGATCGAGGAACTGCACGGCATCAGCGAGCAGGTGCTCCTCGTCCGGGCGGCCGACGACACCGTCCACGACGGCGGGCAGGACGGCGGTCTGGTCTCGGCGCTCCTGCTGTGGCTGATGGAGGAGGGCTACATCGACGGAGCGCTCGTGTCGGGGCTCGAGGGCGACGGCTCCACGCTCCGCCCCAAGCCGATCGCGGTGTCGACCCCGCAGGAGATCCTCGACACCGCCGGCAGCCGCTACACGTACTCGGCCAACTGGCTCGCCTACGACGACGCGAAGGAGAAGGGCCTGGAGAAGCTCGCGCTGGTCGGCATGGGCTGCCAGACCTCCGCGGCACCGGTCATGTGGCACCGCAAGATCGGCAAGGTCGGCAAGCCGGTGCAGATCACCATCGGCCTGCTGTGCTCGAAGACCTTCGACGACCGCATCTTCGAGGAGCTGTTCGAGGCGAAGTACGGCATCGCGCGCACGTCCATCAAGAAGACGAACATCAAGGGCGTCTTCCAGATCTGGACCCACGACGGCGAGTACCACGAGGTGCCGCTCAAGGAGTGCCACGCCTGGACCCGCGAGGGCTGCAACCACTGCCCCGACTTCGCGGCCGAGCACGCCGACATCTCGACCGGTGGCATCGGCAAGTTCAACGACTGGACCCTCACGGTGGTGCGCACCCCGCTGGGTCAGGCCGTCATGGAGCGCATGATCGGCCAGGGCCGCGTGCTGGTGAAGCCGGCCGAGGAGGACCCGGCCGCGGTGGCGCTGATGGACCGGTTGTCGCGGGTCAGCCGCAACCGGTGGCCCGAGGAGGCGATCGCCTTCCCGAAGCGGATGCCGCCGCCCCCGCCCAAGAAGAAGAAGGCGGCACCCGCCGCCGAGGCGGCGCCGAAGGCGGACTGAGCAGAGGCTCAGCCGGCGGTGGTCGTGGTGGTTGCGTCGCCGGAGGTGGTGGTCACGCTCTCCTCGGTCGGAAGACCGCCGCCGACCGAGACGCCGCACGCCTCGTAGGCCTTGGCCCACGACCCGCCCTCGAGCACGGCCGGGTCCGACACGGTGCGCCGATCGCTGTTCGACGAGGAGAACTCCGACCACGGGACGTTCTCGTCGAAGTAGTCGTAGATGCACCCGCAGGTGTCCTCGGGGAGCCCGTCGGCGGCGACGCCGTCGGGAGCGGTGCAGCCCTCGACGAAGTTCTCCCGCACGGAGTCGCTGTAGCCCGTGGGATCGCGCTGGTGGGTGCACGAGGAGAGGACCAGGGTGAGCGCGACGGCCACGCCGGCGTACAGCGCTCGGCGGGATCGACGACTGGGGACTGCGGACACTCGGGGCTCCTTCGGACAGGTCGGCGCAACGCTAGTGCCATGCCCCGGCGCGGCCCGAACTCGGCCGGACCCGTCCGGGGGCCGGATCGACCGGCGCGTTCCGGGCGCAAAAGCGGCATCGGAGGTGCCGGCTGAGCCGACACCCCCGATTGCCATTCCGATCAACGCTCCCCCCGAAACGCCGGCCGGACTTCCTCCCCCCACACCTTTCGATGCGGTCACTCCCGAGTTGGTGTGCCTCGGTCGATGACGACAGTTGAGCATGTGACCTGTGGCAGGTCATGAGGCAAAAGGCCCAGATTTCGAGGGTTTATTCGGATACCGACGGACGCTGAAAAGACAGATACCATCGGTCTCTGGACAGGAGAAGCTGTCGAGGCTCCGAACCACATGGAACAACATGTGAGTCGGTGGTCATTTCACCGCAGAGAGCGAGCGAAGCGTCGCTCGCCGAAGGCGACCACCCCGAGGTCGACGGCGACGACGCGGCCGGTGTCGGTCCAACCGGCCGCGCGGTAGAAGGCCTGCCCGGTGTGGTTCGCGTCGACCACCGACAGCTCGGCCTCGACGAACCCGGCCTCGGTCAGGAACGCCTCACCCGCCGCGAGGAGCGCCCGACCACCGCCGCGACCCTGGCTGACCGGATCGACGTACAGCTCGAACACCTCGCCGACCTCCGGACGCTCGGCCCGATCCGACGGGTCGGTCGGCCCGCAGTCGAGGTAGCCGTGCACCGTGCCCGGCCGCCCCCACACGAACAGGCCGTGCCGCCGGCTCGGCGGCACCATGGCCCGGCCGGTCCAGTACGAGGCCGGCGGCACGACGTCGCGGTCGTCGATGAACGCGTCGGGGAACACGCCCCGGTAGTCGGTGCCGAAGCAGCGCCACTTCACCGAGGCGATCGCCGCGCCGTCGAACGCCGTGGCGCGACGGATCGGCTCGCCGGGCCCCGGCGGGCCGGCGAACGGTGGCGGCAGCGCCAGACCGAAGCGGCGACGGACCATCTCGGCCCGGGCGCGGGCCGCCGGCGGCGCCTCCGCGGGCGCCGGATCACCGAGCGAACGAACCAGGTCGAGGAGCTCGCTCGCGGGGTCGGCGACGACCACGGCTCAGGACCCGGTGGCGAGGTCGTACACCCGTCGCCGGGCGACCCCGAGCTCCGACGCGACGGCCGCGACCGCATCGCGGGTCGAGGCACCCTCGGCCCGGGCGACGGCGAGCGCCTCGACGATCGCGGGGTCGTCGACCTCCGGGGGCGGGGGCGCACCGTCGAGGACCACCACGTGCTCGCCCCTTGGCTCGCGCTCGGCGAGGTGCGCCACGGCGTCGCCGAGGGTGCCCCGCCACACCTCCTCGTGGAGCTTGGTCAGCTCGCGGGCCAGCACGACGCGGCGGTCGGGCCCACAGGCCGCGGTGAGGTCGTCGATCGTCCGGGCCACCCGGTGCGGCGCCTCGTACAGCACCACCGTGCGCCGCTCGGCGGCGATCGCGGCCAGACGCTCGGTCCGCCCCGAACCCTTCCGGGGGAGGAACCCCTCGAACACGAACCGGCCGGCCGGGAGCGCGCTGGCCACGAGCGCGGTCACCGCGGCCGAGGGCCCGGGCACGACCTCGACCGCGAACCCGGCCTCGACCGCGGCGTGCACGAGCTGCTCGCCGGGATCGGAGATGCCGGGCATGCCCGCGTCGGAGACCACGGTCACGACCTCACCGGCGGCCAGCCGGGCCAGCACCCGCTCGACCGCACCGGCCTCCGTATGGTCGTTCACCACCAGCAGCCCGGGCGCCCGCACCCCCGCGTGCTGGAGCAGACGGCCGGTGCGCCGGGTGTCCTCGCAGCAGACGAGGTCGGCCGCGGCCAAGGCCTCGACGGCCCGCGGCGAGAGGTCGCCGAGGTTGCCGATCGGCGTGCCCACGAGGACCAGCCGTCCCGGCCCGGTCACGCCGCCACCTCCAACTCGTCGCCCGGGACCAGCTCCCACGACGAGAACGCCCCGGCCTCGGCCTCGATCACGCAACGGGCCCGCCGCACGGGCAGCGTGACCCGACCCGGCGGCAGGGTCCGGGTCCGGAGCACCACGAGGTCGGCGTCGCAGAACGCCACGTCGATCGCGAACCGCATCCCGACGGTGTGGACCGACCGGGCCCGCTCGACCAGCAGTGCTCCCTCGATCCCGTCTCGCCCGAGGAGACCGCGACGTCGGTCGGCGCGCGACGACGCGATCGACAGCGTCGACAGCACCTCACCGCCCCGCAGCAACCACGCCATCGTGCCTCCAGTTCGATCCGGTCGGTCGGGCCGGCCGTCGTTCAGACGTTGAACCGGAACTCGAGCACGTCTCCGTCGACGACCTCGTAGTCCTTGCCCTCGACCCTCAGCTTGCCCACCTCGCGGGCCTTCGACCAGGAGCCGATCTCGAGCAGTTCGTCCCAGCGGATGCACTCGGCGCGGATGAACCCCCGCTCGAAGTCGGAGTGGATCCGCCCGGCGGCCTGCGGTGCCTTCGAACCGGCCCGGAAGGTCCAGGCCCGGCTCTCCTTCTCACCGGTCGTGAAGAAGGTACGCAGCCCCATGAGCTGGTAGGCGGCGTGGATGAAGCGCTCGAGGCCGCCCTCGCCGAGCCCGAGCGCGTCGAGCATCTCGATGCGCTCGGCCCCGTCGAACTGCGCGGCCTCGGCCTCGAGCTGCACGCACATGCCGATGACCTCGGCCCGGTCGCCGAGCTCGGCCTCGACCGGCGCGATCACCTCGGGGATGCGGTCGAGGTCGTCCTCGGAGACGTTGACGAGCGCCATCACCGGCTTGTTGGTCAGCAGGAACTCCTCCTTGAGCACCGCCCGCTGGTCCGCCGTGAGCGACCCCCGGTAGATCGGCGTGCCCTCGGCCAGCAGCTCCTTCGCCGCGTCGAGCGCCTCGACCAGCGGCTGCAGGTTCTTGTCCTGCTTGGCGGCCTTCCGCCGCTTCTCGACCCGCGACTCGACGCTCTCCAGGTCGGCCAGGGCGAGCTCGATCTCGAGCACCCGCAGGCACTCCAGCGGGTCCGACGGCCCGGGCACGTCGTCGTCGACGAAGGCCCGCAGCAGGAACACGACGGTGTCGACCTCGCGGATGTGCGACAGGAACTGGTTGCCCAGGCCCTCGCCGGTGCTCGCCCCCTCGACCAGGCCGCCGATGTCGACGAACTGCACGCTGGCGTGGACCGTCTTCTTCGACCGCGACATCTCCGCCAGGGCGTCGAGGCGGCGATCGGGCACCTTCGCCACGCCGACGTTGGGGTCGGTCGTGGCGAACGCGTACGGAGCAGCCAGCGCCCCGCCGCCGGCCAGCGCGTTGTAGAGGGAGGACTTCCCCGAGTTGGGGAGACCGACGAATCCGAAGCGTTCCATACCGGCCGAGAGGGTATCGGGGCGCTCGGGCGCCCCGGTCGCTCAGGCGGCCCGGGCGAGCACCAGGCCGACCAGGCCCACGAGCACCACGACCGATGCCACGAGCCGTCGGCCGCCGAGCGGCTCGCGCAGCACCCGCCATCCGATGAGGGCACCGAGCACCACCGACGACTCGCGCAGCATGGCGACGTAGCCCACCTCGGCGTGGCGGATGGCCACCATCACCATGGCGTAGGCGGTCGCGGTGCAGGCGCCGCCGAGGGTCCAACGGCGCCAGTGGCCGGGGAGGGCCCGGACCAGCGCCGGCCCGCGGCCGCGGACCAGGTACATCGCCGAGATCGCGGTCGCCGCCGCCGAGGTGGTGATGAGGCCGTAGGCCACCGGGTTCGGGCTCGCCCTCGCGCCGCGGGCGTCGGCGAGCGTGTACGCGCCGATCGCGCACCCGGTCAGGAGCGCGTCCCGCACGGTCGTACCCGTGACGTCGCGACCGACCAGACCGACGAGGCCGACGGCCACCACCACGATCGCCGCCCACGCCGCGGCGGGCAGGCGGTCGCCGAGGAGCAGCCCGCCGCCGACCGCGGCGACCACCGCGCCCGACCCCCGGGCCAACGGGTAGGCGAGCGAGAAGTCGCCGTGCCGGTAGGCGGCGACGAGCCCGCTGACGTAGCCGATGTGGATCAGCGCGGAGAGGGTGAGCCACGGCACCGCGGCCCGGCCCGGCCCACCCAGCGCGACCGCCACCGGGAGCACCAGGGCCCCACCGACCAGGAAGATGCCCCACGACGACAGGTCCCGGTCGTCGTCCGGAGAGGTCTTGAGGATCAGGTTCCACGTGGCGTGCAGCACCGCGGCACCGAGCGCGAGGCCCGTCGCCAACATCATCCCGTCACGTCTCCACGACCCACCACGACATCCTGACCGGCCGACCGCGGGTTACGGTGCCGCGTTCCGTCCGAGGAGGAACCACGTGGCATCGGGTCGACCCGGTCAACAGAGCTTCTGGCCCCCGTGGGGCCGACGCGCACGGGACCTGGCCAAGCAGCCGGGCGACCCCGGCGTGCTCATGGCCTGGGTCCGCCAGTCCCACCCACCGCTGCTCGACGCGGTCCGGGCCGACGTCGGCGCCGCCCGTCGCTTCCGCGGCGAACCGGCGATCGGGCTCGACACGACGTTCGCCGTCGTGCGGGAGGCCGTTCGCCTCGCCGCGATCAGCGACAGCTTCGCCGGACAGTGCTGCTACCGGATGAAGGCGGCCGCGCAGCGCCGAGGGGTCCCCGTCCTCCCCCACGTCCTGCACCGGCTCGCCATCGTGCTCGGCCAGGTGTGCATCGGCGACCCCGTGCACGTCGAACCCGGCCTGTACCTGCCGCACGGCCAGGTCGTCGTCGACGGCATCACGACGATCGGCGCCGGTGTCGTGCTCTACCCGTTCACCACGCTGGGTCTCAAGGCCGGCAACCCCCACGGACCCACGCTGCACGACGGCGCCCAGGTCGGCACCGGGGCGAAGGTGATCGGCGCGGTCACCGTCGGCGAGCGGGCGATGGTCGGCGCCAACGCCGTGGTCGTCGACGACGTGGCCCCCGGCGCGACCGTGATCGGGGCCCCGGCCCGGCCGAGCCCAGCCCGTCGAGGTCGACCCGACGACGCCGTCGGCTGACCGGGTGCGGTCGTCAGACCGGACGGTCGGGACCGACGAGGTCGCCGACGGCGATGGTGCCGGTCCCGGCGACCAGCGCCCCGATCGCGAGGTGGCCCGACCGTTCGCGGTTGATCGTGCGCAGGACGTCCAGATCGCGGTCGATGCCGCCCTGCTGGGGGCGGGTGACCATGACGCAGCGGTCGATCCGCTTGGTGACCTCGAGCCGGGCCGTCCCGGCCCCGACCTCCCGACCGACCCAGCCGTCCTCGACCATCGCGACGTCGGAGCCGACGACGACGTTGGCCCGGAACCGTCGCCGGTCCCAGACGCCCAGCGTCGCCGTCGACACGATCGACACCTGGGTGCGGGTCGAGTCGTGGAAGCTCCAGGCCGGCCCCTCCCAGCTGATCCAGTCGTGGTGCTCGACCGGCTCGCCGTCGTCGTCGCGCGCGATCTCGTAGGTGGCCCCGCCACCGACGGTCCGCACGTCGCGCAGCTCGACGTCGCGACCCAGCCAGCGCGACAGGGCGTCGTCGTCGGCGGTCACGGATCCGTCGGGCAGCTCGATCTCCACGCCGGCGCCGGTGCCGTCGCCGTCGTCGGTGACGCGCGACCGGGCGAGGAGCAGCTCCGGCACCCGGCGGGCGGTCAGCGTCTTCCCGGTGTCGCGGTCGAACAGGCTCCAGCGCCGGTCACCGACGAACCCGGCCGGACCGACCTCGGCCGCATCCAGCCGTTCGCCACCCATCGACTTCACCGGGTAGCGCCACAGCTCGACCACCGGCAGCTTCACTCCGTCACCGGAGGATGCGCTCGATGACGATCGCGACGCCGTCGTCGTCGTTGGACGCCGTGACCTCGTCGGCCGCCTCGCGCACCGACGGCGCGGCGTTCGCGACCGCCACGCCGAGTCCCGACCAGCGCAGCAGCTCGATGTCGTTGGGCATGTCGCCGAACGACACGACGTCGGCCGCCGCGATCCCGGACCGCTCGACGAGTCGCTCCACCGTCGCCGCCTTGTGGACGTCGGGGTGGGAGATCTCGAGGAACGACTCCTCGGTCGAGTGGGTGACGAGCGCCCGGTCGCCGAGGACCGCCTGCACCTCGGCGGCCAGGCCGGGACGGGCCGGCGCCGGCGTGCGGGCGATGAGCTTGGTCACCGGCTGGTCGAGGAACGACCGGATCGGACCGATCCGGATCCCCGGCCACAGCACCTCGGGATCGACCCCGAGGTCGTGCACCGCCTCGTCGATCGAGTAGTCGAACCCCTGCTCGACGCCGTAGACGACCTCGGGGAGGATCTCGTCGAGGTCGTCGACCAGGGCCCCGACCGTGGCCGGGTCCAGCTCGGTGACCTCCACCAGCTCGTGCGCGGCCGGGTCGTAGACGCTGGCCCCGTTGGCGCACACCACGAGCCCCCGGTCCCCCAGCACCTCGACGATCGGCGCGATCCACCGGGGCGGACGACCGGTGGCGACCACCACGAGCAGCCCGGCGTCCTCCGCGGCGTGGACGGCGTCACGGGTGCGGTCCGATATCGACTTGTCGGTGCGCAGCAGGGTGCCGTCGAGGTCGGTGGCGATGGCCCGGAACACGCCCGGCAACCTATCCACGTCCGCACCGTTACCCTGCGACCGATGGACGTGATCGAGGCGCTGGAACGGGTCGTCTACCTGCAGGACCGGGCGCTGCTGCCCACCCAGAAGACCGCGGCGTTCCTGAAGGCGAGGGACATCGTCGCCGAGCTGCCCGACGGCGAGCTCGATGCACGGCTGGCCGCCGGCACGCTCACCGAGCTCCCAGGGATCGGCCCCAGCACCGCCAAGGTGATCACCCAGGCCGCGGCCGGCGGCGTTCCCGACCGCATCACCGAGCTCGAGGAGTCGACGAGGATCCCGCTCGGCGAGGGCGCGGCGCTCCGGGCCGCGCTCAAGGGCGACTGCCACACCCACTCCACCTGGAGCGACGGCGGGGCGTCGATCGCCACCATGGCCCGCACCGCCCGCGACCTCGGCCACGAGTGGCTGGTGATGACCGACCACTCCCCCCGCCTCACCATCGCCCACGGCCTCGACCGCAACCGGCTGGCCGCCCAGCTCGACGAGATCGCGGCGCTCAACGAGGAGCTGGCCCCGTTCCGGGTCCTCACCGGCATGGAGGTCGACATCCTCGTCGACGGCGGCCTCGACCAGGACGAGGACATGCTCGCCCGGCTCGACGTCGTGGTCGCCTCGGTGCACTCGAAGATGAAGATGCCCGAGCGCGAGATGACCGAGCGCATGGTCATGGCGATCGCCAGCCCCCACGTCGACATCCTCGGGCACTGCACCGGCCGCAAGGTCAAGGGGTTCCTCCCCGACCAGACCGAGGTGCGGCCGCAGTCGGCCTTCGACGCCGAGCTGATCTTCGCGGCGTGCGCCCGCTTCGACACCGCAGTGGAGATCAACTGCCGACCCGAGCGCCAGGACCCGCCACCCGACCTGCTCGACCTCGCCCTGGAGTGGGGCTGCAAGATCTCGATCGACACCGACGCGCACGCGCCCGGCCACCTGGAGTTCCTGGCCTACGGCTGCGACAAGGCCGTGGCCCACGGGATCGAGCCCGAGCGCATCGTCAACACCTGGAGCGCCGACGACCTGCTCGCTTGGACCGCGAGCCACCCGACGGCGTAGCGTCGCACCCCTATGTCGAAGAAGACGAACAAGAAGAAGGTCAACGCCCGGCGCAAGAAGGCGAACCACGGCACCAAGCCGAACGCCGGCCGCGGGTGACCCCGCACCTCACCTCACCCCCCCCCGCTCCACCACCCGAACCCCGCGTTCTGGCGTAGCTCCTGGTTGCCAGTCCACCAGGATCTACGCCATTTCGAGTTTTGGGGGCGGTAGGGTCCCTCCGCGTGACCGGGCAGACCATCGAGCTCGTCGGGGTCACGAAGACGTTCCCGGGAGCGGACCGGCCGGCGGTGGCCCCGCTCGACCTGACCTTCGCGGCCGGCGAGATCACGGCGCTGATCGGGCCGTCGGGGTGCGGGAAGACTACGACGCTGCGGATGGTCAACCGGCTGATCGAGCCCACGGCGGGGGCGATCACCATCGACGGCGTCGACGTGCGCGACCGTCCGGTCACCGAACTGCGGCGCGACATCGGGTACGTGATCCAGCAGATCGGGCTGTTCCCCCACCGGACGATCGCCCAGAACATCGCGACGGTGCCGTCGCTGAAGGGCTGGCCGAAGGCCCGAATCGCGGAACGGGTGGAGGAGCTGGCCGACCTGGTCGGCATCGAGCCCGCGATGCTGACGCGCTACCCGTCGGAGCTGTCGGGCGGCCAGCAGCAGCGGGTCGGCGTGGCCCGGGCGCTCGCCGCCGACCCGCCGGTGCTGCTCATGGACGAGCCGTTCGGCGCCGTCGACCCGATCGTGCGCGGCCGGCTCCAGCAGGAGCTGCGGACCCTGCAGGACCGCCTGCACAAGACGATCGTCCTCGTCACCCACGACCTCGACGAGGCGATCACCTTGGGCGACAAGGTGGCGGTGCTCGACGTCGGTGGGATCGTCGAGCAGTTCGCGACCCCCGACGACCTCCTCGCCGCCCCGGCCAGCGGGCTGGTCGCCGACTTCCTCGGTCGGGACCGGTCCATCCGCCGCCTCGCGCTGTCGACGGTCGCCGACCTCGACCTCGTCCCACCGGACCTCGCCCCACCCGAAGGTGACCGCCCGCCGGGCGACGCCGTCGTCACGCCCGCGACCACGCTGCGCGAGGCGCTCGACGTCATCCTGACCGCCTCGACGCCCGCAGCGACGGTGGTCGACGACGACGGAACCACCATCGGCACCGTCACCCTCGACGCCATCCGGGAGGGCCTGGCCCGGTGACCCGCCCGGGCCGACGTCGGGTCGTGATCGGCGCCGCGGTCGTCGTCGCCACCGGCCTGTTCGCCTGGTGGGCCAAGGTGCGCATCGACGGCCTGTCGCTCGACACGCAGTCGACGAGCACGTGGTTCCGGTGGGAGTACGTCTTCGTCCGCGAACGCACCCCCGACGAGCTGGAGGAGATGTTCCGCCAGCACCTCCAGCTCACCGTCGTCCCCGTGGTGGCCGGGATCGCCATCTCGACCGTCCTCACCGCGGTCGGACGGCGGGTCCGTTGGCTGCTGGCGCCGATCTACGGGCTCGGCTCGTTCCTCTATGCCATCCCGAGCCTCGCCCTGTTCGGGATCCTCAGCACCTACCAGAGCAACGAGACCGCCGCGACCGCGGCGCTCACCTCGTACACGCTCCTGATCATCACCCGGAACATGGTCGAGGGCCTCGACGGAGTGTCGCCCGCCGCGCTCGACGCCGCCGACGGCATGGGCATGAGCCGCACCCAGCGGCTGCTGCGGGTCGAGCTGCCGCTGGCCGCGCCGACGATCCTGACCGGCGTCCGGGTGGCGACGGTGACGACGGTCGGCCTGGTCGGCATCTCGGTGGTGATCCAGCTCGGCGGCTTCGCGGTGCTCATCTTCGACGGGTACGAGCGCCAGTTCACGACCCCGCTCGTCCTGGGCACCGTGCTGTCGATCGCCCTCGCCATCGCGCTCGACCTCGCGCTGCGTGCCGTCGGGTGGTTCGCCACCCCGTGGAACCGTCGGACGGCGGGCCGGTGATCGGCGCGGCCGGCGTCGGCCTCGTGCTCGCCGACACCTCGAACCCCTGGGAGTGGTTCCGGACCCCGGCCGAGCGGGAGGTGTCGGGGTCCATCCCCGAGAACCTCTGGATCACGCTCCAGCACGCGGGCTGGGCGGTGGCGCTGTCGGTCGTGATCGCGGTTCCGCTCGCCGCGTGGCTGGCCCACCGGGGCAAGGGCGAGATCGTCGCCGCGACGATCGTGAACGTCGGGCGGGTGATCCCGACCCTCACCATCCTCGCGGTGGCGGTCATCTTCTCCCTGCGCTGGGGGTTCGGGTTCGCGCCGTGGCCGATCGTCATCGCGCTCACCGCGATGTGCCTGCCCCCGGTCTTCGCCAACACCTACACCGCGATCCGCGCCGTCCCGCCCGACACCGTCGCCGCCGCGGAGGCGATGGGCCTGTCGGGACCGCAGGTGCTGCGCCAGGTCGAGCTACCGCTCGCGGTCCCGCTGATCCTCGCCGGCATCCGGATCGCGCTGACCCAGGCGATCGCCACCGAAGCCCTCGGAGCGCTCTTCGGTGGCGGCGGGCTCGGGGTGTACGTGTCGCTCGGCCTGGCCGCCAACGACGACGCCGAGATCCAGGCCGGTGCCCTCCTCGTGGCCGGCACCGCGATGACCGCGGACGTGGTCCTCGCCGGGATCCAGCGCATCGCCACGCCCCGCGGCCTACGGTCGACGGGCGCCGTGCGGAGACGACCTGCCGCCGCGGCGGTCGTCCGACCCGACCTCGGAGGTACGTCATGACCAGCCCCAACCGGCCTCGCCACCTGCGCGCGATCGCCGCCCTCGCCGTCGCATCGGTGCTCCTGCTCGGTGCCTGCGGGAGCGACAGCGACGGTGGGTCGAGCGACGGCTCGTCGAGCGACGGTTCGTCCGCGAGCGCGGCGACCATCAAGATCGGGTCGCAGAAGTTCAGCGAGTCCGAGACGCTCGCCGAGGTCTACGCGCAGTTCCTGAAGGCGAAGGGCTTCGACATCCAGGTCGAGGCGCCCATCGCCGACCGCACCCAGCTCTTCGCCGCGATGGACAAGGGCAGCGTCGACCTCGAGCTCGACTACACCGGGAGCGCGGTCACCGAGCTCGGCGGCACGGCCAGCTCCGACGCCGACGCGACCTACGCCGACCTGGAGAAGGCCCTCGCCGACAAGGGCTGGGTCGCCGCCGACCAGAGCGAGGCAGCGGACGCCAACGCGCTCGTCGCCCTCACCTCGTGGGCCGACGAGAACCACGTCACGAAGATCTCCGACCTGGCCGACCTCGACGGGCCGCTCACCCTGGGCGGGGCCCCCGAGTGCGCCGACCGGGAGGACTGCCTGGCCGGCTACAACGGCCCGACCTACGACCTCGGCCTCGAGTTCGTGCAGGTCGCCTACGGCCCGGCGCTGGTGACCGCCCTCCAGAGCGGCGACATCGACGTCGCCCAGTACGGCTCGACCGCCCCGGAGATCGCCGAGGGCACCATCGTCGTGCTGGAGGACGACCAGGGTCTCCAGTCGGCCCAGAACGTCGTGCCGATCATCGCGAACGAGGAGCTCGCGACCGACGATCTCCTCGCGGCGCTGAACGAGCTCAGCGCCGAGATCACCACCGAGGACCTGGCGGCGTGGAACCTCGCGACCGACGGCGACGCCAAGGAGGACCCGGCCGACGTCGCCCAGTCCTGGCTCGAGGACAAGGGCCTGATCTAGCGGCCCACCGCGCGGTCAGGGCAGCGGGAACGCCGAGGGGCTGAGCCACAGCGCCCCGGCGATCCCCGCCGCGCACAGCAACCAGAGGACCACCACTCGCTCGGAGGTCCGACCGGTGGGGGTGACCCGGGTGACCAGGTCGTCGGTCCCGAGCCCGCTCCGGAACCGGGCGCTCCCGTTGCCGGCGCCGATCGTCACGACTCCGCACGCAACCGCGCCGATCGCCCGCAGCGCGGCGTCCGACAGCGCCGGCGACACCCCGACGTTGCCGAGGCCGTACCAGCCGAGGAGCGCGACGCCGACGCCGACGGTGATCGGTGAGGACCGCACGACCGACAGCACCACGTTGCGGGCGAAGCGGGGCGCGGCCAGCGCGCCCGACGACATCCGCCGCTCGGCCCACCCGCCGGGCGCACCGCTCTCGCCCCGCATGCGATGCGCGGCGGTGTCGCCCATGGTGGCCAGCGCGGGGAGCACCAGGAGCACCAGCACGCCGAAGACGATCACCGGGGCGGCCGACCCCGCGGCGATGGCGAGGAGGCAGAGCGGCACGAGCACGGCGCGCCGCCCGGCGGGGTGGGGGCCGACCGGACGGGGCAACCCGTCGACCACGCGGTAGCGCGGCTCCACGACCGCGACGTCGACCGGAGCGCGGGCCGGTCGGAACTGCGGCGGCGGGACGTCGGTCCGGTCCACGAGCGGACGGGTGGCGTCGGGTCGCGAGGTGGCATCGACCGACGGGCCCGACGACTGCGGGATCGTGACGTCGGGACCGCCGGCGACGGTGCGGGGCACGAGGGGCGCGTGCACGGTCCGGTCGTCGTCGGACCCGACCGCGGCGATCTCCGTCGGCGCCGGGGCCGGGGCCGGTCGGTGCCGGGGGGTCACGACCGCGATCGGTCGGGGAGCCGGGGCCGGCGGGGACGCCGGAGCGGGGGCGATCTCCGGCGTCGTCGGCGCGGGCGCGGACGGCTCGACCTGCGCCGGGGGCGGCACGAGGTCGATCAGCGACGACCGCGGGCCCTCCGGCAGCCGGGTGATGCCGAGCCGGGCGAGGAGCGAGTCGAGGTCCTGCGGTCGGTGGGACGGTTCGAGCTCGAGACCGTCGAGGATGGCGTCGGACACGGACTTCGAGATCGCCGGGTTGAGGTGGTGCGGCGACGGCAGCGACGCACCGGCATCGCGCTCGACCGCGGAGACGGGGACCCGGCCGGTGGCGAGGCGGTAGCAGGTGGCGGCCAGGCCGTAGACGTCGGTCGACGGCCCGAAGCGACCCTCCCCGCGGTACTGCTCGAGCGGTGCGTAGCCGGGGGTGACGACGCGGGTCATCCCCTGGGTCTCCTGCTGGTCGTAGTCCCGGGCGAGACCGAAGTCGATCACGACGATGCGGCCGTGGTGGGTGAGCATCACGTTCGACGGGTTGATGTCGCGGTGCAGCACACCCGCGGCGTGCACCGGGCGGAGCGCGGCGGCGACCCGCCCGGCGACGTCGAGCAGCTCGGCCTCGGGGAACGGTCGGCCGCGCTGCTGGAGCAGCTCGACGAGGGTCCGCCCCTCCAGCAGCTCCATGACCAGGTACGCGGTGCCGTGCTCCTCGAACACCTCGTAGACCCGGACGATGCCGGGGTGGGTGAAGCGGGCCAGCACCCGGGCCTCCCGCATGAACCGGTCCCGGGCCACCTTGAAGCCGGCGCGGCCCTGTGGCGGGGTGAGCACCATCGACCCGTGGCGCACGGCGGACTCGGGGAACAGCTCCTTCATGGCGACCCGCCGCTGGAGTCGCCGGTCGCCGACGTCGTAGGTGATGCCGAAGCCGCCCCGCCCGATCACCCGGAGGATCTGGTAGCGGCCGTCGCCGACCCGCGTGCCGGCCTCCATCTCGGCGGCGACGGCGAGCCGCTCGCCGCACCACGCGCACACGAGCCACGAGTCGCCGACCTCGTGCCCGCAGTGCGGACAGGGGTCGTCGCCCTTGGGCGCGTCGGCGGTGCGGGGGGAGGTCACGACCGGGCCAGGTTACGGCCGCGGCCCGCGGATCGACCCGGCACCCCGGCGTGCTTCACGGGCCGTCGGGCGGCCACCGCGATCCGTGGTCTACTGCGGAGCGCATGCCCGACGATCGCGCCGACACCCCCGGGGACCCTCGCCCGACGCTGCCCTCCCGGGTACGGCGCGCCGCGGCCGACGTGGCGGCACGCGCCCGGCACGTCACCATCGACGACGACGCCGTCGGGCGCGTGGCCGAGACGCTCCCGCTCGACCGGGTCGGCGCACCGGCGCTCGAGCCCGGCGACCTCCCCGATCTGGGCGAGGCGGGCACGGTGGCCTGGGTGCTGACCGTCAACGCGGTGAACTTCGGCTCCGGGTTCTTCCCGGTGCTGGCCAAGCGGCCCGGTCTGTCGGGCTCGAAGACGGTGTTCGCCGCGCTGCGCGAGCGGTTCGACCGCGTCGGGGCGTTCACGGCCGAGGAGCTGCGCACGGCGACGCCCGAACGCTGCGCCGCCCTGTTCGGACAGGACCCCGACGGTCCCGCGGCCGAGCTGATGGCGTGGTTCTCCACCGCGTGGTCGGACCTGGGGACCGCACTGGTCGACCGGTTCGAGGGCTCGTTCGAGGCACTGGCCGCGGCGGGCGACGGCTCGGCCGCCGCGCTCGCCGAGGTGCTCTCCGGCGTCCCCGGGTGGGCGGACACCTGGGTCCACGACGGTCGTCCGGTCCCCCTGTTCAAGCGGGCGCAGATCGTGCCCGCCCACCTGGCCATGGCGTTCGGCGGCACCGGCCCGGGCCGCTTCCACGACCTCGACGACCTGACGATCTTCGCCGACAACCTGGTCCCGCACGTGCTCAGGCTGGACGGCGTGCTGCGCTTCGACGACGGGCTCGTCGGCCGCATCGACGCCGAGGAGCTGCTGGAACCGGGGTCGCCCGAGGAGGTCGAGATCCGCGCCGTCGCCGTGGATGCGGCCGAGCGGATCGTCGCCCACCTGCGATCGTCGGGGCACCCGGCGACGGCGATGGGGCTCGACCAGGTGCTGTGGAACCGGGGCGGTGGCGCGACCTACAAGGCCCGGCCCCGGCACCGGTCACGGTCCACCGCGTACTGACTCCATCGCGTCCATCGCGTCGACGATCTCGTCGAGCTCCATCGGGGTCATCACCAGGTCGATCGCCGCCCAGAGGGTCTGCGAGTGCGGATAGGTGAGGAACGGGATCGTGACGGCCAGGACCGCGCCGACGAGCAGCGGTGCGACCAAGCCCGCACCGGGATGGCCGCTCAACCAGACGATGTAGGCCATCGCCCCGGCCAGGTGGACCGACTCGAGCACCATGAAGTTCAGGAACCACGCCCCGAGGGCGAACCCGGGCTCGCGCTTGAACCGGTACCCGCAGCCGCCGCAGCGCTCCCGCAGCCGCCAGCGGGTCTCGAACACCTCGCGGGACCCGCACCGGCCGCACCGTCGCCGCAACCCGCGCCGGACCATCGTCGCCCACGACGGCGGCCGCCCCACCACGTCGACCACCTCGAACCCGGCGTCCATCGGGCCATTGTCCCCTACCGTGCAAGGGATGGACATCTCCGGTTCGACCATCCTGCTCACCGGGGCCAGCGGAGGCCTCGGGACCGCCATCGCCCGGGACCTCGCCGCCCGCGGCGCGACCCTCGTGCTGTCGGCCCGCAACCGCGAGCTCCTCGAGGCGCTCGCGGCCGAGGTCGGCGGCGAGGTCGAGGTCGCCGACCTCACCGACCGGGCCGACGTCGCCCGCCTCGCCGAACGAGCCGCGGAGTGTGACGTGCTGGTGGCCAACGCCGGCGTCGGCGCCGATCCCGCCTTCGAGGACCTCTCGGTCGACGACATCGACCGCGTGGTCGACACCAACCTCCGGGCACCGATGGTGCTCGCCCAGGCGTTCGCGAAGGCGAAGGTCGATGGCGGCGAGCAGGGCCAGATCGTCCTGGTCGGGTCCCTCGCCGGGCTGGCCGCCAGCCCGGGCACGCGCCTCTACAACGCCACCAAGTTCGGCCTCCGGGGCTTCGCACTGTCGTTCCGCCAGGAGATGGAGCCGCTCGGCATCGGGGTCACGCTGGTGTCACCGGGGTTCATCCGCGACGCGGGCATGTTCGCCGACGGTGGCGTCGACCTCCCGCCGGGCGTCCGCACGAAGGCTCCGGCCGACGTCGCCGCAGCGGTCGCCAGGGCCATCGTGCGCAACCCGACCGAGGTGTTCGTGTCGCCGACCGAACTGCGGGCCGCGTCGACCCTCGCCACCGTCGCCCCCGGGTTCAGCGCCTTCGTCCAACGCCGACTCGGGGTCAGCGACCGCATCGAGCGCTGACCCGCCGAGCGGGGCGATCGATTGCCGTAAGGTTCTGGCATGGTTCTTGCCTACGACTTCCCGCTCCTGTCCGCCCTGCTGGTCGTGACGTTCTTCTTCCTCTGGATCGCCTGGATCATCGTCCTGTTCCGGACGGTGGTCGACGTGTTCCGGAGCCAGGACATGAGCGGCTTCGCCAAGGCCTTCTGGCTGCTGTTCATCATCGTGATCCCGTGGCTCGGCGTGCTCATCTACCTCATCGCCAACGGCGACAAGATGGCCGAGCGCGAGGTCCAGGACGTCAAGGACCGCGACGCCGCGTTCCGCAGCTACGTGCGCGACGCCGCCGGCGGCGGGCAGACCGCAGCCGCCGAGCTCGCCCAGTTGGCCGACCTGCGCGACCGGGGCGTCCTGTCCGAGGACGAGTTCCAGAGCCAGAAGGCCAAGCTGATCGGCTGATCCGACCGTCGTGGTGGCACCGTCGCCGGCCGGGTCCTCCGGCGGCGACGGTGCCGTACACTCCCCGCGCATGGTCGACCGTCCGGACGTGAAGCGGCGGACGCGCCTCGAACCCGACGAACGCCGGGCGCAGATCCTGCGGGTCGCCGCGAGGTCGTTCCGCGACGCCGGCTACGACGGGGTCTCGCTCGAAGCGGTCGCCGAGGCCGCCGGCGTCACCCGCGGCCTGCTGCACCACTACTTCGGATCGAAGCGCAACCTCTTCCTCGAGGTCGTGCGGCGCGAGGTCCAGGTCCCGACGGGCGCGCCGATCGTGCCGCGGAACCTGTCGGGTGACTTCCGGTCGGTGATCGCCGGCTGCGTCGCCATGTGGATGCGGATGATCGAGGAGGCCGGCGGGCTCTGGTCGGGCATCGCGGGCACCGGCGGCATCGCCGGCGCCGACCTGGACTCGGTCCTCGACGCGGCCCGCGACGAGCTCGTGGGGCGGATGCTCACCGAGGTGCCGTTCCCCGAGGACCTCGACCGGGAGCTGCTGCGCAGCGCCCTGAACTGCTACGCCGCATTCGCGCGGGTGGCCGGCGACGAGTGGCTCGTCCGCGGCACGATCGACCGTGAGCAGGCGGCCGCGCTCATGGAGCTGAGCCTGCTGTCGCTGGTCGAATCGGTGGTCCCCGGCATGGACGCCGCGGGCACCGTCCGCGCCCGCTGACCCCCCGTCGATCCCCCCACGTCGAAAGTGCGTGACACCGGGCACACATGCTTGTAGGGTCGCTATTAGCGGTTCGCCAATAGGTGCAGGTCGACCGGGACCAGCAGGGAACGACCGCAGAGGGGATCGACCATGGCAGAGCTCCACACCCGCCGCAGCGTGCTGAAGAAGGGCGGCGTGGCCTCGGCCTTCGCCGCGTTCGGCGGCCTCGGCATCGCCGGCCTCACCGGCTGCGAGCCGCAGGCCAGCGGACCGGGCATCAACGGGTGGACGTGGTCGCCGACCGGCTCGATCCCCGGGACCGGCACCGGCGCCGACCCGACCTGGGTGTGGGACCCGCAGGCCGACGACCTCGTCGCGTCGCTCCTCGACCGCGGGCTCGTCGAGGACGTGAACACCAAGCTCGCCGGGTGGCTGTACAACGGCCAGGCGCTGCCGGCCGGGCTCCCCGCCGACGTGGTGGCGTTCATCGAGTCGGCCCGCCAGCTCCCCTCGTGGACCGACCGGACCAAGCTCGCGAAGGGGGCGTCGTTCAACCAGAAGCAGGGGTGGGCCATCGGTACCGCCTACGGCTTCGCCAGCGGGATGATGAGCACCGTCATCCCCCACGAGGCCCGGGCCGTCTACTACTCCAAGGGCGGCGCCGACATGCGCGACCGCATCACCAAGACGGCGAAGCTCGGCTACGACATCGGCCTCCCCGGCGCGTTCGATCCGACCGGCCACATGATCGTCACCTGCGTGAAGACCCGGCTCGCCCACGCCGGCGTCCGCAACCTGCTCCCGTCGTCGGCCGGCTGGGGATCGACGGCCGACCAGACGATGCCGATCAGCCAGCGCGACATGCTCGTCACGTGGGCCAGCCTGCCCACGACCGTCGCCGCGACCCTCGGCAAGTGGAACGTCCCGGCCACCGACTCGGAGTCGCAGGGCTACCTGCACACCTGGCAGGTGACCGCCCACCTGCTCGGCATCCGAGACGAGTACATCCCCGGCTCCTGGGCCGCGGCCAAGACGCAGTCGGACCAGTTGCTGACGCCGGTGCTCGGCCCGTCGCAGGAGGGCATCGAGCTGGCCGACACGCTCCTGCACCTCCTCGCCGACCTCGACAGCGGGGTCCTCACCTACCCGGCGATGTGCGGCCTCGCCCGCTACGTGCTCGGCGATCAGATCGCGAACTGGCTCGAGATCCCGCGCCAGTGGTTCTGGGACCCGACCTTCGCGACCTACTGGCCGCCGTTCATCGCGTTCCGGTCCGGGACCGCCGCCTACTTCCCGGGCACCGCAGCGGTGTACGCCGTGTTCGACGAGATCGTGAAGCTGGGCGCCCTCATCTACCTGTCGGGTGGTCAGTTCCCGATCAGCATCAAGATCCCCACCATCAACAACCCCAACGAGCCGTAGCCGGCCGCTCCGTTCACCGCCCACGATCGACCGGGCTGCGCGCGCGATCCCGGTTGTGGGGGCCGCAGAGACGTTGGACAGTTGGGGTCAGACCCCAACTGTGCACTCCTCGAACGCCGCATGGACCTTCGGACGGCACAGTTGGGGTCTGACCCCAACTGTCCGGGCGTCGAGGACCCGCTTCTGGCGGCGGGTGGGGTGGCGCTTTCTGGGGCTGGCGTCGATGGGTCGTCGGTCGGTGCCGGCCTCCAACCGCTCGGCGGGGAGCCCGGTCAGATCGGCACGCGCCCGCGGGCGCGGCGGTCCGGGACGTGCGGTGGGAGGGGGTCGGTCGATGACTTGGTCCGCCGGAGAACGGTGACGCTTCCGAGGGCGGGTCACGGTCGGCGTTTCGACTCCGCTCCGCAAGCTCCGCTGCAATCAACGATCAGGGCAACGAGCTGGCGCGCCCGCGGGCGCGTCACCACGGCTAGGTTCGAGATCTGGGTGATCGACGCCTCCGGACAGGAGGACGAGATGCCCACCGGGACCGAGGAGTACTACGCGCAGCGGGCCGCGGAGTACGACCGGGTGTACGAGAAGCCCGAACGCCAGGGCGACATCGCGGCGCTCACGAGACGATTGGCCACGACGTTCGCGGGGCGGGACGTGCTCGACGTCGCCGGCGGCACCGCGTTCTGGACCGAGCGGTTCGCCGATGCCACGAGCAGCACCACCGTGTGCGACGTCAACGAGGAGACGCTGGCGATCGCCCGAGCGCGGCGACGGTGGCCCGACCACACCCGGTTCGTCCGCGGCGACGCCTTCGCCCTGGAAGCGGTGCCCGGTCGATTCGATGCCGCCTTCGTGGGGTTCTTCTGTTCGCACGTCGCGGTCGACGACCTCGACCACTTCCTCGACGGGCTGTGTCGCCGCCTCGCTCCGGGAGCCACGGTGGTCCTGGTCGACAACACCTACGTCGAGGGCAGCAACCACCCGATCACTCGCACCGACGAAGCCGGCAACACCTACCAGCGGCGTCGACTCGCCGACGGGCGGGCGTGGGAGGTGCGCAAGAACTTCCCCACGACCGACGAGGTCGCGGCGCGGCTCGCGCCGCACGGCGCCGCGACCGTCACCTCGCTCAGCCACTTCTGGGTCGCCACGCTCCGGCTCCCGCGGAGGACACCGATGCCGGCCGACACCCACGGCGGCGACCACGACGACGACGACGAGGTGACCGCCCGCTACCTCGCCCACCGCAACGACGCGACGCGCAGTCCGAACGTGGTGATGGAGGAGCCGGCGGTCCTCGCCCACCTGGGTGACCTCCGGGACCGGCGGGTGATCGACCTCGGCTGCGGTGACGGCGCGTTCGCCGACATCGTCCTCGACCTGGGGGCACGGAGCTACCTCGGCCGTGACCGGTCGGCATCGATGATCGCCGCCGCCCGCCGACGCAACGGTCGGCCCGGGGCGACCTACGAGGTCGGGACCATCGAGAGCTTCTCGCCGCCGGACGGGACCGCCGACCTCGTCACGTCCCGCATGGCGCTGCACCACCTCGAGGAGCTGGGGCCGACGCTGCGCACCATCCACCGAGCGCTGTCGCCCGCCGGTCGGCTGCTGCTCACGGTCGCCCACCCGGTGATCACCGCGCCGCGCGAGCAGGCCGACGGGCGACGGACGACCGCGACGGTCGACGACTACTTCGAGGCGGGCGAGCGACGACGGCCGTGGTTCGGCACCGAGGTCACCTGGTACCACCGCACGGTCGAGGACTACGTCGCCGCCGTGCTCGACGCCGGCTTCGAGGTCGACGGCCTCAGCGAGTGCGAGCCCGATCCACGGACGCTCGCCCACGACCCCGACGAGCTCGCCCGCCGACGACGGGTACCGCTCATCCTGCTCGTCAGCGCTCGACGACCAACGTGACGACGAAGCCCCAGGTCACTCGGTCGGTTGGTTGGTCTGGCCGGAGGGATTTGAACCCACGACCCCCGCGTCCCAAACGCGGTGCGCTACCAAACTGCGCCACGGCCAGTCGGCGGCCACCGTACCCGGTCACCCGACGCGGTCGGCCACCGACATCGGCGGCCATCACGACCACGCAGGCGGGCCCGCCCGTCCCGTAGGGTCCGGCCATGACCACTCGCATGCCGGACCGCAGTGCGACCGCGCGGGTCGTCGAACTGGCGGTCGCCGACGAGCGCGAGGCGTGGGAAGCGGCCGGGTTCGCCGTCGACGGCGACCTCGTGCACCTGGGCTCCACCGCGGTGCGTCTCACCGGCCGCAGCGATCTCGCGAAGGGCATCACCGGCTGGATCCTCGCCGGCGTCCCCGATCCCGGACACCCCGACCTCGACGGGCTGCCGACGCTGTTCCAGCGCGAAGCACCCGATGACGAGGTGGGGCCGCCGGTCCCCCACCCCAACGGCGTCACCGGGCTCGATCACATCGTGGTGTTCACCCCCGACCTCGACCGCACGATCGCCGCGTTCCAGGCCGTCCAGCTCTCGTGCCGACGGATCCGCGACACCGGTTCGGTCGACACGCCGGCCCAGCAGGCGTTCTTCCGCTGCGGGCCGGTCATCATCGAGGTGGTCGGTCCGACCGCCGGGTCGGGCGAGTCGGCCGAGGAGGCGCCCGCCACCTGGTACGGCCTGGCGATGGACGCGGAGGACCTCGACGCGACCGCGGTCCTTCTCGGCGAGGGCGTGGGCCGCATCAAGCAGGCGGTCCAGCGGGGCCGGCGCATCACGACGTTCCGGCACAAGTCGTTCGACATCTCGACCACCCTCGCGGCGATGGACGACCACGCCGACCGCCTCGCGGTCGACGCGTCGTCGGGCGACCGGGCCTGACGTGCTCGACCACGTCTTCACCGACGCGATCGGGGCGCTCCGCGACGCCGTCGAGGGCGCCATGCTCGAACGGCAGGCGTTCGAGGAGCGGTTCCAGGCCGACGTCCTCCTCGGCGACCTCACCTGGGAGACGAGCTACGCCCTGCCCGGCGAGGAGATGCCGCCCCACATCCGGGCCGACATCAGCCTCCAGTGGCCCACCTGGGCTCAGACCGCCTACCGCTCCTGGTACATCGGTGAACCGCTCGACGACTGGCCCCGCATCGACATCGAGATCGTCCTGCGCGTGCAGCGGCTCGCCGAATCGCCCGATCCCCGCCCGGTGCTCGCCGTGCTCCCCCGGGAGTCGAGCCTGATCGGCTCCGAGCGCCTCGTCCGCTCCGGCCCGACCATCGAGAGCATGCACGGCCACGACCTCGACGACGTGCAGTGGGCGATCGAGGTGTCCTACGAGGGTTCCTACGAGCTCGACGAGGACGTCCTCGCCGACGGGTCCAAGCTCGACGAGCACTTCAGCTCGATGGGCGGCTGGATCGCGTCGACGCTCGTCCGCCTCGGCGACCTGACCTTCACGTTCCTGCCCCCCGACACGTGACCCCGACACGTGCGCCCGACCAAGGAGAACCCGTGACCGACGTCCTGCTGTACGAGGTGAGCGACCGCATCGCCACCGTCACCCTCAACCGCCCGTCCGCCCACAACGCGCTGTCCGGCGAGCTGATCCGGGCCATCCGGACCGCGTTCGGGGCCGCGCAGGTCGACGACGACGTCGACGTGATCATCCTCACCGGCGCCGACCCCGCGTTCTGCGCCGGCCTCGACCTGAAGGAGCTCGGGTCGGGCAACAAGGAGCTGGCCGGCACCGCACCGAAGGAGGGGACGCCGGTCGCCGACCGGGGGCCGTTCCCGCCCGGGCCGAAGCCGGTGATCGGCGCCGTCAACGGTGCGGCCATCACCGGCGGGTTCGAGCTGGCGCTCGCCTGCGACTTCCTCGTGGCGTCCGAGCGGGCCCGCTTCGCCGACACCCACGGTCGCGTCGGCATCCACCCGTGGTGGGGGCTCACGGTGCTGCTCCCCCAGGCCATCGGCCTGCGGCGGGCCCGGGAGATGTCGGCCACCGGCAACTTCTGCGACGCCCGCACGGCGCTCGACTGGGGCCTGGTCAACCACGTGGTCCCCCACGACGACCTGCTGCCGTTCACCCGTGGCCTGGCCAGCGACATCGTGTCGAGCGACCAGCGGGCCGTGCGACGGATCCGCCAGACCTACTTCGAGGGCTCGCTCGTCAGTGCGGGTGAGGCATGGCTCGTCGAGTCCGACGCCGCCGCGGCGTGGCAGAAGGGGCTCGACCCCGACGAGATCGAACGGCGCCGGGGCGAGGTCACCGACCGGGGCCGCAGCCAGAACGGCTGAGCGCCGACGACCGACCGGCCGCGATCAGCCCTCGGGTTCGGTCGTGGCGGTCGTGGTGTCGCCCGCGTCGTCACCGCAGACCTCCGCCGTCGTGAAGCCCTCTCGGCTGAACAGGCTCAGGTTCGGCGTGGCGACGACCTTGCCCTCGACGAGCTGGGTCGCGCGGTAGCGGAGACCGATCGGCTCGCCGACCCGTCGGAACGCCACGAGTCGCACCAGCGCGCCGCGGGGCGGCGCCTCGTAGGGCACGACCTCGGTGAAGCCCTTGGGCGTGCCACCCACGACGAAGGACGTCATCGGCGTCGGGGGCCCCGACACCTCCCAGTAGGGCGTGCTGTCCTCGTCCCAGAGCACGATCCGGGTGACCGATCCGGCCGCGCAGTCGGGCAGGTAGGCGACCTGGAACGGATCGGCCTTCTCGACGCCGAGGGTCGCCGTCCAGGGGTCGGTGCCGAGCCGATCCTTGGGCACCTCGGCGAGCACGTCGGCGACGCTGCGACCGACGAGCAGCGTCGCGATCGCCGTCACCCCGACCATCGCGAGCAGGACCACCGCGGACGGAGACCGGCGGCGCCACCAGGCGGGTTGGGCTCCGGACCGTGCGCGCACCGGACCACGTTCGCACACCGGGCCGGGCCCGATGCACTCGCCGAGGGTGCTCAGCCGGTGCCGGACGCGGCCGCGGCCGCGTCGACCCTGGCCGGGGGCCGTTCGGCGATGGCATCGAGCAGGCGCTCGATCAGCGCGTCCCAGGCGTCCCGCTCGGGCACCGGCATGTCGACGACCTCGAGGAGGACGAACCCGAGACCCAGCGCGTAGCAGAAGGTCACGAGCGCGTTGGTGTCGACGTCGGGGTCGATGCCGCCGGTGTCCTTGGCCGCGTCGACGACGCGGACGAGGCGACCGTGGCGGTCGAGGAGGTGGTCGCCGAGCAGCCGCCGCACGTCGGGTTCCTGGCGGGCGGCGGCGAACGACTCGAGCAGCAGCCCGTCACCGGACGGGGTGCCGTCGTCGCAGCGCTCCTCCCGGACGATGAGGTGCTGGCCCACGATGCGGAGCACGTCCTCCATCCGACCCTCGAAGCGGTGGTCGGTGAACAGGCGGTCGAACTCGTCGTTGGTGGCCCACTCGATCGCCTCGGCGAGCAGCTCGGCCTTGCCCCGGTAGCGGGAGTAGATGGCGCCGGTGGTGACGCCGGCCCGCGCCGCGATCTCCGCCACCCTCGCCCCCGCGTAGCCCCGGGCGGCGAACTCGACGACCGCGGCCTCGAGGAGGCGACCCCCGAGGGGATCGTCGTCGCCGAGGGACTGGGGTCGAGACACCCGCGCAGACTACCCGGGGCGCTCCCGCCGGCCACCGGCGAGCGGGCCGACGGGGGCGGGGCACCTTCCCGGAGCAGGTACCTCCGATCACGTTGTACGGTCGGTCGGTACCGGTTGCGGACGCACCGGCCTGGACACAGGGAGACCAACGTGAAGCAAGCATCCCGGAGCAAGGTGGTCCTGCTCCTCCTCGCGATCATGGCGCTCGTGCTGGCCAGCTGTTCGAGCAGCGACAGCGACGGCGAAAGCGGCAGTGGAGAGGCGGCGACCTGCCAGGGCACACCCGGCGAGGAGGCCCCGGCCAGCGACCTCGGCGGCGACGGCGAGACCCCCGACGGTTCCGACGTCAAGGTCGGGCTGGTGTTCGACATCGGCGGCAAGGACGACAAGTCCTTCAACGAGTCCGCGTTCGACGGCCTGAGCGCCGCCGAGGACGACATGGGCGTCGACGGCCTCGAGCTCGAGCCGAACGCCGACGGCTCGAACCGTGAGCAGCTCCTGCGCCAGGCCGCCGAGGACGACGCCGGGCTCGTGATCGGGGTCGGCTTCAACTTCGCCGACGTCATCCCGACCGTGGCCGCCGACTACCCGGACACGAGCTTCGCCATCGTCGACTCGGTCGTCGACGCCGACAACGTCGCCTCCCTGGTGTTCGCCGAGGAGCAGGGCTCGTTCCTGGTCGGCGCGATCGCCGCCGAGGCCTCGGGCACCGGCGAGATCGGCTTCGTCGGCGGCGTCGAGACGTCGCTCATCCAGAAGTTCCAGGCCGGCTTCGAGGCCGGCGTCGCGCAGGTGAACCCGGACGCCACCGTCGAGGTCAAGTACCTCACGCCCGACGGCGACTTCTCCGGCTTCAACAACTCGGCGCTGGGCAAGACCACCGCTGCCGGCCTCTACGACGCCGGCGCCGACGTCGTGTACCACGCGGCCGGCGGCTCGGGTGCCGGTGTCTTCGAGGCCGCGGTCGACGCGGACCACCTCGCCATCGGGGTCGACTCGAACCAGTACTTCCAGGTCGACGAGGCCCAGCAGAAGTGCATGCTGTCGTCGATGCTGAAGCGGGTCGACGTCGCCGTGTACGACACCATCGCCAAGTTCGTCGCCGGCGACTTCGAGGCCGGGACCTCGGTCTACGACCTCTCCAACGGCGGCATCGACTACGCGACCGCCGGTGGCCAGGTGCCCGACACGGACAAGATCGATGAGCTGAAGCAGCAGATCATCGACGGCGACATCACGGTTCCCACCGAGCCGTAGGAACGTGATCGCCACGTAGAGCCGTCCGAGACCCGGGGTCGTCGATCCGACCCCGGGTCTCGCCGTTCGGGAGGCCGCGTTGCCCGCACCGACCACCGAGCCAGCGCCATCGACCGAGCTGGCCGTCCGTCTCACCAACATCGTCAAGCGCTTCCCCGGCGTGGTCGCGAACCGCGACGTGAACCTGTCGGTGCGCGCCGGGACCATCCACGCGATCGTCGGTGAGAACGGCGCGGGCAAGTCGACGTTGATGAAGATCCTCTACGGGATGCAGAAGCCCGACGAGGGGACCATCGAGGTCGACGGGCGGACCCGGTCGTTCCGGAGCCCCACCGACGCGATCGACGCCGGGATCGGCATGGTCCACCAACACTTCATGCTGGCCGACAACCTGTCGGTCCTCGAGAACGTCATCCTGGGCTACGAACCCCGACGCCCGTTCCCGTTCCCCTTCCTCGTCGACACCGGCGCCGCCCGCGACCGGCTCGTCGAGCTCGGCGAGCGCTACGGGATGCGGGTCGACCCCGACGTGCTCGTCGAGTCGCTCGGCGTCGGCCAGCGCCAGCGCATCGAGATCCTGAAGGTGCTGTACCGCGGCGCCCGGACGATCATCCTCGACGAGCCGACCGCGGTGCTCGTGCCGCAGGAGGTCGACGAGCTCTTCCGCAACCTCGCCGAGCTGAAGCAGGAGGGCATCACCATCCTGTTCATCTCCCACAAGCTCAACGAGGTGCTGAGCGTCGCGGACGACATCACCGTCATCCGCGCCGGGACCACCGTCGCCACCCGTCGACCCGACGAGGTCGACGCGCACCAGCTCGCCGAGCTGATGGTCGGCAGCGAGCTGCCCACCCCCGAGACCCGGGACTCCACCGTGCAGCCCACCGTGGCGCTCGACGTCGCCGATCTCACCTACCGCGACCCCGGCACGGGCAAGGCGCGGGTCGACCAGGTGTCGCTGCAGGTGCACGAGGGCGAGATCGTGGGCATCGCGGGCGTCGAGGGCAACGGCCAGACCGAGCTCATCGCCGCGATCATGGGACTCGTCGACCCCACCGACGGCACGATCCGCCTCGGCGACGACGAGATCACCCACTGGTCGACCCGGGCCCGACGCGAGGCCGGCATCGGCTACATCCCCGAGGACCGCCACCGGCACGGCCTCCTGCTCGACGCCCCGCTCTGGGAGAACCAGATCCTCGGCCACCAGACCCGGCCCCCCAACGCCAAGGGCCCGTGGATCGACCGGTCGGGCGCGCGACGCCGCACGACCGAGATCGTCGAGGCGTTCGACGTCCGGACGCCGACGATCGAGGTCGCGGCCGAGGCCCTGTCCGGCGGCAACCAGCAGAAGCTCATCATCGGACGCGAGCTCATGGCCGAGCCGCGGGTCCTGATCGCCGCCCACCCGACGCGGGGCGTGGACGTGGGTGCCCAGGCCTCGATCTGGGACCAGCTCCGCGACGCCCGCACCGCGGGCCTCGCCACCCTGCTGGTCTCCGCCGACCTCGAGGAGCTGATCGGGCTCTCGGACCGGCTCCTCGTCATCTTCGACGGACGGATCGTGGCCGACATGTCACCCGACGAGGCCACCCCGGAGAAGCTCGGCACCCACATGACCGGCAGCACGGTCGAGGCGGGCACGTGAAGAAGGACCTCGGCCTCCGGATCGCAGCACCGCTGCTGGCCATCGCCTTCGCGATGGGCGTCTCGGCGCTGCTGCTCCAGGTCACCGGCAACAGCGCCGGCGACACCTTCCGGGTCATCGTGGAGGACGGCTTCAGCCGCACCTACATCGTCGACACGGTCAACCGGGCAGCGCCGTACTACATCGCCGGCGTCGCCATCGCGATCGCCTTCAAGATGAACCTCTTCTACATCGGCGTCGAGGGCGCGTACCGGCTCGCGGCGCTGATCGGCGCCACGGTCGGCGCCGCGGTCAGCCTGCCGGCGCTGCTCCACGTGCCGCTGATCCTGGTCGCGTCGATGGCGACCGGCGCCCTCTGGGCCCTGATCCCAGCGCTGCTCAAGGTCACCCGCGGCGTCAGCGAGGTCATCTCGTCGATCATGCTGAACGCCATCTCGCTCGGGGTGGCCGCCTACATGCTCGGCACGTGGTTCCGGCAGCCGGCCAGCCAGAGCCCCGTCCTCGGCACCCGACCGATCGACGACTCCGGGCGGTTGCCCGAGCTCAACGGCCTGCTGCGCACCATCGGGATCGACGTCCCCGACGCGATCCGGGTGCAGTCCTACGTCGTCGTCGCCATCGCCGTCGGCATCGCGTTCTACGTCCTGATCTGGCGGAGCCGGTTCGGCTACGACCTGCGGGCGTCGGGCGAGAACCCCGAGGCGGCCGCAGCGAGCGGGGTGAACACCAAGCGCACCATCGTCGCCGCGATGGTCCTCTCCGGCGCGGTCGCCGGCCTGATCGGGCTCAACAACATCATGGGATCGGGTGGGCGCTACACCGACGTCACCGTGGTCGGAGGTCTCGGCTTCACCGGCATCGCCATCGCGCTGCTGGGCCGCAACAACCCGATCGGCATCGCCTTCGCCGCGCTCCTCTGGGCGTTCATGGACGCCGTCGGCACCCCCCTCGCGAACGCCGGCCTCCCCAAGCAGGTCACCGGCATCATGCAGGGCATCACCGTCCTGTCCGTGGTCATCGCGTACGAGGTCGTCCGCCGCATCGGGCTGCGGCGCCAGGCCATCGACCTGCGCCGGTCCACGGAAGGCGACGGCGCCCAGCCACCCCCCGGCCACGGTCCCGAGGTGGCGCCGGCATGACCAGCACCGCGACCGACGCGCTCGTCACACCGGAACCCGGCGCCACCTCGGGGCCGACGACGGCGTTCCTGCGCCTCCCCCGCGCCGTGCGCTTCATGGTCTACGCGTCGGCCGGCGTCGCCGTGCTCGCCATCACCCGGGAGATCACCGGCGCCGACCAGCTCACCTCCGAGGGCACGTTCTCGTCGGCGATCCAGCTCACCATGCCGATCGCCCTCGCCGGCCTCGGCGGCCTCTGGAGCGAACGGGCGGGCGTCGTCAACATCGGCCTCGAGGGGATGATGGTGCTCGGCACCTGGTTCGGGGCCTACGGCGGCATCCAGTACGGGCCGTGGCAGGGGGTGGCCCTCGGCGTCCTCGGCGGGCTCCTCGGCGGCGTGCTCCACGCCCTGGCCACGGTGGTGTTCGGCGTCGACCAGATCATCTCGGGCGTGGCCATCAACATCCTGGCCGTCGGGCTCACCGAGTTCCTCACGTCGGTCAACTGGGACGGGGCGTCGGCCCGCGAGTCGCCGTCGATCATCGCCAAGATCCCGCGGGTCGACCTGCTCCCGTTCCTCGAGGACCCGTTGAACAACCTCGCGTCCCAGGGCCGGTTCTTCCTGTCGGACATGGCCGAGCTGCTGCTGGCGTTGACGACCGACGTCTCGTTGCTGGTCGTCATCGCGGTCGCGCTCTTCCCGCTGAGCTGGTTCGTGCTCTGGCGCACGCCGTTCGGCCTGCGCCTGCGCTCCACCGGCGAGGACCCCGACGCCGCCGACTCGCTCGGCATTGCCGTGTACCGGACCAAGTTCGTGGCCGTCAGCCTGTCCGGCGCGTTCGCCGGGCTGGGCGGCGTCACGCTCGTCTACCTGTTCTCCAGCAAGTTCCAGACCGGACAGACCACCGGCCGGGGCTTCATCGGCCTCGCGGCGATGATCTTCGGCAACTGGCGACCGGGTGGCACCTTGCTCGGTGCCGGCCTGTTCGGGTTCATGGACTCGATGCAGGCCCAGGTCGACGAGACCGCCCACGCGCTCCTGGTCGCCGCCGCCATCGTGTTCGGCTGCGGCGCGGTGTACTCGGCGACGAAGCGGAACTGGACCGCCGTCGGCGTGCTCGTCGCCTCGGCCGCGCTGTCCTGGTACTGGTACGCCACGACCGACGAGCTCCCGCGGGAGTTCATCCCGTACTTCCCCCACGTGACGACGCTGCTCGTGCTGGTGTTCGCCAGCCAGCGGCTCCGGATGCCGGCCGCCGACGGAAAGGTGTGGCGACGTGGGAGCGGATGACGCGGCGACCGGGACCGACCCCGGCTGGGACGAGCTGCGGGCGGCGGCGAGGGAGGTCGTGGCGCGCGCCTACGCGCCGTACTCGAACGTGCGGGTCGGCGCCGCGGCGCGGGTCGACGACGGGCGGGTCGTGGTCGGCTGCAACGTCGAGAACGCCTCGATCGGCCTCACACTGTGCGCCGAGTGCGCCGTGGCCAGCGCGCTCGCCTCCTCGGGCGGCGGCCGGCTCGTGGCCCTCTCGGTGGTCGCCGGCGACGGCGAGTACCTCGCCCCGTGCGGGCGGTGCCGCCAGATCCTCTTCGAGTTCGGTGGGCCCGACATGGTGATCGACGGGGGCGGGCGGGTCGTCCGCCTGGCCGAGCTGCTGCCCGACGCGTTCGGCCCGGCCGACATGCGCACCCGGGCCGACCACCCCGACGACGGAGGTGACTGACGTGGCCGACGCGCTGTACCACCTCGGCTTCGGCCCCGACGACCTGCCCGAGGACGCGACGATCGCGCTGCTGTCGGGTGACCCCGACCGGTCCGGGCTGATCGCCCGCGAGCACCTCGCCGGGGGCCGCGAACTGGCCCGGCACCGGGGCCTCGACAGCTTCCTGGCCCAGCTGCCCGGCGGCGCTCCCGTCGTCTGCGCCACCAGCGGCATGGGCGCCCCGTCGACGAGCATCGTCGTCAACGAGCTCGTCCAGGTCGGCATCCGGACCATCATCCGCATCGGCACCAGCGGCTCGATCCAAGATCGCGTCCGCATCGGATCGGTGGTCGTGGCGGCCGGCGCGTTGACCAACCAGGGCGCGGCCGACGACATCGCGCCGACCGCGTTCCCGGCCGCGGCCGACCCGTTCCTCACGGTCGCCCTCGCCCGCGCGGCGCGGGCCCAGGGGATCGACCACCACACGGGGATCATCGCCTCGACCGACACGTTCTTCGAGGGCCAGGAACGCTCGGCGTCGTCGGCCAACCCGCACCTCCTCCGACGCCAGCGGGGCATGATCGACGAGTACGCCGACCTGGGCGTCCTCAGCTTCGAGATGGAGGCGGGGACCCTGTTCAAGATGGGGTTGGTCTACGGCTTCGCCGCCGGCGCCGTGCTCGGCATCGTCGCCCAGCGCACCGAGGACGAGCGCGTCGACCTCTCGGCGAAGGACGCGGCGATCGACGGGGCGATCCGGACCGCGATCGCCGCCGCGGACACGTGGACGACCGCCTGGAAGGATGGCTGACATGACCGACGTCGAACGCTTCGAGGTCAGCCGGACCATCCCGGCCGACGCCGCCGCCATCTTCTCGGTGCTCTGCGACCCGCAGGGTCACGTCGCCATCGACTCGTCGGGGATGTTGCAGGACGCCACCGGCGAGCCCGTCGGAGCCGTCGGCGACACGTTCGTCGTCCACATGGACCGCGAGTCGCTCAACGACTTCCCGCTCGGCCGCTACGACGTCACCGTGCTCATCGACGCCTTCGATCAGGACCGCGAGATCGCCTGGATGGTGCGCGGTGCCATCGAACCGCCGCTCGACCACGTCTACGGCTACCGCCTCGAACCGGGCGACGACGGCACGGTCGTCACCTCGTACTACGACTGGTCGAAGATCGCGCCCCAGTGGCGGGAGGCCGACATCTTCCCGATCCTCCCCGAGTCGGCCCTGCGGGCCACGCTCGGCATCCTCGACCGCACCGTCCGCCGCGGCTACCCGCGCGGCGAGGACTGACCGGTCGTGGGCCTCACGGCCGAGCAGGTCGCAGCGTTCGAGCGGGACGGGTTCCTGGTCGTCCCAGACGCCGTCGACCCGGCCGCCTGCGACGAGCTGATCGCCCGGGCCACCGAGATCGTCGACGAGTTCGACCCGGCCACCGTGTCGGTCTTCTCGACCCAGGAGCAGACCCGCACCAGCGACGAGTACTTCCTCGCCTCCGGCGACCGCATCTCCTGCTTCTTCGAGGCCGAGGCGTTCGACCAGGACGGCGCGCTGCGCCGGGACAAGGCCGTGTCGATCAACAAGATCGGCCATGCGCTCCACGACCTCGACCCCACCTTCGACCGGTTCAGCCGCCAACCGGCGATCGCCGACGCCGCCCGGTCGATCGGCTTCGAGGACCCGAAGCTCCTCCAGTCGATGTACATCTTCAAGCCGCCCCACATCGGCGGCGAGGTCACCTGCCACCAGGACTCCACGTTCCTCTACACCGACCCGATGACCGTGGTCGGCTTCTGGGTCGCCCTCCAGGACGCGACGGTCGACAACGGCTGCCTCTGGGCCCAGCCGGGCGGGCACCGCGGGCCGCTCCGCAAGCGGTTCGTGCTCGACCCGGCCGGCGGCACCCGCTTCGAGGATCTCGACCCGACCCCGTTCCCCGAGCCCGGCGGCACCGAGCTGGTCCCGCTCGAGGCGACCAAGGGCACGCTCGTCCTCCTCCACGGCCTGCTCCCCCACTGGAGCGACGTGAACCGCAGCGCCACCAGCCGCCACGCCTACACCGTGCACGTGATCGACGGTGCGGCCGAGTACCCGCCGGAGAACTGGCTCTGCCGCGGCAGCCACCTCCCGCTCCGGGGCTTCGCCGATACCCTTCGGCCATGAGCCAGACCATCACCGACGATGCCCTGCTCCGCGCGCCCAAGGTCCTGCTGCACGACCACCTCGACGGCGGGCTCCGACCCGAGACCGTGATCGAGCTGGCCGCCGAAGCCGGCCACACCCTGCCCAGCACCGACCCCGACGAGCTGCGGGCGTGGTTCCACGCCGGCGCCGACCGCCGCGACCTGGACCTGTACCTCCAGACCTTCGAGCACACCGTCGCCTGCATGCAGACCCGGGACCACATCGAGCGCGTCGCGTTCGAGTGCGTCGAGGACCTCGCCGCCGACGGGATCGTCTACGCCGAGGTCCGCATGGCCCCCGAGCTGTGCATCGAGCAGGGCCTCACCCCCGACGACGCGGTCGAGGCGATGCTCGCCGGCTTCCGGCGGGGCACCGACCGCTACGACATCGACGTCGGGCTCCTCGTGACCGCCATGCGCCACGCCGCCCGCTCCCACGAGATCGCCGAGGTCGCACTCCGCCACCTCGACGAAGGTGTCGTCGGCTTCGACATCGCCGGCAGCGAGTCCGGCAACCCGCCCAGTCGCCACCTCGACGCCTTCCGCACCGTCGCCGAGGCCAACAGCCACATCACCATCCACGCCGGCGAGGCGTTCGGCCTGCCGTCGATCTGGGAGGCCCTGCAGATCTGCGGGGCCGAGCGGCTCGGCCACGGGGTGCGGATCATCGACGACATCGAGATCGACGACGAAGACGGCAGCGCCCACCTCGGCCGACTGGCCTCGTTCGTGCGCGACCGCCGCGTGCCGCTCGAGATGTGCCCCACCTCGAACGTGAACACCGGGGTGTGTGACACCGTCGCCGACCACCCGATCGGGCTGTTGCGGGCCCTCCGGTTCCGCGTCACGGTCAACACCGACAACCGCCTCATGAGCGACATCACCCTCACCGGCGAGTTCATGAAGCTGCGCGACGCGTTCGGGTGGGACTGGGACGACTTCGAGTGGCTGACCATCAACGCCATGAAGTCGAGCTTCTGGCCGTTCGACAAGCGGCTGCGCATCATCAACGAGAAGATCAAGCCCGGCTACGCCGCGCTCCGGGCCGCGTCGCTCGGCACCAGCCTCGGCAGCACCGCGTCGGCCCGATGACCCGCACCGTCTTCTTCACCGCCATGACCCTCGACGGCTTCCTCGCCGACGAGCACGACTCCCTGGAGTGGCTGTTCGTCCAGGACCACCAGGCCGACGGCCCGATGTCGATCGAGGAGTTCATGGCCGGCGTCGGCGCGCTGGTGATGGGCGCCACCACCTACCAGTGGGTGCTCGACCACAACGCCCGGACCGGCGACCCGTGGATCTACGAGCAGCCCACCTTCGTCTTCACCCACCGCGACCCGCCGCTCGCCGCGCCCAACGTCACCCTCGTGCAGGGCGGTCCCGACGACCACTTCGACACGATCCGGGCCGCGGCCGGGGACAGGGACGTGTGGATGGTGGGCGGTGGCGACCTCGCCGCCCAGTTCGCGGAGGCCGGCCACCTCGACGAGCTGATGGTGTCGATCGCCCCGGTCACCCTCGGGAGCGGCCGGCCCCTCTTCCCTCGCCGCTTCGACCTGCGCCTCACCCGGTTCGAGCGCAACGGTGCATTCCTGTGCGCGTGGTACGACGTGGTCGGCCCGGGGACGTGGACGTGAACCGGCCGCTTCGCGCCGTCACCGTCTTCTGCGGGTCGAGCACCGGCACCGACCCGGCGCACCGCGCCGGCGCCGTCGCCCTCGGCGAGGTGCTGGTCACCCGGGGTATCGACCTCGTCTACGGCGGCGGAAGCGTCGGGCTCATGGGGGTGGTGGCCGACACGGTGCTCGCCGGCGGTCGACGGGTCACCGGGGTGATCCCCCGCCACCTCTACGAGAAGGAGGTCGGCCACGACGGCCTCACCGATCTGCTGATCGTGGAGTCGATGCACGAGCGCAAGCTGGCCATGGCCGACCGGGCCGACGCCTTCGTCGCGCTGCCCGGAGGCATCGGCACCTTCGAGGAGCTGTTCGAGGTGCTCACCTGGACCCAGCTCGGGATCCACGACAAGCCGGTGGGCGTGCTCGACGTCGCCGGTTTCTACCGGCCGCTGCTGGCCTTCCTCGACAACACGGTCGAGGCCGGGTTCCTGCGACCCGAGCACCGGGCCAACGTGCTGGCCGACGACGACCCGGAGGCGCTCCTCGACGCGCTCTCCGCCTGGACACCGCCCGCCACCGCGAAGTGGGCCGACCCCACCGACCGGTGAGCTGGATCACCCGGTCGCGACGGCGACCAGCAGGCTGAGGAAGCTGACGACGAACACGAACAAGAGGTGACGTTGGGCACCCCGACGATCGGCGTTCAACTCGTCCTTGAACGACCCGAACGCGTCGAGCAGATCGGCTCGCAGGGTGGCCGTGGCCGTCGTGATCTCCGCTCGCAGCGCCCGTTCAAGGGAGGTGAAACGCTCGTCGATGTGGCGCACCTCGTTCGCGAGATCAGCGCGCACCTGCGCGAGGTCACCCCCGAGATCAGCGCGCACCTGCGCGAGGTCACCCCCGAGATCAGCGCGCACCTGCGCGATCTCACCCCCGAGATCAGCGCGCACCTGCGCGATCTCACCCCCGAGATCAGCGCGCACCTGCGCGATCTCACCCCCGAGATCAGCGCGCACCTGCGCGAGGTCGCGTCGAAGGACGACTTCGGTCCGAGAAAGGTCGTCCTTGGTGGCGACGTCGGCCCAGCCGGTCGGGGGGAGGTGGTCCATGAGGGTGTCGGCCCCTTCCGGTCCGAGGACCGCGATGAGGTTCGAGTGGAGGTGGTGGCGGTCGTGGGCGCTGATGGCCATGCGGCTCTCCGAGGATCGCAGGAGCAGGGAGGGGCCGACCGGGGCCGAGGTGCTCAGTTCCGCCGAGCGATGCAGTCGTTCGAGTCGCACCCTAGCGCGGGGGTCTGACGGTTCAGAGGCCGTCGAGGATCGCCCGGCTGGCCGAGCAGCCGAGGCGGGTGGCGCCGGCGTCGACCATCGCGAGTGCGGTCGCGGCATCACGGATGCCGCCCGACGCCTTGACGCCGAGCCGGCCGCCCACCGTCTCGGCCATGACCGACACGGCCTCGAGCGACGCCCCGCCCGAAGGGTGGAAACCCGTCGACGTCTTGACGAAGTCGGCCCCGGCGGCCTCGGCCGCCCGGCACGCGGCGACGATCCGCTCCGGCACGCGCAGCATCGCCGACTCGATGATCACCTTGAGCACGACGTCGGGAGCGGCGGCCCGCACGACGGCGATGTCCGCCTCGACGGCGTTCCACATCTCGGCCGCGGCCGCCCCCAGGTCGATCACCATGTCGAGCTCGTCGGCACCGTCGAGGACCGCCAGGCGAGCCTCGGCGGCCTTGGCGACCGACCGGTGCGCGCCCGACGGGAAGCCGATCACCGTCGCCACCGCCACCCCGTCGGGCAACGAGTCCGCCGGCAACGGCAGCTGGTTCGGCGACACGCACACCGCCCCGACGCCCAGCTCGGTCGCCTCGGCGCAGAACATCGCGATCTGGCCCGGGGTCGTCTCCGGGGCCAGCAGGGTGTGATCGATCATCCGGGCCAGTTCGGCGCGCTCCATGCCCGCATGCTGCCACCGCGGCGGCACCCGGCTCGGTCATCATGGGACCGTGCAGATCACCGTCGTCGACCATCCCCTCGTCCGACAGGCGCTCACCACGTTGCGCGACCGTGACACCGACCGCACGGCGTTCCGGGCCGCCATGGACGATCTCGCCTTCCTCCTGGTCTACGAGGCCACGCGGTCGCTCCGGACCGAGACGATCGACGTGACCACGCCGCTCACGACCACCACCGGCACCCGCGTCGCCGAGCCCCCGATGGCCGTGCCCGTCCTGCGGGCCGGCCTCGGGCTCCTGCCCGGAGTGCTGCGGCTGCTGCCGGACTCGCCGACCGGCTTCATCGGCGTCGCCCGCAACGAGGAGACCTTCGAGCCCGAGCCGTACATGAACTCGGTGCCGGCCGACCTCGGTGGGCGCGATCTCCTCGTCCTGGATCCGATGCTGGCCACCGGCGGATCGCTCACGCACACCTGCAACATCCTGCGGGACCGCAACCCCGGCCGGCTGGTGTGCGTCTGCGTGCTGGCCGCGCCCGAAGGCGTCGCCGCGCTCGACCGGTCCGGCCTCGCCGACGAGCTCGTGGTGGGGTCGATCGACGACCACCTGAACGAGCAGGCCTACATCGTCCCCGGTCTGGGCGACGCCGGCGACCGCCTCTTCGGCACCGCCTGAGGGCCTTTCGACTCCACTCCGCTGGCGCTCCGTTCCGCTCAAGGAACAGCCCTGTCGGTCGAGCGGAGCGAGCGCCAGCGAGCGCAGTCGAAGCCGGGGTCAGGTGAGGCGGGCGGCGATCGCCTCGGTCAGAGCCGCAAGGGCGGCGGCGGCCCGGTCCCGGGCGACGCCCAGATCCTCGCCCGCCGGTTCGACGACCTCGACGTAGCACTTGAGCTTGGGCTCGGTGCCGCTCGGACGGACCACGATCCGGGCGCCCGCCATGTGGAGCACGAGCACGTCGCTGGGCGGCAGGCCCCGCGCCGCGTCGCCGGCCACGAGGTCGTCCACCGCCGTCACCGATCGTCCGGCCAGCGCCGCGGGCGGTTCGGCCCGCAGGCCGTCCATGAGGACACCGAGGCGGGCCATGGCGTCGGCGCCCTCGACCCGGGACGACCACTGGCCCGTCAGGTGGACGCCGTGCACCCGGGCGAGGTCGTCGAGCACGTCGAGGACCGTGCGACCCTCGGCGGCGAGGGCGGCGACCGACTCGGCGAACACGACCGCCGCGGTGATCCCGTCCTTGTCGGCCACCAGGTCGCCGACGCAGAAGCCCAGCGCCTCCTCGTAGCCGAAGCCGAGCCGCTCGCCGGCCGCGGGGTCGGGCGCGCGGGTGATCCACTTGAAGCCGGTGAGGGTCTCGCGGAACGGCAGTCCGGCCGCGGCGGCCATGCGTCCGAGCAGCGTCGAGGAGACGATCGTGCTGGCCAGCACCGCACCATCGGCGAAGCCGCCGTGGGCCAGCAGGTGGGCGGCCAGCAGCGCCCCGATCTCGTCACCCGAGAGCACCCGCCAACCACCGACGGAGGTGTGCGATCCGCGCACAGGGTCGGGGACCGCGATCCCGAGCCGGTCGGCGTCGGGGTCGTGGGCCACGAGCACGTCGGAGCCCGACGCCGAGGCCAGCGCGAGCCCGAGGTCGAGCGCGCCGGGCTCCTCGGGGTTCGGGAAGGGCACGGTCCGGAAGTCGGGATCGGGCTCCACCTGTTCGACGACCTCGGCCGGCGGGTCGAAGCCGGCCGTGGCCAGCACGCGACGGAACGTCGCCGCACCCACGCCGTGCATGGCGGTGTAGGCGATGCGGACCGACCGCCGGTCCGGCAGCCGTCCGACCGCGGCGGCGCCGGCGACGTACGCGTCGACCACCTCGGGACCGAGCCGCACGATGTCGGGGTCGTCGGGCCCGGCCCGGCCGACCGCCGACACCCGATCGATGCCCTCGATGGCGGTGGCGATCAGGGCGTCGACCGGGGCCACGATCTGGCGCCCGGACCCGTCGTACACCTTGTAGCCGTTGTCGGCCGGCGGGTTGTGGCTGGCGGTGACCATGACGCCCGCGGCCGCGTCCAGGTGGCGCACCGCGAACGCGAGCACCGGCGTCGGGAGCGGTCCGGGCAGCACCATGGCCCGCACCCCGGCGGCGGCGAGCACCTCGGCGGTGGCCTCGGCGAAGTCGCGGGACCGGTGGCGGGCGTCGAAGCACACCGCGACCCCCCGGCGGGGCCCCCGCTCGGGATCGGTGTCGCGGATCCAGCGGGCGATGCCGGCCGCGGCCCGGATCACCACCGCGAGGTTCATGCGGTTGGGGCCGGCGCCAATCGCGCCGCGCAGGCCCGCGGTCCCGAACCGGAGCATCCCCGCGAAGCGGTCCGAGAGGTCGGCGACCGCTTCGTGGTCGCCGACCACGGCCGCGTCGATCACCGCAGCGAGCTCGTCGCGGGTGATCGGGTCGGGGTCGTCGGCCAGCCAGTCCCGGGCGCGCTCGAGGAGCGGAGCCGGGTCCGACATCAGATCCGGCCGACCACGTCGGCGATCAGGCCGCCCATGCGCTCGGCGGACCGCGCCGCGACCGCGAGCACGTCGTCGTGGTCGAGCGCGTCGTCACCGAGCCCCGCAGCGAGGTTGGTCACCAGCGACACCGCGAGCACCTCGGCCCCGGCGTGGACGGCGGCGATGGCCTCGAGCACCGTGGACATGCCGACCAGCTCCCCGCCCATGGCCGCGACCATGCGGACCTCGGCGGGGGTCTCGTAGGTGGGCCCGGCGAGACCGAGGTAGACGGCCTCCTCGAGGTCCGGGTCGATGGCCCGGGCCAGCGCCCGCAGCCGGGGCGAGTACGCCGTGGTCATGTCCGGGAAGCGGGGTCCGAGCCGGTCGTCGTTCGGGCCGAGCAGCGGCGTGTGGCCGGTGAGGTTGATGTGGTCGGAGACGAGCACCGGCTGTCCGGCGGTCATCCCCGGGCGCAGCCCGCCCGCCGCGTTCGTCAGCACGACGGTCCGGCACCCGGCGCGCACCGCCGTGCGGATCCCGTGGGCCACGACGTTCGGGTGGTGGCCCTCGTAGAGGTGGACCCGACCCATGAACGCCAGGATCCGACGGTCGCCGTTGCGGATCGAGCGGACCGTGTCGCCGTGCCCGGCGACCGATGCCTCCGGGAACCCGCCGAGCTCGACCATGGGCACCTCGGCCACGACCTCCCCCATCCGGGCGGCGGCGGTCCGCCATCCCGAACCGAGCACGACGGCGACGTCGTGGCTGCGGATCCCCGTCGCACCCGCGAGCGCCCGTGCCGACGCGTCGGCGGCGTCGAAGGGCCGGCCGACCGGGTCGGGGTGACCCGCGGTCAGGGCGCCGCCTCGATCATCTGGGCCAGCGACATCCCGGGCCGCGGACCCATGTGGCCGATCACCGCCGACGCGGCCATCGACCCGAGCCGGCCGCACTCGGGGAGCGGGCGGCCGGAGGTGAGGCCGTACAGGAACCCCGCCGCGTAGAGGTCGCCGGCACCGGTCGTGTCGACCAGGTGGGGCACCGGCTGCGCGGCCACCTCGATCGTCTCGTCGCCGGCCACGATCACCGAGCCCGCCGCACCCCGGGTGACCGCGGCGATCTCGCAGCGGCCACGCACCTCGGCGACGCCCTCCTCGAAGGTCGCCGCGCCGTAGAGCTTGGTGATCTCGTCCTCGTTGGCGAACAGGATGTCGATGCCGTGGTCAACGAGGGCGAGGAAGTCGTCGCGGTGGCGATCGACGCAGAAGCCGTCGGACAGGGTGAGCGCCACCTTGCGGCCGGCGGCGTGGGCGGCCTCCGCGGCCTTGCGGAACGCGTCCTTCGCCTCGTCGCGGTCGAAGAGGTAGCCCTCGAGGAACGTGACGGTGGACCGACCGATGAGGTCGTGGTCCAGGTCGTCGACGCCGAGGGTGGCCGATGCCCCGAGGTAGGTGTTCATGGTCCGCTCGCCGTCGGGGGTCACGACGATCATGCAGCGGCCCGTGGGATCCCCGTCCGGTGCCTTCCGCGAGGAGAAGTGGACCCCGAGCGAGTTGAGGTCGTGGGCGAACGCCTTGCCGAGGCCGTCGTCGCGCACCCGCCCCGTGTAGGCCGCCCGCCCGCCGAAGGAGGCGACGCCCGACAGCGTGTTGGCCGCCGAACCGCCCGACATCTCGGTCTTCGACCCCATGGCCGCGTAGAGCTCCTCGGCCCGATCGGTGTCGATCAGCGTCATGGCCCCCTTGACGAGGCCGTAGGTGGCGATGAAGTCCTCGGCCTCGGTGCTGAGCACGTCGACGAGGGCGTTGCCGATGCCGAGGACGTCGAAATCGGCGGTGGATGGCGGCTGTGCGTCGTTCACAAGGGAGCGAGGTTAGGTCAGCGGACCGCACCGGGCCGCGGCGGACGTCCCGAGCGGGGCCGCCCACCTCGGTAGCCTCGGCCTCCCGCCCCCGAACCCGTGCCGTGGAGCCCCCAGTGACCGATCGTGACCCGAACCGCCTGCCGACGACGGTGACGCCGCACCACTACGACCTCTGGTTCCACCCCCGCCTCGAGGACGCCACGTTCACCGGCTCGGCCGACGTCGAGGTCACGGTCCACGAGCCGGTCGACGAGATCGTGCTGCACGCCCTCGACCTCGACATCGTCGACGCCGCGCTGGAGCGCAAGGGCGAGCGGGTCGCGCTCGAACCGTCGTTCGACGCCGCCACCGAGACCGCCACGCTCGACGCCGGCACGACCATCGAGTCGGGCGACTGGACGCTGCGCCTGCGCTTCGCCGGTGAGCTCAACGACAAGCTGGTCGGCTTCTACCGGTCCACCTACACCGACGACCACGGCGTCGAGCGCACGCTGGCCTGCACCCAGTTCGAGTCGACCCACGCCCGCCGGGCCTTCCCCTGCTGGGACGAGCCGGCGTGGAAGGCGACCTACGCGATCACGATGCGGATCGCCGAGGACCTGTTCGCGGTGTCCAACGCCACCGACACGAGCGTCGAGCGGGTCGAGGGCGGCGACAAGCTCGTCCGCTTCGCCACCACCATGTCGATGTCGACCTACCTGGTGGCGATGGTGGTCGGGCCGCTGGAGGCCACCGAGCCGGTCGACGTCGACGGCGTGCCGCTCCGGGTCGTCGCGCCGATCGGCCGGGGCCACCTCACCGGGTTCGCGCTGGAGGTCGGGGCGTTCGCGCTGCGCTACCTCGCCGACTGGTACGACATCGCCTACCCGGGCGACAAGGTCGACCTCGTCGCCGTGCCCGACTTCTCGTTCGGTGCCATGGAGAACCTCGGCTGCATCACCTTCCGGGAGACGCTCCTGCTCGTCGACGAGGAGCGGGCCACCCAGGCCGAGCTCCAGAACGTCGTCGACGTGATCGCCCACGAGCTGGCCCACATGTGGTTCGGCGACCTGGTGACCATGCAGTGGTGGGAGGGCATCTGGCTCAACGAGGCGTTCGCCACGTTCATGGAGATGATGACGACCGACGCGTTCCGCCCGAAGTGGCAGCGGTGGGTCGACTTCGGCATCGCCCGGTCGATGGCGTTCGACACCGACTCGCTGAGCACCACCCGTCCCATCGAGTACGAGGTCGTCACCGCGGAGGACGCCGAGGGCATGTTCGACGTGCTCACCTACGAGAAGGGCGCGTCGGTCGTCCGGATGCTCCAGCAGTACCTGGGTGAGGACCGCTTCCAGGCCGGCATCCGCCACTACCTGCGCACCCACGCCTACGGGAACACGGCCACCACCGACCTGTGGGACGCCATCGAGGAGGCCACCGGCGAACCGGTGCGCTCGATCATGGACACGTGGATCTTCCGCCCCGGCCACCCCGTGGTGTCGGTCGAGCGGGACGGTGACGCCCTCGTGCTGCGCCAGCAGCGCTTCGGCTACCGGCCCGACCCCGCGGCCGGCGTCACCTCGCCGACCGAGGACGACCGGGCCGTGCCGGTCGTCGTCCGCACCGGCGCCGGCGACGCGACGTCCACCACCCGCGTGCTGCTCGACGGCCCCGAGGGGCGCGTCGAGCTCGAAGGCCCGGTCGACTGGGTGGTCGGCAACCACGAGGGCAACGGCTTCTACCGGGTCGAGCTCTCCAACGCCGACCTGGCCGCCGTCGGCGGCCGCGCGCTCGCCGCGCTCTCGCCGATCGAGCGGTACGGCCTGGTCGAGGACGAGTGGGCGCTGCTCCTCGCCGGTCGGGGCTCGGTCGCCCGGGTGACCGACGTGCTGCGGTCGCTCGGCGGCGACGACGACCTCGCGGTGTGGAAGCGGATGATCGCCGTGCTGGCCTCGCTCGACCGCCTCGTCGGCGACGGGTCCCGCGCCGATCTCCAAGCCTGGTCCCGCGCCCTGCTCGGTCCGGCCCTGCACCGGCTGGGGCCGACCCGGGTCGACGGCGAGGGCGACCTCGTCACCGCCCTCCGGGCCACCCTCACGCTGGCGTCGGTGCTCCAGGGCGACGACCGCCACCAGGTCGACCTCGCCCGTGACCGCTTCGCGGCCGCGGCCGACGGCCCGGTGGCCGACGTCGATGCCGACCTGGCCGACGCGGCCGTGCGCATCGTGGCCTCCCGGGCCGACGAGGCCACGTGGGAGGAGCTGCGCCGCCGGGCGAACGAGGCCACCACCGCCCAGGACCGCCTCCGACATCAGGGTGCGCTGGCCGACGCCGAGGACCCCGCGCTCGTCATGCGCTTCTGCGACCTCGTGCTCACCGACGAGATCCGCACCCAGGACGGCCTGTTCCTGCTCCGCCGCGCGCTGTCGAACCGCACCGCGGCCGACCAGGTGTGGGCCTTCGTCGAGGAGCACTGGACCACGCTGAACGAACGGTTCCCGTCCGCTTCGGTCCCACGGATGCTCGAGGGCGTCCGCACGTTCGGCGACCGCGCCCTCGCCGAACGGGTCGCAGCGTTCCTGGCCGAGCACCCGGTGCCCCAGGGCGAGCAGGTGATCCGCCAGCACGTCGAGCGCATGTGGGTCTCGGTGGCCATGGCCGAACGCATCCCGGCCGAGCTGGCCGCGGTCATCGCCTGACGTGGCGCCCCGTCGTGGCCCGGCACGGCTCTTCGCCGTCGACGACACGTCGGTGCAACTGGTGTGGCGTGGGCTGGCGCCCGGGGAGCTGACCCTCACCGCGGTCGATGCCACCGGTTCGGTGCTCGCCGCGCCGACGGTCGTCGAGGTCGATCCCGCCGGTCGGCCGGGCGCGGTGGTGCTCGACCGGCTCCCGCCCGACACCGACGGCGAGGTCCTGCTGCGCCACCGTGACGAGGCGATCGCGCCGGTGCCGTTCCGCACCGATCCGGTGCTGCCCGGGCCACCGCTCGCGCGCGTCGCCACGATCAGCGACCTCCACCTCGGCGCCAAGGGCTTCGGCCACCTCGGCACGATCGTCGAGGACCCCGGCGATCTCGACCCCCACCCGATCCGCTGTGCGAGGGCGGCGATCGTCGAGGCCACCGCGTGGGGCGCCGAGCACCTCGTCGGCAAGGGCGACCTCACCAACCACGGCCAGGTCGAGCAGTGGCGGGCGTGGGCCGGCCTGGTCGCCGACTGCCCGGTGCCGGTCGACGCGCTCCCCGGCAACCACGACCGGGACCACCCGCTGGTGGCCGCCAGCCTCGCCCCGGAGGACGCCGCGGTCGCGTTCGGCCTGTCGCTGGCCCTGCCGCTCACGGTGCGGGACCTGCCCGGCACCCGCCTGGTGCTCGCCGACACCACCACCAGCGGCCGCAACCGGGGGAACCTTGCGCCGGTGCTCGACGACGTCCTCGACGTCGTGGCCGAGGCCGACCCGGCCGCGACGGTGCTGCTGTTCCTGCACCACCAGCTCCACGAGTGGTACGGGCAGGAGGGGTGGCCCCGCGGCATCGACCGCGCCGACGCCGTCACCCTCCTCCGACGGATCGCCGAGGTGCACCCCCGGACGCTGGTGTCGAGCGGGCACACCCACCGCAGCCGCCGCACCCGCCACGCCGGCATCACCGCCACCCAGGTCGGCGCGACCAAGGACTACCCGGGCGTCTGGGCCGGCTACACGGTCCACGAGGGCGGCGTCCGCCAGCTCGTGCGGCGCATCTCGCCCCCCGACGTGCTCGCCTGGACCGATCGCACCCGGCGGGCCGCGCTCGGCGCGTGGCGCTTCGCCGGGCCCGGGCCGCTCACCTCGCGGTGCTTCGCCCTCGCCTGGGACCCCGTCGCGGTCAGCCGGTGACGAGCCAGGCGACCAGCCCGGCCTGGCCGAGGTGGTACGTCACCATCACCGCCAGCGGCCCGAACCGGCGTTCCTCGAGGAACCGGTTCCAGGCCAGCGTCGCGTCGGACGCGTAGAACAGCATCGCCCCCGCGATCGCCCACGGGGCCATCGTGCCGAAGGCGCTCACGACCATGGCCGAGATCACGACCAGGTAGGCGACGACGGCCGGCACCAGCTCCTTCTCGCCGAGATCGCCGACCCCGGCCACGATGCGACGGCCGACGGTGGCCACCGACACCAGGACGACGACCAGGCCGACGAGGGTCCAGGGCACCGAGCGCGGCGCCTGCTGCATGGCGACGACGTAGGCGACGTGGCCGAGCAGGAACGACGCCAGCCCGCCGATGAACGGGCCCTTGCCGTCGCCGAGCAGGAAGATGTCACCGAGCAGCGACAGCACGAGCCCGACGACCATCCACGTGCGGACGGTGTCGTCGAACGGCTCGATCGTCGCAGCGATGACGACCAGCAGGGCCAGGACGGCCGGCTTGGTCACGTAGCGGACCCGACGGCGGCCCTCCCAGGTCGCCCACCAGTCGGTGAGCGCGAAGACCGCCGCCAGCGCGGCGAGGATGGTCGTCGTCACGGTTGCGCTCCCCCGTTCGTCCGTCGAACGGGCCGCACCCTAGACGGCGGGGGCGGGCGTCAGGTTCGGCTGCGGAGTCGGCCGAACAGCCCGCCGGAGCGGGGCGCGGACGCCGGGGCGGCCGAGGTCTGCTCGGCGCAGCGGCAGCGCTGGTCGCGGGGCACGTCGCCGAGCACCTGCTCGACGTGGCGGCCGCAGCCGGCGAAGGTGGGACGGTGGCAGGTGGGGCACTCAACACGGGAACACATACCCCATAGGGTATATGGCCGACGGCGGCGCCACAACCCGCGTCCCGCGGAATACCCCGTGAGGTATGACGGTTGGAACCTTCGTCCCCACGAACCACATCGACCCAGGAGCCGACCGATGAGCACCGTCGATCTCACCGAAGCCACCTTCGAGCAGACCGTCACCGACAACGACATCGTCCTCGTCGACTGGTGGGCGTCCTGGTGCGGCCCGTGCCGCATGTTCGCCCCCATCTTCGACGAGGCCTCCACCAAGAACCCCGACATCATCTTCGCCAAGGTCGACACCGAGGCCGAGCAGGGCCTCGCCGCCCAGTTCGGGATCCAGTCGATCCCGACGCTGATGGTCTTCCGCGAGAAGGTGCTGGTGTTCGCCCAGCCCGGCGCGCTGCCCGCGGCGTCGCTCGACGACCTGATCAGCCAGGCCCGGGACCTCGACATGGAAGAGGTCCACCGCGCCATCGCCGAGCGCTCCGGCGCTCAGGCCTGACCGGTCACCGCCCGGTACAGCACCACCGAGTCCGGTGTGTGCGGCCGGGCGGTGATCCACGCCACGACCTCGTCCCTCGGCACCCGGCGGTGGTCCACCACCTCACCGTCGGGGAACGTGAACGGCCCGTCATGGCGCACGAGGTAGACCTCGCCCACCACGGCCACCGAGTCGTCCTCGTAGGTCCCGCCCCCCAGCGCCTCCAACGCCGCGGGCTCCACGGTCACCCCGGCCTCCTCGGCCAGTTCCCGGGCGGCCGCCACCTCCCACCGCTCACCGACTCCCGCGACGCCACCGAACGCCAGGTCCCAGCGGTCGGGCCACACGTCCTTCCACGCGGCGCGGCGGTGCACCACCACGCGATCCTCGGCGTCGACCACGACGATGTAGGTGCAGCGGTGGCGCAAGCGGTCCCGCCGCATCTCGGCCCGGCTGGCGATCCTCACGACGACCCCGTCGCCGTCGACGACCTCGACCGCCTCGGAACCGGGATCGGCGGTCACGAACCCGACGCGGCGGCGTCCTCCAGGACCTGCGACCAGGTGAGGCCGTCGGCCAGCGCCCGCCGGTAGCGCACGACCCGGGCGGCCATGTTCACCGCCAGCACGGCGGTGACGCGCTCGTCGCGGCCGTAGGCGACGCAGAAGCGCTCGTCGTCGAGCGCGCCGGCGATCACCACCATCTCGTCGTCTGGGCCCGGGCGACCGGCGAGCTGGATCTTGCGGTCGTACTGGTCGCTCCAGAACCACGGGACCGGCTCGTAGGCGAAGGCGGCGACGTCAGTCACCCCTTCACCCCACGCCAGCAGCCGGCGGGCCGCGTGCATCGCCATGTCCAGGGCGTGCTCCCAGTGCTCGACGCGCATGGTCTCGCCGAACCGGGCGTTCGGCCAGCGGGCCACGTCGCCCGCCGCCACCACCCCGGGCGCCGCCAGCGTCGTCTCGTCGCACACGACCCCGTCCTCGAGCTCGAGCCCGCTCCCCTCCAACCACCCGGTGTTGGGCACGACCCCGATCCCGACCACCACGAGGTCGGCGTCGACGGTCGATCCGTCGGCCAGCGCCACCCGCTCGACCCGGCCGTCGCCCTCGATGCCCTCCACCCCCACCCCGAGGCGCACGTCGACCCCGTGGGCCCGGTGCAGATCGGCGATCACCGCGCCCACCCGCTCGCCGAGCACGCGGCTGAGCGGTTGCGGGAGCGGTTCGACCATCGTGACGTCGAGGCCCTGCTCGCGGCACGACGCCGCGACCTCGGCGCCGATGAAGCCGGCACCGACCACGACCACCCGGCGGGCACCGGCGTCGATCGCCGCTCGGATGGCGGCGACGTCGTCGAGGGTGCGCAGCGTGAACACGCCGGCGAGGTCCTCGGTGCCGGGGAGCCGACGCGGCGACGCACCGGTGGCGATGATCAGGCCGTCGTAGAAGAGCTCGCGCCCGTCGTCGAGGCGGACGACCTGCTCGTCGAGGTCAAGGCCGGTGGCCCGGACGCCGAGCTCCCAGTCGAGGTCGAGGCGCTCGTCGGTGCCCGAGGGCAGCGCCGTGCGCGCCGGCTCCCACTCGCCGGTGAGCACCTGCTTCGACAGCGGTGGACGGTCGTAAGGGCGATGGGGTTCGTCGCCGACGAGGGTCAGCGAGCCCGTGAACCCCTCGGCCCGGAGGGTCTCGGCGGCCCGCAGCCCGGCGAGGGACGCGCCGACGACGACGATGCGATCCAGCGGTCAGCCCTCGAGCGTGATCGCCTGCTTCGGGCAGCGGGCCGCGGCGTCGCGGACACGGTCCCAGAGCTCCGGCGGCGGTTCCTCCTGCAACACGTACAGGAAGTCGTCGTCGCGCACCTCGAACACCTCGGGCGCGATGCCCATGCACACGGCGTTGCTCTCGCACAGGTCGAAGTCGACCACCACTCGCATCTCTGACCCCCAGCGGGATTGGAACCGGTTCTCGCCGGTCACCGTAGCCGCGCACGGTCGGGGGTCAGGCGCCGACCGTGGGGTCCTTTCGATCGGCCTTGGCCACCAGCAGCGACTGGTCGGCCAGGTCGAGCGCGACCAGCGCGGACTGCGCGCCGTCGCCGACGTGGAGCCCGATGGTGGCGCCGACCACCACCCGACCCTGCTCGTGGGCGATGGGCCGGGCCAGCGCGTCGGCGATGCGGGACGTGAGCGCGTGGGCCTCGGCGGCCGTCGTCCCGGCCGCGCACAGGATGCCGAACTCGTCGCCCCCGAGCCGTCCGACGATCGTGCCCGGCGGCAACGCGGCCGCGACCCGCCCGGCCGCTGCGGCCAGCACGTGGTCGCCGATCCCGTGGCCGTACCGGTCGTTGACCGACTTGAAGTCGTCGAGGTCGATGTAGAGGGCGACGGGACCCGAACCGGCCGGGCGCTCGGCGTCGGCCTCGGCGAGCAGGGTCAGGAAGCGACGGCGCGACGGCAGCCCGGTGAGTTGGTCGGTGAACGCGGCCCGCTCCAGCTTGAGCCGGTGCGCCCGCTGCTGGAAGACGAGCGTCAGGGCCTGCGCCATGGTCTCGATGGCGTACCGGTGGCCGGCGAGGGCAGACCCGGCCCGACGGGACCACACGACGATCGCCGCGTCCTCGGCGTAGCCGTCGTCGGGGATCGGCACGGCGAGGAAGCCCGCGAAGCCCGCCGCGGTCGCCACCGCGACCAGCTCGTCGGAGATGAGGTGGGACCGGTCCATGCCGTCGACCAGGTCGTCCACCTCGAGGGTGGCGCCGACCTCGAGCGCCTTGCGCCACGGCAGGTCGCCGAGCGGTGAGTCGGGTCCCACGAGGTCGGGCGGCACGCCGGGACCGGCCACGGCGGTGTAGCCGTGGTCGACGCGGTGCACGATCACGTAGCCCTGCTGCGGGTAGCGCCACCGACCGAGGTCGAGCGTGGCCGCCACCTGCTCCTCCACCGAGGCACCACGGGTGACCGCTTCGAGGAGCTGCGTGCTGTAGACGAGGTCGCCGGTGAACCGGCAGACCACGATGAGGTGGCCGTCGGGCGTCGGCCCCTTCGACGAGTTGAGCTCGAGGTGCACCCACTCGCCGTCACGGTTGCGGATCCGGTAGAGCGCCGGCCGCACCGAGTCCTCGACGAACACCTCCTGGCCGACGAGCGCCGCCACCTCCGAGGCCCGCTCGAGGTCGTCGGGGTGCAGGAACTCGGCGAACGAGCGTCCGACGAACTCGTCGTGGCGCCACCCCATGGTGTGCTCGATGGCCTCGTTGCCCCAGACGATGGTCGTGTCGGCCGAGATCACGAGCACCATGTCGCTCAGGTGCTGGAGGTTCGTCGCGAACCAACCCGTGTCTTCCTGCGGCCCGACCACGCCGGGCACTCCGGCTCCTTCTCGTTCCACCGGGAGCCGATCGGCACGTCAGCATCGATCCTGAAGGGCCATCCGACTCCTTCGGCGTCATCTCGTGCTCTGGCCACCACGCGGGCCGGCGAACCAGGTGCGTGACGGTTGCTCCACGCGCGCGCCACCGGCCCACCCCGGGTCACTCGGCGGAGCGAGGGACGATCACATAGAGGTGGCAGGGCTCATCGATGCCCTTGAGCACACGGGTGCCGAGGTGGACCGCGATGCCTGGTGCCCTGGAGAAGCTGCGGTCCGTGCTCGCTCGGTGTCCTTCCGAAGCTCCGAAAAAGGACCGAGGGGTTCGTCAACGTCAGACCCGGCTCGGTGCCGCTGACCAGGCAAGACTGGTGCAGGCCTACCGGAATGGGTGACGCTCATCGAGCTGGCGGCTCGGTTCTCCTTTCACCGTCGAACGGTGAGCGAGATCCTGAAGCGCCACGGCATCGATCGGCGATACCGACGCATCAGTCCCGACCAGCTGGGCACAGATGCACAGATGGGGTCGGACCCCAACTGTGCGTTCTTCGACCCGGGCGAGACTCTCCACGTGCGCACAGTTGGGGTCCGACCCCATCTGTGCGGGGCCCTCCGCCACCGCCGACGGCACAGCCCTCCCGGCAGAACCATCCGCCGCGTCCTCATCGGCGCAGCACAACCGAGGCGTTCGTGTCACGATGGCGGGGTGTTCGTGAGAGGACGGCTCGGTCGGCTCACCGTCGTGGTGGCCGCACTGCTGGCGAGCACCTTCGCCGCGGCGTGCGACACGAAGCCGCCGCCGCCCGTGTTGACCGTCAACGTCGCCGACGAGGAGCCCGACGCCGGCGGACAGGTCCCCGGCGACGCGAACCCGGGCGACGGCGTGTGCGAGATCACGGTCGGCGCGGGCGACTGCTCGTTGCGCGCTGCGATCGACGAGGCGAACGCCAGCTCCGACCCCACCAACCCGACCCGCATCGAGGTGGAGCCGGGCACACCTGGCCTTCCCCCTGCGGGGCTCTTCGCGGGCATCGAGGTGACGGGCGCGATGCGGATCGTCTACCTCGGGCCACAACCTCCCGACATCCTCACCGAAGGCGTGGTCTTCGGTGGCCCCGTCCACATCGCGCCGGGCGCGCAGCTCGCGATCGAGGGCATGACGATCCGCGCGCTGGACAACCAGAGCACCTCCAGCCCGGGTTTCCTCGTCGACGGCTCGTTGCTGCTCGTCCGGAGCACCGTCCGGAGTGAGACCTCGTTCCCCCTGGTGCACGTCGACGCCGGAGGTCAGGCGGTCGTCGCGAACTCGTACGTCGCCGGGTTCTCCGCGGAGGCGGTGCAGAACGAAGGACTCGTGGTGCTGGACCACGTCACCGCGATCAGCTACCTCGCTCCCTCCATCCTCTCGACGGCACCGGGCGCCCGAAGCATCCTGCGCAGCACCGCGATCCTCGCGCCGGGCGTCGGCCGCGTCCCGCCCGGGCTGGCGCCGGCGTGCGCCGGCGAGCCTGTCGAATCTCTCGGCTACAACGCGGCCTGGGACGGGACGTGCCAAGGCCTGACCTCCATCGGCGACGTTCCGGACCTCCCTGGGCAGGTCCCACCGGTCGACACCATCCCACTGGGAACCGCCGGCTGCGGAGCGCCGGGCGACGTCGACCGACTCGGCACGCCCCGCCCCGTCGACAGCGACGGGGACGGCGTCGCCGCGTGCGACATCGGCGCCGACGAGGTCCCCGCCCCCGCCTGACAGCTCCCGCACCGTGGTGTTGTGGAGGTGAGGGGAATCGAACCCCTGGCCTCTTCGATGCGACCGAAGCGCTCTACCAACTGAGCTACACCCCCGAAACGGGAGCCTCACCCTAGCGCGGACACCCAGGCGCGAAGCCAACGCGAAGGGCCTCGCCGAACGTGCCGAACGGTGCGCTCGGATCGTGCGCCGGATCCGAGGCTCCTCACGCTGGGCGCGAAACGCCTAGGCCGTTCGACCCATTCCCCGAGTCCCGCACGCTGGGCGCTCAAGAGAGGGCGGAAAGGTGTCGAGATGCAGTACATGCTCTCCCCATCCACCACCGTCCGTCGCCTGCGACTCGGTCTTGCCGTGGTCGCGGCGGCCGCCGCGCTGACCTCCACGGCCTGCGAACCGGCCAAGGTGACCATCACCCATCAGCAGTGGGTGGTGAAGGACGAGATGAACCGGGACCGCCGCGGTGCCGGGCTGTGGAACCTGCCGTCCCACTACGACGCCACCAAGAAGGCCCAGGCCTGGGCCGAGAAGCTGGCCCGGGACGGTCGGCTCTCCCACTCCAACCTGCCCGACGGGATCAACTCACGCTGGTGCGCCCTCGGCGAGAACGTCGGCTACGGCTCCAGCGTCGCCGCCATCGAGGACGCCTACATGCGCTCCTCGGGCCACCGGGCGAACATCCTGAGCCGCCGCTGGAACGCCGTCGGCACCGGGTTCGCCAAGAAGGACGGCCGGGTCTACACCGTGCAGGTCTTCATCCAGACCTGCTGATCGACCCCACACCGAGATCTGCTCCCCCTCCCCCTGGAGCAAACCGAGCGATCGGCGCCTCCGGGCGCCGATCGCTGAGGTTTTCGGCAGCGGGCCGAGGGCCTCCAGGATCAGTTGGTGGCAGCCTGCGGCAGCCCGGCGAGGGCCGGCGCGGCGGCGTCGGCCACCGCGGGAAGGGGCAGGGCCCGGACCTTCGCCGAGCGCTCCAACTTGCGGAGCTGCATCTGGCGCAGCGCGTAGACGTAGGCGCCGAGGGCGCCGGCGGAGACCACGAACAGGAAGCCGGTGAAGGCGCCGCCGGCGACCAGGAAGAGCAGGAAGGTGAAGGCGGTGGCGCCGAGGAGCCCCACGAGCACCTCGCGACGACGGCGCACCGACGACGTGACGGGCGGCAGGATCGGCACGACCCCCGAGGCGGACGAGTCACCTCCGGCCCGCAGCATCGAACCCGGCGCCGCCCGCTCGAGGGTCGACAGCTGCTCACGGAACGACAGCACCGAGTTGTGCGGACGACCGTTGCGGTGCCGTCGCAGCAGGGCGTGGGCGCCGACACCGACCCAGGCGACTGCGATGGAGAGGAGGAGGAGGTTCATGGGCGTTCCTGTCCTGCCTTCGTCGTTCCACCGAACGTACCCATCTCGCCGGTGCGGCAGGTGGATGGGGCGAGGAGCACGTTCGGCATCGGGGAGAGCTGGGTGCCACCACCCCGCGGACCCCCGACGATGATCGTCAGGTGACGGGGAGGCGTCGGTTGTTACGGTTCTACTACGAACCCGCGCGCCGTGCACCTTCGGGAACGCCCCACGTGACCACGTTCACGTGGCCGGTCGCCATCCCGCCGGAGGCCGTCAGAGGCCGAGGTCGAGCTCCGGTTCGGAGGCCGTCCGGCGGTAGGTGCCGGACCGACCGCCGGTCTTCTCCCAGAGCGCGATGTCGCCGATGGTCATCGAGCGGTCCGCCGACTTGCACATGTCGTAGATCGTGAGCGCGGCGACCGAGCAGGCGGTGAGCGCCTCCATCTCGACGCCGGTGCGGTCGACGGTGTCCACGTGGGCCTCGATCTCGACGAACGTGTCCTCGATGTTGAAGTTGACCAGCACCGACCCGACCAGCAGCGGGTGGCACAGGGGGATCAGGTCGGCGGTGCGCTTGGCGGCCTGGATGCCCGCCACCCGGGCCACGTTGAGCACGTCGCCCTTGCCGATCGAGCCACGGGCGACGAGTGCCGTGGTCTCGGGCTGCATGTAGACCCGACCCTTCGCGACCGCCCGCCGGGGCGAGGGTTCCTTCGGCGAGACGTCGACCATGCGCGCCCGGCCGAGCGGGTCGAGGTGTGTGAGGCGTTCGGGCATGGGCGAAGTCTAGGAGCGCCGGACGGGCCGGGACCTCAGAGGCGGCCGTGGCGCTGGAGCGCCTCGATCAGGAAGTCGCCGAACTCCTCGCGCAGGGACTCGCGTTCGAGCGCGAGCTCGACGATGGTCTCCAGGTAGGCGGGCACGGTGCCGGTGTCGTAGCGGCCGCCGTCGAAGGTCACGCCGTAGACGGCCTGGTCGGCCAGCAGCATGGCGATGGCGTCGGTGAGCTGGATCTCGCCACCCACCCCCGGCTGGACCTGCTCGAGCTTGTCGAAGATCTCGGGGGTGAAGACGTAGCGACCCATGACCGCGAGGTTCGACGGTGCCTCCGACGGCTGCGGCTTCTCCACGATGTCGAGGATCTGGATGAGCCTGTCGGAGATGCGCTCGGGCTTGGCACAGCCGTACCGGGAGATCTCGTCCTCGGCGACCTCCTGGAGCGCGAGGACCGACCGCCCGTACTGGCTGTGGGTCTGGATCATCTCGGTGAGCAGGTTCGTCCGCGGCGCCATGAACTCGTCGCCGAGCATGACCACGAACGGGTTGTCGCCGACGTGGTTCCGGGCGACGGCGATCGCGTGACCGAGGCCGAGTCGCTCGCCCTGGCGGACGAAGTGGATGTTGGCGAGCGACGCCAGGCCGACCACCTCGGCGAGCTCCTTGTCCTTGCCGGTCTCGATGAGCGCCTGCTCCAACTCGAACTGCCGGTCGAAGTGGTCCTCGATCGACCGCTTCGTGTAGCCGGTGATGATCAGGATGTCGTCGATGCCGGCGGCCACCGCCTCCTCGACGATGTACTGGATCACCGGCTTGTCGACGATCGGCATCATCTCCTTGGCCTGCGCCTTGGTGGCGGGCAGGAACCGGGTACCGAAGCCGGCGGCGGGGATGACGGCCTTGTTGACATGTGTGGTGGTGGTCACGTCCGGGATTCTCGCGCACGTGACCTGCGGATCCGTCGCGCCCGCCCGACCACACCTGGACCGGATCCCCCCGGCCGCCCCTACACTGGCACTCGACCCCTTCGACTGCTAACGCCGTTCGTCCCGAGGACCCATGCCGACCTACGAGTACCGCTGCAAGGACTGCGATCACGGCTTCGAGATCGTCCAGTCGTTCTCCGACGATTCGCTCACCGAGTGTCCCGAGTGCGGCGGGACCCTCAAGAAGGTGTTCGGCACCGTCGGCATCACCTTCAAGGGCGGCGGCTTCTACAAGACCGACAGCCGCTCCGGTTCCGGCGGCGGCGCGGGCTCCTCGGGATCCTCCGACGCCGGATCCTCCGGCGGCGGATCGTCCGACGGCGGGTCCTCCAGCTCGTCGAGCAGCTCCAAGGAGTCGACCGGCTCGTCGACCCCCGCGGCCAGCTCGTCGGGTGCGGCGAGCAGCTCGGGCTCCGGGTCGTCGGGGTCCTCGGACTGACCCTGGTGCCACCCGTCGGGGCGCTCTAGCCTCGGCCCCGCCTTCCCACCGACCCCTCCCCTTCCCGAGGAGCGTTCCGTGGGACGTCCACGCCCCTCCCCCGCCCGCAGCCGGGTGCCCCTGCACCGCCGGCGGCCGGCGTCGCCCCGCAGCGTCGGCCGGTGGGCCGTCGTCGCCGTGCTCTCGATCTCCCTGGCCGCGTTCGTCGCCGCCGCCGTGGGTCGCGCCGAGCGCGACCGGGCCCGTTGGGGCGCCGGCGAGCCGGTCCTCGTCACGACCCGCCCCGTACGGGCCGGCGAGCCGCTGGCCGACGCGGTCGAGGTCCGGAGGTGGCCCGTCGGCCTGGTGCCCGACGGGGCGCTCTCGTCACCCGCCGAGATGCCGGTCGGGGCCACCGCTCCCGACGACCGCGCCGCCGGTGAACCCGTCACCAGCGCCACCGTGCGGGCCGCGAGCGACGGGGTGGCCCGACCGGAGATCGCCGTGCCCACGCCGGGCGTCCGACCGCAGCTGACCGTCGGCGACCGCGTGTCGCTGTGGGCGACCTACGAGCCGAGCCTGGCCGCCGGCCGCCCGACCACCCGACGCATCGACGACGACGCCACGGTCACCGCGGTCCAGGACGACGCGGTGGTCGTGGCGGTCGACGCCGACGAGGTCGGCGAGGTGGTCGAGGCGACGGCGCTCGCCACGGTGACCGTCGTCAGCGAGCGTCGATGACGTTCGTGGCCAGAAGTGCGAACACGAGCAGCCCCAACGCCACCCGGTACACGACGAACACCACGATGCTGTGACCGGCCAGCCACCGCAGCAGCCAGGCGATCGCCGCGTAGCCGACCACGAAGGACACGATCGCCGCGATCACCGTGGGGGCGACGCCGACGCCTCCGTCGCCGATGTCCTTCAGCTGGTAGAGCCCCGACAGCACGACCGCCGGGATCGACAGGAGGAACGAGAACCGGGCAGCGTCGGCCCGGGAGTAGCCGAGGAAGAGGCCGGCGGTGATCGTCGATCCCGAGCGCGACACCCCGGGGATCAGCGCGAAGGACTGGGCCAGGCCGATCGTGACCCCGTCGCGGGTGTCGATGTCCTCCATCGTCTTGCGGCGGGCGTCCACCTTCTCGGCCCACAGCATGATCAGGCCGAACAGGATCAACGTCGACGCGATCAGCCGGAGGTCGCGGGCGCCCGACTCGATCTGGTCGGAGAAAAGGAGACCGAACACGGCGATCGGGACCGTCGCCACGATCAGGTACCAGCCCATGCGGGCGTCGAGGTCGCTCCGGCGCTCGCGATCGACGAGCGACGCCAGCCATGCGCCGGCGATCCGCCACAGGTCCTTCCAGAAGTAGATGACCACCGCGGCCATGGTCCCGAGCTGGATCACCGCGGTGAACGCGGCACCCGGGTCGTCCCAGCCGAACAGCGCCGGGACGATCCGCAGGTGACCGCTGCTCGAGATGGGCAGGAACTCGGTCAGCCCCTGGACGATGCCGAGGACGACCGCTTCGAGGATCGACACGGCCGACACCCTGCCACGCCCGCTACCACTCGCGGCGCCACCGCGGGATCAGGAACCGGAGAGGGTGACGTCGTGCACCACCAGGCTCAGGCCGGCGGCCCGCATCGGCAGCCACTCGAGGTCGCCGCCCACCGCCGCGACCTCGGCCAGCATGCGCTGGAGCGTCGAGGCGATCGTGAACTCGCGCAGCGGTGCGCCGAGCTCGCCCCCGGTGATGCGCAGGCCCTGCGCGCCGGTCGAGAAGTCGCCCGACACCGGATTGACGCCGGAGTGCAGGCCCGACACCGAGCTGACGAGGACGCCCTCGCCGACCTGGGTGAGCAGCTCCTCCTGGGTGGCGGTGCCGGGAACGAGCGACAGCGCCCGGCAGCCGGCGCCCGGAGTTGAGGCGAAGCCTCGCACGGCGTTGCCGGTGGAGGTCGTGCCCGAGCGACGGGCCGTATACGCGTTGTGGACGAACTTCTCCAGGCGGCCGCCCTCGATCAGCACGTTGCGGCGGGACGCCAACCCCTCGCCGTCGGTCTCCGACGCCGTGTAGGCCAACGGGTTCGTGGGATCGTCGATCAGGGTGATCGACGATGCGGCCACCTCCTCGCCCAGGCGGTCGGCGAACAGCGACCGACCCTTCAGGACGGCCTCGCCGGACAGGGTGGAGCCGATGATGCCGAGGAACTGGGCCGTGACGTACGGGTCGAGCACGACGGTCACCCGACCGCTCGCCGGCTTGGTCGCGCCCAGCAGCCGGGTGGCGCGCATCGCCGCGTCGCCCGCCGCGGCGTCGACGTCGAGCTCCTCGAGCGTGCGCCCGACCGAGAACCCGAACCCGGTCTGGGTGTCGTCGCCGTCCGACGCCAGGCACGACACCGACAGGTAGCAGTTGGCGTCGCGGCTGACCGACCGGATGCCGGTGGTGGTGACCACCGCGCCCTCGGAGATGCCGTCGGCGAAGTCGGCGGCGTCGATCCCCGAGATGCGGGGGTCGGCGGCCCGCACGGCGCGCTCGAGGGCCATGGCCAGGTCGATCTTCGCCTCGGCGGGCACCTCGGCGAGCCCCTCGCGGTAGAGGTCGAGGTCCGGAACGGGGACGCCGTCGGGCTCGGCCAGGCCGAGCCACTCGTCCTCGGTGGCGAAGGTGGCGTTGTCCCGGGCCTCGGCGAGCGTCTCGGCCAGCACGTCGTCGTCGAGGCTGCCGGCGTGCGCGAAGCCCTGCCGGTGGCCGGCGACGACCCGCACGCCGATGCCGGCCGAGGTGGCCGAGGAGAACTCCTCGACCGCGCCTTCGTACACCCGGACCTCGGTGGAGGTCGACCGGCCGACGACGACCTCGACCTCCTCGCCGGGCCGGGCGAGGGCGACGACGCGGTCGGCGATGTCGAGCAGCTCGCTCACGCCGCGGTCCCGCCGACGGTCAGCTCGGTGACCCGCAGGGTGGGCACGCCGTCGCCGACCGGCACGCTCTGGCCGTCCTTGCCGCACGACCCGGGCGGGCCCATGGCGAAGTCGTTCCCCACGGCGTCGATGGCTTCGAGGACCTTCGGACCGTTGCCGATCAGGTTGCCCTCGCGGAGGGGCTCGGTGATGCGGCCGTCCTCGATCAGGTACGCCTCGGTCATGCCGAACACGAAGTCGCCGGTGGCGGTGTTGACCTGACCGCCGCCGAGGTGGGTCACGTACACCCCCGACGGCGTGTCCGCCAGGATGTCGGCCGGGTCGGTCTCGCCGTTGGTGAGGTAGGTGTTGGTCATCCGCACCATGGGCAGGTGCTGGTAGCTCTGCCGGCGACCGTTGCCCGACAGGGGGCGGCCCTCCTTGCGGGCCCGGAGGCGGTCCCACATGAAGTCGGTGAGCACGCCGTCCTGGATGAGCACGTTGCGCTGGGCGGGGGTGCCCTCGTCGTCGACGGTGAAGGTGCCCCACTCGTTCGGCATGGCGCCGTCGTCGACGATCGTGACGAGCGGCGAGGCGACGAGCTCGCCGACCCGGCCGGCGAACACCGAGACGTCCTTCTGGATGTGGTCGGCCTCCAGGCCGTGGCCGCAGGCCTCGTGGAACAGGACGCCACCACCGCCCGGGCCGATCACGACCGGCAGCGCGCCGCTCGGGGCCGGACGGGCCGACAGCTTGGTGATGGCCTGCGCGGCCGCCTCGCGGGCCAGGTCCTCGACGTGGTAGCGGTCGAACAGCTCGAACCCCATGGTGTGGCCGACCGAACGCCGCCCCGTCTGCATCCCGGTGTCGCCCGACGCCACCACGCCGACGACGAAGAGCGTGCGGGTCTGGTCGTCGCCGGTGAGCAGGCCGTCGGAGTTGGCCACGAGGAACCGACGCCGGCTGTCGCCGTAGGACGCGGAGACCTGCCGGATCGCGTCGCCCGCCGAGCGGGCCGCCTCGTCGGCGCGGCGCAGCAGCTCCACCTTGGTGGTCTTGGCGACGTCCTCCGGGCGGGTGGTGACCGGTTGCGGGCTGGTGGCGGTGCGGTCGAGGTCGACGGTGCGGACCCCGCCGCCGCCCCCGCGGGCCGCGGCCGCCGCGGCCGTCGCCGCGGCGAGGAGGCCGGCCTCGGAGAGGTCGGCCGTGTGGGCGAAGCCGGTGGTGTCGCCCGACACCACCCGGATCCCGGCACCCCGGCTCCGGCCCGAGCCGAGCTCCTCGATGCGGCCGTCGTCGAGGCGGCCGGAGGAGGACCGCCGGTCCTCCACGAAGACCTCCGCGAACTCACCACCCGTGCGCAGGGCGGCGTCGAGTGCGGTGGACACCAAGGCGTCGTCGATCACGGGCAGGCCCTTCTCGCGGTCGTGCGGGTCGGTGACCTCCGGCTTCGCCAGGGCCACCATGGGCGGCTTATCGTAACGACGTGCAGTTGGAACCCGGCCTCGTCGGCCACACCGAGCTCGTCGTCGGCGACGCCGACACGGCGATCGCCATGGGCTCGGGTGACGTCGCCGTCCTCTCGACCCCCCGCATCGCCGCGCTGTGCGAGGAGGCGGCCCGGAAGGCCGTCGACGGCAAGCTGGCCGCCGGTGAGACCACCGTGGGCATGCGGGTCCAGCTCGACCACGTCAACCCCACCGCGGTCGGCGACGTCGTGAAGGTCGACGCCAAGCTCGAGAAGGTCGAGGGCCGGCGCCTCGTCTTCTCCGTGTCGGTCAACGACGGCCGCGGCCTGGTGGCCGCCGGCAAGATCACGCGTGCCGTCGTCGACCGGGAGCGGTTCCTCGACAAGTGCCGGTGAGCTCGACGGTCGAGGTCGTCGCCCTCGACGCCGACGACACGCTCTGGCACTCCGAGGTGTACTTCGAGCGGACCGAGCGCCGCTTCCGCGAGCTCGTCGCCCGGTACGTCCCCGACGACGAGGACGTCGCCGCCCGCCTCGTGGACGTCGAGCACCGGAACCTCGAGCGCTACGGCTACGGCATCAAGGGGTTCACGCTCTCCATGGTCGAGGCGGCGATCGAGATCACCGAGGGCGCGATCGGCGTCGAGGAGATCGGTCAGATCCTCGCCGCCGGACGCACGATGCTCGACCACCCGGTCGACGTGATCGACGGGGTCGACGAGACCCTCACGGCCCTGACGGCCGACGGGTTCCGCCTGCTGCTGGTCACCAAGGGCGACCTGCACCACCAGGAGCGCAAGATCGCCGCCTCGGGCCTGTCCCGGCACTTCGAGCGGATGGAGATCGTGTCGGAGAAGGACCCCGCGACCTACCGGCGGGTGGTGGCATCGATGGGCATCGGTCCCGACCGCTTCGCGATGGTCGGGAACTCCGTGCGCTCCGACGTGCTGCCCGTCCTCGAGATCGGCGGCCACGCCGTGCACGTCCCGTACCACGTCACCTGGGCGCACGAGCACGTCGACCACGACGGCGCGGTCGACGTGCTCGAGACGATCAGGGACCTGCCGAACTGGCTGGCCGGTCGCTGAGCGACCGGCACGGCCGCGGGGTCAGTCGCCGAGCAGGCTGGCGTCCAGCTCCTGGACCTCGGACGGGTCCGGGATCTCGACGTCGACCGGCTCGCCGAGGTCGTACATCTCGACGGTGATCGCCATCGAGGCACCGTCCATGCTGACGCCGTCGCTCTCCACCTCGGACAGGTCCATCTCCATGACCATCTTGCGGACCAGGCCGTCACCGTCGATCCAGACGTCGACCGGGATCTCCAGGATGCCGGTCGCCCCGAGGTCCTCGATCGAGGCCTCGAGGTCGTCGGCATCCTCGGGCGCGGCGTTCGCGAGCATCTTCTCGGGGTCGAGGACGGTGTGCAGGTGGGTGGTCTCGACGCCGCGGACCTCCTCCGTGCCGACCTCGGTGACGTCGTTGCCGTTGTTCTTCAGGAAGTCGAGGAACTCGTTGGGATCGGTCGCGCCCTGGCCGAACATCTCGCTGTCGGACATCTCGTCGGTCGACGCCTTCATCCACGGCTTGTCGGTGTCGATGCCCGGCATCATCGAGAAGAGCGACGACCTCACGTAGGTGGTGTCGCCGTCGACGATCATCTCCATCACGCCGGCGTCGTCGGGCAGTTGGTCCCCGGAACCCATCGACCCGAGCGCGTCGAACATGTCGGACATGTCCATGACGATGTGGGCCTTCTTCGCCGCGTTGTCGATCGAGCCGTCCATCGTGATCGACACGTCGCCGAGCATCGGCATGCCCGACATCTCCATGTCCATCGACATGCTCATGGCGTCGAGCGACGCCGTGGCGTCGGCGGCCTCCTGCAGGAAGACGACGCCGCCGGTGCCCTCGAAGCTGCCCGGCTGGGTCGGCCCGGTCGTGATCGGCGCGTCGACGCCGGAGTCCCCGCTCGCCGCCTGGACGCCGCCGTCGACCTCCTTCACGCCGCAGCCGGCGGTGACGAGCACCGTGGCGGCCGCGAGTGCCGCCAGCGAGGTGCGAGCACGGGATCGAGTCATGGGAAGGCCCTTCGTGTCGGTGCGCCGGGCCGGGCGGACGGGCCCGGAGATCGACGCGATCGTATCCGTCATCGGTCGGACGGAACCGCCGTCGATAAAGTTCCCGGGTGACGTTGCGACGGCCGAACCCGCAGGTCGTCCTCTTCGCGCGGCTGGTCCTGAGCGCGGGGCTGCTGTGGATCCTCGTCACCAAGATCGGCGCCAGCTGGTCCGAGGCGATCCCCGATCCCACCGCGAAGACCTTCGCCTGGCTCGCCGGCGCGCTCGTCCTCACCCTCGTCGGCGTCGTCCTCTCGGCCGTCCGCTGGGCCGCGGTCCTCGACGCGCTCGACATCCGCGCCCCGTTCCGGCGGCTCCTGACCCTCTACTTCGCCGGCCAGTTCATGGGCAACGTCCTGCCCAGCACGATCGGCGGCGACGCGCTGCGGGTCACCCGGCTCGGCCGGGAGACGGGCGAGTCGCCGACGGTGTTCGCGTCGGTCGTGCTCGAACGGCTCACCGGCTGGCTCGTGCTCCCGGTGATCACGCTCACCGGGCTGGCCGTCAACCCGGGGCTGCGCGAGCTCGGCCGGGCCAGCGCGCTCGCCGCGGGCGTCGCCGTCGTCACGCTCGCGCTCCTCCTCGTCGTGCTCGTGCTCACCGCCCGTCAGGGCAAGGGCCTGGAGGGCCGCCTGGAGCACAACGAGGGGTGGCGGCGGTTCACCAGCGCCGTCCGCCTGGGCATCCAGCACCTGGTCCGCGAACCGGGCCCGACCGCCAGGATCATCGCCACCGGGTTCGCCTACCAGCTGATCCTCATCGGCTCCGCGCTCATGGCCGCGCGGGCGCTCAACCTCCCCTCCGGCGCCGGCCCCACCGCCCTCCTGGCGTTCGTGCCCGCGGTCCTCACCGCGCAGGTCCTGCCCATCTCGATCTCGGGCCTCGGCGTCCGCGAAGGTCTCTTCGTGCTGTTCCTGCGCCCGCTCGGCGTCCCCGACAGCCAGGCGATCGCCCTCGGCCTGCTGCTCTACCTCCTCAACCTCGTGGTGAGCCTGCTCGGCGCGCCCGCGTTCGCGGTCGGCCACTCCCGCGGCCCGTCCGAGGACGCCGCCGAACCCGACGACGCCACCGAGGACGTGCCGGCGTGACCGAGCAGACCCGGGGCTGGCGACCGCGCACCCCACGGGGCGACGACGGGCTGGGGCTCCGCTGGTGGCGCGAGGTGCTCATCGCGCTGGCGTTCTACGTCGTCTACTCCGTGGTCCGCAGCACGTTCGGTGCCGGCGCCGAGTCGCGATCGATCGCGTTCCGGCACGCCCGAGGGGTCATCAAGGTGGAGGACTTCCTCGGCCTGTGGCACGAGCCGACGATCCAGCAGTGGTACCTCGATCTTCCGTTCAACGGGTTCATCCGGGCCTGGAACGTCTTCTACGGCACCGCCCACTTCATCGTCACGATCGGGGTCCTCGTCTTCGCGTTCTGGGCCGCGCCCCGCAAGTACCTGTTCGCCCGCACGGTGCTCGCGGCCACGACCGCCCTGGCCCTGGTCGGCTTCGCGCTCTACACGCTCATGCCGCCGCGCCTGCTCGACGCCAACGGTCCGTACGGGGCCTGCGCCGGCCTCGAACAGGGCTGCAACGACTACGGCCTCATCGACACCATCGAGCGCTGGGGTGGACTCTGGAAGTTCGGCGAGGGCGGGGCCGCCGTCGTGTCCAACCAGTACGCCGCCATGCCGAGCCTGCACTTCGGCTGGTCGTCGTGGTGCGCGCTCACGATGATCTGGGTGATCGGGAAGGGCCGCCGACGGTTCCTGTGGCTCCTCTACCCGGCCGCGACGCTCTTCTGCATCATCGTCACCGCCAACCACTTCTGGCTCGACGCGTTCTTCGGCGGCCTCGCCCTCCTCTGCGGATGGCTCCTCGCCCACGCGCTCCAGCGGCTCCGGGAGTGGAACGCAGCCCGCCACGAGGTGTCCCGGGACCCGGTCGGCGCCCAGCCCTGACCGACCGGGGCACGGTCACCGCGGGAGCACGGTCACCGGCGGCCCGTGGAAGCCGCTCAGCGCGAGCACCGACGTCTGCTCGCCGGGCCAGGTCGTGATGCGGGTCTCGGCCCGGTCACCCGCCGGCTCCGTGCGCAGCCAGGCCAGGGGCGCCTCGGCGGTCGCCCGCCCGCCGGCCTCCTCGACGACCTCCACGAACCGGCGGCGCTGCGGCAGCGGCAGGTACTGCAGGACGATCGAGTGGCTCACCACGGTCGTCACCCCGGGCACCGGCTCGGCGAGCGCCCGTTCGGTCCAGGCGACGGCGTCGGCCCGGTCGACGAGCGCGGGCAGGTCGCGCACCACGGTGATCGCGGCTTCCAGCCGTCGGCGGCGATCGGCGTGGTCGGGCCAGACGTGGGACCGCAGTCGGCGGCGGCCCGACGACGTCGACGGGTCGATCGGTGCGAGGTCGCAGCCCCGCCGGGTCGCCACCTCGGGCGTGCCGAGCGCGGCCAGCGGGGCGCCGACGTAGGGGTCGATGAACTGCAGCGCCGAGTGGGACGGCCCGACGGCGAGATCGGTGCCGTCGTAGCGGTAGCGGTCGAACCAGAGGTTGAGCCCCGCGCTCGCCCCGACCTCGAGCACCCGGAGCGGCAGGCCGGGACGGGCGGCTTCCAGGTACCCGACGAGGAGGGCGACGCTGCGACCGGGTTCGTTGGTCTGCACCGGTCGGCCCATCGCCGCGCCGAGCTCGTCCTCGTGCGCCGCGACCGTGTCGAGGAACGTCGCCGCCAGCCCCGGGCCCGGCGTCCCGCCGACCGACGGGTAGTGGCGGGCCAGCTCCGGGGCGCGACCGGCCAGCACCAGCTCGTGGACCCCGGCCAGGTAGCGCAGCACGATCGCGTCGCCGAAGGTCGCGCCCTCGCACAGCGAGAGGAGCCGACGGCTGGGCCCGTCGGTGACCACGTCGTCGACGACCGCGTCCAGGACCGTCGCGTACAGCGGCGAGCCGGCCGCTTCGCAGCCGAGGCGCTGGGCGTCGACGACCTCGTCCAGGCGCAGGTCCTCGACACCGTCCCGCCCGGGTCGTCCTCGGGATCCCACCTCGGCATCGTAGGCAGTCCGATCGGGCGGATCGGCGCCGAGGCGGTAGCGTTGTCCCGCGATGCTCCTGGAAACGATCAGCAGTCCGGCCGACCTCCGCGGCCTCGACGACGCGCAGCTGGCCCAGCTCGCGTCGGAGATCAGGGACCGGATCGTGCAGGTCGTGGCCCGCAACAGCGGCCACCTCGGATCCAACCTCGGGGTCGTCGAGCTGACCCTCGCACTGCACCGGGTGTTCGACTCGCCGACCGACCGCATCCTGTGGGACACGGGCCACCTGGCCTACGTCCACAAGCTGCTCACCGGGCGCAACGACGACTTCGACTCGATCCGCCAGGGCGGCGGGCTGTCGGGCTACCCGAGCCGGGCCGAGTCCGAGCATGACTTCATCGAGAACAGCCACGCGTCGACCGTGCTGTCCTACGCCCACGGGCTCGCGATGGCCGAGGACCTGCGCATCGACGCCGCGGCCCGCACCGGCGAGAAGGTCGGACGCCGCCGCGAGACCGTCGCGGTCATCGGTGACGGCGCCCTCACCGGCGGCATGGCCTACGAGGCGCTGAACAACCTCGGCCACTCCGGTCGCAAGGCCGTCATCATCCTCAACGACAACGGCCGCTCCTACGCCCCCACCGTCGGTCGACTCACCGCCAGCGTGTCCCGCCTGCGCCTCCACCCCCGCTACCTGCGCCAGCGCCGCCGGGCCGAGGAGGTCGTCCGCAAGGTGCCGGGGGTCGGTCAGCACCTGGTGTGGGGGCTCGCGGGTGCCCGGGCCGGGCTGCGGGAGCTGTTCGAGCCGCCGATCTTCTTCGAGACCCTCGGCGTCCGCTACAGCGGGCCCTTCGACGGCCACGACATCGAGATCATGGAGGAGGCGCTGCGCAACGCCGCCGAGTTCGACGGTCCCGTCGTGGTCCACGTCCTCACCACGAAGGGCAAGGGCTACCCGCCGGCGGAGCAGGACGAGGAGAAGTGCCTCCACGACGCCGGCGGTTTCAACCCCGAGATCGGCCCGCAGCCGTCCGGCAAGCCGGCCAAGCCGAGCTACACCGGGGCCTTCACCGAGGCGATCCTCAAGGAGGGCGAGTCCCACCCCGAGCTGGTCGCGATCACCGCGGCGATGCCGGGGTCCACCGGGCTCCTCCCGTTCCAGGAGCGCTTCCCGGAGCGCTTCGTCGACGTCGGCATCGCCGAGCAGCACGCGGTCACCGCCGCCGCCGGCATGGCCATGGGCGGTCTGCGGCCGGTGGTCGCGCTCTACTCCACCTTCCTCAGCCGGGCGTTCGACCAGGCCAACCTCGACGTCGGGCTGCACGAGCTGCCCGTCGTCTTCTGCCTCGACCGGGCCGGCATCACCGGCCCCGACGGCGCGTCGCACCACGGCGTGCTCGACATGGTCCTGCTCTCGAAGGTGCCGGGCATGACGATGTTCGCCCCGTCCTCCTACCAGGAGGTCGGCGTGATGTTCCACGACGCCGTCGAGCTGTGCGACGGTCCGGCGTCGCTGCGGTGGAGCCGCACCGCGGCCCCGATGGTCGAGGACCACGAGGTCGGCGTCGGCCTCCACGCCCGCAAGGCGCGCGAGGGCGGCGACATCTGCCTGATCGGTGTCGGCAAGATGCTCTGGACGTGCCTGGCGGTCGCCGACGCGCTGGCCGCCGACGGCATCGAGGCCACCGTCTGGGATCCGCGGGTGGTCAAGCCGCTCGACCCCGAGATGCTCGACGACGCCGCCGGCTTCGACCACGTGGTCACCGTCGAGGACGGCCTCCGCGAGGGCGGCATCGGCGCCGCGATCGCCGACGAGGTCGCCCGACGCACCCAGGACACCGACCGCTCCCCGCGGGTCGCGGTGCTGGGCACGCCCACCCGGTTCCTGACCCACGGCGATCCCGACGCGATCCTGGCCGAGCTCGGCCTCGATGCCGCGGGGGTCGAGGCCAGCGCCCGGGCGCTCCTCGACGGCCGACCGTCAACGCCGGCGTAGCACCGGGATCCCGTCGACCACCGCCACCTGGACGAAGTTCCGCTCCAGGGCGGCCTCGATCCGACCGGTGTCGTCGCAGTCGGTCAACGGCTGGAACCGACCGACGAACGCCGGACCCTCGGGGTCGTCGAGCAGCGCCTCCATCTGGTCGATGGCGTCGTCGGCGGCCACCACGTTGTCCACCCACAGGTAGCGGTAGGGCGGCGTCTGGCCGGCCACGACGTGGTAGTCGGCGCTGCCGCAGATCGGCAGCAGGATGCCGTTCGTCCCCTCGCCGTGCTCGTCGACCCACGCGGCGACGGCCCGGTTCTGCTCCAGGCGGTGGTCCTGCTCGAGGCCCGGGAAGGCCAGGAGCACCGCGGTGACGACGAACGGGACCACGCAGGCCAGCGCCAGCTCGCGGGGCGGGAGCGGCCAGGCACCGTCGGCGGCGGGCGGGCGGTCGGTGACGACCAGCGCCAGGACGAGCGCCAGCGGGAACACGACGGTGATCCAGTAGTGACGGTGGTAGTTGCCGCCGGTGAGCAGCGCGAGGCCCGCCCCGACCAGCCAGCACACCGCGAGCGCGCGGCGGCGGTCGAGCATGGAGCGCAGCGACCGACCGAGCTCGTGCATGCGCCACGCGGCCAGCGCCAGCATGCCGATGCTGATGCCGACGGTGATCCCCGTGGTGATCGCCAACCGACCCCACTGGGGGGTGGAGACGGCGCTGCGGGAGTGGAGCCGGAAACCGATCGTCGCGTCGAAGTACGCGTCCCACCCGAAGGTCGACCCGTGCCAGAACAGCAGCCCGAGGAACGCGGCCAACCCCGCGGTGAGCCACAGGCCCATGGCGATCAGGTCCTTGCGCTCGCGCCAGCCGGTGAACCACGCGACGAGGAGCCACAGACCCGTGCCGATCAGGCCGTCGTAACCCGACTGCTTGACCGACAGCGCCAGGCCCACGAACACCCCGGCGACGAACAGCCAGCGGCGGTCGAGTCGCTCGCAGACCACGGCGGCGGTGATCGCCATCCCGGGCACGACGAACGCCGCCGACATCAGCTCGCCGTTCGCGGTGAAGCCCTCGATGGCCGGCGACGACGACAGGATCGCCGCGAACACCGCGGCCACCGCTCCGGCCTGCCACCGTCCCGAGAGCTGCCGCCCCATCCAGGCCACACCGACGATCCCGCTGGTGCCGAGCACGACGGCCAGGATCCGCAGCCACCCGAGGCCGAGACCGGTGAACAGATCGCCGATCCGGTAGAGGACGAGCATCCCCTGCGGGCGATCGATCCAGACCTCGGTGTAGAGCGCGCCGCCGTCGCGCCAGGCCCGGGCGATCGCCAGGTACCCGCCCTCGTCGGGGGCGAGCGGTTCGAACACGTAGCGGAACCGCACCAGGGCAGCGAACAGCGCCGAACCGACGGTCCACCACCAGAACCGCCGCGACGCGTCGGGGTCAGCGTCGGTCCGGCTCGGCATCGCCGGCGAGCCTACGTGTAGTAGGGGTTCTCCCCCGCCTCGTGGTCGGTGGCGTCGACGACCTCGGTGATCTCGGGGATGTGCTCGAGGATCGACTTCTGGATGCCCTCGCGGAGCGTCATCGCGCTGACGGCGCAGCCCTGGCAGCCGCCGCCCATGGTGATGACCGCCTTCGTGTCCTCGTCGATCACGTCGACCAGTTCGGCGAAGCCGCCGTGGGACGCCAGCCCCGGGTTGATCATCTGGGCGAGGAGCTGCTCCAACCGCTCGCGCACGGTGCCCGACAGGTCGACGTCGTAGGCGGTGAGCGGGTCGGGGCGGTTCGGGTTGCGGATGACCAGGCCGCCCTGGCCGGGGGTGCTCGGCAGGTCGAGGGTGGCGCCCCACAGCGAGTCGACGCTCTCGACCGGGATCATCACCGGGAGGTCGCCCTGCTGGTAGCGCAGGACCTCCTCGGTGGTGGCCGACTCCTCGAAGGAGACGTCGTAGGAGTACTCGGCGCCGTTGATCCCGACGACCTCGACCCGCAGGGCCAGCTTCTCGGGCTCGTCCTCGGCCGAGAGGATGTCGAGCACCTTGTGCAGCGCCGCCTCGGAGACCTTCAGCGGCACCGCGCCGTGCTCGGCCGCCGGGGTGGAGGCGAACGGCGACACCTTCTCGGTGGCGTCGGCCGAGGTGTCGTCGGTGGTCGGGGCGGCGGTGTCGTCCATAGGCGGGTTCGAGGCTACCGCCGGACCACCGCGCACCCCACCGTCGGTCAGTCGTCGTCCACGGCGCGGAGCTGGGAGGCCGAGGCCTCGATGCCCGTCAGGTGCGCCGGGGTGAGCCCGAGCCCGCGACCGATGCGCTCGAAGAGGTCCCGCTGGGCGGGGTTGAGCGGCCGGTCGGCCGTGGCCGTGCGGTAGAGGTCGGCGACGAGGCGCTCCTTGCCCGCGACCTCCAGGCCATCGGCGAGCGGCCGCACGTAGTCCTCGGCGAGGCCCGGGTCGACGCCGGCGAGCTCGCGGTCGAGGCGGGCCTCGTCGTAGCCGCCGAGGTGGGCCTGCAGGTCCCGGACCGCCGCGGCCCGTGTGGCCGGGCACGGCGCATCCGCGGTGCGGACCACCATGAGGGTGAGGGCGTAGCCGGCGTTGGCCAGCATCTCGTGCAGCGATGCCGTGGTGGCGTGCTGCAGGACCGTCGGGGCGAACGTGGTGCCGCAGGTCGAGCACTCCACCACCTCACCCACCTCCTTCAGCGGGATCACCGGGATGAAGAAGAGGGTGAACCATCGGCGGGCCACGAGCCGCTTCGCCGTGCGGTCGCCACCGCAGCGGGGGCAGAAGAACGCGACCGTGCCCAGCAGCTTCGTCCGGATCTTGAACCCGAAGATCAGCAGCATCAGTCGTAGTACTCGGCGCCGACGTGGGTGATGGCGTCGTCGCCCATGAGGTGACGGAGGGTGTTCTTCAGCTTGGTGAGCTGGATGAAGATGTCGTGCTCGGGGTAGACGCCCTCGCGCACCGGCTGCGGGCTCTTCCAGTAGAAGCTCAGCCACTCCTGCACGCCGGACATGCCGGCCCGCTTGGCCAGGTCGAGGAACAGCGCGAGGTCGAGCACCAGCGGGGCGGCGAGGATCGAGTCCCGGCAGAGGAAGTCGATCTTGATCTGCATCTTGTAGTTGAGCCACCCGAAGATGTCGATGTTGTCCCACCCCTCCTTGTTGTCGCCCCGGGGCGGGTAGTAGTTGATCCGCACGACGTGGGTGATGTCGCCGTAGAGGTCGGGGTTGCGCTCCGGCTCGAAGATCGTGTCGAGCACGCCGAGCTTCGACACCTCCTTCGCCTTGAACGACTCGGGATCGTCGAGGACCTCGCCGTCGCGGTTGCCGAGGATGTTGGTGGAGTACCAGCCCTCGACGCCGAGCAGCCGGGACTTGAGCCCCGGGGCCAGGATCGTCTTCATCAGGGTCTGGCCGGTCTTGAAGTCCTTGCCGGTGATCGGCACGTCGTTCTGCCGGGCCAGCTCCAGGAGCGCGGGCGTGTCGAGGTTGAGGTTCGGGGCGCCGTTCGCGTAGGGGATGCCCCGCTTCAGGCACGCGTACGCGTAGATCTGGCTCGGCGCGATGTCGGGGTCGCTGTCCTTGAGGCCCTGCTCGAAGTTGGCCAGCGACTCGTGCACCGCGGTGGGCTCGCGGTACACCTCGGTGGACCCGCACCAGACGGCGACCACGCGGTCGCAGCCGTGCTCCTCGACGAAGCGGTCGATGTCGGCGTTGAGCGCCTCGGCCTGCTCCCACTTCGAGGTCTCGGACTTGATGTTGTCGCCGTGCAGGTTCTTGACGTACGCCTGCTCGAACACGGCCGGCATGGGCTTGATGGCCCGGAGCTCGTCGCCCAGCTGCTCCAGCAGGTGGCCCTCGAGCACGCCGGCCCGGCTGGCGGCGACGTAGGCGTCGTCGGAGAAGACGTCCCACCCGCCGAAGACGAGGTCGTCGAGGCCGGCCAACGGCACATAATCCCTGATCAGCGGCACGTTGTCGTCGGTGCGGGCGCCGAGGCGGATCGTGCCCATCTGGGTGAGCGACCCGATCGGCTTGGCCAGGCCCTTGCGGATGGCGAGGACGCCGGCGATGAAGGTCGTGCCGACGGCGCCCATCCCGGGCAGCAGGATGCCCAGCTTGCCTTGGGCAGGGGCGACGTCGACGTTGGGCTCGAGTGGCACGGAGGCCTCCGGGGGAAGAAGGGGATCGGGGCGGGACCCCGCGGCGTCCGGGCTCATGCCGGGCGCGGGCCGCCGGAGCAGGTTAGGCGGTGCCCCCACCAGGCACCGTGCCGGGCGACCCAGGCGCCGGGCTCGTCCGCGTAGAGGAAGCCCCCCAGCTCACGGGCCTCGACCTGCAGGCGGAGCCGTTCGGCGTCGATCATCGACACGACGACGTCGCGATCGATCGGCCGGACGGGCCACCGGTCCGACGTCAGCCCGTCGCGGAGCACGGCCAGGTCGTGGTCGTCGCCGAGCAGCTTCGCCAGGTCGGTGGCCGCCTGTCGAAGGGGCTTCTGGGCCTCCGGCCAGAGCCCGCGGAGGATCCGCTGATGGTGGTCGAACGACTTCGCGCGGGCCCGCCAGTGGTGGAGCGCGTCGACCGAGGGGTCCTCGCCGAGCTCCAGGTAGGACCGGCGACCCCGGCGATACTCGCGGCCGAACCCGGGGGCGAGCGCGGCCCAGCCCTCGCGACGGGGTGGCACCTGGTCGATCCACGTGGCGACGCGGGCGAGCACGAGCGCCGCGCCGTGCGCGGTGCTCCGGCTCAACGTCGCCGGGGCGTCCCCGACCGCGCCGTCGCCGGTGACGACCCGCCGCACGCCGTCGAGCGCACCCGTCTCGGCCTCGTCGGTCGCCGCCGCGGCGAGCCGGGCCAGGCACTCGCCCATCGAGTCCTCGTCGCGCGCCTCGGCCAGCGACCGGTTGACCTCCCGCAGCTCGGCGTTCGCCTGACGGGCCACCGCCCGACCGAGGTCGCCCCGGGCCAGCCGGACCACCGACCGGGCCTTCTTCACGCACAGCCGGGCGTCGTGGAGCCGGTCGCCGTCGGGCGGCTCCACGCCGCGGAGCAGGTCCACCGCGGCGTCGACCTGCTCCCGCAACAGGCGACGGAGCTCGATCGGCGTGGGCAGCTCCGGGTCGAGGCGGTACGCCATCGGCCCATCATTCCCGTTTCCCGAGGCCCGTGCCCTGGGTAGCGTGCCGCCACGGTTCGGAACACCGTGCTCGGCACCGAGGAGGCCACGACGCTGATGGAGCACCTCCCACCGGTCGGCTGGGCCGACGTCGCCCGGCGATCGGATCTCGACAACCTCGAGCGGTCGCTCCGGGCCGAGATCACGCTCCTGCGCAGCGACATCGTCGGGCAGACCCAGGGCATGTTCAACCGCTTGCTGCTCCAACTGCTCGCCGCCCAGCTCGCCTTCGTGACGGTGGTGCTCCTGGTGTCGGGCGTCGCCTGACCCGGGAGCCGGCGGCTGGTTGACTGGCCGGGTGTCCACCGACGAAACCGAGATCACCGAGCCCGTCGACCTGTGCCTGCCCGACGGCGTCCACCTGAACCCGGCGGCGTCCGGCTGGTCGCGGACCCCGCTCCACACGGCGAACCTCCGAGGGCGCCGGCTGCGCACGAAGAAGTGGGACTACTGGGCGGTGCTGGCCGACGACCTGGTCGTGTCGGTCACCTACGCCGACGTGGGGTACCTCGGCATGGCCGACGTCTGGTGGTGCGAGCCGTCGACCGGCCGCACCGGTGGGCGGCCGGACAACCGACCGGGTGCCCGCGGGGTGTCCCTGCCGGACCGGCCCGGCACCGCGCCGCTGCGGGCCAGGGCCCGCAAGAGCTCGGTCGACCTGGTCGACGACGAGGACGGCACGACCATCACCGCGTCGTGGAGCGAGAAGGGCGAACCGGCGTCGCTCGTGCTTCGGGTCGACCTCCCGAAGGATCACGAGTCGCTCAACGTGGTCATCCCGTGGGACGACACGACCTTCCAGTACACGTCCAAGCACCAGGCCCGGCCGGCGCGGGGCACCCTCACCGTCGGCGGCGAGATCCGGCGCTTCGGGGTGCCGGCCGGCCAGGAGGCGGGCGGTGGCGCGTCGTGGGGCGTGCTCGACGTCGGCCGCGGTCGGTGGCCGTACCGAACCCGCTGGAACTGGGGCGGGGGCGCCGGCCTCGCGGACGACGGCTCGACCGTGATCGGGCTGCAGTTCGGCGGCCGGTGGACCGAGGGCACGGGCGCGACGGAAAACGGCGTGCTGGTCGACGGGCGCCTCACGAAGATCGGGGCCGAGCTGGTGTGGGAGTACGACTGGGCGAACCCGCTGCAGCCGTGGCGGGTTCGCCACCCCGACGGCAGCCTCGACGTCACCCTGACCCCGACCTACGACCGGCACTCGAGAACCAACGCCGTGGTGCTGGCCACCGAGGTGCACCAGGTGTTCGGCCGGTGGACGGGCCACGTCACGAACGACGACGGCCGTCGGAGCACGTTCGACGGGCTGCTCGGCTTCGCCGAGGAGTCCGTCTCCCGCTGGTGAGAGGAGCGCCATGACCCACCACCGAGACGATCACGAACACGAACGCCGAGGTCGGCCCGGGCGGGTCCGGGTCCGGGGTTCGGCCAGCCGATGGGTGACCGCCGACCACGCGGACGTGACCTTCACGGTCCGGCGGCGGCACCACACGAGCGCCGGCGCGGTCGCGCTCGCTTCGGAGGCCTACGTCCTCCTCGACGGCACGCTGGTCGGGGCCGGTGGGGTGGTCGCCCACCGCACCACGGTCGCCCTCGGCGTGCGACCGATCCACCGCCACGACCCCGAGACGGGCCGGATGCACCGGGACGGGTTCGAGGCGACGAGGTCCGAGACCGTCCGCTTCGCCCCGCCGGCCGACGCCGGCGAGGTGCTGCGGGCGATCGCGATCGCGGTGCCCGACCTCGGGCTCGCCGGCCCCAGCTACGGCCTGCGCGACGACCATCCCGTGCACGACGAGGTCCGGGCCGCGGCGGCCGCCGATGCCCGCCGGGTCGCCTCGGCCTACGCGTCCGGACTGGGGCTGACGCTCGGCCGGGTGCTCCGCCTCACCGAGCCCGGCCTGGGCGGTCGCGACGACGCCCCGCCGGCGCCGATGATGTTCCGGGGTGCGGCCGCGAAGGCCGACGGCGACGACGCCGATGCCGCGGTGCTGGTGGAGTTGACGTCCGAGGACGTGGAGGTCACCGCCTCGATCGAGCTCGACATGGAGCTGGCCGACCACACCGCCTGATCCGGGCGTCAGCCCTCGGCTTCGTCGACCAGCGCCAGCCACGCCTCCTCGGCGCCGTGGAGCGCGGCCTCGGCATCGGTGAGGGCACGGCCGGCATCGCCGTAGGCGACGTGATCGGCGGGGTCGATCCGGCCGAGGGCCTCCAGCGCCCGGTCCCGGGCCCGCTCGGCCTTCGCCATGGCCTTCTCCGCCTCCTTGGTCAGGTGGCGGAGCGTGCTCGGGCTGCGCCGGCCGGAGCCGGTGCTGCGGGGTGCGGTCGCCTCCCGTCGGGGCTTCGGCGCGGCGGCCGGCCGCGACGGCCCCCGGCGGCGGGCCGCGTCCCATGCCGCGTAGCCACCGGGCACCCGCTCGGCGTCGTGGTCGCCGTCGATCACCAGCACGTCGGCGACGGTCCGCTCGAGGAACGCCCGGTCGTGGCTGACCACCACCAGCGCGCCCGGCCACTCGTCGAGGAAGTCCTCCAGCGCCCGGAGGGAGTCGAGGTCGAGGTCGTTGGTCGGCTCGTCGAGCAACAGGACGTTCGGTCGCTTCGCCAACGTCAACAGGAGCTGGAGACGGCGGCGCTCACCACCGGACAGGGTGCCGATCGGCGCCCACTGCGCGTCGCCGTCGAACCAGAAGCGCTCGAGGAGCGCGGCGTCGCTCCAGTCGGCGTTGCGGGCCGGGCCGGAGACGGCGTCGCGCACCCGTTGCGCCGGGTCGAGGTCGGCCCCGAGCTGGTCCCACAGCGCGAGCTCGACGGTGGATCCCACCACCCGCTGCCCGACCGTCGGCTCCAGCGTGCCGGCCAGGATCTGCACGAGGGTGGTCTTGCCGGCGCCGTTCGGGCCGACGATCCCGAGCCGTTCGCGCGGGTCGAGCATCAGGTCGACACCCTGGAACAACCATGGGCCGTCCCCGTGGCGGTGCCCGACCCCGTGCAGCTCCACGACCTGGTCGCCGAGACGAGGGGTCTCGACGTGCAGCGGCAGGTCACCCTGGCGGGCCGCGGCCTCGGCCCGAGCACCGACGACCGCGGTGGCCGCCTCGATCCGGGCCTTCGGCTTGGACGTGCGAGCCGGCGCGCCCCGACGCAGCCAGGCCAGCTCCTTGCGGGCGAGGTTGCGGCGCACCGCCTCGGCCGTGGCCGCCCGCTCCTCACGTTCGTCGCGGGCGCCGAGGTAGGACTCGTAGCCGCCCTCGTGGACGTGGGCCCGGCCGCGGTCGAGCTCGAGGATGCGGGTGGTGAGCCGGTCGAGGACGTGGCGGTCGTGGGTGACGAGCACGAGGGCGCCCCGGTGGCCGGCCAGGCGGTCCTCCAGCCAGGTGATGGCGTCGAGGTCGAGGTGGTTGGTCGGCTCGTCGAGGATCAGGAGCACGTGGTCGTCGTCGTGGCCGCCCGGCGCGCCCACCGCCACCAGCGCCCGGGCCAGCGCGACCCGCTTGGCCTGCCCGCCGGACAGCTGGTCGGTCGGCCGGTCGACGAGGGCGGCCAGGCCCAACCGGTCGAGCACCGCGTCGACCTCCCAGCCCCGTTCGGGGTGACCGGCCGGTGCCACGGCCTCGCGCACCGTGCCCCGTGGGAGGTCGTCGGCCTGGTCGAGCATGACGACCCGCGCGCCCCGGCCCCGCCGGACCACCCCGGCGTCGGGCTCGGTGGCCCCGGCCAGCACCCGCAGCAGCGTCGACTTCCCGGTGCCGTTGATCCCGACGAGTCCGAGCCGGTCGCCCGAGGAGATCGTGACCGACACGTCGGTGAACAACGGACGGCCGGGGCGGGTGGCGGCGAGCCCGGCCGCATCGAGCAGGATCATGGCCGGGTCACGCTACCCGGCCATCTCCTCAGGTCAGCTCGTGACGTTGTCGAGGTGACGGACGGCGGCGCCGTCGGTGGTCAGGGGGACCAGCACGTCGGGGAGCGTCGCCCCCGGCTCCACGGCGAAGGACCCCTTGGCGTCGGCCACCGCGTGCGTGCTCCGACCGCCGGCATTGAACGCGTGCGTGCTGGAGGGACCGGCGCCCCGCCACACCGACAGCGTTCCGGCCCCGAGGGAGACGACGTCCGAGCGGCCGTCGCCGTCCATGTCGGCGATCGCGAGCGTGGCGGTCGATCCGTCGTCGGTGCCGACCGGGGTGCCACAGGTGGCGAACGAGGTCCCGGTCGAGCAGTCGAACGCGATCGTGGCCGGGTTGCCGGTCCACCCCGTGCTGCGGACGGCGACGTCGGCCAGGCCGTCGCCGTCGAGGTCACCGACCGCGATCGCGGCCGTGGGGCCGACCTCGATCGACGTCGCCCCGGCACCGGTGAGGCCGGAGTACACGACCAGGTAGCTGGTCCCGAGCGCAGCGTGGCCCTCCGACGTGAGCACCTCGTCGGCCCCGTCGCCGTCGACGTCACCCACCGCGGGCGGCACCACCGAGCTGCCCGCCGAGAGGTACTCGTTCCGGGCGCCGGTGAGAGGTCCGAAGCCACCGGCACCGTCGCCCGCGATCGTCGCCAGCGTCGGGACCGGACCCCCGTAGACGTTCGAGGTGCCGAGGACGACGACGTCGAGGTCGCCGTCGCCGTCGAGGTCGCCGAGCGAGACCGAACCGCCGCTCAGGTCGCCGTACGGTTCCGACGCGCCGATCACCTCCGCGCTGTCGGTGGCGACCAGACCGGCCGCGCGGCCGGGGCCGGCGGCGCCGCCGAAGAAGGCCGTGACTCCGGCGGCCGTGCCCACGACGACGTCGTCGACCCCGTCACCATCGAGGTCGCCCACGGCGATCGACTGCCCGGAGGCACCGAGCGCCACGGTCTCCTGGCGCTGCCAGCACCCGGAACCGCACGCGGTCATGCGCACGACCGTGCCGTCGTTCGTCACCACGAGCGGGTCGGCCACCCCGCGGTCGGCGACGTCACCCCATGCGACGGCGACGGCACGGCTGGTCGCCGTCGCACTCGCCTGCATCACCGCGCCGTCGCTGAACTCGATGCACCCGGCCAGGAACGCCAGTGCCGCCAACAGACCGAGGACCCGCATCGCTCGCTTCATCCTTGCACCGTAAGCCTGTGACGCCCATCACACAAGAGGTGCGCGACCAGGCCGAACGACACTTCGTCACGAAGCGGATGGAACGAACGATGGGGCCCGCGGTCCGTCAGGACCCGATGCGACGACCCCGCTTGGTCACGGCGACGACGGCGGGTCGGGGCGTTCCACCCGGCCAGGTGCTCGAGGGCGCGGCCAGAGAGGATCCCTCACCGGGGTGCTGGATCGAGGCGAACAGCACCCGATCGTCGTCGGCGACGAGGAGGCTGGCCACCTCGCAGTCGACCACGCCGCTCAAGAACTGCTTGGCCGCACCGCGATCGGCCCCTTCGACCGGCACGGCGTGGATGGCGTCGTTGGGGGCCGGGTCGAACACCCCCGACCACGCGCTCGGGGCCCCGTCGGTGGCGATCCAGAGGTTGCCGCTGGAGTCGAACGACAGGTTGTCGGGGCAGGCGATCGGGCTCACCTTCGTCTTGTCGAACCCGGCGTAGTAGGTCGACGGGTCCGCGGGATCACCGCACAGGATGAGGATCTCCCAGGTGAAGGAGGTCGCAGCGGCATCGTCGCCGCCCTCGGTGATCTCGATCACGTGGCCGTTGCGGTTGACCGCACGCGGGTTGGCGGCATCGACCGGCAGGTTGCCGGCGGTCCCCCGCCGCGTGTTGTTCGTGCAGGCCATGTAGACCTTGCCGGTCGTCGGGCTGGCCTCGACGTCCTCGGGTCGGTCCATCTTCGTGGCGCCGAGCGCGGCAGCCGCGTCCCGCAGGCGGATGAGCACGTCCGCCTGGCCGGTGAAGCCCGCGGCGGCGAGCTCGGGGCCGAACACGAGTGGGAGCCAGGTGCCGGTGCCGTCGTCGTCGAACCGGGCGGCGTACAGGGTGCCCTCGTCGAGCAGGTCGCGGTTGGCCCGACGGTCCCGCGACATCTTCTTCGCGGTGACGAACTTGTAGAGGCACTCGAACCGCTCGTCGTCACCGGAGTAGACGGCGACCCGGCCGTCGGCGGCGACGCGGGTGGTGGCCGCCTCGTGCTTGATGCGGCCGAGGGCGGTGCGCTTCACCGGGGTGGACCGCGGGTCGTACGGGTCGACCTCGACGACCCAACCGAACTTGAACGGCTCGTTCGGGGTCTGCGCGAGGTCGAACCGGGCGTGGTGGCGCTCCCACCCGCGATCGCTCGCCCCGCCGTTGACGCCGTAGCGGCGGTGCGCGGCCTGCACCGCCGGGTCGGTGACCGCGTCGTTGTTCGCGAAGTACTGCTGGAAGTTCTCCTCGGCGGTCAGCACCGTGCCCCACGGCGTGAGGCCACCACCGCAGTTGTTGAGCATGCCCTCGACGCGATCGCCGACGCGCGGGTCGCCCGCCGCCGGGCCCGAGATGCGCATCGGGGTCGTGGCCGTGATCCGGCGGTTGAAGCGGGACCCCGGACGGGCCTTCCACCGACCGTTGCCCAACCGCTGGATCTCGACCACCGACGCGCCGTGGGCGGCGAGCTCGATCGCGGCCTGCTCCGCGGTCGGGTACGTCGCGGGGTCGAGGTCCGGGAACATCATCGACGCGTCGGTGTACTCGTGGTTGTTCCACAGGAGCGCCCGGTCGCCACCGGACGCGCCCCACCCGGGCAGCGGGAGGAACTGCACGAAGTCGCTGTTGAACCCGAACCGCCGGGCCTGCTCGGCGGCGGTGAGCCGATCGATCCTGAACGGTCCGTCGCCGTGGAAGAGCGGATCGCCCCATGCGACGAGGACGTCGGCGCGGTAGCCCGGCGGCACCGTCACCTCGTCGGTGCGGTCGGGTGCGATGCCCAGGAACGTCAGCGCGGCCGGCGTCGCCGGGGACGTGCCACCGCCCGGCCTCCGACGGCCGTCCGCCCCGGCGACGGCGCCCAGCGCGGCTTCGGCCACCGAGACCGGGAGGACCGCGGCCAGGCCGACGGCCGCGCCGCCGGCGAGGAACCGCCGGCGGCCGAACCGCCGGCCGGCCACGGCCTCGAACGTGTTCGGACCTGCGTCGGGCGCGACGGGGCGATCGACCTGCGACATGGGGGCTCCTCCTCGTCCGGCGGGGGCCGGAGCGTCGGTGACGGGGTGACGTCGGCGAACCTACGGACGCCGGATGACGCCCGATCGGAGGAGACGTGGACGTTCGGAGGTCTCCCGATGAACCTTCGGGGACGTCGGCTACGAGGAGGGTTCGATCGACAGCCCGAGGTCGGCGAACTGCTCCGCCGGCCGGTGGTAGCCCCGCTCGAGGTGGTGGATCCCGGAGATCCGCGACGGCCCGTCGGCGATCGCGGCGGCGATCACCGACGAGAAGCCGGCCCGCACGTCGGGCACCTCGACGTCGGCTCCCCGCAGCTTCGAGATCCCCTTGACGACCGCCGAGTGCTTGGCGTTCGTGTCGTGGAACCGGCACGACTCGCCACCGAGGCAGGTCGAGAACAGCTCCACCTCCGCGCCCATCTGCTTCAGGGCCGGGACGTAGACGAGCCGGTCCTCGTAGACGGTCTCGTGCAGCACCGACATGCCGTCGGCCTGGGTGAAGAGGACCACGAGGGGGGTCTGCCAGTCGGTCATGAACCCCGGGTGGGTGTCGGTGGAGACGGCGGCCGGTCGGAGCCCGTCGGGCGCCGAGGCGCTGATGTAGTCGTCGGTGATGTCGAAGCGGGCGCCCATGCGGTGCAGCGTGGTGATCGCGGTGACCAGGCGGTCCTGCGGGCAGTTGCGGACCCGGACCTCGCCCCCGGTGACCAGCCCGGCGACGAGGTAGCTGAACGCCTCGTTGCGGTCGCCGGCGAGGGTGGTCGCCGCGCCCTTCAGCGACGGCACGCCGTCGATGGTGATCTTGCGGCCCGGCGACATCTCGATCCGGGCGCCCATGCGCTGCAGGAACAGCGCCAGCTCAGTGACCTCGGGCTCGGTGGCCGCGTTCCTGATCACCGTGCGGTCCTCGGCCAGCACGGCGGTGAGCAGCACCGTCTCGGTGGCGCCCACGCTGGGGTACGGCAGCTCGATCTTGGCGCCGTGCAGGTGCGAGGCCTTGGCCCGGATGCCGTCGTCGCCGACCTCGATCTCGGCGCCGAACTGGCGCAGCGCGTCGATGTGGAAGTTCACGGGCCGCTGGCCGATCGGGTCCCCGCCGACCATCGGGACGAACGCCTCGCCCGCCCGGTGCAGCAGCGGGCCGAGCAGCAGGATCGGGATGCGGTTGAGGCCGCTGAACGACAGGGGCACCTCGGTGGCGATGGCGCCGTGGCTCTCGACGACGATCGTGCCCGTCTTCTCGTCGTGGTCCACGCCGACCCCGAGCGAGCGGAGGATGTCGGCGGTGATCGCGACGTCGCCGACCTCGGGGACGCTCCGGATCGTGCTGGGGCCGTCACCGAGCACGGCGGCCACCATGTGCTTGGTGACGGAGTTCTTGGAGCCCCGGACGAACACGTCGCCGCGGAGCGGACCGGACGGCGTGACGGACCAGGCGCGGGGAGACATGGATCCCAGGCTACGCACCGGCGGCACCGAGCGGCGGGGTCGGGCGGTCGGCATCGCCGCCACGCCGGGCCCCCGGACGTAGCGTCGCGCCGTGGTCCCTCCCGCGAAACGTGTCCGTTCGGGCATCGGCGATCCGATCGACCTCGACGGCCCCCGCTCGCCCCGGCACCGCTTCCCCACCGTCGCCGCCCGACCGGGCCTGGAGGTCAAGCAGCGGGGCACCCCGATCAGCGGCGTGGTGCTCGGCGTCGTCAACGGCGCACTGGCCGTGCGGGACCGCCACGGCTTCGAGCACCGGATGCGGCTCCAACCCGGGGGCTTCGAGGTCGAAGGACAGGTGGTCACCCTGGTCGAACCGCGGGGTCCGGCTCCGGGCACCCCCGCCGCCGAACCGGGTCGCACCGCCTCCGGTTCGATCGCCGTCCCCGGCGCACCGGCCCGCGTCGCGAAGGCCAGCCGGATCCTCGTCGAGGGCGTGCACGACGCCGAGCTCGTCGAGAAGGTGTGGGGCGACGACCTCCGGGTGGAGGGCGTGGTCGTCGAGCGGCTCGACGGCGCGGACCACCTCGACGTGGTCGTGCGCACGTTCGGGCCCCGCCCCGGCCGACGCCTCGGGATCCTGCTCGACCACCTCGTCGACGGGTCGAAGGAGACCCGCCTCGCCGCCACCGTCGATCACCCCGACGTGCTGGTCACGGGCCATCCCTTCATCGACGTGTGGCAGGCGGTGAAGCCCTCGGTCCTCGGCATCCCGGCCTGGCCCGAGGTCCCCCGGGGCGAGGACTGGAAGACGGGCGTGCTGCAGCGCCTCGGCGTGACGGCCGAGCCCGGTCGGTTCTGGAAGCACCTCCTGGGGAAGGTCACGTCGTGGACCGACCTCGAACCGCCCTTGATCGGCGCGGTGGAGGAGCTCATCGACTTCGTGACCGAGCCGGCCCCGGGCTAGGCCGTCGAGGGTCAGTCGTAGCTGGTGGTGCGGTAGCGCCGGCCCGACCACCACGGGATCAGCGAGCACACGAACCCGATCGCACCGAGCGCGATGAACAGGGTCGCCGTGGAGGCGTCGACCTGCACGTCCGAGGTCGGCTCGTCGTTGAAGACCATCCCGGCGATCCCCGCGGCCAGCACGAGGAACGACACGAGGGCCGCCCCCGCCCGGTCCTGGTCCGACAGCGTGACCCCGAGCAGCGCGGCCCCGAGCACGATCGCGCCGATGGCGACGGCCGGGCTGAAGCCGAACCCGCCCACCTCGCCCGACAGCTTGAGCCACCCGGCCCCGAAGTCGACCTGGAACACGGCGAGCAGGCCGATGATGAAGAGCACGGCGCCGATGCCGGCGGTCACCAGTTGGAAGATCCGCAGCGCGTTGCCGGTCGTCTCGACGTCGCGGACGACGGTGCGCTGCTCGACCACGCGTGGGTCGTCGGGGCGGGGTTGCGGTTCGCTCATGGCTCGGCTCCTCCTGTCGGGCCCGTCCGGACGTCGGGCCCCGGACACGCAATGTATGACCGATGTCACGTCCAGGTGGGGGATCGCGACCGAGGATCGGTGAAGATCCCCCGGTCGGGGGAGCGCCCGCCACCGGTCCCGCTGGGCAGGTCGACCACGGCCGGGAGGCCGGGTGCAGCAGTACCTTGGACGGGGTGACCGCCAACGCCCTGCACCAGCCCGTCCACCCCGTCCGGTTCGTCACGGCCGCCAGCCTCTTCGACGGGCACGACGCCTCGATCAACATCATGCGGCGCATCCTGCAGAGCCAGGGGGTCGAGGTGATCCACCTCGGCCACAACCGGTCGGTCGACGAGGTGGTCACGGCCGCGGTGCAGGAGGACGTGCAGGGCGTGGCGATCAGCTCCTACCAGGGCGGCCACGTCGAGTACTTCCGCTACCTGGTCGACCTGCTGCGCCAGCGGGGCGCCGGCCACGTCAAGGTGTTCGGCGGCGGGGGCGGGGTGATCGTTCCCCGGGAGATCGAGGAGCTGCACGCTTACGGGGTGTCCCGGATCTTCAGCCCGCACGACGGCCAGGAGCTGGGCCTCCCCGGCATGATCAACTCGCTCGTCGCCCAGGCCGACGTGTCGCTGGCCGACGACCTGCCGTCGGACCTCCACGCGCTCTTCAGCGGCGACGACGCCACCCTCGCCCGGGTGATCACCGGCATCGAGGCCGACGTGCTGCCCTCGTCGTTGCGCGCCGAGCTGCGGGCCGCGGCCGAGGCCCGACCGGTGCCGGTGCTCGGCATCACGGGCACCGGCGGCTCCGGCAAGTCGTCGCTCACCGACGAGCTGGTACGCCGGTTCCGCCTCGACCACGAGGACAAGCTCAAGGTCGCGGTGATCGCCATCGACCCGACCCGTCGCCGCGGGGGCGGGGCCCTGCTCGGGGACCGGATCCGGATGAACTCGATCGAGCCGGGGATCGTCTACTTCCGCAGCCTGGCCACCCGCACCGCCACCACCGTTCCCGACGGCATCGACGACATCGTCGCCGCCACCAAGGCCTGGGGTGCGGACGTGGTCGTCGTGGAGACGCCCGGCATCGGCCAGGGTGACGCGGCGATCGTCGACCACGTCGATACGTCGCTGTACGTGATGACCCCCGAGTTCGGCGCCGCGAGCCAGCTCGAGAAGATCGACATGCTCGACTTCGCGGACGTCGTGGCCATCAACAAGTTCGACCGGCGGGGCGGCCACGACGCCCTGCGCGACGTCGGCCGCCAACTCGTCCGCAACAGCGAGGCGTTCGACCGGGGCCCCGACGACATGCCGGTGTTCGGCACCGTGGCGTCACGGTTCAACGACGACGGGGTCACCGCGCTCTACGGCGAGGTGATCCGCCAGCTGTCGCGCCACGGACTCGATCCGTCCACCGGCGGAGCGCTCACCCCGGTCGACGTGCGGACCTCCTCGGCCGACACGGCGATCGTGCCCCCGTCCCGGGTCCGCTACCTGGCCGAGGTGGCCACCTCGGTGCGCGACCACCACGCCAAGGTGGACCGGCAGGTCGACGTGGCCCGGCGGCGCCAACAGCTCGGCGCCGTGTCGGCGCTGGTCGCCGGTGTCGGGGGCGACGGCGGGGCGGCCAAGCTCCCCGAGCTGGCCGCGGCCGCCGAGGCCGAGCTCGACCCGGAGGCCCGGGCGCTGCTCGCCGACTGGCCGGCGACGGTCGAGGCGTACTCGGGCGACGAGCACACCGTCACCGTGCGGGGTCGCGACATCACGACGCAGCTGACCAAGACCTCGCTGTCGGGCACCCACGTGCCCCGGGTCGCGCTCCCCCGCTTCGGCGACGACGGCGAGCTCCTGCGGTTCCTCATGACCGAGAACCTGCCCGGGCGGTTCCCGTTCACCGGCGGCGTGTTCGCCTTCAAGCGCGACGGCGAGCGGCCGGCCCGGATGTTCGCCGGCGAGGGCGATGCGTTCCGCACCAACCGCCGGTTCCACCTCCTGTCGGAGGGCCAGCCCGCCACCCGGCTCTCCACGGCGTTCGACTCGGTCACGCTGTACGGCTTCGACCCCGACCTGCGGCCCGACATCTACGGCAAGGTCGGCAACTCCGGCGTCTCGATCTGCACGCTCGACGACATGAAGGCCCTGTTCGCCGGGTTCGACCTGTGCGACCCCAGCACCTCGGTGTCGATGACGATCAACGGCCCGGCGCCGACGATCCTCGCCATGTTCCTCGACACCGCGATCGACCAGCGGCTCGACCGCTTCCGGGACGAGGAGGGCCGCGAGCCGACCTCGGACGAGGTCGCTGAGCTACGGGCCTGGGTGCTGGCCAACGTCCGGGGCACGGTCCAGGCCGACATCCTCAAGGAGGACCAGGGCCAGAACACGTGCATCTTCTCCACCGAGTTCAGCCTCGGGATGATGGCGGACGTCGCGCAGTACTTCGTCGACCACCGGGTCCAGAACTTCTACAGCGTGTCGATCTCCGGCTACCACATCGCCGAGGCGGGCGCGAACCCCATCAGCCAGCTCGCGTTCACGCTGGCCAACGGGTTCACCTACGTGGAGGCGTACCTGGCACGCGGCATGGACGTCGACGACTTCGCCCCCAACCTGTCGTTCTTCTTCAGCAACGGGATGGACCCCGAGTACACGGTCCTCGGCCGGGTGGCCCGGCGCATCTGGGCCATCGCCATGCGCGACCGCTACGGGGCCGACGAGCGCAGCCAGAAGCTGAAGTACCACGTGCAGACCTCGGGCCGGTCGCTGCACGCCCAGGAGATGAGCTTCAACGACATCCGCACCACGCTCCAGGCGCTGATCGCGATCTACGACAACTGCAACAGCCTCCACACCAACGCGTACGACGAGGCGGTGACCACGCCCACGGCCGAGTCGGTCCGCCGGGCGCTCGCCATCCAACTCGTCATCAACGAGGAGTGGGGGTTGGCGACGAACGAGAACCCGAACCAGGGGTCGTTCATCGTCGAGCAGCTCACCGACCTGGTCGAGGAGGCGGTGCTGGCGGAGTTCGACCGGATCACCGAGCGGGGCGGCGTGCTCGGCGCGATGGAGACCGGCTACCAGCGGGGACGCATCCAGGACGAGTCGATCCTCTACGAGACCCGCAAGCACGACGGCACGCTGCCGATCATCGGCGTGAACACGTTCCTTCCCCCGCAGGGCCAGGAGGACGAGGTCGTCGAGATCGAGCTCGCCCGCTCCACCGACGACGAGAAGCGGTCGCAGCTGGCCCGCCTCGCCGCCTTCTCCGAGGCCCACGCCGAGGGCCGGGAACGGGACCTCCAGCGGCTCCGCGACGCCGCCCTCGCCGGCGACAACGTCTTCGAGGTCCTCATGGATGCCGTGCGCACCTGCTCGCTCGGTCAGATCACCGACGCGCTGTTCGAGGTCGGTGGGCGCTACCGCCGAAACGTCTGACCACCGGTAGCGTGGGCCGATGGGCCGTGACATCCCGCTCGGACGGATCGCCGGCGTCAAGGTGACGATGGACCTCACGGTCCTCCTGCTCGTCGCGTTCTACACCGTCGCCCTCGCCACCAACCGGTTCCCGATCGAGGCCCCCGGCCACACCGAGACGACCTACTGGATCGCCGGGATCGGCGGCGCGCTCCTCTTCTTCCTCTCGCTGCTCGTGCACGAGCTGGGCCACGCGCTGGTCGCCCGGGACGAGGGCATCGGGGTGCGGGGCATCAGCCTCTGGCTCCTCGGCGGGGTCACCAAGCTGGAGTCGTCGCCGACACAGGCCCGCTCGGAGTTCCGCATCGCCGTGGTCGGGCCGCTGGCGAGCCTCGCCTGCGGGATCGTCCTCCTGTGCGGCGCGTACGTGCTGCCCCCCGACGGCACCGCCGGCCTGGTCGGCAACGTGTTCGAGCTGCTCGGACGGATCAACCTGCTCCTCGCGGCGTTCAACCTGATCCCGGCCGCGCCGCTCGACGGCGGCACCGTCCTGGCCTCGATCGTGTGGAAGCGCACCGGGAGCCAGGCGACCGGCATGAAGTGGTCGGCGTGGGCGGGGATCCTGGTCGGCGCCGGCCTGGCGTGGTGGGGCCTCGGGATGACCGGCGACGGGGGCGCGGCCAGCATCAACGGGTGGTCCCTGGTCCTCGTCGGGGCGTTCGTGCTGTTCGCGGCCTGGCGGTCGCTGCGGGCCCAACCGCTGTTCGCGTTGCTCGACGGCGTCACGGTCGCGGAGGGCATGGTCACGGATCCGCCGACCGCGCGCTCCTTCGACACCGTCGGCGGATTCCTCCGAGGTCTCGATCCTTCCGAGACGGCGCAGGCCTACCCGGTCGTCGACGAGCGCGGGCACGCGGCCGGCCTCCTCACCGCGACCGCGATCCGGGCCACCGACAGCACCCTGTGGGACCAACTCCGCGTGGACGCGCTCGCGTATCCGCTCGACCGGTTGACGGTGGTGCGCACCGACGACCCGCTGCTCCCCGCGGTGCAACGGATCGACGGCGGCGACGTGCGCGAGGGACTGGTCGTCGGCCCCGACGGCACGGTCGCGGGGACCATCGACGCGCGTGCCGTGTACCACATCGCCGAACGGCGCCAGCTCGCCGTGACCCGGAGCGACTGAACGCTACGTTTCGGGTATGACCGACTCCGCGCTGCCCACCTACCGACTCGACGACGACGTGGCGGTGATCTCGCTCGACGACGGCAAGGCGAACGTCTTCTCGAACGCTGCGCTCGAGGCGTTGGAGGCGCTGCTCGACCGCGTCCAGTCCGAGGGGGCTCGGGCGTTGGTGCTCGTGGGACGGCCCGGCCGCTTCTCCGCCGGCTTCGACCTGGGCGAGATGACGGCGGACGACGAGACGATGCGCGCGCTCGTCGTGCGGGGCTGCCGGTGGTGGATGCGGCTCTACGGCCTCGGTGTCCCGACCGTCGCGGCGTGCACGGGCCACGCGCTCGCGGGCGGCGCGATCACGCTGCTGTCCTGCGACGTGCGGGTGGGGGTCGACGGCGTGGGCAAGATCGGGCTGAACGAGGTCGCGATCGGGATGACCCTCCCGATCTTCGCGGTCGAGCTCGCCCGGGACCGGATCGCCAGCGACCACCTGTGGCGGACGGTCAGCGGTCAGGTCTACGACCCGTCCGGCGCCGTCGCGGCGGGCTTCCTCGATGCCGTCGTGTCCGAGGAGGAGCTGCTGCCCACGGCCATGGCCGAGGCCCGGGCGCTCGCCGAGCGCAACACCACGGCCTACGGCGGCACCAAGGCGAACCTGCGCGGGCAGATGATCGAGCGCTGCCTCGCCGGCGTCGTCGACGACATGGCCCGCATGTCCGGCCCCAAGGTCTGACCGGCACGATCGCCGATCGGGCCTACTCGATGAGGTTGATCTCGTACAGGACGAGGTCGAGCGCGTCGGCCGCCGCGATCGGAGCGAACCGCTGCGGCGTCTCGGGCGTGATGCACGACGCCACGGGCGCCAGGACCGTCCACGGCGTCGGGTGACAGAACTGCACGACCGAGTACCGATCCCCCGTCTGCCCCGGTTCGGCCACGACCCGGTGGATCCCGGGTGCGATGGTGCCGTTGGTCACGATCTCCAGCATCAGGCCGGTGTTGATGATCGCCCCGTCGTCGGGGGCGACCGCGTCGATCCACCGACCCTCGTCCTTGAGCTTCACCTCGAGGCCCTTGGCCGTCGCCCGGGGCAGGGCGGTGATCAGGTTGATGTCCGCATGCTCGCCCGCCCACACGTGCGGCGCGTCCGGGGCCGAGTCCATCGCCGGGTAGTGGATCGCCCGACTCAGCGTGGAGCCGTCGACCAGCATCTTCTCGAAGAACGTCTCGTGGCAGCCGATCCCGACCGCGATGATGCGGAGGATCCGGCGCTGCAGATCGGCGATCTCGTCGTGGAACCGGTTCAGCACCTCGCTGATGCCGGGCACGGCGGCCTCGGGCAGCACCTGGTCGTGGTAGCGGTGCGGGAAGCGGGTCCGCAGCGGGTGCCGCGCCGGCACGTCGCGGCCCCAGTTGAGCATCTCCTTCCAGTCGGCCACCTCAGCGGTCGCCGCGGTCTCCACCAGGAGTCCCGTGTAGCCGGTCTGGCCGTGGGTGCCGGGCGCGACGAACTGCGCCTTCCGGTCCGCCGGCAGGGTGAAGAAGCGCTCCAGCAGCTCGTAGGCCGTGTCGATCAGATCGCTGCTGACGTCGTGCTGGACGTACACGAACCCCGTGCCGAGCGAACGCATGAGGCCGTCGACCACCGCCCGACGGGCGTCGGCTCCACCCCGCTCGAACACGAGCAGGTCGACCTCGAGGATCTCGTCAGCCATCGGCATCCACGACGGGCGGTTCGGACGCCGGCTCCGGTGACGGGTCCGCGGCAGGAGCGGGCGTCGGGGCCTTCGCCCGCACGGCACCCTCCAGATCCGCCGCGACCTTGAGGAGACGACGATCGAGGTCGGCCTGGAGGCGGGTGAACTGGTCGGTCGTCGGACCCTCGGTCACGAACGCGAGGAGCGTGCCGTCCGAAGCACCCTTGCGATCCGCGCGCGTCCGGTCCGGATCGAGCAGGTAGACCCACGAGCCGGCGAGCATCGTGTCGAGCTCCACCTTCCGCCCGACCCCGCCCTTGAGCTTCTCCGCACCGCCGGCCGGCGCGGCCAGCGCGACCGTGGCCCCGAACGGGTTCCGCGACGCGCGCGCCCGGAACTCGACGCCGCCGAAGGTGAAGCGACGGACGTTGCCGGTCCCGGCGAGCGACTCGAAGTCGCTGTTGTTGAACCGCAACCGACGGGGCTGGCCGTCGGTGCGCTCGACCGCGCCGTTGGTGATCCGCACCGGGATCGCGGCGCCCCGCACGACGTCGAGGGACTGGAACCGGGCGCTCACGGCGTTGATGACCAGCAGGAGACCCAGCGGGAGCAGCAGGCCCGCAGCCATCAGGACGACCGCGAGGAAGACGCGACGGGCCTCGTCGACACCCCGGACCAGCGAGGTGGAGACCTCGAGATCGGTGACGGTCGCCTTCTGACCGGTGGTGGCCTCGTGGAGGCGCAGGACCCCGCTCACCGTGGCATCGGCCCGCCGCGCCGAGGTCACCTCGACCGGCACGGTCAGCGGCTGACCGGCCGTCACCTTCAGGCACGAGGCCTCGCTGATCGCGTCACGACCGTCGATGGTGACCGTCAAGCCACTCACGTCGAAGGTCGACTTCTCCAGCCACACGCAGCCGTCGGCCTTGCCGCCGACGATCGTGAGGTCGGCCGACGTCGAGCTGTCGCCGGTGATGGTGGGCAGCGACAGCGTCGCCGGGGTGAACTGGATCGAACCCTCGGGCCGCAGCACCAGCACCTTCGACCGGGGCGACCGGGTGGTGATGCTCGCTCCGTCGGCGGTCACGACCGTCAGCTCCGCGGACACGTCGAACGCGTTGGCCGTCGTGTCGGTCGGGGTGGTGAACGTTCCGACGAACGGACCCGCGACGGGACCGTCGAGCTCGACGGTGCTGCGTGCGCCCGAGATCGGGTCCTGGATCTGCACCTTCGCCTCGGCGGACCGGAGGAAGTCACCGGCCTTGCGACCGGCCGGGAGCACGAGCTTCGCGGACACCTCCGCCGCCGAGCCCCGCCGGAGCGGCTCGGTCCCGACGCTGACGGTCACGTCGCTGAACAGGTACACGCGAATGGTCGCCGGCTCGCCCGCGAGGGCGACGCTCTCGACGCTGACCGTCCACGTTCCGTCCCACCCCTCCCCGTCGTCGGGCCGGTCCATCGAGACCGTGAACCCACGGCCGGCGACCTCCGAGGCCTCGCCGGTGAGACCGGCCACCTCGAACGAGCCGGCCTCCTGCACGAGCGTCGACCCGTCCGGTCCGGAGACCCGGACGCCGACCGATCCACCCGGGCCGATGGCCAGCACCCGGAACCGCCGGGTGAGGGCATCGAGGACGAAGGTCTGACCCCCCTCGGAGCAGTCGGCCTTGTCGCACACCACCAGCCCGTCCGTGGGCGCGACGGGGCTGCCGCCCGCGGCGCGCGCCGCGACCTCGTCGAACCCGCTGATCAGGGCATCGGCATCGGACGCCCGGAGGAACTCGCCGGACGCCGGCAGGCGACCGCACGGGCCGGCCGCACCGTCGCCGGTGGTGATCCTCGCCAGGAAGTCGTCGTCGACCTTCGCCCCGGGGGGCTTCAGCATCACGCTGAGCAGCACGATGTCGTCGCCCCGGAGTCCGTCGGCGACGCCGTCCGGTGCGCAGGCGGCCTCACGCCCCGCCTCGGTCGCGGCCGCCGCGCCCTCGTCGGTCCGGAGGTCCGCTCCGGGCGCATAGCTCTTGGAGGTGCCGGCGGTCGCCACCTCGTCGGCCTTGCGGGCGTTCACGACGAAGTCGCCGTCGGTGAACAGCACCACGGCCTTGCACGGCGACTGCTCGGTCTCGGACTCGAGCGCCGCGCTGTGGGCCGACAGCGCGGCCCGCGCGCCGATCAGCGCGGACACGATGTCGGTCTCGATCCCGTCGGTCCGGTCCTTGAACGTCAGCAGCGACGCCCGGATGGTCGGCACCGTCTCGTCGTCGAGCGTGGTCCAGGGCAGCGCGGTGCGATAGCGGTCCGAGAAGGCAGCGACCTCGACGTCGACCTGGATCGGTTTGCCGGCCGCACCCGAGGTCAGTTCGGCCAGGCCGTCGAGGGCGTTGACCGCGGCATCGACGCGCAGCGCGTCGGGATCCGAGGACCGCAGCGATCGGGACTCGTCGAACACGAGGGAGACGGCGAGGTGCGGGTTGCCCTGGAGGCAGCCGGCGAGGGCCAGCAGGCCGTCGGCGGACTCCCCGGAGGAGCCGTCGGACCCGTCGTCCTGCGCGCTCGCGGTGGAGGGCGACACCAGCCCGCCGCCCAGGAGGAGGACGAGCACCAGGGCGCACGCCCCGGCGACCGGACGGACCCTCACCCGCGTCACGATGCCAGCCCCGTCGCCACGGGCCAGACGTGGAGTCCGGCAGCGATCACCGCGAGCACCGCGAGCACCGCGAGCGCCGGAGCGAAGAGGCGGACCGGCTCGTAGAACGGGCTGCGGCGGCGTTCGATGTCGGAGCGACGGACGAGCCCGATCACGAGGATGGGGACGAGGGCGCCGGTGACGTAGCCGAGCACGTGGAGCAGGTTCGAGTCGGCGGGGATCAGGGGCACGCTGACGAGCACCGACGCGAAGCCCAGACCGAGCAGCAGGATGGGCGGACCGACCCTGGTGGGGTCTTCCGCCTTCGTGTCTTCTCCCCCCAACTCGACTCCCCTCGCAGCGGTCGGCAAACCCTACAACCGGGCGGAACCGGCCGGGGCCGGAGGTTCAGCTCGCGGGGCGGATCCGACCGGGGTGGTGCTGCGCCCACGCCAACGCGCAGGACCGGCAGCGACGCACGACCTCGCCGTCGAGCAGGTCGATCGAGACGACCTCCCCCGGCGACTGGCAGCGGGGGCAGGTCTCCTCGGGCAGGTCGACCTCGCCGGCGAGCGACCCGGTGAGCAGGCCCGTGCCCGCGGCGAGACCCTCCGCCTCGGCCAGGTCCGAATCGACCTGGAGCACCTTGCGCCATCGGGAGGAACGCCAGAAGCGGAAGCCGGACATGATGGGGCTCACACTACGGATCGTGCCGGGATCCGTCCGTGGGCCATCTGGCCCAATCCCGCCGTTCTCCCTGGTCGACGACCCCACCTTGTGGCTGATGTCTCACCGTCGGTGTCCGTTTCTCCGGTGCTCGGGTCAACGTCGCGCGTCGCGGCGCACGACGAGGCCGTTCGGCGTGACGAGGTGACCCGTGAGGGTCCGGTCGTCGTGCCGTTGGCGCCACGTCAACAGGTCGCCGGCGAGGGCGAGCTGCGCCCCCGCCGTCGCGGGGTCGGTGGCCAGGTCCCGGAGCCCGTAGGGGTCGGAGGCGAGGTCGAAGTAGAGGCTGGAGCCGTCACCGAAGCGCACGTACTTCTCGGTGGCGGTGCGGATCACGTCGAGCCGGCACTCCTCCATGGTCAACCCGTAGACGTCCTCGGCGAGGTGCTCGTCGGGGTCGCCGAAGTCCCACTGCCAGTGCGCGGCGTCGCGCCAGTCGGCCGGCGCCGCGCCGTCGTGGAGGAACGGTCCGAGCGAGCGCCCGTCGACCGCGACGGGCACCTCGGCGCCGATCCACTCGCAGATGGTCGGCATCACGTCGACCGACTCGGTGAACGCGTCGACGACCGTGCCCCGGGTGGCGTCAGCGTCGGGCCGGGGATCGACCACGATCAGCGGCACGTGGAAGCTCTCGTCCCACCACCCCAGCTTCTGCACCAGCCAGTGGTCGCCCATCTGGTCGCCGTGGTCGGAGGTCAGCACGATCAGGGTGTCGTCGGTCGCGCCGAGCGCGTCGAGGTGGGCCAGCAGCTCACCGATCCGGTCGTCGACCTCGGCCATGTTGCCCCAGTAGGTGGCGCGCACCTGCCGGGCCACCGCCTCGTCGGGGTCGCACCCGGTGATGTGGACGGCGGCCGCGTGGAGCCGGTGCACGGACGTCTCCTCGTCCCGGTCGTCGAGGCGTCGGAACGGCTCGCCGTCGTCGGGGTCGTAGCGGTCGTGGTAGCCCTCGGGCGCCCGGTACGGCGGGTGGGGCCGCAGGTACGAGACGTGCGCGAACCAGCCGTCGCCGCCGCGGCGGTCGAGCCAGCGGCACACCTCCTCGGTGAGGAACGCCGTCTCGGTCAGCGCGGCCGGCACCGGGCCGGGGGCCCACGACGGCGCGCGGTCGTCCGCCCCGGGATAGTCGGCGATGCCGTCGAACAGCCGCTCCGGGTCCGCGGGGACGTCGATGCCGTGCCGTTCCAGCCACCGCAGCCACGGGTCGAGCCGACCGCCCGTCAGCAGCGTGCCGACCCGGAACCCCGGCAGGACGCCCTCGTAGTCGCGGAGCCGGGGGTCGTCGGGGTCGGCGACCCGGCGGACGTCGACGGTGGTGTCGGTGTAGCCGAAGAGGGTCGGGTCGAAGCCCGCGGCGCGAGCGACCCGGGCCAGGTTGTCGATGCCGTCGTCGAGCGGCGTGCCGTTGTGCACCGACCGGTGGTTCATGAGGTACCGACCGGTGAGGAGCGACGCGCGGCTCGGTCCGCACGGCGCCGTCACCGACCAGTGGTTGGCGAAGCGGACGCCCCGAGCGGCGAGCGCATCCAGGTTGGGGGTGCGCACGACCGGGTGGCCGCCGGCCGACAGGCAGTCGCCCCGCCACTGGTCGACGGTGATGAACAGGACGTTCGACGCGGGCACCGCGGCAGTCTTGCCGCGTCGATCAGGTGATGCCGCTCGGGAACGGCCGGGGAGGGCGACCGTGGAGCTGGTCCGCGGCCTCGTCCCAGATCCAGGTGAGCAGCGCCGAGGTCGTCGGGTCGCTCTCGACCAGCAGACCGCCGCTGCGCCCGACGAACCGCAGCTGCACCAGGTGGGTCTGGAGGTGGGCGAGGGTCACGGCGAGGTGGGGCGACGAGTGCATCTCCAGGGTGACGACGGGTCCCTCGGTGACCACCGCGGCCGAGCGGAACACGGCCCGGATCTCCTCGAGGTCCGGCACGATCGCCGCGGCGATCCGCCGGAGGTCGACCGCGACGCGGTCCGCCGGGTCGGCCGCGGGTGCGACCAGGACGAGCTGGCACTCGCGCAGGGTGTCCTCGAGGTAGGTCACCGCCGTCCGGAAGGCCTGGGCCGGCAGGCCGGTGAGCCGGACGGCCACGGCCTCAGCCATCGGTCCCCGTCCGCGGCCGCTCGGCGAGCTGGAACCACACGACCTTGCCGCCGCCCGGGAGGGGCGCGCTGCCGTGGGCCTCGCTCAGCGCCTCGACGAGCACCATGCCCCGCCCCGACGCGGACATCGGGTCGACGGCGGCGACCGGGTTCGGCAGCCGATCGCTGCGGTCGCGCACCTCCACCCGCAGCGGCCGCACGTCGGTGTCGACGCGCAGTTCGCACGGCGTGCGGGCGTGCAGCACGACGTTGCTGACGACCTCGCTGACGAGCAGCGCGACCGTGTCCCGCAACGCACCGAGGCCGGCACGCTCGACGCACTGCACCGACCAGCGGCGCGCCGCAGCGACGCTCTCCGGCGCAGGCTGGAGCTCGATCCGGTCGGCCATCGGGCCCGACCGTACCCCTGCGTTCCCCGGCGTGAACCCTTTCCCACCGGTGCCGGCCCGCTCCGTAGGGTGCGGCCATGGACGACGACGCCTGGTTCCGGGTCCGGGTGACGGTGCCGCCCGGTGCGGCCACCGTGGCCGACCTGGTCGTCGACGCCCTCTGGCAGCACGCGCCGCCGGCGGTCGAGGAGCGCTCGGGCGACGGCGCGACCACGTTCGTCGCCGGCTACCCCTCCCGGTCGACCGCCGAGCTCGCAGCGACCGCGGTTCGCCGGGCCGGGGCCACCGACGTCGAGGTCGTCGCGGTCGTCGACGACGGGCTCGACGCGTGGCGCGCCCACGCCGAACCGCACGACGCCGGCCCGTTCGTGATCGTCCCGCCGTGGATCCCGGCACCCACCGACGACCGACGGCGGGCGCTGGTCGTCGATCCGGGGCGCTCGTTCGGATCCGGGTCGCACCCCACCACCCGACTGGTCCTGGCCGAGCTGGCCGACGTCGTGGCCCCGGGCGCGTCGGTCCTCGACGTCGGCTGCGGCAGCGGGGTGCTCGCCGTGGGCGCGGCCCTGTGCGGCGCCGGAGCGGTCCACGGCATCGACGTCGACCCGGCGGCCCCGGCGACCACCCTCGCGAACGCGGCGGCGAACGACGTGGCCGATCGCGTCACCGCCTCGACCGAGCCGTTGGCCGCGGTCTCGGCCGCCGGGCGCACCTTCGACGTCGTCGCCGCCAACCTCCTGGCGCCGGTGATCGCCGATCTGTCAGAGGACCTGGCGGCCGTCGTCGCACCCGGGGGGACGCTGCTCCTCTCCGGGCTGCTCGTGGCGCGGTGGCGCCCGGCCACCGACGCCGTCACCGGGGCCGACCCGGGCCTCGCCCCGGCCGGGGTCGGCCAGCTCGACGGCTGGGTGGTGGTGCGGCTGGAGCGGCCCGCCGGCTCCCGGTAGCACGCCGGTACGCTCGGCGACCATGGTCGTCACGCCGGCGGAGGAGATCCCGTTCGAGGAGGACGACTACGCGGCGGTGGTCGACGCCATCGACCTGTTGTCCGAACGGGGCACGGGATGGATCAACCTGGTCCCGGAGGTGCACGAGGACCACCAGCCGGCGCCGAGGAGCTTCGCCGCATGGGTCTTCGCATCCCGCGGCGAGCCCGTCCCGATGATCACCTGGACGCCGCCGGCGCGGCCCGGCGGGCGGGCGTCGGTCGGCATCGCGCACGGCGCCGGGCCGCGGGGGCTGGCCCGACTGGCCGGGGCGGGGCTCACGTTGCCGCCCGGGTGGATCAAGGTCACCGATCACGCCCGTCGGGGCATCGTGTGCACGGTCCCCGACGGCGCCGACCGCTCGGACGCGGTCCACTGGCTGCTCACCGCGGCGCACGTGCTGTGCGCCGCGCCGCTCACCGGCTCCTGGCTGGCCCGGGTCTATTCCACCTGACCGGAGCGGGCGGCCTCGACCAGCTGGTCGAACGTCTCGACCGGCAGCTCGCCGCTCGTGCGCACGACCACCTTGCCGTCGGCGTCGACCACGAGGAAGGACGGGAACGACGACATCCCGAAGGTGGCGTACGCCTCGCTCTCGGGCGAGTCGAGGAGCGTCGGCACGTCCCAGCCCACGCGGTCGAGCCACGAGGTCGGCGGGTAGTTGTCGAGGTTGGTGGCGGTGTTGGTCGCGACCCCGATGATCTCGACGTCGTCGGGCAGGCCGGTCTCGGCGAGGTGCTCGGCGAGCAGCGGGATCTCACGCTGGCAGTGGGGGCACCAGTGGGCCATGAAGACGATGACCTTCGCCTTGCCGTCGGGTTCGATGGTGATCGGCGTCCCGTCGACCGCGGTGCCGCTGACGGTGGGGATCGTCTCACCGATCGCCGGGTCCTCGGTCGAGGTCTGCGCGGGCAACGGGTCGCCGGTGACGGTGATCGCGGAGGTCTCGTCCTCGATCGGCGGCTTGTCGTCGCCCTTGCCCCGGGCCAGCACCACCGCCACGACGCCGAGGACGACCACCACCGCGAGGACGCCCACCCAGAGCACGGTCGCGCCGCGGTTCGCCGACTTCGGGTTGGGGGTCATGGGTGCTCCTCGGTGGTGGTGCCCGCGATCGCGAGCAGGGTCAGGATCAGCGCGAAGCCCGAGAGGGCCATCGCGGGGATGGTCAGATAGCCGAAGTGCTCCACCCAGATGAGCGAGCACGGGTTGGTCGGGTCGCACGACGTCGAGTTCTCGAGCTCGGGGAACCGCTCGATGAGCATGTGGTAGATCGAGATCGAGGCGCCGACCGCCGCCATGACGGCCCCGGCGATCCGCAGGGCGCGCCAGCGGGTCAGCGCGGCGGCGCCCAGGACGACCACGAGCGGGTACATCGCGAACCGTTGCAGCCAGCACAGCCGGCAGGGCACGAAGTCCGCCACCTCGGACAGGTACAGGCTGCCGAGGGTGCACACCAGCGCGACGACGGCGGCCAGCGCGACGGCCTGCGGGCCGACGAACGCAGCCAGCCGGGACCGCACGCGGGCCACCGCGGGGACGAACCGACCGACGACGGCGAGGACCACCGCCGCCCCGACGACGACCTGCGCGACGACGGCGAGCAGGGCGAAGAAGGTCGTCGTCGTCTCGGTGTCCACGATGGTGCTTTCGGGCCGGCAGTCGCGCTCAGTCGAGCACGGTTCCCCGGAGGCGGCGGAGCGCCAGGTAGCTGAACGGGACCGGCAGCCAGTAGGTGACCAGCCGGAAGAGAAAGACCGCCGAAAGGGCGTCGGGCTGGGGGGCGCCGACACCGGTGAGCGCCGCGGTGAGCGCGGCCTCGACCGCCCCCACTCCACCGGGGGTCGGGGCCGCGGAGGCCAGCGTCGACGCCGTGAGGTAGAGCAGCCCGAGCTTCGGGAACGACATCGAGATGCCCACCAGGCGGCAGCACTCGGTAAACGTCACCACCGAGACGAACTTGCTGGTCGTGATGGCCGACATGCCGACGAAGAACCGGCCGGGGCGCCGGACGAGCTGACGCAGGCTCGTCCACACCTGGTGCAGCGTCGTCGCCATCTCGTTGGCGACGAAGCGGCGGCCCCACGGCGTGACCCAGACGACGCCGGCCAGGACGAGGACGAGGAACAGTGCGATGGCGACGGTGTCGGCGTCGGGGAGCTGGAAGTCGACGCCGGTCGACGACGAGCCCGTCCAGATCGTGAACGTGACGAAGACGATGACCGACGCCGCCCCGTTCGCCGCGCTCGACAGGCCCACGGCCGCCGCGGCGGCACCGAGCTCGACGCCGCGCTTCTGGAGGTAGCGGATGCGCAGCGCGATGCCACCGGCGTTCGCGGGGGTGAACCGGTTCATGAAGGTCTGGCCCATCATCACCAGGAGGACCTGACCGAACGGCAACGGCTTCAGGACGACGGCCATGGTCAGGATCGTCGAGAACACCCACGGGAGGAACGCGAACAGGACCAGCTCCGGGTAGGCGGTCGTCGGCACGCGGCCGAGCGCGTCGGAGATGTAGCTCCAGCTCGTGGCGAACGAGAGCAGCGTGTAGACGAGCAGCACCCCGCCGATCACGCCGAGGATCTGTCCCCACTTGATCCGACCCAGGTCCCGCGGCTCGTACTCGACGCCGCCGGCCGCGGCCTGGAGTCGGTCGCTCAACTCGTCGAGGAGCCCGTCGTGGTCGCCCATCGACCGACGCACGTCCTGGGGCAGGGCCAGCGGCTGCATGAGCGGCAGCGCGGTCGCCAGCTCGTCGGGATCGAGCACCCGCGCCGCGGCGGCGACGGCCCGCTCCGGTCCGACCTGGACCGCGGTGCTGGTGACGAGCATGGCGATGTCGGCGGCGATCGCGTCGGGTTCGGCCTGGTGCACCGCCCACCGGAAGTCGAGGATCGTCACGAGCGGCGGTCGACCGGACGCGTCGTCGACGTCGACGAGGATCTGCGACGTGGTCAGCCACCGGTGGGCCAACCCGATGGCGCGGAGCTGCACCACCTGCGCCCACACGTCATCGAGGAGCTCGTCGGTGATCAGCTCCTCGGGGAGCTCCGAGAGCCGGCGACCGGGGGCGGGGTCGAACACGAGCAGGCCGTCACCGCCGACGGTGGAACCGACCGCGATCGCGTCGGCCGCCTCGACGCCCCGCCGCCGGACGAGGAGCGCGGACAACGACTCGTGGCGGCTGAGCTCGCCCACGCTCCAGCCGGCCCGGGTGTCCTCGAGGCCCTTCACCCGCAGTTGCTTCAGCAGTCGGTTGATCAGGTAGGCCTCGCGCTCGTCGCGGCCGGTCAGCTTCACCAGGCCGTCGACGCCGTCGTCGGTCGCGGCGACGAAGGTGCGGGCGTGGGTGGCGCCGAGCTCGATCGGGTCGATCCGCTCGGCCGGGAACCCGGCCGCCGCCAGGCCGGCGAGCACGTCGCGCCGCGACGCCCGCCGCCTCGGCGAGCCGGTGAGCGCCAGGCAGCCGGAGCCGACGGCGAAGCCGAGCGCCATGGTGACGGCGAGGTTGAGCGGCACCGCCACCGCCGTGACCAGGCGGAGCGCCACGGCGACGAACACGGTGACCCACATGACCTTGCGCCACCCGGCCGACACCGTCGGACCGAGCACGACGATCGCGGCCACGAACGCGGCGATGAACGCGCCGGAGGGGAACGCGGCCCCGACGATCCACGACGACTGCAGGTTGACCTGCACGACGCGGTTCGGGACCACCTGGTCGAGCCAGCCCTGCACCATCGCCATGGTCGCCGCCGCGACGGCGGCCGCACCGATCGAGGTGACGGTCATGCGCATCGGGCGGCGGAACGCCGTCAGGACCATCAGCAACCCGGCCACCACCATCGACAGCTGGGTCACGCCGAGGATGAGCGTGCGCACCCAGGCCGGGAGCTGGCTGACCAGCTCGACGACGTCGACGGCGACCGATCGCACCTCGGCCGGATGCCGGAGGCTCAGGCCGAGCGAGATCACCAGGACGAACGCCGCCAGGAGGGCGCGGGCGATGTCGGAGGGGTGCCGACTCCACGCGGGGCCGGAGAGGAGATCGTCGTCCTCCGACGTCGCGGCGATCACCCGGGCAGTCTCGCGGCTGGGAACGGCCCGCGGTGGGAGACTCCGACGATGACCGAGATGCCAGTGATCGACGTGTCGGCCCTGCGCGCCGACCCGGACGTGACCGGCGGTGCCGCCCGGGCGACCGCGGCGGCGATCGACGGCGCCTGCCGGGCCTCGGGCTTCTTCCTGGTCACGGGCCACGGGATCGACCCCGAGCGGTACCGGCGTCTCGATGCCGAGGCCCGTTCGTTCTTCGCGCTTCCGACCGCGGCGAAGGAGACGGTGGCCATGGCCCGCGGCGGGCGGGCCTGGCGCGGTTGGTTCCCCGAGGGCGGTGAGCTGACGTCCGGGCGCGCCGACCGCAAGGAGGGGCTCTACCTCGGCGAGGACCTCGGCCCCGACGACCCGCGCGTGCGGGCGGGGCTGCCCCTGCACGGCCCCAACCTGCTGCCCGACGATCTGCTCCCGGCGCTGCGAGGCGCGGTCGACGACTGGATCGATGCCATGACCGGTCTGGGCCACCTGCTGGTGCGGGCCATCGGCGTCGGGCTCGGGCTGACCCCGTCGTGGTTCGACGAGCACCTGACCGCCGAGCCGACCGTCCTGCTGCGCCTGTTCCGCTACCCGCCGGGTGACGGTGACGAGGACTGGGGCGTCGGAGAGCACACCGACTACGGGCTGGTGACGATCCTGGCCCACGACGGCCGCCCGGGACTCGAGGTGCGCACCGCCGACGGCTGGATCCCCGTCCCTTCGGTCGACGGGTCGTTCGTGGTGAACCTCGGCGACATGCTGGACCGCATGACCGGGGGCCGGTACCGCTCGACACCGCACCGCGTCCGGTCGACGACCGCGGCGGACGGCGGCCGGGACGACCGCATCTCGATCCCGTTCTTCTTCGATCCGTCGTGGGACGCCGAGGTGGCCGCGCTGCCGCTGACCGACCCGGCTCCCGACGACGACCGGGCATCGCGTTGGGACGGGGCCAGCGTCCACGAGTGGCAGGGCACCTACGGCGATTACCTCACCGCCAAGGTGGCGAAGGTGTTCCCGGCGCTCGGGGCCGACGTCCTGGACGGTGGCGGCTCCCCCACCCCTGACCTACCTTGACGCCGTGAGAGCCGCCGTCCTCGGCCCGACCGGGACCATCGCCGTCGAACGGATCGACGACCCGGTCCCGGGCCCCGACGACATCGTCCTCCGCGTGGCAGGGTGCGGTATCTGCGGGTCCGACGTGAAGGCCCGTCCGGCGATGCCGGAGGGCACGGTCATGGGCCACGAGCTGGCCGGCGAGGTGGTCGCCGTCGGCGCCGCGGCCGCCGACCGGTGGAGCGTGGGGATGCGGGCCGCGGCGCTCCCGGTGTTCTCGTGCGGCCGTTGCCGGTGGTGCGAGGACGGCGACGTCGCCCACTGCACCGACGCCGCGCTCGTCGGCCTCGGCGGGGCGCCGGGCGGGTTCGCCGAGCTGGTGCGCATCAGCGCCGACCACGCGTTCGCGCTGCCCGACGCCGTGCCGGGCGGGTTCGGCCCGCTGGTGGAGCCGTACGCCGTCGGGCTCCACACCGCCCACGCCGCCGCCGTCACCCCCGGGGCCCGGGTGCTCGTGGTGGGCGGCGGTCCGGTCGGCATGACCACGACCACCTGGGCCGCTCGTCTCGGCGCCGAGGCGATCACCGTCTCGGACCCGGCCGCGTCCCGGCGCGAGCGGGCCGCCGCGTTCGGCGCGACCGCGACGGTCGACCCGACCGCCGACGACCTCGGCGGCCCCTACGACGTCGTCGTCGACTGCGTCGGCAAGCCCGGACTCCTCGACGCAGCGTGCGCCGCCGTCCGCACCCGGGGCCGCATCGTGGTGGCCGGTGTCTGCGACGTCGCCGACACGTACCTGCCGATCGTGCCCCTGCTGAAGGAGCTGACGATCGCCTTCGCCGTCTACTACCGGCCGGCGGAGTTCCGGGCGGTCGTCGAGGCGTTCGCCGACGGGAGCATCGACCCGTCGCCCCTCGTCACCCGGACGGCCTCGCTCGCCGACCTCGAAGCGACCCTCGACGCCCCCGACCCCGACGACCTCAAGGTCGTCATCGATCCCGCCCTCGCCTGACCGGAGGTCACCGTGTCCACTTCGAACGAACGGCTCAGCGGGAAGGTCGCGGTCGTCACCGGCGGGGCGTCGGGCATCGGGCGGGCGTCGGTGCTGCGCTTCGTCGCCGAGGGGGCCCGGGTGGTCGTCGGTGACCGCGACGGGGCCGGTCTGGCGGACCTCGCCGCCGAGGTGGGCGACGCCGTGGAGGTCGTGGAGGGCGACGCCTCGAACGAGGAGGACGTCACCGCGCTGGTCGCCACTGCGGTGGAGCGCTTCGGCCGGCTCGACGTGGCGTTCGCCAACGCCGGCATCGGCTCGGCGCAACGCATCGTCGACGCCGACCTCGCCGAGTGGTCGAAGGTCCTCGACGTGAACCTCACCGGACCGTTCCTGCTCGTGAAGCACGCCGGGCGGGTCATGGACCGCGGCGGATCGATCATCGTGACGGCCTCGCTCAACGCGGTGCAGGCCGGGACGGGCATGGCCGCGTACTGCGCATCGAAGGCCGGGGTCGCCATGTTGGTGCAGGTGGCCGCCCTCGAGCTCGGGCCCCGGGGGATCCGGGTCAACGCGGTCGGGCCCGGGTTCGTGCGCACCGCGCTCACCGAGGGCGCGTTCCTGCTGCCGGAGATCGTCGACGGCTACGTCGAGAACACCCCGCTCGGCCGGCACGGCACGCCCGATGACATCGCCGCGGTCACCGCGTTCCTGGCCTCCGACGACGCCGCCTACGTCTCGGGCACGCTGCAACTGGTCGACGGCGGCGCGCACATCATGCGCTACCCCGACATCCTCGGGATCGTCGGTGCCTGACGCGGCGTAGGGTCCCGGACCATGACCGCCTTCGACGCCGAGTACGAACCGAGCCCTTGGGAGCCGATCGCCGAGGAGGTCGCCCTCTACGAGCGCTCCGCCGGCGCCGAGCCCAGCGCCCTCGTGGGCGACCAGTGGATGATCCTCTGGTCCGTCGGGGCGAAGTCGGGGAAGGTCCGCAAGACCCCGCTCGTCCGGGTGACCGACGAGGCCGGGTCCTACGCGGTGATCGGCTCGCAGGGCGGGGCGCCCACCAACCCGAACTGGGTCCACAACCTGCGGGCCCACGGTGTGGCGCGCGTGCAGGACGGCCCGGACGTCGTCGACCTCACGGCGCGCGAGGTCGACGGCGACGAGCGTGCCGAGTGGTGGGCCCGCGCGATGCAGGTCTGGCCGAACTACGACGACTACCAGGCGTCGACCGACCGACGGATCCCGGTCTTCGTGCTCGAACCGAAGAGCTGAGCGTCCGGCGGGACGAAGAAGTCCCGCACCGACATCCGTTCACCCGACGCCGGTCGGTAGTCCGGCACCGGCATGCCACGATCTCCCGCCGCCCGCTCGGGCGACGCACCGTCGGGCACCGCGACCGGTCGACCGGCCGCCGCCATCGGCCGGTCCCACCGGTCGGTCACCACGAGGCCACCGGGCACGTCGGCGTCGCCGGTGATGCCCAGCAGCCCGAGGTGGTGTTGTCGGTGGTGCTTGCGGCACAGACAACAGAGGTTCGACGTGTCGGTCCGTCCGCCGTCCTCCCAGTGGACGACGTGGTGGACGTCGAGGCCCGTGCGACGGGTGCAGCCGGGGACGACGCAGCCGCCGTCGCGGTGCTCGATGAGCCGCCGGGCCCGGTCGGGCACGATCCGCTCGGCCCGCCCGACGCTCAGGGCCGTGCCCTCCCGTTCCCACACCGGGCGCACGTCCGCGTCGCAGCACACCAGGCGGCGCAGCGCGTCGGGCAGCACGGCGGCGAGATGGCCCCGCAGGCGCGGCGTGCCGTCACGATCGTGGTCGAGATGGGCGTTGACCAGGTACCGGTCCGCACCCGGCCGAGCAGAACGACCGCCCGCCAGGTAGGTGCGGGCCAGGTGCAGCACGACCTCGGCCTCACCGATCCACGGCACCCGCTCCCCCGCCGGCACCTCGGCCCGACGCTCGGTGTAGAGGTCGGCGCGGGCGGCCTTCAACGCTGCTTCCAGCACGATCGCCTCGTCGGTCGGCAACGTGGCCGACAGGTGGCCGCAGGACCGGTCGTCCCACCACCACGACGCCCGCCGGCGGTCCTCGTTGGCCGTGGCCTGCGCGGCCTCCTCGGCCGGCGGCGGCCGGGGTGATGGTGGCGTCTCGTCCCCCGGCGGATCCGGCACGGGCTCGTCGTCGTCCTCCTCATCGAAGAAGTGGCGGGGCATGGTCCGCTCCATCTGGGCCACGGTCATGTCGCGGGCCAGCAGCGATGCCGACGCCTCGAAGCGCGACGGCACGTGCGCGGCGATGATCCGCACCTGGTCGAGCGACAGCTCGCCCGCCACCAGGGCGGCCACCGCCGTGGGCACCTCCCGGCGGCGACGGGCGATCGCCACGATCTGACGGGCCCGGGCGATCGACAGACCCGACCGCCACGCCAACCACTGCGCCGGCGAGTGGAGACCCCACCCGCCCCAGAGATCGTGGTCGAGCGCCTCGCCGGTCAGCTCGACCAGCGCGCCGTATCCCCCGTGCAGCACCCCGGCGACCTCGGCCACCCGCGCCTGCACCGCGTCGACCCGCGCCATGAACCCGGGCGCTCCGGCCCCACCCGCCACCGTCGTCTCGTCCACCGTCTGGTCCATCGATGAGGCCGCCTTTCCACCGCCGCCGAACTCCTCACCGCAACCTACCCAGGGGGTGTGACGATCTCGTCGGAGCCGGGCCCGGGCCCCGTGCCGAACGCCGAGGCCAGCTCGGCGATCGACGCCGGTGGCGCCTCGGGGTCGCGTACGACCTCGACGGTCATGGACGGGGCCGGGAACCGGCCGGCGAACGGCCCGGCCCCCCAGAAGAGCTCGCCGGTCACCGGCGCCGAGGCCTCGCTGGCGAGGAACGCGTACAGCGCGGCGACGTGCTCGGGCGGGGCCGGCGACAGCGAGGCCTCCCGCATGGTGTCGTCGAGCAGCCCCCGGGCGTGCAGCCGTTCGACGTGGGCCTCGAACTCCGGACCGGTCGACAGCCGGGTCCGGCCGCCGGGGCAGACCGCGTTCGCCCGCACGCCGTGCTCGGCCAGCTCGGCGGCGATGGCGAAGGTCAGGCTGTTGGTCCCGCCCTTGCCGGCCGGGTAGCCGGTGCCGCCGTACATCCCGAGGAAGGCGTGCGAGCTGGTGTTGACGATGGCGCCACGGCCCTGGTCGACCATCACCCGGGCCGCGTGCTGACAGGTGTTGAACGTGCCGGTGAGGTGGACGTCGATCAGCTCCTGCCAATCGGACGGGTCGATGTCGAGGATCGACGACCCGACCGGCTCCGCGATGCCCGCGCAGTTGATCAGCACGTCGACGCCACCGAGCACTTCGACGGCGGTTCCGACCAGCCGACCGGCGATGTCGTGGTCGGCGATCGACCCGGCCACGCCGAGCACCTCGGCGCCGTCGACGGCGACCGCGGCCACCGCCGCCACCGCGTCGTCCAGCGAGTCCCGACCACGGGCGCCCACCACCACCGACGCCCCCTCATCGGCGCACCGCACCGCGACCGCCCGTCCGATCCCCATGCTCGCCCCGGCCACGACCACCCGTCGCCCCGCCAGCGCACCACCCGGGCCGGTCATCGGCCCGCGCCCAGGTTCGCGCTCGGCACCGGCAGGTCGGCGTAGCTGCGGATGCCGGGCGCGGCGCGGCACACCGCCGGGATGGCGTTCACGGCAGGGGTGGCGGAGATGCGCATCCCGATGGCGTGCATCTCCTCCACCGTGAGCGCCGACAGGTCGTCCAGGTCCGGCCAGATCTCGACCCTGAGGGTGATCCGCGGGTCCCCGTCGACGTCGATCCGGTAGCCGTGATCGACGGTCCAGCCGGTGTCGAGGTCCTTGCCCATCACGAACCGGGAGTGCAGCTCGGCCACGGCCCGACCGTCGATCAGCACCTCCCACCGCAGGTCGATCCCCGCGACGGTCCCGGCCGCGATCGGGCGGCCGGGGAGGTCGAGGTCGGCGGTCGCGTGGGCGAACGCGACGGTGCACCGCAGCTCGGGGTCGTCGATGCCGAGGATGCGGGCCAGGACCTCCGCCCCCTCGGAGAAGGTCCGCGTCGCGGCCTCGACGTCGGCGGCGTGGCCCGGGTCGCCGGCGGGGCGGCCCCAACCGAAGGCGTCGAAGTTCGCGTCGCCGGCGAACAGGCTCACGTCCACCGACTCCGAGACCGTCACGTGGCGCACCCGCTGGCCGATCCCCGCCGCGACGCCCGCCAGGAGCTGCGCCCACCCCGGGTTCATGCCGGTGCCGAACAGCGTCGCGCCGCCGGTGGCGCACGCGTCCTCGATCCGCTCCCGTTCGCCGACGTCGAGGCACCGACCGGTGAGCAGCTCGGACGTGGTCACGACGTTCACGCCCGCGCCGAGCAACCGGACGAGCTCGCCCACGTCCGGGTGCAGCGGCGCGTAGACGACGCAGTCGGGTTCCAGCGCGAGGAGCGCGTCGACGTCGCCGGTGGCGGTGATCCCGGTCGCCGCGTCGAGCCCGCACAGGTCGGCGACGTCGCGACCCTCCTTGTCGGCGCTGTGCGCGTACGCGCCGACGAGCTCGAGGTCCGCCCGGCCGAGCACCGCCCGCACCGCCTGCCGCGCGATGTTCCCCGTCGTCCACTGCACCACCCGCATGGGTCGGTCCTCGGTCATCGCCCCTCCTCCGGTCCTTCCGGCGGGCCGACCTTGGCACATCCCGATCCGCCACGCGGGCAGCCGCCGACGGCGCGATGCTCCTGGTGAACGCACCGCCGCCGACCCCAAGGACGCGAACCGCAGATGCCCACCCCTCCCCAGCGACGCGTCCTCGTGACCGGGGCCACCGGGTTCGTCGGTTCGCACGTCACGGCCGCGCTCGTGCGCGACGGCCAGCGGGTGCGGGTGCTCGCCAGGAACCCCGAGAAGGTGCCGGCGGCGCTCGAACCCCACGGGATCGATGCGACCGAGGTGGAGGTGGCGGTCGGCGACATGACCGACGAGGCCGCGGTCGCCGCCGCCCTCGACGGCTGCGACGCGGTGGTCCACGCCGCGGCCGAGATCGGGGTGGACGGTGGCAGCGGTCCCACGAGCACGGCGAACGTCGACGGCGTGCGCACCGTGATCGGCGCCGCGGTGGACCTGCGCCTCGACCCGATCGTCTACACGTCGTCGGTGATGGCCCACCTGCCCAACGACGGGTCCGCGATCACGCCGGACAGCCCGCTCGCCGAGCCGCTGTCGAGCTACGGCGAGTCCAAGCACCGCGCCGAGCTGCTGGTGCGGGACTGGCAGGCGCAGGGCGCCCCGATCGTCAGCTTCACGATCGGCGGCGTCTACGGCCCGACCTCCCCGCACCTGAACAGCAGCTTCGCCGCGATCGCCGCCGCCATGGGCCTCCTGATGCTCACACCGCCGGGCGGGTCCAACGTCGTCGACGTGCGCGACCTGGCCGTCGCCATCACCCGGGCGCTCGAGCCGGGGCGGGGACCCCGTCGCTACGTCGCCGGCGGCGCCTTCCTCACCTGGCCCGAGTGGGTCGAGGCGTTGAGCGAGGGCGCCGGGGTTCCGGTGGCGTCGCAGGAGATCGATGCCGAGGGGATCATCGCGATGGGCCGACAGTTCGACGAGCAGCGGGCCGCCGGCGAGGACCTGGGCCCGTTCGCGGCGCTGTCGGAGGAGGCGGCGATCGTGATGACCTGCGGCGTCCCGACCGACGACTCGGCCACCCTGGCGGACCTCGGCGTCACCTGGCGCCCGACGGCCGACACGTTCCGCGACGCCGTCGAGTTCATGCGGCGTGTCGGTGCGCTGGAGGTCTCGTCGTGAAGCGGCTCGCCGGCACCGACGCCGTCTTCCTGTCGGCGGAGACCCCCACGTGGCACCAGCACGTCGGCGGCATGGTCCTGCTCGACGCCAGCGAGGCCCCGACCTGCACCTACGACCACATGCTCCGCGTCCTGCACGAGCGGCTGCCGCTGTCGCCGAAGTTCGCGTGGAAGGTGAAGGAGGTCCCCGGCGGCTTCGACCGGCCGGTGTGGGTCGACGACCCCGACTTCCACGTGGAGAACCACTTCATCCGAGCCGCCTGCCCGCGCCCCGGCGACGAGCGGGCGCTGGGCGACATGGTCGGGCGGATCATGAGCCAGCAGCTCGACCGGCGCCGACCCCTCTGGCAGGCGTGGTTCATCGAGGGCCTCGAAGGTGACCGGGTCGCGTTCGTGATGAAGTTCCACCACGCCATCGCCGACGGCATGAGCGGGATGGCCCTGGCCGAGCAGCTGTTCGACCTGACGCCCGAGCCGCCTCCTCGGGCCGACGTCCCCGCCCAGGCATCGGCCGGCGACACCCCCTCCGACGTCGAGCTCGCGGCCCGGAGCCTGTGGCCGCCGGGGCGCACGCCGATCCGGATCGCCCGCTACCTGACCCAGCAGGCCCAGCGCGGCTTGAGCCTCGCCCGCCTCGAGGAACGGCTGCTCACCCCGTTCGACGCCCCCAAGGTGTCCTGGAACGGCAAGCTCGGCGTCCGCCGCCGAGTGGCCTTCGGGGACCTGTCCCTGCACGACGTCCGTCGGGTCAAGGACCACTTCGGGGTCAAGGTCAACGACGTGATGATCGCGATCGTCGCCGGCACGCTGCGGCGCTACCTGGTGGCACGGGAGGGACTGCCCGACCAGCCGCTCATCGCCGGCGTGCCCGTGTCGCTCCGCGAGGCCGACGACCGCGAGATGACCAACAAGGTGTCGGCGGTGTTCGCGTCGATGGCCACCCACGTCGAGGATCCGGCCGATCGCCTGCGGGAGATCCACCGCAGCACCCAGGCCGCGAAGACCACCTCGAAGGCGATGCAGGCCCGCCGGGTCCAGTCGATCGGCGAGGTGGCGCCCCCGATGCTCGTCACCCTGGCCAGCCGGACGCTGTGGGCCAACAGCTTCGAGACCGTGGTGCCGGCCGCGGTCAACACGGTGATCTCGAACGTCCCCGGTCCCGACTTCCCGCTCTACATGGCCGGCGCCGAGGTCGAGGGCATCTTCCCGATCGCCCCGATCATGATCGGCATGGGCCTCAACACGACGCTCATCAGCTACAAGGGCCACGTCGACATCGGGTTCCACTGCGACGCCGACCTGCTCGAGGACCCGTGGGAGCTGGTCGAGGGGCTCCAGCCCTCGCTCGACGAGCTCCTCAGGACCATCCCCCGTCGTGGGCCACGAACTGACCGGTGACGAAGCCGCAGGTGCCGTCGAGGTAGGCGCAGCACAGGGTCGCGCACTCCTCGAGGGTGCCCAGCCGTCGCATCGGGACCTGGCCCTCGACGGCGGCCCGGCCCTCGGGGGTGTCGGCGCCCGCGGCCTCCCGGAACGCCGGGAAGTCCATGAAGTTGGTGCCGAGGGCGTTGACCTGCACCTGGTGGCGGGCCACGCCCCGGGCGACGTTGCGCACGAGGTGGGTCGCCCCCGCTCGTAGCGCCGAGTAGAGGGGCGCGCCGGCGATGACCCGGTTGCCCGACGAGCTGGTGATCACGAGCACCTGCCCCTGGCCGCGCTCGACCATCGACGGGAGCACGGCCTTGAGGAACTCGTAGGGCGCGTCGATGAGCCCCCGTTCGAGCGTGTGCAGCTCGTCGCGGGTCGAGCGGAGGAACGAGCCGACGATGATCTGGCCGGTGAACGCGGTGGCCGCGTCGATGCGGCCGAACCGCTCCAGGCCCGCCGCCACGAGACGTTCGGCGTTCGCGGCGTCGGCGAGGTCCCAGACCCCCTCGACCACCTCCACGGCGGCGCCCGTGCCTTCGAGCTCCTCGACCAGCCCGGGCTCGGGGTCGCCGATCACCAGGTCGTGACCCCGACGGGCCAGCTCCCGGGCCAGCGGCGGTCCCAGGTAGAGGTTGGTGTTGGCCACCAGGGCGACCCGCCGGCCGCCCCCGTCGGTCCCGCTCATGCCGGCACCACCTCGACGGGGATCCCGTTGAGCACGGCGTTGCCCGAGAGCGGGTCGACGATCGAGCCGTCGGTGAGCAGGTTGCTGTTGACCCCGGGGCGACGGGCGGCGACCTCCATGCGGGTGCCCGGTGCGTCGTGGCCCCAGCCGTGCGGGAGGCTGACCACCGAGGGCGACACGTCGTCGGTGACCTCGACCGGCACGACCACCGAGCCGACCGAGGAGGTGACCTTGGCGTCACCGCCGTCGGACAGGCCCCACGACTTCGCGTCGTCGGGGTGGACTTGGAGCGTGCAGCGCTCCTTCCCCTTCACCAGGACCTCGACGTTGTGCATCCACGAGTTGTTGGACCGCAGGTGCCGGCGACCGACGAGCACCGGTCGGTCGTCGACCGTGTCGACCCACGTGCGCAGGCGGTCCACGTCGGCGGCCACGGGTTCGGCGACCAGCTCGACCCGGCCGCTGGTCGTCTTGAGCACCCCGGGAAGCTGCGGGGTGAGCGCGCCGAGGTCGATCCCGTGGGGGTTCGCCTCCAGCTTCTCCATGGTGAGCCCGTCCGGGTCGGCGCCGAACCGGTCGCCGGCCCACCCGATGCGGAGCATCACCTCGAGCACCCGGTCGGCCGGGCTGCGGGCGCCGAGCTGGGCCTCCAGCTCGGCCGGGTCACGTCCGGCCAACGGGCCCTCGTCGCCGGCCACCGCCCCGGCGAGCACCGTGCCGAGCACCATGTCGTGGATCAGCTGCGGGTCGGCGTCGGCTCCCTGCCCGCTGACCACCAGCGCCAACCGGGCCACGATGTCCTCCTCCAACGGCCCGGTCGGCTCGAACAGCGGCGGCGAGTAGTTGGCGACGTTGCGGATGGCCAGGGCGTAGAACGCGAGGTCGTAGTGGCTGCGGGCCAGGGGCGACGGGGGCGGCAGGATCACGTCCGCGTGACGGGTGGTCTCGTTCAGGTACGGGTCGACCGAGACCATGACGTCGAGCGACGCCAGCGCCGCCTCGGTCCGCGCGCTGTCGGGGATCGACCGGGCCGGGTTGCCGGCCACGGTGACCAGCGCCCGGATCTGCCCCTCGCCGGGCGTGGTGATCTCCTCGGCCAGCGCGGCCACCGGGAACTCGCTGCGCACCTCGGGGTGGCCGCTGACCCGGGTGTGCCACCGACCGGTGGTGAAGCCCCGGCCCGGCCCCGTCCGGCGCACCTTCTGGTGCGCGCCGTGGGGCCACATGAGCCCGCCGGGACGGTCGAGGTTGCCGGTGAGCGCGGTGACCACGTCGGTCAGCCACGACGCCAGCGTCCCGAACTCGACGGTGTTGGTCCCGATGCGGCCGTAGACGGCGGCGGTCGGTGCGGCGGCCAGCTCGCGGGCGATGCGGCGGGTCACCTCGGGTTCGATCCACGTGGCCCGCTCCACCGCCTCGGGGGTGAACGGGGCCACCAGCTCGGCCACCGCCTCGACGCCGTCGAGGTGCTCGCCGGCCGGACCGAGATCGACCAGGTCCTCGGCGAACAGCACCTGGGCGATCGCCGCCAACCACGCGGCGTCGCCGCCCGGACGGATCCGCAGGTGCTCATCCGCGTTGTCGGTCGTCTTCGTCCGCCGGGGATCGACCACGACGAGGCGGCCGCCCCGCTCGCGGATCGCCTCCAGCCGGCCGGGCCAGTCGGGGGCGGTGGCCAGGCTGCCGTTCGACTCGTAGGGGTTGGCACCCAGCACGAGCAGGTAGTCGGTGCGGTCGAGGTCGGGCACCGGGATGGCCAGGCCGTCGCCGTAGAGGAACCCGCACGACGCGTGGCGGGGCATCTGGTCGACCGTGCTGGCCGAGTAGATGTTCTTCGTGCCGAGCGCGGTGATCAACGCCCGCCCGTAGACGGTCAGCGCGTAGTTGTGGACGCTCGGGTTGCCCAGGTAGATAGCGGCGGACTCCCGGCCGTGCGCCTCGAGCACCGGCATCAGCAGCCGCTCGATCTCGGCGAACGCCTCGTCCCAGGACACCTCGACGTGGGACTCCCCGCGCTTGACCATCGGGGCCCGCAGGCGGTCGGGGTCCTCGTGCAGGTGCTTGAGGGTGGAGCCCTTGGGGCAGATGAAGCCCTTGGAGAAGACGTCGTCGCGGTCGCCGCGGATGCGGCCCACCACGCCGTCGTCGACGGTCAGCTCGAGGCCGCAGGTGGCCTCGCAGAGCGGGCAGGTCCGGTAGTGGAGCGATCGTTCGGTCATGTCGCACCTCCTGGTGCGACCATCTCTAGCCCAGACGTCAGGACCGGCGCTGGCGCGCGGCCGGCATCCACCGCGGGCCGGCGGTGGCGTCGATCCTGGCGACGAACGCCTCGTGGTACGGCTCGACGGCCGCGCAGAACGCCTCGGTGGCGGCCTCGCCGACCGCCCGCCACGCCGGGGCGGTGAGCTCGCTGGTCCGCCGCTCCAGCTCCAGGCGGAACCGTCGGCCCTCGTCGTTCACGGACGCGTCGGTGGCCAGGCCCTTGGCCTCCAGCCGGGCCCATCCTCGGGCGACCGCGTCGTCGTCGCTCCCCCGGCTCCGGGCGATCCACTCCTCGCCGCCGTACTCGTCGGGGTCGACCATGACCGAGTGGAGGAGTCCGACCTCGACGCCGTCGAGGTCGGCGGACGCGCACAGCACCCAGTGGTTGTCACCGCGCAGCTCCCGGAGGCAGTTGACGGCCAGCCAGGCCGACAGCACCGAGTCGACGTCGTCGGGTCGGGGCAGGGCCCGGTTGGCCGCGAACAACGGCCGGGCGCCGAAGTGGACCGCGTCGACCCCGCGCCACAGGTCCTCGGCCAGGGGTGCGAGCTGCGCGCCGAGCCCCGGTGCGACGGCTTCCAGCCCCGGCTCGATCGACGCGTCCCGCACCGCCAGCACCCCGGCGGGATCGGTGGCGCCCCGGGCCAGGTCGAGGACCATCGCCACCACGTCGGGGTGGATGGAGTACGTCGTCGCCGCCGCGGCGGCAGCCGTCACGTCTCCCAGGGGAGCCAGCCGCCAGGCCTGGATCCAGCCCGCACCGCCCGGGACGCCGAGCGCCTCGTAGCGGGCGATGGCGTCGGGGTCCCACATCAACCAGCCCACGACGTCGTGGCCGGCGCGCCCGGCGCGGGCGGTGAGATCGATCCAGTCCGTCACGGGCCCCTCCGAACGGGTGAACGTGGCAACAGCGGTGCCACGATAGGTCCGGAGGCGGCCGTGATCCCGGCCCGCGGCCACGGGTCCAACCTGATCCGCGAGCTGGGCGTGCCGAACCGCATCGCCGCCGGCCGCATCGGCCAGGAGAACCTCGCCGGACGAGCGCCGTAGGATCGTGCGCTCACGTCCTCGTAGCTCAGTTGGATAGAGCGACCGCCTCCTAAGCGGTAGGCCGCAGGTTCGATTCCTGCCGGGGACACCAGGGCGACGGCGTGCGGGTCAGGCGAGGAACGCGTCGACCTCGTCGAGGAACCGGCCCCACGCCGGCTCCTCCGGTCGGAGCAGGTGGTTCCGGCTCTCGAGCGGGACGAAGCGGGCGTCGGGGATCAGCGAGGCCAGCAGGTGGGCCTGCTCGGCGGGGATCCGCAGGTCGCCGGTGGCGTGCATCACCAGCGTCGGGGCCTGCACCCGGGCCGCCTCGTCGGTGACGTCGATGTGCGACCACGACTCGACCAGGCGGGCCGCGTTGTCGGCCGAGCAGGTGCGCCGGAGCAGCTCGGCGAACGCCTCCCACAGCTCCGGCGGCGCGTCGGCGATGAAGCTGGAGGTGAAGAAGCGGCGGAACGACGGGTCGTCGCGGCCCCACCCGAGGCGGATCATCTCCACCTGCAGCGCCGCCTCCCGGGCCGCCTCGTCGGTCGTCGCCCGCACGAGACGACCCTGGGCGTAGCCGCCGTAGATCACCAGGTGGCTGACCCGCTCGGGGTGGCGGGCGGCGTACGCGACCGCCACCGACGCTCCCTGCGACACACCGAGCAGCGGGAATCGCTCCAGTCCCAGCTCGTCGACGACCGTCTCCAGGTCGCGCACGTAGGCCTCGAAGCTCAGCTCGTCGACGTCATGCTCGGACAGCCCGCACCCCCGCTCGTCGTAGCGGACGAGCGTGCGGTGCCGGGCGAGGCCCACCAGCCAGTGGTGCCACACCGGGCTCCGCCAGTCGTGGTCGAGGTGGGTGATCCAGTGCGCGGCCCGAACCAACGGCGGCCCCTCCCCGACCAGACCGCACGCGAGGCGGGTCCCGTCGGCCGCCCGGACGAAGCGGATCTCCTGGTGGAGCTGCGACGCTGTGGGCTCGAGCACCGGCCGCGCGTCCCCATCGTCGTCGACGGTCACGTCCGCCACGAACTGGTAGCCCCGGCCGTGCACGGTGCGGACCACCCGCTGCTCGGTGCCGTCGTCGCCGACGGCCCGGCGCACCTGCTTGATCCGGGTCGTGAGCGCGGACTCCGACACGTACTGATCGCCCCAGACCGCGTCGAGCAGCTCCTCCTTGGTGACGACCCGGTCCCGGTGGCCGAGGAGGTGGACCATCACGTCGAACACCTGTGGCTCGACGTGGCACGGCTCACCGTCCCGGAGGAGCTCGTACCGCGCCGTGTCGACGACGACGTCGTGGAAGCGGTACCGCATCCCCCGAGTCTGCCGTCAGCGACGGGCGAGGCGCTCGGCGACCTCGAGGCGCGTGCGGAGCTGGGCGACGGTGGCCTCGGTGATCCGGCCGACGCCGGAGAGCCGGTTGAGCTCGGCGTTGACCTGTGCGTGGGTCTGCCCGGACCGGCGGGCCAGCACCTGCACCAGCTCGGAGTTCTGCTCCCGCAGCCGCCGCTTCTCCTCCCGGCGGGTGCGCCCCGCGGCACCGCCGAGGTCGATGCCGGCGTCGGCCGCGGTCATCCGCTGGCCGGCGAGCGGGGGCGGTGGCGCGAGGTCGTGGAGGAGGGACGGGTCGTCGTCGAGCACGAGATCGAGGTCGTCGTCGACGACATCGCCGTCCCACGACGCGTGCGTCTCGTGGTCGGTCGCCACCGCCGAGAGCGCGGCGAACAGCGACAGCTGCTCCTCGGCCCCGGTGTCGAGCGCGGCCGGGTCCCGTTCGATGCGCTCGACCTCGCGGCGCCGGAGGCTGTGGCGGCGCTGGTCGCCGATCTGGAACGCCCGGGCCCGCAGCCGGGGGTCGTCGGGGATGAACAGGAACGCCTTCTGGTCCTTCACCCGAGGGGTCCACCGGACGAAGCGGCCGACGGCCTGGCGGAAGAACAGCTCGGTGGTGGTGGTCGTGGCGTAGACGCCGACCCGCAGACGGGGGATGTCGACGCCCTCGGACACCATGCGCACCGCCACCAACCAGGGGTCGGCACCGGCGCTGAACTGGGCGATGCGCGCCGACGAGCTGGGGTCGTCGGAGGTCACGAGCGAGGCCGACTGGCCGAAGCGGTCGCGCAGGAGGGACACGATCCCCCGGGCGTGGTCCTGGTCCATGGCGATCACCAGCCCGCCGGCCTCGGGGTGGTCGGCCCGGATCGCGTCGAGGCGCTCGATGGCCTGGCGGAGCACGGTCGGCAGCCACTCGCCCTCCAGCGAGAGCGCGGTGCGGAGCCGCTGGCTGGAGCGGGCCTGGTCGAGCGGGTCGTCGAACGACGCCTCGTGCAGCGACCCGTCCGGCGCCGTCCACTCCATGTGCCCGTTGGTGCGGGGGAAGTAGACGGGGCGGACGACCCGGCGGTCGACGAGCGCGTCGGCGTAGCCGTACTCGAAGTCGGGTGCGGCCTCGTCGAGCACGTAGCGGACGAACGGGATCGCCTGGGTGTCGGAGCGGAACGGGGTGCCGGAGATCGACAGGCGACGGTCGGCGGGGGTGAACGCCTCCAGGACCGACTCGCCCCACGCCCGGTCGTCGCCGGCGTGGTGGATCTCGTCGAACACCACGAACGCCCCGGCGCTGAGGCCTCGCAGCACCGCCGCGCTGGACGCCACCTGCTGGTAGGTCGTGACGATGCCGTGCATGTCGGCGGGGAGCCGCCCGTCGGCGGCCGACCACTCCGGATCGAGGTGCAGCGCGAACCGGGACGCGGCCTGCGCCCACTGGACCTTCAGGTGGGCGGTGGGCGCGACCACGATCAGCCGTCGGCGGGGCTCGTCGGCCAGCACGTGACGGGCGGCGGTGAGGGCGAAGGTGGTCTTGCCGGCGCCGGGGGTGGCGACCGCCAGGAAGTCGCTCGACGACGAGGCGAGGAACTTCTCCAGGGCCGCCTTCTGCCACGGCCGGAGCTGGATGGAACGGGTCATTCGGGGGACGGGGCGCGCAGGACGTTCACGGGAACGTCGATTGTGGCACGGCCCCTCCACCCGACCGGACCACCGCCGACGACCTGGTCAGGTGGCCAGGATGTCGCTGGCCAGGCTCGCGATCGCGGTGTCGCGCCGGTACTGGCGGAGCAGGTGCTGGTCGAGCCCGGCGGTCAGGTAGGCGACCGAGATCCCGGTGGCCGGGTCGGCGAACGCCAGCTGGCCGCCGGCGCCGCGGTGGCCGAACGCCTCGGGCGACGCGTGCTTGCCCATGCCCCGCTGCGCGGCCCGACCGTCGGTGCCCGCGCTGATGAGACCGAGCGTGCGGTTCGACGGCTCGCCCATGGCGTCGGGCAGGTCGACGCGGATCTCGCGGGTGCCGGCCCGCAGGATCTCCGGGGACCACAGGCCGAGCGGGTCGTCGATCATCGCCTGGTACAGGAGCGCGAGGTCGGCGGCCCGCATGACCCCACCGCCACCGGGGACGCCGATCTCCTGCACCGACGGCTCGTTGAGCGTGAGCAGGGCCTGGACGCCGACCTCGGGCGGGATCAGCGCGGCGAGATCGAGCTTGAAGCCCATCAGCGCCTCCACCTCCTCCGGCGTGGGCAACGCCCCGGTGGCCACCGACTCGACGATCCCCTCCCGGTCGTCGGGTCGGATGCCGAGCACCCGGGGCAGGCCGAGGGGATCGGTGACGAGGCGCTGGATGGCGTCGGTGTGATCCTCGCCGGTGACCGCGGCGATGACCTCGCCCAGCACCCAGTGGCCGGCGGTCGGGTGGTACGTGAACGACTCGCCGGGCTCGGACGTGAGCCGCCACCGCCCGAAGGCCTCGAGCCGCGACGCCCGCGTCTCCCACCGACCCGGACCGAGCGGGGCGTACGGGAAGCCACCGGTGTGGGTGAGCACCATCTCGACGGTGACGCCCTCCTTGCCGTTGCCGGCGAACTCGGGCAGGTACGTGGCCACCGGCGCGTCCAGCACCACGAGCCCCTCGTCGACCAGCCGCCAGATCGCCCCGGCCACGAACGCCTTCGTGGCCGAGAAGGCCACGAACCGGCTGCTCGACGGCACACCGATCGTCTCGTCGACGAGCAGCTCGCCGTGTCGGGCGATCGCGATCTGCACCGCGGGCGACAGGCCTTCGTCGATCTCGCGGTGCAGGCGGGTGATGAGGGCCTTCAGCTTGGTGTCGTCGATCACGGCCCGGACCGTAGCCACCTATTCCGCGGTGATGGCGGCGCACGACGCGGCGCCGTCGATCACACCCTGGCGGAACGCCGCGACCCGGTCGAAGCCCGGACCCTGGCGGATCCGGTCCGACTCGCTGCGGATGCCGAGGAGCACGCCGACGGCCTCGTCGAGGTCACCCGGGGACAGGACCAGCTGCAGGTCCTCGTCGCCGAGCCCGTCCTCGTCGGGCAGCAGCGCGCCGGCCCAGGACCCCGCGTAGCAGTCGCCCCGGAGGGTCATGACCACCTCGTCGTCGGGCATGTCGCCGAGGGCGTCCTGCACGGCGAGCCCGTACTGGCTGCCGAGCAGGGTGGCGAAGCCGAAGTCGCCGTAGCGGGCGTAGGCGTCCTCGGCGAGCCTCGCGGAGTACCCGACGTAGCGCTCCGGCAGGCAGAGGAAGAGCCGGAACGTGTCGACCGTCGTGCCGTTGCAGGACGGCGGGTCGCCCTCGGCGAAGCGGACCGGTTCGGCGAGCGGCTCCCACTCGGCACCGCCCGAGAGCTCCGGGAACGTGGCCGTCCAGTACGCCTCGATCGACGACGCGGCCGCCGTCTCGATGCCCTCCGTGCCGTCGAGCGGGAGGTTGCCCTCGTTGGCGAGGTCGTCCTCGGACGTGAACGGGAACTGGTAGGGCGTGATGTGGCCGTCGAGGTAGCCGACGCAGGCCTCGGCCCCGTTCTGGAACCCGTCCTGGAACGCCCCGACCCGGTCGAAGCCCGATCCGTGCGCCGTGGGGTCGTCGGAGAGGACGCCCGGCGAGTCCTTCAGGAAGAGCACGCCGCCGAGCGCCTGGTCGAGGACCGCGGTGTCGACGAGGAAGTGGGTGGGCCGCGACTCGCGGACGTGGGCCACCCACGCACCCGCGAAGCAGTCGGCCTGGAGCTCGATGAACACCGACGAGTCGAAGTTGCCGGCCCGGTTCTGGATGGCGTGGCCCCACTCGTGACCCAGCACGACGGCGACGGTGAAGTCCCCGAACTCCTTCGCCAGGCCCGGCAGCAGCGTCTCCTGGTCCCAGGCCACCGCATCGTCGGGCGGGCAGTAGAAGGCGTTGCCCAGCATGGCGTCGATCGACTCGGCGGGGCACGGGAGCGACCTCGGGTCGGTCGAGGAGTCGTAGGCGAACAGTCCGCCGGAGAGCGGCTCGTACTCGCCGCCGTAGAGCTGGGGGAACTCCTCGGCCCAGTAGGTCTCGAGGTCGGAGACGGCGGTCGTGGCGACCGTGTTGAGCTCGTTGCCGTCGTCACCGGTCACGTCGAGCTCGACCGGCGGGAGGAGGTCCTCCTCGGTGGGCTCGCTCGTGCTGGTCTGCTCGCCGGGGTCCTCCATCCCGCCCTTGATGCCGGATTCGCCCGACAGCGCGTTGCCCTTCTGCGAGACCCCGCACGCCGCGAGCACCAGCGCGAGGGCGAGCGCTGCGGCGAGGACGATCCGGCGGTGGCGGTGGCGGTGGCGGTGGCGGTGGCGGCGGCGGGTGCGGCGGGTGCGGCGGTGGCGAGGAAGCACGGGAGCCTCGGTGCTCGGGCGGCGGTGGGTTCATTCCACCACGTCGCGTCGTTCTGCCGTGAGACCGGTCCGACGAACGCGCCACCGCTGCGCTTCCGCTCCCGCGTACCCTCGGTCCCAGGACGCCACCGAGGGAGCGAACCGACCATGACCGATGTCGCCGACGGAGCCGAGGTGACGGCACCGCCCGGCCACGGCACCGGTGTCGTGATCGTCGCCGTGGTCCTCGACCTCGCCGTCGGTGCGGCCGCCGGCGTCGCGTGGTCGGTCACCGACGCCCGGAGCTGCCTGGCCGTCGCGGTCGCCGCGGCGGCACTGGCCGTCGGTCGGTTGGCGATCCTGCTCGGTGGACGCCGGGTGCGGCGGACCCCCGACGACGACCACCCGTTCCACCACGGCCGCGAGCGCTACTTCTGGGCGTTCGTCCTGGCGGTCGCCGCCGCGGGCGCGGCGGCGGCCGTCGCGATCGGGCTCGGCGCGGCGCGGATCGACGACGGCACCGCGCCGACCGAACCCGAGATCGCGGCCGCGGTGCTCGCCGGGGCCGCCGTCGTGCAGGTCGTGGCGCTCCTCGTGCTCCGGGCCGCCGCCGACCGCGTCCGGGGGGAGGTGGCCCTCCGGCGGTTCGTCCGTCGCGGCCGCTCCCCCGAGCTGCCCGTCGCGCTGGTGGGCGCCGCGGCGGCTCCGATCGCGTCGATCGTCGCCGCGGGATCCGTGGGCGCACTCGTCGCCACCGACGACCCGACCTGGGACGGCGTCGGGGCCGTCGGGGTCGGCGCGGTCCTCCTGATCCTCGCGTTCGCGCTGGTCGCCGAGGCGAAGACCCTGCTGCTCGCCGAGTCGGGATCGACGAAGGACCTCGAGGCGGTGCACGCCGCGATCGCGATCGAGCCGACGGTGATCCGGGTGGTGCAGCTGCGCGCCGTGCGACTGGGCCCCGAGGACCTGCTGGTCGGCGCCCGCGTCGAGCTGGTGGCCGAGCTCGAACCGGGCGAGGCCGCGACGGTCGTCGACCGGATCGAGCGGTCGATCCGCTCCGCGGTGCCGGCGGCGACGGAGATCTTCCTCGCCCACGACGTGGACCGTCCCCGACGCGACGAGGACCCCTTCGTCGTCGACCACGTCGGCCACATCGATCCCGACGACCCCGACTACGCCACCATCACCGGCAGCGTGCCGGTCGTCGACGACGACATCTGGAGCTGACCGGACGAGGAGTGCCCGGTGACCCCAAAACCTGACTAGGTTGGTCAGGATTAGGAGACACCAGAGAAAGAGGACCCCATGGCAACGCTCCGACTGGGCGACGACGCCCCCGACTTCACCGCCGAGACCACCGACGGCGAGCTGAACTTCTACGACTGGAAGGGCGACAGCTGGGCGATCCTGTTCTCGCACCCGAAGGACTTCACGCCGGTGTGCACCACCGAGCTGGGCCGGGTGGCCGGCCTCAAGCCCGAGTTCGACGAGCGCGACGTGAAGGTCATCGGCGTGTCGGTCGACCCGATCGACTCGCACCGTGCGTGGGTCGGCGACATCGAGGACGTCACCGGCAACGCGCTCAACTTCCCGCTGATCGCCGACCCCGATCGCAAGCTCGCCGACCTGTACGACCTCATCCACCCCAACGCGAACGACACCCTCACGGTGCGCTCCGTTTACGTGATCGGCCCGGACAACAAGATCAAGCTGACGCTCACCTACCCGGCGTCGACCGGGCGGAACTTCGACGAGATCCTCAGGGTGATCGACTCGCTCCAGCTGACCGCCGGCTACTCGGTGGCCACCCCGGCCGACTGGAAGGACGGCGAGGACGTCATCATCGCCCCCGCCGTGTCCGACGAGGACGCCAAGGAGAGGTTCCCCAAGGGGTGGGACACGAAGAAGCCCTACCTCCGCTACACCCCGCAACCCAACCGGTAGTCGGCGGGGTCAGCCCCCCCGCCGTGGTCGCGCCCGCGCCGAGGATCGCCTCGAAGAGCACCTGCCACCCGTGCGCCTCGGCGCCGGGCAGCGACCACCCCGGCCGGCGCTGGTCCTCGCTCGACGACCACCCGGCACCGAGGTGGTCGCGGGCCAGCTCGGCGGCGACCCGGTAGGCGTTGCGGGCCACCCGGTCACCCGTCGGTTCGATGACCTTCCGCGCCCGTTCGAACCGAACGGCCGCGGTGTCGCCGTCGCCGACCGCGGCGGCCCGCAGCGCGGCCGCGATCTCGGCCACAGCGCGATCGAGGTAGGTGGCGCTCGGTGCGCCGTCGACCGCGTCGGCCATCTCGTCGCTGCCGTCGCGCCCGCTCGCCGCGAGCCACATCGCCCGGGCCGCCCAGAGGTTGGTGTCGGGGTCGCCGGGCCCGTCGACGTCCAACTGCGCACCGGCCGCGGCGAGGTCGCCCCGCTGGAGCGCGAGGAGCGCGTCGGCCACCCGCTGGTCGATCACCGACGCAGTGGTCGCGCCCGGCACGTCGGCCCGTTCCGGCTCACCGAGCTGCGCGGCGATCGCGATGCGGGTGGCCCGCACGAGATCGGACGAGACGTCGCCGAGGTACGCGACGCCCTCGTCGACGCGACCGGCCATGACGAGGCTGCGGCCGAGGACCGCGGCCGACTGCGCGATGCCGAACGGGTCGCCGATGGCGACGAAGCCGCGGTGCGCGTCACGAGCCAGGTCGACGGCATCGTCGGTCGACCCGAGCCACAGGCGGATCGACGCCAGCAGCGTGGTCATCATGGCGGTGGCCCACGGGTCACGGCGCGAGCGGGCCTCCTCGAGGACGCCCGTCGCCAGCTCCGCCGCCTCCTCGATCCGGTGGCCCTGGAAGCGCACCCACGCCTGGAGGCCCCGGGCCCAGGCCAACCCGCGGACGTCGTTGACCCGGGCGAACAGCTCGATCGCCTCCGACGACCGGGCCTCGGCGGTCGACCGGTCGCCCTGCATGAACGCGATCCACGCCAGGTGCTGCACGACCCAGCCCTCACCGGCGCGGTCGCCGATGGCCTCGAACCCGGCCCGGGACCGCTCCGCGCTCTCCCGGGCGTCGTCCATCCGTCCGGCGAAGATCTGCACGAGCGTGAGGTGCCGCAGGGTCACCGACCGCTCGGCCACGAGGTCCAGGCGCCCGTACATCTCCTCGGCCGCCACGAGGTGACCCAGCGAGGACTCGACGTCGCCGCGCCGCTGCGCCAGCCGGCCCCGCAGCGCGAGCGCCGCGGCCCGGATCGCCGACTCGCCCTCGGGCGCCAACGCCTCGATGCGGTCGACCGACTCCGACGCGACGGCGAAGTCCCAGGCCTCGACGCCGACGTCGGCCCGCATGACGTGCAGGTCGGCCAGGTCGGCGTCGGTGGTCGACGGATCGAGCTCGGCCAGCGCGATGGCCTGGTCGTAGCGCTGGATCGCCGCCGGGACCGCCTGGTCGCGCCGGGCCTGCGCCGCGGCCGCGACCGTCCAACGCCGGGCACGGTCCCGCAGGTCCGTCGACAGGTCCGGGCTGCGACCGATGACCCCCAGCTCCGTGCCGAGGGTGACGACCGCGCCGAAGTGGTGGGCGAGCTGGTCGACCAACCACGCGGGACGGGGCCGCTGGTCGCCGTAGGTGTCCTCCAGCCAGCGGGCGATGCCGTGGTGCACCTTGACCCGGTCGCCCTTGGTGATCGCCTGGTACGACACGTCGCGCACGAGGTACGACCGGAACGCCCAGCGGTCGTCCTCCACGTCGAGGATGCCCTCGTCGACCAGCACCTCGAGCGGCCCGTCGATGTCGGCGCCCCGCACCGGGTGCAGCGCCCGCGACAGCTCCCGCAGGCCCATGACCGGACCCCGCGGGCCGATCACCGCCGCGTGCTGGAGCAGGCCCCGGACCTCCGGGTCGAGCGCGTCGAGGCGCGCGGTGACCAGCCCGCGCAGCGTCGCCGGGAGCTCGCCGGCGTGGGAGCCCGCGCCCGCGGCATCCTCGCCGGCCGACCCCGCCGGCGCTTCGAGGAGCGACACCAGCTCCTCCAGGAAGAACGGGTTGCCACCGCTGCGGTCGAGTACGTCGTCGGCCACGTGCTCGGGCAGGGGCCGCCCGGCCAGCTCGTCGAGCAGGCGGCGGGCCGCCTCCCGGTCGAGCGGGTCGAGGTGCAGGACGAGTGCGTTGTGACGGCCCGGCGACGGCTGCCACCGGTCGAGCAGGTCGGGACGGGCGGTGGCCACCAGCACGGCCGGCCGGTTGGCGACGTTCTCGATCACGTGGTCGATGAGGCGCAGGAGCACCTCGTCGGCCCAGTGCAGATCGCTGACCTGGAACACGACCGGGCGGCGACTCGACACCGCGTTGAGGTACAGGCCGAGCGCCCGCCCGATCTCCTCGCGCACCGTCGCCGGCTCCGCCTCCACCGTGGCCTCGAAGCCGAGGAGGTTCAGCATCCCGTCGGTGACGCGGTCGTGCTCGTCGTCGGCCGTGTCGGCGGGCAGGGTGCGGACGACCGCGGCGCGGACCGACCGACGGGCCTCGTCGATCCCGGCCCCGACGTCGACGCCCAGCGCGCCGCGGAGCGCGTCGGCCACCGGCCACCACACGTTGGCCTCGCCGTAGGGAAGGCACCGCCCCTTTGCCGGGACCGCCCGGAACGTGTCGACGGCCCAGCCCGCGATCTCGTCGGCGAGACGGCTCTTGCCCACCCCGACGTCGGCCACGAGCAGGATCAGCAGCGCCCGATCGTGGGTGATCGACGCCTCGACGGCGTGGTGCAGCAGGGCCATCTCGTGGTCCCGGCCGACGAGGGTGACGTCGTTGCGGCGCCGACGCGAGCCGGGCTCGACCACTGGCGCCTGCGCGACCCATGCCTCGACCGTCTCGACCCGGCCCCGCACGGCGAGGTCGCCGAGCGGTTCGTACGCGATGGCGTCGATCGTGGCCGCGTGGGTCGACGGACCGACGAGCACCTGCCCCGGCTCGGCCGCCGTCTGCAACCGGGCCGCGGTGTTGACCACGTCGCCCATGGCGGTGATGGACCCCGCGGCCCGCATCGCCCCGACCAGCACCTCGCCGGTGTTGATCCCGATGCGCAGGCGCAGCTCCTGACCGCTCTCGGCCGCCTCGGCCTGCACCACCTGGTGGAGGCGGAGCGCGGCCCGGACCGCCCGCTCGGCGTCGTCCTCGTGGGCCACGGGTGCACCGAAGAGGGCCACGACCGCGTCGCCGACGATCTTGTCGACCCGGCCACCGAACGCGGTGATCTCGGCGGCGAGGCGCTCGAAGCACCGGTCGACGAGGTTCTTCACCCGCTCGGGATCGAGCTGCTCGGACAGCGACGTGAACCCGACGAGGTCGGCGAAGAGCACCGTGACGACCCGCCGCTCGTCCTCCGGGCCGCGGAGCGCGTGGCCGCAGGAGGCGCAGAACTTGGCGTCGACGCCGGTGGTCGCCCCGCACGCCGGACAGTTCATGGGGCGAGTGTACGGGTCGGGTGGTCCGGCCCGGTCAGGCCCGACCGAGGATCCGGTCGACCCGGATCTCGATCGCGACGCGGTCCTCGCGCTCGCCCGGCTGCCGGTACCGCGCCGCGTACGCGCCGACCGCCGCCGCGACCCGTTCCGGGTCGCGGGTGACCTCGGCGGGGCCCTCGAGCGCCAACCAGCGGGCGCCGTCGACCTGGCAGACGACGGCCCGCCCTCCGTCCGCCGCCGCGGTCGCCGCGTCCAGGTTGCGGACCTTCCGGCTGCCCTCGAAGGTGATGATGCGGACGAGCCCGGCCACCGGGTCGTAGCCGAACCCCACCGGGGCGACGTGCGGGGTCCCGTCCGGTCGGACCGTCGTGAGGGTCGCGAGGTGCCGGTCGGCGAGGAAGGCCAGGTGGTCCGGTCCGAGGTCGTCGGGAACGAGCGCCATGGGCGCCATCATGGCCCCGGACGTGCCCGACATCACATCCCGGTCGCTGACCACGAAGGATGCGGGCCAGCCTGACGTCAGATTTCTGTCATGTGTGGTTCCGCGAACGGCGTCTTCGACGAAACAACCACGAAACATGCCTGGCTCAGGCTGTGCAGCGTCCAACTACCGAACAATCGCCTGCAGTCGGGAGCAACCGAATGGATACCGGAGACGCCGCATGGGTCATGACATCAGCCGCGCTCGTGCTGTTCATGACGCCGGGCCTCGCCCTCTTCTACGGAGGGATGGACCGCGCCAAGAACGTCCTCAACATGTTGATGATGAACTTCTGGTGCCTGTTGATCGTGCCCATCGTCTGGGTGGTCGTCGGCTACTCGCTCGCCCAGGGCGGCAGTGCCGGGGGCTGGATCGGCAACTTCGACCTCGCGTTCTTCAAGGGGCTCTCGGTCGCCAAGGGCGACGAGGCGACGCTCCTCATCGCCACCTTCTTCGGGATGTTCGCCGTGATCACGCCGGCGCTGATCTCCGGGGCGATCGCCGACCGGATGAAGTTCACCGCGTGGGCCGTGTTCGTCCCCCTGTGGCTGCTGCTGGTCTTCGTGCCCGTGTTCAAGTGGGTCTACGGCGGCTGGATGCACGCCCGGGGGGTGCTCGACTTCGCCGGCGGGACGGCGATCCACGTGAACGCCGGGATCGCGGCGCTGGCGCTCGCGCTGGTGCTCGGCAAGCGGAAGGGCTGGCCCGCGGAGGGGCACCCACCGCACAACATGCCGATGGTGATGCTCGGCACCGGGATCCTGTGGTTCGGCTGGTTCGGCTTCAACGCCGGCTCGGCCGGTGCCGCCAACGGGGTCGCCGTCCAGGCGTTCCTCAACACCTTCCTCGCGGCAGCCGCGGCCGGTCTGGTGTGGGTCCTCGTGGAGAAGCTCCGTGACGGCCACGCCACGACCCTGGGTGCCGCATCGGGCATCGTCGCCGGCCTGGTGGCGATCACGCCCTGCGCCGGCTTCGTCTCCGGCCCGGCACCGATCATCATCGGCGGCGTCGCCGGCGCCGCGTGCGCCTTCGCGGTCGGGCTCAAGACGAAGCTCGGCTACGACGACGCGCTCGACGTCGTCGGCGTGCACTTCGTCGGCGGGCTCGTCGGCTCGATGCTGCTCGGGCTCTTCGCGTCGCCCGCGTACTACGGCGGCGACTTCCTGGCCGGCGCCTTCGAAGGCGGCGGCATGAAGCTCTTCGGCGAGCTCGCGCTCGCCAACGGTGCAACGATCGTCTACTCGTTCACCGTCACCACCCTCATCGCCCTCGCCCTGAAGGCGACCATCGGCCTCCGGGTCGACGAGGAAACCGAAGTGAACGGCCTCGACCTGGCCGAGCACGCCGAAACCGCCTACCACGGCACCAACTAAGGAGGGCAACCCCCAATGGCCAAGCTCATCACCGTCATCGTCAAGCCGTTCAAGGTCGACGAGGTCAAGACGGCGCTCAAGGAGGCCGGCATCGCCGGCATCACCGCCAGCGAGGTCCAAGGGTTCGGCCGTCAGGCCGGCCACACCGAGGTCTACCGGGGTACGGAGTACTCCATCGACTTCGTGCCCAAGGTCCGCCTGGAGATCGTCGTCGACGACCCGCAGGTCGACGCCATCGTGGACACGGTGGTCAACGCCGCCCGCACCGGCAAGATCGGTGACGGCAAGGTGTGGGTGACCGACGTCGAGTCGATCGTCCGCATCCGCACGGGCGAGAAGGGCGTCGACGCGATCTAGCGCCGGCACCACCAACCTGGACCACCGGTGCCGCTGCCCTTCGCGGGCGGCGGCACCGGCGCGTCCCCACGTCCGCGACGTGGCACCATGCCAACGACCGCCGCACCCCCGGGAGCCCCGATGCCCTTGACGATCGACCTCCGAGACCGGGTCGCGCTGGTGACCGGCGGGACCCGCGGCGTCGGCCGGGGCATCACCGAGTGCCTCGTCGAGGCCGGGGCGCGGGTGGCCGTCTGCGGGCGGACCGCGCCCGAGCCCGGCACCCTCCCCGACGGCACCACGTTCCACCCGGTCGACGTGCGCGACGCCGACGCGGCCGCCGCGGTGGTCGACGCGGTGGCCGCCGAGCACGGCCGGCTCGACATCGCGGTGAACAACGCCGGTGGGGCCCCGGGCACCGACGCGGCCACCGCGTCACCCCGGTTCAGCGACCGGATCGTGGCGCTCAACCTCATGAGCGCGCTCCACGTCGCCCAGGCCGCCAACCGGGTGATGCAGACCCAGGACGAGGGTGGCTCGATCGTCAACATCACGTCGCTGTCGGGGATGCGACCGTCGCCGGGCACCGCGGTCTACGGGGCGGCCAAGGCCGGGCTCATCAGCCTCACCACGAGCCTGGCCATGGAGTGGGCGCCGAAGGTGCGACTCAACAGCGTCACCGGCGGCATGGTGCGCACCGAGCTGTTCGAGGACTACTACGGCGGGCCCGAGGGCGTGGCCGCGGTCGAGGCGACCGTCCCGCTCGGTCGGGCGGCCGAGCCGGCCGACATCGGCAACGCCGTGGCCTTCTTGTGCAGCGACCTGGCCCGGTTCGTCAGCGGTTCCAACCTGGTGGTGCACGGCGGCGGCGAGCGCCTCGCCTTCTTCGAGCACCAGGTCGGTTAGCCCACGCCGGCGTCCTCGAGGAGGTAGCCCCGGCTGCGCACGGTGCGGATCACCAGGCCGACCGGGGTCAGGCGACGTCGCAGGCGGACGATGTGCACGTCGAGGACGTTGCGGTCCGGCACGTTGTCGGGCCAGCCGGCGCGGGCCAGCATCTCACGGCTCACCACCGCCCGGAAGCGCTCGATCAGCGCGGCCATCAGGCGGTGCTCGACCGGCGGGAGCGACACCCACGCCCCGTGGAAGCGGAGGAGGCCGTTCTCGTCGAGGTCGGGCAGGTCGTCGCCGGAGGCCCGCACCCGCTCGGTGAGGACCAGCATGCGATGGCGCAGGTCCTCGTCGTCGACCGGCAGGCGGACCCAGTCCTCGAGGGCGTCCGTCGACAGCGGCGGGGTCGAGCCGGTCTCGACCATGACGAGACGGGCGGACCCGGCCTGTCGGAGCTCGGCCAACCGGGCTTCTTCCGCAGGCCACCGGACGAGTTCCACCTCCATGGCCGGGAACGGTACGAAAGCAACGTTTCGCGCTTGTTTCGTGGGAGTGACGCGCCGTCGCCGATCGGTGGCTGCCCGTTGGCGGCCGCACCCCGTATCTGACGTACCATCAGAAACGTCTCCCGACCTGCCGAGGTGCGCACGACATGACGACGAGGACGAGGGTTCCCGCCCTGGGGGCCGAGGGCTGGTTCAGCGACGGCGACGAGCCGGCGCTCCTGGGCCGCCGCTGCACCACGTGCGGCACCTACGCCTTCCCGAAGGTCGACTTCGGGTGCCCGAACCCGGCGTGCGTCGGCGTCGACTTCGAGGAGGTCCCGCTCTCCCGGCGGGGCACCGTCTGGAGCTACACCGATGCCCAGTACCGGCCGCCGGCGCCCTACGTGGTGCCGGGCGGCGACGGGGCCGAGCACGAGCCGTTCTGCATCGCCGCGGTGCACCTCGAGGCCGAAGGGCTGACGATCATGGGCCAGGTGGTGTCGGGCGTCGGCATCGACGACCTGACCGTCGGGGCCGAGATGGAGCTCGTCGTCGACGTGCTGTTCTCCGACGACGAGACCGATCACCTGGTGTGGAAGTGGAAGCCCGTCGCCCCGGCGACCGGCGCCGACGGAGGGGCGAGCTGATGGCCGGCGACGTGGTGGTGCTGGGGGTCGGGATGCACCCGTGGGGCAAGTGGGGCCGCAACTTCGTGGAGTACGGCGTGGCCGCGGCCCGTGACGCCCTGCGCGACGCGGGGGTCGACTGGTCCGAGGTGCAGTTCGTGTCGGGCGCCGACACCATGCGCAACGGCTACCCGGGCTACGTCTCGGGCGCGACCTTCGCCCAGGCGCTCGGGTGGAACGGCGCCCGGGTGGCGTCCTCCTACGCCGCGTGCGCTTCGGGTGTGACCGCCATCGAGGCGGCCCGGACCCGGATCCTCGCCGGCATGTGCGACGTCGCCCTCGTGGTCGGTGCCGATACGACCCCGAAGGGCTTCCTCGCCCCGAACGCCGGCGATCGACCGACCGATCCCGACTGGCTGCGGTTCCGCCTGGTCGGCGCCACCAACCCGACCTACTTCGCCCTGTCGGCCCGTCGGCGGATGGACCTCTACGGCGCCACGTCGGAGGACTTCGCCCGGGTCAAGGTCAAGAACGCGTCGAACGGCCTGTCGAACCCGAACGCCCGCTACCAGAAGCCGGTGACCGTCGAAGACGTGCTGGCCAGCCCGATCGTGGCCAACCCGCTCCACCTGCTGGAGATCTGCGCCACCTCCGACGGCGGTGCGGCGCTGGTGCTGGCCTCGGCGGAGTTCGCGGCCCGCCACGCGGGCTCGGCCGGCGCCCCGGTCCGGGTGGCCGCCGTGTCGACCGTGACGCCCAGCTACCCGCAGACCCGCATCGACCTGCCCGACCTGGCGACGGACTCGACCGCGGTCGTGGCCGAACCCGACCGGCCCTTCAAGGAGTCGATCGCGTTCGCGGCCTACGAGGAGGCCGGCATCGGGCCCGAGGACCTGTCGCTGGCCGAGGTCTACGACCTGTCGACGGCCCTGGAGCTGGACTGGTACGAGGACATCGGCCTGTGCGGTCGGGGCGAGGCCGAGGGGCTGCTCCGCGATGGGGCCACCGAGCTGGACGGCCGGATCCCGGTGAATCCGTCGGGCGGGCTGGCGTGCTTCGGCGAGGCGGTGCCCGCCCAGGCGATCGCCCAGGTCTGCGAGGTCACCTGGCAGCTCCGGGGCCAGGCCACCGGCCGCCAGGTCGAGGGCGCCACGGTCGGCATCACCGCCAACCAGGGCCTGTTCGGCCACGGCTCATCGGTCCTCCTCGCCCGCTGACCGATCCGGTCGTCCCGCGATCGGCCAACGTCCGAGCGACAACTGGGCGACGGTGGTGTCCGGACCCGCCGTCCACCGTTCGATCTCGCCAGTGTCCGAGCGACAAACGCCGACCGTGACCGACTGGCCGCACTCGGTGCCCAAACCCCGGTTGTCGCTCGGACGTTGGCAGGATCGACGCCCACGGGACCGGGCCGGCGCGCCGTTGTCGCTCGGACGTTGGCAGGATCGACGACCGACGAGCGGGTCGGTCAGCTGAGGTAGCGGCTCAGCGACTCGACGACGCAGACCGGCTTGTCGGAACCTTCGCGTTCGACGGTGATCAGCATCGTGGTGTCGATGCCGCCGTCGATCTCGGTCACCGCCACGAGCTCGACGCCCGCCCGCAGCCGCGACCCCACCGGCACCGGCGCCGGGAACCGGATCTTGCCCGTGCCCCGGTTCACGCCGAGCGACACGTCCTGCACCTCGACCACCTGCGGCAGGAAGAGGTTGGTGAGCGACAGCGTCAGGTAGCCGTGGGCGATCGGTCCACCGAACGGCGACTCGGCCGCGGCCCGCTCGGGGTCGACGTGGATCCACTGGTGGTCACCGGTCGCGTCGGCGAACAGGTTCACCTGCTCCTGGGTGATCTCGGTCCAGTCGCTGTACCCGAGGTGCCGCCCGACGGCGGCCGTCACCTCGTCGACGCCGTGGAAGGTGGTCGCGGCCATGGGGACTTCCTCTCGATCGGTGGTTTCGACTTCACTCGCTGCGCTCGCTGCGCTCGACCAGCGGAGTCGGGTCAGGGGTGCTGGGAGCTGACGGGCACGACCTCGCCGGTCATGTAGCTCGAGTAGTCGCTGGCCAGGAAGACCATGACGTTGGCGATCTCCCACGGCTCGGCGTAGCGGCCGAACGCCTCGCGCTCGGTCAGCTCGGCCAGCAGCTCGTCGGTGGTGACCTTCGCGAGGAAGGGGTGCATGGCCAGGCTGGGCGCCACCGCGTTGACCCGGACCCCGTGCGGCGCGGCCTCGATCGCCGAGCACCGGGTGAGGGCCATGACCCCGGCCTTGGCCGCCGCGTAGTGGGCCTGCTCGGCCTGGGCCCGCCAGCCGAGCACGGACGCGTTGTTCACGAGCACCCCGCTGCCCTGCTCGTACATGTGGCGCAGCACCGCCCGGGTGCAGCGGAAGGTGCCGGTGAGCGTGACGTCGAGGACGACGTTCCACTGCTCGTCGGTCATGTCGACGATCGGGGCGGAGCCGCCGAGGCCGGCGTTGTTGATCATCACGTCGATGCGCCCGAGCCGGTCGACCGCGGCGGCGACGAGGGCCTGGACGTCGTCCTCGTTCGTCACGTCGCACGGCTGGGTCTCGGGCCGGGTCCCGGTCTCCTCCAGGAGGCGGTCGGCGGTCTCGCCGAGGCGGCGCTCGTGGAAATCGGAGATGAGGACGGTCGCCCCCTCCTCGATGGCCTTGCGGGCGACGGCCGACCCGATGCCGGTGCCGGCCGCAGCCGTGACCACCACGGTCTTGCCGGCCAGGAGGCCGTGGCCGCCCACGTAGTCGGGACTCGAGGACATCGCGGTCACCTCTGCTTCGGTTCGGGCGGGAGGCCGAGGCCGCGCTCGCCGATGATGTTGCGCTGGATCTGGTTCGACCCGGCGTAGATCGTGTCGGACCGGGTGAAGAGGAACAACCGCTGCAGCGCGGTCAGCTCGTACCCGTCGCCGGGCCGGACCACCTGGTCGGCGAGCGTCGCCTCGGCACCGAGGACGTCCATGGCCAGCTCGCCGAGGTCCCGGTGCCAGGTCGCCCAGTACAGCTTGGTGACCATGGTGGCCGGCGGGAGCTCGCCCTCCTCGGGGCCCGACAGCACCCGCAGCGTGTTCCACCGCATGATCTCGAGCCCGGCGTGGGCCGCGGCCAACCGCTGGCGGATCGTCGGGTCGTCGATCGAGCCGTTGCCCCGGGCCACCTCGACGATGGCGTCGAGCTCGTTCCGGAAGTGCATCTGCTGGCCGAGCGTCGATGCACCCCGCTCGAAGGCCAGCGTGCCCATCGCGACCTTCCAGCCGTTGTTCACGCCGCCGACGCAGTCCGCCCCGAGCGCGAGCGCCCCGTCGAAGAACACCTCGTTGAACTCGCTGGTCCCGGTGATCTGCTGGATCGGCCGGATCTCCACGCCCTCCTGGCGCAACGGCATCAGGAAGTACGAGATCCCCCGGTGCTTCGGGACGGCGTCGCGGTCGGTGCGGGCCAGCACGAACACCCAGTCGGACCAGTGGGCCAGCGAGGTCCACACCTTCTGGCCGCTGATGCGCCAGTCGTCGCCGTCGGGCTCGGCGCGGGTGGCGATGTTGGCGAGGTCCGAGCCGGCGTTGGGCTCGCTGTAGCCCTGCGCCCACAGCTCCTTGCCGGACACGATCCCGGGCAGGAACCGGGCCCGCTGGTCGTCGTTGCCGTAGTGGAGGATCGTCGGCCCCGCCAGTCCCTCGCCGATGTGACCGAGACGGCCCGGTCCGCCGGCCCGGGCGTACTCCTCGAACCAGATCACCTGCTGGTGCAGGCTGAGCCCCCGCCCGCCGTGCTCGACCGGCCAGCCGACGCAGGTCCACCCGTTGGCGCCGAGGTGCTGCTCCCACTCGTAGCGGTCGTCGAACAGGGCGTGCTCGTCGCCGGGGCCGCCCCGACCGCGGACCTTCGCGAAGTCGCCGTCGAGCTGCTCGGTGAGCCAGGCCCGGGCCTCGGCCCGGAACGCCTCGTCCTCGTCGGAGAACCGCAGATCCATGCCGTGACCCTACCGGTACCTGACGACCCGTCAGAAACCGTCGCCGACCGGCCGCAGGAAGATCCGGGCCACCGCTCGGCGCTCCGGGTCGTAGTCGACCCACTTGGCCGCGGGGACCTCGTCAGGGCCCACCTCGACGAACCCCTTTCGGGTGAAGAACGCAGCCGCGAGGTCCGAGACGGTCACCGCGAACACCGCTCGCAGCCCCTCCTCGGCCGCCTGGGCGAGCAGGCCGTCGACGAGCAGGCCGCCGGCGCCGGCCGCCGAGAAGCGACTGACCGCGTAGAGCGACACCACCTCCCCCACGCTCTCGGCCCGATAGGGCTCGCGCTCCAGGCTGACGACGCCGGCCAGGTGGTCGCCGCCGTTGACCCTCGCCCCCAGACCCGTGACCGCGAGGCGGGCGACCTCGTGGCGGCTCCGCGGCTTGAGCACCCCGGCCTGCACCCCCTGGTCGAACAGCGCCTCGACGGCCGGCAGGTCGTCGACCCGCAGCCGGTCGAGCCGGAGGTACCCGCCGCGGGTGAAGAGGGTGCCGGTGCCGTCGAACGTGAACAGCTCCCGGTCGAGGTCGCGGGCCCGGCACAGGTTGGCGTTGACCACCCCACCGGCCAGCGCCCGCTCCACCGAGGGCACGAGCAGACCGCCCTGCCGATCGGCGAGGCCCTCCCGGTAGCCGCTCGCCGGTTCGGTCACGTCGGCGAAGCTCCGCGGCGGGTCACCCCACCCCCCGGCCGGATCGGTGAAGACCACCTTGATCGCCCGTACCGCGGTGGCGAGGTCGGCAGCCACCACCGCCTCCTGCCCCGCCGGCACCGGCACGACGACCGACGGCGACGCGTGCACCGCGAGCCACAGGTCGGCCAAGCGGTCGACGTCGAGCGCCGACGAGCCGACGCCGGCCAGCACGGCGGGTGGGCGGCCGACGACCGCGGTGAGCAGCTCGACCAACCGGGAGGCACCGTCGGGCGATCCCGTCCCGACCACGAGCACCAGCGGCGCCCCGACCCGGGCCAGCGACGTGGCCACCCGACCCACCTCGTCGACCACGCCCCGGTCGGGCTCGGCGAGGGAGACCACGATCGCCGAACCCGCGAACTCCTGCTCGTAGAACGAACGCTCGGGCAACGGAACGAACGCGGGCATCGCGGGGTCGGCCTGGTCGTTCACGGCGTGACGTTACCGGGCTTGGAGGGGCCCGACGTCGCCCGAGTAGGGTCGCCGCCCATGAAGATCCGAGCGATCGTTCCGGTCGCGGTCATGCTCGTGGGGCTCGCCGGGTGCGGGAGCGACGACGCCACGACGCTCAACCCCCCGCCGTCGACGACCACGATCCCCGGCAACGTCGACCTGAGCGACGTCGAGTGGGTGGACCTCACCGACAAGGACGCGGTGCAGATCCAGGTCCGCGACAACGAGTTCCTCCCGTCGCACTTCATCGTGGAGGCCGGCACGCCGATCACGTTCCGCAACGTCGGGCGCAACCAGCACAACGCGCTGCCCGTGGACGAGAACGAGCCGTTCGAGGCGATCCCCACCGAGGACCTCGCCCCGAAGGACCAGGTCGAGATGGTGTTCAGCGAACCGGGCGAGTACCCGTACCCGTTCTACTGCTCGCTGCACGGCACGGCGACGAAGGGCATGACCGGCGCGGTGCGCGTCGTCGAGGGGTCCGCCGAGGCCACCTGACCGGAGCCCGAGGTCAGCTGAAGAGGTCCTCGAGGTTGGTGGGTTCGCTCCGGTTGGTGCGGAGGTCGCAGACGACGTCGCGACGGATGCACCCGTCGATCTCGCGCTCAAGCCCTTCGGGGTGCCAGCCGTTGAAGAAGTCGCCGTGCAGCGAGTACACGTTGCCCGACGCCAGCGACAGGTCGTGGCCCTCGCCGAAGATCGGCAGCGTGACCGACACGGTGAGCTGCGGCAGGTGGACCGGGTAGCCGTCGGGGCACTCCCCGTCGGTCGAGTACGCGGCGTGGGAACGGTGGTCGACGCTGTCGAGGTGCTCGCCGTCCCAGCAGTCCTGGAACACGAGGAGGAACGTGAGCGGCGCCGACTCGGGACAGGTCGGCGGTTCGTCCGACAGCGTGCTGCGCACACCACAGGTCCAGCCGACCGACTCGCCGGGCTGCGGGGTGCTGTAGGTCATGTCGCCGGCGATGAGCGCCAGCCCGAACGGCATGGTCGAGACCTCGGTCGGGTCGACCCCGGGCGCGGCCCGATAGTAGGCGTCGAGCTCGGAGGCCACGACCGCCTCGCCGTGGTCGTAGACGGTGGGGTGCCAGTACGACGCCCGGTCGGCGGGCTTGTCGCAGGTCGTGTCGGCGGCGAGCATCGACGCCGGCGTCGTGTCGGCGTCCACGCCCACCGCGCCGTAGAACTCGTGCATGTGCGAACGGCCCGGGAGCCCGGGGAACACGATCGGGTCGTCCGGGGCGGAGTGGTCGCGCTGGCACTTGGCGACGAACTGGCCGACCCGACCCTGCGGGCCGGTGTGGCGCGTCGCGGTCGCCGTCGACGTGCCGTCGGCCGCCCGCAGCGCCGGCGGCCAGGTCGAACCGTCGGACGCGGCGGCGTCGCCGTCGTCCGAGCCGGCGGCCACCACCAGGGAGCCCCCGACGATCACGGCCACGACGACGACCGCGGCCATGAGCAACGCCCGACCGCGGGAGCGCGGCCCGGTGGGCTCCCGCGGTTCGGTCGGGTCGTTCCCGGACACGGTCAGGGCTTCTCGGGCACCTCGATGGCATCGAGGTCCGGCTTGGTCGGGCCCTCGAACTTCACGGCGGGCGCAGTGCGGGCGTCGGGCATGTTCGGCTGGTCCTCGGGCTCGGGCTGGGTCTTCCACGAGTCGGCCGACGGGGCCTCGGGCTTCTCGTTCATCAGCACGAGCAGGTCGAACGCCCCGGCCTCCCAGTCACCGTCAGAGCCCTCGCCGTCGCACGGGGCGAGCGCCTCGAGGTCGGTCGGCGAGGTGGTGGTGTACGTGTTGCCGCTGAAGCAGTTGCCGAGGTCGGCGGTCGTGATCTCGCCGTCGAGGTCGATGGTGCCGCTGCCGAGGTCGGCGAGGCCCGAGTCCGACACGACGTTGTCGCGGACGGTGTTGTCCCACGGGTGCCAGATCACGAGGCCCGGGATGTCGGCGGGGTCGGCGAGGTCGTCCTTGCGGGTCTCCTCGCAGGGGCGGTCCCACTCGTCCTTGTCCAACGGCAGGTCGTTGGCGTCCTCCTCGGGGAACGGCACGGCGATGATGCCGCCCCGGTCGTGGTTGTAGACGAGGTTGCGCTCGACGTCGGCCTCGACGGCGCCGGCGAGCAGGATGCCGTTGCCGTGCGCGAGGAGCGCCACGTCGATCGCCGGGGCGTCGGTGTTGTTGTTGTCGTGGACGATGTTGCCGATGATCGTGGTGCCGCGCGACGGGTAGCAGAGCTCGTAGGACCCGGAGTTGGGCACGATCCCGGCCCGGTTGTTCCGGAACGTCGAGTTGATGATGTAGAGGTCGCCGCCGGAGTTCGTCCCCGAGTAGCCGAGGCCGTTGTTCTCCGAGATCACGTTGTCGATGACCGCGTTGCACTTGTAGCACTCACCGATGTACACGCCGGCGTCGGGGCTGCCCGAGCCGAGGCTGTTGTCGATCTGGCCGTCGTAGGCGTCGAAGGCGTAGATGCCGTAGTCGCCGTTGCGGTAGGCGGTGACGTACGACGCGCGGTAGCGGTCCGAACCGGTCCAGAAGAACCCGTTGGCCTTGTAGTTGCGGGCGGTGAGGTTCTCGACGACCACGCCGTCGGTCTCGAGGACCCGGATGCCGTTCTCCAGCTTGAACTCGCCGTCGAGGATCACCTTGTTGCGGTCGACGCCGCGGATGGTGATGTCCTCGGTCTCGACGTCGACGGCCTCGTTGTAGGTGCCCTCGTCGACGAGGACGAGGTCGCCGGGCGAGGCGGCGTCGACGGCGGCCTGGATCGTCTTGTAGTCCCCCGGCACCGCGAGCGTGGTGCCCTCGCCCGAGGCCTCGGTGGTGCCCGAGCTGTCGCCGTCGGAGCTGTCGCTGCTCCCGCACGCGGCGAGCGCCGAGGCGCCCAGCAGGAGCGCGACTCCGGCGAGGAGCGATCGAGTACGACGTGCGGTCATGCGGGGTCCCCTGTCCTGTGCGGCCGTCGGCGGACGACGGGCCGGCTGCTTCGTCCTCGGCATCCTCGCACACATCCGAGTGAGCGCTCGGATGTGTGCGGATGCGTCGAGCGCTCGATCAGTAGCGCAGTCCGGGGGCGCGGGTGCCGAACACGTCGGTGGCCAGCTGCATCCCGAGCTTGGTGGCGTCCCAGCGCTTGCCGCCGTTGTTGATCGTGGCGCCGTCGCTCCAGCCCTCCATGAGGATGATGTTCTCGGCGACGGCCCGGATGATCTGGCCGGTCACCATCTGCGACTCGTCCGACGCCAACCAGGCCACGAGCGGCGACGACACCGACGGGTCCATGCGGTTCCACTCGCCCTCGGGCACGTCGTCGGCCTCGATCACCTCGGGGGCGCCGGGCATGGTGCCGGTGATGCGGGTGGCGGCGGCGGGGCCGACGCAGTTGACGGTGACGCCGAGCTTGTAGAGCTCGAGGCTGAGCGTCTGGGTCAGACCGGCGATGCCGGCCTTGGCGGTGGCGTAGTTGGTCTGGCCGAAGTTGCCGACGAGGCCGGCGCCGGAGGTGGTGTTGATCACCCGACCGGTGAAGGATTCCCCGTTCTTGGACCGCTCGCGCCAGTGGCGGGCGGCGTGGTGGCACGGGGCCCAGGTGCCCTTGACGTGGACCCGGAGGACGGCGTCGAAGTCGGACTCGCTCATGTTCCAGATGGCGCCGTCGCGCACGATGCCGGCGTTGTTCACGAGCACGTCCATCCGGCCGAACGCATCGACGGCCTGGGCGATCATCCGGCCGGCGCCCTCGTAGTCGGCGACGTCCTCGTAGTTGGCGACGGCCTCGCCGCCGCGCTTGGTGATGAGGTCGACGGTCAGGTCGGCGTCGCGGCCGGTGCCCTCGCCGGTGACCGAGCCGCCGAGGTCGTTGACGACGACCTTGGCCCCGTGCTTCGCGAGCTCGAGCGCGTGCCCGCGCCCGATGCCGTGCCCCGCGCCGGTGACGATGGCGACCTTGCCGTCGAGCATGCCCATGGTGGAATCCGTCCTCCGAAGAAATCTGACTGGTCGTCAGATCTTAGGAGGACCGGTCACCGGGACACAGATCCGTCAGGCGAACCGGGCCCGGTACTCGGGAGATTGGAAGACCGTCTGGAAGAGGAACTTCACGTCGAAGCCACCGTTGAGGAGCGACGCCCACTGCTCGCTCTGCTCCTGCCCCGGCGGCCGCTTCAGCATCGCCGTGAACACCGTGGACACGCGGGCCATGTTGAAGTAGAGGAACTGCGCCCGCGCCGTCATCGCCAGTTCGGTCAGCATGGCCGCGGCGTTCGCGTCGTTCTCGCGGGCGAACCGCGGTTGCCAGGCGGCGAGGAAGTCGTCGGGTGCGGGCATCTTCATCAGGTCGGCGTGCACCGTCCTGATCAGCGTCGTGCCCCACAACTTCCCGTAGCGGGCCCGCCAGCGGGCGGAGGCGACCACCTCGGTCGCGACGTCGAGGAGCGGCTGACCGGCGCGCCGCATCTTCGTCCACCGCCAGACGTCCTCGGGCTCCGGCGCCGCACCGCCACCCATCCAACCGACCCGCGCGACCTCGATGCCGAGGGTCGACAGGTCCGACTTGCGGTAGATCTGGTCCAGCGTCACCGGGATGGACCAGAGCCCCCAGTGCACGAGGTTGCCCCAGTTCGCGATCTCGGTGTCGGTGGGGTGCACCTGGCGGAAGTCGTGGAACTGCTGGATCACGAACTTGACCGCGTCGGCGAACGGCTCGAACCGCGTGTCGGGCGCCAGGGCGGGGCCGGTCGTCGGCTTCGGCGGGTCGGACGCGAACAGGTCGAGCTCGGGGTACGAGCCGCCCAGCAACGTACCTGGGTCGCCCCCGAGCCACCGGGCCAGCACCGAGGCGTAGACCGACCGGAAGTCCGTGGTCACCGCGAGGTCGCCACGTTCGTCGAGATCGACCAGCGACGGGTACTGGCCGTGGAGGCCCCCGCGGACGCGGTCGCCGATCACGAGGAGCGGGGCGGAGGTCCCGTGGTCGGTCCCCGAGCCGTTGTCGCCCGCCCGGCGACCGAACTCCGAGAACGTCATGATCACGACCTGGTCGGCCCACTTGGGATCGAGCGTCCGGTAGAAGACGTCGACCGCCTCGTCCAGGTCCGAGAGCAGGAAGTTATGGGTCCAGCCCTGGTTCCGATGGGTGTCGAAGGACGCCAACGTCGCGTTCAGCACCCGCGTGCCGACGTTGAGGTTGATGATCCTCGCCGCGGTGCACAGCTGACGGGTCAGCGACTGGCCCTCGGTCGACGGGGTGCCCATCCGGGCGAACTCGCGGGACAGGTCGATCGAGTCGCGGTCCATCGTCGCGATCGCGTCGGCGATCGGGCCGAGCCCGGTCGACTGGGCACCGAAGGCCCGCAGCCCGTCGTAGAGCGCGAGCTTGGCGCCGTTGTCGCGCTCGGCGCCGAACGGGAGCTGCTCGCCGATCGCCGACACCTGGGAACGGTCGCCCACCAGGTGCAGCGGGATCGTGCCGTCGACGCTGGCGCAGCGGAAACCCCGGTCGGCGTCTGGAAGCGTGTCGAGGTACCGGCCGAGCCAGCCGTTCATCCGGCTGGTGCCGGTCGTCCCGGCCATCCAGGTCGACATCGACGAGAAGTGGCTGTGGTCGAGGTCGGGGTTGCCGACCCCCTGGACCACGGCGACCTTGCCCGCTCCGTAGCGCGCCGCGAGCTTGGGCAGGCCGGGGTGGAACGACAGGCTGCCGGCGCCGAGGGCGTGGGACCCGGCGGCGACCGACGTCTTCGGTCGCAGCGCCGCGTACGCGGGGTCCGCGAAGGGTCCGACCATGTTCAGCCCGTCGTTGCCGCCGCCGAGCTGCACGATGACGAGGATCGTGTCGCCGGAGTCGAGGGGCTCGGACTCCGCGGCGGCGACCTTCGCGAGCGGTCCGAAGGTGAGCGCGGACGCGCCGCCGGCGGCGAGGGCGGCCTTGAAGAACGTGCGGCGGCCGAAGGCGTGCTCGTCGACGGGCAGGTTCAGCGCATCCCGGATCTCCTCGAACTCGGGGTCCGGTCCGAGCCGGTCGATGGCCGGTCGCATCTCAGGTGGGAAGTTCGGGTCCATGGCGCTCATCCGATGTTGAAGTCGGGCGACATCGCCGCCATCACGATCGAGAAGTACCGCATCGAGGAGCCGTGCCAGGTGCCCGACACCGACCGGGCCCAGTCCTCGACGACCTTGCGCGTCATGGGCGACGGTCCATCGAGGCCGAACGCCCCGAACACGAGGTCGACGACGAAGGCCGGGTCCGCCGAGGAGGTGATCTCCGGGAAGCGGTTGTAGGGCAGGTTCGGGTCGACCATCTGGTAGCAGAGCCACCGGGCGCACTCGGCCCTGCGCCACCAACCCGACGCGTTGATCCAGTACTCGTTGTGGCCCCAGCCGGCCACGTTCGGGGGACGGAAGAGGTCCTGGCCCATCGGCACGACCCACCACTGGGGCTTGGACACGTCGACGTGGACGTCGAGCACCGCCGTCAACGAGACGAACCACTCGACCGGCGACTTCACGCGCCCGGCGTAGGCCGCTGCGGTCCGGAAGTCCGGGTGCAGGAAGATCGCCCGCACCAGCGCCCGCAGCGACAGCCCCGACGAACGGAACTCCGACGCGAGGGCCTGGACGGCCTCGGTCGACGGTTCGGTCCCGACCAGGTAGGCCCACAGCTTGCGGACGAAGTTGACCGAGGACGCGACGGCCCCGCTGCCCCGGAGGGCCTCGGTGAGCGCCGCCGGTCCGTCCCAGTCCTGGGTGATCCCGAACAGGGTCTTGGACCCGCTGTCGTGCGCCGCGGGGTCGAACCGGTACGTCGAGCCACCCGACTCGAGGTTGTGGCCGGTCCAGGCCCGGGTCATGGCCACGACGTCGGTCTCGGTGAAGTTCCCCTTCCCGACGGTGAACATCTCGAGCAGCTCGCGGCCGAAGTTCTCGTTCACCCGGCTCGGGTACTTGTTCTCGCCGTTGTCGAGGTACCAGAGCATCCAGGGGTCGATCGCCACCTGCTGGGCGAGCTGGTGCAGGTCGCCGAGGGCGTTCGCCCGGAAGAGCTCGATCTGGTTCCAGGCGAGCACCGGGTCGGCCCGCTTGCTCCACGAGCTCGTGAAGTGGTGGCCGTGGAAGAAGAGGGCCATCTTCTCGACGATCGGGCAGGGCGTCGTCCGCATCCGCTCGATCCAGTACTTCATCAGCTCGACCCGCACCTCCCACATCTCCATCGAGCCGTCACCGGTCACCGACGGCACCACCGGTCCGGGAGCGGCCGAGGTGTCGAGCACCGAGTCCACCGCGGCCTCCCAGGACGCCGACGCGGTGAGCCGGTCGATGTCGGCGGGGCGGGCGGCGAAGCCGGAGCGGCGGAGGAGGTGCCCTGCGTCGAGTCGTGAGATGGGCATGGGGTCGCGAGGGGGTCGGGGATGCGGGCGGACGGGAGGACGTCGAGGCGATCCACCTCACCCTCCCGCCCCGTCCATCGGCACGAGGGCCGGTCGCCTTGAGCCCGCCGTGCCGAACCCTTGGTGGAGCAAGGGATCGCAACCCGTATCGTCGGCCGACGTGTCCACGAGCACCCCCCGATCCGCTCCGACCACCATCCGGTCGTCGGAGGTCCCGCCGCTTCGGAACCTGTGGCGCCACGCCAGCAGCCACCGCCGCCAGATGGTGTTCGCCACCGTGATGTCGGTGCTGAACAAGCTGTGCGACATCGCGCCCGAGCTGCTCATCGGCGCCGCGGTCGACGTGGTCGTCAACCAGGATCGGTCGTTCGTGGGCCGGCTGATCGGCTCCGAGGACCGCTTCGAGCAGCTGACCGCCCTGGCGGCCATCACCGTCGTGATCTGGATCGCCGAATCGCTGACCGACTACATCGCCCAGGTCACGTGGCGGAACCTGGCCCAGGCGATCCAGCACGAGACCCGCATGGAGGCCTACGAGCACATCCAGTCGCTCGAGATGGCCTACTTCGAGGACCACACGTCCGGGGGGCTCATGGCCGTGCTCAACGACGACGTCAACCAACTGGAGCGGTTCCTCGACGTCGGGGCCGACCGGTTGGTGATCACCGCCGCCAACGTGGTGCTCGTCGGGGCGGTCTTCCTCGTGATCTCCCCCACCCTCACCCTGCTCGCGTTCCTGCCCATCCCGATCATCGTGCTCGGGTCGTTGCGGTACCAGAAGCGCCTCGAGCCCCGCTACGACGCGGTGCGGGACGCCGCCGGGCGCATCGCCGACACCCTCACGAACAGCCTGGGCGGCATCGCCACGATCAAGGCGTTCAACGGCGAGCGGCGCGACGTCGAGCGGGTCACGGCCGAGAGCGTCCGGTACGGCGAGGCCAACAAGGAGGCGATCCGGCTGTCGAGCGCGTTCATCCCGCTCATCCGCATGGCGATCCTCGCCGGGTTCACGATGACGCTCGTCGTCGGCGGGCGGGCCGCGCTGCACGGCGACCTCGCGGTCGGCCTGTTCTCGGTGCTCGTCTACATGACCCAGCGCCTGCTGTGGCCGTTGACCGAGCTGGGCGAGACGCTCGACCTCTACCAGCGGGCGATGGCGTCGTGCCGGCGCATCTACGGGCTGCTCGAGACCGAGCCGACGATCGTCGCCGGGGCGACCGACCTGCCCGAACCGGTGCACGGGGCGGTCCGCTTCGACGACGTCCGGTTCCACTACGGCGACGGCCCCGAGGTGCTGCGGGGGCTGTCGATCGACGTGCCCGCCGGCGAGTCGCACGCCATCGTCGGCTCGACCGGGTCCGGGAAGTCGACGATCGTGAAGCTGCTGCTGCGGCTGTACGAGCCGACGTCGGGCACCATCTCGGTCGACGGGCACCCGATCGACTCGCTGACGTTCACGTCGCTGCGCGGCGCCACCGGGTTCGTCGCCCAGGACGTCTTCCTCTTCGACGGCTCGGTCGCCGAGAACCTGCGCTACGGCCGGCCCGATGCCACCGACGAGGAGGTCCGCCGGGCGGCCGAGCTGGCCGAGGCGTCGCACTTCGTCGAGGCCATGCCCGACGGCTACGACAGCCTGGTCGGCGAGCGGGGCATCAAGCTCTCGGGCGGGCAGCGCCAGCGCCTCACGATCGCCCGGGCGATCCTGCGCGATCCCCGGATCCTGATCCTCGACGAGGCCACCTCCGCCGTCGACAACGAGACCGAGGCGGCGATCCAGCGCTCGCTGGAGAAGGTGGCCGAGGGGCGGACCACGATCGTGATCGCGCACCGGCTGTCGACGGTCCGCCACGCCGACCGCATCCACGTCGTGGAGGCCGGCCGGGTGACCGAGTCCGGAACCCACGAGGAGCTGCTGGCCAGCGGCGGCCTCTACGCCGCCCTCTGGCGGGTCCAGACCGGCGAAGCCGCCGTCACCGCCACCGACGGTTGAGCGGAGCCCGGCCTTTCGACTCGCTCCGCGGCTCCTGAGCGGAGTGAGCGCAGCGAACGAAGTCGAAGGGCGCTCAAGGAACAGAGGCCGTTGGTTGAGCGGAGCGAGCGCCAGCGAGCGCAGTCGAAGCCCGGCCTCTCGACTCGCTCCGCTCGCTCGAGGAACAGACTCGATCAGGCGAAGGTGAGGACGGCCCGGTTGAGCGCCCCGCCGTGCATCGCGTCGAGCGCGTCCTGCACCGCCTCGGGGGCGAAGGTGGCCGACACCAGCTCGTCGAGCTTGAACCGGCCCGTCTTGTAGAGCTCGATGTAGCGGGGGATGTCGTGGTGGGGCCGCGACGAGCCGTAGCGGCAGCCGAGGATCGACTTGTCGTTGTAGAGCGTGTTCACGACGAACGACGCCTCGCTGCCGAACTTCGGCACGCCGAGGAGCACGCAGTTGCCGCCCCAGTCGAGCGTGTCGATGGCCTGGCGGATGAGCGCCGGGTGACCCACGCACTCGAAGGCGTGGTCGACGCCGTTCGGGCAGATCTCCTTCACGGCCTCGACCGTGTCGACCCCGTCGCCGGCGGCGATGAAGTGGGTGGCGCCGAACAGCCGCGACGCGGCCTCCTTCGCCGGGTTGGCGTCGACGGCGATGATCGTCGAGCAACCGGCGACGACGAGGCCCTGGAGCACGTTGAGGCCGATGCCGCCGATGCCGATGACGAGCGCGGTGTCACCGAAGCCGGGCTTGGCCCGGTTGAGCACCGCGCCGGTGCCCGTCAGCACGGCGCAGCCGATGAGCGAGGCCGAGGTGAGCGGCACCTCGGGGTCGATCACCACGGCCTGGGTCTCCTTCACGACGGTGACCTCGGAGAACACGCCCGCGTTGGCGAACTGGAACGCCTTGTCGCCGCCGACGGTGAAGGGGCGGGAGAGCTTGCCGGCGGTGTCGCGGCAGTGCGTCGGGCGACCCCGGTCGCAGGCGTCGCAGGTGCCGCAGTTGCCGAGGGTGGTGAGCACGACGTGGTCGCCCTCCTTCACCTTCTTCACCGCCGGGCCCACGGCCTCGACGACGCCGGCGCCCTCGTGGCCCATGACGGCCGGGGTCGGGAACGGGATGGTCCCGTTCACCACGCTCACGTCGCTGTGGCAGAGCCCGGCGGCGTGGATGCGCACCCGCACCTCGTCGGGGCGCAGGTCGCGCACCTCGACGTCGTCGCGCACCTCGATCTGCCCGGTCCAGACGATGGCCTTCATGGTGTTCCTCGTTCCCCTCGGTCTCGGAGCCTCAGCCGGCCCACATGATCGACTGCAGCTCGCTGTAGGCGTACAGCCCCCAGGCGCCGCCGTCGCGGCCGACGCCGCTGTACTTGAACCCGCCGAACGCCATCTCGTGGTTGCGCTGGAGGGTGTTGATGCCGACGTTGCCGGCCTCGAGCTGCTTCGCCACCGCCATGGCCCGACCGGTGTCCGCGGTGAACACGTAGTCGTAGAGGCCGTAGGGGCTGTCGTTGGAGATGGCGATCGCCTCGTCCTCGTCGTCGAACGGGATCACGGTGATCACCGGACCGAAGACCTCTTCGCGGGCGATGGTCATGTCGTTGGTGGCGTCGACCACGAGCGTCGGGTTGACATAGAAGCCGCGGTCGAGATCGGGCCGCTCGCCACCGGCCGCCAGGGTCGCGCCGTCGGCCCTGGCCGACTCGATCAGACCCTCCACCCGGTCGCGGTGGGTGCCGGTGATCACCGGTCCGATCACGGTGTCGCGCTCCATCGGGTCGCCGACCTTCAGGTGCGGGGCCATGCCGGCCAGCTTGCCGACCAGCTCGTCGTACACGCCCCGCTGCACCACGATCCGGGTGGGCGAGGTGCAGATCTGGCCGGAGTGGAAGGTCCAGGTGCTCGACACGTTGGACACGACCGTCTTGAGGTCGGCGTCGTCGAACACGATGGCGGCGCCCTTGCCGCCCAGCTCCAGGAGGAGCCGCTTCATCTGCTTGCCGGCCACCTCGGCGATCCGGCAGCCGACGCCGGTCGAACCCGTGAACGAGATCATGTCGACGTCGGGCGAGGTGGTGATGGCCTCGGCGGCCTCGACGGTGCTGGCCGAGACGACGTTGACGACCCCGGGCGGGAACCCGGCCTCGGAGAAGAGCTCGGCCATGCGGATGGTGGCCAGCGGGTCCTGGGTCGGGGGCTTGATCACCACGGTGTTGCCCATCGCCAACGCCGGCGCCACCTTGCCCGCCATGTTGGTCACCGGGAAGTTGTAGGCGGCCAGCGCGGCCACGACGCCGACCGGGGCCCGGTGCTGCACACCGCCGACGATGCCGCCGGGGGCGAGCGCCGTCGTGGGCATGACCGCCGGCGGGACGCCGATCAGGTTCGACTCGACCTGCGCGTAGCGCCTGAAGCGCGCCGACACCTGCGGCACCTGCATCGTCTTGGCCACCCGCATGGTGGCGCCGGTCTCGGCCTGGACCAGCGGGACCAGCTCGTCCTTGTGGGCGTCCCACACCTCCGCGTAGCGGGCCAGCAGTGCGCACCGCTCCTCCATCGAGGTGGCCGCCCACGCCTTCTGCGCGTCCTTCGCCGCCCGGCAGGCGTCCTGGGCCTGCTGGACCGAGGCGTCGGGCGCGGTGCCGACGACCTCCTCGGTGGCCGGGTTGACGACGTCGTAGCCGCCGGCGGCAACCACCGACTCGCCGCCGATCAGGAGCTGGTAGGTGTCACTCACGGCCGGGAACTGTAACGCGTTCTAGTTCTCCACCCGCAGGCCGCCCCTCCGGTGTTTCCCCTGTGGTTTTGCACCACCACCGGTGCAGAACCACAGGGGAAACACCGAAGACCCAGGTCAACGGCGGTTTCCGGGTACTACGACCAAGGTCCGATGGAGCCCGGCACCGCCGCGGGTCGATCCTCTCTTCACCGAGCACCGCACCGAGGAGGCCCACCATGCCCAACCGAACCCTGATCGCCAGCGCCATCGCCGCCGCCGTCGTGGCCGTCGGAGGCGTCTCGTACGCCATGGCGTCGAGCGTCCCGACCACCCCGGAGCCGATCCCCGCGATCGCCACCGTCGACGACCGGACGGTGACCACCGAACCCGAGGCGACCGAGCTCACCGCACCCGTCGTCGACGACAGCGGGCACGACGCCACCGACGACCGCGTCACCGGCGTCGACGACTCGCCGGGCGACGACGACGTCACCACGACCGTCGACCGGACCACCGGTACCGACGACAGCGGCCACGACGCCACCGACGACCGGGTCACCGGCGTCGACGACACCCCCACCTCCAGCGGCACCAGCGGCAGCGGCCGCACGACCACCGCGGACGACAGCGGGCACGACGCCACCGACGACCGCGTCACCGGGGTCGACGACTCGTCCGGGAGCGACGACGACAACAGCGGCCGGGGGAGCGACGACTCCGGCCAGGACGACAGCAGCGGTCGTGGAAGGGGCGGCGACGACTCCGGCAAGGACGACCGGGGTCGGGGATCCGACGACGACTGATCGGTACGCTCCCGCCGTGGCCGCACCGACCACCTCACCTCCACCCCGACGACCGTCGGGGTGGAGCCGCGCCCGGCGGGTGCTCGCCTCGCCGATGGTCCAGTTCATCGGCGCCGGGACCCTCGCGGTGCTCGTGGTCGGGTGGAGCCTCTCGGTCGCGTCCCGACGCGTCGGCGAACGGGAGGCCATCGTCGAGGCCCGGTCCGAGGCGCTGGTGAAGGGCCAGGGCATCGTCGAACCGCTCCTCACCGACGACGCCCTCACCGGCCCCGGCCCCGACCGGGACGCGCTCCACGACACCGTCCACGAACTGGTGCTCGACGAGTCGTTGGTGCGGGTCAAGGTCTGGAGCCGCGACGGCGAGATCCTCTTCTCCGACGACGAGGCCCAGATCGGCGGACGCTTCGAGTTGGGCGAGGACGAGCTCGAAGCTCTCGACGAGGGACTGGTCGATGCCGAGGTGAGCGACCTCGACAAGCCCGAGAACGTGCGGGAGCAGGACCAGGGTCGGCTGCTGGAGGTGTACCTCCCGCTGACCACGCCGTCGGGCGAGGAGGTGCTGTTCGAGGCGTACTTCCGCTACGACGCGGTGATCGAGTCGGGCGACCGGATCTGGCGCAGCATCGCCCCGATCGCGATCGGCGCGCTCGTGGTCCTCGAACTGGTCCAGATCCCGCTGGCGTGGTCGTTGGCCCGCCGACTGCGGGCCCGCCAGGACGAGCGCGAGCAGCTCCTCCAACGGGCGATCGACGCGTCGGAGCACGAACGTCGACGGATCGCGCAGGACCTCCACGACGGCGTGGTGCAGGACCTGGCCGGCGTGTCGTACTCGCTCGCCGCGATGGGCCGCGGCGACCGAGACCCGGCCGAGGAGGCCGAGCGGATCGATGCCGCCGCGGCGACGGTCCGGGCCAGCGTCGAGGCGCTGCGGACCCTGCTCGTGGAGCTCTACCCACCGAACCTGGAGCAGGAGGGCCTGGCGCCCGCCCTCGACGACCTGCTGGCCCGGGTGCGCTCCCGCGGCATCGACGCCACGTTGGACGCACCCGAGGACGTCGACCTCCCGTTGCCGGCGACCCGGTTGGTGTACCGGGTGGCGCAGGAGGCCTTGCGCAACGTCGTGACCCACGCCGGCGCGACCGCCGTCGAGGTGGTGGTGGCGACCGGCGACGGCGACGTGCGCCTGTCGATCCGCGACGACGGGGTCGGCTTCGACATCGACGAGGCCCGCGCCTCGGCGGCCGACGGGCACCTCGGGCTGCTCGGGCTCGGCGACCTGGCCGAACGGGCCGGCGGTACGCTCCGCATCTCGTCGACGCCCGGCCAGGGCACGACCGTCGACCTCGAGGTCCCCGTCCCGTGATCCGCGTCATGATCGTCGACGACCACCAGGTCGTGCGCTCCGGGCTCGAACAGCTCCTCGCCACCGCGGAGGACCTCGACCTCGTCGGCTCGGCGGCCGACGGCGCCGCGGCGATCGAGCTGGCCGCCGAGGTCGACCCGGACGTCGTGTTGATGGACCTCTCGATGCCCGAGGTCGACGGCATCGAGGCCACCCGCCGGATCACCGCGGTCGACGACCACCCCGAGGTCGTCGTCCTGACGTCGTTCTCCGACCAGCAGCGCATCCTCGACGCGCTCGACGCCGGCGCGGTCGGCTACGTCCTCAAGCACGCCGAACCCGACGAGTTGCTCGCGGCGATCCGGGCCGCGCACGCGGGCGGCTCCCCGCTCGACCCGAAGGCGGCGCGCGTGCTGCTGGAGCGGGGCCGGGGTGGGGATCGAGGCGCGGTCGCGCTGTCGGACCGGGAGGTCGAGGTGCTCCGCCTCGTCGAGAGCGGCCTGGCCAACAAGCTGATCGCCCGCCGCCTGGGGATCGCCGAACGCACGGTCAAGGCCCACCTCACGAGCGTCTTCCAGCGCATCGGCGTCACGGACCGCACCCAGGCCGCCCTGTGGGCCCGCGACCACCTGCCCCCTGGTTGACCGCGAGCTCAGGGGGTGTCGAGGGGGGCGGTGGCGGGAGGGGCCATGCCCTCGCCCTCGCCGTCGAGCGCGAGGTAGCAGGACTCGGGACCGCAGCTCGACACCTGGTCGGGGAGCACGAACCGGTGGGTCCCGTTGCCGAAGGAAGTGAACATGCCCGGGTACCCGCAGCCCCACGGATCGGCGACGCGACACACGCCGATCATCCGCTCGTCGCCCTCGGCCAGGCCGGCCACGGTGACGGTGATCTCGTCGCCGGCATGGTGGGGGCCCGGGGTGTCGACCGTGAGCGAGGGCCGGCGGGGCGCGGGCCAGGTCGCCTCGGCGGGCAGGAGCGCGGACGCGACCTCGTGCTCGTCCCAACTCGAGTAGCCCTCGGTGGCAGCGACGACCTCGTTGCGACCGATGACGACGAAGCACCGGTCGACCGCGCAGTCGGCCCACCCGCCGTAGGACTGGAAGGGCCGGGGGACCTCGACCGTGACCGGTGCGTCGACATCGTCGGGGTCGATCGCCGGTTCGACGTCGACCGCGGACATGCACATCTCGGTCACGGGCCCGACCAGCACCGACCACAGGTCGCGGTCCTGACCGAACGGGTCGGGCGTCGTCTCGAACGGTCCGCCGGTCGCGCACACCCGCACCGAGAACGGACCGTTCTGCGCCGCCCCGTCGGAGAACCGCTCCCGGTAGTCGAGCCACGACGGGTCGACGACCAGACCGGCCGGACGGACCTCGAACCGACCGGGGTCGATGGCCACCACGTCGATCGCGGCGGTCGACACCGGCGGCGGGCCGGTGAAGGTGAGGCGCTCGGTCCGGATCCGTCGACCGTCGTCGGCCGTCATCACGATCCGACAGTCGACGTCGGCGTCCGCGCAGTCCCGCACGCCGTCGACCGACGTGCCGAGACGGGGAAGGACGACCGAGACCGACATGTCCTCGTGATCGGTCACGTCGCGGAGCGCCGACGACTCGCAGTGCTCGAGCGCGGCACCGCCCACGGTGATCGTCGTGCAGAGCGGGATGCCGTTCCACAGGTCGACCCCGAGGGACGGATCGACCGAGAGCGTCACCCGCTGCCCGTCCTCGTAGGGACCGGCCGGCTGCAGCACCACCTCCGGGTCACCCGGTACCGGGACGACCACCGTCGTGGAGGTCGACGGCACCGACGTCACCCGCCGTCCGCCCGGGTCGTCGTCGCGCACGATCACCCACCCGACCACCGCACCCACCACGAGGAGGAGGACGGCGGCGACCGCCGTCCACGCCGCTCGCCCCGGACGAGCGCTCCGCACCGCGAGGGTCGGCACGACGGGACCGTCCGGCACGTCGAGCCGCCGGTAGTCGTCACGCGCCCGTTCGAGTCGTTCGTCGAGGTTCATCGCTCGTCCTCCTGGCCCTCGTCGTTCCGTTCGTCCTGCTCGTCCTGGGCGTCCTGCTCGCCCAACGCGCGGGCGAGCTGCGCCCGGGCCCGTCGCCAATGGGTGCGCACGGTGTCCTCGCCGCAGCCGAGGATCCCCGCCACCTCCCGGGCCGGCAGGTCCTCGAACCAGAGGAGCAGGACGACCTCGCTCTGGCGGTCCGTCAGCGAGCGGATCGCCGACCACAGCGCCTCGTCGGCGAGGACCGGTTCGCCGACGAGCGCCGGCGCGGCCCGTCCGGCCAGGCGGCCGAGCGCCCGTCGCTCCCGACCACGGCGTCGGTGCCAGGAGGCGGCCCGGTTCAGCACCGCCCGGCGGGCCCACGCCATCGGTTCGTCGTAGTCCTGGAGCACGCCCCAGCGGCGGTGCGCGTCGACGAGCACGTCCTGCACGACGTCCTCGGCCGCGGCCCACGACCCGGTGCGGGCGTACGCCAGCCGTCGGAGCCCGGCCACCTCCTGCTCGACCAGCGCGGCCAGGTCCAGCCCGTCTCCTCGGCGTCGTCCCGTCACCGCTGCGAACCGTCCCACACCGGAGGAGTCGCCGCAGGCCGACGATTCCGGTACGCGGGCCGACCCTTCGACTGCGTTCGCTGGCGCTCCCTCCGCTCACGGAACGAGAAGTGGCTCGCTGGCGCTCACTCCGCTCAGGGGACAGACAGTTCCAACGCGTTCCTCGAGCGAGCGAAGCCCCCACGTGCTCCTTGAGCGAGCGAAGCGAGTCGAAAGGTCCTCAGCCCGGCGACGCCGCGCACGCCGCGGCGGGCACCCCCGGCGCGACGAACACGGTGACGGTCCGACCGTCGGGCACCGGGATCTCGTCGCAGGTCCGGAACCCGGCTCCTTCGACCGCCGCCGCGACCTGATCGGGTGTCGGCGAGCCCTCGGTGAGGATGATGTCGGTGTACCGGTCGGGCAGGACCACCACGACGTCGGCGTCCCGGACGACGGCCGCGAGCTGATCGTCCACCGACGTGTCGCCCTGGAGGAAGTCGGCGAGCGGGAGCTCCGGACCATCGCGCATCACGAGGGACAACCCGACGGTGTTGGGGTTGACGGCGAAGCCCCGCCCCGTCATCGCGACCCGCGGCGCTCCCCGACCCGCGGCGGTCTCCGCGCCCGTGATCGCGGTCAGCCGATCGGCGATGCCGTCGTTCGTCGCCTGCCACCGGCGCCCCGAAGCGGTCGAGTGGATGTCGCAGAAGGCCTTCGGAGCATCGGCGATGCACCAGATGACGCGCGTGTGCATGCCGGACCCGGGCAAGGTGACGGCCACCACCAGCGACGCGACGACCACCGGCCCCCACCACCACTTCCACGCCCGACCCGAGAGCCGGCGGCCCACGGTCGCCGACGCAGCAGCGGCGAGCCACGGCACGAGCGGCAGCGCGAACCCGACGCCGTACGCGGTGCTCGCCGAGAGGAGCACGAGTCCGGCGAGGGTTCCCGCCCACACCGGCCACACCGCGAGCCGGTCCGACCCGCCCGACCGTTCGACCCCGGCGCGCGCGCCGCCCGTCGATCCGGCGCCGGCGCCGACGGCGCGCCGGAACGTCGGCACCGCGACCCCCACGAACAGCACCGGCCACAGCAGGTACCGCAGCGGATCGAGCGCGAACGGATCCTCGACGTGCTGCAGCGCCGTCAGCAACCCGACCGCCAGCGCCACCGCGACCGCGACCGCGAGGAGCACGTCCACCACCCGCTCGCGACGGCTCCGCCCTGGCCGCAGGGGCAGCAGGACCAACGCCGCGACCAACCCGACGAACACCACGAGCCCACCGAGGTAGCTGAAGAGCTCGACGCCGTGCAGGCCCAGCTTGGTGATCGGCTCGTGGTACTGCTCGGTGTCGTCGCTCCCACCCCCGAAGACGTACGAGCCGACGTCGGACCACCTCAGGATCCACCACCACGAGGCGGTCACGATCGCGGTCAGGACCGTGACCGCGCCGTTGCGCACGACCGTCCAGATCGACGTCCGCCGCGAGAACGCGAACCCCAGGCCGATCACCGCCACCGCCGGCACCAGGCCGATGGTCATGGAACGGGCCAGCGTCATCGCCCCCAGCGCCGCGCCGGTGGCGGCGGCCCAGCCGGCACGCTCCAACCCCGATCCCCGCACCAGGAAGTACAGCGCGAGCGATGCGAAGAACACCGACGGCGTCGAGGTCAATGCCGTGCGGCTGTGCTCGATCACCCCGGGGCTGAGGAGCACCAAGGCAGCGGCGACGGTTCCCGCGGAGCGGGTCGCGAGCCGCCGGACCGTGAAGCACGTGACCACCGCTGTCGCCGCCGCGAGGAACAGGTTCTCGATCAGCACGACCCGCGGGTCGGCGATGGAGAGCATCTGCGGCGGGAGGGCCAGGATCGCCTGGAGGGGCCCGTGGTTGCCCTCGGTCGTGAGGATGTGCCAGCGCTGCGCCCAGTCGGCCTCACCGACCCGCACCGCCATCGAGACGTAGCCCGACTCGTCGAGCTCGAAGTAGCGGTTCCAGCGGTTCAGGCGCAACCAGACGAGGCCGACGCCGATCCAGACCGCGACCAGCCAGGTGAGCGGATCGCGCACCAGCCGGAGCAGCGCGGTCCGCAACCGCTCGACCAGGCCCAACGAGCCCTCCCGCTTCGACGGCCGGCGGGCCGCTCGGATCAGTCCTTGTCGTAGTCGAGCTGCAGCATCTCGATCGCGTTGCCGCGCATCAGCTTGTAGACGACGTCCTCGGGGAGGTTACCCATGAGCTTGAAGGCCGTCTCCTTGGAGTGCGGCCAGGTGCTGTCGCTGTGCGGGTAGTCGGTCTCGAAGCAGATGTTGTCGACGCCGCACTTCTCGATGTTCTCGAGGCCGTAGACGTCGTCGAAGAAGCAGCCGTAGATCTGGCGGTAGTAGTAGGTCGACGGCGGCTCGGGCACCTTGTCGCCGAACCCGCCCCAGGCCCGGTTCTCGTCCCAGACGTTGTCGGCCCGCTCGAGGATGTAGGGGATCCAGCCGATCTGGCCCTCGCTGTAGGCGAGCTTGAGGTCGGGCAGCTTGGCCAGCCAGCCCGAGAACAGCCAGTCGGTCATCGAGCTCATGGCGTTGCCGAAGGTGAGCGTCGACCCCACGGCGGCCGGGGCGTCCTCCGACGTCGACGGCATCTTCGACGACGACCCGATGTGCATGTTGATCACGGTGCCGGTCTCGGCGCAGGCCCGGAAGAAGGGCTCCCAGTAATCACCGTGGATCGACGGGAGCCCCAGGTACGGCGGGATCTCCGAGAAGCACACGGCCCGCACGCCGCGCTCGGCGTTGCGGCGCACCTCGGCGGCGGCCAGCTCGGCGTCCCACAGGTGGGTGATGGTGAGCGGGATGAGTCGACCGTCGGAGTCGCCGCACCACTCCTCGACCATCCAGTCGTTGTAGGCCTTCACGCACAGGTCCGACAGGACCTTGTCCTCGGCCTCCATGAACGTCTGGCCGCAGAAGCGGGGGAACGACGGGAAGCACATCTGCGCGTCGGTCCAGTTGGCGTCCATGTCCTCGAGGCGGGCCTTCGGGTCCCAGCAGCCCTTGCGCATCTCCTCGTAGGTGATGCCGGTGACCTTCACCTCGTCCCGGTCGAAGCCGGCGGCGGCAGAGAGGCGGGTCTGCGGGACCTTCTTGTCCTCGTAGAGCCACCAGTCGCACAGCTCACCGTTCTCGTCGGGCTCGTAGCTGAACACGCCGCCGACGAACTGCATGTTGCCCCGCTCCTGGATCGTGCGGGGACCGACGTCGTGGTACTTCTTCGGCAGCCGGTCGAGCCAGACCGTGCGGTGCTCGATCACGTGGTCGTCGACCGAGATGATCTTCGGGAAGTTCTCGGGGATCGTGCTCATGGCGTCACTCTACCTCTCGATCTGACGGTCCGTCAGAAACGGTTCGGGTCTGCTCAATCGTTCCAGAGCTGGTCGGCGTAGGTGTCGGTGCCGGGCACGGTGGCCCGGAACGGCGAGACGTAGACCAGTTCTCCCAGCCCGGCTGCCGCGAACTCCTCGCCCAGGCCGGCGAAGCGCTCGTCCCACACCTGCGGGAGGTCGTCGTCGACGAACCAGAGCTGGCAGAAGCGGTTCTCGGCCGAGTCGGCCCGGACGCCCTTGGCGGCGTCGCCCGGCAGCGGGATCGCGGTCAGCTCGGCGCCGACCACGCCGGGGAGCGGGCGGGACCGGAACCAGGCGTCGACGTCGTCGAGGGTCGTGCCCTCCGCCGGCTCGCCGATCACGAGGACGAGGTAGGGCGACCGGTGCTCGAGCGCCAGCTCGACGGGGACGCCGTCTGGCTCCTCGAACTCGGTGCGGAACTTGTACATCAGCGTGTGGACGTGGTCGCGCTCGTCGAACATGCGGTCGGCCTCGTGGAGCCACTTCACCTGCTCGCTCCCCCAGCGCATCCACTCGCCGAACTTGCCGGCCAGCACCCAGTAGAGGGCGAGGTACGAGCCGACCTCGGGGTCGGGGGCCACGGGCGAGCCGACCGGGTAGCGGAGCTTCTTCAGGTCGGCGGTGGCGACGAAGCGGGCCATGCCGATCGTCCACGCGCCGATCATGCAGCCGGCGAGGCTGTGGTCGCGCTCGTACCAGCGGTTGTAGGCCACCTCGTGGCCGCGGTGCGGCTCGACCAGCGTGACGAGCGCGCCCCCGAGGCGCACCGGTCGCTCGGCCGTCTTCCCGCTGCCCAGTTCCTGCACGCTGCACCCCTCGGTGGTCGACCCGGTTCGGAAACGAGAACACGTTCTAGTTCGCAGTGTGCCACGACCACCCCACCCCGGCCACTCCCCCCGAGGTCCGACGGCTCAGGGGTCGGCGGCGACGGCGGCCTCGATCAGCGCAGCGGTCGCCAGCAGCCTCGGCTCGTGGTGGTCGGGAGCGACGAGCTGGACGCTCGCCGGGAACAGTCCCCCCGACGGCACCGGCACCGAGATCGCCGGGTGGCCCGACAGGGAGATGGCCGGGCAGGCCGGGTTCGGCGGGGTCACGTGGTCGCCCACCCGCGGAGGGAACGTCACCATCGACGGCAGGGCGATCAGCCCGTGCACGCCGAGTACCTCGGCCAACTCCATCCGCCAGGGCTCACGCCGCGCCCGAGCCTCCCCCAGCTCGGCGGGCCCGATCGTCTCGGCCAGCAGGAACCGCTCGACGAGGTCCTCACCGAGGCGGTCGCGGTGGTGGCGCCAGAGGCCCTCGTTGACGATCAACGCCTCGCCGTAGAGGACGGTGATGGCCGCGTCGTGGGCGACGGGCCACCCCGGCAGCTCGACGTCGACCGCCTCGATCCCCGCCTCGATCAGCGCCGAATCGATGGCGGCGTCGATCGTCGGCTCGGTGTCGGGCAGGCGGACCCGGGCGACGGTGAGGCTGGCGTCGACGTGGCCGTCGCCCAACCGCTCGTCGAGGAGCGTGGCCCCCACGACCACGTCCTCCACCGTGCGACCGAGCACCCCGACGGTGTCGAGCGACGGAGCGAGCGGCCGGACACCGCCGACGGGGACCACGCCGTACGTGGGCCTCAGCCCCACGACCCCGCACGCGGCGGCCGGGGTGCGGATCGAACCGGTCGTGTCGGTGCCGAGGCCGACCACGACCTCACCCGCCGCGACCGCGACCGCGCTCCCGCTCGACGAACCACCGGGGATGCGCCGCGGATCGATCGGGTTGGCCGGTGTGCCGTAGTGCGGGTTGACGCCCGTCGCCCCGAAGCACAGCTCGTGGAGGTTGGTCTTGCCGAGGATGCGGGCGCGGGCGGCCCTGAGGCCGGCCAGGCACTCGGCATCGGTCGTCGCCGGGACCACCGCCTCGGCGACGACCGGCGATCCTGCCGTGGTGGTGACGCCCTCGACGTCGATGCAGTCCTTCACGGCGACCGTCACGCCGTCGGGCCTCGCCCGCGGGTCGCGCTCGGGGTCGAGGCGGGTGATCCACGTCGCGTCGGCCACCCCGTGACGCTATCGCCAGGTGGGAGGCCGCTTCTCCAGGAACGCACCGATCCCCTCGGCCGCGTCGGGCCGCGCGAGGCCGTCGACCATCGCCCGGCCCGCCACCTCGTACGCCCCGGGGATCGGCATCGACGCCTGGCGGCGGTAGGTCGCCTTCCCCGCGGCGAGCACCGCCGGGGGCTTGGCGGCGAGGGTCGCGGCGAGCTGCGCCGTGGCGGTGGCGAGGTGGTCGTCGTCCACGACCTCGTTCACCAGGGCCATGCGGAAGGCGGTGTCGGCATCGATCGCCTCGCCGGTGAGCAGGAGCTGCATGGCGTGCTTCGCGGCGACCGTGCGGGTGACGGCCACCATCGGCGTCGAGCAGAAGAGGCCGATGTCGACACCGGGCGTGGCGAACCGGGCCGACCGGGAGGCCACGGCGAGGTCGCACGACGCCACGAGCTGGCAGCCGGCCGCCGTGGCGATGCCGCCGACCGACGCGATCACCGGCTGGCGGAGCGACCCGAGGCGCAGCATCACCGAGGAGCACGTGTCGAAGATCGCCGCGGCGTCCGCCGGGTCGGTCGCAGCCTGGAGCTCGCGCAGGTCGTGGCCTGCGCAGAACGCCGGCCCAGCCCCTTCGAGCACCACGACGTGGACCGACCGGTCGGCGTCGACCTCGTCCAGCGCCGCGCCGAGCGCTTCGAGCATGGCCAGCGACAGGGCGTTCCGCGAGCGCGGCCGGTTCAGGGTGAGCGTGGCGACCGCACCGTCGTCCCGACGGAGCACGTAGGGCTCTTCGGCGTCGCCCGACCCGGTCTGCTCACCCTGAGAGGACATCGTCGCGCTCCTTGTGGTCGCCACCACGGTTTCCCCTGTGATTCTGCACCGCGGTCGGTGCACGACCACAGGGGAAACACCGGATCGTCAGCCGAAGGTGCCGGAGATCGCCTTGAGCAGCGCGTCCGACTGGAGGCTCGGCAGGACCGAACCGCCGTCGACCACCACGGTCTGACCGGTGACGTACGACGCGGCGTCGCTGGCGAGGAAGGCGATCACCTCGGCCACCTCCTCCGCCGTGCCGAGCCGCCCGGCCGGGGTCCCCGCCTCGGCCGCCTCCCGCCATGCGTCGTTGTCGACGATGACCTGGGTCAGCGGGGTCCGGATCATGCCGGGGGCGACCGCGTTCACCCGGACGGCGGGCGCCAGCTCCAGCGCCGCGTTCTGGGTGAGCGCGAGGACGGCCGCCTTCGCGGCCGAGTACGGGCCCTCGCCCCGGGTCGGACGGATCGCGGTGAGCGAGGCGTTGTTGACGATCGAGCCCCGCCCCGCCTCCAGCATGATCGGCGCCGCGGCCCGGATGCCGTTGAACGTCCCCGTGAGGTTCACGCCGACGAGCAGCTCCCACTCCTTGTCGGAGTAGTCGAGCAGGGGCTTCACCGTCCCGATCCCCGCGTTGTTCACCAGGTCGGTCAGGCCGCCCATCGCGTCGGCGGCGTCGAGCACCGCCCGCTGCACCGCGTCGCCGTCACGCACGTCCACCACCGCGGCGCGCCCACCGACCTCGGCGGCCACGGCATCGGCGGCGGCGGGGTCACGGTCGAGCACCGTGACCTGCGCGCCTTCGCGAGCGAAGAGGGCGCAGGTGGCCGCACCGATCCCGGCACCGCCACCGGTGACGATGGCCGACCGTCCCTCGAACCGCCCGGTCACGACGCGCCGCCGTCGGAGCCCGGGATGACGACGACCGGGTCGTCACCGGTGAACACGACCTTGATCGACGACGGGTCGAGGAAGTTGGCCTCGTCGGCCCGCATGGCGTCGCCGGCCGGCCCGTCGAGCATCGCCAGGAAGTCGTCCCACGAGGCGAACTCCTGCACGGCGACCCCGTCGAACCCCGAGCGGTCGTTGTCGTGGGCGGGGTGCTGCACGTAGCTCACGGTGCGGTCGCCGAGTCCCGGCGTGTCCCGGATCAGCGGACCGTGCACGTCGTGCCAGTAGCGGAGGAAGTCCTCCCTGGACATCCCCTCCTTGCGCTTCACGAACGCGAACAGGTGCATCGTGTCCTCCTTCTGCGTCCGGCGGTCAGCCGTTGAACGCGTGGCCGGCGTTCACGCCGATCATCTGGCCGGTGACCGGCCGGGCGAGGTCGGAGGCGAAGTAGACGGCGGTCCCGACGATCTCCTCGGAGTGCGGCAGGTAGCCGAGGCAGGTCTCCTCCGCCACCTCGTCGTAGACCTCCTGGAACGTGATCCCCCGCTTCTCGGCCTGGTGGTTGAAGTACCACTCGACCGAGTCGCCGTAGATGTAGCCGGGGTGGATCCCGTTCACCCTGATCCCCCGGGGGCCGAGCTCGAGGGCGAGCGTCTTCGTGACCGTCGCCAGCGCCCCCTTCGACGCCGCGTAGGCCCCCCAGCGCTTCTGGATGCGCTGGACCGACATCGTGTTGATCATGATCACCCGGCCGTCGCCGTGGCGTTCGAGCTCTGGCACCGCCGCCCGGGTGAGGTGGAGCGAGCCCCAGAAGTTGACGTCCATCGTCTTGCGCCACCGGTCGAAGTCGGCGTCGACGAACTCCGTGGCGTCGCCCCCCTCGTAGGCGTTGTTCACCAGGATGTCGAGACGGCCGAGCACGCCGACCGCCGACTCGATCGCGGCGGCACAGGCCGACTCGTCGGCGATGTCGCACACCACCGGCACCGCCCGACGGCCCAGCGCCTCCACCTCGGCAGCCACCGCCTCGAGCTTCTCGGGGGTGCGACCGCCCACCGCGACGTCGGCCCCGTGCCGGGCGAACGCCAGCGACAGGTCCCGACCCATGCCCGGGCCGATCCCCGAGACGAAGGCCACCTTGCCCTCGAGCATCGACGACGAGGTCGGTTCGCAGGTCGGTTTCATGCACGCTCCATCTGGGGGATGACGTCGGCGCCGAAGCGGCCGATCTGGTCGACGAGCTCGTCGAGCGACCGCGACCGCAGGCGGACCTGGGCCTGGCCGACGCCGAGCGCCGTGAACTTGTTGAGCACGTGGGCGATCTTGTCGGGGCTCCCGGCCAGCGTCGGGCCGCCGAGGTCCCAGTCCGGCTCGCCCACGAAGACCGGCCCGACGAGCGCGCCGAGGTCGAACGGGTCGTGCCGTCCGGCGTCGGCCCGCAGCCGGGCGATCTCGTCGACCAGCTCCTGGGTGACCGGCCCCTGCGGCAGCCACCCGTCGCCGCGCAGCGCCGCCCGGCGGATCGCGGCCTTCGAGGAACCACCCACCCAGATCGGGGGGCCGTCCTCCTGGATCGGGCGGGGGTGCTGGCCCAGGTCGGCCGCCGGCCAGCGGGGCCCGGGCAGCGTCGGATAGTCCTCGGCGAACGCGGCCCGCAGCGCGTCGATCGACTCGTCGAGCAGGCGACCCCGGTCGGCGAACGGCACCCCGAGCACCTCGAACTCGGCCTCGACGTGACCGGCGCCCACGCCCACGATCACGCGGCCGCCGGAGATGGCGTCGAGGGTCGAGAACGACTTCGCGACCTGGAGCGGGTGGCGGTACGCCGGGACGTAGACGTGGCTGAGCAGCTTCACCCGTTCGGTGATGCCGGCGAGCCAGCCGAGCGTCGCGACGGTGTCCCACCATTCGGTGCTCATCACCGGTGCCTTGTCGGACGGGATGGCGACGTGGTCGCAGACCGCCACGTAGGTGAACCCGGCGGCGTCGGCCGCCTTCGCGACCGCGGCCAGCTCGGTGGCGCCGGCGTCGGCCTCCCACGGTTCGACGAACGAGGTCGACTTGGACTGGATCGGCAGCTGCATGCCGATCGCCAACCGATCCGGGGACAGGACGGACACCACGACCTGACACTGTGTCAGACCGCCGACACCCCCGCGTCCACCACTCCCCTACTCCCCCACTCCGCCGCCGCCCCCGACCCCGACCCCGACCCCGACCCCGACCCCGAACAACTTTGTCCGGAAGTGCGCGCATTGCGCCTACTTCCGGACAAAGTTGCGCTGGGGAGCAGGATCCGGACGGATCGCCGCGACCAACCGGCGGATCAGGCTGCCGCACGAGTCCTCGCCCGTTCGATCCGTTCGAGCGCTTCCTCGGCTCCCAGCGTGAGGTCGTTCCAGCCCAACCGAACGACCGTGACACCGAGGGCGTCGAGCCGTCGATCGGTGTCCACGTCGTGGGACCGCTGCGGCTCGCGGCCGTGCTGCGGACCGTCGAACTCGACCACCACCGAGGTTCTGCGGTCGAACGCGTCGACCCGGCGCACGTAGCCCCGATCGTCGGACACCTCCACCTGCCACTCGAAGCCGCGACCGGCGAGGAGCGCCATCCCGACGGCTTCGAGCTCGCTCGACGGCGGGACGTAGTCGGCACCGAGTCCTTCGAGCATCTCGCGCATCCGCTTCGTCCCGGGTCGACCGCGGCCACCGAGGTCGTGAAAGGCCTGCCAGACCGAACCGATCGTGTACTTCCGGTCGATCAGCGCACCGTCGAACACTCGAAGCAGACGATGGGACGGCGTCGACCGCGCCAGGTCGAACAACGTTCGCGGCACGGAGAGGCACGGAACCCCTTGCGCCAACGTTCGATGGTGAGCCGGGATCCGAGTGCTTCGGTGCACGACCGCGGCGCCACGCTCGGCACTGAGACCGGTTGGTCTCGTGACCTCGACGAGCCCGGCCGGGACCGCGACGCGAAGGCCGTGGAGCACAGCCGCCGAGCGGTGCGACGCCCAGGTCTCGTCCGCGTACTCCTCGATCGCCGCGAGGACGAGCGAGACGTACGAGGAGGGAACGCCGGCCACGCGGAAGGCGCCGTACCCGCACGACTCCAGACGGCCCGCCGCCCGCCATCGCTGCACCTGGGATCGAGAGGCTCCCGCTCGGACCAGGTCATGGATGGAGACCACCCCGTGGTGCCTCGCAGCATGCTTCGCGATGTCGTCCCAGAGCTCCATGGCCGACATCCTCCCGCGAGGGTGTGACAAGTCCGCCGGGGCCATCCAACCTTGTCCGGAACTGCGCGCATTGCGCGCACTTCCGGACAACGTTGCTCGGGGTGGGGGTGCTGGGGGTGGGGGTGGGCCTGGGGGCGGGGCGGGTCAGGCGCCGGTGGTGCAGGTGGCGGGGTCGGCGGAGTCGAAGCCCTGGCGGAACCAGCGCTCGCGCTCGGCCGACGAGCCGTGGGTGAAGGTGTCGCGGTCGGCGCCGGCGCCCTGGATCGCGTCGTCGCCGACGGCTTCGGCGGCGGTGATGGCCTCGTCGAAGTCGCCGGCCTCGAGCCGACCGTCGGCCTTGGCCTGGCTCGCCCACGCCCCCGCGTAGCAGTCGGCCTGGAGCTCGACGCGCACCGACTGCTCGTTGGACTGCGATCCACCGAGGGTGCCCTGGAGGTTCTGGATGTGGTGGCCGTACTCGTGGGCGATGACGTAGGCCATGGCGAAGTCGCCCCCGAAGCCGAGCTGCTGCTCGAGCTGCTGGTAGAAGCCCAGATCGACGTAGATCTTCTGGTCGCCCGGGCAGTAGAAGGGGCCGGCCTGGGGTTGGGCCACGCCGCAACCGCCGGTGGACGTCGGACCGTCGAACACCACGAACGTCGGATCGACGAGCGAGTCGCCGGTCATGGCCGGGTAGGCGTCGGCCCAGTAGTCGTCGAGCAACGTCATCATCTGGCCGGTGAACTTCTGCTGGCCGGCCAGCGTGGTGCCGTCCACGGTCTCGCCCTCGGCGGTCACGGTTCCGCCGCCCTGCATCTGCGAGAGGATCTGCCCGAGCGGATCGGATCCCGTCGAGCTGCCGCCACCGCCGCCGCTGCTGAGGGCGAAGAGCACCGCGACGATGATCGCCACGATCCCGCCGCCGCCGGCAGCCACCTTTCCGGCGCCGCCCTTGCGCACCTCGATGTCACTCGCCTCGACGTCGTCCAGCCTCATGGCTCCGCACCCTACGCCGGGTTTCGACTTCGCTCGCTGCGCTCGCTCCGCTCAACCAACGAGAGCGAGGTCGACCGGGTTTCGACTCCGCTCGCTGCGCTCGCTTCGCTCAACCAACGAAAGCGGACACTTCGGTCACGGGGGTCAACCGGCGGTGGGGGGCTTCTGGCCGGTGACGGACCAGAAGACGATGCGGGCCATGGCCTCGCGCAGGTCCTCGGTGCGAACGCCCCAGAACTCGAAGCCGAGCCGGTGGGCCGACACGTGCACCATCATCGCCACGAGCACGCCGCCGATCGCGTCGGGGTTCACGCCCGGTTGGCCCTTGCCGAGGCTCTGGTGGTCGGCGGCGGCCCGGGCCAGCGTGTTGTTGAGGTCGTTGAGCAGTCGGGTCCGCACGTTGGCGAAGCGAAGGTCGCCCTCGTCGGTGGCCAGGTCGACGACCCGCAGCAGCGGCTGGAACCGCTCCCAGAACGCGAGCACGCCGTCGACCAGGTCGAGCGACGCCTCGTAGCCGGCCCGCCCCTTCCACGAGGCCTTGGCCGTCAACGCCGAGAAGGTCTCGCTCCCCTGGGCGACCATGTAGTCGGCCAGCACGAGGATCGCGGACTCGACGTCGGGGAAGTACTGGTAGAAGGTCGCCGGCGAGGTACCCGCCTCACGGGCGATGTCGACCACCTTCAGATCCCGGTAGGTGCGGTCCTTGAGCATCTGCCCGGTGCACTCGAGGAGGCGCTGGCGCGTGGCCCGGCCACGGCGACCGGGCACCCGTCCGTCGGCCGCCCGGGGCTCCGCGCTCTCGTCCGCATCGAGGTGGTCGGCGCTCACGACGGGTCAACCTAGTGGGTCGATCTGACCCACCGTCAGCTCCCCTCCGCGGGCGGGCGGTAGCAGGCGGCCAGCAGTCCGACCCCGGCGGCGACGCCGAGGCCGGCCGAGAGGAAGAAGGCGAGCCACGGCTCGTAGACGAAGTCGAGGCCGAGGGCCCAGTCGAGGCTGTACTTGCCCGGCCCCGCCATGGCGATGCCGACGGGGACGACGGCGAGGACGAGGTTGTACTCCCAGCCGCTCTTGACGATGAAGAACCCGTTCTTCAGGTGCACGGTGTAGGCGGCGACCACCATCAGCCCGACGAACCCCGCGGCGGCGAGCGGCGTCAGGAACCCGACGGCGAAGAGGAGCCCCGCGCCCAGCTCGGTCGACGCCGCCATGATGGCGTGGATGCGACCGTTGGGCTTCATGCCCATGGAGTCGAACCAGCTCGCGGTGCCGGGGATCCGACCGCCGCCGAAGAACTTGTTGTAGCCGTGCGCGGCCATCGTCACGCCGACCACCACCCTGATCAGCAGGAGCCCGAACGAGGCGCCGTCGTACCAGTCGGTCGACGGGACGATGTCGGCGAACAGCGGGATCATGTGGTCTCCTCGAATCGGGCGCGCAGCTCGTACTTCACGACCTTGCCGCTCGGGTTGACGGGAAGCGAATCGACGACGGTCACGTGGCGGGGCACCTTGAAGTTGGCGAGGTGCTCGCGGGCCCAGGCGACGATCTCGTCCGGGTCGGCGGTTCGCCCGGTGACGGGGACGACGAAGGCCGCGCCGACCTCGCCCTGGCGCTCGTCGGGGACGCCCACGACCGCGACCTGCGCGATGTCGGGGTGGCCGAGGAGGAGGTCCTCGATCTCGGCCGGGTAGGCGTTGAAGCCGCCGACGATGAAGAGGTCCTTGATGCGGTCGGTGATGTCGAGGTAGCCGTCGGCGTCCATGGTGCCGACGTCGCCGGTGTGCAACCAGCCGTCGGGATCGATGGCCTCGGCGGTGGCCTCGGGGTTCTCGAAGTACCCGGCCATCACGTTGTAGCCCCGCACGACGATCTCGCCCGGCTCGCCCCGGGGCAGCTCGTTCCCGTCGTCGTCGACGATGCGCACCTCGATGCCCGGCATGGCCCGACCCGAGGTGGTGGCGATGGTCTCGTCGTCGTCGTCGGGCCGGCAGATCGACACGAACCCGCACGCCTCGGTGAGCCCGTAGGCGGTGACGACGGTGTCGAAGCCGAGGTCGTCGCGCATCTGCTGCACGAGGCTGACGGGGATCGCCGCCGCACCGGTGACGGCCAGGCGCAGCGACGACGAGTCGAGCTGGTCGCGCTCGGGGTGGTTGAGGATGGTCTGGTAGAGCGTCGGCGCGCCCGGCAGCATCGAACCCCGCTCCTCGGCGATGAGGCGCATCACCTCGGGCACGTCGAACACGCCGACGGGGAGCATGACGCAGCGGGTCTCGAGCCAGGCGACGATGCCCGCCTTGTACCCGAACGAGTGGAAGAACGGGTTGACGCAGACGTAGCGGTCGGTGTCGGCCAGGCCGTTCACCTCGGCCCACGCGCCGACCGTGCGCAGCGTCTGCGCGTGGGTGCAGATCACGCCCTTCGGCTTGCCGGTGGTGCCGGAGGTGAACAGGAGGTCGGACGTGTCTCCGGGCTGCACGGCGGCCCGCCGCTCGCGGATCTCGGAGAGACCGACGTCGTCGCCCGAGGCGAGGAACGCGTCCCAGGTCTCGGCCCGCGGGTCGTCGACCGCGTCGGCGCGGAGGACGACGATGCGCTCGAGGTGCGGGAGGTCGTGGCCCCCGAGCATCGACAGGTAGTCGTTGCCCAGGAAGCCGTCGACGGTGACCAGGACGCGCGCCCGGCTGCGGTCGAGGATGTCGGCCGCCTCGATGCCCTTGTACCGGGTGTTCAGCGGGACGAGCGCGGCACCGGCCGACTGGAGGCCGAGGAGGGCGACGATCCACTCCGCGCAGTTCGGCGCCCAGATCGCGACGCGGTCGCCCCGGTCGATGCCGGCGGCCACGAAGGCGCCGGTGGCCCGGTCGACGGCCTCGCCGACCCGACGCCAGGTCCAGCGCTCGCCGGCGTCGACGATCGCCTCCGCGTCGGGCCGCTCGGCCACGGCGTCGTCGAGGACGGCGGGGATGGTCGGCCAGCGGAGGTCGGCGCGGGGATCGGTGAGCTCGGCGGTCATGGCTGCTCCTTCAGGTCCGCGGTGCGGTGGCCCCGGCCCACGCGGCGACGATCTCGTCGACGGTGGTGATGGTGGCCAGCACGGCCAGCGTGTTGTCGATCACGGCCTCGGCGTAGTCGGTGGGCACGCCGGTCACCGCGTCGCGGGGCAGCACCACCTGGTACCCGAGGTTCACCGCGTCCATGACCAGGTTGGTGATGGCGACGTTGACCGACACCCCGGCCACGATCACCGTGCGGACGCCCAGGTTCCGCAGGATCGGGTCGAGGTCGGTGCCGGCCATGGGGCTCAGGCCGTGGAGCCGGCAGAGGACGATGTCCTCCGGTTCGGGTCCGAGCTCGGCCACGACCTGCACCGCCGGCGAGCCGGGTTCGAGCGTCACCGGCGAGCGGCGCACGGCCGCGAACAGGCGGGCGTTGTCGTTGGACCCGGCGGCGTCGGCCCGGCGGGCGGCGGTCGCGTGCACGACCCGGATGCCTCCGGCCCGAGCGGCCGAACACAGCACGGCGGCCCGCTCGACCATCGGCGCGGCGAGCGCAGCCAGCTCCGGGAGGGCGGCGCTCGGACCGACGACACCGTTCTGCACCTCGGAGGTGACCACGGCGGTGCGCGCCGGATCGATGAGCTCCTGCAGGGATGGTGCGGCCATGCGCCGGACTGTATCTGACGCACCGTCAGGAGCCCCGGGGCCCGCGCGATCGCGCCGATCGGTCGCACGCCTCCCGAGAGAACCGGTAGCATCGGCACGGATTCGCAGGTGGGGGCCCACACACGAGGTGGGCCGGCGATTGGGCACGATGGGACGGCTACAGAGCACAGACAGCCGAGCGCTGACCGCGGAACTTCGGACGTTGACCTCGTTGCGGTCGCGTTCGGCGGTGCGCGACCGCGTCTTCCCGACCCTCGACGAGCTGCTCGGTGACGAGCTGACGGCCGATCGCGAGGTGCGCTTCGCGGCGCTCCAGGACCACCTGGACCGCGCCATCGCCGAGATGAGCGACCCGGCCCACCGCGACGCCGCGACCGAGCTCCTCGGTTCGGGCCCGAACCGGTGGCAGCCGCTCACGCGCCGTGGCCCGCGGGCGGCCAGCGCCTTCCAGCTCGGCTGGGACGCCTACCGCCGTCGCCGCGAGACCACCGGCGCCAGCCTGCTCGACGAGACGCTCGACGAGCTGGCCGCCACCCTGGTGCGGTCCGAGGGCCACGCAGCGGTCGCCCCGACCCCGGCGACCCCGGCGACCCCGGCGACCCCGGCGCACGATCCGCCGGTCGATGCGGGCACCCCCCGATCCCGGGCGACCGGCCCGGCGACGGGCGGCCCCGAACGGGGACGTCCGTCCCTGACGATGGTCGCTGCGGCGATCGCGGCGGTGCTCGCGATCGTCGGGGCGGCCGCCGTCGCCGTGGCCGCGACCCGCTCCGACGGCGGCTCCGGACCCGGGGCCGATGCGGCACCTCGGTCGTCGTGCGGCCAGCTCACCGCCGCGCCGGGCGATGTCGTCAACGAGGCGAGCGCGGACGTCCGCAAGTGGTCCGAACCCTTCCGCGATGCCGCGGCCACCGACCCGGGCATCACGTGCGCCGGCCCGATCCAGGCCCGGGACGACACCGTGTTCCAACAGATCTCGTGGGGCGGCGACGACTCCGTGGGCATCCTGCTCGCACCGACCGACCCCGAGGCCGCGGTGATCGTCCTCAACCCCCTCGAGTACCGGCGGTTCAGGTTGTCGGCCTGGGAGATGTACATCCCCGGTCGACGTCCCGGGCTCCCGCTGCGCCGGGAGGCGGAACGACCCGACGGCGCTCGGATCGTCTCGTTCGTGAACGGCGCCATCGTCCAGGACGACGAACGCGACGTCGCCTTCGCGGTCACCGATTCGATGTACGACGCGTGGATCGCCGAGGGCGGACCCGACGGGATGCTCGGGCTCCCGTTCTCCAACCGCTACGAGCGCTCGGAGATCGGCTCGACCCAGGACTTCGCGAACGGCCGGATCGTGATGGACTACGTGGACGGCAGCGTGGACATCGAGCGCTACGAGTCCACCGAGCACATGACACCCGACAACCTGCGCGGGAACATCGTCCGGACCCCCTCCTCGGAGAGCTGGTTCGTGTCCGACACGGGCGAACGACGATGGCTCCCCACCGGAGACGACCAGGCGTGCGTGCGCAACAGCCGCGCCGCGAAGATCATCGACGTCCCGACGGCGGTGGTCGTGGACCTTCCCGTGGGGGAGCTGTTGCGGTGCCTGTGACGACCGAGGCGCGGCCCCAGCGCTCCCGCCGAACCCGCGCCGCGCTCGTGCTCGTCGCGGCACTGATCGCGACGGCCATCGCGAGCGCGATGGGGGCAGGGCCCGACGGACGGCCCGACACCACCAACGTGGAGGCCATCGACGACCGACCGACCGGGACCGATGCGCGGGCGGGGGAGCGTGATGCTCGCGAGGCACCGGACGAACTGCCCGGGGAACCGGCGGGCGGATCCGCGGAGGACTCCTCCGGCTCGGGGCCGACGTCGGCCCGGCCGGCTGGCCGGTCCACGTCGTCACCCCGCGGTCGGACGACAGGCCTCGGTTCGACGACCGACGGGGGCTCGGCGCCGTCGTCGGCCTCCCCGACCACGCAGCCGTCGAGGTCCTCCCGGGTGGACGTGCCGCGGCAGCCCGAGACCCCCACCGACACGACGCCGAACGGTCCCCCCGAGCAGGAGGTGCCGAGCGATCCGCCGGAGACCGAGCAGTGCGCCAACCTCGGCCTCGTGCCGATCGGGGACGCGACCGGGGGCGATGCCGGCATCCTCGCCGCCGCACCGAGGTTCCGGGCGATGGCGGCGGAGATCCTCGCGAGCGAGTCGGCACTGGTGTGCGCCCGCCCGATCGAGTCGTGGCGCGACGACCTCTACGTGCAGTCGCTCCGGGCCGGCGGCACGCCGGTCGGGATCCTCGTCGCGGGCCGCGGACCGACCGATCCGGTGCTCCGGCTGACGCGTTACGAGTGGGCGGGCTGGGGCTGGCGCTCGGACCACAACTTCGTCGGCGTCCCGACCGGACGCACCACCATCGACGGCGTTCCGGTGATCCTGACCAGTCGGGGCGGGGTCGTCATCGAGCATCCGGAGTCGATGGGGATCCCGGTCGTGAACGGCGCCTGGGAGATGTGGATGGTGCGGGGCGGACCTTCCGGTGACATGGGCATGCCGGCCGGTCGGGCGCAGGGACTCGCTCGGATCGCCACGTGGCAGGACTTCGCGGGCGGGCGCGTGGTGCTCCCGGTGGTCGAGACCGACATCGAGGCCGAGGCCCAGCCGCTCGAGAAGTACCGCTGGATGCCGTGGTCGGAGTTCGGTGACCCGAACCCCTCCCAGGTCCAGGCGGGGTCGGTCATCGAGAACGCCGGCGCCTCGTACTACGTCGCCGACGACGGGATGCGCTACTGGATCCGCACCACCGATGCGTGGTTCTGCGCGCGGGACGCGGGATCCCGGATGATCGGCGCCGTCGAGGGTCGGGTGCTGCTGCAGTTCGCGATCGGCGGGGAGTACATCTGCGGCGGTTGATCGCCGGGACCCCGCCGGTCAGCAGACGAGGTCGACGGGCGCCTCGAACCCGACGTCGGCATCGTCGGGGCTCCAGACCCGGCACAGGTTCACGAACGACACCATGTCGGTCCAGCGGGGCAACGACAGGTCCCGGGGCTCGCCGCCCGATGCCGGGGTGAGCGCCGTGAGGTCGCCGAGCGCCGCGACCTTGACCCGCAGCGTGTGGGCCCGGCGCCGCGACAGGCCGGACGCGTTCTGCGCGGTGCCCGGCTCGAAGGCCCGGAGGTAGGCCGGGTCGGTGGCGGCCTTGGCGAGCACGTGCTCGACGACGGCCCGGGGGTCGCAGTCCCGACCGACGGCGACCCGTCCGATCACCACCCGGGGCGCGCTGGCCCGCGGCCGGGTCACCCGTACGACCGCGTCGAGGAGGACGCCGGTCGACAGGTCGCCGGTGGTGAAGATCCCGTCGGCGCCGGCCCGGACGAGCCGGAGCCGGGCGATCGGTGAGATCGGGTTGGGGTCCGAGGTCAACGCCATGACCCGGGCCCCGGGTCGGCCGAGGCGCCGGAACCCCCCGGCGCGGCGCAGGCGGTCCCATCGGTCGAACGCCGCCGGATCGCGCCGAACGACCGCGAGCACCACCTCGGCGCTCGTCGACGCGGTGCGGGCGGTCGCCCAGTCGATCGCCTCGACCCGGTGTCCGTGCCGTCGCAGGACGAGCTCCCGTCCTGCCCGTTCGATCTCGTTGTCGTCCACGACCAGGACGTCGACCACTGCGTGTCCCCCTGTTGTCCGCTCGCCCGCCTCGGGTGTGGCTGCACCGAACCACATCGGCCGACCGCAGGCCAGCGATCCGCCCGGGAGGGTTCGGGGAAGCTGGGAACGAGGCCCTGACCTGGGACTTCTCGGCGACTTGTGGGGCCACGCGCCCGGGCGAGGGTGGCCCTGGGCGGCGGTCCGGGTTACAATCTGACGGACCGTCAGAAACAGGAGGGCCGGGGATGGCCGAGCTGCCGAAGATCATCAGCGTGGACGATCACGTCGTCGAACCGGCCCACGTCTGGCAGGAGTACCTCCCGGAGAAGTTCAAGGCCGACGGCCCCCGCGTCGAGCGGCGCGGCATCGGCGGGATGAAGCACATCGGCGGCGGCGTCTACGAGCAGGAGTTCGACCCCGACGGCCGCCCGGCCGACTGCTGGGTGTTCGGCGACCTCGTCTACATCCACAAGCGCCACGTCGCCGCGGTCGGCTACAGCCGCGACGAGATGACGATGACGCCGATGACCTACGACGAGATGCGCCCGGGTTGCTACGAGCCCGCGGCCCGCATCGCCGACCAGGAGATGAACCACGTCGAGGCCAGCCTCTGCTTCCCGACGTTCCCCCGGTTCTGCGGCCAGACCTTCACCGAGCACCCCGACCGGGAGATGGGCCTGGCGTGCGTCGAGGCCTACAACAACTGGATGGTCGAGGAGTGGTGCGGCGACTCGAACGGCGCCCTCATCCCCCTGATCATCGTCCCGCTGTGGGACGCCGAGCTGGCCGCCAAGGAGGTGTACCGCAACGCCGAGCGCGGCGTGCACGCGGTGTGCTTCTCGGAGATCCCGCCGCACCTCGGCCTCCCGTCGATCCACTCCGGCTTCTGGGACCCGTTCATCCGGGCCTGCGAGGAGACCGACACCACGATCAACATGCACATCGGGTCGTCGTCGCGCATGCCGGCCACCTCGGGCGACGCCCCGGTGGCGGTCGCCGCGTCGCTGTCGTTCAACAACTCGATGGCCTCGCTCAGCGACTGGCTGTTCAGCGGCAAGCTCGTGCAGTTCCCCAAGCTGAAGATCGCCTACTCCGAAGGTCAGATCGGCTGGCTGCCCTACATCCTCGAGCGGGTGGACGACGTGTGGCGCGAGCACCGGGCGTGGGGCGGGGTGCAGGACCTCATCCCCGAGGCACCCAGCGCCTACTACTTCCGCAACGTCTACGGCTGCTTCTTCCGGGACCGCCACGGTCTCGTCGCCATCGACGAGGTCGGCGAGGACAACATCACCTTCGAGACCGACTACCCGCACACCGACTCGACCTGGCCGGAGACCAAGACGGTCGCGGAGAAGATGGTCGAGGGCCTGACCGACGAGCAGATCTACAAGGCCATGCGCGGCAACGCGATCGAGATGCTGCACCTCGACCTCGACCGGGACGTGCCCCGCACCTACGGCGTCCGCAAGACCGCGGCGCTCGACCTGCTCGGCACCGGGGACTGACCGGCGGGGATCGCCGCGCCCTAGCGTTCCGCCGATGACCGACCTGACGTCCTTCGAGACCCTCCGCGTCGACCAGCGCGGCGCGGTCGTCTGGATCGCCCTCGACCGCCCCGAGCGGTACCACGCGTTCGACAAGGTGATGTGCGACGAGCTGTCCGGCCTGTGGCGCTCGCTGCGCACCGACGACTCGGTCCGCTCGGTGGTCCTCACCGCCACCGGCGACAAGGCGTTCTGCACCGGCATCGACCGTGACTTCGTCCCGGCCGAGGGCGGCGCCACCTACGAGTTCTCGCCGTACACCTACGACGACCCCGGCCAGCTCCTCGGCCCGAAGGCCAACGAGTTCTGGAAGCCGGTGGTGTGCGCCGTGAACGGCATGGCCTGCGGTGGCGCGTTCTACCTGCTCGGCGAGGTCGACATCATGATCGCCGCCGAGCACGCCACCTTCTTCGACCCGCACGTCACCTACAGCATGCCGGCGGTCTACGAGCCGCTGCTGATGCTGCACCGGGGCATGCCGTTCGGCGAGATCCTCAGGATGACGCTCCTCGGCAACCACGAGCGCCTGTCCGCGGCCCGGGCCCTGGAGATCGGCCTGGTGTCGGAGGTCTGCCCGTCCGACGAGCTGGAGGAGCGGGCGGCCTGGCTCGCCGAGGCGATCGCCTCGGCGCCGCCCGGAGCGATCCAGGCGTCGCTGCGCACCCTCTGGGCCGGCCGCGAGCTGAGCCGCAAGCAGGCGCTCGACCTCGGCAACACGTTCCTGCAGCTCGGCATGACCGAGCAAGCCATGGCCGAGGGCCAGGAGACCTTCCAGCAGGGCCGCATCGAGCCCCGCATCCGCTGACCCCAGCCCAACATTGTCCGGAAGTCGGCGGATTCCGCCTACTTCCGGACAACGTTGCACTGGTCGAGGGCGGAGGCGAGGTCGCCCGGGCCGACCACCTCGACGCCGTCGAGGCCGAGGAAGGTCGCCAGCTCGTTCAGCTCGGCGGCGAGCTCGGTGGAGACGTGTGGCACGTCGATGTCGGCCTCGCCCCAGGCCGCCTGCACGAGGAGCACGCCGTTGGCCCGGTCGGCCTTGAGGTCGACCCGGGCGACCAGGTGGCCGTCGAGGAGGAAGGGCAGCACGTAGTAGCCGTGCACCCGCTTCGGTTTCGGGACGTAGATCTCGATGCGGTACCGGAACCCCCAGATGCGCTCGGTGCGGTCACGCTCCCAGACCAACGAGTCGAAGGGTGACAGCAGCGCCCGCCCGGTGACCGTGCGGGGCCGGCGCGCCTCGGGGTGGAGGAAGGCGGCGTGGCGCCAGCCGTCGACCTCGGCGGGGACCAGCCGACCGTCGGCCACCATCTCGGCGAGGAGCCCACGGGCCTCCGGGACGTTGATGCGGAAGTAGTCGGCGAGATCCTTCGCGGTTCCGACGCCGTGGGACCGGGCCGCCACCTCGAGGAGCGTCTGCTTCGCCTCGGTCGGTGTCGGCGTCGGCCGGTCGAGCACCTCCGGAGGGAGCACCCGCTCGGGCAGGTCGTACCAGCGCTCGAAGTTCCGGCCACGGCTGGCGGTGACCTGGCCGCTCCAGAACAGGTACTCCATGGCGACCTTGCCGGGGGTGCGACCCCACATGCCCGAGCTGCGCTCCCCCGCGCCCTCGATCATCCCGACGGTGAGCGGCCGCTGCCGGACCTGGGCGAGGACGTCGGCCACCCGTTCGGGCTCCTCCCGTCCGACCCGGGCGATGCCCTCCCACATCCCGCGGCCCTGCCGGGCGTCGTCCATCCGCCACCGCAACGCCGGTTGGAGGTCGACGGGGACGTGGGAGGCCTCGTGGGCCCAGTACTCGAACACGTCCCGGGACGCGGTGAGGTTCGGGATGAGGTCGCGGCGGTGGTGGCCGAGACGGGCGAACATCGGCAGCTCCTGCGAGCGGACCACCACGTTCACCGAGTCGATCTGCACCACCCCGACGCGGTCGAACACCTTGCGGCCGTGACGCCGGTCCACCGCACCCGACGGTCGCCGATCGGCGAACCCCTGGGCCCCGAGCGCGATGCGGCGCGCCTGGTCCGCGGTGAGGCGGACGGGTCGGGTCGCCGGATCGGTCACCGGGCCATGATGGCGGCTCGGGAGCGGTTCCGGCGGCGGCCCGCCCGGCCCGTACCATCCGACCGTGGCCGCCGACGTCCCCTCCGCTCCGTACCTGCCGTCGGTCGTGGCCGAGGCGGCGGACCGGTTCGGCGACCGGCCGGCGTTCGTCGACCCCGACGGCATGGTCCTCACCTACCGGGACCTGAGGAACCGCAGCGACGCCGTGGCCGCGGGACTGTCGGCTCGGGGCATCGGCCCCGGTGACGTCGTGGCCCTGACCCTCCCGTCGGTGTCGGCGTGGGTGGTGGCCTACGCCGCCGCGGCCCGCGTGGGCGCAACGACCGCCGGGGTGAACCCTCGGCTCACCGACCACGAGCGCCGCTCCTGCCTCGACCGTGTGCAGCCCGCGCTCGTGGTCGAGCACGCGTCCGACGTCGACGCCCTGGCCCGGGTGGGCGGCTCCCTGCCCGACGTGGTCGCCGACCCCGACCGGCCGGTGGCGGTGGTGTTCACGTCGGGGACGACCGGCGCCCCGAAGGGCGCGGTGTTCACCGATCGACAGCTCGTCGCCGTCACGAACTACGACACCGGGGGCGCGTGGGGCGATGCACCGTTCGCCCAGTACGGCTCGACCCAGTTCGCGCACGTCGGCTTCACGACGAAGCTCCCCTGGTACCTGCGACTCGGGTCGACGACCCACCTGCTCGACCGCTGGCGGGCCGGCGACGTGCTCGACCTCGTCGAACGCGAGCGGATCTCGACCATCGGCGGGGTGGCCCCCCAGGTCGCCCTCCTGCTGCGCGACCCCGAGCTCGACCAGCGCGACCTGTCGCACGTGAAGCTGCTGGTGATGGGCGGCTCGGCCTCGCCGCCGGCGCTGGTCGAGGAGGCCCGCCGCCGCTTCGACGCCGGGTACTCGATCCGCTGGTCCTCCACCGAGTCGGGCGGCATCGGCACGGCGACCGCGCCCGACGCCCCCGACGACGAGACGCTCCACACCGTCGGTCGACCGCGGCCCGGCATGGCGATCGAGGTCCGGGACGACGACGGCCGACCGCTGCCCGCCGACGAGGTGGGCATGGTGTGGCTCCGATCCGACGCGGTGATGAGCGGGTACTGGGACGACCCCGAGCAGACGGCCTCCACGCTCGTCGGCGGGTGGTTGCGGACCGGTGACCTCGGCCGCGTGGACGGGGAGGGACGGCTCGTGCTCGCAGGCCGCTCGGGCGACATGTACATCCGTGGCGGGTACAACGTGCACCCGGCCGAGGTCGAGGCGGTGCTCGGCACCCACCCCGGCGTGCACGACGTGGCGGTCGTCCCCCGGGCCGACGACGTGCTGGGCGAGATCGGCGTCGCGGTGGTCGTGCCGACCGAATCCTCGGCACCACCCGACCTGGCGGCGCTGCGGACCCACGCCGGCAGGGTCCTGTCCCACCACAAGCTCCCCGAGGCGATCCACGTCGTCGATGCGCTGCCCCTCACCGCGATGCAGAAGGTCGACCGACGGTCCCTCTCGGCCACCGTCGCTGCAACCGACCACGAACCCGACGCGCCCGGTTCCAGCACCTCCGCTGCGCGAGGATGACCGCATGAACCCCTCATCCCGATTCATGTCCCGCAAGCTGGCTGCGGTCGTCGTCGCCTCCGCCCTCGTGCTCGGGCTCGGCGCGTGCAGCAGCGACAGCAGCGACGACTCGTCGTCGAACACCACCGCGGTGTCGACGACGCAGGCGACGGACTCAACCGACGGCGGGTCGACCGACACGACCGCCTCCACGGGTGGTGGCACCGTGCAGGCCTACTGCGCCGCCGTCCAGGAGAACCAGGGCAACGACGACGAGATCGCCGGTGTGAAGGCGGTCCAGGCCGTCGCCCCGGACGACATCAAGGACGACATCGACGCCCTGCTCGCGATGCTCGAGAGCCCGGACGACTCCGACCTGACGGCGGCCGGCACCGAGGCCTACGCCCGGATCGCCAAGTACAACGCCGACCAGTGCGGGATCGCCACCCCCATCAACTGAGCGACCGGGACCGGATCTGACAGCCCGTCAGATCCGGTCCTACGCTGCCTCGGAGCCGACCGAGGAGCCCCCGTGACGACGCCGTCCGCCGACCTGCCCATCACCGAACAGGTCCTGTTCCGGATCGACGACGAGGGCATGGCGTGGATCACGCTCAACCGCCCGGACGTCAAGAACGCGATCAGCCCCGACCAGCGCGACCACGTCATCGAGCTGCTGGCGCAGGTCAACACCGACATCGGCGTCCGGGGCGTGGTGCTCGGCCACACCGGCGACGCGTTCTGCACCGGGGCCGACCTGCGGGCCCGACGCGAACCCCCGCCCCGCCCCGACGACGCCCCCGAGCGCACCGTCGGTGAGGTCTCGAAGATGATCCGCGAGGGCGCGCAGCGGCTGATCTCTGCCGTGCTCGACTGCGAGAAGCCGGTGCTCGGCGCGATCAGCGGCACTGCGGCGGGCATCGGGGCCCACCTGGCGTTCGCCTGCGACCTCGTGATCGCCGCGGACGACGTCCGCTTCATCGAGGTGTTCGCCCGACGGGCGCTCGTGCCCGACGGCGGCGGGGCCTACCTGCTCCCCCGCTCGATCGGCATCCAGCGCACCAAGGAGCTCATGTTCTTCGGCGACGACCTGCCGGCGACGGAGGCCGCGGCGCTGGGCCTGGTGAACCGGGCCGTGCCCCGCGACGACTTCGAGGCCACGGTCGCCGAGTGGGCCACCCGCCTGGCCAACGCGCCGACGCGGGCGATCGCCCTGACCAAGGGCCTCGTCAACCGGTCGCTCGACAGCGACCGCGCCACCGCGTTCCGCGAGGAGGCCGTGGCCCAGGAGCTGAACATGGGCACCATCGACGCCAACGAGGGCGTCCAGGCCTTCATCGAACGCCGCTCCGCCACCTACCGCGGCTTCTGACCACCCTGTTGGTTGAGCGGAGCGAGCGCAGCGAGCGAAGTCGAAACCTCAGGCGTGGTGGGGCAGGACCACCACGGGGACCGGCGAGCGCTCGACGATGGTCCGGCTGACCGAGCCGAGCACCAGGCCCTTCACGCCGCCTCGACCCCGGGAACCCACCACGACCAGCTCGGCCTGTGCCGCCTGGTCGAGCAGGCCGGCGACGGGCAGGTCGTTGACCGGCGTGACGTCGACGACGGCGCGGCCCTCCTCGTCGAGCGCGGCGGCCACGGTCTCCTCGATCGCCGCCCGCGCGTCGGCCTCGGTGGTACCGACCCCCATGTCGGTGCCGGTGAGGCCGAGGTAGGACCAGCACAGCACCGCCTTCACCCGGCAGCCGCGGAGCGCTGCCTCCTCGGCGGCCCAGGCCAGCGCCCGCTTCGAGTCCTCGGAGCCGTCGATGCCAACGACGATGTCGGTTCCCATGGTCCGTCCTTCCTGAGTGGTCCGCTCACCCTAGGCGGTCGATGGTGCCGCGCTCCCCGGCCCGGGCCCGGCTCCTAACCTCGCCAGGGTGCCGGAACCCCCGACCGAGCCCGACGAGCCGACCCCCGCTCCGGCGAGACGCCACCGCGCCGTGGCCGCGGTGCGGCGTCACCCGTGGCGGACCACGGCCGGGCTGGTCGTCCTGGTCCCGCTGCTCGTGGTCGGGGGCTGCTGGTCGTGGATCCGCTGGTCGACCCGAGGGGCTGTCGACTCCGTGGCGAGCGCACCGGAGGCGCCGGTCGCGATCGTGTTGGGGGCCGGCCTCCGGGACGGGGAGCCGTCGCCCTACCTGGCCGCCCGGCTCGAGGTCGGCGCCGACCTGCTCCGCCAGGGGAAGGTGCGGGCGCTCCTCGTGTCGGGTGACAACGGCGAGGTGAGCTACGACGAGGTCACGGCCATGGAGCGGTGGCTGCTCGACCATGGCGTGCCGGCGTCGAAGATCGTGAAGGACCACGCCGGCTTCGACACGTGGAGCTCGTGCACCCGGGCCCACCGGATCTTCGGCGTCGACGAGGCCCTGGTGGTGACCCAGGACTTCCACGTCCGCCGAGCCGTGTACCTGTGCCGTGAAGCCGGGATCGAGACCCACGGCGTGGTGGCCCCGACCGAGGGCGGACGACCGGCCCTGAACGCGCTCCGGGAAGGGGGCGCGTCGGTGAAGGCCGTGGTCGACGGGATCCTCGAACCCGATCCCCGCTACCTGGGCCCCCGGGAACCGGGCGTGGACGACGCCCTGGCCGACGACACCGGTACCTGACGCGAACCGGTTTTCGGTCCGTTCCGCGCCGTTGCTAGGGTGACGGCTCACCCGTTCGGGGGTGGTGTAATCGGTAACACAGCTGGTTCTGGTCCAGTCGTTGGGGGTTCGAGTCCTCCCCCCCGAGCCATCCCGGCTAGCATGCTCGCCGGTTCACAACCGACATCTAGGTCTCGCCCCCATCGTCTAGCGGCCTAGGACACCACCCTCTCAAGGTGGCGGCACGGGTTCAAATCCCGTTGGGGGTGCCAGCACGAAACCCCTGGTGAGCGCCCGAAAACCGGCCGCTGACCAGGGGTTCTGTGCTTTTCGAGACCGGTCGGTGCCGTCTCACCCGTACTCACGGGTAACCCCCAGATGGCTGGAATTTGTGTCCAGATTGTGTCCGGCCATTTCGGACCAGTTGGACTCGTGAGCGGATCACGGGGGCGAAGCGTCGGCGGTGACGAGCACCAGGACTGAGGCGAGGCTGCCCTGCTACGTCTGGTCGAGGCGGGCGGTGAGGTCGAGGATGGTGGCGATGGATTGGGTGTTGTGGCCCTGGCGGGCGAGGTTGGCGGCGTCGCTGAGTCGTTCGAGGTCGGTGCGGGAGTAGCGGCGTTGGTTGCCGGACGGTCGGGCTTCGCCCTGGTCGATGGCGTCGCCGAGTCGCCGCAACGCTTGGGTGTCGAGCCCGAGCAGCTCGGCTGCGACGGCCATGGTGAAGAGCGGTTCGTCGGGGTCGTCGAGACGATCGCGCCACGAGCGCGCCGAGGGGGCGGCCGAGCGGCCGCCCCCTCCTCGTCTCCTCTCCTTCTCGGCGGATGGGGTCACGTGGCGGTCGATTCGATGGGCACCTTGGCTCCGGCCTCCAGGGACTCGTCGCTCTTCACGGTGATCCGACGGGGCTTGGCCGTCTCGTGCAGCGGGATGCGCAACGTCAGCACGCCGTCGCGGTAGGTGGCGTCGACGTGTTCCACGTCGAGCACGTCGCCCAGCATGAGGCGGCGCGTGACCGTGGCGTCGCTCCGCTCGCGCACCAGGAACCTGGCCCCGTCGGGGGCGTCGGTGGTGCGCTTGGCCTGTAGGCGAAGTTCACCGCGCTCGATCTGGAGATCGATGGTGGACGCGTCGACGCCCGGCAGATCGAACTCCACGGTGATGACGTCGCCGTGGCGATAGGCGTTCAGCGCAGCCAGGGACGGCTCCGTGGCTCGAGGCAGGCCGAACAGCTCGGTCATCGGGTCGGTTCGCATCAGCATGGGAAGTCCTCCTGACTGGAGAAGTTTGATCTGGACAGTTGACATGATACCTATCATCATCCGAGATACAAGCGCGTTCTCATGAGGAGGTATCCGATGCCACTGTCGACGCCCGTCTCTCATCTCGATCCGACGCCGGACCGGCCTTCGACCAGCGTCGGTGCACCCACGGGCCTGCTGACGATGGATGTGTACGTGGAGGGCATCCACCTTGCGAACCCGCTCCTCGCCGTCGCTCGACTGCTCTCCAGCGAGGCCGAGGCGCACGCCCGGGTCGTCGGCGACGAGGAACGGTTCACCGTGACCGTCGCATTGCCGGACGAAGCGATCGAGACCCTCGACCGCACCGAAGCATGGATTCGCTGGGCCGTCCACAACGCGGGCGTCAGAGGTCGAATCACCCGTCGCAGGAACAGGCCCGAGGCCCGTCGCTGACACCCGTTGCCGAAACGGTTGGGTCTCAGACTCCGTGACGGCGGAAGTGGTCGCGGAACTGGCGCAACATCGTCTGGCTCGCCAGCCCGCCGTAGATCGCCGCGACGAGGTGGTCACCGAAGCGTCGGTACACCACGTCGACGTCGGCACCGGCGGCACGAGCGTCGTCGACGAACTGCTCGATACCCCCAACCGGTACGAGGTGGTCCCCTCGGCTGGCGCTGAGGAGCGTCGGCGGGGCTGCTGTCGAGAGGTAGGTGGCGACCTGGACGGCTGCGAGGCGCTCGGGGTGGACTGCGGTGTCGCCGCCGATGTAGCGCTCCACCATCTCGCGGGTCCTCGGGCCCCAGACCCGGTCGGGGTTGTCGTGGACCCACGCCGGGTCGACCGCTGGCACCTCGCCCGCCGCAGCAGCGATGCGAGGCATCGCCGTCGAGCACGGTGACACGGAACGCCCGGCGGCGGCAGCGAACGTCGACGTGAGGGAGAGGTTCCCTCCGGCCGATGCGCCCCAGACCGCGATGCGGTCCGGGTCCCCACCGAACTCGGCGGCGTGTTCGCCGATCCACACCAGCGCACAGGTGATCTGCGACGTGGCGACGTCCCAGGTGGGGCGCTCGTCGGTGGCGAGGCTGTAGGCGGGCGCGAACACGAGGTAGCCCTCATCAGCGAACCACCGACCCGCTCTATCGGTCCCGGAAGCTGCTCACGATCGGCCACGAGCGCCTCGACGACAAAGCCAACGCCAAGATCGAGAACCTCCTCGAAGCCGGTGATCCTCACGGCGAGGTTCGCATGGCCTGGCACGCGAAGGAGACCCTTGCGGGGCCTCTACGACCAGCCCGCCGAGGGCGCCCCCGGCTACCTCGACGAGCTCGTCGAGAGCCTGCTCGAGCCAGCGATGTCGCCGGAGCTGCGTCAGCTTGGACGGACGCTTCGCACCTGGCGGCACGAGATCTGCGCCTGGCACCAAGCCCAGGTGTCCAACGGGCCGACCGAGGCCACCAACAACCTGATCAAGGTCATCAAGCGCATCGGGTTCGGGTTCCGCCGTTTCCGCAACTACCGGCTCCGAGTCCTGCTCTACGCCGGCCGACCCAACTGGGACCTACTCGCCACGCTCAACCCGATCTCCCCACCCTGAAATCCGAAGAGCCCGTTACCGATTGAACCCCGACCTCGCCGACTGTCGTTCACCACTCCTGGCGTGCTTCTTCCGCGAAGCCCTGGATGTCGTGTATCTCGATCTCGATACCGTCGTCGGTGCGAAGGCGGCCCGACCAGGTTCCGAAGACCTGGTGGGTCTCCGATCCCTGGTCGCGTCCTGGGAGCTTCGTGTGCTTGTCGTAGCGGGGCTGCAGCGTCACATCGAGCTGTCCGCCGGGGTCGACCACGCGCCAGGGGCTGAGCGGCTCGTCCCAGTCGTAGGACCAGTCGAGCTCGCGGCCGAGCTTGGTGAGTCGGCCGTCGACGATCAGGCCGTTCTCGGTGTAGCCCGAACCCTCCGTCCACTTCGCGCCGAACTGCAACCCGACGACGTGCGCGCCGCACCGTCCGGCACCGCCACCCCAGTTCCACGTGATCTCCGATGGCCAGCGCCCACGCCCTACGTCGAGCACGCCCCACGCGTCCCAGCTACCACCGCCGATCTCCGAGTGCCGGTCGCCGACGGTGAGCTGACCGGTGGCAGGTCGGGCCTGGTGCTTGGAGGTGTAGTTGAACCGCTCGTCACTCCACGGGATCACCACGTTGAGCGACTCGTGGCCCTTGGGCAGTTCGATCGACACGTCGAGTGCGCCCGGTGTCCCGTCATGCTCGGTCCACGAGGCGCGAAGGCGCGTCGATCCGGGCTCATCGACGATCTCCAGCGCGAAGCCGTCGCGCTCGACGCGAAGCGGAGTGGTCCCGGGGCGGTCCGGCAGGACGAGCGCACCACGGTCGGTCGTGATGATCCCATTGCCTCCTGTTGTTCCCGCGGCCAGGTCGGCCCACCAGACGTCGGCCAGACCGAAGTGGTCGATGTCCGCGTAGACCGACGACACGACGAGGTCACCGGCGAGGATCGCCCAGTAGTCCCAGCGCTTGTTGATACCGAAGCAGCCATCCAGGTTCGCCCGGTGCAGCGGTCGGCGTGACCAGCCGAGAGCGGCACGGTTCAGCCGTCTGCCGTCGGGCGTGCACAGGTCGATCTCGGATGTCAGCTCGTTCTCGTGGGTCACGTCGCCATCTCCTCGTGACGGTTCGGTGCTGCTTCGCTGCTCTTTCAGGGGTGTCGGCGGGCGAGCGTGGCGTAGTGCTGCGCCACCGGGCGTGGGTGCCGTTGGGCGTCGAAGAGTCCGACTTCGGTGACGGTGCCGATCGGCGACATCAGTGCGGTGTCCCAGTCGTACTGGTCGCCTCGGCTGTACCAGCAGATCCCCCGGACCGGCAGGCCGCTCGCCGACAGGGTGTCGAGCGATGCGGTGAGTGCGGCGAGCCACTCGCTGCCCTGGTCGACCGCAAGTCCGAGGTTGGAGGTCTCGGACACCCAGAACGGCACCCGGTAGCGCTCATGCCAGGCGGTCGCCTCGTCCTCGTAGGCCCCGACGCGATCAGCGATCGACAGCGGCCTACCGGCACGTGTCCCGTGCGCCGTGACGCTGACGGGGTAGATGTCGTGGCCAGCGACGATCCGGTCGGGCGGAACGACTCCGACGAGGGCCTCGACGCGCGACTGGACCGAGTCGGCCACGACATCGGTCAGTCGCGCCGCGACGCCCCGAGGTGCGAGGCCGAAGTGCAGATCCCAGACGGCCTGCTGCAGGTCACGGGCACCGGTGGCGGCGCGGACGCCGGCCTCGTCGTCAGCATCCGCGAGGTCGCAGCCGAAGCCTTCGGACCCGATCCACCAGCCGTCTCGGTCGGCTCGGATGCGGGCGAGTGCCTCGAGGTTCGCGAGCACCACGTTGCCCAGCGCGACGAAGTAGTCGTCCTCGCTGGCTCGGCGATCGTTCCACATGCCGAGCAGCGCGGAGAACATGGCGGTGATACCCGGCTCGTTGACGGGCGTGAACCATCGCGGTTCCGGATAGCGGGCCAGGAACGCGTCGACGTAGCGGGCGAAGCCGTCGACCCACCCGGTGTCGCAGAACCCGCCGTGGTGGTCGGGCAGGCCGAAGTGGCACAGGTCGATCACCGGGTCGAGCCCGTGGCGCCGGCACGCCTCGAGCGCCCGATCCCACAGCGTCCAGTCGTAGACCCCGGGTTCCAGTTCGGTCAGCCGCCAGGGCATGCCGTAGCGCCACACCTTCACCCCGAGCCCCCCGACATCGGCGAGGTCCGCATCGAGCCGTTCAAGGTGTCCGCTTGCCCGGTACTGGTCGACGCGGACGACCCGTCCTTCGTGCAGCACGAGCGGGTCGGAGCCTTCCTCGCCGCAGGCGACGGCGAACGCGGGGAAGTCCATGTTCGACATCATGCGTCGAGGCGGCTCGTGAGACGGCCGACGAGGCCCGATCGCCCGGGCAGCACCCGGGTGAGCGCACTCACGACGTGGGCGTCGGGCCCGACGACGACACGTGCACGGTCGCGTTCGATCGCCGCCACGATCCGACGAGCGACCGCGGAGGGCGGCCTCATCACGTGGGGCGCCAGACGGGACTGCCCCATCTCGGCGAGCCGAGCGGCCTGCCCACCCCGCGCACCAGCGGTGATGTTGGTGTAGATCGCGCCCGGAAAGACCACGGTGACCCCCACCTTGGTGGTGACCAGCTCGCCGCGCAGCGCTTCGCTGAACGCCCGCACCGCCCCCTTGGTGAGCGAGTACGACACGTTGTGAGGAAGACCGAGCAACCCGACCATGCTCGACATGTTGACGATGTGAGCCTCGTCGGCCTCCCGCAGCATCGGCAGGAACGCACGGCATCCGTGCACCACACCCCACACGTTGATGTCGATGATCCAGCGCAGGTCCTCGACCGTCTCATCCGCGAACGCGCCAGCAGCGGTCACCCCGGCGTTGTTCACCAAGATCCGGCACGAACCGAGCGAGCCCTCGACCTCGGACGGGAGCTCGCCCATGCGCTTCGGATCACGCACATCCGCGACGTGCACGCTCGCCCGGGTGCCGAGCGAACGGATCAGATCAGCGGTCTCCTCGGCACCGTCGGGCTGCACGTCGACCACTGCGATCGAGCACCCGCGCTCGGCGAGGGCCAGGCTGGTCGCCCGGCCGATCCCGCTGCCCGCTCCGGTGACGACCGCGACGCGTCCGCTGAGCCGCTTCAACGGCCCGAGCCTGTTCCGTCAGCTCCGGTCGCGAGGACGCAGCGGGTTCCGCTGTAGATGGTGGCCATGCACTTGTTGCAGTGCACGCACAGCCCCGCGGCGTTCGGTGAGGTCGCCATCCTGTTGACCAAATCTGGTTCCCGTAGCAGTGCCCGGGCCATGGCGACGAACTCGAATCCCTCTCCGAGGGCACCGTCGATCGTGGCCCGTTCGTTGATGCCGCCGAGAAGGATCAGCGGCATGTCGAGCTCTCGGCGGAACTGCCGGGCGAACGGCAGGAAGAACGCCTCCTCGAACGGCAACTCCGGGAGGATGCGCCGACCGAACGCCCGCACGCCGAGTCCCACGATGGGGCCCTGCGCGGCGGCGAACTCGCGGAGGGGCACGTCCCCGCGGAAGTAGTACATGCCGTTGAGCAGCGAGCTACCGCCGGTCAACTCAAGTGCGTCGAGCGCACCGTCCTGTTCGAGGAGCTGGGCGAACTGCAGGCTCTCCTCGAGCCACAGGCCGCGCTCGACACCGTCGGCCATGTTGAACTTCGCCAGCACCGCCACCTTGCCGTCAGCGACTCGGCGCACCGCGTCTATGACCCGTCGGGGGAAGGTGGCGCGGTTCTCGATGCTTCCGCCGAACTCGTCGCGGCGCCGGTTCAGGTTGGGACTGAAGAACGAGCTCAGCAGATAGTTGTGGGCGAGGTGGATCTCGAGCGCGTCGAACCCCGCTTCGATCGCGACGCGGGCTGCACGCTCGAAGTCGGCCACGACCTCGTCGAGGTCTCGACGGGTCGCGCCCTTGACCCACCCCTTCGCCGGTGCGCTGAACCGGCCAGAGGGAGCCAGGCTCGGGTGGCGCTTCGACTGAGACTGGGCGACGAGGCCCGCGTGACCGAGTTGCGCCGACACCAGCGCGCCCTCGGCGTGCACCGCAGAGGTGAGGCGCTGGAGATCGCCGATGAGGGACTCGGTCATCACCATCGTGTCGCTGCTCACCCGACCGCCCATCGACACAGCGCAGTAGGCGACAGTGCTAAGCGCTGCGCCGCCTCGGGCCACGGTCGTGTGGAACTCGATCAGCTCGTCGGTGACCGCTCCACGGGGCATCACGCCTTCGAACGTCGCGGCCTTGATGACCCGATTGCGGAGCGTCAGCGGGCCGAGCTGGGCCGGTTCGAACGCGTCGATGTCGGGCCGGGCGGTGGTGGCGGCCATGTCAGTCTCCTGTTGTTGCTCGTTCGAGCCGGGCGGCGATGCCATCCAGCACGATCTCCAGATCGAACGCGAAGGTGTCGTGGTCCTCTGAGGTGGTGAGGTCATCGTGGACCCGACGCAGCGCGACAAACGTGTCAGCGTCTCCCGCAGCGTCGACCAGCTCCGCGGTCGGCTCCAGGAACCGGGTGAAGCTCGGATCGGTACCGCTCGACGCGGTGATCGCCACCCGGACGACGAGCCACACGGCATACGCCGCTTCCACCGAACTGAACCCAGCCGCCATCAAGAGCCGCAGGCCCGGTTCGCCGATGTCGATCCGCATGGACGCGTCATCACGGGTCGCGTTCAGCAACGTCGCAGCCGACGAGCCCAACTCGCGACGCACCAGCGCGGCGAAGTCGGCCAGCCACCCGCGCCATTCCGTCGCATCGGTCGCGAACTCACGAATCGTGCCGTGCAGCCTCGACTCGACCAACGCGATGACCTCGTCGCGTCCGGCGACGTGCGAGTACAGGGTGGCCGGCGAGACTCCGAGGTCCTCGGCCAGGCCCTGCATCGTGAACGAGTCCAAGCCAGCTCGGGCAGCGGCATCCACGATCTGATCGCGTCCCACCTTCGGGGGCCGGCCCCGTCGCGCCGACGCTGCAATCGAATGCGTCACCATGACGCCGATCTTATCCGAATCGTCATTCGGAAATTAGAGAACAGAACAGACGGTCGCTACGGGTGCCGTAGACGACCACCGCGCGCATGGCGGTGGGTGACCCAACCCCTCGGCCCTCCGGCCAACTACCTGCCTCGAGGAGTTCGTCGTCGAGGCCCCGCGCCTCGGGAGCGGTCACCAAACCACCCGCACAGCGGGACCGGGCTCGCTCAGCGCTGCCCCACGAATGCCTCGACCCCTGCCACGAACCGCTCCACGTCCTCGGGGCGGGTGGCGAAGTGGGTCATCCAGCGGACCAACCCCTCGGCCTCGTCCCAGTCCCAGAAGAACGACCACTCGCGCAGCGGCGCTATGGCGTCGTGGGGCAGGTGCACGAACACCGCGTTGGCCTCGGGCTCGCGTGCCAGGCGCACACCCTGCACGTGGCGGACGCGGCCGGCGAGGAGGTGGGCCATGGCGTTTGCGTGCTCCGCGTGCTCGAGCCACCGGTCGCCGTCGAGCAACGCCAGCATCTGGGCGGCCACGAACCGGGCCTTGGACGGCAGCTGACCGGCCTGCTTGCGGACGAAGCGGGCGTGGGGGGCCAGCTCGGGGCGCAGCAGCACCACCGCCTCTCCGTACATGGCGCCGTTCTTCGTCGCCCCCCAGGTGAGGACGTCCACGCCGGTGTCGGCGACCATCGTGCGCAGGTCGGTGCCGGTGGCGGCCAGGGCGTTCGCGATGCGGGCTCCGTCGAGGTGCAGGTGCATGCCGGCCGCGTGGGCGGCGTCGGCGAGCGCGGCGATCTCGGCGGGCGTGTACACGGTGCCCAACTCGGTGACCTGGCTGATGGAGACCACACCGGGCTGGGGGTGGTGCTGGTCGCCCAACCATTCGAGGCGCCGCTCGAC